>JBDKSE010000013.1:0-176990 GCA_039683035.1 Anaerolineaceae bacterium
TAACCTTTGAGGTTGAGCATGTCCCAACCCAGGGCTTCAAAGAACGGGTTGAGGAATTCAACCCGCAGTTGGGCTTCGTTGTACTTGCCGGATCGGTAGGCTTCGCGGTGGTCGTCAAAGCGCTGGACGAGGTCGATGATGGATTGTGGTGCGGTCATGGTGCCCCCTTTGGGTAATGAGCGGCGCGATGGATCAATTGTATAACAGAAAAAGAACAGGCATTGGGGTTTCCGTAGGGGCGCCATACATGGCGCCCGGGTATTTGTAAGGGCGCAGCGTAATGCGCCCTCACCTTTTTCCCTCTACCAAGCCTGGGAGAGGGAAAGCGCCACGCTTTTGGCGCAGGGTGAGGGCTGTGTCCCATCCCCTGCAACCTCCGACCTCTTGCACCCCATGCAAGCGCGCTCCAATAATCTCCCCCTTAAAGTGTCATTGCGAGGGAGCGTATTTCGCGACCGCGGTTGCGTGCTTTGCACCCCCGAGCGATTTTTGCGAGAGGGGCAATCTTCTTTTGTGGATGAGTGAAGATTGCCACGGCATCGAACGCCTCGCAATGACAACCGGAGGCGCCATATATCATGACCCTGACGAAGCATCGCGAACTTTGCGCCCCTGAGCGTTGCGGTTTCTGCACCCCCGAGCGTTCATTGCGAGAGGGGAAGCGAATGGGGTTCGTCATGGGTGGCGCACCTACGACTCTCCACTCTCCATTCTCGACTCTCGTTTTCTTAAAATATCCAATTGCCGCCTTAAAAAACCTCAAAACCCCTTGACTTAATAGAACATTCGTGCTATTATAATATGGCCCTCTCGTCTGCCCCCAAAATGAGTTCCCTCTTTCCAGCCTCTCCTGGCTGGTGGAGCGCCTTTCGGGGGATTTCGCCGCATCCGGGCGCCCGTACATATCCCTCCATTTTTGCGCTTGTTGCATAAATGGGGGGATGAAAGGGGGGTGCGCCCCTACGACTCTCCCCTCTCGCTTGTCTTTCCCCAAATTCGTAAAGGGGAATCTTCACCAAACATTAATCAGCCCTCATGGCTCTTTCGCCTTCGTAAGGGCGAAGCATTCAGCATCCAATGCGCTTCTTCATATCCATCATCCTTGCTGAATGCTTCGCCCCTACACCTCTCTCGACTCTCGATTCTCGTTTTTCCTAATCCCTGATTACTAATTACTGTTCACTGATCGTCCTTCCTAATCCCTGATTCCTAATCACCATTCTTTTCCCCCGGAGGTCCCATGACCAAACGCAAGAAAGGCGCCCAGCCCGGCAACACCAACGCCGTCAAGTACGGCTTCTACACCCGCCGTCTCCCCGCCCGTGACGTCGATGGTCTCGACGAAACCACTGTCGCCTCGCTCAAGGACGAGATCGAAGTCATGCGCATCTTCTCCCGCAAGGTTGCCGAACTCGGCTCCGATGTCGACGACCTTGATGAGGCCAAAGATCTCCTCCGCGTGCTCTCCCTCTCCACCTCATCCATCAACCGCCTCGTCCGCACCAACTCCCGCATGCCCGAACCCTCCCAGGCGGAGCTGCTCCAACAGGCTCTCGCCGAACTCGAGCAGGAATGGCCTGAATTCAAAGCCATCTGTGATGACTTCCGCGGCGATGGCACCGCGGACCTTCCTTCACCCCCTCAAGAATGACCCTCTCTGCCAGTTCCCATTCGTTTTTATTCGTTTTTTCCGTTTTTTGTATTGGTTTTTTTATTCGTTTTCCCGGTTCTCTCACACACCCGCAGGCGCGCCTGGCTCTTTCTCCCTCCATTTTGCGCTCTCGCGAACTTTGCGCCCCTGAGCGTTGAGGTTTCTGCACCCCCGAGCGTTCATTGCGAGAGGGGAAGCGAATGGGGTCATAAATGGGGGGATCAAAGGGGGGCTCTTCCCTGATCCCTAATCACTGATTACTTCCCGTTGCTATAATGAGCTTACCCACCAGGAGACGTTCAAATGACCTCTGTCAATTTCATTGGCATCCCCCTCTTTATCCTCTTCGTCCTCTGCCTGCTGCTTATCATCATCGGCATCTTCACCCGCCGCTCCCGCCTCTGGAAGCCCGCTCTCTGGGTGCTGGCGGCTGTCTCCGTGAGCTACCTGATCCTCTTCTTCGTATTCAGGTAATCAGGGGAAAAATGACCCCGAGGTGCGCTGAGGGGGTTGGTTTCCCTGCCCTTTTCATGCTCCCCGCCATCTTGTCTGCCGCTGCGATAGTCTCCGCGGGTGCTCCGCGCCAACCCCCTCGGACCATCGCGCCGCAGCCCTCGAATCCTGATGGTGCATTGGCTGGAAAATGACTACTCTCGATTCTCGATTCTCGATTCTCGGTTCTCGACACTCCGCTTTTGTTTCCCGATGTACAATTGAAAAAACGAACGAACGAGGCGCCTCATGCTCCTTTGCATCGACATCGGCAACACCAACATCAAGCTCGGACTCTACCGCGAGGGCAAGAAAATTACCTCGTGGCGCATCTACACCGACCCCAAGAAACTGGCGGATGAATACGCGGTGGTCATGCTGTCCCTTTTCGAGAGCGATTCCGTCAACAAGGAAGAGATCCACGGTTGTGCCATCAGCAGCGTCGTTCCCGAGCTGACCATTGCCTTCCGCGACCTGGTACGCCGCCACCTGAAGCTCGAACCGTTGATTATCAGCGCCGCCGCAGGCCGTGTGATGAAGGTCAACGCCGATAATCCCTCTGAAGTGGGCGCTGATCTCATTGCCAACGCCGTGGGTGCTGTAGCGCTCTACGGCGCGCCGGTCATCGTGGTGGGCTTCGGCACCGCCACCACCTTCAGCGCAGTTTCAGCCGGCGGCGTGTTCGAGGGTGTCGCCATCGCCCCGGGCATCATCACCGGCACCGAAAGCCTCATCAGCCACGGCGCCATGCTGCCGCAGGTGGACCTGCACCGCCCGGAAAAAGCCATCGGCAAGAACACCATCCTCTCGCTTCAGTCGGGCATCATCTTCGGCTTCGCGGGGCTGGTTGAAGGCCTGGTGGCGCGCATCCAGAAGGAACTCGGCGGAAGCGCCAAAGTCGTTGCCACCGGTGGTCTCGCCCGCATCATCTGCCGCGAGGTCAAATGCATCGACGCCGTCGAGCCCGAGCTCACCCTCGAAGGCGTGCGCATCATCTACGAAAAGGTAATGGCGGAGAAGGGCGGAGAGTAGAGAGACGAGAGTGGAGATTCGTCAAATTTGTCCTGTACTCTTCCATTCGAACCAGAATTTTTGACTAAATGATCCCTTCCATAGTACCCCTTCCCTTTTGGGTAGTGTTTTTGGCCATGGATAATGTTCAGTTTGCTACCCTTCCCTCGCGGTCTTTCATGACCCTGACGATGTATTTCGTCAAGGGTGCGCCCCCGAGCGTTGGTTGCGAGCGGGGTTAGGGAAGGGGCTGGGGGTTAGGTCAGCTTGTGCACACTTGATCAAAACCATCGGCAGCAACTCTTCCTTAAAATACCTTGCATCACCTTCCACTGATTGGACCATTCTCGACTCTCCACTCTCCACTCTCGAATCTCGCTTCTCCTTCCCAAAATATCTCTTAAGACACATTTACACCTGCCCCAACTTCAGGTATCAATAGTCTAGACCATACCAGGAGTATTTCACGTGCAAATAGTTACCGACAGCGGTACCAACGTCCAGCTTACCCCCCAGGAGTGTGAGCGTCTCAACGTCCACATCCTCCCCCTCACCGTCACCCTCGGCGGCAAAACCTACCGCGAAGGCATTGACCTCGACGCGCCGCGCTTTTACCCCCTCCTCGAATCCAGCCCCGAGCTGCCCCTCACCTCGCAGCCGGCTGTGGGCGAGTTTGTCAAACTCTACCAGGAGCTTTCAAAGGGGAATGAGCCGATCCTTTCCATCCACATGTCTTCCGGCCTGTCGGGTACCTACAATGCCGCGGTGGCTGCTGCTGCGATGGTCCCCGGGGCGGATA
The DNA here is from genome assembly GCA_039683035.1 of Anaerolineaceae bacterium. Taxonomy (GTDB): domain Bacteria; phylum Chloroflexota; class Anaerolineae; order Anaerolineales; family Anaerolineaceae; genus UBA6107. The sequence continues at coordinate 3,954 of JBDKSE010000013.1, forward strand.
TCACCGTGGTCGACACCCTCACCCTCGGAGCGCCTGCCGGGTGGCAGGTGGAGGCGGCTGCCAAAGCCGCAGCCATGGGCTGGTCGAAAGAAGACATTCTCGCTTACATCAGCCGCATCCGCAGCGGCACCGAAGTGTTTTACACCCTCAAGGAACTCAAATATCTCATTCACGGCGGGCGCATCAGCCACATCAAGGGGCTCATCGGCTCGCTGCTCAACATCAAACCCCTCATCGGTGTCGAAAAGGAGCACGGCACCTACGTGCAGCAGGGTCAGTCGATGAGTTTCTCCGGCGCCATCAAAGCCGCCGCCGACCTCATCAGCCGCAGGTTCGCCCCGGGTACCAGGCTGCGCCTGCAGGTGGTGCATGCCGACAATCTGTCCGGTGCCCTGGCGCTCAAAGAAGAGGTCAGCCGGCGTATCAACGGTGTCTGGCTGCCCGTGGGCGTGCTCTCTCTCGTGCTCGGTGCCCACGTCGGCGCCAGCATGATCGGCGTCGCCGCCGCACCTGAGGAGCTTTTCAAGCTCATCTCGTAAGGATGTTAAGGTAGGGGCGAAGCATGAATCGCCCGTACCCTGTAGGCCTTTAGTTTTTCCCCTTTAAGTGGATGATTTCGGCGCAGAGCGCCGAAATCATCCACATATAAGATTTTCCCCCTTCCCAGGAAGGGGGCAGGGGGATGGGGCTTGTCCTCACTCGCCTGACAGCGCTTCGCAAACTTCCCATTCTCAGGCACGTATTCATTGATTCTCCTTTGAACCAGTTGGTTCTTTTACCAAAATGAGGTGTGCAATTCGCCGCATAGCGGCGAATTGCACACCAAATAAGGTTTCCCCCTTCCTGGGAAGAACAGATCTTCACTCTCCTGACGAGCTTTGCGAACAGCCGTCTTCCCCAACTCTTTTCCAATAATTCACCATGGCCATTGATGGTTCTTTTACCGTAAACAAGTAGTTCATTTCGCCGCTTTGCGGCGAAATGAACTACATATTAAGCTTTTCCCCCTTCCTGGGAAGGGGGCAGGGGGATGAGGCTCCTCGCCTGGTGATAAAACGGGGAGGGTCATGGACCCTCCCCTACTTTGGTTACTCGATCTTCAACAACTCCTTCAGCTTGTCGAGCTGGTAATCGACGATGATCGTCCCGTCGATGTCAAACGTGGGCGTGGTCTGGAACCCGCCCGACCACTTCTCCACCTGCTCGCCAGCCCCCGGCGTGGTGGTGATATCCACCTCGGTGTAGGCAATACCCCTGTCGGCGAAGAAGCGCCGCGCCTGCTTGCAATCGGGGCACCAGCGCGTGCAGTACATCACAATGCCGCCGTGCGGCAGCGGCACCGGCGCCGGCTTGGGCTCCTCGGGGCGGTCCGCCACCTCGGGGTCCACCGCTCGGATGGCGGTGCGCAGCACCTCGTTGGAGGGCTGGTCGTCGATGTCGTGCACGTCCACGTAGCGGATGATACCGCGCTTGTCGATGACGAAAATGGCGCGCTCGGTGGTGCCGTCATCGCGCAATACGCCGTATGCAGTGGCAACCTTGCCGTGCGGCCAGAAATCGCTCAATAGCGGATAGTGAATTCCGCCCAGGTCTTCCGCCCAGGCGACCAGGGTTGGAACAGGATCAACGCTTATACCCAGAACCTGGGTATCCAATCCCGCGAACTTGGTCTTTTCGACCTCGTACAGCGGGATCTGCGCCGTTCATATCGGCGTCCAGGCAGCCGGGAAGAACGCGAGCACCACATTCATGCCGCGCAGGTCGCTCAGCGTGACGGGTTTGCCCAGTTGCGAAGGAAGCGTAAAGTCAGGTGCGGGGGTACCAACACTCAATGCCATAGGCTGATCTCCTTATAAGTAGTATAGCAGAATTAAGACTAAAATGGTACTGTTTGGAGGATTCGTATACCGCCCCTGCCCCGCTCGCCTCTCAAACCCGGTTGAAAACTTGACAAACTGGGTCAAAACTGCCCCCTCTTGTGATTTGCCATTTGGTAATAGAATTGCCGGTTATGCAATGCAAGTCAACCCGGGCGTGAAGGCAGGTCGGCATGAATCAAAAGTATTATCGTTGGTTGATCGTGGTGCTGGTCATTTGGGCGGCGGTGATTTGGGCAGTGCTGCCCAGCAACCCCGGCATCCACATTGGCAATTTCAACCGCACAATGAAGACCCAGGAGGGTCTGGATTTGCGTGGTGGTATGCGCGTGCTGCTTGAAGTGGACCTTCCTGCAGATACCCCAGTCACGGCCCAGGAGCTGCAGGACGCCAAGCAGATCCTTCAAAGCCGCTCGAACGCCCTGGGCGTGAGTGAGGTGACCTTTCAGACCTCGGGCACACGCCGCATCGTGGGCGAGTTCCCGGGTCTGACTCAGACCGACCAGGTCGTGGCCGCCCTCAGACAGGTGGGACAGCTTGCGTTTGTGGACGCTGGCAGCACCTTTGTGGCTCCCGGTACTGAGGTGAAAGTAGATTACTCAGGCGTCACTGCCTCGACCACTGGCACCCCACAAGCCACCACAGCTGCGACAGCCACAAGCGCTGCAACCGCCACCCCCGCCGCCACTGCGACACCTGCAGCCACCCCGGCTGCCGGCGCCACTGCCACACCAGGTGCGGTGCAGACCTACAAAGCCATCATGACCGGCAACGGTCTGGCCACGGTCAACGTCACCACGGGGACCATCGGAAGTTATGCCATTTCCTTTACCCTTAAGGATGCCGAAACCAAGATCTTCGCCGATTTCACCTCCAAAAACGTCGGCAAATACCTGTGCATCGTGCTCGACAACAAGGTCATCTCCTGCCCCACCATCGACTCCACCATCCCCAACGGCAAGGGCGAGATCAGCGGCAACTTCACTTACGAGACCGCCAACAACCTGGCGGTGCAGTTGCGCTACGGCGCCCTGCCCGTACCGCTGAAAGTGGTTGAAACCCGTTCGGTAGGCGCCACCCTGGGCGCTGACTCGGTCAGCAAGTCCATCCGCGCCGGTCTCATCGGGCTGGCAATGGTCGTCATCCTGATGCTGGTCAACTACCGCCTGCCGGGGCTCATCGCCGACGTGGCGCTGGTGATGTACACCATGACCACCTTCGCGCTCTACAAATTCATCCCCGTCACCCTCACCCTGCCGGGCATCGCCGGCTTCGTGCTGAGCATCGGAGTGGCAGTGGACGCGAACATTTTGATCTTCGAGAGGTTGAAAGAGGAGATGCGCGCGGGCTACGGCTTGCATCAAGCCATCGACCTGGCGTGGAAGCGCGCCTGGCCGTCCATCCGCGACAGCAATATCTCCACTCTTATCACCTGTGTGATCCTCTTCTGGTACGGCAGCCAGTTTGGCGCCACCATCGTCATGGGCTTCTCGCTGACCCTGGGGCTGGGCGTGCTGGTGAGCCTCTTCACCGCCATCGTGGCCACGCGCACCTTCCTGCACCTCGTGCTCGATAATCTCAAGTTCGCCGAACATCCCCGCTGGTTTGCAAAGTAGGAGGCAGCCATGAATATGATTGGAAAACGATACCTGTACTTCGCCATCTCCCTGCTGGTCATCATCCCGGGTATGTTGGCGTTGATCATCTGGGGGCTGCCGCTCGCCATTGACTTCACCGGCGGATCCGTGCTCGAGGTCAAGTTCGAGTCCGGCGTGCTGCCGCAGGACGCCCAGGTCATTGCACTCTACACCGAGTTCAACTACCCCGACACCCAGGTGCAATCTTCGGGCACCGACCAGTTGATCATCCGTTCCAAAGACATGCCCGAAGCCACCAAGACCCAGATCGTGACCGAGATGGAGAAGCGCTTCAATTCCAAGATCACCATCAACCAGTTTGACTCGGTGGGTCCTGTCATCGGGCAGGAAGTCACCTCGCGGGCGGCCACCGCCGTGGGGCTGGCGGCGCTGGGCATCCTGGCGTATATCACCTTTGCCTTCCGCGGCGTACCCCACGCCTTCCGCTACGGCACCGCAGCCATCATCGCCATGCTGCACGACGTGCTGGTGGTGGTGGGCATGGAAGCCCTGCTGGGTCACTTCGTTGGCTGGGAGGCAGATTCGCTCTTCCTCACCGCACTGCTCACCGTCATCGGCTTCTCGGTGCACGACACCATCGTCGTCTTTGACCGCATCCGCGAGAACCAGAACCTCTACCGCAAGGTGAGCTTCGAGCGCATCGTCAATCATTCCATGGTGCAGACCCTGGCGCGCTCCATCAACACCCAGCTTACCGTTATGCTCTGCCTGCTGGCGATGGCGCTGTTTGGCGGCATCACCATCCGGCACTTTGTCACCGTGCTACTCATCGGTGTGCTCAGCGGCACCTACTCGTCCATCTTCAACGCCTCCCCCATCCTGGTGGTGTGGGAGAACCAGGAGTGGAAGTGGTGGTTCAACCCCAAGGCACGCCCGAAGGAAGCGTAATTGTAGGGGCGCACAGTGTGCGCCCGGACTGAATGGTAGGGGCACAGCGTTAACGCTGTGCCTTTTTTTTCCTTCTCGTCGATAGTTCGCGGCGCCCGGGGTCTTCGTAGGGGCACAGCGTGCTGTGCCCTTTATGGTTGTCATTGCGAGGCGTTCTTTGCCGCGGCAATCTCCTCTCCCCCATTTTCACGCTCGTTGTGCAAATGGGGTTGTGACCCATGCACACCCGAGCGTTGCGTTTTCTGAACCCTGAGCTGCTTTTGCGTAGGGCAAGCTTGGGATTGGGAAAGCGCCACGCTTTTGGAGCATGGTGAGGGATCACCCCTCCACAATTTTGACCTCCTCGGGTGTGAGGTCGTACAGCTCGTGCACCAGGCGGTCGTTCTCACCGTCGAAGGAGGCGATTCTCTACCACGACGAGTACAGTGATTCAACCGCGCGCTGCTGCTCCTCCGGTGATCTCTTCCAGGCCTGTGTCTGTGGAGGGTGCTATTCGGCTAAGAATCCAGCAGCGAGGGGATTCTCCTTGTCAATTCCGCCCAATCATCACCGACCGCCTGAGTAATCAGCGGCTTGACTCCGGCAAAGACCGGGGCGGGCATAACCATCTGCCAGATGCGCAGAGTGTTCTCGCGGTCGTCATTACCGATCAAAGGGAATACCCATGAGATCACCTCCGGAAAACGCGCCTGGGGAATATGGCTTGCCAATTGGCCGACGGCTTGCCCCTGGTCAGGCAGAGGGATGCGCTCGCGGAACAGGCGGTAGAGGTGCGCGTCTTCCTTATCCAGGTGCAGGTCGAGATGGAACTTAAACGCGGCAGCGGCGCGGGCTGTCTGTAAAGGGTCTCGCGAAGAAACCGCAGTGTCAAGCGCCTTGAACGCGGCATCCAAACCGCGATGATCCATCACATATGCCTCAGCCACTAAAGGCGCGACGGTCTCGAGGACTGGGTAGATGGCCAGTTCCTCGCCCGTGGCATGCCAAACCAGGATCTCATTGAAGAAATGGAAGCGATCGATCGTGGATGCGAGCCCGGCTTTACCCCTTGCCGCTTCAAGCGCTGCCGCGTCGATATGCGCCATATCGGCGCGAAAGGCGTTATGGAATGCCGTAATGACGTCAATAGGATGGGTCATGATCTACTCCTCATTTGAACCTGGGATTGCGGTTTAGTATACGGATGATGATTTGATCGTCTGCAGTGGGTAAGGGGATTGCGATATTGCCGGGGATGATGTCCGCGAAGAATATAACTGGCGCCGGAAAATGCTTTGCAGGCTTTTTCAGTTTGAGCTTTGGTGGCGAGCTGCGAATACATGATAAATGTACGTCGGATTGTTGAAGTCTTCAATAGTAGAGGCACAGCGTTAACACTGAGCCCCTTTATTTCCTTTTCGTCGATATTCGCGATCTGTGCACACCCGAGCGATTGTTGCGAGAGGTGTCCGCGGGGCGTTTTCAGCCCTCACCCTTGGTCCCTCTCCCAGGCTTGTGAGAGGGAAAGCGCCATGCTTTTGTCGCTGGGTGAGTGATCTTGGCACCCCACGGGTACAGCTCACTCTGCCACGTCAATAACCTAAATGTAGGGGTTTAGCGTGCTAAACCCTTGGGCACAGCACGCTGTGCCCCTACGAAGAACGGACGCTTCGTGAAATGGGTTGGGGAAAATCGTCACAACACCTGGTCGTGGGGGCAGAAGAACGACGCGCCGCCCAGGTAGGTGATACGCTCGATGGGCGTGCCGCACACCGGGCACGGCTTGCCCACCACCTCGTTCGAAAGGATCGGCTGGTACCCGCCCGGGCGATCGAAAAGGTCGCGCTCCGTGGCGCGCCCGCCCGCCGAAGTCATCTGCTGCAGCGTGTCGCGGGCAGCCCGGTAGAGATCAGCCGTCTGAGCCTCCGTCAGCTTCGTGAGCGGGAACTTGGGGTGCAGCCGCGCGTTGAACAGGATGTCGTGGGTGCAGCCGTTGCCCACCCCCGGCAGCCCGAACTGGCTGATGATGAAGTACTTGAGCGAAGAGCGCTCCTTATCGGGGGCAGCGCGGATGAGCGCTTCAAAGTGTTCGAAAGTGAAGGCTTCGTCCAGCGGACCCGGGGTCATATACGAAATTCGGGAATGGCGGGAGATTTGGTGGTCATCCAGAAGCAGAATGGCTCCCCACATCTGCAGGGTCAGGGTCAGGCTGGATTCGTCTTCAAACTCCAGCATGAGCTGGTGCTTCACCGGTTGAGGATCGCCGGGCGCGTGGAATAGCAGTCTGCCTCCCATATCTCCAAGCACCAGCATCGGGCTGGCATCGAGGCGCAGGAGGAGGTAATTGCCCCGGGATTCCGCCGAGTGGATGTGGCAGCCTGCGAGCAGCCTGGGGTACTCTTCCTGGGTGCGGTTGAGAAAGGCGAACTTGTGCGGGCTGGAAAGCAGCACCGTCCGCCGAATGCCCTTGCTGCGGACCGTCTCGTTCAACTGCCGTGCGATGGTGGTAATTTCTGGAAGCTCGAGCATGCCTGCACCTCAACTGTCGAAAAGTCTCAACACCTCGCCCAGGTACGCCTCCACCCTGCGGATGAGCTCATGCCCGGGGAGGGGCGGCAATCCAAACTGTGCCCAGGGTGGGTAGAATTCTGGCGGACCGGGAAGCACTTCGATCAAAGCTAGAATATCCCAAAACGGGTGGTAAGTAAAGTGAGAACCCGCCGTTTGGCGGCAGGCGCGCAGGAAAGCCGCCGCGGCGGGAGCACCGTACATGAAAGCCAGGTTCAGGCGGCACCAGGCGGTGTCAAAACCAGCAGGCCCCATGCAGGCGTTGGGCCAATCGACGATGCCCGAAAGCCGGCCGCCTGAAAAGAGCACGTTCACCGGGTGGTAGTCTCGGTGGATGAAGACGGGAATGAAATCCGGCCAGGGGTGGCGCGCGATCTCGATGGCGCGTTCCCAGAGCGCGGGTTGGGCTGACCAGGCAGGAGGTGCCGCGTCAGACGGGTTGACATAGGGATGGTAATGCCAGTGGATGCCGGCTTGCGGGACGCTGTGCAGGCTCACCAGCGGCTTTGCCAGCTCAAAGAGCCAGGCGTCGATAGGCAGCGGGGGGAGCAGCACCTCACCGGGAAGTGCGGTCATCAGCAGCGCCGGGACGCCGCAGATTTGCCCTGCTGCGTCCTCCGCGACCCAGCGCGGGGCGGGAAAATCCACTTTGGCCAGTGCGGTGAGTGCGGCGCGCTCCCGTTCGAGAATATCAGGCTCCTCCGCCAACCATTCGGCGTTGGTCAGGCAGCGCAGCACCCAACGCTCGTCCGAGCCCGCTCCGCCCACCCCGTACAGCGTGGACGAGGTGGCGCCGCTCAAAGCGCGGATACGCAGCCTGCCCACCGGGATGCCCAGCACGGCCGCCAGCCACTCCAGCGCGGAGGGCAGCAGGGAGTACGCCGCGGGTAAGTCGGGGACGGAAGGAGCGAGAAATGGTGAAGGAGTATTCAAAGCAAACCTTAATTACTGGCTATGCGGGTTTGATGGGAAGCGATGAAGGGAGAGAGGGGCAGGCAGAACGCGAAGGTAAATGTGATGTCAACGCACTCCTTAACTACTGGCTATGCGCATCGGCTGGCGGATGATGGTCTTGTTCTTCTCAGGCGCCACCCGCGAGGGGTCGGTCATGTAGATCTCGTGATGCCGGCCGTGAAGCCGGTAGCCCTTTTCGGCGATCCAGGCGTGCATGCGCGCGATGGTGGGCGCCTCGTCAGCGTACGCGCCGAAGAACAAGATCTGTGCGCACTCGCCTTCCTCGAAGATCGTCAGCCTTGCCAGGTCCGCCAGCGGCGCCTTGCCTTTCGCCTGGCATGTCGCCACAGCTTCCGCGAAGTGTTCAGCCGTGATGAAGTCCGGCTGCATGATCATGGCGGTCCAATGCCATTGGTCCTTGCTGACGGTGCCGAATTGGGTCATGTCCTCCATCCACCACAACCCCTCGAGCGGCATCACCGTAAAGTCCTGCCCGCCCGAATTCTTGAGGCTGAACTTGAGGGTATACGCCAGCGAGTAGAGCGTCTGGATGGCTTGCATATACATCTCGCCATCCGGGCTGCCGTGCCCATCGATCATCAGGTACGGGAGCGGCGGCAGGGTGACCATGCTGAAATCTTTGGCAGACGGAGAATAGAATGCCTTATATTGTTTTCGCAAATCCAGCTTGTCCATAGAAACCTCCAGGAACTTGTCTTAATTATCCTCCAGAAAAGGAAATTTCAATCCCGGGGATAATATCCTTGTACAGCCCAGAAAGCTGGCTATACGCAAACAATCTTACCTCTTGTGCCGCTGGAATGCGAATAACACTCCAAAGTGGTGATAGAAGTCAGGATTGCAGGAGTCGAATCTGAAGCATAGAATGATCTATCGAAATGATCTATAGGTTAATGGAGAAGAAGATGAGCTATCCAGTTTATACCAGCATGCATTTGGTCAAGGGCGAAGATCTGAACCACCACGGTACACTTTACGCCGGCCGCACCGCAGAGTGGTTTGTCGAATCCGGGTTTATCGCTGCGGCCTCAGCCACCAAGCCGGAAAACATCGTCTGTTTGAAGGTCCACGGGATGACCTTCACCCGTCCGATCAGGAAAGGCGAGCTGGCTACTTTCAAGAGCCGCATCGTCAAAGTGGGCAAGACCAAGCTGGTCAGTCTCATTGAAGCCTCGACCAATGATTCGGTGGTCGTGCGCGGGTTCATTTCCTTCGTGCACGTCGATCTTGACGGTAATCCGATCCCGCACGGGCTGGTGCTGGAACCCACTACGGACGAGGAAAAGGCACTCTTCGAAGAAGCATCGAAATTGTCATAAAGACGCAATGAATCGCGGTAAAAAAAAGATAAACACCCCCCTCTCTGGTCCTGAAAGGGGGATGTTTATTTCGAAGGGTGGTTATTCAGTTGCAGATTCGCTTCTTTCAACGGCGGCGATGAAAGCCTGCGCAAGCTCCAATGCCTGCTCGCGGGTGAAATAGAGATGGCTTTCATCATGCTTGAAGATCTTTTCGTCTTCGGGGCATGACTCGTTGATCACCATGCAAATGTTGTCACGCAAGTCGCGATCCTTGTTTTCATAAAAGATCGTTACTTCGAGGGTTTCATCAAGCAGGTAAATTGACTTTTTGGAAGCCATGGCCACCTCGCTCAATTGGATTATAGACCAAAGTGGTATGTGAATCAACCATGAGGAAACATTGGACTGGCCGGCTAGGGTGAGAAATACTCAAGGGGCTGATGCGAGAATCCGGCTCATTTCGAGGGGAATACCCTTTTCCGGTGCGAGGATCAGGCTTAAAGCGCCCTGCGGGCAGTGGGAAACGCACACGCCGCAGCCCATGCAGAGGTCAGTATCCACCTGGTTGATGCCAGCGTTGACGGCAAGGGCTGAAAACTGGCAGAATTGCGCGCACTCGCTGCAACCGATGCAAAGGTCATCATCCACCTGCGAAAGATAGCCGGAGGAAGCCAGCATGGGCGTGCCTTGAAATTGCGCCTGCATGGCACCGCAGCAGCACGAGCAGCAGTTGCAGATGGCATAGAACCGCTCCATCACCGCTTCCTTGAAGAAGGCATGGTGCACGTGACCGCGGCGGTCCTCAGCTTCGAGGATTTCGACCGCTTCCGCCTGGGTGATGGCGCGGGACTTGTCGGGGTGATGCTGCAGCACGAAACTGGCGAAGGGCTCCCCAATGATCAGACAGACATCCATGGGCAGGCAGGGATGCTCGCGATTGGCGCGGCAAGGGCAGTCGAGAACCGCAATCCGATCGGGTTGCTGAAGGATGAATGCCCGTGCAAGGTGATACGGGATCACCTGTTCAAGATCGGGCACGGCAATGTCGCGGTTAACGGTCACGATTTCTCGAGCGGTTTGAAGTGGGACCACCTTGCCGTGGTAGGTATCGGCGAAGGTGATATCGTCCGATCCTGCGGGGCGGGGAGGAAAAAGATGCTGCCAGAAGGGGATGATCTTATTCAGCAATTTCGAAAGCCAGGTGCTGCCAATGCCAGTGCCAATATAGAAATAAGGCCAGCGCATGTAAATGTAGCCATGGATCTTTTCGCGCAGGGGCCACTTCTTAAGTCGAAAAGCTTCCTTCCAGTAGGAATATTTTTGACTGCCAGGCGCCACGGGACACTCCTTGTAGGTTGATCTAAAAATATGATACATCGAGTCTGGCAGCAATGGTGCATGATTAAGTGGATGAATCTGAGGGTGACAAGCGTGCTAGAATGAAATCAATTCAAGGACCAGCAGACTACTGGGGTGATCACCTTGCCAGGACGAAACCATGGGGACCCCGCTTCTCCATGGACATTTCCGATTTCTACGTATAGAACCGTCAACCTCCCGGAAATATACTCATCCAAAAACTGAGTACGAGACAAGGAGGGTATTATGGAAGCGAAGGGGAGCGAATCTCATTCGACCCGTCCACGGAGCAGCGCCTGGAGGACAATCCTCTGGGTGGCTGCGGGGTTGGTGATCTTTGTCCTGATTGCGTATTTGGGGGTTTCAGCCTACGCAGCGAGCGTTCTCTCAAAGCCGGCACGGATCATCAATACCGAAACATATAACCCAGGAGTGTATGGTCTGGATTATGAAGATGTCGCGCTGCAATCGCGCGGCGACGCGATCAACATCGCCGGTTGGTACATCCCATCGACAGAAAACCAACGTGCCATCATTCTGGTTCACGGCTATAACGACAGCCGCACCCGTGCTTTCATCGATGAATTTGTACCCTTTGCAGCCAAATTGCATGATGCAGGTTTTTCGGTGATGATGATCGACCTGCGCGGTCATGGCGAGAGCGGCGATGCCCGCTTCACCTTTGGTATCAAAGAACGGCAGGATGTGCTCGGCGCGGTTGATTGGCTGAAAGCCCGCGGGTACCAGCCGGGCAAGATCGGCGTACTGGGTTACTCGCTGGGTGCAGGTTCGATCATCGGCGCCGCAGCAGATGACACTGCCATCGGAGCGGTCTGGGCAGACAGCTTATTTGCCGATATCGGTCCCGTGCTGGAAAACGGATGGACAGGGATCAGCGGATTGCCGCAGGTCTTTCTCTATTCAACCGAAGCAATGATCCGCCTGTTTTACGGTTACGACATCACAGCCTCGCGACCGATTGAGGATATCTCGCGCCTTGGTTCCCGCCCCATTTTTCTGGCGCATTGCCAGCAGGACAAACTGATCCCCATTTCCAATATGGAGCAAATCCTGATGGTTGCGAAAAATGCACAAACCTGGGTGATTCCCAATTGCGACATTCACACTTCAAACCTGACACCTGCCGGATTCAAAGAGATCTTCAATAACCATGCCATCGGGTATCCCCTCAACGCTGATGAATACGGAACCAGGGTGATCCAATTCTTTGATGAGAATTTGTAGCCGCGACAATTCATTCTGCGAAGTCCGCCAACTCCCATCTCACAGTTGGATAGCTGGCTGAATGGACCTGGTTAAACTCTGTACTCTTCCAATACTGCTGCGAAACCAAGAAGGATCCTCTTTACTGCTGCCAATGGCAGAAGGATTATGAGGAGACTCACATTCAACCCAATGTGAATGGTGTTGACTTTACTCTGCTGACAAGGTAGAATGACAGCGGAAAATTGAAAACCCTCGTTAGGTGAGGCGTCTGCTCACGAAACAAGCCATTGCCCTGAAAAGTCCAAAGACTCCAAAGGGTAGGACAGGAAGAGCCGGATTAAGGCTCAACCCGAAATGGCTGGGAGAAATCCCTAAGCGGTGCAGTGCCAAAGCTCAACCAGAGTGGGTGAGTTTGAAGGTAACTTCAAGCCCATGTGAACAACATACCCTCCCTGGTTAATCCCGGGAGATTTTGATTTTAGGCTGCAGTGCGGGAACACCCACAATTCAGGCTGCAGTTGGTGGAAGGAGGTGAGTGGAAATGAGCAGTGATGATTCTACAGGACATCAAGCGGATGAAGATGCAAGATCTCTCTGGCAGCTTCATTTCCGAAATACGCTTCCGCCCACTCATTCTCTGGTGGTAAAAGGGAAATCTGCCCTTACCCGGTAATTCATCCAAGACCTTCGGCGTGTGAGACAGGCGGGAGTGCAGGTAATAAAATCACGCAGCAAGGAGGTGGAGGATGGTCTTCCGCGATTTCACACTCAATTTACCAAACCGGGGCGGGCAAAAAAACCGTCAGGTTGACAACCGGATCTCTGAAAGGCTGAATTCGAGCCTGATTCTCGATGAAAATGCTCTGCTGGATACGCTGAACACGCGTCCCACAGGTCTTACCAGCGAGGAGGCCGAAGAAGCCCTTGAGAAATTCGGGGCAAATATCGTTGCCAGCGAACAGCATGTCACCCTATTCCAACGGCTGTGGGAAAACATCAAGAACCCGTTGGTGATCCTGCTGTCGATCCTTTCAGTCGTTTCGTTTGTCACCGGCGACATGCGCGCAGGGATCTTGATCGCGGCGATGGTGCTTCTTGGCATCGTGCTGCGGTTTGTGCAAGAAACAAAAGCAGATTCAGCAGCAGATGCACTTCATAAGATCGTGAGCACCACGGCAACCGTCATGCGCGATGGTCAAAGGCGCGAGCTGCCCTTGGAAGAGATTGTGCCCGGTGACATGATCTTCCTTTCCGCGGGAGATATGATCCCTGCGGACGTGCGCGTGCTGAGCGCCAAGGACCTTTTCATCAACCAATCTGCTTTGACCGGTGAATCGGTACCGGTTGAAAAGATTGCCATGGATCAAACGGGTATCCTGAAGAATCCCCTGGAATCACAAACCCTGGCGTTCATGGGATCGAATGTGGAGAGCGGGGCGGGCACCGCGGTGGTCATCGGAACCGGGGTGAACACTTACTTCGGGTCAATGGCAAATCGCATCACCGGAAGGCGGCAGGCGACGAGCTTTGACAAGGGCATCAACCAATTCACCTGGTTGATGATCAGCTTCATGGCAGTGCTGGTGCCGCTGGTATTTGTGATCAACGGCTTGACCAAGCACGACTGGCTCGAAGCGTTCCTGTTTGCCACCGCGGTAGCAGTTGGTCTCACACCAGAAATGCTGCCCATGATCGTGACAGTGAACCTTTCAAAAGGCGCGCTGTCAATGTCAAAGAAAAAGGTGATCATCAAGCGCCTGAACGCCATTCAGAACTTCGGGGCGATGGATATTCTTTGCACAGACAAAACCGGTACCATTACCGAAGGCAAGATCGTGCTGGAAAAATTCCTGGATGTCTCTGGAAACCAGAATGATGACATCCTTTATATGGCATACCTGAACTCTTATTACCAAACCGGTTTGAAAAACACCCTGGATCTGGCAATCTTGAACCACGGCGTACTGGAAAACCGCGCCGTAGTGGAAGATCAATTCTTCAAAGTGGACGAGATCCCATTCGATTTCCACCGCAAGAGAATGTCAGTGGTGGTACAGGATGACGAAGGCAATCGCTTGCTGGTGACAAAGGGAGCCATTGAAGAGATCTTCTCGATCTGCTCTGAGGTTGAGGTTAAGGGCGAGGTTCTGCCCAGACTGCCGGAATATGACGCCAAACGCCGCTTGCTGGTGGACAATCTGAGCCGCCAGGGCTTTCGGATGATCGCACTGGCTTACAAACCTGTGGATCCAGTGGACCATCGGAACACTTTCAGTGTTGCCGATGAGCAGGGCATGATCCTGAAGGGATTCCTGGCTTTCCTCGATCCCCCCAAGAAATCCGCCGCTGAGGCTTTGAATGCGCTGCGACAATACAACGTGGGCGTCAAAATCCTGACCGGCGACAATGACCTGGTCACCCAGACCGTCTGCGGACAGGTGGGGCTCCCGGTCAACGAAATCCTGCTGGGCAGCGATATCGAGGAAATGGATGATACTGCTCTGGCACAAGCGGCTGAAAAGACGACCATTTTTGCCAAGCTTTCACCCATCCACAAGGAACGGATCATCCAGGCGTTGCAGAAGGATGGTCATGTGGTGGGATTCCTGGGCGATGGCATCAATGATGCGCCCGCGCTGCGGGCAGCGGATGTGGGTATCTCGGTGAATACCGCTGTGGACATTGCCAAGGAATCCTCCGACATCATCCTGCTGGAGAACAGCCTTTTGGTGCTAGAGGAAGGCGTGGTGGAAGGGCGCAAGGTGTTTGGCAATATACTGAAATATATCAAGATGGCGGCAAGCTCCAACTTCGGTAACATGTTCAGCGTGCTTGGGGCGAGCATCTTCCTGCCCTTCGTGCCGATGCTGCCCATCCAGGTGCTGACCAACAACCTGCTTTACGATTTTTCACAGACTGCCATCCCTACCGATGACGTGGATGCCGAATGGCTGAAGAAACCGCGCACCTGGGCGATCCACGAACTGAGACGGTTCATCTTAATCATTGGTCCGATCAGCTCGATCTTTGACTATTTGACATTCTTCCTGATGCTGTTTGTGTTCAATGCTGGCAGCAACCCGGCGCTGTTCCACACCGGCTGGTTTGTGGAGAGCCTGTTCACTCAGACGCTGATCATTCACGTGATCCGCACGAACAAGATCCCGTTCATACAAAGCCGCGCGAGCAAGGCATTGACTGCCACCTCGCTGGCAATCGTGGGAATCGGCGCACTGCTGCCTTTTTCTCCATTGGCAGGGATTTTAGGATTTGTGGCACTGCCGCCGACCTACTGGCTTTACCTGGCAGGCATGCTGGTGCTGTATGTGATTTTGACCCAGGTGGTAAAAACCTGGTTTATCAAGAAGTTCGGGGACTGATCCAACGAGGACAGGACGGTGAAGGGTCACCGTCCTGTCTCTTTATTTGTGCATCTATTTACTTTGTGCCCTTGAAAGATTCAGATACACTTAATTTCATCCTGTTTTAAGTGTCACCTTCATGGCCACTCAGGATTTATTTCTTTTTTTCCTGGAGTTCTTATGAAATCATTGGTTATTTACGAATCGACCTATGGAAATACCGAAGCAGTGGCAATGGCAATCGCCGAAGGGCTGAAAGCTGCCGGCGAGGTAAACATTGCCAGAGTAAGCCAGGCGGACAGCCACTTCGGCGGGTACGACCTGCTGGTTCTGGGATGCCCGATCATCCAGTGGAAACCCAGTGAAGGGATGGGGGCTTTCATGGCAAGCCTGGCTCCGGATGCAGTAAGAGGATTGCGCTTTGCCTGCTTTGATACGCGCATGCATCTGCCCAAATTCCTGACGGGGGAAGCGGGTCAGACAATGACCGATACTTTGGAGAGCATGGGCGGAATACCCTTATTGGCGCCGGGAAGATTCTTTGTGCGCGGCCGGCAGGGTCCATTGGACAGGAAGGAGTTGGAGCACGCGGCTGCGTGGGCAAAGGAGTTGGTGGGCAAGATGGGAAGTTAAGAAAATCGATGGCAATGTAAGTACCCCCCCTCCTGCCTCTACCTCTTGCAAAGAACGCTCGGGTATGCAAAGACCACAACCCCATTTGCGCAAACAGACACGAAAATGGAGGAGAAGAATACTTGGCAGGTGCTAAAAGGCAGTGCGGATTTGACCGATTTCGAGGTGGCGCCAGTTATAGAGGGGACGCGGAGCAAAGGCCGAAATTTCTGCCACCTGTGAGTCATTTAGAGCGCCCAGACGACGCAGCAATTCAACCCCCACGAGGGTGCGGGCGCGTGAACCGCTGCCCTGATCTCCGTCGGAAATTTTGACGCAGATACCCAGGGCGGGAGAGTCCTTGCCCAGGGCGCCGGGCAGAACCGCCAACGCCTGGTAGCCTTCAGCGCCGCCCTTGCTGAGGATGACGCCGCGACCGGCGGTCATGATGTCGGTATCGAATGCATTCGGGCCGGCGATCATATCAGGATTGGCAGTCATGGCGCGGAAGATACGGCGCAGGGCAGACTGGCGAGGATCGGGCAGAGCGGACGGGTCGGCAAGCTGGGCAAATGCCCAGGCTGCGGCATGCAGGGGAATGGCAAAAACCGGGGCCGAGCAGCCGTCGGTACCGAGATGGATCTTTTCGACAGGCACCTGTGTCACCTGGCTGAAGGTGCTGAGAATGAGCTTTTGTGCAGGGTGCTGCGGGTTGAGATAATCTTCGGTGGGGAAACCCATCAATTTGCAGAGGGCAAGCATGCCGGTATGTTTACCGGAGCAGTTATGTCGGAGAGGTGTAACGGGTTCGCCATTCTTCAGCATACGCTCAGCAGTGGCGGGATCCGTGGGCGGATGAATGCCGCACATCAGGTCAGATTCGCTGACGCCGATTTTCTTCTGGATACCTGAAATCACGCGGACGTGATCATCCGTACCGTGGTGCGAGGCGCACATCACCGCCAGTTCACGGTCGGTGAGGTGAAAAGCTTCCACACCGCCGGCTTCAACAAAGGCCAGCACCTGGAAAGGCTTGGCAGAAGACCGCAGGTAGGTCACAAGCTCAGGATCACCGGCGGATTGGACGACCCGATTGGATGGATCGACCACAGCAAAAGCACCGTAGTGAATGCACTCGACAATGGGTCCGCGGGTGAGTTCAACGAGGGGAACGTAGTTGAAGGTGGGCATGAATTTTCCTCTGGATGAGATGAAAACCAGGATGATTGTACCACCGGTATTTAGGAGAGTAGAGAAGCGAGAGTGGTGATTGGTAATTAGTCCCCAGGGGTTGGGGATCAAGGAAGTCAAATCTGTGGATTAAGAGCTTCTTTTTGACCGCCCGCCGATCTGGGCAGTTCCTTCTGCAGGGTGATCCAACCCGGAGACTGACGGTAGCCCATTTTTCGATCAATGGCGATGATGGGCGGGTTGTGGGTATTGTGATGCGTACGCACAGTATCCACCCTGAGGACATCACGGGCGAAACGCAGGGCAAACGTTTTGGTCGCCTGTGCCAGTCCGCGACCGCGGTAGCGTTCATCCACGCCGGTGAAGAGGTTGTAAGCATAATCGGTGCCCTCGAACCGGGTGATGGCACTCATGGCTGCCCAATTTCCGGTGGCGGAGTCAATGGTGACGAATTGCGCAGCAGGAATGTACCATTCAGACTGGCAGACACTCTTTTGAAAATCCTCGAAGGAGAGCCAGGAAGGCTTTCCATCGGAGCCCTGTGTCTGCATGGCAGTGGTGTTATTCAGGGTATAAAGCTTCTGACGAGCTTCGAACGTGTCGCCCAAAACCTCCATGTTGGTGAAAACAAAACCCTGGGCACGCAAAGATTCGATCTTCGGGTCGTAGACGCGGTCATTAAATGAAGCGAGATCAAGAATCATGCCGATACGGTGGGTTTTCTCGATAAAGCCTCGGTGATTTGCGAAGGCAAGACATTCAGGGCAGGTATCGCGGATATCGACCACGAGCCTTTCGATTTGAAGTTCAGAGGCGGCTCGCTCGAGATCCTGATAGAGAAGAGCTCCCAACCCCTGGAAGCGGTGCTGCGGTGCAACGATTACGTAGAAGTATGCTTCGCCTGGATCAAACCGGCTGGAGGTGCCCCAATTGAAGCCAAGCGGCTCGCCTGGCTCACTTTCAGCAATTGTGATGGTGAAGATGCGGTCCTTGTGGGTTTCATAATCGAGTTGGAGGGCAGCGGGAGCGGTGGGTTCGTCTTCTTCGAGGGAGAATTGAGCGGCGAGAAAAGCCAAATCCCGGTTGAGGTCAGCAGGCCTGAGTTGGAATCGGTTCATTTGGGTCTCCTTGCAGGGTGATACGTTCATTATATACACGGGGGTGTTGTACGATTGAGATTAGGGAGGGGAGATTCGAGAATGATAAGGTGCCGGGTTGGCATCATTGTGTGAAAGAATCGAGCGGGGGATTGGTTGGGGAAAAGAACGAATCTTCGGAAAAAGCACCCTCAGGATGACATGGATTGAAGAGATCTGAGAGTGGAATCTTGAATAGGAGCGATTCATGAATCGCCCCTATCAAATACATCGCAGATCGCATAGATACAAACGCTTCACAAGTCATGAGGAAACGCATCGTCAGGGCAGGTGACCTCACTGATACTAGCAGGGTATAATGGACACATTCTAGTTCCAGGAATCAATCCATGCCGATCTTTACTCCTGTCCGGCGGTGGCAGCCGGCTTACCGACCCTTCAAACACGACCCCCTGCCCGACCGGGTACTGGAAGGCATTGAACGCGCGGTCAAGGGTCCACTTTTCGGCTGCAGGATGTGCGGCAACTGCCTGCTGCAGGAAACAGCCTTCATCTGCCCGATGGAATGCCCCAAGGGATTGAGGAACGGTCCATGCGGCGGGTCGACGCCGGAACATTGCTACGTGGATGAGACCCGGTCGTGCGTGTGGTACCGCATTTACCAACGGGCGCTGCGCATGGGTCGCGAGGAACGGTTGATGGAAGTGCTGCCTCCGCTGGATTGGGAAAAGGTGGGCTCACATACCTGGATGGACGTGGTTCATCAATGGCAGACCATGGGGGGAGTCAAGGAGACGCTGCGATTGCTGGGGGCAGACCAGGCGGAACGATCTGCGGCGTGGGAGAAATTATTCTACGATGTTCGCCAGCCGACCTGGTGGCGGGGAGATGCCCTGCCGCACCCCGCACCGGACCATCAACCGGTGTCCAGCCTGGAGCGAAAATTAAGGGAAGGCAAATTCGTGGTGACCGCGGAGGTTTCCCCTCCGCTGGCTGCCGATGCCGGCGATTTGATCAAGAAGCTGGAGATGCTGCGAGATTCAATTGACGCGGCGAATTTTACCGATAATCCATCCTCCACGCCGCGCATGTCCAGCCTGGCGTGTTCGCTCATTGCCCTTGAACACGGATTGGAACCGATCCTGCAGATTGCCGGGCGAGACCGGACGCGGATGGGATTTCAGTCGGAGGTTTTGGGAGCTTCGGCGCTGGGGATCCGCAATGTACTGTGCCTGACGGGCGATCATCCGCGGCTGGGACCCGAGCCGCACGGCAGGATGGATATTTGGGATCTGGATGCGATCCAGATGGTGTGGTTGTTAAGGCGCATGCGGGATGAAGGTCAGTTTTTGGATTGCCGCGAATTGAAGTGCGCGCCGCAATTGTTCATCGGAGCGGCGGGTTCACCGTTCGCATCCACCCCGCTCATTCAGGCATTGCGCGAGCACAAGAAGGTCAACGCGGGAACTCAGTTCCTGCAAACACAGACGATTTTTGACCTGGAAGGATTTGAGCGGTACCTGGAAGCGCTGGACAAGCACGGGGTGCTGCAGAATGTCCATTTGATCGCCGGGGTCAGCCCGGTGAAAACGGTACGCGGAGCGGGTTTGATGAACCAGGTACCGGGCATCAAGGTGCCGGAGAGGTACTTCAAACGCCTGGAAGCAGCGGCAGACCCCAAGGAAGAATCGGTGCAGATGGCGTTGGAGTTGATCGATGGGTTGAAACGTCTGCCCGGGGTTCGGGGGATTCATTTCATGGCGGTGGGCTGGGAATCAATCGTGCCGCGGTTGGTGCAGGAGAGCGGGTTGGGAAGCGGGCAGTGATTGGTGGACAGCAAGTAGTGAGTAGTAAGCAGTATTTACGGGGAATAACAAAATAACGATTCTTGTACGAACATAATGGTAATTTCGTTGTACAATAATTATTCGGTAGAAAGGATGATCTTTTATCCGAAATTTACTGAATTTGGTAATGTTGTCGTTATAATATGGGTAGATATTGACTAACCAGACCATAACAAATTCGTTTCTGCATGTCTGGGGGATGTTGGCGGGTATCATGCAGACGTTTACTCCTCTCAATCCAGAATACCTGGTCACCATCACAGTGATCATCACAGCGCTTGCGCTGACTCTTTGGTATTGGCTGCGCAAGTCGGCATCCAGGCAGAAACACCTGGGTTGGATTGCGCTCTGCACAGCCTGGTGGGGTACTTTCTACCTGCTCGAACTCCTGCTCCCGGGAATTGAGGGCAAGCTGCTCATGGAGAACATGCAGTTTTCGGTGCTGTTCTTGCTCCCGGTGATAGTACTCTTCTATACTTTCCATTTTGTAAATCTCCCCATCAAACGATCCCTGAAGTCGCTCTTTTGGATCGAGCCGGTGGTAATGCTATTGATCCTTTGGGCAGATTCCTCTCTGCGTTGGTTTCGGCTGGGTGAATCCATCCAGGGCAATGTCTCCATGTCCACAACCCTGATTTCAATACATGGTTGGGCGTATTGGGTCAGCGGTTCATACTCGATTCTGCTGCTCGTCGTCAGCATCATCCTGGTCATCCGCGAATTGGTGAGAACACCATTCTGGCAGCGAATCCGCACGGGGTTTGTTTTGATCGCAGAAGTCACCGCACTGGCGGGCGTGCTCGCGGTCATGCCCGGAGAACTGAGCAGCCGAAGCACATACTTGATGCTTGCTGGCAGCATCCTCAGTCAATTGATCCTCCTTGCAGGAGCATCGCAACGCCAAACCCTGGCGCTCATCCCCATCGCTCGCGAGACCGTGCTGGAACAAATGCAGGATCCGGTGATCGTGGTGAATTTGAAAGGGGAAATCGCTGCGGCCAACATGGCTGCCGGTCATTTGCCGGGATTTGAAACTGGAAAAACCACGGGGCAAAAGATTTCAGCCATCAGTCCTGAATGGCATGCCTTGAAGACCTCGTCCGAAACATCCGAACAATACCAGCAGGATTTAAAGTTTGAAACACCCGCAGGCACAAGGTATTACGATGCAGTGATTTCACCTGTTAAGGATAACCGGCAGTCGATTGTGGGGAGCCTGGTGGTGCTCCACGAGACCACCCGGCAGATCAGGACACAAAACGAGCTTGCCGTACTGCGACACCTTTCAGAGGATTTCAACCAGGCTACCGAAATTCGTGCAGCGGTCGAACCCGCCATGAAGACCGTAAGCGAGCTCTCCGCGTGCCAGTATGCGCTCATCCGCCTGTCGGACGGCGCAGGAACATTGGATAAGGCTTTTTCCTATGATCCTGAAAAGGGAGAGGACGGTTTTTCAGAGGTCAAAGGTGAAATTCATTCCGGAGATTGTGCTGCCGCCCTGAATGCCGGTGAGCTGACCAGTCCACGAGAGTTTGAACCCTGCGATTGTACTGCGAATGTCCCTGAGGCAGATACTGAGAACGGGCGAAACCTGGCGATCCCATTGATGGTGAGCGGCAATTCACTGGGAATTCTCAACCTGTTCTATCGGGATGGAAGTCCCATGCCCGATGACTCACGCCTGCATTTGATCCATACCGTGTGCAACTCGCTGAGTGTGACTCTTGAACGCATCCGCCTGTTCGAGCTGGAGCACGATCAACGGCAGCAAGCGGAGAAGATGCAGAACGTTGGGCAGATCATCACTTCGTCGCTCGATTTCAACGAGGTGCTGGACAAACTCCTGGAACAGCTCGAGCAGCTAGTGCCTTATGATGCCGCCAACATCATGTGGATTGATGGTCCTGTGGCGCGCATCAGCCGCAGCCGCGGGTATGAACGCTATGTACCCGGTATCCAGGAAGAGTTTGCCCGGCTTGAGTTTCCTGTCCAAACCACTGATAACGTCCGAAAGCTTCTTTCCGGACAATCCACTCTGCTGATCCCTGATATTGCCACCTCACCCACCTGGCAGCACACCCACCTGAACCTGCAATTCCACTCCTGGCTGGGGGCGCCTGTGGTCATCCAGGGTACTGTGGTGGCGATTTTTTCCCTGGAGAGGGAGCAGGTCAATGCCTTCTCCCGCAGCGATGCAGACCGTCTTTCAGCATTTGCCGTACTGGCCGGGCTATCCATTCAAAATTCACAGCTTTATGAAGCAGAACGGCAGCGCATCCGCGAGCTGGAAGGTTTGCAGGCTACACTGACGGACATCAGTGGCGAACTTGAACAGGATCAACTTCTTCAGAAGATCGTGCGCCGCGCCATAAACCTGCTTCACGCCTCTGTGGCGCAGCTGGCACTCTATGACAAGGCGACCGATGCGCTGCAAATCGTGGTGGCTCTGAACTTCGACCGCGACACAGTGGGACAGAAATTTCAAATGGGCGAAGGATTAATGGGCGAGGTCGCCCAGTCCAGGCAGCCCAAAGCAGTTCAATACTATGACAACTGGTCTGTCATGCGCGACGGTGCGGTCACTGATACCTATGCGGGTCTGGCAGTGCCCATGCTGGCCGGTAATGAACTGCTGGGTGTGCTGGGGGTTGGAGGGCTTCCGCCAAACCGGGAGTACACTGAAGAGGAGATACGACTGCTGAACCTGTTCGCCCAACAGGCGACGGTAGCCATTCATAACGCACGGCTATACGAAAACGCTCGCCGGCAGGCTGCTGAATCAGAGACCTTGCAGCGAGCCAGTTCGGTGGTCATTTCCACGCTCGATCTGGACCAATCTCTCGACCGCATTCTCGAGCAACTGGCGACCGTGGTACCCTTCAACAGCGCCTCGGTGCTGCTGCTGCGCAACGATCAGCTTCAGATCGTGGGCGGTCACGGCTTTGAGGACAATCACCGCGTGCTCGGTGCGAGACTGACGCTGGATCGATCCAATCCGGGCGCAGAAGTCTTTCTGAATACCAAGCCGCTCATCATCAACGATGTTCCCGCAAAACACCCTGATTTTGGCATCCTCTCGGGTACAGATATCCAATCCTGGCTGGGGGTTCCGCTTCGATTCCAGGACCGGACCATCGGCATCCTGGCGCTGGATTCTGCGGCTCCCAATGCGTTCAGTGAAGATCAAGCCCGCCTGATCCAGGCATTTGCAGACCAGGTTTCGGTGGCGTTGGAGAATATTTCGCTGTACGAGAAAGCGCTCAAAGCCGCCAACCGTTTCGAAATTCTTTACCGCCTCACCCAGGAAATCAATGCCAACCTCAGCCAGGACCAGGTGTGCAGCGCCATTCATCGCGCCGCATCCAGCCTGATGCTCACCGAGTGTTTCATGATCTCGCTGCTGGATGAAGCCAATCGAGAAATCTTTGATATCTACATGGTTGACCGCGGAGCTCCAATCCCCCTGGAGCGGCGGCCTGCCAGCCAGGGGTTGTTCGCGAGGGTGATCGCTGACGGAAAATCCCGCAGGTACGATACCTTCAGTCAAAACGAGATTGCCAATACAGGCGCGATCCTGCTCGGTGAGGAAGATGATGATTCTGTCACCCAGTCTCTGCTGGTGGTTCCGCTGCAGCTTGGTTCCAAGATCAAGGGCGTGATCTCGGTACAGAGTTATTTGTCCAACCAATATACCCAGGAAGACATGGAAATGCTGGAGCTTCTAGCAGGACAGGGAGCGATCGCGCTGGAAAACAGCCGCCTGTTCGGTGAAGTGCAGCAGCTTGCCATTACCGATCCGCTCACGCAGCTCTTCAACCGCCGGCGGTTCTTTGATTTGGCAGACCAGGAGTTCGGAAGGTCGCAGCGCTACGGGCGCCCGCTCTCGGTGATCATGCTCGATATCGACCATTTCAAGCGTGTCAATGACACCTATGGTCACTATGTGGGCGACCAGGTGCTTCAGCAGCTGGCAGCCATCTGCTCAAAGAACATCCGCGCAATTGATATTCTGGCGCGGTACGGCGGCGAGGAATTCGTCATCATGACGCCTGAAACCACGGCAGATGAGGCGGTTGCCACCTGTGAACGCTTACGCCATGCAGTGAGCATGGAATCATTTACCACCACGCGCGGACCCATTCCGGTTAGCATCAGCCTGGGTGTGGTGGACCTTTCGCAGCCCTGCAAAACACTGGAAGAGCTGCTGGACCGCTCAGACCAGGCGCTGTACCATTCCAAGGAAACCGGCCGCAACCGAACTTCGGTGTGGACTGAGACGGATACCATGCCCAAACACCCCGATGCTTCACACTTGATGAACTGACGACAGTGATCAGCGATTAGTAAACAGGTAGGGGCGATTCATGAATCGCCCCTACGGTTTGATTGAATATTTGGCTATGCCTGCGATTATGGGATCAGGAACGCCGGCACCCAGAATTTTCCGATGCCGTACATTGAAATCGCGACCGAAATTGCCAGAATGACGATGCCTATGATGATCAACGCCCTGTCGCGTTTGCGGTAGGTCAGCTTTTCAAGCCAGGTGCGCGGACCCACGCCGAATGCCCGCAGGTCCATGGCATCGATGATATCTTCCGAGCCGGCAATCGCCTGAATGGTGACCGGCACGATCAGGGGAGCCAGCTTGCGAACCTGGGCAAACAACCCGCCGGTGAGCTTTTCGATTTCGTAGCCGCGCGCCTTTTGGGCATCCATGGTCAGGCTGAAATCGCGTCCAAAGGTGGGAATGAAGCGCATGGTCAAATCCATGCCGTAGGCAATCTTGTCAGGCAGCCCCAGCCCGCGGAAGGTGATTCCGTAATGGGCAGGATTGAGCGAATAAGGGATCAATATGGTCATGCTGGCAATGCTGAACACGCGCAGCAGCATGCTGGCAGCATACATGGTGCGTTCTGCAGTAAAGTTGAGCGTGGGACGCCAGCCCAGAATGGTGAAATCCGCCACGACCTTATAAAAAGAATGCTCGCTCTTGTAGAGCTCCATGCCGCCGCGCCCGGTGAGAAAGGTGAGGAATGAGAAAAAGAGGATAAATCCGCCGATGAAGATCCACGCTTTGGCCATTTCGTTCCAGCGGATGCCGGAAGAAAAGACGAAGAACAGGGCGATGGCAAAGAAGAATGCCAGGAACCGGAAATCCCAGAAGAAGAGCGTGGACGCCAGGAAGCACAGAAAGAAGATGATCCACGCGCGCGGATCAAAGGATTGGAGCAGGGAGTTGCGTTTACGGTATCGCCAGGCAACGAGCATAAGAGTACCTTCTTATTACACAATAATTTGTTGCAGTTTGGGGTTGGTGACCCCACGTTCCTGCCATTGCGAGGGAGCGCCAAACCTCGTAATAACCTTTCAAAGATCCCCCCTCCTTCATCACCCTTTCAGCTTCGCGAAATGGCGAAGAATCCTTCTGGTGACTGGAGGGAAATCAGCTTGATGCTTTCCAAAATACCTGACCGCCAGACGTAGGGGCGTACGGCTGTACGCCCCTACCGAACAATCGAATTACCTTCCGGTTTGTTTCTGAACAGCAGCGTAGGCAGCGACGAGGATGGGTACGAGGATGGCGGCGAAGATCAGGTTGGGGCCGGCGGCGGGCAGGAACTCACCCACCAGGGCAACCACCGGGCTGTAGCCGTTGATCCAGATATCACTGACGGCGGCGAAGCCGATACCCAGCAAGTTACCGAGCATCGACCAGGTCACTGCAGCGGCCACATCGATGTTCTTGCCAAAGATGAACCTCACCAGGATGACGATGACAAAACCGATCAGAACGCTTATGCCTGCAAACAGAGTGATCTTGGCATCGCCAAAAACGTTGTTGGCTGGATCGAAGAACATGCCGTTGGCGGTACCGGGGTTGAGCACATACAACAGGGTGATGGCAGCCACCAGGACTGCGCTGATGTAGAGTACGGTATTCAGGCCCTGTTTCTTATCCTTGAACAGCCATGCAAGACCGGCAATCAGACCAACCAACCCGTTGCCAATGGACCACTGCGGTGAGAGTCCGAAGCCGGTGAGGGCATCGCCAAACATATTGCCCACCGCACCGGTGAAGAATCCGACCACGGGACCAAATGCGTACCCGAAGAACATGGGGATGGCAATGGCCGGGCGCAGCGCCACCTGGCTTACAGAAGGTACGACGAAAACGGTGCCGTTGAAGAGATAGGAGAAGATGGCGAACAATGCCGCGCCGATGGCCATGTAGACCACCTGGCGGGTGCCCACTTCCCACATCTTGTTTTCGCGGGTCACGAGATAGATGATGTAGACGATGACGAGTCCGATTCCGACGAAGACAAAGCGCAGCAGTGCTGTCTGGTCAAGATTGAGGCTGGGGTTGATCAAACCTCCGATCAGCCAGACACCCAGGAAGAAAGCCAGAACAGCCAACAAGGAAAGAATTACTTTTACGGTTTTGTTCATGTTATTCTCCTCACTTCAAATGAACGACTTCTCCCGCATCCGCCTGATGCGGGGTATTTCACTCTATTACATTAACACATGAGCCAGCTCTTCGGCACTATAAAAACGCTGCGTTTTTTCGAAAACGTCGAGATTCTTTTTCAACAGCGAGGTTGGCACCAGCCGGTTGGCTTTGAGGAAGTCAAAATCATTGAGCGCCTCGCGGGGCGTTCCATCACAAACCACGGTGCCGTTGTTGACCATCAACACGCGGTTGGCGTAGATCACGGCCATATCGATATCGTGGGTGATGAAGAGGATGGCATCGAAGCTGGGGAGCTGAAGGATGGAATCCATAAAATCGATGTAGTTCTTGTAATCCTGCCCTGCAGTGGGCTCGTCCATGACGAGGATGCGGGATTGCATGGAAAGGATCGCAGCGATGGAGACGCGCTTTTGCTGCCCAAAGGAAAGCGCCAGCGGCGGATACTGTCCCATACCCTGCATATTGACGATATCCAACGCCTCCGCCACTTCCTGTTCAATCTGCCGGGGAGAATGCTTCAGATTGGTGGGTCCAAATGCCAGTTCTTCATTGACAGTGGGAGCAAAAAGCATATGCGACGGGCTCTGAAATACATAACCGAGCGTGGAGGCAATGTGCGCCACGGTGGCTTCGTGCGTGTCCTTGCCGTTGACGGTCACCGAGCCCGATTTTGGCTTGAGCAGCCCGATGGCGTGCTTGACCAGGGTGGTCTTGCCGGCGCCGTTGGGTCCAAGCACGGCGATGACATCACCGCGGTTGATGTTGAGGGTCACATCATGCAGCACCGGGCGTTCAGGCTCGTACCAGAAGGCGACATCCTTGAACTCCACCATCGCGTCCTGCGTCCGAGCGTGGGGGCTGCCCAGCTTTGACTTCTCGCGCAGATCCACCAGGCGGGCTGGAGCAGGATCGAGCGCGGCACGCTCCATGATCATCTCCGCGGGCAGCTTGACTTCGTGATAATCCACCCGGCGGTCGAAGCCGCTGGTGGGACCGTAGTATTTGATCTCGCCGTCGCGCATGAAAATGGCATTTTCAGGCGAAATTCTCAGCACGTCTTCCACGCGGTGCTCCACCATCAGCACCGTCATGCCGTCATCTGCCAGACTGCGGATGATCGTCAGGGCTTCCTGAGCCGAAGCCGGGTCGAGGGAGGCGAGCGGCTCATCCAGAAGCAGGATGGAGGGATGCATGGCGAGAACGCCTGCCAGCGCAACCTTCTGCTTTTCGCCGCCTGAGAGGTTAAAGGTCTCGCGGTCTTTGAGGTGCGGGATGTTGAGACGTTCGAGGGATTGAGCGACTCGTTCCTGGATCTCTTCACGCGGCAAACCGAGGTTTTCGAGCCCAAATGCCACTTCGTTGGCGACGCGCGTACCGAGAATCTGGCGTTCGGGGTCCTGCAGTACCGTCCCAACGAGTTGTGAGATCTTCGCCAGGGTCAGTCCCTGAATATCAGTGCCGCTGAGAACGATTTCACCGGTCATTTCGCCCTTGTACGAGCGCGGGATGAGCCCGTTGATGCAGCGTGCCAGGGTGGTCTTACCGCAGCCGCTGGCGCCGGCAATCAGCAGAACCTGGCCGGCATCCACCGAAAGCGAAATATTCTTGATCGCCAGCTCGGTGCGGCTGTGATAGCGGAAATTGAGATCTTTGATTTGAAGCGGTGAGGTGTCTGCCATTAAGTCGTTCTTTCAACTTCCGGCGTGGGAAGCACGGGGGGAATGGATAAGGCGGATGGGATCGCCGATCTTGACCTTGAGCTGTTGCGCTGCGCTGCCGTTGACCACGGCTGCTGAGATCTGACCGGAGCTGTCGACCATCGCGATCAGGTCGCCCGGAGCATGGTCGCCAAAAGTCTGTGAAATACCGTTGATCCTTTGCCCCGCCACCATCAATGTAACACCAAAATCGCCTGCGAGATGTGAAGGATCAAGGTTGGTGATCAAATTGCCGAAATGATCGATGGTGATGACCTCTCCCCGCCACCCATCAACGGTTTTGACAGGAGCGGAAAGCTCCAGGCGCACCGGGTTTACCAGGCGTGTACCGACATCGGAAAGCAGCCTGCCCAGGGCAAGATGCGCCGCGACAGGGGAAAAGATGTCACGACCGTGGAAGGAATGCGAGACTTCTGGCAGCCAGAATTCAGGCCGGTCAAGGGTGACCGCTTCGATAGGCTGGTTCGTTTCATCTGCCCGCTGCATTAACAGCGTAAAAAGACCATTATCCGGTCCAACAAAGGTTTGACCGGCGATGCGCAGCACCATGGGGCGGCGGGCGGTGCCCACCCCCGGATCGACCACTGCCACGTGGATGGTGCCGGCAGGAAAAAACGGAACTGCCTGCGCAAGCAGGAAAGCCCCCTGGCGAACGTTCTGGGGTTCAACCTGGTGGGTGATATCGACAATGGTCACCTGCGGGGCAATCGAAAGGATGACGCCCTTCATCATGCCGGTGAAACCATCTTGTTCACCAAAATCGGTCAAGAGGGTGATAATGGTCATGCGAAACCTGAATTAGATTGAAGCAGTGATGGTCTTTCAAGCAAGTAATATAGCATGCTGCAATGAGTGCGTCAAGAAAAAAGAGGAGGCAAATTGTCTGAACAAGGGGAAAAAGGAAGGGCAATTGGTAGGGGCGATTCTCGAATCGCCCCTACCAACCAAAGATCACCGGCACATCTCGAGTTTTACGTCATCGTACACCCCTGAGGATTTTGACCCCTTTTCATTGAATGCTGTGAACTGGTACTCCACCACACTTTGCGTGTAGAAGAAGATCCCGGTGAACACTGCTTCGGGTTTGATCGTCACCAGCCACTCACCTGTCGTTGCATTGTTGACGTACATGTCCTTGCTCAGCCAGCTGGTGGGCGGTTGTGTTCCACTGCGGGCCACCAGGCGGTAATTCACGGTCACCTTTGTGACCTTGCTCGCCAGCGGGATGGTCACATACAGATCCACCTCCTTGCGGCCGCAGGTATCGCGGTAGAAGAAGATCTGTGTGGTGTTGGGATGTACATTGTTGAATGTGATCGGCGCCGGGCCCGGCAGAGGCGTGCGGGTGGCGGTGGGCGTGAACGTTGCGGTGGGCGTCGGTGTGGAGGTCTCGGTCGGCGTCAGGGTAGGCGTGGGGGTAGCCGTGAGGGTTGGAGTCGTCGTGGGCGTAAACGTGACTGTAGGCGTGGGTTCGCCCACCTCCACTTCCACCCTTGCAGGAGCGCTCCACGCGCCATCCGAACTTTGACCGCGCGCTTCGATCACATATCTGCCGTTGGCGGGAGGCGTCCAAACATAGCGCAGGGTGGCCATGTTTCCGCCGTCCGATACGGCAATCTGCGCCGCCAAACTGCCGTTGATGCTGACCTCGCCCTGCGTCAACGGGCTGTCGTCGGTGATGTGGAAGACAATTTCATACGGCGCCAGGGGCAGAAGCATGCCGTCCAGAGGCGCGTCGATCCAGGCAACAGGATCGCCCGCAGCGGGCAAATCGACCTTCGCCTGGTTGCAGCCGGCGGCGATCAGGCATACGAGAATGAATAAGGAGAGGAGTCTATACCTGTTCATGGCAGCTCCGTTTTGGTTGCTGGATTGGTGAATTCCCATGTATCCATCCCTCCTGCCAGGCATGGCACCCATTCCACCGAGCTGCCGCTGCTGAAACAGGCTTCCACAGCCTTCATATGCGAAGTGCCGCCGAAGTAAAGCCCTTCAAATCCATAGTAGTTCACTCCGCCGCTGCAGCCTGATGCATTGGCATTGCGGCAAGGGTTCAACGGGGCGATGATATAGGTGGACTCGCCGGGTTTGAGCCAGGGCAGGGCAATGCGGGCGGTCTCGTAGAGAGGCGCATCGAGCGCATCGCCGTTGTAGGTGTTGGTACCCTGTACGCTCACATCCAGCGCGTAGTTCCCGATATCGGTCTCCTTCACCGCCAGGCTCTCGGGCGAGGTCTTGCGGGTGATCATGACCATCACCGACCCCGGGTAGTTGTAGGCGCCATGGGCGGGGTGGACAATGATCGAAGGATCCAGGCAGACCGGCTGCTGTCCGTGAAAATAAGCTTCATAACCGTGTATGCAGGCTGGCTGGCTCACCAGCGAGCGTTGTATTTTGAGTTCAGTCTGCACATACTTGCTGATCTCTTCTTCACAGTCTGCCAGGCTGCAGAAGGTTTCAATGGCAGAGACATCCGAGCCGGTGTAGTACTTTTCGGCTTCAGTGGCGCCGTTGACAATGTAGTACGCCACGCTGTCGCCGATCAGCTCCTCCGATTTGGGCATGGTCGCCGGCAGCCCGGTGACGTAGGAAGCGCCGTAATCCACACCCTTTTTCACCCAGCTCTTGCATGCGGGTTCGCTGTCGCAGCCGGGGATGATCATGCTGATCCCCTGGGCGATATAAACTTTGTACTGCTCGTACGCGAATGCCACCTGGTCATAGATGAACCCGATCGCGTTGCCCATGCCAATCAGCAGGCATTCCGCTTCCGACATGCCGGCGCAGTCGTCGTGCGGCGGAACGATGCCCGGGCAGACCTCCTGCCCCACCGCGTACGTTCCGGTGGGGTCTTCGTCAATGATCACACAGCCCCACTTCTCCTCGGTCATGAAGTTGGGCGGTACATAGGAGTCGCGGACGATTTGGACGTCGTACATGCTGTCATAGGTTGAGGCAACCGGAGGAAGCGTTGATGGAACCGCTGAGGTCTTGTAATGGATGGGCAGGATGTTGGCGTAACGGTTGAAGCCGCTGGTTTCGTGGCGCGGATAAACCCGCATGTACAGGGTGAAGGGTTTTCCGTTGCCGTAATCGAACTGGAACCAGTTGCTTTCGTATTCCATCAGGTGCGAGCCCACGCCCCATCCCTTCACCGATTTGGGTTCGTCGGGAAACAGCAGCGGACCCAATTGCAGCAGGAAGGTGCCAACGTTGCTCTTGGCATCCATGCAGTAGGCGCGGATGGGCAGGTTCACCTGCCAGTAATCCTCGTTGGGATAGGGACCGGCTGCCAGTTCCATGCAGACATCTTTCACCGGCGAGAGCCCGGTGGTCAGCCATTTGATTTCGTAAACCTGCTCCTTGAGGGGTTTGGCGTCATTGAGGATCAATTCAGCGGTCCAGGGCGCACCGTTCTTGGTACAGGCGCCCTCGCCCTCCACCGAACAGATCAGCAGCACCGAGCGGTGCAGAGAGATCTTGAAATTTCCGGCATGGGTCAACTTGCCGCCCCACCAGCCCCACACTTCCAACCTCAAATCAAGGTCCGGTGCCTGAAGTTTGTCGAGCACGGTGGCCAGGTAATCGTACAGGTTGAGCTCTTTGCCCGAGTTGGGCAGGAAGGTCCGGTCGCCTTCGGGTACGCGCCAGCCCTGGGTGAGCTTGCCGTTGCCGGGGTCTGCCTGGATGTAGAAGTACGCCAGGTCCATCGAGAAGGGCAGCACCAGGTTACCGTCATCGAGGGTAACGCTGGTGTTGATGGTGGGAAACATGGAGGATTTCTTGCAAGTCACCGGGTCGAGCGGAACGGTGGCAGGAGTCGAAGGCACTTCGCCAAGCGAATTATAGGCGGCAATCATGTAGGTCAGCTCGCCGTATTGAGCGGTTTCCTTGTAACCGTACTCGTACAGGTCCTTGTACGTATCGGTCAGCTCGACGATGGGATCCCAGTCGGCAATGCGCTCAAACGGACCTCCGTCACGCGAGCGGTAAAGGTAGAACCCGTCCTCCAGCATGTTGACCGCCGCCGGGTCGTGCGGGTCGATGTACACCACAGCGTTGAGCAGTTGAACCGTTACGTCGCAGCCCTTGAAGTCCACCTTGATCTTGGGCACCTGGGGAGGGTAATCCGGCTGATTGGTGTTCACTCCCTTGATGAGATCGGGGAGCGATTTCACCAGGCTTGAAATCGGTGGAAGGCTGCCTGCCGGTTCCGGGGTGGGCGTTTCGACCGCATCCGGCAATTCAATGGGTGCCTGATTGTCGCCCTGGGAGTCTTGTGGAGGAAATCCAAGTGTCTGCAATTGCTCCGAGAATTGCGAGGGATCAGCGGGCGGGGTTGGCGTGGGTTCATTGGTTGGTTGGATGATGCCGGGGATGATGTTGAGGTTGGTGAGCGGCGGATCTGCCTGCGGAATGAAAACAGGTTCATCCGTGGGGATTGAGCCGGAGGGCGGCAGCCCGGGGTTCAGTGCCGCCAAGTCTTCCACCTTGATGCCCTGCGCTTCGGCGATCGAGGGCAGGGTATCCCCCGGCTGGGGGGTAACGGGCGATGTGTTTCCGGCAGCCGCGACAGCATGGATCCTGACCGGCTGGGAGATGCCTGTCGCTCCGAGGGCATCGGTGGCGTACGCCACCAGGATGAAATCACCCTCGGTGCCTGGCTGCCAGCGCCAGGTTTCGCTGCGGGTGTTTGCGGTAACCCTGCCCAACACCTGCCGCGATTCATAGAGCACCCCGTTGACATAGAGGTCGATTGTCGCCAGGGGTTGGCTGCCTTCGGCGGTAACGGTGAGGGGAATGTAGGAATTGAGCGGCCAGTCCGGGTTGCCCTGCGGGGCTGTCAGACCCACGTGGACGGTGGAACCGCCCGGCGGGATCTCCACTGTAGTTTGAGCTGACCGTGAATTCAAAAGAAAGGCTGCCCCCACGATCAACAGCAGGAGCAGTACCAGGATTCCCAGGATGATGAACAGGAGTTTGCGCTTCAATATCCCTCCTATATCGCTATTCAAATGAAGGATGAAACCGGGAATTGCCTACCAATATGCCATAAATTATAGAGTGTCGCAGGGGTGTATACAAGTAGGAGGAGTAACAGGAGATCGTTTAGTTTGAGGTAAGGATGAAGCAGGGATTAGTGTAGGGGCGAAGCATCGAGCAAGGATGAGGTAGATATAAACCGTCGATGGTGGCTCGATGCTTTGCCCTTAAGAATGCGGATACTGAATACTTCGCCGTCTGACCGGTGCCCATACTGTCTTCCTCCCATTCACAAAAAAAGGCGGACCATAACGGTCCGCCTTTTGCACTCACCTCAACGGGTTACGCTTCGATCACAAACTTCCCGTTCTCGTACAGCAACTGATCATCCACCCAGATCTGACCCCCGTCGCGCAGATCGCAGATCATATCCCAATGGATGGCCGACTTCGCGCTGCTGCCGCTTTCGGGGTAGCCTGCTCCCAGCGCCATGTGGAAACTGCCGCCGATCTTCTCGTCAAACAGGATCTGACCGGTGAATTTCTGAATGCCCTCGTTGGTGCCGATGGCAAACTCGCCGAGTCCGCGTGAGCCCTCATCGGTGTCCAGCGTCTTGAGCAGGAAATCTTCGTTCTTGTCGGCAGAGGCTTTCACCACCCTGCCCTTCTCGAATTCCAGGTGCACACCGGTCACCTCGCGGCCGTTATAAATGGCGGGGTAGGTGTAGGTGACGTACCCTTCAGCACTGTCCTCCACCGGTCCGCAGAAGATCTCTCCGTCGGGGACGTTCAGCTTGCAATCGCAATTGATGAACGGGCGCCCGGCGATGCTCAGCCGCAGGTCGGTGCCCTTGCCGATGACATGCGCATTCTGTTTTCCCTTCAGCCATTGGATGATGCGATCCTGCCGGGCGGAAACTTTGCGCCAGTAACCAATCGGATCGTTCTGATCTGGCATGCAGGCACTGTACACAAAATCGGCGTAATCCTCCAGAGACATGTCGGCGTCCTGGGCATATGCCTGGGTGGGGAAAAGGGTCAACGACCAGCGCAGTTCACCCCTGGCGGACCGGTCCATATAGATGGACATCGCCTCCTGGCGGCCTTTCGACCATTGCACCATCGCCTGTGGATCAGCGCCGGAAAGCGCGTGGGTGTTTTGTTCGCCCATGACCACGATCATCACATCCGATGTTTCAAAAAGGTTCTTCACCGCGCCGGGCATGTATTGAATTTGTTCGGCATTGCCGTATTTGAACAAAGCGGGTTTGATATTTTCAAGGTCGGCGGTGACAATGGGTAGTCCGCCGGCTTTCAATACCTGTTTGTACACTTCCGTTATCAGAGGAGCTCCCCCCACCTCACCGCGGATCCAAACCTTGTCGCCGGGTTTGACAGCGGTTGAGTAATTGACGATCATATTGGCCAGTTTTTCGATGCGATGGTCCACCATGTGATTCCTCCAAAGTGATTGATGAGTTTATTATACGGTGATTCCAGCCAGCACTCCTTTCTCTCGGGCTCG
Source organism: Anaerolineaceae bacterium (assembly GCA_039683035.1). Lineage (GTDB taxonomy): Bacteria > Chloroflexota > Anaerolineae > Anaerolineales > Anaerolineaceae > UBA6107. The sequence goes on from JBDKSE010000013.1 coordinate 38,598, forward strand.
CAAAAGGACAATTCGTTTTGTCAATTGCCTATGCGCATCTTATGGACATAAAAAAGCCAGGGGTGTTTCCATCCCTGGCTTATTTCTTGTCGGTCGATCTTTACTGCGGCTTGTTTTCTTCCGGTTTGGGCTCTTCAGACTTCATTTCTTCCGGTTTTGACTCATGCAAATCGTGACCGCAGTACGGGCAGCTCACCCAGCCTGATTCAACCACCCTGCCGCAATTCGAGCAAGTTTTGGGCATGGGCGGAGGTGCGACGTGCCGCCGGCCGGAGAAAAGTGCCACGACGCCGTAGATGGCGAACCCCAGCACTGCCAGCCCCAGCAGCCAACCCAATGGATGGAAGCCCATCATGCCCCAACCCATCATGCCGTATCCGCGGCGGAAACCGCCCAGGTATCCCATATGTCCAAAACCGAATCTGCTGAGCACTGCCATTGCAATCAGGAACACCACAATCAACGCCCCGACGAAAATTAAAATCCATTTCCAAACCTTGTTCATTGAGCTATCTCCTTTTCACTGATAAATGCGCCGTGCCAGGTATGGAACCAAACCTGACCGTCTGCACCATTCACACTCAACATACCGGCAATCTTGCCGTCCACCTGGTAATCAAAGGTGTAATAACCGTAGAAGTCGATGCCGGTGCTTTCAACGGTCGCGCCGTTTCCCTGGGCATCCAGCGCCTTTTGCGCCAATGCACTGGCGTCAGAGACTGAGAGCGCATTGTCCTGGGAAAGGGTCAACCCGCTGCCCATGTGCCCGTATTTCAGGTTCCACATCATGTTGGGTCCGGGTTCGTACGATACTGCACCGCTGTAGGGGTCAACCAGCAGTTCAAATGCGCCCCTGCCGGAGGACTTTTCGGTGACTGCAGCATAGAAGTTGTCTTGAAATTCCATCACTTCCGTTACCTGCAGGTCGCTGCCCAGTTGATTGACCGCTGCGGTGACTTTCTCCACTGCCTGGTCCAGGGTGATGCGCGTGCCGTTGGGCGTCTGATTTCCGTTCAGATAGGGCTGCATCATGCCGCCCATACCCTGCCGGTATTCACCCCGCCCGCCGCGGTAACCAAACGGTATCCCATCCTGCGGCAGCGCCCGATCATTGATCACCACAGGCTGATTCGCCGCGCTGAACAGTCTTTTACCCGCCAGAAAAGCGAGCCCGAGCCCCGCAGCACCGCCGAGCAGCACCAATAATACAATTATGATCACTTTACGCATGACATCTCCTAGATCGATTGTGTCACTTTGTAACTATGACCATATTAGTCTGAAATTGTGAATTTTCTGTGAAGATACTGTCAAGATAGGCTGAATTCCTGCGGCTCAAGAACCCGGACGGGTGATCAACAGGTTGTCAAAGCGGATCTCAACGCCCGTATTGGCGAATTCGCCTGCAAACAACCCCGCCTGGCCCTCGAAAAGGTTTGCATCGTCCGCCGTCTGAAGCGTCTGACCGTTCACTTCCAGCGAGAGGGTTGAACCGCTGCAGGTGACCCGCAGGTGGTTGACTGCCGTTCCCCCGTTGACTGCGCTGGTGGGCTGCAGTTGGTCCGCTCCAAGCAGCGTTCGCTCGCCGTTCAGCATCCGGCCGATGCCGTAATACCCGTCGCTTGTAACAGCCAAATAATAGAAATTCAGGTCATCCTTGTAGCGGCAGATCACGCCGTAGATGTTGTCGTCCGATCCGGCCGTCTTGCGCGCCGAGACATCGATCACCGCATCGCTTAAGCTCAGTTCCACCAGCGACCACTGCATGTAATTCTGCTCGAAGACCTTGATCGTGAATTCACCGCCTTCCACCCCGGCGCTGCCCGTATCCCGGGTGTACTTTTGGAGCAGCCCGGCATTGTCATCAAAAGATTCTGCGAGAAGCACATTGCCAGATTGGCTGGCGGGAAGTACGGAACAGCCAGCCAGAAAGAAAATGATAAGTGCAACTAACGTAAGGATTGATATTCGATGTTTGATCATAAATTCCGGATTGTGGTTGAAATGTTCTGTTTAGTCTACAGTAAATCGGGTTTTCTCTCAAGTGCAGTTCATTGTATAAGTTTTTTCAAAGAGGTTTGGTACGCAGCATCTGGCGAATATCTCTCATTTACTGCCTCCTGAGGTTGGCTGCAGTCCCTCGAGCATTCGAAAAACTTGTAAATTCACGTAATTTGGTATAAAATAGGTGAGTAAGATCTCGTAATTCAGTATAAAATAGGTGACTTATGAAAATCATCCCCAGAAAGATCCAACCTGAAGTCGAAAGATGGTTATTCAAAGGCAAAGTTCTGATCATCTACGGAGCGCGACAGGTAGGCAAGACCACTCTTGTCCAAAGCTTGATCAAGAACAATGACACTTTGTCGTCCTATTTGAATTGTGACGAACCAGATGTGCGTCTTGCCCTTTCGGATAAGACTTCCACCCAGCTCAAAGAGTATATCGGAAATAAAAAGCTTGTGATCATTGACGAAGCACAGCGGGTAAGCAATATCGGCATCACCCTCAAACTTCTGGTTGATAATTATCCCGAAATTCAGATAATAGCCACCGGATCATCGTCCTTCGATCTTTCAAACAATGTCAAAGAACCTCTTACCGGACGCAAGATCGAATTCACCCTCCTTCCCCTCTCAGTGGAAGAACTCCTTACACAGGAGTCTCCCATCGAGAACATACGTCTACTGTCGAACCGCTTGATCTTTGGTTCCTATCCTGGTGTCGTTCTGGGTTCATCGAAGGAAATTCTACTGCGTGAAATCGCTGAAACATACCTGTACAAGGACCTTTTTGCATTGCAGACAGTGCGTAATCCCGATCAGCTTCGCAAGTTACTGCAGGCTTTGGCGCTGCAGATCGGGTCAGAAGTCTCGTACAACGAAATGGGCACGTTATTGAATCTCGACAAAGCTACCGTTGAGAGGTACATCCGCCTTTTGATTCAGACCAACGTGCTTTTTGAACTGCCACCCTTCAAGAATAATTTACGAAATACACTGGGCAGGCTGCGGAAGATCTACTTTTGTGACCTGGGTATCCGTAACACCGTGATTAACAACTTCAATCCTCTCGAACTACGTACGGATACCGGTGCACTCTGGGAGAATTTTTACATTCTCGAGCGGTTGAAATTCCACCGCAATCGGCTTCAATATCCCAACACTTACTTCTGGCGGGATTACAGCAAAGCAGAAATCGACTATCTCGAGGAATCAAATGGACAAATACGCGCATTCGAGTGCAAGTGGTCTGCCAGGAGTGCTCGAATGCCCAAAGCCTTCTTCGATCAGTTCCCCGATGTTCCACTCGAACTGGTCAATAAGGACAATTATCTCGAAACGCTCACCTGATCAATCATCCGCTGCTTCGGCAGCGATCTGGCGCGCTTTTTCGACGTACTCCAGGCTTTGATGTCTGAAGTAGGTATTGTAGAGCGTGGCATAATGCCCGCCCCGCCCGAGCAGCCCCTCATGGTTGCCCTCTTCGATGATCCGCCCGTTCTCCATCACCAGGATGCGGTCGGCGGATTTAACCGTTGAAAGCCTGTGGGCGATGAGGATGCTGGTGGTCTGCTGCAGGATGAGGTTGAGCGCCTGCTGGATCTGCCATTCGGTGAAAGGATCGATACTGGCGGTGGCTTCATCGAGGATGAAGATGGCGGGTTGCTGTACCAGTACACGCATCAGCGCCACCAACTGCCGCTGTCCCATCGATAGTCGTCCGCCCCGCTCCCCCACTTCGGTTTCAAACCCCTGCGGCAGCGTATCCAGCCAGTCGCCGTTGCCGATCTGCCGGGCAAGCGCCAGCACTTCAACCTCGGTGGCATCTTCGCGCGCGTAGCGGATATTGTCCATCACCGTTCCCGAAAAGAGGAAAGGCACCTGCGAGACCACCCCCAGGTGGCGGCGGTAATCATTCAGGTCAAAGCTGCGAATGTCGCGTCCGTCGATCAGGATCCGTCCGCTTTGAAACTCGTAGAAACGAGCGATCAGCTTGGCAACCGAGGTTTTTCCGGCGCCGGTGTGCCCCACGATGGCCAGGTTTTCACCCGCCCCAATGGTGAGGCTGAAGTCGTCCAGCACCTGCTCACCGGTCTTGTAATGAAAATCCACATGGTCAAAGCGGATCTCGCCTCTCAAATCGGGCACCGCATCCGAACTTGTCTGAACCACCGCTTTGGGAGCATCGATGAGCGCGAAAACACGTTCGCTGGCGCTGAGCCCGTTCTGGATGGAGGTCCAGAAGGAGGTCAGGTTCATCACCGGGAAAAGGAAGCGGTCGAGGCTGAGAAGGAACAGGTACCATGCGCCCACGCTCACAATGCCCTGCACTGCGGACATGCCGCCCACATAGACCATGAATGCGGTCGCCAGCCCGTTGACCACGTTGAGCACCGGGAAGACCACCGAAAGGATCAATCCGCGTTTGACGTTCACCTTGTACGATGTGGTATTGGCATCGAAGAACTCATTGTAGATGCTGGCTTCCTGGCGGAAATTCTTGGCCACAGCAATGCCCGAAACGGTTTCCTTGATCGTGGAGTTGACGTTTGCCATGGCGCGCATGCCCTGGCGGGTGACTTTGCGGGCCAGGCTGCGGTAAAGGACAGCAAATAGTGTCACCAGGGGGATGAGGGCAAAGACATACAGCGTCAGGTGCCACTCGATGTTGAGGATCACGATTGCCAGGATAAGCGCTTCGATGAACTGCGCCACCACGTCGGTCACCAGGCCCACCAGCTCGCCAAAATCGCGTGTATCCGATGTGATGCGCGATACGATCTTGCCCGAGGGGAATTCATCGTAAAACGACAGATCATGCTCCACCGATGCCGAGTAGGCATCGATCGCCAGGGCTGCAACCACATCGGCGATGGCTTTGGTGATCAAGCGGCGCTGCGCCATATTGCTGAACCATATGGTCACGCCCACCAGCAGCACCGCGCCGCCCACTCCCAGCAGTCCCCACAGCGAGGGCACGCCTTTGAGCATGTCCACCCCGCGTGAGACCATGATCGGCAGCAGCGAACCCGCTCCGGCGATGGTCAATGTCAAGACCGCCACGCCAAGCAGGCGTCTCCACTGCGGCTTGAAATAGCTCACAATCCGCTTGAAGAGGTCGGAGTCTTTGTAGGTTCGATCGTATTTTTCTGCGTCCAGCGAATCAAAAAAGCCCATAAGGTCCTAAAAGCGGGATTAGTAATCAGTCATTAGTAATCAGGAATTCCTATTCCCTAATCACGAATCCCTATTCTTTATTCACTAAATATCCTTCGATACGCATCGCTCGTCTGCATCAGCTCGTCGTGCGTGCCGGCAGCCGCCAGTCGGCCGCCGCGGATGACCAGGATGAGGTCCGCCCAGCGGATCTGCGAAAGGCGGTGGGTGATGATGAAGGTGGTGCGCCCCCTGGCGGCGGCGTAGATCGCGCGCTGGATCTTGTCTTCGGTGGCGCTGTCGATGGCGCTGGTCGAATCGTCCAGCATCAAGATGCGCGGGTCGGTGAGAAAGGCACGCGCCAGCGCCAGGCGCTGCCGCTGTCCTCCCGAAAGGGTCACCCCGCGCTCGCCTACCACGGTGTCATAACCGTCGGTAAAGGAAAGGATGAACTCGTGCGCCTGGGCGGCTTTGGCGGCTGTTTCGATCTCTTCGCGCGTGGCATCCGGTTTGCCAAAGGCAATGTTCTCAGCCACCGTTCGCGAAAAGAGGAAGATATCCTGTTCGATGATCGAAATGCTGCGCCGCAGGCTTTCCAGATTCCATTCGCGCACATCCACCCCGTCCACCAGCACCTGCCCCCCGGTCACATCGTAGGTGCGGTTGATCAGGCGCGCCAGGGTCGTCTTGCCCGATCCGGTCTGCCCCACCAGCGCCACTGTCTGACCCGGCAGCACCTTGAACGACACGCCTTCCAGGCTGGGCTCGGCATCGTCGTAATGGAAGGTTACATCGCGGAACTCCACCTCGCCGCGCATCGGACCGGTGTACCCCGCCAGGTTCTGATCGAGGTTGTTCTCGCGGTTCATCAGCTCCAGGATGCGCTTGGCGCCCGCCAACCCGAGCGAGATGCGCGAGTACGCCCACAACGAGGAAAAAGTGGGAAAGTCGAGCATCAGCAGCAGCCCGAAATACCCCACCACCCCGCCGATATTCAACAAACCGGCGCGGAAGAGCAGCAAGGCATGAATCAACCCAATTGCCAGCGCGATGGAGTAGAGCAGCAGAGGCAGGAAGCGGGATTCAATATATCCCTGGTGCACCGCAGCATCGCGGTAGTGCTTGACCTTTGCCTTGAAGAGCGAAATCTCGCTGGTTTCCTGCGCCGAACCCTTGACCGTCTCAATGCCGTCCAGCGATTCTGAGAGCCGGGTGTTGAGCGCGCCGAAGGTTTCACGCACTTCCTCGGTCACCGGCGCCAGGGATTTGAGATAGAAATTCAGCAATACGAAGAACAGGATCGTGAAGGCGATGGGTGTGATGATCAGCGCCGGGTGATATGAGGGCGCCAGGACGATCGGGAAGATCAGAAAATTCAGCGACCCCACCACCATGTTCAACCCCGGGCTGAAAAGGAAGTTCACCTCGCGCACGTCGTTGGTCGCGCGCGCCATGGTGTCGCCCACCGGCTGCAGCCCGTGGAAGGTCATGCTCTTTCCCAGCAGGTTGGAGTAGAGTTCCTGGCGCACATCGCGCTCCACGCGCTGCGCCGAAAATTCAAAGCCGAAGTTGCGCGCGAATTGCAACAGACCGCGCGCGACGTTGGCGAAGGCAATCACCAGCGCAATCGAGAGCAGCGCCTTCAGGTCGGGCGAGGGCGCCGAGACCACGTTGAACGCCTTGCCAATCTGCACCTGGGTGACCGCCATCAATGCGGCGTTGCTGAACGCGCCGATCATCGCCACGGCTAGGATGGGCCAATGACGCAGCGCGTGCGAGAATACCCAGCGTGCCGGAGAGCGCCGGTCGGTGGAGATGGATTGAGAGATGGTAAATTCAGCGGTTGTGTCAGTCATGGCAAGGGTTAATTCTACCATCGCTGGAGGCAGACGTCGTTTTAAAATATTCACTTATCACCAGTCCTCCTATCATTGCGAGGGAGCGTCTTCGCGGTTTTTGCACCCCTGAGCGGATTGTCATTGCGAGGGAGCGTTCGCGCGGTTTTTGCGCCCCTGAACGGAGCGAATGGGGGCAGCGACCGAAGCAATCTTCTTTAATCATTCATAAGAGAAGATTGCCCACCTGCACCCCTGGCACTGCCCGCCAGGGCAAGTGTGCACCAAACGCAGTGCGGTGCAAGTGGCGCCAAAGAACGGCTCGCAATGACCGTCCACGAGTTAGGCAACCGGCAGGGAGTTTTTGCCTCCCCCATTTTCGCAAATGGGGTCGTGATCGTTGCACACCCGAGCGTTCGCGGCGAGAGGCGGAGGTGGGAGGGAGGTCGTTGCAGCGGCGGGTCTATTACGTCAAACATCTCTTCCGAATTAGGTTAATAAGACCCGCCTTACACAAGAGCAGAATGAATGTCTCGGCGAAAACGGAAAACGCGACCTAACCCCAGCCCTTCCCTGAAGGGAAGGGTGGCTATGCGCATATATAGTCGCAAGCCCTCAAGGCGATCTGTCAACTCCAGGCTTTCGTAGGGACACCATACATGGCGTCCGGATGAGAGTGCACACACCATTTAAGGGGTTTTGACGGGTGCGATGTATCGCACCCCTACGAATATTCTGCCGTTCCACCGGAGCAGGCATCACCTGGGCGGGCCTTGCAGGTTGGAATGATCCTCAAGTCTTTATTCATTGACCCGCCCTGCAAAGAAATCATAGGATTGCCCCCTCTTGCTGGCTCTTGACACATGTTTTATAATTAATATATAGAACATTATTTCTGTTAAACTAATTGATCTTCTTCGTCGCCCCTCCCCTTTTGATTCGTTTCTATTCGTTTTTCGCGATCGTTGTACACCCGAGCGTTCGCAGCGAGAGGTGGAGCTGGGAGGGGGGTCTTTGCAGCTGCGGGTCTCGCGGGTTGGAATGATCGGTTTGTTATTGACTAATTGGCCCGACAGCGTGAAAAGGGACTGCAAAAGACAACGACGATCTATGACAAGCGTTGAGGCGCATAGCTGTGCGCCCCAACGAATGACCAAACAGGGAATTTACCAACGACAGATCTCGAACCAGCCAACGGGTATCCCCTATTTTCTTATCAAGCGGCTGTCGAGCGCCAGGGCGCCGTGCCCCTTCTCATAGACCAATAAGGGGTTGATCTCGATCTCGTCGATCTCGGGGAAATCAAGAGCAATCTGGCTGAGGCGCAGCATCACCTCCACCACGGCATCCACATCCGCCGGGGCTGACCCGCGGAAGCCGGTCAGCAGCCTGCCGGCGCGCGTCTCGTCGATCATCTGGCGGGCGTCGCGGCGGGTGAGCGGAGCCACGCGGAAAGACACATCCTTGAACAGCTCCACGTAGATGCCGCCCAGCCCGAACATCATCAAGGGGCCAAATCCGGGGTCGCGGCGCATGCCAATGATCACTTCCGTGCCCTTTGGCGCCATCTTCTCCACCAGCACACCTTCGATCTTCGCATCGGGGCGGGCATTGTGGATGGTCTGGGTCATTTCGCTGAAAGCGCTGTAAACCTCGCCGGCAGATTTGAGATTGAGGCGGATACCGCCGGCATCTGATTTATGCAGCAATTGCGGCGAGACGATCTTCATCACCACCGGGAAGCCCAGTCGCTCGGCGGCGGAGGCAGCTTCTTCAGGGGTGGCCGCCTGGACCGCCGGAACCAGAGGAATGCCGTAGGATTCGAGCAGCGGGCGGGATTCAGCTTCGCCCATCACCCGGGCTGGATTGTCTTTCAGGTGTTTCGCGGCAGCGGTGCGGTCGATGCCGGGAAGGCTGACCGCGGGTTCGGCGGGGGTATCGCGCCAGGCTTTATAGCGCCGCATGGCTGCCAGGACAATTCCGGCAGCCTCGGGGTAGGTGTACATGGGAATGCGGTTGCCCTGCAGAATCAGCCGCGCCTGGTTGACACTCTTGTCGCCCATGATGGTGGCAAGCACCGGCTTTTTCGAGCTCGCTGAGGCATCCACAATTGCCTGGGCCACCCCGGCAGTATCCACCACCGCCTGGGGCACCAGCAGCGGCAGGGCAATATCCACATTCGCGTCCTTGAGCACCGCGCTGATCGACTGACCGTATTCACTAGGCGAGGCGCCCCCCAGCATGTCCACCGGGTTGGCAACCTGCGCCGAGGGGTTGAGGAAACCGCGCAGGGTGGTGCGGGTGGCATCGGATAGATCGACCAGTTTGAAGCCGTGCCCCGCCAGACCATCGGAAGCCAGGGCTGCCGGTCCGCCGGCGTTGGTGAGAATCACGGCATTGGGTCCGGCAGGCAGGGGCTGAAAATCGAAAGCGATTGCCACATCAAACAACTCGCTGAAGTTATCCACTTCGATGACCCCGCCCTGTTCAAAGGCAGCCTGGTAGGCGGAATAAGATCCGGCAAGCGATCCGGTGTGCGAGGAAACCGCCCTCGCCCCGGCATCAGATCGCCCGGCTTTGATCATCACGATGGGCTTGGAGCGGGAAACGCGCTTCGCCACTTCCAGGAAGCGCCGACCGTCGCGGATCTGTTCCACGTAGGCGGCAATCACGCGCACGTTGGGATCTTCGCCAAGATATTCAATAATGTCGGTCTCGGTGACATCCGCTTCATTGCCGAGGCTGATGAAATGAGAGAAACCCACCTTCTTGCCCTGGACAAAATCGACCACGCCGCCGCAGATTGCGCCGGATTGCGAGAGAAAACCAATGCCGCCGCGGTCGGGCATTCCGTCGATAAAAGTAGTGTTGAGTCCCGTGTACAGGTTCATCAAGCCCACGCAGTTGGGGCCGATCAGGCGCATGCCGTGTTTGGACGCGATCTCCAGCACCTGCTTTTCGAGGGCGGCACCGCCCTCACCCACTTCCTTGAAGCCCCCGGTGATCAGGATGGCTGCCTTGAGTCCGCGCTGTCCGCAGGCTTCGATGGTCTGGGCAGCGGCAGGCGCGGGCACCACGATCACCGCCAGTTCCAAGGGGTCGGGCACCTCGCCAATGGCATGATAGCAGCGCAAGCCGAGGATCTCATCGGCTCCCGGATTCACCGGGTAAATTCCGCCGGTGTAGCCGTTCTCCTTGAGGTTCTTGAGGATCCCGTAACTCAATTTCTGCGGGTTGGCAGAAGCGCCGATGACGGCTACGCCGGAAGGCGTAAAAAAGGGTTTGAGGGAGGAAGGCATGATTCTCCTGTTAGATTGGGATGATTCAATTATACCTGTCAGGGCTGCGGATCCCAGCCGTCCATATACCAAAGCAGGTATTCGGCGATATGCGCCCGCCAGTAGCTTTCAGCATGGCTGCCCGGACTGATCACGTACTCGTGATCGATCTTGGTGTTGGTGAGCACCCGGTCGAGAGCGTCCTGCTCGGCACTGAGATAATCATTCTCGCCGCGGTCAACGTAGAACCGCGGAAATTCTTCCGGTGACATGGTTTTGCGCAGATTGGCAATGCGGTAGGAATCGCCGCTGAAATACCCCACGCTGTGGGCACCGACGGATGAAAACATGTCAATATGCAGCACGGCGATGTGCACCGCCCAGCCTCCGCCGTGAGAAATGCCGCCAATGGCGCGGCAGCCGCGGGTAACACAGACTGAATAGCGGCTTTCGATGTAGGGGATCATCTCATCTACGAACGCGGAGCCAAATTTGGAGTCAGTGACCGGAGCAAATGAATCGGCTTCGTAGGGCGAAACAATCAAAAAAGGCTTGCGATCGGAATTGATCGCCTGATCGGCAATCTCCGCCGCCCCCAGGTCAAACCAGAATTCATCATCCTGCGCCTGACCGTGCAGCAGGTAGAGCACCGGGTAATTTCCATCAAGCGGGTCGTAGCACGGCGGGGTGTAGACACTGGCGACAAACTCGTCCTGCAATTCATTCGATTCGAAGGAGATCTTTTGTACCCTGCCGGCTGTATCTGTACAGGGCACGTCGGTGGGGGTTGCGGTGGGTGAAGGGGTGGCGGAGGCGATTGATACAGGCGTAACCTCTCCGCCTTCACCCGCTGGATTCAGGTAATGCCCAAGAGCATCGGTGATGCCGCATCCCCCCGCCAGCAGCAATACGCAGATTGCCAGAACGGTGAAGCGCAACCCCGAGTTCCATCTTCCAATTAAGGATCGACTTGCCATCCCGCTCGGATCATTCCTTGATGCTTCGGGCAAGTGTATCCTCTCTTGATAGCTGACGGGCTTTGAGCAATGCGATCACGGCGAATCCAATGAAGAAAAGCAGAATGAGACCCATCATCACCAGGTCGTAGAAGGTAAAGGAGCCAAAAGGCAGCAAGAACTTCTTTGCCCCCAAAACCAGCATGACAGTATTAGCGATAATGCCGATCACGCGTATTTCCGTGGGACCCAGGTTGGCATAGGTGATGCGGAATTCGCCGCTGACGTAGGTGCTGAGGAAGACAAAGATCGAGACCATGAAGTAACCCACCAGGGCAAGCAGCGCGAGGTTGAGGTTGACATAGGGTGAAAGCCCCAACCCAATGAACACCATGGCTTCCACAATCGCATCCACAATATGATCAATGAAATACCCGTACCTTGGGCGCTCAGTCTCGCGGTAACGCGCCAGTGTGCCGTCCAGGCTGTCGCCAAACCAGTTGACCACCAACCCGAAACTTGCCAGCCACATAAAGCGCAAATCGACAGAGGTGAGAGCATAGCCTGCAAAGATGAGAACTCCGCCAAACAAACCGATGCCCGTCAATATGTCCGGGTTCATCCAGGTGGGCATGCGCTTCGCCAACCACAAAAGTACTGGTTTTTCCAGCGGGCTGAGCACACTCTGAATCACCCGGTTATGCTTGGTGCGCTTTTCTTTGGGCTGCTTTTGCTTTTTGGGTTGTTTCATCGCAGGGCTCCTTGATCAGTTGTTTGGCAATTCTGCTGCAGCTTCCGGCCAGACCGGGAAGAACATTGCCCAGCGGTCCGGGTTGAGATTGATGAACTTCTCAGCCATCTGAAGCGTTCTTTCAGAGTTCAGGATGACCTCCTCGTGTGGATCTGCATAGTGCTGCATCGGGATTTCATCTGATACATCCACCACGTAGTTCTTTTCTGTACCGGCTACCATGGCGATGATGCGGACCACTGAATTGGTTTTAAGAGCCAGGCGAATATGAGCCACCGGCAGCGGAGCCGGGCGCCCGAAAAATAGTGGGGCATATCCACCTTCGGGATTGGGGCGGTCCAATCCTGTGAGAATGGTACCGCCGGAAGACAGCCGTTGAATGGCTGCCTTGAGTGCCTCAAAAGAGAGGGGCATCATCTCCATACCGTGCTTGCGGCGGATCTCATTTTGATATTGGTACCCGCTGGGCGGATTGGGATAGGAGAGGGTAAGGAATTCATAACCGTGCTGCGCCAGGGCAAAACCGCCCAGGTCAAAACCGCAAAGATGAGGCAGCAGCAGCACCAGGCCGCGCGTACTGTGAATCTGATCCACCATGACCTGCCGGCATTTTTCGCTGAAGGTAACCAGCGAACCGAGGCGGTCGGGGCGATCCATGTAGCGAAAGGTCTCGAAGAGCGCCCGGGATTGAAAATGCAGTACTCCGCGGACATGGCGGTTTAGGTCCTCAGAACTCAGATTTCCCCCCCGGGCGACCCACTGATTCAATTTGATTGCCTTCACCACGGGGCTTTCAGCACGGCGGGCAATGATTTCACCCACCCTGGCGGCGACAAAATATCCCAACCGGTTGGGCAGCATTTGCGCCGTCCGCAAGCCCCAAATGGTTCCGAAGGATCCCTTGGTAACTGAGTCAGAAATTTTCTGCAGCATTGCTCTTATTTTAGCTTTCTGCCGATCTATTTGCCAATGCAAATACCATCCCCAGAAAAACAACCCTCCAAATTCATTTGCCGCAATAGAACGCGGCAGGATCCTGCTTAACGGTCGGTTTCGATCTCCTCCAACTCCAGCACACGAGTTTCTGCCGGGTTGAAGATCAGGACGATCGCAATGGGAAGGAGCATCAACCCCGCCGCGACCACCCAGAACCATTCCATGGTGGGAAACAGCTTGAGGAAGAAGCCCACCAGCAGCGGACCCACCACATAGGAAATGCGTGCAATGGTGGTCGTCCAGCCAATGCATGTTCCCCGGCGTTCGGTGGGGAAGATTTCGGGAATGTAGACCACGATCCAGGTGTAGGTGAACGAGGTGAAAAATCCGGTGACCGCCAGTGCGACGGGCAGCACCCAGCCGATACCAAAGCCCAGGATCACCAGGATGACTGACAATCCAATGCAGCCGATGATCAAAGCAGGATTGCGTCCCACCCTATCCATGATCCAGCCGCTGAGATAGCCGCCGAGCATGGCCATCACAAGCGTAGCCAGCAGCACGGTAGACCACTGCGCCAGGGAGTAACCCTTGATGGTCATAAAATAGTAACCCGCCCAGAAGTAGAAGAACTGGTAAACCAGCCAGCACAGCCAGATGGCGGAGGAAATGATGATATAGCGTACATCCTGCTTGTTAATGGCACCGAGTCCGAAGAAGTGATTCTTGCGGGTGCCTGCCTGGCGTTCCTGGCGGATCGTCTCGAAGCGGGCGGTTTCGCGCATGTAGAACCACAGTACCAACAGCGGGATCATAAAGAGGAACATCACGCCGTACATCCATTTCCAGCTCAGATGAAGGGTGTTCATCAGGAGGGGCGGGAAAAGCGCCTGCAGGGGGATGAGTCCAATAATGTACACAATGGAAACGTACTTGGCGCGTTTTTGAGCCGGGCTCTCTTCGCTGATGGGAATCGTCCACATGTTGGACACGGTGGCGAATATCGCCAGGGTGTACATGACCATGAACCAGTGAATGTTGGGCGTGAAGAGCAGAATGCCCAGAGAGGAGAGTCCCATGATCAAAATAAGCACCAGTATGGACCACTTGCGTCCGATGATGTCGGTCAGACCATTAAGAATGAAGATCAGGAATGTGAAGGCAAGGTAGGCTGCCTCGAGGAAAGAGAATTGTGAAGCATCGAGGTTGTATTCCTGAAGAATGTACGGAATGGCGGTGGTCTTGATGGTCGAGAGGTACTGGTCCATGATGGCCACCAGACCCATGAAGAGGATCAGATAGAGCAAGTAGTTCCTGCTGCGGAGGTGATGTTTTGAACCTGCGGGTTGTACCTGGCTGAGATCGCTCATGTGTGATTCCTGTATGGGGGAGAATTGAGTGCGTTAATCATAACACCACCTTGCCGATTGTGATGTGGTTGCCCGGAGATGGATATTCGCGCTATGATGTACGAACAGGGGAGAGGAGGTGGGTATGTACGAACGGCATGACGAACCACTGCTTCCGCGAAGGAAATTCTACAAGCGGTTGTTTTCGCACGTCCTGACATCATTGGGAATTCTCGGGGTATCGTTGGGGATTGGCATACTGGGCTATGGATTGCTGGAGCACCTTTCCTTTTTGGATGCGTTGTTGAACGCTTCGATGATCCTGGGCGGAATGGGACCCGTGAACGCCCTGCAGACGGTGGGCGGTAAGATCTTTGCGTCGTTTTACGCGCTGTTCGCAGGCGAGATCTTTCTAATCGCCGCGGGGGTGATCATCACGCCGGTTGCCCACCGCCTGCTGCACCTAATGCACATAGCCTCCGGGAAATAGACGCCGGAGGCAGGACAAACAACCTAAAACTCTATTCTGGAATATTGGGATGGTCGCATTCCAGGTAGAGATAACGGTCGTATTCCGTAATGGCGCAGTCCCGAAAATATGGATCCATCCGGGGGTCGTTCTCGACCAGGAACTTCTTGTTGATCACCATCGGAAAAGACCGGTTCGTATCAAAATTGATATCCTCCAGGGTGGAGAAATTTAGGTGGGTATCCATCATATATTCAATATCCACGGCAGATGCCCACCATTGCGTCAGAAACGGGCGTCTGTCGACTTCTGAAGACAACTTCTGGCTGACCGCTTGCAAGGCGACGGTATTGGGAGCAGGCTCAAAGAAATTGTGATTCCGAAACGCCGACAGCGTATCGATATGCTGTAAATTGAAGGCGAGCACCCCTGCCAGGATCGCAGTGTAGATCCACTTGTGGGAGTGCTTGAACACGGTTGACGAGAAGGGGATCGCCAGCGCAGCGGTGAGGATGATCAGACCGATGAAGTAATACCGTGCCCAGCCAATCGAGAAGAAAAGCCAGTATATGGTATAAACCACCACCATGCTGTAGAACACCAGGTAGATCGGGAAAACCTTCCGGTCTTTGCGCAGGAAAAAGTTACCCGCCGTTAAAAGGATCAGCAGGAAGGGAATAGAGATCCCGAACCGGGTTTCAGCCGTGGTCAACCCCTGGGTAAGGTCATTCAGGAGGTCAACACTTCTTTCGACCCCCAAACCTTTGAAATATGCAATAAAGTCTTGATAATAAGCCAAATACCCTTGCGGATGGAGGGCAATGATTTTCCAGAACTCAAACAGTGCTATGGGTACAAGGAACCCAACGCCGACGGTCAGGAGCTTTCGTATGAGAGATGAGAAATTTCGTTGTCTCTGCCTGAAAAACTCGAGCATGTCCAGCAGGATGATCACAACGATAAAAATTGCGAAAGGCATCATGGCAAGAAGCTTTGATTGCACGGCCAACGCGAACAAAATACCGGTCAGAAATTCACCCACCCTGGAGCGGTTGGTGAAATAAACCACCACTGCCAGGATGATCAGCAGCGCGGCGGGCACTTCGCCCAACAAAGCCCACCACTGCTCCCGGTGGTAAAGGGTAAATTGAAAGATGAGAACAAAAAAGACCAGTGCGGAGACTGTCAGACCCGCTTTGTCATCGGAATGCCGGTTGGCAATGATGAGAAGGATCAAAAGAAGCAAGGTCCAGACCGCGATCAGTGAAAGCCCCGGAGCCCAATAGGTATTGCCAAACAGCTTGATCATCAGAGCCGCCGGCAGAATGATCGTGGGACCAACGCCAAGGTGCACCGGGAACACGGATACCTGAGTCTGGTATACCCCCTCAATTAAAGTAGAGGAGTAACCAAACCCATCCGCTAGGTTTTTGGCGATCAAGGCATGTGCCGAATCGTCCGCGCAGCAGACACCTTCAGCAAATGTTTGGCCCACGGCTTGCACCACGAAAAGCACCAGCAGCAAGACTTGAAGAACGATCAGAATTGTTCGTTTCATATTCCCCCTTGATTTCACAGCGGTGATGGAGAAGTAAGAGTGTGGTAATTACTTGATGTCCATTTTACCTTATAGCCTAAAAGACGCAAAGATACGATGGTTTACCGTGGGATTGCCCCTCGTTTTCCCTCGCTTTTGTGCATGCCTGGTAAATTCCAGAGGATTTGGCGGAGCAATGTAATTAAGGTCAAGCAGGGGTAGAGGCGCGATATATCGCGCCCGTCTTTCAATGAGCGTGATCGATCATTCCAAATCACAGGACCTGGCCTAAAAAAAATCAGGGCACAGCACGCTGTGCCCCTAGGAGTTGATTCTCGAGTCTTTTCCCTTATCTCGTTTCCGTCACCTTGTGGATCACGCGCGGGTGATCGGGTTCGTAGCCCTTGACGAGGGTGAGATGGTAGGCAAAAAGCTGAGCCGGAATGATGCTGACCATGGGGGTCAACCATTCGGGGATGCCGGTTGGCAGGCGGAAAGCGGATTGAGCCAGCGAAAGAGCCTCATCGCGGTCCGAAACCACCACCAGTTCAGCGTTGAGATCCTGCTTGAGGCTGGTGAGCAGTTCGAGGACAGAATCAGACACGGCGCCGTGCGGGGCAATGGCGAGTACGGGGAAACCGCCGCCCACCATGGCAATGGGACCGTGCAGGAAATCGGCTGAAGAATAGGGTTCGGCGATGGTGTAGGTGAGTTCCTTGAGTTTGAGCGCCCATTCGAATGCGGTGGCATAGTTGTACCCGCGCCCGATGACCACGCACTGCTGCATGTAGCGGTAGCGTTGGGCAGCCTGTCCGACCGCAGTATCGAGCGTCAATGCCTCGGAGGTCCACTGGGGCACCCGGGCAAGCTGCGACCAGCAGTCCGATTCGCAGTTGAGGGCAGCAGAGAGCATCGCCAGCACCATCAACTCATTGGTGTAGGTTTTGGTGGCGGCGGTCGCCAGTTCTGGTCCCGCCATGATATCGAGAACAAAATCAGCCGCTTTCGCCAGCGGTGAATTCGGCTCATTGGTGATCGCCAGCGTCAGGCATCCCTGCCGGCGGCCTTCCTCCAGCACGCTGACAATATCCGGGCTCTGACCGGATTGCGAGATGCCAATCACCATAGAACCGGTCAATCGCGGCGGCTTCTTGTAATAGGTGAACAGCGAAGGTGTGGCAAGCGCCACTGCCAGGCGGTTGTGACCGCCAAAGAGGTAATTGCCGTACCGCCCGGCGTTATCCGAGGTACCTCTGGCAGCCAGGAAGATGTACTGAATGCCGCGGGTGTTGATCTCGCGCGCCACCTGCTCCACAGCACTGCGCTGGCTTTCAAGCACAGCAGCCAGGCGTTGGGGTTGTTCAAGGATTTCTGAATGCAAGCTCATAGGACATCCCTCTTTTCCGCATGTTGTGTTGATTTTCAACAGGTCCCCGGAACCGTTCAATTCGTTCCGATGATCCATATTTTACGAATTTGATGCTTTCCGATAAACGTTACTTTACGCAATTCGGTGTTTCTGTAAAACTTACGGATTTTAGAAGATCAACCCTCCCCAGACGAACCGCTCGAATCCGGGTGTGGGGTACCGGCCGATCATCCACGCCTGGGAAATTTCCACCTTGCTCGCCAACCGTTGAAGTCTCAGTTGATCGCCCTCAACAGGATGATACTCCACATTCAAAGCCGCGGGAGCGGATTGGGTGGGCGCGAGAATGAAATCAACCTCCGCTTCATTTGAGCGTGAATAATAGGAATCCACACCATACGTCCGGAGTTGGTTGAAGACTGCATTTTCGAACATCGCCTCCTCCCCCGGGTTGGCAAGCATGCTGGCAAAACCGTTATCGCTAAAATAAAGCTTCCTGCCAAGCGCCACCGCTTTATCCGGTCCTGCAAATGCCGGCAGCTGCGAAATGATGTGGGTCTTTTCAAGGAAATCCAGATAACCGTTCAATGTGGGTCGGGAGATGCCCACAATACTGGATAGATTGACCGGATCCACTTTCTGGCCCATGCGCATCGCAAGCACCTGGAGGAGCAGTTGCAGTTCGTCTAGTTTGCGAAAATCCGCCAGAAAACCCACGTCCAGATCGATATAAATGGAAAGAAGAGTGTTCAGGATCTCCTGTTTGACCTTCGGGCTCGGTTCCATCACCACCTCGGGCAGACCGCCAAAGGTCACAAACTCGCCATAAAGATCCTTCAGGCGGTTGAATTCCTGTCGGTCAAATTGCATCTCCTGCCAATCCCCGCGCCGGCGGTAAGGGATGCTGCGAAAGTCGAGAAATTCACCAAATCCCAGGGGAGCCAGCTCGAAAGTCAACTTGCGGTCAGCCAGCGTTTCCGAAAAGTGGTTCTTGAGGTAAAGAGAGGCAGAGCTGGCAAGGATGAATTTGACTTGGTATCGGTCGTAGAGGAATTTGACCATGGGAAGGGTATCCGGCGCAGCCTGGATCTCGTCCAAGGCAATGGTCAAGGGCTGGTTGATCGTCAGTCCCAGGCTCGCCAGGTACGATACCACATCATCGACATTGCGCTGCTCGAATACCGCTCGTTGATCCAGCCTCCCCAGGTCAAGATACGCCTTGTTGATCGACGCCACCTGCTCCAGCAGCCATTTCAACGCGGTCGTCTTGCCCGCGCCGCGCATGCCTGTGATCACCAGGATACGTTGGTCATCCAGCGCACGATGCAAAACTGGAAAAATCTTGCGTTCAATCACCTGCATACAGTTATTTTACAAATGAAACGAATTTTGTAAATTAACGTTTTACGCTTTGAATTGAATTTGTAAAACAGGCGGGGTAGAACGGGTTCAACCGCCAAACGGCTTATGACAGGGAGACACCCAATTTTGAGAACTGGTCTGCCAGGTTGCCCTCGACACGGGCAAAGTATTCGGGGCTGCGCTTGTCCTCCAACCCGTATTTGCGGTAGACCCAGTCGGCGTAGTGATAGTTCATGCGGTCGAGGATCACATGATCGACCCTGCCGGCCAGCAGCTTTGCGAGGTCTTCAGCGCCCGGGAGCATCGGAGCAATCATCACAAAGGTGCGGATGCCGGCATCGTGCAATATTCCGAGCGCGTTGATCCGCGCTTCGATGGCCGGCGCGAGGGGTTCAAAGATCCGGCGTACCGCGTCATCGGCGGTGGTGATGCTCATGCCCACTTCCAGTTCAGCTCCCCGGACGAGCAAATCCATGTCCCGCAGCACCAGCGGCGAGCGGGTCTGAATGGTTACCGGCCAGTGGTGCTCCAAAAGGATCTCCAGGCACTGCCTGGTGAGGCGGTATTGTGCTTCGAGGGGCTGGTAGGCGTCGCAGACGCCGCTCACCCACACCCTGCCCGGTCGCTTGCGGAGGATCTCGCGCTGCAGGAGCTCCGGCGCATTGATCTTGACATCCACAAACTCACCCCAGGGTTCGGGATGGCCGGAATAGCGCTTCATAAAGCGCGCGTAGCAATAGCTGCAGGCATGCTGGCAGCCCGTATACGGGTTGATTACGTAAGGGTAGACCTGTGAAATCGACAGGATGCTTTTGGCAGTCTTTTCAGTGACAATCATGCTTTGATTGTAAAACGAATCAGCAGAAAGGGGATCCCTTCCTGCTGAGAATGGGTTGTCTGAACGGTCGTTCCCCTACCCCATCTGGGGGTAAGAGATGCCGCCGTTGGGAAAGACCACCACATCCGCCTTGCGCGGGAAGATCTGCCGGGCTGCCTCGACGGCGGCTTCAGCAGTCGGCCAGAACTGCACAAAAGGCAGGTGGCTCTGGGTTTCTTCGGGGATGGTAGGTGCCACCAGGAACATGTGACCGCGGCGCATGCCCTGAAGCGCAAAATACAGGAAGAAGCGGTCCTCTTCGCCCAGCCCTTTGATCTTCAATTTGGGCACCAAAGGCAGCAGAACCGGCGCCAGGAATTGCAGCGCTTTGCGTCCGAGAGGCAATTTGGTATTTGCCAGTCCAAAAACGCCCACGCCTTCTTCGGCGCGCACCAGGGTAATGATCACGCCGCCGGGTTTGAGCGCGCGCACCGTATTGGCGAGCGCCTTGACCCCCTGGCGGAGGTCGGAATCCATGGGATGGGAGTCAGTAATCACGATATCCGCGGCGTTTTTCACCGGCGCGCCGTATAGCCTGGCGCTGGCAGCCACGCCTGCGCGGTGGGCTTTCACCGGATCGCCAGCAACCACCGCCACCACCTGCTGCAGGTTGTTCAGAATGGCGTTGACGATGAACACCGGCGGCTTGAGCATGGCGGCGCCTTCTTCCAGATCCAGGCGCATGGGATTCTTCTCAATGGGCTGCCCGACCATGTTGAACGTGGCAGGCGAGCAGTTGAGGGTGTGGTTGTGTGCCGTGGTGGGGCGCCCGGCCACACCGGGGATGATGTTTTTGTATCCCCCGCCGAAACTGGCAATAATATGCGGTTCGATGCAGCCGATGGAGACCACAAAATCGGCCTCCGCCACGGTGCGGTCGATCCACACCGGGGTGCCGCGGCTGGTGGTGCCCAGGTTGTCCTGGGTGGCGGCATCGTCGCAATTGGGATTGGAGAATTGCAGCGGCACGTCCGCCGAGATGCCCAGGCGCTGGCGGACTTCAACTTCGGTCATACCGCGGTGCAGCCCGATGGCAGGAACCACGGTGATATCAGCATCGCTGATGCCGCCGCGGTGCAATTCGGCCAATACATGGGGATAGATGAGATGCACAGGCGTCGGGCGGCTGCCGTCGTCCATCACCAGGGCGATTTTCATGCCGGCGTGCACGCGGTCGCCCAGGCGCTCGCTGCCGATGGGTTCGGAAAGGCTGCGGGCAATCTCGGTGGAGGGATTGGCCACCGGGGCGACGGATTCGGGTTCGAGGCTGGCTTTGACGGTCCAGCCTTCGGGAAGTTCAAGCGTGACCTGGTCTTTACCCCAGGGCAGGGTGAGTTTTTCAGACATGGCGCACCTCCACATCAGGATGAAATGATTATATGTCCGGTTGAGCCAAGGCGATTAATGAATTTCGAGATCTGTTGAACGGGCGGCTGGATTGGCTATGATGTATTCACTGATCATTTGCATATCCTGTTCGTTCCGGATGATATGCTCGTAGAAGTTACGCTGCCAGACAGGTTGGCCACGGGTGTGACGGAAAAGGTTGATGGATTTGGCGGTGTTCATTTTGAAGTAGCCGACCACAATTGGGAGAGTCATTTTCCTTCGTTCGACCATCGTTATCGGATTCGGTAGGGGCAATTCATGAATTGCCCCTACGTCATTGACATTCAATATCAAATGAACATGGTTCGGCATGATCACATAGGGACTAACTTCGAGATTTGGATAGCGAATTTGTAAAGTGTTCATGACCTGATCCACAATGTCGCCAAATTGATTCAGGTTCATCACGCCATCAACGATTTCTCCAAACAGGCTCTTCTGCCCATGTGTGCAAATGGTGATGAAATAGGCGCCGGGAAGGGAATAATCATATTCCGGCAGGCGGATGGTACGGCGGTGATACATTTCACCATTCACTGATTTTTCCCCCTAACTCTTCTTTGGTTACGGTAGGGGCAATTCATGAATTGCCCCTACTTGGATAGATCATCGCCAATATCCTTCTATCTGCGGCAATAACGACTTTACTTCCAGGCTCACGCCGGCGGGGTCGAGGTGGATGGCGCTGTTGGTGAAGCGCTCCTGGGGTACAGCGTTCCACAGGTCGATGTAATTCCAGCCCCGGGAGGCTGAACGATCGCTCAGGATCCGCCGGTAATCGTCATATGCCCAGCGGGGATAGTAGAAGTTGTAGCGGATATCGCTGTTCTTACCGCTGCTGACCAGCACCGGTTCGTTGATCAGCACCACCGGGATACTTCCGGCCATTTGAATTCCGGCCTGCAGCACATCCAATGAAATCTGGCTTTCATCAAGGTTAGGACCCTGCCAGCCGTTGAATGTGGCGTCCGGCTCCAGGTCGCGCGCCGCAGGGGTGTACTCGGCCGGGTAGACCTGGTCAATGCCGGTGGCGGACCACATTGCTCCGTACACCTGCAGGCGCAGCAGATCGGCCAGGGCGCGGCGCTGACCCACTATGGTGCGGGCGTAAAAGCGCTGCAATGGGGTGCGTGAATCAGCGGGAATCGTGAGATCAAGACCGTATTCCTGCTGTAGCGATTGGATGCGCCCGAGGTTGTTGGCGGCAATGGGCGAATCAAGCTGGCGGTTTCGCGGGAAGGATTCCAGCGTCACTGGCCAGAGAATGAGGTCAGGCATGTAATCCATGCCCTCGTCCAGGATCATCAGATCCTTGGTAAGGGAAAGGGTGGGATACCCCAGGTTGTAAAAGCGCACGCGCCTGCCGTCGGAGGTTGAGAGGTTGAGCGCGTCCAACTGCCCGGCAAGGGTTTCCTCCGGGCGAAGGAGCGTGCCCCAGGTGGAAGAGTCGCCAATCACCAATACCCGGAATTCGTTGACCGGAACCTCCACAGCGTCCAGGCGCAGAGACTCGAACATGGCATAAATGTTATTCAAGCTGAGGTTGTAGGATTCAACGGAGTTTTCACCATAAGGAAAGCGCTCCCGCCCGCGGAAAAGATGATCATAAAGGGAAAGCGTGCCCAACTTTGGGCTATCCACAACGGTCCAAAGCAGGTTGAGAATGATGAAAATTCCCAACCCCTTGAGCAGCACGTTACGCAGGAATCGTCCGTTCATGCCGCCTCCCCTACCCTGCCCCGAATAAACGGGAAATCACGCCCAGCGACAGCGGGATCGACGGCAGGGCAAACCATACCCAGCCCAGCGCTACGTAATGGAAGGTGACCAGGGTGGATACGGGGGTACCGATATACCTGGCTATGCGCATTTGATTTTCGGACGGCTGAGCAGGTGCCCTCTTCTTGCGCCACTCGCTCCAACGGTTGTTGACGAACAAGCCGACACCGTGCCAGGCGCCCCAAACAACAAAATTCCAGGTGATGCCGTGCCACAGACCGATCAGCACCATGGTCAATATCTGGCAGATGAGGATCACCCACACCGCAGGCAGCGGTTTCCTGGTGCTGCGCAGGGCGCGGGCGAGCGGATTGAAGAAGTATGCGCGGAACCACAGGGTGAGGGTGATGTGCCAGTTGTTCCAGAACTGGGTGAGGTCCTGATTGAGGTAGGGCGAGCGGAAGTTTTCCGGCAGGGTGAACCCCAGCCAGCGGCTGATGCCCAGGGCGATATCGGTGTAGCCGCTGAAATCGAGGTAGATCTGCAGGGTATAGGCGTACACGCTCACCCACATCCAACCTGTGGAACGGATCTGCGCCGCATTGACCGGACCCAGGGCAAACAGCGCCAGCAGGTCTGCCAGGACAAACTTTTTGAACAAGCCGAGGATGAAGCGCCTGCCGCCCTCCGTCACCTGCGCGGAGGAGACCGGCTCATGATTTCGAAGGTCGGCGATGAAGCGCTCGCTGCGGTCGATGGGGCCGGCGGAGAGCGCGGGGAAAAAGATCAGGTAGATGAGATATTCCTGCAAAGTCACCAGCGGCAGCCGCCCGGACTGGCGGTCGCGCAGGGTGGCGATGAGGCGGAAGGCGATGTAGGAAAACCCCAGCCAGCGGATATCGAGCGCGGATGCCAGGGCTGGATTTTGCCCGTTGGCACTGCGCAGCCATCCGGAGACGAGAGTTGTGAGCGCGGGGAGCTTGAGGATGACAAAGAAGAGCAGGATTTCAGCGATGGCAAACCACAACCAGGTCGTTTTGGCGGGTTTGAGCAGAGAAATGAGGTAAATCAAAAGCGCTGAAGCTGCGAGGAAGATCAGCACCTGAAGGAGCTGGGGCGGACGCGAAGGAGTGAGGATGCCCGTCGATGAGATGTAGCGCGTCAATGCGATGGCGAGGATCAACCCGAGGACCATCGCCAGAACAGGCAGATTGGCGCGAAGGTTGCGTTCAGCGGGCGATGAGGTGAGCACCCAGCCCCAGACCGCGATCATCAGCGTAAGCGAGGGAAGCCAGAAATCAAGCCCGCGGATGGGCAGGGCCGGTTGCAGCCAGTAGACCGCCAGCACACTCGCTGCCAGCAGGATCCAATTTCGCGCCCTGCCAAACCAGCGGGTATGAGAGAGCGCCGCCAGGAGCAGGGCAAAAGCTGCAAAGATCAGGGTGGCGGTGAGCGTCATCTAGAACCCCTGGTAGATCCACAAGGGGGAGGAATCGGCGCTGACGATGACCAGCAGGATAAGGATCAGCGCCAGCAGCAGCGCCCACAGATTTTCGCGGGAGAAGAGCCGGCGCATGAGGTTACTGCGCTCCGCACATCAGCCAGGCACCGCCCTCTTTGACCGCAGAATAGCTGCGATCGGCAAGGTTGATGGTAAGGTTTTCGGTGCCGTAGGAGGCCACGATGGTGCCGCTGCACTTGACCGCGGCGGATGAATCACTCTTGGAATCGGTGGTACAGGCCAGGTCGTTGAGCGTGGTGGAAACTGACTTGAAGGATTCAAGGGTGTTGAGGGCTTCGGCTTCGTAATCCTTGCAGGAGAGACTGGAGAGGCGGGCAGAATCCTGGGCGACCAGCGCCTGCCAGTAGGCTTCGACCGCCTTGGCGGGCTCGTCCGATTTTGTAGAAGTGCAGGCAGCAAGGAGAAGGGCGGAGAGAAGCAGGAGCAGACCAGGGATGATGAACTTGCGCATGGAAGAACCCTCCAGGGAGTGTATTGTGAATTATAACATTCCGGGTGAGTCTTGATCTTATCCGCCCTCGAGGATCTCGTTGACCGCCCGGCTGATCTGATCCACCAACGTTCGGGGCAGCTCCCCCACCCGGTGCAGGAGGTGCTGCGTTTGCACCGAGCGCACCTGCAGCGCGTCGGCTGCCATGACCGAGTCAAGTCCGGAATTCAGGGTGGGCGGGACGCGCACCATCCAGGGTACGGTAAGGTAAGTGTCGCTCCAGGGTACGAGAGGAATGACTACACGCAGTGGGAGAATGCCGAGCGAGTCAGAGGAAAGCAAAACCACGCGGCGTGTTTGAGCCGCGCGGCTGCGCTTGCTTTTGGAGAGCGAAAGCTCCCAAATCTCACCGCGGAACATTACGCTCCCCGGGAGCGGAGGAAGTCTTCCGTATCCAGATTCGAATACCCGAGAATTTCCCCGTCGACGATATAGGTATCCATCATGTTTTCGGCTGCCCTGGCCAGTTCTTGTTGCCTGCGCTGTTGCATAGCGGTGTCGATCATGTCTCGCAGGAGGCTGGAGAGGCTCTTCCCTTCGGCTGCGGCGATTTCTGCAAGGAGTTTGACCTGTTCGGGTTCGAGCAGCACCTGGGTGCGGGTGTATGGGGTGGATTTCATGACACACTAATTATACATATCTTTTTGATTAATGCAATTACATCATTTAAATACATCGAGATTGGAGAGTCGAGAGTGGAGAATAGTGAGTAGTGAGCAGTAATCAGTGATTAGGGATCGTGGAACAGGATTGGCGATTGTAGACCGGGGATTGAGATTTCGTAGGGGTGGGTCCAAGACCCACCTCATTCCTTTTAAGTGAGGTGAGCATGCGAAAGACCATTCATCAACATTAGGTCAATATCAAAACCCCATCCCCCTCGCCCCTTCCCAGGAAGGGGAAGAATCTCTAGCAGGTAGCGGAGGACAAAGAACGTCCTCCGCTACCTGCATTTAACCTGGGAAAGGACACCGGCCTGGACGCGGGTAAATTGCGTAGGGGCGAAGCATTGAGCAACCGACAACGTCTTGCATTGTCACAGCACTTGCTCAATGCTTCGCCCATTCAATCGGGCACCTTTTTTTCATTCTTTTCCCGCCCGACCGCAAATACGCTACAATAATTCCATGTACATCGAGAACCTCATTCTTGGTGCCGGCCCCGCCGGCATGACGGCTGCCTTGATGGCAGCCCGCCGCGGCATCCCCGTGACCCTGCTGGACGTCAACCCGACCGTGGGACGTAAACTGCTTGTAACGGGCAGCGGTCGGGCGAACCTGACCAACGCCGCCCTGGATCTCTCGCGTTATGTGTGCGAGGATCCCGCCTGGCTGGCAGCGCTGATGAGCCGCTTCGGTCACGCGGAACTGCTTGACTTCCTGCGCACAGTCGGCATTCTCACCTTCGCCACCGACGACGGTTGGACCTACCCGCGTTCGGAATCCGCCCAGGCAGTGGTGGACGCCTTCGATGCTGCCTTGCACCAGGCAGGCGTTTCCCTGCTTCTGGATACGCATATATTGGCTATACGCAAAATTGATCTGGGATTTGCGTTGACCTGCGACAGCGGCGAGCCGATCACCTGCGCGAATCTGCTGGCAGCCGCGGGCGGCAAGGCTTACCCCACCCTGGGATCGCGCGGCGAGTTGTTTGAATCGCTGAAGATGTTGGGGCATAAAATCCGACCCTTGGTGCCTGCCCTGGCTCCGCTGACCGCCGAGATGGCGGCGTATCAAAAAATCCAGGGGGTGCGCCTGGATGCCCGAACCTCCCTGCTGGTCAATGGCGAGCCGCAAATGTCGACCACGGGGAATCTGATCTTCACGCAGTGGGGATTGAACGGACCCGCGGTGATGGACCTGAGCCATATCGTTGCCCGGCATTCCGGCGAAGCCATGGAGTTGCGTCTGAACCTGATTTTCAATACGGAAGCAGATTTACGCGGCTTGCTGGATGCCCGCCGTCATGCCCCCTATCCCCTGCGGGTGCTGCTGGAAGCTGTGCTGCCCCCCAAGGTACCGCCGTTAATCCTGTCGCTCTGCAAACTGGATGCTGACGTGAAACTGGGTAAACTCTCCGACGAGCAGATTGAGAAAGTCTTTGCGCTGCTGAAGGCGCTGCCCTTCAAGGTGACGGGAGTGCGCGGCTTTGAGTACTGCCAGGTGACCTCTGGGGGTGTGCCCGTTAACGAAGTGGACCCCCTGACCATGCAATCCCGCCTTGTCTCCCATCTCTGGCTGGCGGGTGAAACGCTGGATGTGACCGGCCCATGCGGAGGGTACAACCTGCAATTCGCATTCAGCACGGGGGCGGTGGCAGGTTTGAACTTTGCCTCACAGGGCTGATCAACTCCGCGCCAATATCCAGCGCCCCAGGTTCATGCCAAGTGCGACAGCAGTAAAGCCCAATCCCAATTGCAGAACGACATTCAAAAGAGAACTGACCTTCAAACCATTTTGCATGAGGGTGACCGATTCATATCCGAAGGTGGAAAAAGTGGTGAAAGCCCCCAGCACGCCGACAATGAGAAAATTGCGGCTCTCCTCGGTCAAAATACGGCTGCGGGTTCCCAGGGTGGCCAGGATGCCAATGGCGAGGCAGCCCGCCACGTTTACCACCAATGTACCCACGGGGATGTTCGTCTTTTCTTTGAAGATCTGGGCGGAGAGCATCGCCAGGTAACGCAGGACGGCACCCAGGGCTCCGCCGGCTGCAATGGTGATCAAGTTGCGAATCAAATCATCCTCCGGTCAAGTAAAAATCAGTAAAGTCACGCACAGGCAATAAAAACCCGCCATTTATTGGATGGCGGGGTCCCTTTAGCCAAATAAGATTAATCGAGTGCCGAGATCTTGCCCGCGCCCGTCGCATTTTCGGTGAGCTTGGGGGTACCGGCATACTTGAGATTGCCGTCACCGCTCAGGTTGGCTTCGAGCGTCTCAGAAGCATTGACGGTGGCATCGCCGGTACCGGAGATGGTGACCGCGGCAGTCTTGACAGCCAGTTTGTCACCGGTGAAGACGGTGGAGCCGGAGCTGGTGAGCGCCAGCGAATCAGCAGTGCCGCTGATTTCAAAGGTGCCCGCGCCGGTGAGATCGATGGTCAGAGCTGCGGCTTCGATGCCAGCCAGCTTGGCGGATCCGGCATTGGAGGATTTGAAGGCGAAGTCCTTGGTGGTCAGACCATTCACCGTGACGAAGCCTGCTCCATCATTCTGGATGGCGCTCAGGTCCTTGACGACCAGGGTGTACTGGATCATGCTGCTGTTCTGGAGCTTGGTTCCATCAGTCAGGGCAATGTCCAAAACGCCGTCTGTGACCGAGGTGGTGATGGCGGGGATGATGTTGTCCTCTGCCTGGATGGTCAACGACTCGGCATCACCCTGGGTGATGGTGAGGTAACCGGGAGCAGAGAAGGTGACACTGGTGAACCCGCTGACTTCGCGGGTTTCATTGATGACCTTGCCTGAACCGACGATGGTGCCTTCGGGAACGGCAGGGGTTTGGGCGCAGCCGGCGATGAACGCGGCAGCGAGTACAACAACAAGAATTGCGTAAACGAGTTTGGAGTTGGATTGAATGTTCATGGCGAAAATTATAATAAGATTCAGGTACAAAAACTGGAAAAGGGCGTCAAACGCTAATCCGCCTTTAATGCGATGTTTTTCGTCCGAGTGGTCGGTTTTATGAATGGAAGTGAATAGGAATTGGGGATTAGGGAGGATCGTTCTTAATACGGCTTTAGGCTTATTCGTTTACAAAGGCCATGTCGAAGGATTATGGCTTTTAAAAACGATTCCTCGCTTCGCTCGGAATGACACTCAGTGAAATGGCTATGCGCAATTCACAAAAGGTCAACCCCTGCCCTGCCTTACCCCCCGGCGCCGAACACAAGGATGTCCGGCTTGAGGTTCTCGGGGCTGGCGGGATCGGACCACACTTCGACGGCGTAATCCATATGCACCCCGGGCGCGATCATCCCCGCGGGGTTGACGAGAGCAGCGCTGGAAACTGCGGTCACAGCCCCGGTGATGCTGCTCTTCAAAATGGCCACCACCACGATGCGTTGAAGATCGCCAGCGGTGGTGTTGGTGACGCTGCCGCTGAACTTCCATACCCCCTGCCCCTGATCCTGCGCCTGATCCCCCTCGGGTGAAAGCTTCGACCAAACGAGATCCGAGGGCACGGTCCTGAATGCATCCACCTGGAGGGTGTATTCTCCAAGCTTCGACTGTTGGTCCGTGTTTCCGTCCAGCAGGGTGAAACCGGTGATTTCAAAGGGCAGCTCCTCCCCCGCCGCCAGGTCCACCGGAAGCGCAGCCAGGCTGTCATCCAGCACCGAAGCGGTGCTGCTGTACAACGCCGCCAGGATTTGCACGCTGAACGCTCGTTCAGCGTTGTTGCGCACATTCGAAACCATGTGCAGCACTCCCCTTGAATCAGCGTAGGTGTTCACCGCCTGGTCAATGGCAAAAAGCGAGGTATCGACCGGGTCGGTCTGGACCGCACTGGTATACACCTGCCACGTTGCCCCCTCGGGAAGTGATGCATAAAGGGGAATTTTGAACGGCGCGCGATCCTGGTTCAAGCTATCGCCTGCGGGTTGCAGCATGCCGGGCAGCACGCCCGCCTTCCCAGCGGAAATGGGGTCGTTTTCAGAATTACGCAGCACGGCGGCTGCGGCGCCCACGTCAACGGCCACCGCATTTTGATTGACCAGCTCGCCCACCAGCACCGCCTCTCCGCCAGGTCCGGTCATCACCTGGGCGTGCTCCACTTGCAGCGTCAGCAGTTCGGCGGCAAGAGGCGTGAATCCGCTGACGAATACCTGCACCAGCGGAGGTGCGGAAACGCCCGCGGGGAGGGCATAATCAAAGGGCGCGGTCTGCCCATTTGCCAGGTCGGCAACCAGAGGCGCAAAGGTGATCTCGGGGAGTGACTCACCGGCTTCGTTCTTGAACACGCTCACGCCCCCGGCATCCTGCGCTACCAGGGTCAGGAGAATGTCAGTCGCATTCTGACCGGATTCATTGCGCACTTCGCCCGCCACGTGCAGGTTGCCCTGCATGTCCGGCACCATCGCCTGGCTGACCACCTTGACCGGCAGTTCTGGCGGCAGGGTCGGAGAAGGTGAAGGGTTTGTACTGCCAGGATTGGAAGTGGGATTATTTTCGCCCGGTCCTGCTGCAGGGGTCCCCTGCCCTGTCGGGGTACAGGCGGTGAGGACCATCGCAAGGAGCAGACAACAAACGATCAGGAACCGAAATGATCCCTTGATCCAGCCCGCGATGAACCCACCATTTCTTTTTCTCATTGACTATACGCAGTTATTCTTCGGGGATTCTTTCTGCCGGGCCGAATTCCGGCAGATACCAGTGCTCGTCTTCTTCGATGCCGCTGTCGAGTTGATCCTGGGGGGTGAGCGGGTCGTCCATGCGAACCTGCATCGAAATGCCGGCGGTGCGCACGCCGTTGGCGGTCATCACCCGTCGCACGCGGTAGCGCAGAAAATACGCCTGCACCTGGGTGTTGTTGAGCACATCCTTTACGGTGCGCACTGAAACCGCTGCCCGCGAGGCGATCTCACCCATCTCGGTCTCCACCACGTTGCGCAGCTCCCCGGTCATGGGGTTCCAGTAACACATCGAGCGCGCCGCGAGGATGACGGTGAAGGCTGAATGACCAAGCAGGGGCAGCCATTTGTTGAACAGGTACCCGGTGACGAACATGCCCCGTTCGGGCTGGATGAGCCGGGCGCGCGGACTGCCGTAAGCCCTCTGCAGCATGATCTTGCGCGGGCTGCCGCCGGACTCCTCCAGATCATCCTCGGAGGGTGTGAATTGTTCACGGGGTGTCCGCGATGGTCGATCCACGGGTTTGAGCGAGGTCAGATCCGGCAGCGCATCTTCGCCTTTGTAGAATGAGTTGACCACGATCACCCTCACTGAAACTGCCTCGCCGTAAAAGGCGGTGAGGAGTTGGGCAATGCGCGAATTCAACCGCTCTTCCACCCAAGAGCGGCCGTAGGTATTGATGGCGCCCAGGGTGAAAACCCCCTTCTGGAATCCCACCGGTCGTAGGGGTTGGACCCAGGTTTCAAAGAGAGCCCGCGACATTTCGGCACGCAGTTCCCCCAGAACCATTTCCCAGGCTTCCTGCTGCCTGGAAAATTGAACGCTGAGCGTATCGTTTGCCACTGACCGATCCATCCTGTTCTCTCTCCCGGGAAACCCGCCCCCGGTCCTCAACGGTTCCCGAAGGAAAACCCCGCAGCACGCCCTGCTGCCCGGGTTCCTCCTGCAGAAAAGAGCAGACGACTTAGAACATCTATTCTATAGCATATCTGCCCATTTTGCAAGAGTATTTCATGATCCATTTTGTTTATTGCCCATTTCGCATCTCAAACTTAAATTTCTTTCAAATAATTTCTACCATTAACAAGCCTAATTTTCGGAAGAAAGTATTCATTCCTCAATGCCGATCAGGCGGTCAACGACTTCTGAAAGCTCCATGCCGTTCAATTCCAGCTCCAGGCGCGTGAAGCGCGAGCTGCAAATACGGGTCAGAATGCCCACCGTTTCACCGGCAGACACTTTTCGGTTTAACAGGGTGGAAAAACGTTCCTGCCAGTGGTCCAATTCACTGATCTCACCCTGTGAAAGGGTGAGCCCCACCTTGTGGCGGGGAACGATGCCGGGCGGACGCCCGACGCTGCGGGTTTCAGGCTCGCTCGATACACGACGGGCTTCATAGAGCTGTACCCAGGCACTCCTGCTGGAATTCGATGCTGACGACATACTCAATTCACCTCTCGAGCAATATCGATACTGATCATCGTTTCATCGCTCTGCAACAAACGGTCAGTGGAAAGGGCGCACAGGCGGATGATCTCGCGCGGCACACCCTGCGACTTTTCGTACAGGATTTCAAAGGCATCGTCGTTGATCAACGGCTGCGCCCGGCCGGCCACACGCAGACGGAAGAGCACCATCTGCAGCGCACTGGAGAGGGTCAGCGGAGGCAGCGCCAGGCGCACAAAAACCCTGGCGTTCACCGGCTTGTTCTGGTCGAACACGCTCTGCATTTCCGACTGACCAAACGCTAGCACCTGGACGACTTTTGCATCATAATCAAAGTTGTACAGGCGGTGCAGCACTTCGAGCGCTTCCGGCTCCATCAACTGCGCGTCATCCAGCAGTACAATGACGTTGTGGTTGGCGGTATAGGCATCTGCCATGAAGCGTTCCAGCCCCTCCATCTGGCGCTGGAAGGAGCGTTGAGGCGGCACCCCCAGCGCAATGGAGATCTGGCGGGCGGCATCCATGGCGGATTTGAAGGCTGCGGTATGGATGTAGCAGATGTCGACAGCTTCTTCAGCTACGTAAACATCGTACAGGCGCCGGGCAAGTGAACTCTTGCCCATGCCCATCTCCCCCGAGATCAGAGCCAGCCCGCGCCGCCTTGAAATCACCCCCTGCGCCTGGCGATAAACTGCCAGGTGCTCTGGACCGAGATACAGGTAGCGCGGATCGGCAGAAAGCTTGAATGGATCTTCTTTCATGCCCAAACGGTCAAGGCGGACGAGCCGCCACTCATCATCATTCATTGTGTCCCACATCCATACCATCCTCTCACGGGCACATTATGGCACAATCATCCATTCAAAACAAGGAATTACGGTATCTTTATGATTTCAAGGTTAATTTAGCACAATTCTGTTGAAGTTACAAGCGTTTTATGCTAATATCTAACCAGAATTCGGTTTTAGAAACAAGAATTGTTTCTTTCATCACAATGATAATCTTTTTACCGTAAAAGGGATCGAGAATCATGGCAGTAACGATCACAATTGCAAATGAAAAGGGCGGTGTGGGCAAAACGACCACGGCAGTCAATCTGGCTGCCGGTCTGGCATTGCGCCTCGCCAAACATGAAGGCAACGCCAGCCGTGTGCTCCTGGTGGATATGGACCCCCAGGGACACGCTCTTTTGGCGTTAGCTCCAGACCATCAGAAAAGCGCGCCTTCCTCCCGATTGGCTTCACTACTGGTGGAGACCCCTCCCCCTTCGGTGCAGCGTATGATCCAGCGCAGTGAGCACCTTCCCAATCTTTCGTACCTGCCTTCCGACCGCAATTCAATGATCCATGCAGCGCACGAATTGCCAACCCTCATGGCGAATGAAACCCGCCTCGCGCGCGCCCTGGCACCCATCCAGGATGAATTTGCCTATATCATCATCGACACCCCGCCAAATACGGGGGATCTGCTGATCAATGCCCTTGTCTCTGCCGATTATGTGCTGATTCCGGTGGAAACAAGTTACCTGGGAGTATCGGGCTTGATCGAATTGGAACGCACCATCGATCAGGTGCGCATGCACTTCAAACCCCAAATCAAGATCTTCGGATACCTGCCGACCCTGGTGGAAGAACAGCGCATCGAGGTTCAGGAAATCCTGGAGGAAATGAACAAACGCTACGGCAAGGTGCTGCTCAAACCGATCCACAAGAGCTCTGACCTGGCGTATGCGCACTCGAGTCACATGGATGTGTTCACCTACCGTCCGCCGCGCCAGCGCACCAGCGAGCAGATCGCTTCCAGCTCACGCCCCACCCAGGAATATGCCGACCTGGTGAATACTGTGCTTCTCAAGACGCAGCCTCATTCCGGACGAAAACCAGCTTAGCGGGAGGAATTCATGCCACCTCGCAAACGATTCAATGCATTTGATGATTTTTCAAACACCCCCTCGGAAAAAGGGAAGATCGTCGTCACACCGGTCGAGGATACAGCGGAATCCGAAGCTGTGGTGGAACGCATCGAGCGCCTTAAACCCAGCGAAATGATGCCGGACCGTTTTCAGCCGCGCCGACTGCTTCCCCCCTCACTGCGGGATGCCTTTTTCAGCGGCAGGAGTAACTGTTATCAAACGGCCATGGACTGGCTCACGATGGCGCGCAGCGACCCGGGCATTCATCGCGAGGTGGAGCAGTTGCTGGCCATGGGCGCGTCGTTTGATGAACACGGTCAGATCAAATCCATCACCGGAAGCTGGCAGTCCACCCCCTCGGGGGAATATGTGTTCATGATCGAAACCGGCGAACGCCGTTTTTGGGCTGCCTGCCTGCAGTATGCCTCGTCTGGAGTGAAGGATGAACCCATGCTGCGGGTGGAAGTGGTGGCGCATCCCACCCGCCAGCGCCAGGTTCTCGAAAACCGGCATGCCGAACCGCCCTCGGCGGTGGAGCAGGCTTGCGAAGTGTCTTCTCTGATCCTCGCTGAACTGGGGATCAGCCCCGATAACGAGATCGGCGACGATTTCGATTTTTTCCGCCTTGCGCGCACCCAGCGCATGCCCGCCGGCCTGTGGGACCGCCTGACCCCCATCATGCAACTCACCCGTCCGCGCATGGTGCAGCTTCTCAACATCCTGCAGCTTCCCTCACCGCAGCTCGACCTGGCGGACCGTTACCGTCTTTCGGAGCGTGTGCTGCGCGAGATCCTATCAGCGCCCCGCGACCAGTGGGAACGCATGATCCGTCTGAGTATTCAAAACCAGCTAACTTCCGATGAGGTGGCTGAGGAAGCCTCTACGCCGGTCAGCCCCGAACCTTCGGAACCCAAGCCCGCCACGCCGGTCCTGCCTGATCCCAACCGCCAGGCGGTGCGCAGTGCGCGTAAGTTCATCCTGCATCTCAGCGAAATGGATCATTTTGCCCAACAGGAAGCTTTGGATGAAATTGCAGACACCCTGGCACAGCGCGGTCAGGCCATTGCTGCAGCCGATATCTTTGAGGAACTGGCCCGTCTGCTGCGCGTTCGCAGCGGTCAATGAACCGCATCTGATTGTCCGAATCCGCTCAATCAACTCAAAAAAGTGTAACCGCGGTTACACTTTTTTCTTTTCCACATGCCATCCTGATACTGGAAAAAACCTGTTTATTGACCGCTTTCTTGCGTTATTGCGCGCCTGAAAATCCTTCTGAGTGGCATTGATTGGCTTTGCTCCGGTGCACTTTCCAATACTCACCGGTCGAACAAATCATCCTTTTCTTTCCTTACTGAGAACTCTAGGGGCGACCCTTGAATCAGATCTCGTTCCTGCCTATAATTCACATAATGACTGGCAGTTGCTTGAGGAAAGTGTAACCACGGTTACACTTTTGTACCACGGGATGGCATCCAAATATGGGTTCCCGGGAATTAGCCTTTATGAATACTCCAACGCATGCAATTGATCTGAATGAGACTGTTGCGTCCATGGATCAGCCCGAGAGAGTAACGACTGATCAGCGCCGCCAGAAGGACCGTGACAAGATGGCGCAGCGGCGAGCCCGGCGAGCGACGTACGATCTGCCGCCGTCAATCCGCCAGGAGATGCAGTCTTTATCAGAGGCGCTGCGCATTCCAGCCAGTCAGTTGGTGAGTCTGGCGCTGGCACGATTTTTGAAAGAATATCAAGCGGGCAGTGTGGATTTGAGCCTGTACAAGAAGCCTTCGCGCAGTCCGCGTTATGACTGGAATCTTGAGCTTCCTGAGGCTTTGATTAAAATCAAAAAATCGAATAGGTCCTTAAAGTAGTTTAGGTAGTACTTAAGTAGTTAATAGAAACACGTGCAGATTTTGCACTCAAGAGAGAGGCAGGATTTGCACGAAGTAGGCGGAACATTTTTGCACCCTGGCTGGTGTCCTGCATGAAACGGATGCATTCTGGCGAGGGTGCATTCTTTTCCGCCTGGCCATTGTGCAATGATTGCATTCTGGCGAATGTGCAAGAATTGCACTCTGCCCTTAATGCAAGAATTGCATTTACGCCTGGATGTAAATATTGCATTTAGAGATCAAAAGGGAATCGAAAAGAGATTGACAGATTAAGGAAGTACCGTGCAGGGAGGGTAATGGGCGGGGTAGAAGAGGGCTGGCGCCCTTATCTATCCGTGGAGATATTCTCAGGCCACAATCAAGATGATTGTCTTCTGACAGGATTTAAAGAACCCGGGGAGTAAGTTACCCCGGGTTCTTTCTGGCTGCCCCCTCAGGCATGGATTGTGTTACAGCCAGGGGATTGGGTGATGAAAGGTCCGGCTCAGATCGACGGAACTGCAAGGATACTTATTTCCATTGGTCCGGATCCGATTGTTGCTCGGGATGGCGGCTCTTGCGCAGCATGTAAGAATCCTGGTGCATGTTTTTGCGGACAGTTTCGTTAAGTCCATTGCGAATGACATGCTGCAATTCATCATAACGTTCGCGAATGGATTGAGGAGCGTATTTTCCGTACTTGTCCAGTGCGCATTTGAGGGTATTCTCAGCCTCGTCGTATCGGCGGTCGCGTTCAAAAAGAATAGCTTCGCGTGCTACATGACCAAAAAGGATAGAGGCAAAAGTGCCGAGCAATTCCTCGTCGATTGGAGCCTGTTCCACCTCCTGGCGGGTGCCGTACCTGAGAGCAAGCTTTGCCGCGGCTTCCAGGAGATCACCTTCAGTCGTGAATGCTTCGACCTGGACGGTGAAATCGAGTTGATCTTCTCCTGGCGGTGTGAGCACCTTGATCAGGATGCGGGTCACCGTGTCTGCGGCCAGATCCGACAGTCCAATTTTGAGGACTCCCGGGTGAAAGCGGTGCTTCCAATCGCCGAATACTTCAAGGGTACAGGCTGCCGGGAAGGTGAGGGTGACTTCCACCTTGCGTGCGGAAAGGGATGCCAGCTCGGAGAATTCCTTGAGCAGAAAGGTTTGGATCTCGCGGTCCTGTTCGATGAAATAGGTATTCCCGCCGCCCCGATCGGCCATCATTTGCAGCAGCAGCTCGTTGAAACCAAGACCGACACCGAAAGTGGAGGTGACGATGCCGCGTTCGAAGAGATTGGACGAGTACAGGCTGATCTGACCAGGATCGGTCACACCCGAGTTCGCCTGGCCGTCGGTGAGCAGCAGGACGCGGTTGATCCTGCCTTCCATGGGTTGGTTGGCCACGCAGCGGCAGCCTTCCAGGTAGCCGGAGCAAAGGTCAGTCGACCCGCCGGCGCGGATTCCCTGAAGAGTGACCTTTAGTTCCTGCTTGTTTGACTCGGTGGCGGGGAGACCGCTGCAGAGGGTGCGCACCTCATCATCGAACATCACCAATGAGATCAGGTCGTGCTCATTCAGCAGTTCGAGGATGCGCTGGACAGCGGATTTGACCTGCTGCAGTTTTTCACCTTGCATTGAGCCGCTGCGGTCGATGACCAACCCAAGGTTGAAAGGAGCTCTTGCGTGTCGCGTGGTCAGACCGGGCGCTTTGACCGCGATTTCAAAGATCCGTTCGGTGGGTGAGTCCTTTTGAATCCGTTCACAATCGCTTTTAAGTAAGACTTTCATCGGTTCCATCTTCGTTTTCCTCCCTTTTGGAGAACAGGTTTCGGGCCTGCTCCATGAACCAATCCAATTTTTGCTGCATGTCTGAGCTGATGGGCTGTCGTACCCAGAGTTCGACATCTTCGACGATCTTGTATCTCTGCCAGCTTTCCGTGGCCGGCGTACTCTCCATCTTCAGGTATTGCGCCTGGAGTTCCTCAAACTGATTTCGGATCTTCTTGTGGTGCGCCGGTGTTTGGGCTGATTCGCTCCGGTTCAGACGCCTGGGGGACTGCATGACCTGCGAGAGGTATTCAGCAGCAGATTCCTTTGCCTCGCGGTCAGGGGAGGGTAGGTTGGGGGAAATGAGACCGCGCAGATTGCGGGCTGCATGAAAGGGGTCTTGTTCAAATTCACTCAGCCTGGCAAGCATTTGACCCATATCCCACTGATCCAACAGCAGCTTGATCTCGCGTAGGGGAAGATAGGCCTCTTTGAGGAATTTGATCAACCTCAGGCGGATCACATACTCCTCATCAAAAATTGAGTATTTCCCCTGGATTTCGGGAGAGGGCAACAAACCCTCTTCGATGTAGTAGCGAATGGTGCGGGTGGAAACCCCGGTTACGTCCGCCAGTTCAGAAATCCAGTATCGCGCTTGATGCATTGATGGACCTCCAGTACAAAGAGTATTATAACAGTATTACGTAATACTGTCAATAAGCAATTTTGATCAAGTGTTACGATCTCAAGATTCCGTGCAGGTAGATCTCCGCCAGGTCCTGCACTGCCGCAACCTGGGTCTCCGGGTTGGAAGGACTGCCGATAAGCATATCGGTCATGTGAAAAGTGTAAAAGAGGCCAAAGAATGCACGCAGCAGGCTTTCGTCCTGCAGCGGACGCAGGTCGGGGGAGAGATGTTTGAGGCGTTTCACAAAGTGCTGCATGCGGGGTGAAACCTGCGGAAACGCGCGCTGCAGATGATGTCCCTGGAACTCGACCACGTCGATGAAGACCAGTTTGACGAGATCCGGCCGGGCGGAAAGGGCGGTGATCATGCGGCGCGCGGAGGTGCGCACGAGATCTTCTGCGGTGGCACCCTGGCTGTTTTCGAGGGCAAGCAGCAGGATGGGGTAGGGGTTGAAAGCCTCAAACACTGCCGCAAAGAGTTCTTCTTTGCCGGGAAAATGATTGTAGAGCGACCCCAGCGCCATTTGGGATTCCCTGGCGATCTGGCGCATGGAGGTGCCGTGATACCCCTGTTCGAGGAACAGGCGGTGAGAGGCAGCCACGATCTGCTGCCGGGCTTGGGGGTTGGGGGAGTGTGAACGATCGTTCATAGGGATAATTATAGCCCAGGAAAGCAGGGTGGAAGCGGGAATGAGTGGGTGTTCACCGAAGGATGAGCCTCTTGGGGGATCACAAAGGGCGAACAACAGGGGCAATTCTGTGATCTGACATTGAAATTCGGGAAAGAAGATTGATGAACATTAGTAAGAAAATGCGCATAGCCAATTAGAAGAAAATATATATACAGAGGGAGATTCTCAGCGCAAGGCTGCTGATCGAAGGCGGTTATCCCGGTCAGATACAGGTAACGTGCAGCAGTCCATACTGCGTGTAGCCAAACCGATCAAGACCGTCAAATCGGATAGGAAATCATGCGTATAGGCAATTTATAGAAGAAGGGGAGGGTGATCGCTGAGGGAGCATCGGAGAAACTGCGCATAGCCAATTCATCAAGGGCCCTGGTTAGATCAAGGAAGAAGAGATTGGAAATTATCAGATCGCAGACGATTCGCAGGGCATACCATCGAAGATGTCGGACTCCCTGTGATGCGCATAGCCAATATTAAAGCAGAAGGAGATTTGATTGGCCAAAAATCACAGTGATCTACTACGCAAGAGCAGTCCCTGTTCACTGTTCACTAGTCACTTGATTTCATTTACTTTTCGAGCAGCTGAAGCGAAGCGTTATCTACGCTGAGGGGCAGGGCAGGGTTAAGCGTAACAACTCCCAGGGCGCCCTGGTTGCAGGGCAGGGGAGGGGGCAGGCTGGCAGCGTCCAACCCGTTGACACGCAGGGTGATCAGCGATGGGGTACACATCACCTCAACGTGATTTACTGTAGGCGCGGGCAGTACTCCCGGGCTTTGCTGCCAGGGGACCAGGTAGGTCGATCCCTGGCTGTAGCGCCAGACAACCGCAGCCTTGCCGGTATCAGGTTCAATAAGCAGCAGCAGACCGCTGCCGTCGGGTTGGAGGTTCACGGCCAATCCGAAACGCTGCCAGGCAGGTGCAGCATCGACTAAATCGGCAGAGTAAGTGAATGAGGAACTCACCAGCTCAGACGGCAGGTTCCAGGTGGCGCTGCCGCCCTTTCCCATCAGGTCGGCTGTCAGAATCAGCGTTCCGTCCTGGATTCTGATACTTCCTTCCAATGCCGACCAGTCGCCGGTATCCAGCGAGAAATCATCCACGAAGGTGTGCATGACAACAGAATGATCCGCCAGTCCGGTGACCGGCAGCATCAAACGCACAGGTTCGTAAACGGAAGTAAATGCTGAGAGGACGGGAGAATCGCCCGCTGACGCCGAGGGATTCAATCCGAGCAAACTCATTTGAGTCAGCGAATAAAGACCAGTCGCACCAAAGATCAGCACCGCCAGCCAGTAGAGTAAACGCGTACCCAAGCGCAGATGGATACTTCCCATCAGCACCCTGGTTTCTGTGGGTGTGGAGTGCGTATCAGGAAACATGAACTTTTCCCCTTGCTGTATTAATTATAGGGGAAAAGCGGATTTTGGTAGCCTTTGAATCCTGAATCATTCTTTGAATATCCGCAAGGATGTGTTTTAATGCTTCAAAATCAGCCTCATATTCGAATTGTGATGGAGAGTACCATGCCTTTGCGTTTTTGCCGGATATCCCCGGACGCGACAATACCCACTCGTAAGCATCCCACCGATGCCGGGGTGGATGTGTTTGCCAGCGAATCGCTGCTCATCCCGCCCTTCAGCTACCGGGTGGTACATACTGGCGTGACCTTCGAGATCCCGGTTGGAACGATGCTCGAAATCCGTCCCAAGGGACGCAATGACCACCTGATCGGGGCGGGCGTGGTGGATGCCGGTTACCAGGGAGAGATCCTGGTGAAGATCGTCAATTACTCCTGGAAGCCGCTGCGCATCCGCAAGGGTGACGCCATCGCCCAATTGGTGCAGCTGCCTGTGATCTGTGAACCGCTCCAGGAAGTGTCCCTGGATGCACTCCACGAACACCGCTCCGAGAGGGGTGCTGAAGGCGGGATTCACAAGATGTGATTTATATTCGGATTGTTCGTCCGATTTTGAGGTGTTTCTACTGATGCCTCAATCAGCGCAGCTAAAACCCACAGTCATGGAAATGGGCAGCGCTCCCAGCCAGGTGATATTGCCCTGCCGGTCAACCTGCAAATTGATTTCTGAATCCACCCAGGGTTCACACAGGCACTGCTGGTAATGAAAGAGTTTGACACGGAAACCGCCTTCGATTTCTTCCACGCGAGTTCCTTTTATCGGATCCACAAAGTAGAGCCGCATCGCATCCGCTTCAGGGAAGAAGGTTGCAGTCAACCCGGTCATCATTTCCAGGTAGGTGAGCGCCTTTTCCGGACTATCAATGGGCAAAAGCAATGCCTTCACCTGCGCAGGGGTTTCAAGGAGGCGGTACTTGCCATCCCGTTCCATGATCAATCCGGCATCCCTGCGAAAGGCGCAGCCCATACGGTAGAGGTAGTTTCCACGGTCCTCGTTTTCATCAGGCGGCATTTTAAGGCAGACCGCGGTCACCTGGTCAATACCGTTCAACGCTGGATAACTGCCCCTGGCTGATGCTATCCATTCGCAGCCAAAGGTCAACAGCGGGCTATCCGCAGAACAATCCACTTGACCGTTTGTGTTGGTGCAGCCCGCGTTCTTCAAAGCGGACTCTGGATCCCCTTTAACTGGGAATGGGGTTGAAACGATGAAGCTCGGTGTATGATCCAACACCCTTAGCGGGAGATTATTCCCCCAGATGGGCATGCCGATCGAGTCGCGCGGTGGAAGTTCTGCGGTGGCGCTGGGGTCGTAAACCCTTCCGTAGGACTCCATATCGCGCGGCCTTGAAGCCAGCCAGGTCGCCCAGAAAGACCGATCATCGAGGGTGGGGGAGGGTGAGGGGGTGAGCGTACTGCCTGGAATTTGCGGACTTGGGGTGACCGGGGAGGAGGAAGAGGTCAGGCTTGAACGAATCTCAGGTGAGGTGATGCCGGCTGGAGCGGCGCATCCCCTAACGAACATCGCAGACAGAAAAATCAACAGGAGGAGACTCTTCTTTTTCATTCCAACCTCCCGGGGAACTCTTCATATTCATTATACAAACCGAAATCAACCCCCCAAGTTGTGATATTTCTCCATAAGTTCTGCTGCTTTAAAGCATGGGCAAAACCAGCTTCAGACTTTATAATTGCCGACCATGGATACCCCTATCAAATATCCCCGCCGGCAGTTCATCCGGGGCGTGCTCCGCGGAGCCATTGCCGCTTCGCTGGGCGTATTGGGCGATTTCGCTATCGAAGGCAAAGAATATCTCAAAGAGGGCGGACCCCTGCTGGTGGTGGCAAATCACTTTCACTTCCTCGACCCGGTGGCGTTGATCCGCGGGACACACTGGCCGCTGGAATTTGTGGGCGGCGCCCAGACCCCCAATGCCCCCCTGGGGGTACGCTGGTTCGCCTCGCTCTACGGGGTCATTCCCACTTACCGCGGAACGGGATCGCGGATGACGCTTAAAGCCTCGCAAGCCATCCTGGCTCAGAAAGGCGTGCTGGCTATCTTCCCCGAAGGCGGCAGTTGGGCACATGTATTGCGTCCCGCACGGCCGGGGACTGCTTTTCTGGCCACCCAGATGAATGCAAGAATCCTACCCATTGGCATCGATGGCGCGGTGGACTTTTTCTCCAAGCTCAAATCCGGAAAACGCCCCACGATTCACCTGCGCGTCGGCAAACCTTTCGGACCTTTCGTCAACGCCGATCCGGCGCGGCCTTCCCGTGAAGAGTTGGATAACATTGGCGAAACGATCATGCGCAATATTGCCGAATTGATCCCCCCCGAGCGGCGTGGATATTTCTCCAACGATCCGCAGATCCGCGATGCCGCCAAAGGAACCGAGATCTATCCCTGGCAGGACCACCCCGAAATCTGATTTAATATCATTGGGAACCTCAGCGCCGGGTGAGCCGTCTTGTCTTCATCCGTCATTTTCGTTATCATAATGACTGATACGGAGGATGAATGAAAAGAGTGATTGTTGCGACCCTGCTTGTTGTACTGCTCGGCGGATGCAGCCTGCCCCTGGGGTCTGCGGCGAGTCCCACCCCCACGACTCCTGTCCAGATCTCGTCCGAGATACCCTTTGCCACCGCTACATTGCAGGCAGAGCTGCCCGGTCAGCCGACTGTGGAATCTACCACCAGCCCGATTCCTGCCGGCACGCCCTACAGTCAAAGCGGCATCTCCTTCGTCTTACCTTCCTGCCTGGCATCGGATGCTGCCATCAGTACCCTGGCAGCCGTTCCGCCAGATCCCAACGGCGGGCCGATGGAATTTGCCCCGGAACAGCGCGTGATCAAATTTTCCAATTATCCATTGAGCGGAAAATTCTTTGAACCCATTGTGCGCATCTTTCCGGTTGCTGATTACGTTCAAATGCAGGCAAATATTCAGTCGGAAGTGGATGGATTGAGCGCCTTGCTTGCGTCACATCCTGCCGCGTTGCCGGATACCATCCCGCTGTTGCCCGTTCAAATGGCACAACAGGCGTTCCATGTTCGTGAAAGCTATCTTGATTTTCAAAACGGCTCAGGTATCGCTTTTTTGACCCAATATGCCCAATATTCTCCCCCGGTAAACAATCATGACCTGTTCTACGCCTTCCAGGGGTTGACGAGTGACGGCAAGTACTGGGTCTCTGCGTTCCTGCCCGCGAATATCGGCTTTCTCCAGGCTGCACCCTTCGCCGCAGAGGTTCCAACGGACGGTATCCCCATGCCCACCGATGCGACTGACACCGCAAAGCTGGCGGAATATTACACTGCCGTGAAAGGCTTAATGGTTTCGGCGGATTCCAACCAGTACACCCCCGATCTCACCTGCCTGGATGCCTTCCTGCAATCGCTCAAGGTGGAAGCACCGTAAGAATATCGAAAGTTGTTTATTCATCTTCTCGAAATTTGACGTGCAGGGGTAGGGGCGTATGGAAATACGCCCCTATGATTTAAACATCAAATCATCCTACCGGCAGCACCGGGCGGGCTTCGATATACCCGCGGTAGCCCATGGGCGCCAGTTGAAAACGCGGGGCGATTTCGGGAGCCCATTGGAACCCGTAGATTGCCGGGTTGAACTTTTCGATTTGTTCCCAGGCTGCCCCGATTTCAGCCTCAAAATCATCATCGTTGTACGGTTCTCCCTGGAAAACCATCATTTTGACTGGCGGCAGATCGATCAAATCGAAGCCCTCCGGCACCTCGTTGTGATAATCGAGGGGCAACTCCACGCCCTGAACATAAAGCGAGGTTCCCTCCTTGATCAGATGCCTCGGCAGCCACATGCCCACCGGTTCATAGAGCGCTTCCTTCACGCTGGTCAGCAGCGACCAGATATCGCAGCCCACCTCTTCGCAGTACTCGTAGTAATCCCGCGCTTTGATTCCGCGCTTAAGCAGCAGCTTGCGTGCAGGTCGTTCGATGACCTGCACAAAAATGGTTTTGGTTGGTTTCGTATCACTCATGGCTCTTTCTCCCTTTTTGAACGCCCGGTAAACATCATAGGCTTTGGTTGGCAGGAACAGGGGGATGGGTGGAGTACGCCGGCTGTACTCCCGCGGCGGCAGGCCGAAAGCCCTCGTAAAGGCGCGCGTGAATCCTTCATGTGAATCGAAAACGAACTCCAGTGCCACATCGATCACCTTTGGCTGTCCTTCACGCAGTAGCATGGCGGCTCTCGTCAGCCGCACAGCGCGGATATAGTCAAAAGGCGCCTTCCCAGTGACCTCTTTGAAGATGCGGGCAGCATGCCAGGGTGAATACCCGGCAGCGTCCGCCAGTTGCTTCAGGCTGATCTTTTCCCGCAGGTGGGTATCGATATATTCCTGCATTTTCTGGACGGCGATCACGCTTTCGACGGCTTCCATCACTGTTCCTTCTCACGCAAAATGATAAACCCCTCTGCCAGAATCATCTTGACCATCCTTGCTCACCTTATAGCATAGCCGAGATTTCTGTACACGAGGATGTTTCAGACGACCTCAAGTGTTGAGCTGCCCCGATGG
This sequence comes from Anaerolineaceae bacterium, assembly GCA_039683035.1. Taxonomy (GTDB): domain Bacteria; phylum Chloroflexota; class Anaerolineae; order Anaerolineales; family Anaerolineaceae; genus UBA6107. The sequence goes on from JBDKSE010000013.1 coordinate 83,289, forward strand.
GAATCTCGATTACAATACAGGCATGATTTTAGTCCGACTGCGCCGCTCATTGCTGGTATTTTTTTTGATGCTTTCATTCACTCCGATACATCTCGCGGCGGCAGAAAGCATTTATCCGGTATACACTGTCCAACCTGGTGATTCCCTCACCAGCCTGTCAGTGACGTTCCATACCCCGGTTAATCGCTTGATCAGCGCCAACAACATCAGCGATCCCAATACCCTCAATCCGGGGATGCAGCTCTTCATCCCTTCTCTTGAGGGATACGCAGGTGAGGTCTCTCTCCTCCCGCTTGAACCGGGCGATACCCTTCACACGCTCTCGCGCAGGCAGGGCATTCCTGAAGCGGATCTTCAGCAGATGAATTTCCTGACCCAACCGGAAGCGCTGCCTGTGGGGGCCAATGTGATCCTGGTGAATGCAGCAAAACCGGATGTTCTGCGTATTCCGCTCACCTCCGGGATGACGGATCTTGAACTCGCGGCAGGCAATGGCATCAATCCATGGATCGCTTCCGAATCCAATGGTTTGAAAGGTCCCTGGGACCTGGTGCAGAACGACACGATCTTCCTTCCTGCCCCTGCTGGCATCACCGGCGCTGACCTGCTGCCTGGAGTAAGCGATCTGCAATATTCGATGCAGCCCCTCAAACAGGGGAAAACGGTCCTGCTGAGCGCGAATCTTGCCTCAGGGGTCACCCTCAGTGGCGTGCTTGACGGACAAAAATTGGAATTCTTTGCTGATGACGCGGGGCTGGCGGCGGCTTACAGCGGCTTTGCCCGCATGGCTTCTCCGGGAATCTACCCCTTGGTGCTGACAGCCGTCACAGAAAATGGTCGGACCTTCTCGCTGCTGCAAAACCTGGAGGTTGTGCAGGTTAACTACGGCGTGGATTATCCTTTCCAGGTAGCGGACCAACTGGTGGATCCTACGGTCACCGGACCTGAGATGGACGCGGTGAACCAGGTTGTGGCGCCCATCACGCCTGAAAAATACTGGCATGGTGGGTTCAAATCGCCGTCGCCCACGCCGGATTGCATATCTTCCACCTACGGTCGCCTGCGTTCGTACAATGGCAGTGATTTTATTTATTTCCATTCCGGAATCGATTTTTGCGGCAGCGAACAGACGAAGATCTTTGCTGCTGCAGATGGGGTGGTGGTTTTCACCGGCGCGCTGACGGTTCGAGGGAACGCCACGATCATCGATCACGGGCGGGGGGTGTACACCGGGTACTGGCATCAGTCCAAGATCATGGTCAATGTGGGCGACCACGTGACTGCCGGGCAGGTCATTGGCATGGTGGGCGCCACAGGCCGCGTGACCGGCCCGCACCTGCATTTTGAGGTCTTTGTGGATGGGGTACAGGTCGACCCAACCGATTGGCTGAAGGGGATGTTTCAGTAGAGAGTGAAATTCACAGAGTGAAAATGTCGGGGCGATTCTTGAATCGCCCCGACATTGTTTTATTTCTCGTCGTACTTTGACTTCTCGATCATCTCCCGCAGCTTCTCTTCCTCGCTGGGCTCACCCGCTGGCGGCATCGTCTCATCCCTGTCAGCCTGAGCCTTCTCGGCTATCTCTGCGGCGCGGAGAATCTCGAGTGGTACGCGGCGCATCACGCTCCACTTGCCGCAATTTTCACAGAAATCGAATTTACCAAATCCCACGTTCATACCAAACATGTGCAGCGGGGTGGGGCGGTGACAGCGCGGGCAGATCGATCCCCCCGCGAATGAGTAATTCCGCTCGGCACCCAGTGGAATATCATGCTTCCTGCGGCGGAAGAGCAGCGTTTGCCCCACAACCACCAGCAGCAGGATACCGAAGATCAACCCCAAAAGGGGAATCAGGATCTTCTGCATGCCCGAGTTTTGTTCTTCCTGCGTCACAAACTGGACCGTACGCGCCGGGGTGGTGTACACCTTGCCATCCGCGCTGGTGACCTGGGCAGCGAGTTCATGCACCCCCGCGGGGTAACTGGAGGTGTTGAACTGCAGCGCAAAGGGCGCACTGGTCAATTCCGCCATTACCTGGCCGTCAATGGTATATACAACTTTCGTATAGCCAGCAGGACCCGAAACGCTGACGCTGAATGCGCCGCGGATCTGACCGCCGTTGCCGTAGCCAAAATCACGTCTCAGTCCCAGGGTGTAGACCGCAGCCTCGGGCGTTTGAGCCAGGGCAGGCGATATTCCCGCGCCAATCAGCCCCAATACCAGCAGGCTGACCACACCAATTTGCATCCAGAAGGATCTTTTCATGTATTCTCCCTACTTCCAACGGGTGAGAATGGTCTCGCGCTGAAAGAGGCGCGAACCTAACATTACCAGGGCAATATCCGCCGCTATCAGCACCACAGAAGCGATGAGCACGCTGGGCACATTGATGGTGATCACCCCCGCGATCTGACTGAAGAGCACCAGCAGCACCGGCAGGATAAGGATGGCGGATACCTGTTCTGCCACCCGCGGGTCGGTGGTGCGTGATGAAACGAAAATGGCAAAATTCACCGCCGCGATAGACATCAACGGTCCCACCAGCAGGATTGCCAGCAGCCAGGTAGGTCCGGCGATGTATTGGCGAACCCCGGCACTGGCGCCGGTGAGCGGCAGGACGATAAGGAAAATGGCAAATGCGCCGATGGTTGCCACGACTGCCGGGATGACCGCAGCCAGTCCTTTGCCGAGCAGCAGCTCTTCGGTGGTGATGGGGGTGGCAAGCAGCGGTTCCAGGCTGTGGGTGGCTTTCTCGCCCACAATGCTGTATGCCGCAATGGTGATGGGGATCATCACCGGCATGATCAGGTAGAGCAGCAGAAACTCGTTTACCAGATAAACCTGCATGCAGTCGCTGGCGTTCATGTTGCCGCAGGTGCGGGCAAACTGGGCGGGGATATCGCTGGCGCTGGCGGCTGAAGTTGTGGTGGATGAACCCATCACTGAGAGCATGATGATCGGCAGGGCGGTGAACAATACCGGCATGAGCACAACGGTGAACAGCACCACGCGGTTCTTGAACATCTCCGCCCATTCTTTTTGGATCATGGTCCGAACGCGGTCAAAATTGATCATCTCAGCTCCTTTGCTCCTGGATGAGCTGAAGGTATACATCCTCCAGCGAATGTCTGAGCTCGCCCACAAACTGGACCTCTGCACCGGCTTCCACCAGGCTGCGGATGATCTGCGGATTTTCGTCCTCGGGATGATCCAGCCCAACCACCAGAGTATCATCGATGATCCGGGCATCCTTCACAAAAGGCATCGAGCGAACCAGAACAGCAAATTGATCGCGCACATTCTTAAGATGGAATGCCACCCGTCTGCCGAAAAGCAGCTTGCGCAGTGCCTCGGGCGTATCCACCGTGATCAGGTGGGTCTTGAAGATCGCAATCCGGTCGCATAGGCGGTCGGCTTCATCCAGATTATGCGTGCAGAGGAAGATGGTGCGTCCCTCGGTCTTCAATTCTGAAATGAAGTCGCGAACCAGGTGGCTGGCTTCCGGGTCCAACCCGCTGGTGGGTTCGTCGAGGAAGAGCACCCTGGGTTCGTGCAGCAGTGCGCGGGCGATGGCGAGTTTCTGGCGCATGCCCTTGCTGAATTCACCCACTTCATCCTCGCGGCGGTCCCACAGGTTGAGCATGCGCAGATATTTCTCCACCACGGCGGAGGGGTTCTGCACGCCGTACAGACGGGCATAGATCGAAAGGTTCATCTCGGCGCTCAAGCGGTCGTACATGCCGGGAGTCTCGGTCAGAATGCCCACCGTCTGGCGGATCTTCTGGTCATCCTTGCCCACCTCAAACCCGTTCACCACCGCTTTTCCGGTAGTGATGCCGATGAGGCTGGTGAGCATGCGCATGGTGGTGGTTTTCCCGGCGCCATTTGGACCGAGAAAGCCGAAGACCTCGCCTTCCTGCACATCGATGGTCAAACCGTCCACTGCAGTGAAGGGCGCGAGCTTCTTGTTGACATTGAATGTTTTGGTCAATCGTTCGGTATGGATCATGGTCTACCCTCAGTATTTGACGGAATCATTCCGTTTTCATCCAGGTCTTCCAGCTTCCCGGAGATCACATCCCAGGTTTCATCGTGCTGAACACTTTCACCAGTCATAAGTGTACGCAATTCACCCAAAGTTTCCAATTCCAAGAAGAATTGGTTGGTGTACACCTCCAGGTTGGCACCCTGGTCCAGACGGGCATCCGCCGGTAGGGGAGTAAAGCGTTTGACGAGCAGCCACTCGCCTATCTGCGCAGCCGCCCAGCCGCGCGTTGAGTACACCCCGAACTTGAAAGGACCCTGGGCGGGATCGCTCGACAAATGGATGGAAGCATTTGCCAGCTTGAATCGCGGATCCGCCGGGTCGGAATATTGCCAGAGCACGAGATTGCGGTTGGGCAGGAAGGGATTATCGTCCACGATTTTCTGTGCCAGCGGCACCAACACCCGGCTCCCCATGGGCAGCACGGTGATTGCCCAGGGGGCGGCGGTCAGGGGGGAAGGCCCCAGGTTGCGCAAGGTGTGCTTAATGTGCACCCGCGGAGCGTCCGATTCAAGTTGTACTTCGAACGAGCGTTCATAATGAACGGCGCCACGATCCTGGCGGCTCAAACGCATACCGCCGGGCAGTAATTCTAGTGTGCAGCCGTTGTCCTCGGGAAAATAAGTCACCGCAGGCACTTCTGGAGCAGACCACAGGCGGTGTCCGCCGAAGAGATGATATTGACCGTAGGGAGTTTCCCATTGGGCTTCCGGCAATTTTGCCAGCAGATTCTGATTCGAACCCGCCGGAACCAGGGTTGAGATGCGCGGGCCGGCTCCTTCAAGGACTTCAAGATGGATGAAGCGATTCTTCAGGATGGTCGGAGCAATCGAGCGTGGTCTCTGCATGCAAAAACCCTTGGCAATGGAATAGATACATTCTACCCATTCTTGCCGAAAATCGGCAGTGTCTATTATGATTGAAAAAAACCAATCCGAGGTGATTAATGGACGTTTCTGCCGTGTTCAAAGTTGAAGTTTATGTACCCACCGATGCACTGGATGAACTGCTGGATGCCCTGCATGAAGCCGGTGCCGGAGTGATCGGCAATTATGACCATTGTTTCGCAATCACCATGGTGACCTCCAGCTTCCTGCCGCTTGAAGGCGCCGAACCCGCGCTGGGCAGGGTGGGGGAGCTGGTGACCACGGGCGAAGCCAAGGTGGAGGTGAACGTTCACGAGCCGCAGCTGGTGGAAGTTATCGAAGCCATCCGCAGGGTGCACCCCTACGAAGAACCGCTGATCAACATCCTGCCGCTCGCCAACGCCCGCTACGGCGGAACGCTGTAAGCGCAGACTAGTGACATGATGGGCTGAGTCTTGTCATCCCAAGGTTGAAGCAGGGTGCGGCACCGTCGACAATGAAATAACGTAGGGGTAATTCATGAATTACCCCTACGTGTTATTAGAAAGCTTTAACTGTTTTATACGTGAATCTGGTAAATGGATTTGATTATGTAGTCTTGTTCTTTATCTGATAGGTTGTAGAAGAATGGTAATCTGACCAATCGATCGCTGATGTTTTCAGTCACCGGGCAATCGCCTTCCTTGCCGCCGAATTTTCGCCCCATATCCGATAGGTGAAGCGGTAGATAGTGGAAAACAGAATAGATGCCCTGATCACGCAATGCCTGGATGAATCGGGTGCGTGATTGCAGGTCTGGAAGCATCATGTAGAACATGTGATACGGTTGCTCGTCATACCCGGGGACAATGGGTAATCTGACACTATTCCGACCAGCCCAGTCTCTTAATTCCTGATCATATCTTTGCCAGATTTCCCTTCTGCGAGCCTGGATCTTCTCCCGGGCTTCCAACTGTGCAAATAATATCGCTGCCAGTGTTTCTGAAGGCAGATAACTCGAGCCGATATCGACCCAGGAATACTTGTCTATCTGACCGCGGAAGAAGCGGCTGCGATTGGTGCCTTTTTCCCGGATGATCTCAGCCCGTTCATTGAGAACAGGGTCATTGATCAGCAGAGCGCCGCCCTCACCGCAGGAGAAGTTTTTCGTTTCGTGAAAGCTTTGGGTCGCCAGAGCTCCAAAAGTACCCAGCCACTGCCCTTTGTACTTGCCAAACAATCCGTGGGCGTTGTCTTCGACGATGGCAAGATGGTGTTTATTGCAGATCTTGCCAATGGCATCCATCTCGCATCCCACGCCGGCATAATGAACCGGTACGACGACTTTGGTTCGGGGGGTGATCAATGCCTCAAGTTTGGTTTCGTCCAGGTTCAAGGTGTCCGGACGGATATCGACAAAAACGGGTTTTGCTCCGTGCAGGACGAATGCATTGACGGTGGAAACAAAAGTAAATGATGGAATGATCACTTCATCGCCAGGAGTCAATTCCATGAGCAATGCGGCCATTTCCAGCGCATGGGTGCAGCTCGTGGTGAGCAGGGCTTTTTGCACCCCCAGCGTCTGCTCCAGGATGGTGTGACTTTTTTTGGTGAATGCGCCGTCGCCAGATTGATGCCCGCTATGCAGCACCTCGGAAACGTAATTCTCTTCGGTACCCAAATATGCCGGTTTGTTGAATGGAATTGAATAATCTGTCATGGAATCCTCGAAAACCCTAACCGTACCACTTGTGATACCAAAGTTCCACTGAATGAGTCGTAAAGCCGCAGCGTTGATATAAGGACTGCGCCTTGACGTTCCTACCCTGGGTCACCACATAGACCGGGTCAACCTGTTTGTTTGCAAACCATTCCAGAAGCTGTTGGATTAATTGATGTCCAATATGCCGTCCCCTGAAAGAAGAATCAACGCCAACGAGACCGATCGAGCCGCCTCCTTCCGGAAGCGTGTTGGCAGTACCATAACCCACGGGGCGCTCAGATTCTTCCCACACCAATACCACAGCGGATGACCCGCGTACACTTTTCTCGATCCAGATCTCATAAAGTTCAGCGCATTTCAGTAAGTCAAAATGGCCGTCAAAATAAAAGCGTGTATCCTGGTGGGCGTCGTGTGCAATCATTCTCAGAGCAGCAATATCCGTGTCTTTTGCTTCGCGGATATTCGAGGGCTTGCTGAATTGTTCTGCCGCAGTATTTGCGTGGTGGCACAGGGTTGCTCGAATATCGGTCAGGTGGTAGCCAAAATCCTCGGCGATACGGCTCGAAGTTGGATCATTCGAACCAGCCAGGAAATAGACACAGTCCGCATGGTTGATCTTCGCCCAATGGTCAATTTCGGTTGCCAGCGCAGGTGTGAGTTTGTCGATGTTGACCCTGCCTATCGTTTTTCCGAAGAAATGACTATCCCAATCCAGAATCCGGGCAACTTCTGAGGGGTCACTCATTTTTATGGTCACTTGTGGAGTGGATGACATAACTTGGTTTCTCCATCGAACGCACATGCATCCGTCCCAGGTACTCGCCAATGATGCCAAGCGTGAACAACTGTACACCGGCGAAGATTGATATGATCGATGCCAGGAAGGAAAATCCGGGAACCGCCCCGCCGTTGATTAGGAATCGGATTAACACGTAAAGCAAAACTCCAATGCCAAAGAAAATAGTGGCGAACCCCACCCAGGTGGAGATTCTCAGCGGAAGCGTACTGAAACCCGTCATGAGATTCATGGCGTGATTCAATAGCTTGCGGAAGGTGTAGTGCGAAACCCCCGAAAGCCGGGATTCATGATCTACCTCCACGTATCCGATCCGATCTGTGCCCCAGGTGAGCAGCACATCAATGGATACGTTTGGACCGTGAAAGGAATCAAAGGCGTTCCTGATTTCGGTCTTGAAAACCCGGAAGGCACTCACATGCCGGGCGGATTGGGCGTTCATGACCGAAGAAAGAGCCACCTTTGTCAGGACTGAAGCGGTGTCTCGTAGAAAGCCGTGCCGTTCTTCCCTGGGTGATCCGTAAACCACATCGAATCCCTCGTTCATTTTTGCCAGCATTACGGGGATGGAGTCTGGCTTATGCTGAAGATCGTCATCCATCGTGACCGTGATTTGATACCGTGCTCGCCGGATGCCGCATAAGAGTGCGTTGTGTTGTCCGTAGTTGCGCATCAGGTTGATACCCAGAATTGTTGAAGATCCGGCAGCAAGCTCCTGAATCACTTCCCAGCTTCGATCCCTGCTGCCATCATTGACCAGAATAATTTCATAGGATTTTGCGAGACTGGACAGGACGGGTTCAAGTTGGTTTACCAGAGAAGCAAGCGTACTTTCCGCATAATACACTGGAATCACGACAGAAATACCTGGTTCGAGTGTGCTCATTCCCGTTCACTCCCCGCAATTGAATTGTGATGCAAGTGCAGTGATCTTATCCGCTTCCGATGCAGACCCCGTATAAAGCGGCTGCATCCGCTTGATCAATTTGCAGACGCCTGCCCGTTCTGATACGTCTGCATACTTGATTGTGGTCGAGAGATTCGTCACCGGATCGATTTGCCCGGTCTGCAGATAGGCTTCCATCAGCGGCAGCCATTCCTGATTGTTGATGGGCTGAAAGCCTTTGTTGGCCGCCTGATCAAAGAGATCGATTACTTGCTGCCAGTTGCTCTGCTGCCGGGCGAGGTCTGCCTTCTCAAAATAGTAGCACCACTGATCCGTGTTTTCATTACCGAAATATTTTTTCGGCGGAACGGCGGCAATTGCCGGATCAAGGATGATTTGATCCAGATTGGAGAGGGGGATGGATTCTTTCCAGAACTTGCTCCTCAGCGAGAAGGCAAATTCATCCGGCGAATCGCTGGGCGAAAGCAGCCGTAAACACCCGACCCCCGGTTTGTGAAATGTGATCAATGAATCTGTATTTCCATAAAAATCAAGGTGCCTGAACGAGTAATGAATGTCAATGCCGGGGGCAAAATCTGAGATTGCTTCTCCCTGCGGGCTGGAAACAAAGAGGAAGGAATTGTTCAGTATGTGCGACCTGCTATCCGGCGAATAGATCATATTCAAAGGTGCAGTCAACGAGGGACCGCTTGAGTATTTATCAAACGGCAGGTCCTCGGTGACAAGGGCAGTGCCGGGTTTCAACCCCGGTGCCCGCCATGTAAGCTGCCAAAAGAAGTTTTTTTGAGCCGCCCAAAGCAAATGGAAACTGCGCCCCGCCATAAACTGCGAGCCCACCGCCAGCCCGGTTAGCAGCGCGATTACGATGATTTTTTGCCGGTCCGTGCGCAGGAGGCTGTCGAGCGCCCCTGCCAGGAAAACGCCGATACCTGGAGCCAATGAAAGCAAAAAGCGGTTATAGGGAAAATCCAGCGTAACCGGAAAGGAAGCAGCAATGAAAGGAGCCAAGGCGAAAATGATCATGCCAAGACCGGCAAGCATGACCCACCAGGATCGCGGAGTACGCTTATGGACCTCCATTGGATTCTTCCGCTTGAACAAGAGAAGGTATGTAGCCAGCGCACTGAGAAGCATCAACCCTGCCGTTGCAGCATAGGAGAGGGAGAGCGAAACCCTGGATACTTGTTTGAAGGCATTCCACCAGACACCGAGTACCGAGGAAAAGAGAGTTGCAAAAACTTCTTTGATCAGGCCTGATACGGTTTGCATGGGTTGCTCGGCAAACCGGCTCAGGATGCCCACCTGGTAGGAATAGCTGCTGCTGTATGTCACCCTGAATATCGTAAATCCTGCGAATACTGCCAGGTACGGCAGCCAATGAAGGATTGCCCTGCCCAGTGGTTTGGTCGGACTGGAGGTTTCCTGTCGGAGAAGAAAGTAAATCACAAAAGGTCTGACCAATTCCAGGCCGTAATAGTATTCCATGGGGACGATGCCGATGATTTCGCATACGAGTGCCAAAACTGACCAGAGCATGGACCTGGCTGGGTTTCCACGCTGGCGTATTGCCCAGTACATGAAGAAATACGAAAGGAAATAAACTGACAACAAGAAATACGCCTGGCTGTACATGATCGCAAACCAGTGAAATTGAAAACCAGGATAAACCAGGAAGAGGACCGCAGCCCACTTCCATAGTTTCTTGAAGTCAGGAAACAAAAGGCTGGAGATTTGCCAAAAAGCAAATGTAGCCAGCCAGCGGGTGAGCACTGCAAACAACTGCCAGGCGGCAGGTGAATCTTTGAAGATGGGCAGGAATACGACGTACACATAGCCCAAAAAGGGGCGGTCTTCCGAAAAAAATTGAAGAAATCCGCTTCCGCCGAAGTATTTTTGATAAAGGACGATATACCAGTCATCCAGGAAGAAACCCATGGAAAAAGCCCACAACCCATAGGTGATAATTGCCAAACCCAGCAGAAAAATGGGGAAAGAATGCTTCTTCAGGAATTGGAAGGTTTTTTGGATCATTATGAAAGTTGACCGGTATTTTTGCAACTGCAATAAAGCGGTGAATTCAAACCAAGTGAATTTAAAAAACGGGAAGACCAAAAAATTATAGCATTTGTGTGGAAAACGACCTCCGGGGTGCACGGACCAATCCACGCAGCAGCCCTTTCCGGGAGGATCATACCGTCTGGGGTATAATTTCCTCAACTCACTTCTGGAGAAACCCATGCACGATGAAATCATTCAAAAACTGGCAGCTCAGATCGCCGCGAACATCCTCAAGCAGCCCAACAAGGTGCTCAAACCCGACCAACCCCTGCTGACTTCGGGGCTGGTGGACTCCTTCAGCCTGGTGGATCTGGCGCTGTATGTGGAAGACACCTTCGGCGTGCACATCGATGATGCCGAGCTCAATTCAGATACCTTCGATACGCTCGATCAACTTGCGACCTTGATCGAGTCCCGCCAGTAAACCGCATGACCAATTTCGCGCAGCTTCTGCTGCAAAATTACCGCGATGTTCCAGACAATACTGCCATCACCCTGATCCTTTCTGGCAGGGAGGATCAGCCGATTTCCTACCGCAGCCTCATCGAAGGCGCGGCAGGGTGGCAGGCTGCCTTTGCCCGGGCTGGTGTACAACCCGGCGAGGTGGTGGTCCTGATTTTACGGCACGGGTTGGACCTGATCCACGCATACTGGGGAGCCATTCTGCACGGCGCCATTCCATCCATCATGCCGTTCCTCACCGAAAAGCTGCAGCCGGATCGCTACCGGGCAGACCTGGCAGCCCTGGTTTCGATCACGCGTCCCGAATGCCTGGTGACCTACCGCGAGTTTGAGGGAGAGGTGCACCAGGCGTTGCCCTCCGATTCATCGGTGCGTGTAGTCATTATCGCTGAAGATGTGCACGGGATCCCATCGCCAGACCTCTCAACCGTTGGCGGCCTGAGCCGCGCGCCGGAATCCATTGTGCTGCTGCAGCATTCCTCGGGCACCACCGGTTTGCAGAAGGGCGTGGCGCTCAGCCATCAGGCGGTCTTCAACCAATTGCACACGTATTCTCAAACCCTCCACCTCGCGGAAAATGATGTCATCGTTAGCTGGCTGCCGCTGTACCACGATATGGGGCTGATCGCCGGGTTCCTGATGCCCATTCTGCTGCGGGTGCCGTTGGTGCTGCTTAGCCCGTTCGACTGGGTGCGCGCGCCTTACCGCCTGATGCAGGCGGTGAGCAAGTATCGCGGTACGCTTTCCTGGCTGCCGAACTTTGCCTACAATTTCTGCGCCCAAAAGATCCGCGAGCGCGATCTGGCGGGTGTGGATTTATCCACCTGGCGCGCAATTTCCAACTGTTCCGAGCCCATGCGCCATGCTTCACACCAGGCGTTTTACGAACGCTTTGCGCCGTACGGTCTGAAGGAGTCAGCTCTCTGCACCTGTTATGCCATGGCGGAAAACGTCTTTGCTGTCACCCAGGGCGGAATCGATGCCCCGGTGCAGGTGGACGAAATCGACCGAGAGGCAATGCAGGTTGAAAAACTCGCAAAGCCCGCCACTGCGGATCGACCATCGGTGAAAATGCTCTCCGCTGGTCCAGCCATCCCCAATACGCAGGTGAAGATCGTGGACGAACATCACCGTGATGTGCCCGACCGTGTCATCGGCGAGGTGGCGCTAAAATCAGACTGCATGCTGACTGAGTATTATCACCGCCCCGATGCCACCGCCAAAGCTTTCACCCACGGCTGGTATCTCACCGGAGATTACGGCTACATGGTGGGCGATCAGGTGTATGTGGCAGGGCGTAAAAAGGAAATGATTATCGTGGGCGGCAAGAATGTCTACCCCATGGACCTGGAAGAGCTGGCGATGACCGTTCCTGGCGTACATGCCGGCAGGGTGGTGGCGTTTGGCATATTCAACGAAGATACAGGCACCGAAGAAGTGGTGCTGGTGGCTGAAGTGGAAACGGATTCACCGGAGGAACGCGAGAAGATCGGAGATGCCATCCGGCAAACCGTCACCCGAGGGTCTGCGGTTGCCCTGCGCCATGTCTATCTGGTGGACCGCAAGTGGATGATCAAGACCTCCAGCGGCAAGAATGCCCGCACCGCCAACAAGGAAAAATATCTCAAGGAAACCGCTGTAATGTGACATTTGTCCGATTGCAGCGCAAGAATTGATTCGTTATAATCAATACAGTCTTCTCCCGGTTGCCCCCCTCAATCGGGAGAAGACTTTTAAACCCCCCAATTTTCCATCGCTTCTTCAATCGCCTGCCGACCTGGGAAATTGCTTCGCAACCCCATTTTTAATAAAGCTCAGACATTTCTTATATATATTTTTAATCTCAACGCTGTAAATTAACCATTGGAAACGATCCAAAAGGAGGTTTACTATGGCTAATATGGGATTAAGCAATCGAAACCGCAGAGACCTTGCAGAACGAAGGGACATGGAGAGTCCAATGCAGTCGTTTCAGAACGAAATCAATCGCATGTTTGACGATTTCTTCAAGGACCCCTTTGCTCCGCTGACATTAAGGGAACCCGCCTTTGCAGGCGAATTTTCACCGCGGGTCGACATGGTGGAAAGCGACAAGGACTTCAAGGTCACTGCAGAATTACCGGGAATGGACGTCAAGGATATTCAGATCAGCCTTGAGCAGGATAGCCTGGTATTGAGCGGCGAAAAGAAGAGCGAATACGAAGAGAAGCAAAAAGGCTATCATCGCCTGGAACGGCGTTTTGGCTCCTTCCAGCGGGTCATCCCGCTGACTACCGAGGTGGACGAGAGCAAGGTGGATGCGCAATTCAAGAACGGCGTGTTGACGATCACATTGCCCAAGACGCCTGCAGCCGTGAAAACGGCCAGGAAAATCGAGGTCAAACCCGGGTAGACGTTTTTCCACGGGGACATCCAGGGCGGGAGCAGTCCATTCACACTGCACCGCCCCTTGTGTTGAATATGCTAAAATCCCTTCACAACGTGGAGGGATTTTTTTATGGATGAATTCAGCCGGTCGAATCGCAATTTGTGGAATGAATGGGTGCATATCAATGCTGCTTCCGATCTCTACCGCCTGGATGAGTTCAAGGCGGGCGGGATCAAGCTCAACGATCTTGAACAGCGTGAAGTGGGAGAAGTGAACGGCAAAAGCTTGCTGCACCTGCAATGTCATTTTGGAATGGACACCCTCTCCTGGGCGCGCCTCGGGGCCGAGGTCACCGGGGTGGATTATTCTGAAGACGCCATTGCCAAGGCGGTGCAGCTCGCCAGAGAGTTGAAGATAGCCGCTCGTTTTTTTTGCAGCGACATTTACGCACTCGATGAAGTCGTGCAGGAGCAATTCGATATTGTGTACACCTCCTACGGCGTGTTGAACTGGCTCCCCGATATTCCGCGCTGGGCGAAAATCGCTGCGGACCGGGTGAAACCTGGCGGATTCTTCTATATCGCCGAGTTCCATCCCTTCGCCATGGTGCTGGATGATGAAGCGGACAGCTACCGCCTGCGGTATCCCTATTTTGAGAAAGAGGTCATGGCGTTCGATGTGCAGGGCTCATATGCCGACCGGAATGCCAACGTGGAAACGAAAAAGGAATACGGCTGGAATCACACCCTGGGCGAGATCGTCACATCGTTAATCGAAGCCGGGTTGACCCTCGAGTTTCTGCACGAGTTCCCGTTCAGCGTGTACGAGCAGCTGCCGTATTTGAAGCCGGATGATGCAGGGCTCTGGCGTCAGGAGGGTGATCCCGCGATGATGCCCTTGATGTTTTCATTGAGGGCGAAGAAGATAAAGCAGTGATTAGTTCGATTTTGAACGCACCATTTCGCAGCTTACCATTCACAGCTAAACCCAATTTACCGTTGGCATGACCTCCTGAGTGGCGGCATATGATCAAGTCTGTTGGGTTTCGAGGGGTTGAGCGCAGATTTTCACGATTTCGCTATACTCTCCAAACCCTACAATCACTTGCTGACAAAGGGGCAAAAAAAGGAGCAGGGGGTTTTGTCTCCTGCTCCTGGCGATCACGTCTCTATTTGGAATTTCACGAACCCCAGAAGATGAACGGATTGGAGAAATCCTTGTAGCAATCGGGGAGAATCACCCGAAATGTGAATGGGATGGTTGAGAACATCTGGTCAGAAACAATCCAATCTGTCAATGGGAATGTGTCAAAACTAATCTCACCGGTATAGAAAAGGATCGTGCTTTGACCACCTGAGTTGGAACTCACGGTTGAACTATTTGTAAGCGCACCCTGCAGAGCATCCGGAGGAGTAAAACCGAGGATCTTGTAGGTCACAGGTGTTCCAACAGGCAGGGTAATGTTGAGCACCAACATATCGATCCTCTGAGCGTACTTATTATACGGGTTGGTGGGGTGTTCAGGGGAAATGGTCCAGTAGGACCATCCTGCGATGTTAAAATCCGCGCTGCAAATGGGTAAGCCCTTGGGTTCGGGTTTGCCGGTGTAACCCATGATCAGAGCATAGGCGCCGTCGCCGTAGATCTCAGCGCATGCGGTTCCTGCTGTGGATTCCACATCGCCGTAATTAATGGTGGTTGCCAGTTTGACCCACTGTGAGCCGTTCCACTGGTGGATGCTGCCCGCCCACTCGGTGCGCTTGGGCGGCATGGAGAAGCAGACCTTCGCAATGCTGCCCTGGGTGAGGTCTTTGACCACCACAGCATCTCCGCCGAACTGGGCAGTGCCTTCGGGGAAGCCAACCGGCAGGATGAGACCGTTGTCGTTGGGAACGATGCCAGCCAGGCGGTCAATGGCTGTAGGGGTGGTACTGAATTCACTGTCGCCAAAGACGGGTGTAACCACCGGAGGCGTCCAATCAAACGCCTGTGCCTTGCCAGTGTTGGAAAGCAGCAGACCAGCGACGAGGACAAGGCTGAGAAGAATAAAAGCAGTCTTTTTCATTGAGAGTCCCTTTGAGGATGTACAGAATGCGATAGTACTGATTATGGAGTCAGAAAGTTGAAAGGAAAGTAAAAAACACGTAAATTGCGATCAATTTTTGGTGAGAGGATTGCAAATCGTTCAGTACTCTGATTGCATCACATTCATTCCGAAATCTGGCGGATGCGTACCGGGTCGAGCACGCGCCATTCGCTCTTCTTCAGATTCGGCGACTCTTCCACCAGAAGCACCGAGCGTCCGCTGCGTACCAACGGCCGCACCCATTTTCCCAGATCGATGCGGTCGTCGAACTTTGGCGTCTTGCCGCGCAGGGTCTCCACCCGGCCAAAGGAGCAGCGGTCCAGCAACTGGGTGAGGGTGAGGATGCCTGACAGCTCGCAAAGCCCCGGCAGCCAGAGGAAGCGCCCATCATTGCCGGCTGCCCTCAGACCCACGGCAGCCAGTGCACCGATCACGCCGCTGCCGTCACCGGTGAGGCCGGCGGCTGAAACTTCCCCTTGCCTGGCAAGCTCGAGCGCGGCGTTGCGCGTAAGCGCCTGCCGTTTTGCCTGGCTGCCCCAATCCATGACGCTCAAGTTCACCCTGGCAAGGTCAGCGATTGCCAGGCCGGCATTCGCGCCTGAAGCACAATAATGATGCAGGAAGGAGCGGCTTTCCAGTTCCAACACCCGCTGCTGGCGGAGTTCTCCATCCAACACCAGGCAGGCGCAGGTGTTGCGCCCGGTGTGGGGGATGAGCGGGGTGAGCCATAACTGGTGATGGGTCACTTCCAGCAGGCGGCTACCGGTGCGTTCCTCCAGCAGCCGGCCGAGATCATACGCCAGACCGCCTGTTCCGCCGGTCTGGGGGTTGTCGGTATCATCAATGCCTATCAAAAATCGCATGGCAGGGTTCCCGGGAATTCAAAGAGGCAGTTCATCAAATCCATTTGAATTCTATCATCATCAAAGCAGGCGAGATGGATGCGGGAACCCCGTGTGTTAGAATATCTCTCGCCGTTTGCACATTCCAATCGCCTCAAGGAAGTCTTCATGTCTGATTACGCAAAACCCATAGCCAAAGCATTAGCCCTGCGCGCGGAGCAGGTTTCCGCCGCCATTGAACTGCTGGATGAAGGCAACACCATCCCCTTTATTGCCCGCTATCGCAAGGAGCGCACTGGAACCCTGGACGAGGAACAACTGCGCCAGGTATCGTCGCTGCTTGAGAAATCTCGCGCGCTTGATGAACGCCGCGCCGCAGTGATCGCCTCGATTGAAGAACAGGGGAAGATGACCCCCGAACTACTGGAGAAATTGAACACCGCCGATACGCTGACCGCAGTCGAGGATCTTTATGCACCTTACAAACCCAAGCGCCGCACCCGCGCGTCGATTGCCCGCGAAAAGGGGCTGCAGGGGTTGGCGGACTACATCCTTATCCAGGCGCATACCCCCGCGGATGCTGAAAAAACAACAGCGGGATTCTTAAATGAACAGGTGACCAGCGTCGAGGATGCCCTGGCAGGCGCGCGGGATATCGCAGCGGAAACCATGAGCGACCACGCCGAGGTGCGTGCGAACACACGCCGCAAAGCGATGCAGTGGGGGATGCTCTCCGTCGAAAAGATCGAAGATGCCAGGGATGAAAAATCTGTTTACGCCACTTATTATGAATTTACCAGCCGGGTGGACCGGCTGCGACCGCACCAGGTGCTGGCGGTCAACCGCGGCGAGACCGAAAAGGTGCTGCGTGTGAAACTGGCAGTGGATGAAAAGGACTGGAAGGGGTCGATTGTGGATTACTTCCGCCCGGACTTGCGCTCGCCGTTTTGCGACCAGCTTGAGCTGGCGATTGTGGATGCCGCAGAGCGCCTGCTGCTGCCTGCCATCGAGCGCGATGTGCGCCGCGAGCTCACCGTAGCTGCCGAGACGCATGCCATCAAGGTGTTTGCCGCCAATCTGAAGGCGCTGCTGGGTCAGCCGCCGCTGGCCGGGCAGGTGGTACTGGGGCTGGATCCCGGTTTCCGCACCGGCACCAAGCTGGCGGTGGTGGATGCCACCGGAAAGCTGCTGGATACGGGTACCATCTATCCCCATGAACCGCAGCGACAGTGGAAGGAGGCGCTTGAAAAACTCAAGGGGCTGATCGAGAAATATCATATCACCCTCATTTCCATTGGCAACGGCACTGCCTCGCGCGAAACCGAGCAGTTGGCAGCCGAGCTCACCCGCTCGCTGACGGATGTGAAGTACATCATCACCAACGAAGCCGGGGCTTCTGTCTACTCCGCCAGCCCGCTGGCGCGCGCTGAAATGCCCGATCTCGATGTGTCGATCCGCGGAGCGGTCTCCATCGCCCGCCGGGTGCAGGATCCGCTGGCGGAACTGGTGAAGATCGATCCCAGATCCATCGGCGTGGGCATGTACCAGCACGATGTGGACCAGACCGCCCTTTCCGATGCGCTGACCGGGGTGGTGGAGGACGTGGTCAACCGGGTGGGCGTGGACGTGAACACCGCCTCACCGGCGCTGCTCACCTATGTGGCAGGCATCGGTCCCAGCCTGGCAAACAAGATCGTGGCTTTCCGCGATGAAAAGGGCTCTTTCCAAAGCCGCGAGGATATCCGCAAGGTCCCCGGGGTGGGACCCAAAGCCTTTGAACAATCGGCAGGCTTTTTGCGCATCCGCGGCGGGGTCAACCCGTTGGACGCCAGCGCCATCCATCCCGAAAGCTATCCGATTGCCGAAGCCGTGCTGGCTTATGCCGCGATCTCACCCGAAACAGGGGCAGGCGAGAGAAAGTCGAAGCTGGAAGCGCTGCTGATAAAACCCGTGCAGAAACTGGCGGAGGAAATCGGCACCGGTGTACCCACGCTGCAGGATATCCTGGAGCAATTGCTGCGCCCGGGCAGGGATCCGCGCCAGGATGCTCCGGCACCCATTCTGCGCTCGGATGTGCTCAAGATGGAGGACCTGGCGGTGGGGATGCGGCTGAAGGGGACGGTGAGGAACGTAGTGGATTTTGGTTCTTTCGTGGATATCGGCGTGAAGCAGGACGGTCTGCTGCACCGCACCCAGGTACCGCGCGAGATGTCGCTGCAGGTGGGGGACGTGATCGAGGTCACCATCCTTAAAGTGGAAACCGAGCGGGGGAGAATCTCGCTGGGGCTGGAAAAAGAATAGAGTTGATTGCTTGGATCATGCTGAGCGGAGGGGATAACCCTCCGCTTTTTGATGTAAAGGGATTTATTGAACCATTTTATTCTTCGTTCTTCGAACAATAACCATTTCACACATCTTGTATAATTCGCATAGCCATGTAAACGAAGTCTCATATTCCCCCGTTTTCGTGTTCTTCGTAGACGGGGGAGGGGCCACTCGGGTGAGATTACAACCTTATGCTCCTTCATCCGTATATGACTTTGAAGGCATTTTCTATCGAGAATCATGGATTTGAAAGGCGGAGACATGTTCAATCTTGGCAACAATCTGAAACGTAGTGTGGAGATCCTCTGGAAGTACAAGGTCCTGTGGATCTTTGCGTTTTTGCTGGCGTTGACCAGCGGTTCCGGCGGCAGCAGCAACTCGGGCAGCGGATACCGGTTCACGAACGATGTGCAATCGGGGCAGTACAACCAAATGACCGGCCAGTGGGGGGTATGGATGAGGCAGGTGGAAGCCTGGATCAACCAGAACATCGCCCCGCTTTTCGCCACCGAGCAGCAGGCACTCACCACCGCCATCTGGATCATTGTTGCAGTGGTACTGTTTGCCATCGTCGTGGGGCTGCTCTTTGCCCTGGTGCGCTATCCCTCGGAAACAGCCATCATCCGCATGGTGGATGAACATGAAACCAGCGGTAAAAAGGTCAAATTCGGTGAAGGCTGGAAATTGGGTTGGTCGCGCCGCGCCTTCCGCATTTGGGTGATCGATTTGATCCTCAGCATCCCGGTCATTCTGTTCCTGGCTTTGATCGCCGGCGGCACGTTCTTGCTGATCACGACCGCATACACGTCGCCTTATGCAATGACGCCCGGTCCCTGGATTGCATGGGTGATCGTGGGTGTGCTGCTCGCCCTGGTGTTGATCCTGGGGATGATCTTCCTGGGGATCCTGCGCAACTTCTTCATTCGTGCTGCAGCGCTGGAAGATACCACCATTGGCGAATCTTTCAGCCGCGGCTGGCAGGTATTCACGCATAATGCAAAAGATACCTTCCTTCTCTGGCTGACGCTTATCGGCGTGGGCATCGTGGTCGGCATTGCGATGATCCTGGTATTCTTCGTGCTCATTCCGGTATATATCATCCTGGCAGTACCGGGAGCGGTTGTCGCTGCCATTCCAGGCGCCATCGGCTTCGGAATTGCCTCGCTCTTCACCGGACAGATCCCGGCATGGATCATTGCTGCATTGGTGGCGATCCCCTTCTTCTTCGTCATCGTCTTCTCGCCGCTTGTCCTGATTGGCGGGTTGGTGGAGCTCTTCCGGTCGAATAACTGGACGCTGGCGTACCGCCAGTTCACCGGGCGCGAAGTACCGCCGGCGGTGGTCGAAATTCCACCCGCGCTACCGGAGTAAAGACAGCAAATAGACGTTTACCCAGGTAGGGGCACAGCGCCTGTGCCCCTACCTGTTGATTTATATCTTTCGGGAGCGAAGGTCATTTCGAACCTTTTTTGACCAGACCACATTTCTTTTGTGGATTTCGGGCGGGTTGGGGTTGCGTTCTGCAAATTTTTGTTCATGAAAGGTATCGATTCTCGTAGGGGTAATTCACGAATTGCCCCACCAATGTCGACCTATTTTTTTTCCCATTTAGAATGGTTCATTGCGCCGCAAAGCGGCGCAATGAACCACTTATGAAGTTTTCCCCCTTCCTGGGAAGGGGGTAGGGGGATGGGGGATCTGCTCCAGGTAATTCAATTGGGGAGAGTCCAAGACTCTCCCCTACATTTTGCTTCCCAATCCGCAACATAATCAGTAAGGGCTTAGCACGCTAAGCCCCTACAAAACCGAATCCCTGATTACTAATCCCTAATTACTTGCAATTATCTTCCCAGCGCAACATCGCGCTTCCTTTTCATTTGCTTGGCGACCACATACAACCCGGCCAGCGCTGCAGGGATGGTGACGCCGCCGCAAATGAGCGGTGCGGGCTCGATGGTGCCCTTCGTCTGAACAGATACCTTGTAGCGGGCATCCGTACCCACCGCTGCGGGGTTGGACGGCGACAGTGAGAGGGCGTAGGTACCGTCAACGGGTACGGTCCAATCCAGGCTGGTGCCGGAGCTCTGATCTGCGGGTTGGACGGAACCCAGCACGGTGCTGCCGTCTACGTCATAGAGTGTGACCGACGCTGCAGAGCCTGCGGTCAGCGGTTCAGTGGTCACCTGCAGTTTTTCGCCGGCTTTTGCTTCAAAGATCACCCAATCAGTATCGCCAGCCGGGCACCAGGTGTGCTCCTGGGTATCGCCAACGACCAGCGGAGAGGCGGAAGCAAAGCTGCCGTCGCCTGAGGCGCCTTCGTACAGATCCGGCTGGCAAACACTCATATCTGCCACGCGTGTGACCGCCTGGGCGGAATCGGGGAAATTCTCGCTGATGTTATCGGCGGCAACCGCGCGAATGCGGAACTCGTACGTCCTGCCGGATTCGCCGGTGAAGTTCGCCTGGCGGGTTGTTCCTGCGGGATTGGGATCGACATTGTTCCAATTTCCCCCGTCCACACGGTACTGCAGCTCAAAGTGATCCACGCGGTCCACTCCGGCAGTGACCTGCCATTGCAGCGGGATGATCGTGGACTGGTTCACCTCGGGCAGCGCCTGCATCTGGGTCACGGGCGGGACGGAGGCGGTGGTGATGCTGAAATCCTGGCTGGCACTGGCGGTTCCGGCAAGGTTGCGTGAGGTCACCGTCCATTGATAGTCGCCGGCGGCAAGCGGACCCATCTGCCAGGAATTACCGGTCTGCCAGTCCAGGTTGACGTCAAAACCGTTGGGACCCGAAAGGTGACTGGTGGTTTCCGAGCCGTCTGCCACGTTCCAGGCCAGGGTGAGGGGAACGTTATCGGTAAGGGTTGCAGGCAGAGTCAGCTCGGGGACGGCAGGTGGGTTGATGTGACTGACGACGCGCATCGAAGCCAGGTTTGCGCCTACTGAAGTTGCATCGGGCAGGCTGGCAGCGCTGTTTTGCAGCAGTTCCACCTGTCCGCCAAAATTACGCTCGGGGTAAAGGACGGCAGAGATGCCGGCATTGACGATCATGGATTTGACCTGCCCGACCTTCACTGCGGTTGCATCCAGGTCGCCGTAGTCGCCGATATCCAGCACCTGGCAGGTGCCTTGGAAATTGAACTCGGAATAGACGGCAGCCTGATTTTCCGCCGGGGTGCAGACAGGGGGCACAGCGGCACAGTTGTACTGCTTTTTCAGAGCGGTGAGCCCGGTTCCAGCAGCCGATAGATTGCCGGCTTTGTCGGTCACCTGCAGGGCGAGCGAGAAATCGCCATCCGGGATGCCCGCGGCACACAGGTCAAGCTGCGAGGTGAAGGGGGTGACGGTCAAAGGCGCGCCAACAGGTTTCCACTGACCGGGGATGGTGGAGATGAACAGTTGTCCATTGTTGAGGGAGAAGTCATCCTTCATCCAGCCGCTGATGTTGAGCATCGGAGAGGTGACCACCGTATTGGGCAGCGGGTCGGTGATGGCGCCGGTGGGGATCGCTTTATCCAGATTGCCCGAGATGTACTTGTTGCCCGGTTCGCATTGCGAGCCCAGTTGGGGGTAGGCGGATGCCTCGGCACAGGTGCGCGGACGCCCGCCATTGACCTTGACATCGTCAAAGGTAATATCGACGGAGGTGCCCCAGTAGGAGGTGGGGTTGGTGTGGACGTGAAAATGCAGATGGTTGCCGGTGCTGTAACCCGTGTCATCGGCATTACCGATGAACTGACCCTGCACCACCCGCGCCCCGACCTGCCGCAGCTCTTCAGGGACGCT
This sequence comes from Anaerolineaceae bacterium, assembly GCA_039683035.1. Classification (GTDB taxonomy): domain Bacteria; phylum Chloroflexota; class Anaerolineae; order Anaerolineales; family Anaerolineaceae; genus UBA6107. Next base: position 105,537 of record JBDKSE010000013.1, read on the forward strand.
GTTCTGTGCCAGGTGCAGGTACACCTGGTAGGTGGTGGGGACAGTAGTGGTGTCTTCAAGGACGATGTAGTTGGCGTTGGTAGTGTTGCCGTTGGGATACTGCCAGACCACGTATTTGACCGTGCCGGCCTTGGCGGCGCGGATGGGGAACATGGTGCCGTTGGCGAAGTCAAAGGCGTAGAGGCAGGTGGAGGGGCAGGATTTGTAGGTGTAAACGTGACCGATACTGCCGGTGAGGTAATGCATTTCACTGCCCGTCCATGGCAGCAGGTAGCCGGAATAGACCGTTCCCGCCTTCGATTCCTGCTGTACGGCCGGCATGTAATATGCCCGGGCATCGGCACTGATCATCGAATCGGGGAGCGAGTTGAGTTCGACGGCGAAATTGGGGTCCACCGGGAAGGTAACCTGCCATTTGGAGGCAGCCGCAGGATCGGTGCTGCGGTGGGCGATGACCAGTCCGGGTTCGGCGGACTGCACCAGTCCGGTTTGTTTGTCGACGAGGGAGGTCCATACCGCGGCAAGGGATTTGTCGCGGTTGAATTGCACGTGATCGATGGTCACGCGGTAGATGATGAAAGCCAGCACATCCTCGCGCCCCTGCGCAGCCGTCTGGATGGCGCTGAGGAGTTCGATCTCGTCGGGGTCGGTCAACGTTTTGGGTTGAGGGAGCTGGGGGTTCTGCTGCTGCGAGTTGTTTGTGGAGCTTTCAGGCAGCACTGTACACCCGGCGAAAATGAGCGCCAGGAGGATGATCAGCAGGGGACGGACAAGTGATTTCAAGGTGAAGTGTTGAGGCATGGCTCCCTCTCCAATGGTGGGATGGATTGCGTCCGTTTTATGGTGCAAGTTTTGGGCCACAATAATTCAACAATGGACAAGGGGTGGGTCTTGCCACCACCCCTATGAATGGAGGCAATGTGTAGGGGCAGGTCCAAGACCTGCCCCAAGTTGTTTTCCTATACCCGTCAGATTTAAAGACAACAACTAAAGCTGCTGGTGTTCAGGCTTAATGCTTCAGCATCTTCCTCAAGCCGTTGAGCAGCAAGGCGTAACCCAGAATCGCAGCGCCTCCCAGGAACAAGCCACGGGTCAGATCGCCTACTGCAGAAATGGGTAAGCTTTCATCCCCGGTGACCGGGATGATCAACGGCGTGACACCGGTAGGGGGAATGGGCAGAGTGGCTACCTTCGTGGCAGAGGGTGTGGCGGTGGGAGACCTGGGGGTGCTGGATGGCTGCGGGGCGGGTGTGGTACCTGAAACAGGATCGGTACTGCGAGATGTGGTTGATGGCTTTACAGTACTAGTCGGCGTGCTGGTGGATGTTTCCGTGGGGGTGGCCGTGGCGGTCGCCGTTGATGTGGCAGTGGCTGTTGCCGTGGGGGTGTCGGTGGCGGTGGCTGTTGCAGTATGGGTCGCAGTAGCGGTTGCCGTGGACGTGTCCGTTGCGGTTTTGGTTGCGGTCGGCGTTGAGGTGGATGTGGGGGCGACGCAATGCTGTCCGTCCCACACCTTGCCATTTCCGCAAACGTGATAATTGTCATTCTTGTTCCCCAGATTATAGGTGTACTCGCCCTCATCCTCCGGGCCGATGATATAAGCCAGAATGCAGCCGTGACCCGTGGACACGATGGTAATCTGACCGGATGCCACCGTTGCCGACCCGTTCGCAGGCGGGCGGATGGACCAGTAATACGTCCCGGGAATGAAATCGCGATAGTGGATATATACCGTTTCCCCCGGGTTGTAAGCATTGCGGTTTTGTTCATTGCTGCAGACGGGGTCGCTGTTTGTCCATACCGCGCCAGAATTTTCTGCATTTGCCTGGTGGAATCCCAGGGTAAGGATCAGCGCACAGACGAGCATGCCGAAACCGGCGAGGTACAAGAATTTGTTGAGCAGGGATAGGAATTTTCGCGTTTGCGGAGCCATGAATCCCTCCTGGTGCGTAACTGCAGCCGCAGCCTTGCCTCATCATTTCAAACAAAAAACCGGCGCAAAAATGCAGGCCGGTTTCGCTTCTTGCTCCCCGCATACACCACCCGGTTGACCGGGTTGAGCGACCAATCCAGTATGCGGATCCACGCATCCATGATGCAGAAGATTGGGTTGAGGCTGCGATACTTTCCACGGTGTTTTTCCGTGGAAATGGGTTCCATCGCTTTCAGTCTAGCATAAATCATCTCAATAATGTCCGAAATGCCTGTTCAAAGCAATCTAATGGGCAGGATTCAAAGAATTTCCAAGAAATTGGGTGAATGGCAGGCGTGAAAGACGACATTTAATATGCAACCTTCAGAGACTAAAAAAGTGGATTCCCGGTCCTTGCGAAACCGGGAATCCTGTCCTTTATTTCCCCTTATGGACGCAAAAGGTTGGGTGGGAGGGAATTGCCCTTTCCACCCGAATCCTTATGACCTAGAGATGAAACTTGCGGCGCAGGCCGGAGAGCACCATTGCCAGACCGAAACCGGACAAGCCGCCCATAAACAGATTCCTTGGCAAACTGGCTTGAGGAAGCGTGTTGCCCAGGTCAGCGCCGGTGACGGGGATGAGCACCGGACCACCGGTTGCCGGGATGGGCAGCGTGGGAACGGGGGTCGGGGTTGGGTTCTCTGGATATCTGCAGCTTCCGTCGCTGATGGTCGCCTTGGGATTGTAATTCTCCGCTTTGGGATCCATGCAGCCCTTGATGCCCAGGATGACGGTTACGGTGGAGGATTTTGGAGCGGTCTCAGTCGAATCACCCACTGCCGTGTTCATGTAGGTCAAGCCGGCAGCGATATCCGCCGCGGTGACCACATGGCTGGCAGCGCAGGTGACCTTGGCAAGCGGAGCCAGGCTGGCAACTGGCAGTGCAGGAGTGCAGCTATCTGTGACCGCACCGGGATCGGTGATGGTAACGTTATGCAGGGTCACGTTGCCGATGTTGGTCAGTTCAAAAGCGTAGGAGATGGTGTCGCCGAGCAGGTAAGGTCCCTGTGACACTTCCTTTTTCTCAAAGGTAAGCGCAGGTCCCTGTGTGAAGGCTACGGTTTCCGAATCTTCCTTGGGAGTGGTTTCGTCGCTGGTACCCCTGGCGGTGTTCAGGTAACTGCCAAGATCCATGTCAGCCTGCGCGACCACATGCGAGGCGCTGCAGGTGATGGTGCCCAGGGGTGCGAGCGAGGCTGCGGGTACGGTGGGAGTGCAGCTCCCCATATCGGCGAAGAGGTCGGTCACGTTCACGTTGTGCAGGGTGACATTGCCCGTGTTGGTCAGCACGATGGAGTAGGTGAGGGTATCGCCCAGGATGTAGGGTCCCTCAGAGGTCACCGACTTGACGATGGACAGGTTGGGACTCTGTACAAAGGTGACCGTCTCCGTGTCAGATTCAGGTCCGGCCTCCGTGCTGTTGGCGGTGGAGGTATTGACGTAGCTGCCAGCGTCCATGTTCGGCTGCGTGACCACATGGGCTGCGCTGCAGTCCATCGAAGCGCCTGGTGCCAGCGATGAACCCAGGACCGGCGAGCAGGAATCGATCACCGCGGAGGGGTCGTTGATCGTCACATTGTGCAGGGTGACATTGCCGGTGTTGGTTGCGGTGATGGTATAGGGGATGGTATCTCCCAATCCGTATGTGCCCGGAGTTGCCACCTTGTCGATGGTTAGGGCGGGGGCGGGTATGAAGTCAACGGTGACACTGTCGGAAACCGGGCCGGCTGCCGGGCGGACGCTGGCTGCAGTGGCGGTGTTGGTGTAACTGTGAGCGTCAATATCCACCTGGGTAACGGTGTGGGTTGCGGGGCAGCTCATCACGGCCGCTGGAGCGAGAGACGAGCCATTGACCGGGGTACAGGTGCCCAGCGCGGCATTTGGATCGGTAACTGTGACGGCACCGAGAGTGACATTGCCGGTGTTCGTCACTTCGATGGTGAAATGGATCACATCGTTCAACAGGAATGGACCGGTGTTGCTGAGCTTCTTGTCAATCGCCAGGGCAGGACCGGCAATAAAGTTGATGGTCGCCGAGTCAGTTTGCGGCGAGGTCTCGTTGCTGTCGGCGGTGGCGGTGTTGGTATAGCTGCCGGTATCAAACTGCGCCTGGGTAATCACATGGGTGGCGGGGCAGGTCATGACGGCACCTGGAGCCAGCGCCGAACCGGAGGTTGGAGAGCAAACGCCCATCACCACTCCGGGGTCCGCCACGGTCACGTTGTGCAAGGTGATATTTCCCGTGTTGGTCACCACGATGGAATAGGTGACCGGACCGCCCACCGAGTACGGCGGGGGTGTAACCACAGACTTGTCGATGGTCAGCGCCGGGTTCTGTGCGAATGTTACGGTCACCGAAGCCGAGTCGGAAAGTGAGCCGCTGGTGCCGGTGGCAGTATTGATGTAAGTTCCAGCATCCACATCCGCCTGGGTGACCACATGGCTGGCTGCGCAGGTCATCACCCCAGCAGGAGCCAGGGATGAACCGTTGACGGGGGAACACGCGCCAACGATCGCGGTGCTGTCGGTAACGGTCACATTGTTTAGTGTGACGTTACCGGTGTTGGTCACCCCGATCGAATAGGTGATGGTCTGACCCAATGTATAAGGTCCCGCTGAGGTCTGGGTCTTGGTCACATCGATGGCCGGGTTTTGCGGCAGATTGACCGTGACCGTTGAGGATTTGGGTCCCACCTGGTCGCTGTTGGCAGTGGCGGTGTTGGTGTAGGATCCCAGGTTGAAATCAGCCTGCGTTGTCCAATGCTTGGCGATGCAGGTCATGCTTGCACCTTTCGCGAGCGTGGTGGCCGGGCAGGACAATTCATTGGCGCCGGGATCCGCTACCGTAACATTGGTGAGGTCAACATCACCCGTATTTGTTACCAGGACGGTGTAGTGGAGAACTTGCCCTGCGCGAGTCGGGTACCAGGGATCATAAGAATGGTCCAGGCTCTTGGTGATGGTGAAGTCAGGCGTTACACATTGCTTGCCGACAACGATCTGACCCACGCGGCAGACAGAGTAGTTGTCATTGTGTCCCGCACCCATGTCCACAGAGTATTCATGGTTTGCTTCCGCAGCGGTGATCTGATGAGCCTGGAAACAACTCTGGGCGGTGGAAGTCACCGTATGGTCGCCGGAAGCGACGATGGGTTTGGGGTTGCCATCCTGCTGCTGGATCTGCCAGGCATATGTGGCCGGATCGATCCCGCTGTAGTTGATATAGACCCAATCGCCAACAGCGTATGCATTGATATTTTGTGGATCACCGCACGAACCATTGGTGGTCCACATGGCACCGGTGGTGCTCTGGGCAGCCGCCGGTTTGACGGCCAGTGAAAGCACCATGCTGGCAATCAGCATGGCGATACTGGCAAAATACATTGCCTGATTGACGTGCTTCAAAATCTTGCGAGTGTCTGTTGTCATGTCTTCCTCCCAAAAAGACCAGATGAAACCGGGATCAGAATAAAAGGATGAAAGCGAACGATCAAAAATGATTCTGGAATACCCGGTGAGCCCGACAAATTAATCCTTTCGTTGCTCCTTTCCCCTAAAAACAAAAACCAGTCTGAAAAATTTTCAGGCCGGTTTCGCTATTTGCTCCCCGAGCACCCTGCTCAAAAAAGTTTGAGCGCAGCGACCAATGGAATACCCGGATCAAAGCATCCTGCAAGAGTATCAAATTTTGGTCGTGGCGTTTCCGCAGCAGTGATGGGAGAGGAGTGTTGAATGGCGGTTCAAATTGCCTGGATCAAGAATCCAGACCTGGTTCAAATGGGTTGAAAAAGCGCCTTCAAATCATGATGTCAAAATTACAGCAAAACTTCTTGTTTATTTCATCAAACCGACGTACATCAACCAGTATTAACTTACCCGTATTGTGGAGCTACTGAACGGGTGGGGCAGGAGGGAATTGCCCTGCCTGCCCCAGGTCCGTTAGTTTAGAGGTCGTACTTTCGGCGCAGACCAGTGATGACGATGGCAACACCGAAGAATGAAAGCCCGTTGAGGAAGAGACTCCTCGGAGCGCTGCTGCCAGGAAGATTATTGCTCACGTCAGCGCCGGTGACCGGGATGAGCACCAGGCCGCCAGTTGCCGGGATGGGCAGGGTGGCAATGGGGGTGCTGGTCTGCGGGTTCTCCGTGACCACAGGGGTTGTTTGAGTGGGGATCGGAGTAGGTGCAGGTGTGGTCTCAGTTGGAGCCGGAGTGGTCTCAGTGGGTGCAGGAGTAGTCTCGGTGGGTGCGGGGGTCGTCTCAGTAGGCGCAGGAGTAGTCTCGGTGGGTGCAGGAGTTGTCTCGGTAGGCGCCGGAGTGGTCTCAGTGGGTGCAGGAGTGGTCTCTGTGGGCGCCGGGGTGGTCTCGGTGGGCGCCGGGGTGGTCTCAGTGGGTGCAGGAGTCGTCTCTGTCGGAGCTGGAGTGGTGGGTGCGGGCGTCGTCGGAGCAGGAGTAGTGGGTGCCGGAGTGGTGGCTGTAGGAGCGGCGACAAAAGTCAGGTTATCGCTCTTTACCTTCTTACCGGCTGAATCCAAAATGGTGAACTTGAGCGGCTGCGATGACGAGGCTGTCACAGTGTATGCGAACTGGCAGTTCGTACCGGGAACAGCAAAGGCTCCTGTGGCGATCGGGTGGGCTTCATCATTGGTATAAGCAAGCTGCCAGGTATAGTTGCCATTGACCAAATCGCTGTTGTAGCGGTACCAGATCTGTTCGCCAATGTTGTATTGATTCTTATCCTGCGTACCGCACGTGACATCGGTCGTCCAAACCGACCCTGTTGCGGCAGCCACAGGTTTGGCTGCAACTGAAAGCACCATGGCGCTGATCAGCATGGCAATGCTGATGAAGTACAGAGCCTGATTTAGTAACTTGATTGCTTTGTGCATTTTTGTATTCATAATGTTCTCCAAAGTAATTCCAAATAAATCCCTTTTAGAAGGGTAAAGATCGCTGTTAGTTGGGTGCTTCCCCTGGCAGTGAATGAATTTGGATTCTTTGATGCTCCTTTCGCATATTAACAAAATACCGGCACTGATTAAATCTCAGGCCGGTTTCGCTTTAAGCTCCCCGCGTACCCAGCTCTCATGCAGTGAGCTAAGCGACCAATTCGGATACGCGGATCAACGCATCCTTTTACGATATTCAGTTGTCATTCCAAATCACAGCACTCAACAATAATAAAGAAAATACCTGCTCTTGCTGTGAAACCATCATACCAAATTCATTACTGAATTTCAATGTAAAAACGCGGTTCAGACAGCGATTTTACATGATTTTTATATCCTAAAGCCCTTTTTTGCGCCGATATCCGGTGACCACCAGAGCAATTCCGAAAACCGAAAAGCTGCTCATAAAAAGGGTTCTTGGATTCCCCCGGCCGGATGCTGAAGCGAGCGTGTCTGCGCCGGTGATGGGGTTCACCACCATGTGGTCAACGACTGCTGCGGGCATCGAAAGGGTAGGAACCGAGGTGGGATTCGGGGTTGAATCAGTGGGCAGAATAGAAGGGGTACCTGTCTCCGTGGGTGACGGGTCCGTCGGGGCGGGGGTTGTTTCGGTTGGAGCCGGAGTCGTCTCGGTCGGGGCGGGGGTGGTCTCGGTGGGAGCCGGAGTCGTCTCGGTCGGGGCAGGGGTGGTTTCAGTGGGTACCAGAGTGGTCGGTGCGAAGGTTGCAGTGGCGGTATGAGTTGCAGTGGCAGTAGGTGTGAAAGTCGCTGTGGAGGTATGAGTTGCTGTGGCTGTCGGCGTGAAGGTTGCCGTGGCGGTAGGGGTGAAAGTCGCCGTGGCCGTAGGAGTGAAGGTGAAGGTGGCCGTGGCGGTAGGGGTGAAAGTCGCTGTGGCAGTAGGAGTGAAGGTGAAGGTGGCCGTCGCGGTACGAGTCGCTGTCGCAGTGGGGGTCGCGGTTGGGGCAGTCACGTTGTAGCCGTCCGACTTTCCCCCCACATCGGCGGTAAAGTGATAACCCGCTTCTTCAGGTTGAACAACCCAGGCAGGAAAACAGCCGCTCGCACCGGTCACTGTTCCGGTACCCTGCTTCAAAGGGCTCGAACCCGCGACTGTCACCAGGGGTTTGCCAGGTTTGTTTGTATAGGTGATCGTCCAGGTGTGTGCTCCAGCTCCCATATCCGAGAATGAAATATAGACAGTGTTTCCAACCGCGTACGTGTTCGCGTCTTCGGAGGAAGCACCACAGCTGGTCTTGGTCTTGACGCTTCCGCTAGCTGCTTCAACGGGCATGGCTGCCAGCGAAAGGATCAAACCGCTGACCAGCAGGGCGATGCTGATCAAATAAAGTGCCCTGTTTGCGTACTTCAGTAAGTTGCGGGTGTGAAGGCTCATAGCTTTCTCCAATAATGGGATTGGGTCACACCGGTTGAATTCCTTTGGGTCGATGACTTCGTCCGTTCTCTAATCAAAATATATAAGACATCTGGCTTGCATCATTACCATGCAAAGCAAAATGAATGACTGGAAGATCGGAACCTGTTATTATTGACTTGTTCAGTCGATCTGGAAATTCAGCCTCGTGTGGCAACCATATATTATCAAAAACACGTGATGATTGCCAGCGGAAATTAGTCAATTTACCAGGACTTAATACACATTTTACGGAATATTTATCCATTAAAGATATAAAAATTCCCCACTTCAGGGGAATTTTTATTCTTTTGGAAGGCTACTCAATATCTGCCGCGCGGCTCGCCTGGACCGCTGTGGAACAACTCCGCTTCGACGGCGGGGCTGACCCGCACCACGCCCGCCTTGAACTCGGGGATCTTCGCCAGCGGATCCAATTTGTCGATGGTCAACTCGTTGGCGGCGGCTTCAAAGAAGTGGAACGGGATGAATACCACACCGCGGGTGGTCTTGGTGGTGACCGCTGCTCGCAGCACAATGGATCCCCTCCGCGAGGTGACTCGAACCGCCTGGCGGTCGCTGATACCCAGCTTTTGAGCATCCTCAGGGTGGATCTCGACCAGCGCTTCCGGATAGAGGTCGTTGAGGTGTGAATGCCGGGTCAGGCTGGCGCCGTGCCAGTGCTCCAACACGCGCCCGGTGTTCAACACCAGGGGATAGTCATCATCAGGGCTTTCGGCGTTGGGGCGGTACTCCAGCGGGTGAAACTTGCCCCTGCCGCTGGGAAACTTCTCCAAAAAGAGGTCAGGAGTGCCGGGGTGCGATTCATCCCACACGGGGGTTTGCAGCCCCACCTTCTCAATGCGCGGGTAGGTGACTCCGGCGTACTCGGGCACCAGGCGTCCCATTTCCGCCAGCACCTCGGAAGGGTGACTGTAATCCCAGTATGCCGACCCGGGTCTTCCCAAACGGGCTTCGATGCGTTTTGCCAGGTCGCACAGGATCTGCCAGTCGGGTCGCGCCTGCCCGCGCGGGGCGATTGCCTGGCGTACGCGCTGCACCCGACGGTCGGTGTTGGTAAAGGTGCCGTCCTTTTCTGCCCACGAAGTGGCTGGCAGGAAGACATCCGCATATGCTGTGGACTCGTTGAGGAAAAGGTCCTGGGCAGCAATGAAATCCAGGTGTTCCATGTGCTCGCGGGTCTTGTTCAGATTGGGCTCAGACATCATCGGGTTTTCGCCCATGATGTACAGGCTGCGCACCCCGCCGGGACCCACCGAACTGAGGATCTCGGTGGTGGTCAGTCCCCGCTTGCGGTTGAGTCCGCCGGGTTCGATATTCCAGGCAGCTTCGAACTTGAGCGCTGAAGTCTCGTCATCCACACGCTGGTAACCGGGGTAATGCCAGGGCATCACGCCCGCGTCCGAGGCACCCTGCACGTTATTCTGACCGCGCAGCGGATTGAGCCCGGTGCCGCGCCGCCCGATCTGACCCGTGAGCAGCGCCAGGTTGATGATGCTGAGCACGTTATCCGTGCCGTGGGTGCTCTCAGAAAGCCCCAGCGTCCAGTAGATGGCTGCCTTGCCGGCGGTAGCGTACATGCGCGCCGCCTGGATGATCAGGTTGCGGTCTACGCCCGAGATCTGCTCGGCAAATTCTGGGGTGAATTTCTCCATGGACGCGGCAAATTCGGTGAAATTGGTGGTTCGGTCATCGATGAATGCCTTGTTGTACAGCCGTTCTTTGAGGATGACATGGCACATGGCCGAGAAGATGGCCACATCGGAGCCGGGTTTCTCCGCCAGCCAGAGCGTGGCGTAATCCACCATCTCCACCCGGCGGGGGTCCACCACGATCAGCTTTGCGCCGTGCTTGCGCACTGCAGCTTTCATCTGGATGGCGATGATGGGGTGGTTCTCGGCGGTGTTCGAGCCGGTGACGATGAACACATCGTTTTCAATCACTTCAGATGCGGTGTTGCTCATGGCAGAGGAGCCAATCGCCATCTGCAGCGCCACCACGCTTCCCGCGTGACACAGCCGGGTGCAGTGGTCGATATTATTGGAGCGGAACTGGGTGTGCAGCAACTTTTCCAGCAGGTAATTGTCTTCGTTGGTAGCTTTGGCGCAGCCGTAAAACGCCATGGCATTTGACCCTTCGCGGCGGTAAACCTCCACCATGCGCTCGGCGGTGAAATCCAGCGCCTCGTCCCAGCTCACCTCGCGCCACTCGTCGGGTGAGAACGCCTGAGTTCGCGCACCCGCTTTTTGGGGCACCTTGCGCATCAGCGGGGTGGTGATGCGATTTTTGTCGTAGACAAAGTCAAACCCAAAGCGCCCTTTCACACACAGGTTGCCGTGATTGACCACGGCATCGAAGGGCGAGGTCACCTTGTAAATAAAATCCTGGTCGTCGATATGCAATTGCAGCGCACAGCCCACCCCGCAATAGGGGCAGGTGGTGTTGATCACTTTCGAGGGTTGGAGCATGGCTGCCTCCGGATGGGAACGTTAACTTGATTTCAATCGGGAACCGCGTTTTCGCAGGGTGCGGTCATCGCGGGATGCCTGAACGATCTCTTCCATGGTCTGCCCCTGTTCCAGCAGCCATTCTCGTTTGGATTTGAGCGCCCCGGTGGGGCACACCCCCACACACTGCCCGCAAACCACGCAGGTGGTGCTGAGGATGGGCAGCTCAAAAAAGGTGTTAATGCGTGTATCAAAACCACGCCCGGAGAAATTGATCGCGTAGGTGTACTGGGCATCCTCGGCGCATACCTGCACGCAGCGCCAGCAGAGGATGCACTTGGAATAATCCCGGATATACATGGGGTTGTCGTCCAGCACAGGGTAGTTGCGCTCTTCGGCTTCCGGGAAGCGCTCGGATTTTGCACTGTATTCTTCGATGTATCGCTGCGCGTCGGGAGCATCGGAAAGGTCCACGGTAGCGTCCAGCATCTCCAGCAGGGTGCGGCGGGCGCGTTCCACACGCGGGGTGCGCGTCTGCACCTTCATCCCTTCAGCGGCTTTGGTACAGCAGGACGGAATGAGGGTGCGCGAGCCTTCCACCTCGACCACGCAAACCCGGCAAAGCCCGTTGGGGGTGCAGTAATCGTGGTAGCACAGGGTGGGGATGGACTCGATGCCCGCCTGGCGCGCTGCTTTGAGAATGGTGGTGCCGGCTTCCACGGTAACGCTCGTCCCGTCGATGGTCAGGGTGATGGGTGGGTTCGTCATGCAACACCTCCAGCGGGCGGATTTTCCACGAATAACTCGGGCCACAACTTGAGCGCGCTCATCACCGCCGAAGCCGCGGTCTGGCCCAGCCCGCACAGCGAGGCATCGGTCATGGTCCAGCCCACGTCGGTCAGCCGGTCGCGGTCGCCGGGCAGCATGCGTCCGGCAGCCACGCGCTCGATCACTTCCAACTGGCGTCTCGTACCCAGTTGGCAGGGGTAGCATTTGCCGCAGGATTGGTCGGCGAAGAAATACGCCAGCCGGGCCAGGGCGTCGCGCAGGTCGCGGCTTTCATCGAAAACCGTGATCACCCCCGATCCCAGCGGCAGGCCGTGCGCCTTCAAATCCTCGAAAGACAGGGTCACTTCCAGCGCGGTGGCATCGGCAAAAGCCCCGGCTGCCCCGCCAAACAGGATGCCCTTCAGGTCGCGTCCCTCCCGTATGCCGCCCGCCAGGTCGTAGATCAAATGGCGGATGCTGATGCCAAAGGGGACCTCGTACAACCCGGGACGGCGAATATCGCCGGAGAGACAGAAAAGCTTGGTGCCGGGCGATTTTTCGGTACCCACCTTCCGATAGTCCGCGGCGCCCTTGATCAAAATGGAGGGAATGTTGCTCAGCGTTTCCACGTTGTTGATGACCGTGGGTTTGCCGTATAGCCCGCTGGTGGTGGGGAAGGGGGGTTTCATGCGCGGAAAACCGCGCTTGCCCTCCAGGGCTTCAAAGAGCGCCGTTTCCTCGCCGCAGACATAGGCACCGGCGCCGCGGAAGAGCTCGACTTCCAGCTCAAAGCCGGAACCAAGCACGCTCTTGCCAAGGATTCCGGCAGCTTGAGCCTCATCGATGGCCTGGGTCATGGCTAGCAGGGCGTTGGTGTACTCGCCGCGCAGAAAGATCGTTGCCTGGTGCGAACCCACGGCGTAGGAGGCGATGATCAAGCCCTCCAAAATGCGGTGGGGATCCTCTTCCAACAGTACCCGATCCTTGAAGGTGCCGGGTTCCGCCTCATCGGCGTTGCAGATCACGTATTTCGGCTCAGTGGGCTCCTTGGCAGCGCTCTCCCACTTCAACCCGGTGGGGAAGGCGGCTCCGCCGCGCCCGACCAGCCCCGAGGCTTTGACCTCGGCGATCACGGCAGCCGGTTCCATGGTCAATGCTTTGCGCAGGGCAGCGTACCCGCCTGCAGAGGTGTATTCCGTCAGCGTGGTGGGGCGGCGCTTGCCGCAGTTGGCGGTCAGTTCATGCACGCTGCCGCCCAAAATGCTGTAGGGTTTCTCGCCAAACTCCTCGAGCAGCTTTCCGGCTCCTGAGGCATCCACGTGCCCGCGCTGCACATCCCGCACCATGATGGCGGGTGCCAGCTCGCACAGGCCCAGGCAGGGCGCGCGCTCGACGGTCACCCCCTCGCCGCTGGCTTCTGCTGAAGCTCCCACATACTGGTGAACAAGATTTTTCATCAGCGCTTCAGATCCGGCCATGGCGCAGGCGGGATCGTTGCACACATGGACGATGGTGCGTTTCACAGGCTGAGAGTAGAACATCGAATAGAATTCGATCACCCCAAAGACTTCAGAGAGCGGCACCTTGAGCGCGGCGGCTACTTCCTTCGCCACCGGCGCCGGCAGGTAGCCGTACGCCGCCTGCACCTCGTGAAGCGCAGGGATCAGGGCGTGCCTGCCTTTGGGGATGAATTTCTCCAGGATCACTTGCACAAGCGAGAGATCGAGAGCGTCGTCAGGCATTAAAATGTCCTCCAATCGTCCGGATCGATGTCTTATAATTATACATGCCATGTTGACTATTTGTATCCAAGCTGGTGGAATATCGTCGCGGATGGGACAGAATAAAGCCCTGATGCCCTTCCTGGGAAAACCGTTGATTGCCCGGATCGTCGAGCGCCTGCGGCCCGCGGCTGACGAGTTGTGGATCATCGCCAACGACTCCGAACCGTTCCAGTTCCTGGGCCTGCCCGTCAGCGCAGACCTTCTGCCGGGAATGGGAAAGCTGGGCGGGTTGTATACCGCCCTGAGTGTGGCTGGCGAACCGCTGGTTGCTTTGGCAGCCTGCGATATGCCCTTTGTCAGTGCGGCGCTGATCCAGGCAGCCTGCATCATGATGGAAGAGGAGGACCTGGATGTGGTCATTCCGCGCTCGGCAGAGGGGTTGGAGCCGCAGCATGCCGTCTACCGCCGCGAGACCTGCCTGCCGGCGGTCTACCAGGCGCTTTCCGAGGGTAAGCAGCGCATGATCTCTTGGTTTGACGCCGTGAAGGTGCGCGAATTGTCCTTAGACGAGATCAGGGTGTATGATCCCGACGGCACGGCATTTATCAACGTCAACACCCCCGACGAGTTTCGCCGGGCGGAGGAACTGGCGAAGACGCTGGAATCAGGGTAGATCAAAATGGGGGTGAGAAGGGCGGTCTGTGTCGACTGCCGCGACGAAGCCCGGAGGGGACGATGAAGGACGAGATGGCGGTTTGTTGGAGGTACTGGCGAAGCATTGAACAATTGTGTTGCATTCAAAAAAGTATCTTGGCGGTTCAATGCTTCGCCCTTACGAAGGTCTCAGGACGTCCTTTTTCGACTCAAAGATGGTCATCCTGAGGTGAAAGCCGACTTACACCGCACTGCGTTCGGTGCAGTGCAGGTGTCGCTGTGCTCATCATGACGGTCCAAACGAGGACAGGCTTTCCAGGTCGTGTGATTATCGCTTTAGAATGATCCCGTTTTGACCTCACCAGCGCGCTTGAAGTACGCAATGATCACCCCGCTGGGGGTGGTTTTCGATTCCTGCAGGGTGTATGCGGCGGGAATCGTGCCTTCAGCAAACAGGCGTTTGCCCTTTCCAAGTATCAGGGGGTAGATTTTCAGCCAGAGCTCGTCGACCAGGTCGTGTTTCAAAAGCGTTTGCACGAAATTGCCGCTGCCCCATACCTTGAGGTCGGGGCCCTCCTGAAGTTTGAGTTTCTTGATTTCCGCGGGAACATCGCCCTTGAGGATCACTGTGTGGCTCCAGTCAGCCTTCGTCAGCGTAGTGGAGGCGACATACTTGGTGGCTTCGTTGATGCCGGGCCACATGTCTGCGTGCTGTGGCCAGTATGCGGCGAATATTTCATAGGTTTTTCTGCCCAGCAGCAGGTCAGCCGCAGGCGTCATCTGCCTGCCCATCGTCTCGCCCAATAGATCGTCGCTGTATGGCACACTCCAGCCGCCGTATTTGAATCCGCCGCTGGGATCTTCTTCCGGTCCGCCAGGCGCCTGCATGACGCCGTCCAGGGTCATAAAAGTAACCACAACGAGTTTTCTCATCCCGATTTCTCCTGTAAACAACTGCCAGAGCCCTTTGAACAATCAAAAGGTTTTACTTCTTAATGCTAACAAGTTACCTTAATCCAAAATGAGCGGACATTTCACGTCTTCTTTCGCCAGGTTCGAAGCCCTGGCCCCCTAAGGTCCAGATGACCATGTACATCCCCCAACCCCTGATTACTAATCACTAATTACTTGTTACTGATTACTACTCACCACTCTCGTTAATTAAAATTCTCTCAACATGCGTATAGATATTCATTTGACCGTTGCGGGCGTATCCCACCAGGGTAATACCGGCCTGGTCCGCCAGCCTGACCGAGAGGGTGGTGGGGGAGGTGTGCGAGACGATCACCTGCGCGCCGATGCGGCGGGTTTTTTGCAGCATCTCCGAGCTGATGCGCCCCGTGGTCAGCAGGATGCGCGGCGGCAGGGCAGGGGCTTCCAGCAGCAGCCGCCCGGCGATTTTATCCAGCGTGTTATGCCGGCCGATATCTTCCACCTGAAGGAAAAGGCTCTCCCCGTCGCTGACCGCCGCTGAATGAACCCCCCGGGCTTGACGATAGAGCTTCTGGGCGCTCACCAGTTCGTGCATCAGGAGGGTGAGAGCCGCCGGATCGACCCTGAATTCATCTGCATCGCTCAAAATATTATTTGTCTGCGCATAGCCACTTGTTAACGTAGAATTTTCAGGGATCGGGGCGGGGAAGGGGATGGGTTGTGCCGTGGTGCCTCCGCCGCAGCCGGAGGTCCTGCGCCAGACCAAGGGTTTGACCAGCGGGTGCTGCGTCCAGATCTCCACCTGGTCGCCGGAAGCGCACAGGTGCACCGACGCCAGGTCAGTGCGGGACTGGATCAGGTTTTCGTTGAAGAGGAAACCCACCGCCAGGGCCCCGAGGTCCGTGGGTGTGCACAGGAACTCGATCCACGGCTGACCGTTTACGGTCAATGCCACGGCCGCCTCGGCGATCACCGGCGCAGAGACCGGTTCGAGCTTTCCGTCAGCGTAATGTTGAAAAGAGAGCGTCTCGTGCGTGGTCGACATGATCACCTCCAATGGATCGCCGTTGTAAGCATCATTGTACACAAGAAGAATGAGAGGCGAGAGTCGAGAATCAAGAAGCGAGAATCGAGAGACGTCAATTGCAGAAAAAGATTAAGATCCAAAATTTTGATCTCTCAATTCCCGAAGGAAATAAAAACCAATAATGCGTATAGCCATTTTTAGTCATTAGTGCAGTTATTGATCGCGATCGGGAAGGGGCGTAAGTGATATTTCATTCTAAGCACCGCGACACTTGCACTGCTCGGAAAGACAATCCACACCTTTTACCAAAAGGTCAGTCGCCTCCCTCGCCCATGTTGGGAGAGGGTAGGGGTGAAGGCTGATTATTCCACATGACTTTGTTAGGGACGCCATTGTACAAAAAGGGTAGGGGTTTAGCGCGCTAAACCCCTACGATTGTTCATAATAATGACCCGAAATGACAAAAAGGAACGCCTGGGAGGGACCTCACTCCCAGGCGCATCCACAATAAACCACTAATCACTAATCACTAATCACGTATCACTGATCTATCCTATCCCCCCGTCATACCCCCGCCGATCAGGCGCCCGATACCGAAGGTCACACCCGCGGCAATCAGACCGAAGACCACCATGCGCATACCCGAATAGAGCACGGTCCGTCCGGTGAAGAGGGTGATCGCTGCTCCAAGCAGGAAGAGCCCGATGATGCTCAACCCGATGCTGACGAACACCGCCGTGTAGCCGCTCAGGAAGATGAAAGGAGCCACGGGCAGGATGGCGCCGACCGCGAACAGCAGGAACGAGGTAATGGCTGCCTCCCAGGCAGATCCGCCCAGTTCCTGCGGGTTGACGCCCAACTCCTCCCGGGAGAGCGTATCCAGCGCGCTGGACTTGTCGGAGAGCATCTGGTTTGCCAGGCTTTTGGCGGTTTCCGGCTTGATTCCGCGGGATTCGTAGATCAGGGTCAGTTCTGCGATCTCTTCCTCGGGATTTTCCTCGATTTCCATCGCCTCAGTCGCAATTTGATTCTTGTAGAGCTCGCGAGAAGAGGTCACCGAGAGCCATTCGCCCAGCGCCATCGAAATGGCACCGGCCAGCAAGCCTGCCACGCCGGCAATCAGAACCGCATGGCTTTGATCCAGGGTCGCGCCGGCCACGCCCATCACCAGGCTGAGGTTCGAAACCAGCCCGTCGTTGGCGCCCAGCACCGCCGCGCGCAGGGCATTTCCGCCGCCGGAGCGGTGGCGTCCTTCGATCTGTGCCAGCGTGCCGCCTTCAAGTCCGCCCTTGACCGAGCCGGTGATGATGTCGATCAACTTGGCATGCGCCTGTTCCTGTCCCATCATCTTGGAGGCACCGGACATCTTCGCATAGCCTGCGGTACCATTCTGCTCCATGCCCTGGATGGAGGGCAGGATCATCGATGTTCCAAAGCGCCGGCCCAGCCAGATAAGGGTGCGGATACGGCCTGACGGCCTGTACTCCGGAACTTGCAGACCTTTTTCGCCGGCTTTGGCTTTCCAGGTTTCGGCATGGGCGGCCTCGGTGGCGGAAATGCGCTTGTAAACCTCCGCCAGGCGGGGATCTTTTTCCACCTCCGACAGGGTCTGATAAAGCAGGGAGCTGTCGCGCTCATCCAGATAAGAACTCACGATCGGATCAATAGTTTTCATGGGGCAACCTCACAAAGTCATGGATGAAATTATTGTACATCGAATCATTGGCAAGGGTTTCCCGTTTCCCAGGGTGATACCCCTTCCAAATACGATTATTTCTGATTTGTATAAATAATCAGTAGCTTTCAAATCCTCAAAAAATTTTGATTATGGTACCAATAGTTATAAATAATCGATAATGTTTGTATTGCTTATTCGGGATTCCAGGTGCTAACTTCGTGACGTTCTTTGAATTTCATAATATCGCTTGCGGTGAATCTCCAATGCGATGTCTTACCCCCACCTATCTTGAAAGCATGCGGGAACTCACCCCGCTGTAGAAGTCGCCAGACCTGCATTCGACTTATTCGCAGCTGATCCTGGACTTCCACCATCGTGTAAATTTTCTCTTCCATTCGAACCCTCCAAACAATTGTCAGTATTATACAATTTGTAACCGCTTTTACAAGTATCGTAGGGGCATAGCGCGCTATGCCCCTTCCAATGACATAAAGTTTGCATTGGTCTGCATGAGGTGTATGGACGCGGGATGTTTTGCACCTAAACGTTGCTCGACCTGGCGTGGCTACCCGGAGGATCTTTGTAGGGGCGCACAGCTGTCATGACCCTGGCGATGTCTTTTCGTCATGGGTGCGCCCCTACCTAAAAGCGAAGAACCGCACGAATGTCATTTTTCATTTCGAGCAGTTTGTATTGAATTCCGTAAACTTAACATAACATTCTTTTGCATCATGAAATTGAGATAATTTGCTTGCAGTGGGGGTAATTCACGCAACCATAAAATTCCTTACCGGTATTGGGACCTGATTGGGCAGTCCGTTTCATCATGGGAATACCACATTTGGGGCATAACGGCGGAGTGTTTGGTGTTGCTGGGACCGGGTCTGCAGATGTTGGTATATTTAACGCTGCGATCGTGTTTTGGATCCATTGCTTTACTTCTGCTACTGAATACTGTGCCTTAACAGGCACACGCAGCAACTTTGTACCAGTTTGCATGAATAAATCTTCCACAAATTCATCCCGGTCTTGACGGTCGGCCTTTTGATGACTTTTGTCATCCAACTCAATGGCACACAAGGGCTTCAACGTTGCAGGATCGCATACGACAAAATCCACACGCTTGCGACTGATCATGTTGAAATAACGTTGGAATTGTGCTTTGTCAGTAACAAAGAAGAGCTCGGCAAGAGAAACCTTTGGGCAAATAATCCCCTTCCCATCCAGGGCCAAGCGCAAAACGTGATAAAAGGAAATCTCGGCATTTGACATAAAATCATCTCGTAACTGGTATGGAAGAATCTCCTTTTCCGGTCCAAGATGAGTTACAACGATACCTTCGTGTTTATTATCTTGTGAGAATCTTGAAAAACCCCCCAAGCAGCCACGATTTTCAGACATCCATTCCTCCCTGTATTCTCTTGTGCGAAATTGGCGCGATATATTAACCAACGGTTGATTTGCAAGAAGAACATTATGGCATAATTGCTCATTCTGTCAAAATGGATTGAGATGATCGCGCAATTTTGAAGGATTTGATCCACCTAACAATTAATATGAAAACTGGCACGCTGTCATTCTGAGGCGCAAGCCGACACTTGCACCGCACTGCGTTTGGTGCAGTGCAGGTGAGGATCGTTCTTATCACGGTCGTAGAATGGGTTGACTTCAAAAAGATCGATGCCCGCCTGCACCCTTGGCACTGCCACCAGGGCAAGTGTGCACCCATGACAGGCACCATTTGCATTGCTCAGGGTCGTAAGGTATGCGAAACACGCTCCCTGGCTAAAACATACAATAGTAACTGTCATTGCGAGCGGTTTATGCGACACTTGCACCGCACTGCGTTCGGTGCAGTGCAGGTGAGCAATCTTCATTTTATCCTGAGCAAAGAAGATTGTCGCGGCAAAGTACACCTCGCAATGACCGTCCAAGGGATGAATAGCTCCCCCTCCCCCCCTGTTACCACAACGTCGGTGCCAAAATTCCCGGCACCGACGTTAACTATACGAAAAATCAAAATTTACTTGCTGCTGTGCACCTGGCGCATATGATCCATGCGCTTTTGCAGCAGCGCTGCGGTGGCAATATCCCGCCGGTACCACACTCCATCGAGCTGCAGCCTCTCCAAAGTCCGCTCCACGGCGGCTTCTGCCTCCGCGACATACGGGCGAATGGCCAGGACAGCGGCAAACCTCGATCCAGTGGATTGGATCTTCCCGTCCACCGCTTCCGCCCCGGCATACACAATGCGCGTCCCCTCTTCAGACAGTACCCGTTCATCGATGCTGACCCTGGCGGTCACCGGTTTGGACATGGGGTACCCCTCGGGCACCAGGTACTTGCACACGCTCGCCTGCGGCTCGAATTCCACCTTCTCCGGCAGCCTGCCCGCTGCCCCCATGAACACCTCCGCAGGGTCGGTCTTGAGCAGCGACACCAGGTTGATCGCCTCGGGGTCGCCGAAACGCACGTTGGTCTCGATCAGCTTGGGTCCGTTGGCGGTGAGCATGAATTGCCCGTACAGCACGCCGTGATATTCTTCGCCGAATTCGTGCTGTGCTGCCGCCATCACCTTCTTCAGGATCTCAAACGAGCGTTTCCGCTCGGGCTCAGTTACAAAGGGCAGCAATCCATCTGCCTGGGTGTACGATCCCATGCCGCCGGTCATCAAGCCCTCGTCGCCTTCAAATGCGAACTTGGCATCCTGCGCCAGGGGCATGGGCAGCAGATGCACACCGTCCGAGAACACCATCTGAGAGTACTCCTCGCCGTCCAGGCGCTCTTCCAGCAGTACCTCGCCGTCCTTTTCCAGCACTTCCAGGGCATAAGCTTCCACTTCGGCGGAGTCCGCCAGCTGTTTTCCGGCTACTTTGACACCCTTGCCGCCGGTCAACCCCAGGGGTTTGACCACCAGGGATGCGGTTTTTTGCAGGCAGGATCGAACATCGTCTGCTGTGCGGCATACCTTGAACAGCGGATTGGCTTCAGGCGCCGCCTCTGTAATGATCTTGCGCAGCAGGGATTTGTCGCCTTCCAACTGAGCCAGACTTTTCGTGGGTCCAAAAGCCGGAACACCTTTTTGGTGAAGTAGATCGATCACGCCGTGCATCAACGGCTCTTCCGGACCAATCACCACCAGGTCGACGTGTTCCTCCAATGCTGCGCGGGTGATGCCTTCGGCATCTTTCATGCTTCCCGAAAGCAGTTTGCTGCTCAACGCGGCAACTCCGGGATTGACACTGCTCATCCACGAAATCAATTCGGGGTGATGGCTTGATCTGGCGAGCGCCATGGCAATGGCGTGCTCCCTGCCTCCCTGCCCTACCAATAGAATCTTCATACCTGCCTCCAGCCTACAGCCTGCCGATCAGATTGCGCACCCGATTTGCGTCCACCGGGTTTGCCAACCGGCCATCCTGCTTAAAATACGAACCAATGATTGCCCCGTCCACCACGCCGAACACCTCTCGGACATTTTCCGCGGTGATGCCGCTGCCTGCGAGAACGGGAATTTTGACCTTTTCTTTAACTACACTCAAATCATCAATTGTTGCCGAATGCCCCGTGCCTGTTCCGGTGACAATGACCGCGTCTGCCAACCCGCGTGCCTCGGCATCCGCTGCTGAATCAGCCAGCGTCTTGGGAACCGCCAGGCTGGTGTATTTGCCCTGAATATCCGCCAGGATTGCGGGTTTGACCGGGCTGGAAGCACGTGCCCGCAGCAGATCCGGCGCGCAGGCAGGGAGAAATCCCATGTCCGACCAGCAGGAGTCCACCAGAACTTCCACGCGCATGAATTGCGCCCCCGCAGCGGCTGCAACGGCCAGTTCCGCCTGCCAGTCGTTGAAGAGCACATTCACACCCATGGGGATGGTGACCACTTTGCGCACTTCACAGGCAACGGCGGTCATGACCGCCACGGTCAGCGGAGATACGCTGCCCGTCACAAAGGGCTGGTCGAACTGGTTCTCCACGATCAAGGCATGCGCCCCGCCAGCCTGCAGCGACCTGGCATCCGCCAGGGCAAATTCCACGATTTCATCCAGCGATTTCGTTCCCATAGGTGAACCCGGCAGGGCTGGTAAATGCACCATGCCGATCACGGGTTTTGAGGTTCCAAATAATTCCTTCAGCATACTTTTATGCTCCTTGTAATAAATGTTCCACCTGCGACAAATCGGGTTGGCTTTCCTGCCCGCCCAGCCCTGCGGCTGCCAGCACGCCTACTGCATTGGCAAAGCGAGCCGCGTCCCCAGGTGATAATTGATGCATTTGTGCGTAAAGGATCCCCGCATCGAAGGCGTCCCCCGCCCCGGTGGCATCCATCACATCTTTTTGGAACCCCGGTACGCTCCACTCACGGTCGCGGGTGAACACCCGGCTGCCTTGGGCGCCGCACTTGACAAATATCTGCTCTACACCCAATTCCATTAAGCGTTTGGCTGCCGTTTCCAGGTCAGCATCGCCGGTCAGCAGCAGGAGTTCATGCTGGTTGCTCATGTACGTCCGCGTGAGCTGGAGCAGCGTCAGCAGTTCCCTCAAACCCCTTGCTGCGGTGATGCTGCCCGGGTCCAGCGAAACCCTGGTCATTTTCGGGTCGATCAGCCTTCCCAGCGCCTGTATAGTCTGCGGCAGGGGATCGGAAACATGCACCCTTTTGGCGGAATTCAAGACCGACCGGTGCGCTTCACCCAGTTTCAAAAGGCTGTTTGCTCCCCGCGAGGCAATCAAATTGCGCTGACCGTCGCTCCGCACGGTCAAAATCGTACTGCCGGTGGGTTGTTCCCGGCTGATTTGCACCAGGCTGGTGTCCACGCCCTTGTGCTTCAGCGCAGCCAGCAGGGTTCTCCCGGCTTCGTCGTGGCCAACGCTGCCGATCAGCGCGGTTTTCATGCCCAGGCGGGCAGCCTGGGCAGCGGTATTGGCAGCATCGCCGCCGGGGAAGGAGCGCATCTCCTGCGCTTCCACCTCGTCGTCCTCAACGGGAAAGCGCGGCACCCGCACCAGAAGGTCCAGGTTGAGATCACCGATGCACAACAGGTCAAATTCCATCTTTTTTCCCCTACAATGCCCTTTCGCGCACGTCGGCAAAGTCTCGCAGGGCGTCTCCAAGCAGGTTGAACCCGAGCACGGTGAGCAGAATGGCAAAACCGGGCATGGTGGGCACCCACCAGTACCCCAGCAGGTACAACCTCCCCACAGACACCATCGAACCCCATTCAGGCGTGGGAGGCTGCGCGCCGAGCCCGATAAAGCTGAGCGAAGCGGTCAGCAGGATGGTGTTGCCCACGTCCAGGGTAGCCTGTACCAGCAGCGGTCCCAGCGTATTGGGAAAAATATGGCGCATCAATACCCGCAGAGGCGTGGCGCCCACAGAGCGGGCTGCTTCGACGTACTCGCGGTTGCGAATGGAGATCACCTGCCCGCGCACGAGGCGGGCATACCACGGCCACCACACCGAAGCCACCGCAATCATGGCATTCTGCAGGGAGGGACCGAGCGTGGCGCTGATGGCCATGGCCAGGATCAAGGCTGGAAAAGCCAGGAAGATGTCCGTGAGGCGCATGAGCAGATCGTCCAACCAGCCGCCGATAAAGCCTGCAATCAGGCCGATGAACAACCCAAAGACCATCGAAACAGAAATGATGATCAACGCCGAGGTGAGCGAAACGCGCGTCCCCAGCAGGATGCGGCTGAAAATATCCCTTCCCATGTCATCTGTTCCCAGCACATGGGCGGCTGAAGGAGCATTCAATTTGACATTCAGATCCGGCTGAATGGGGTCGTATGGCACCAACAGGGGTGAAAAAACCGCCACCAGCAAGGTCACGACCACAATCACCAGCCCGGCCAGGGCGAGCGGGTTGCGTTTGAGGAAGTGCACCAGGTTATTGAGGAAGGTGCGCCGCGGGGCCAATGCCGATGAGAGATCTGCGGTGATCGTGGTCATTGGGCGCGAATCCTTGGGTCGATCACAATATAAGTCAGGTCCACCAGCAGGTTGGTGATCATGAAGATGATTCCGGTCAACAATGTGACTCCAATGATGCCGTTGTAATCCAGGAACATGATGGCTTTCATGGCGTATGTACCGATGCCCGGCCAGGAGAAGATCACCTCCACAAGGAAGGCTCCGCCCAGCAGCGAGCCGAATTGCAGCCCGATGATGGTGATCACCGGGATGAGGGCATTTTTGAGGGCGTGGCGCATCAACACCACCCTTTCCCTCAGTCCCTTGCCGCGCGCGGTGCGTATGTAATCCTCCTGCAGCACGTCCAGCAGGCTGGCGCGCGTCATGCGCGAGACCACGCCCAGGCTGCCAAATGCCAGGGTGACCGCCGGCAGGATCAAATATGCCAGCGAGCTCCACAACACCGGCCAGTTGGCAGTCAGCAGGCTGTCAAGTATATATAAACCGGTGATCTGCGCCGGCGGGCTGAGAGCGGGATCGAGCCGGCCGCCAAAGGGCAGCCACCCAAGGCTGCGGTAGAAAATCAGCACCAGCACCAACCCCAGCCAGAATACCGGAATGGATACGCCCGCCAGGCTGACCACCCGGTTGAGATGATCGATCCATTGATTCTTGCGCACCGCCGAGACCAATCCCGAGAACACGCCGCCGATGACGGCAATTACTGTGGCAAACAGGGTCAGTTCTAACGTGGCGGGGAAGTAATCCCGCAGGTCATCGGTCACTGGACGGCGGCTTTGCAGCGATTTTCCCAGATCCCCGGTGAAAAGGTTCTTCATATAAATCAGGTACTGCTGGGGGAGAGGTTTGTCCAGGCCGTATTCCTTGCGAACACTCTCCACCTGCTCCTGGCGGGCCTGCGGTCCGGCTGCCAGGCGGGCAGGGTCTCCCGGCACGACGTGCGAGAGTACGAACACGATCAGCGTGATGCCGATGAGAGCAATGATGGACAGGGAAAAGCGGCGGAAAAGATTATTAAGCATGGTTGCACAAAAAAAGGGGGGTACCTCGCCTCAGGGATGACAGGTACCCCCCAATACCAATAAACTAGCGGAGAATACGCATGTCGTAGATGTTGAAGGCTTCGGTGTAAATGGGATTATAAACGAAACCCTTCACCCAGTCATGCATCATGATGGTCATGGTCTTCTGATACAGGTCGATGCTGGCCACGTCGTTGACGATCAACTCCTGTGCCTTTTCGTACAACGTGTTGCGGGCGGCGTCATTTTGCTCCGCCAGCGCCTGGTCCAGCAGTTTGTCAACTTCAGGATTGCCGTAGAAGCCGATATTCAACGAGGTCGGCGGCCACTGGCTGCTGTGATACATGGGGTACAGGTAATCCTGCACGTCCGCATAATCGGGCCACCAGCCGTTGGCGGTCAAATCAGGGGTCTGCGATTTATCCTCGGCGGAAACACGCCCCCAGATCGATTCCCAGGGCAGGGTGTGGATCTGCAGATCGATGCCGATTTCCTTCAGGTTGGATTGCAGCAGTTCGCCCACCATGCGGCGGTCTTCCTGACCGGTCTCATACACGTACTCGAGTGTGATGGGGGTTTTAACGCCGGATTCCGCCATCAGGGCTTTGGCTTTGGCCATGTCCTGCTGGAAGATGGGCAGGTTGTCATTGTGACCCGGAAGCCCAATGGCTGCCGGACCCTGCATCTCCACGGCGTGCCCGAGCATGATCTTGTCGATGACCGACTTGTAATCCAGAGCGTAACGGATGGCTTCGCGGACTTTTACGTTATCCAACGGCGCCTTGGTGACATTGAAGCGGATATAGGTGCCCATCAGGCTGGGCTGTTCCACCAGGGTGAGTCCGGCGGTTTTGGATACGGCTGCCAGATCGTCCACCGAGATGTTCATGGCGATATCCACATCGCCCTTTTCCAGCATCAGCCGTTGGGTGGCGGGTTCGGTGACGAACTTGATCACCACCTTGTCGATGGGTTTGCCGTCTTTTTCCGGCCATCCGCCCCAGTAATCCATGTTTCGCTCGAGGGTAATGTGGTCGCCGTGCACCCATTCCACCAACTTGTATGGTCCCGTTCCCACCATGTGATCCTGCATGTAGGTTTTGGCGGAATCATTGTCAACCGTATTCTGGGTGACTGCGGTGGGGCTGATGATGCCCGTTCCCCAGATGTTCGCCAGAACCGGCAGGAAAGCGCTGAAGGGCTCCTTGAGCGTGAATTTGACCGTGGTGTCGTTCACCGCCTCGATCTTGTCAATCGAGGAGAACATCCATGCCGGTCCCTGGTTGATGGAAAGGACGCGCTCAAAAGACGCTTTGACCGCTGCTGCATTGAAGGGCGTTCCGTCGTGGAATTTGACGCCTTCGCGCAGGTGGAAGGTGTATTCCTTGCCATCGGGCGAGATATCCCAAGAGGTGGCCAGTTCGGGTTCGATCTCAGTGGTATTGCCCTTGTACCTCACCAGGCGTTCATACACCACGCGGTTGACTGCCATGGCTGCTGCTTCGTATTCGGTGGCAATGTCGAGCGAAGAGGGTTGCAGTGCCTCGGCGATGGTAAGGGTGACTGGTGTTGCAGCCGAAGGTGTGGCTTTGGCGCAGGCAGACAATATCATGCTTGCAATCAGCACCACTGCAAGCAGAATCCCCCATTTGTATTGCGGTGTTTTCCTTCTGTTCATCTCCCTATCTCCTTGATCAAGTTTTGGTGCAACAGTAAATGAATCAGCGTCCCTTGCGGAAACGGATGGGATTGATCGAAAATACGTAGCGGTCGCCGCGGTAGACCTGGTGCATGTACTCCACCGGCACATCGTCGGAGCTGTAGGCGGTGCCGGCAATCACCAGGATGGGATCACCCTTGGCGATCTTCAGCCAATCCGCCTGCTGTTGGGTGGCGACAGCCGCCTTCACGGTCTGCTCGGCGTGGGCGATGTGTACCTGGTACTTTTCTTCCAGGATCTGGTACATCGATCCGTTATAGGATTCTTCATCAAGCAGTGCCGGGTATTGCGAAAAAGGAAAGTAGGAAAGGTTGATCGCCATGGGCAGGTCATCTGCCAGGCGCAGCCGCTCCAGGTAAAGCACTTTCTCCCCTTCCAATAATTGCAGCTCGTGTGCGATGGCTTCCGGGGGATAGATCACTTCGGCTTTGATCAGCTGCGAGGAGGGGCGCAAATTGCGTTCGCGCATGTCCTCGGTAAAGCTGGTCATCCGCGATAATCCCAGCTTGAGCTGCGGGCTCGAAACGAACATGCCCTTGCCGTGACTGCGCTCCACCAACCCTTCCTGCACCAGCACGTCGATGGCATCACGCACCGTGTTGCGGCTGATGGTAAAGGTGGACATCAAATCGCGTTCTGAGGGAAGTTGCTGCCCCACGATAAATTCGCCGGACGTGATGCGGTTGCGCAGCACTTCGGCAAGCTGATAATACAGCGGTACGACAGCATTTTTGGATAATTTGTCCATAGGGAAGTGGTACACACGTACCAACCAGTGCTAGTATATCAAAGTAAAACCTCAAAATCAATATGGCTGAACCATGACATTCATCCTGTTTTGCACCCATCCAGCTTTCTTTCCATTTCATTGTTCCAAGGCGGTGGAAAACGGTAAAATAAGGAAGTCAGTGGATCAAAAAGGAGAATGCCATGTTGTGGATCACCCGCTCGCATGTTCATGTTGACTGCGTTGCCTGCCCCTGGCTGATCACCCGCTTTGTCGACAGCCGCGCAGAGTTCCTGTTTGTACCTGCCAACCAGGTGGAGCCGATTGCCAGTGAAACCGGTGCCATCCCCTTCGATATTCCAGGGGTCGAGCTGGGTCATGAAAGCGGACGCTGCTCTTTCGAATCGATCATGCTCAAGTACAACCTCACCAACCCGGGGTTGCGGCGTCTGGCAAAGATCGTCCACAGCGCCGATGTGGATGAGGATATTGACCTTGACCCGCTAGCCCGCGGCCTGGAGGCGCTTGCCAGCGGATACTCGCTGCGTTACCCCCTGGATGAAGACAACCTGGCGCACCAGTTTGAGGTCTATGACGCGCTGTATGCCTGGTGCTGCCTGGATGCAGCCAGAGCCGAAAAATAGAAATGGATGGATTCCAATTTAATGAGTGAGCCCTCTTTACCATCGCGAACTTCCTCCCGGGCGGTTGTGTTCATTCTGCTGGCGGCTGTTCTCTTTGGAGCTTCCGCTCCGCTTTCCAAGATCCTTCTCGGCAGCTTCGATCCCATCGCGCTGGCCGGCTTTCTTTACCTGGGTTCCGGCATCAGTGCCTGGATCATATACACGGTGCAGCGCAGAGGCAAAGGATCGCAAAACGCTGAAGCGCGCCTCACGCGTTCCGACCTGCCCTGGCTGGCAGGCGCTGTGGCGGCTGGCGGCGTGATCGCCCCCATCCTGCTGATGACGGGGCTGGCTGAGACACCGGCTTCCACGGCTTCGCTGCTGCTCAATTTCGAAGGGGTCGCCACTGCGCTGCTGGCGGTATGGTGGTTTAAGGAAGCCGTGGATAGGCGCATTTTCCTCGCCATGGGGTTGGTCACAATTGCCGCTATATTGCTGGGCTGGACCCCCGGACGCTGGGGGTTTACCCTCGGCGCATTAGCCATCCTGGCTGCTTGTTTCTTTTGGGGGCTGGATAATAATCTTACTCGTCAGATCTCTGGAAAAGATCCCCTGATGATCGTGGGAGTCAAAGGGCTGGTCGCGGGAACCTTTTCGCTGCTGCTCGCAATTGTCCTCGGACGCCCCCTGCCCTCATTGGGGAGCGCCGGGCTGGCCATGCTGCTGGGCGCTTTCAGTTACGGGCTGAGCATTCAGCTCTTCATTCTCGCTCTCCGCAGCCTGGGGGCTGCCCGCACTTCCACCCTGTACAGCATTTCTCCATTTGCAGGCGTGGCGCTCTCTTTTATACTGCTACACGAAATACCGACGAAATTCTTCTGGTTCGCTTTACCTTTGATGATCGCGGGAGCCTGGTTGATGGTCAGCGAGCGCCATGCCCATTTGCACAAACACATTCCGTTAACCCATTCTCATGCCCATACCCACCCGGGTGACTTGCACCACCAGCACGAACATCCGGGATTGGACCTTTCCAGCGGGCGCATCACCCACGCCCATGAACATGAACATCAGGCGCTGACTCACAGTCACCCCCACACGCCCGACCTGCATCACAGGCACGGTCATACCCCTTGATTTTTGATTGACATGGTCGGCTTTTTTGTTCTACAATGATCCAATCTCCCATCTCAGTTGCCACGGACCGGCCGACCTTGGAAAATCAAAAACGCCTCACGCGGGCGGGAACCACCACCGCCGTCGTATTCTTCCTTTTCATGCTCGTTCATCAAACCGACAAGCTGCTCATCGGGCCCCTTCAAAACCCGGTGATGGATACCTTCCATATGACCTACACCCAGTGGGGCGCAATCAATACCGGCGCGCTGGTGGTGGGCGCACTGCTCACCCCGCTGTGGGGGTTTCTGAATGATAAATACAATCGCGCCCGCTTGCTGGCGTTGGCTTCATTGATTTGGGGCGGCACCACCTGGCTGGGAGCCATCGCCCCCACCTATCCTCTCTTCCTGGCAGCCCGCTCCTCCACAGGCATCGATGATTCCAGCTACCCGGGCATGTACAGCCTGATCGCCGACTACTTCTCTCCCAAAAAGCGCGGTCAGGTGTACGGAATTTTACAGCTCACGCAGCCGTTGGGCTTCCTGCTGGGCATGGTGCTGGCGCTCGCGCTTGGACAGGTCATCACCTGGCGGCAGGTTTTTTACATTACCGGCTCGTTTGGGATTGTGCTGGCAATCGTGATCCTGCTCACCGTGCGCGATGTTCCCCGCGGCAGTAGCGAAGAGGAACTGCAGGGTGTGGAAACCGGACGCTACAAGTTCAGCTGGCAGACCGCGCTCCAGATCTTCAAGAAGAAGAGCTTGATCATGCTCTTCTTGCAGGGCTTCTTCGGGGTTTTTCCCTGGAATGTGATCACCTATTACTTCTTCGGATACCTGGCAACCGAACGGGGTTACGGCGAAACCACGCAACTCCTCATCATGGCACCGGCAGTGATTGTGCTGGCTTTGGGCTATCCCTTTGGTGGCTTTCTGGGAGACAAGCTCTTCAAACGCACCAAGCGCGGGCGTCTGATCGTCGCCGCCGGAGGTGTGCTGCTGGGTGCCATTCTGCTCTATCTGACCATGCAGGTGCCCAATGAGCAGGTGGTGATGTTCGGCGGGCTGCTGCTGGCAGCGGCGCTGTTCATCCCGGTGCCTTCAGCCAACGTACTCGCAACCGTCTACGACGTCACGGTCCCCGAAGTGCGCTCCACCGCCAATGCCATCGAGACCTTCATTGAATCTTCAGGCTCCGCGGCTGCACCGCTGATCGCGGGCGTGATTGCAGACGCCACCTCGGTGGGTCATTCAATTTTGCTGATCTGCACCATTTCCTGGGCGGTTTGTTTTGTGTTCTTCCTGGGAGCGATCTACTTCATCCCCGCCGATATTCAGCAGCTTCACGAGCAGTTGCTCGAGCGGGCTGAAGCGACCAAACAGGAGCCTGCCTGATCTATTCCTCGCGCACCAGCCAGCGCTCGATCCGGTCAGGGAAGCGGTAAGCGAGCATCTTATCCAGCAATTCATCGATGTTTGCGGCACTCACGAAGAGCTGCAAATGTTCCTCGTAGATGAAGTGGTCGTTGTATGCGCGCTGGATCCAGGTCAGCAGGCTGTCAAAATAGCCGTTCACATTCAAAAAGCCCAGCGGTTTGCGGTGAATCCCGATTTGCGACCAGGTGAGCACCTCGAAAAGTTCATCCATGGTGCCGTAGCCGCCTGGCAGGGCAATGAAGGCATCCGCCAGTTCCATCATGCGCGCTTTGCGCTGTTGAATATCCGCTGTTACTTCCAGGCGGGTCAACCCGCTGGTGTAGATCAACTGCGGGCTGTCCAACCCCACCGGTACCACGCCAATCACTTCCCCTCTTTCGCCCAGGCAGCCCTCCGCCAGCGCGCCCATCATCCCCGTGCGTCCAGCCCCGTATACCAGGGCAATCTTCCGCCGGGCCAACGCCTTTCCCAGGGCGGCAGCAGCCGAGGTGTAAACCGGGTCCAACCCGTCGGCGGATCCGCAAAAGACGCAAATGGAATGCATTGATTCAGACATGACAGGGCTCCCGCAACTGGAATGAGCGACTTTTCTATTATAGTCGGGTTTTTTGAAAGGATTTTGGTTAAATAATTGGCTATGCGCATTACATGGAAATATCTCCCCGGTGCTCCGCCTGAAAACTGCCTGATTGTTGATCCTCTTCCCCGCTTGACAGACATGCTGCTTTTTTGCTATGATGTAACCGGTTACAGAAAACGGTTACATTCTCCTTATGAATACTTCTAGCGCCCCTTCCACAATACGGGATGTCGCCCGCCTGGCTGGTGTTTCGGTCGCCACAGTCAGCCGCTATCTCAACCAGTCTGCGCCGCTCTCAGAGCCAACGGCAGAGCGGGTGCGGCGCGCCATGGATCAGCTCCACTTCACGCCCCACCCCGTTGCCCGCAACCTGGCCACCCGCCGCACCCACACCATCGGAGTGGTCTTGAACGACGTGGGCGGTGATTTCTTTGCCCCGCTGCTCGACGGTGTGCTCAGCGGCATCGAATCGCTTAATTACAACCTGCTGATCATCGCCACACGCCCTGACCTGCGCGCCAACCCGGCGATCCTCGGTCCCATGTACACCGACGGTCTGCTGGTCTTTTGGGATAGTCTGGAAAAGGCTGATCTGGATGCGCTCATCCAATCCGGGCATCCCTGTGTTCTCATCCACCAATCCCCTCCACCCGGCGCCAAAATCCCGCTCGTGACCATCGAAAACAAGGCTGCCACGCGCCGCCTGATCGACCACCTGGTGGAAGTCCATCACCGCCGCAGGATCCTCTTCCTCCGTGGTCCAGCGGGCAACGAAGACTCGCAATGGCGCGAAGCCGGATACCGCGAGGCGCTCGCTGCGCATTCCATTGCCTACGACCCCCGTCTTGTCCTCAAAGGCGGTTTCGACCGCTTCATCTCGCAGAAAGCCATGCAGGACTTGATCGAATCAAGCCTTGATTTCGACGCCGTTTTCACCGGGGATGATGAGGCCGCCATTGGAGCCCTTCAGGCGCTCAAGCTGGCGGGCATTCGCGTTCCTGAAGATGTTTCAGTGGTCGGCTTCGATGATCAAAGCCTGGCACCCTTCCTGAGCCCCTCTCTGACCACGGTACACGCCCCCACCGACCAGGTGGGACGCATGGCTGCCCGTCAATTGCTGCGCCTGATCAATGGCGAAGAGACTGAACCTGAAATTCTGCTGCCCACTGAGTTGGTGATCCGCAATTCCTGCGGTTGCCCTTTACCGGTATCCGATTAACTGTTCATCTTTCAAATCAGGATGCATTCTGTCCATTCAGAAAGTAAAAAAGAGGAGAATAAAGATGTCCAGGTATTCCAGGTTCCTTGTATTGTTCGTGATGCTGGTCCTGGTGGTCAGCGCCTGCACCAAACCCGCAGCCACCACGCCTGCACCCACTACCGCCCCAGCTGAAACCACCCAGGCGGCAGCACCCGGCGGTCCCACCGCCGAACCGCTGAAACCCGGCCAGGTGGAGATCCGCTGGTTCATCGGTCTGGGCACCGGTACCGATCCCGATCAACTTACGGCCGAACAGGAAGTGGTGGATGCTTTCAACGCCGCCCATCCCGATATCAAACTGGTCACTGAGATCGTCACCTACGAGGCAGCATTTGATCAGCTCGCCACCGAAATGGCAGCCGGCAACCCGCCTGACATTGTGGGCCCCATGGGTGTGGATGGTGCCGAATCCTTCCACGGGCAGTGGCTGGACCTCACTTCATTGATCCAGAAGAACAACTACGACCTCACCCAGTTTGACGAAGGCGCAGTGAACTTCTACAAGACCGGCGGCGAAGGTCAATTGGGCATCCCCTTCGGGATTTACCCATCGGTGATGTACTACAACAAGCCGCTCTTCGATGAAGCCGGGTTGAACTATCCGCCCCATAAATACGGCGACAAGTATAAATGGCCCGATGGCACCGAATCCGAGTGGAATTACGAAACGGTTCAGAAACTGGCCATGCTGCTCACCGTCGACAAGAACGGCAAGGATGCTTCCGATCCCGCCTTCGACGCCGCGAACATCGTCCAGTACGGTTATGTGCCCCAGTATCAGGATGCCCGCGCCATGGGTTCATACTTCGGCGCCGGCAGCCTGGTGGCTGCGGACGGCAAGACCGCCCAGATTCCGCCTGAATGGGCTGCCGCCTGGAAGTGGATCTATGACGGCACCTGGAAGTACCATTTCATCCCCGATCAGGCAGTCATCGACAGCCCTGAAATGGGCGCCGGCGATCCCTTCGGCGGCGGCCGGGTTGCCATGGCCCTCACCCACACCTGGTATTACTCAGAGATCGCTCTCGAGAACTGGGATATGGGTGTGGTGCCCTCCTACAACGGCAAAACCACTGCCAACTTCAATGCCGATACCTTCCGCATTATGAAAGCCACCAAGAATCCCGATGCAGCATTCACCGTACTCAAGTACCTGCTGGATGACGCCTCACTCAAGTTGTTGAACACCTACGGCGCCATGCCAGCCCGCACCGCCGACCAGGCAGATTATATGAAAGCCCTTGACGAGAAATATGCCTGGAAGCCAGATTTTTCAGTGGCGGTCGCCGGTATCAAGTACGCCGACAATCCCTCCTTCGAAGCGTGGATTCCCAATTACCTTGAAGCCCGCGCAAGGGTGGCCAATGATTTCACCTCCATGCTCCAAAGCACCGGCGGATTGAACATGGATGACGAGATCGCCAAATTGAAATCGGATCTGCAGACCATTTACGACAAGAAACAATAAGCGGCACCTCATTCTCGGCAGGCGGGACAGTGTTTCGTCCCGCCTGCTGGAACATGACAAGGCAGGTCCAACATGGCAATCGGCGAACTGCTCAATAGACCAAAAACTCGCGAAAAGTTTGTGCCCCTGCGCAAGCTCAGCCCCAATGCGCGGCGTGAAGCCCTCACCGGGCTGGCGTTCATCTCCCCCTGGATCATCGGTTTCCTGGTTTTTACCATTATCCCGATGATTGCTTCCCTGGTGTTTTCTTTCACCAACCTGCAGTTGGTGCAGGAAACACCCCTCCAGTGGAACAACTTTGAAAATTACACCACCATGGCAAGCGACCCCCAGGTGGGGGCTTCGCTGGCGGTGGTGCTTAAGTTCGGCGGCATTTCCTTGCCAGTGGGCATCCTTCTGCCCCTTTTGCTGGCGCTCTTGATGAACAACCGCAATCTCAAGGGGTCGCCGGTTATCCGTACCCTTTTCTACATGCCGTATATCGTGCCTTTTGTGGCTGCCGTCTTTATCTGGGGCGGCATGCTCAATTCCGAAACCGGTTGGATCAACGAAGCCCTGCGCTGGTTCGGTGTGCTGAACCCGCCCACCTGGGTCGATTCCACCACCTGGGTCTACCCCGCGTACGTGATCATCGGTATCTGGGGCATCGGCAACAGCATGCTTATCTACCTTGCCAGCCTGCAGAACGTCCCCACCGAACTCTACGATGCCGCCAAAGTGGACGGCGCGGGTCCGTTCGAGACCCTTTTGAATGTGACCTTCCCGATGATCTCGCCGGTGATCTTCTACATTCTCGTCCTGGCTGTGGTGGACCTTTTCCAGTACTTCCTGGTACCCCTGGTGGTCAAGAACGGCACGGGTGCGCCTAACGGTGCCACCATGTTCTACAACCTCTACCTCTACAAAACCTTCTTCGTGTTCCAGAACATGTCCTACGGGTCAGCTCTTGCCTGGGTGCTCTTTATCATCATTCTGGCGATCACCCTGGTCCTCTTCAAGACCGCCAAATACTGGGTGTACTACGCCGGCGAATCCAACCGGTAGGAGCGAAAAATGCCATCCCATTCCAAGATCGATGCAAACAGGCGAAAATCAAACTGGAAAAAAGCGCTCCGTGCCCTCATGGTCACCGGCTTTTCGCTCATCCTACTGGCGCTTTTCCTATCCCCGTTCCTCTTCATGGTATTTACCTCGATGAAGTCGCCCCAGCAGATGAGCGCCGTGGACGCTCCCATTTGGCCCGCCAAACAGGAGACCTTCTCTTACCAGGGCAAGGATCTGGATGTCTTCATCGTCCCTCTCCCCGATGGAACCACGCGCCGCCTTGCCATGGTCAAACCCGGGCGGACCTCCTCAGTCTTCATCGATCCGCAAAACCCCAATGGCGGGCAGATCACCTGGCAGGGTTCCTGGCGTACGCTCAAGAAACCCTGGACCTGGTCTCCAAACTGGCAAAACTTCGTCGATGTCTGGAATCTGATTGACTTCCCGCGTTTGATGCGCAATACCCTCTTTCTGGCCATCATGACCGAGATCGGCGTGCTCGTCTCCTGCACACTGGTGGCATACGGCTTTGCGCGCTTCCGCTTCCCGGGACGCGGCTTCCTCTTCACATTGTTGATTTCCACCATTTTCCTGCCGTCGGCCGTCACCACCATCCCCACCTACACCTTTTTCCTCAAAATCGGCTGGGTGGGCACCTACCTGCCTTTGATCATCCCGGCGTTCTTCGCCAACGCCTATGACGTGTTCCTCCTGCGCCAGTACTTCCTCACCATCCCGCATGAGATGGACGAAGCCGCCATGATGGATGGCGCCGGACCCTTCCGCATCTTCTGGTCCATCATCCTGCCGCAATCCATTCCCGTGCTGGTGGCGGTGGGTATCTTCCATTTTGTATACGCCTGGAATGATTATTACAATCCTTTGATCTACCTCTCCACCCGGCCCGAGCTGCAACCCATCGCTGTGGCGATGTCGCGCTTCAACGGCATCCATTCCACCAATCCGCATCTCATCCAGGCAACTGCGCTGATGGCGCTGATCGTCCCGCTGCTGATCTTCCTGCTCGGGCAGCGCTTCTTCATGCAGGGCATTGTCATCACCGGCGTTGAAAAATAGCCTTCTGGAGGTTTTCTCATGAAAGTAGCAGTGATTGGCGGCGGTTCCACTTATACGCCTGAATTGATCATGGGGTTCATCGAACGTTCCGCCACCTTCCCCCTGACTGAATTGTGGCTCATGGATATCGACGCCGACCGCCTGAAGATCGTGGGTGGGTTTGCCCAGCGTATCGCAGCCGCGCACCACGCGCCATTCAAGATCATTCTCAGTACCAACCAGCGCGAATCGGTGGAGGGTGCCAGCTATGTCACCACCCAACTGCGCGTTGGACAGATGCCCGCCCGCCGCGAAGACGAGTACCTCGGGCTGCGCCACGGTCTGATCGGACAGGAAACCACAGGCGTGGGAGGTCTCGCCAAAGCCCTGCGTACCATCCCCGTCATATTGCAGCTCGCCCGCGACATGGCCGAGCTGGCTCCCGGCGCCCTGCTGGCCAATTTCACCAACCCCGCCGGCCTGGTGACCCAGGCGCTCAGCATGTATGCCCCCGATGTGACCGCCGTGGGCGTATGCAACGTGGCCATCACCACCAAAATGCATCTCGTCGAACGCCTGGAAAAACAACTGGGGGTCAAGATCGACCCCTCCCGCACTGAGTTGAACACCCTGGGGCTCAACCACCTCTCCTGGCACCGAGGTTTCAAAGTGGATGGCGAGGAAATGTGGCCGGAAGTGATCCGCGAGTACCTGGCGGAACTGCGCTCCGAGCCCGAACCCGAGACTCCTCCCGAGCTGGTGGAAACCCTGCAGATGATCCCCAATTATTACCTGCAGTACTTCTACAGCACCCATCACAAGCTCGCCGAACAGCAAAAATGGCCGCCCTCCCGCGCCGAGGAGGTGATGGAGGTGGAAAAGGATCTGCTGCGCGAATACGCCGATCCCTCAAACACCGAACCCCCCGCTGACCTGATGAAACGCGGCGGCGCCTATTACTCCACTGTTGCCACCCAGTTGCTCAACGCCCACTACAACGATCTCGGCGAGACCCATGTGGTCAACGCCAAACACGACGGCGCCGTCGAAGGCTGGCCGTTGGACTGGGTGCTCGAGCTCCCCTGTAAAGTGGACCGCAAGGGGGTGCATCCCATCGCCACCACCCCCCTGCCCGACACCTGCTTTGGTTTGATCGCGCAGGTCAAATCTTACGAGATCCTCACTGCCCGCGCAGCCGTCAGCGGCGACCGCAGCCTGCTCTACCAGGCACTCCTGGCGCACCCGCTCGGCCCCGAAGCTGACCAGGTGCAGGCGGTGATGGATGACCTGCTCGAAACCAACCGCCGCTACCTGCCCCTGTTTTGGAAATCCTGACCTGTGAAGGAGAGGCTGATGACGCGATACTACCTGGGTGCTGACCTCGGCGCAACCAAAACACACGTGCTGGTGACCGATGAACACGGAATGGCGCTTGGATTTGGCAAGTCGGGTCCCGGAAACCACGAATCGGTGGGCTACAAAGGTTTTCGAGCTAATTTAAAGGAAGCAGCCTCCCAGGCTTTAACTATGGCAGGGGTGAAGCCTGATCAAATTTCCGGCGCGGGTTTTGGCATTGGCGGCTATGATTGGCCCATCGAGCGCAAGTCCATGCTCCGGGTCATTGCCGCGCTCAACCTCGGCGGTCCGGTGGAAGTGGTCAACGATGCTGAACTGGGCATTCTCGCCGGCTCGCCGCGCGGCTGGGGGGTCGCCGTCGTTTCGGGCACCGGCTGCAATTGCCGCGGCTGGGACGTTACCCGTCAGCGCCGCGGACGGGTCACCGGCAGCGGACTTGAATTTGGAGAAGGCGCCGGTGCATCAGAGTTGATGTTTATGGTCGCCCGCGCCATTTCTTACGATTGGTCCGGACGCGGTCCCAAAACGGCCATCACCACCGCCTTTGTCGAAAAATACGCTGCCCGCGATGTGGAAGATCTGCTGCAAAAGATCATCTGCCATCGCATCGAGATCGATGCCTCGGCCGCCCCCCTGGTCTTTCAGGTGGCTGCAGCAGGCGACCCGGTGGCGGTGGATCTCATCCGCTGGGCGGGCAGTGAACTGGGCGAGCTCGCCATCACTGTCATCCGCCAGTTGCAATTCGAGGCATTGGAATTTGACCTGGTGCAGATCGGCAGCATGTGGGAAGGCAGCCCGCTGCTCTCGCAGGAGATGCAAAAGAAAGTCCGGGCAGTGGCGCCCAAAGCAAAATTCATCCGCTCCGAAGAACCGCCTGTGATGGGTGCTGTGCTGTTGGGTATGGAAACTGCCGGGCTGCAGCCCGATGACCGGGTCCGCGCCAACCTGGTGCGCACAATCCCCCTGGTTCGCGGTACGGATCTGGAGAGCATATGAGCATTCAACTGATCGTCAACGCCGATGATTACGGACACACCGCCGGTATTTCCGCCGGCATCCGTGAAGCGCACCTCAAAGGCATCGTCACTTCCACCTCCGCCATGATGAACCGCCCGTCTGCCCCTAAGGCGCTCCTGGACGCTGCCAACCTTTGCCCCAATCTGGGTATTGGCGTCCATCTGGTTCTCACCAGTGGTCAACCGCTCTCAAACCCCATTAAAATTCCCTCCCTGGTGACCCCCGAAGGCGTTTTTCGGCGCGAAGAAGCTTTTATCGCTGCCCTGCCCCTGCTTGATCCTGCCCATGTATGGACCGAGTGGAACGCCCAGGTCGCCAAATTCGTGGAGATCACCGGCCTCGCCCCCGACCATCTGGATTCTCACCATCATTCCTCCTACTTCACCCCAGACCTGTTCGAAATGATGCTTCAACTGGCAATGGAACTCGGTTGTGCCATTCGCCGCCCCAACTGGCCAGACCCGCACGAAGCGGACCTGCCTGCCCCCTTCACCGCCGAATACATCCTGGAAATGCAGGACCTGATGGCCAAATATCAGCCCCGCACCACGGTTGGTTTTTGCGGTGACTTCTATGATGAAGGCGTCACCCTGGAGCACTTGTTGCAGGTCCTGGCGGATGTCGCTGCCGGTACGTATGGCGAAACTGCGGAGATCATGTCGCACCCTGCCGTGGTGGACGACGAGTTGCGTGCAACGTCCATCTACAACGACATGCGTGCCCGCGAGCGCGATCTGCTGCAAGCTCCCGAGGTCCTCTCTTTTATGCAGTCCCATGGGATTGAGTTGATCAACTTCAGCAAATTGTAAAATTCATCGAATTTCGATTATGAAATGGATTTACTCTTGGGGGCGATTCATGAATCGCCCCCTACTGGTGGGTACGAATTAGTTTGATATTGAATACCCACTCGTAGGTTGGGTTGAGAGGAATTAAAAAGAGTTGCAAGGAATTTCTCTCAACTTCTCGAAACCCAACAATTATCTCTTTGAGATCATCGTTGGGTTTCGGGCATCTCTTTTTTTGCTCTGCGATTTCTTGCTGCAGCCCTCAACCCAACCTGCACCTCCTCCCCCATCGTCTCTTACACAACCAGCTTTTGCCTCCCCCATGGCATGTCATTGCGAGGCGTCCTCTGCCGTGGCAATCTTCCTTTACACCCGACTAACGCAGTTGTGTCTTGGTGATCATCGTTGGGTTTCGGGCATCTCTTTTTTTGCTCTGCGGTTTCTTACTGCATCCCTCAACCCAACCTACAACACCCCCCCATGATCCGTCATTGCGAGCGATTTTTGCGAGAGGGGCAATCTGCTTTACTCAGAATCATAAGCAGATTGTCGCGGTAAAGAACGCCTCGCTATGACAATGCCAAGTTAACCAATATCCTTGGCTTTCTCGTGAATGGAGTTGCTCACTATACGCAACACGGGTAATTTAATAATCGCCTGAATTATCCGCATTAAATCAAAAGCGCCTTCCTTGGCGGAAGGCGCTTTGTTTTCTCCCGTCTACATCTCAAAAATGTTTTCCGGCATCTCGATGTTGTTTGCCTGGAACTTGTCGGAAAATCGCGGGCGCAGACCGGTCGGTCTCAGACCGCCCACCACCATGCCGTTCTTGATACCCTGCTGGTGGAAGGTGAACAGGTCCTGCATCACGATCGTGTCGCCCTCCATGCCCTGCACTTCCGACACCTGCACCACTTTGCGCGTTCCGTCTTTCAGACGCTCCATATGCACCACCAGTTCGATACTCGACGCCACCTGCTCGCGGATAGCCTTGAGCGGCAGGTCAAACCCTGCCATCAGCACCATGGTTTCGATACGCCGCAGTGCATCGCGCGGGCCGTTGGAATGGATGGTGGTCATGGAGCCGTCATGACCCGTGTTCATTGCCTGGAGCATGTCCAGCGCCTCTCCGGCACGGCACTCTCCCACTACAATCCGGTCGGGGCGCATACGCAGCGCGTTGACCACAAGCTGGCGGATGGTGATTTCTCCCCTGCCCTCGATGTTCGGTGGGCGCTTTTCCAGCCGCACAACGTGACGCTGGTTGAGCTGAAGCTCTGCCGTATCTTCAATCGTGATAATGCGCTCGCGGTTGGGAATGAACGAGGAAAGCACATTCAAAAGCGTGGTCTTGCCGCTGCCGGTACCTCCGGAAATGACCATGTTCACCCGCGCCTCGACGCACGCCTTCACGAAGCTTACCAACTGCACCGTCATGGAGGCGTTGGCGATCAAATCCTGGGCGGTAAAGGGGCGCACCGCGAACTTGCGGATGGTGAGGATCGGCCCATCCAGGCTCAGGGGCGGAATGGTGGCATTGACACGGAAACCGTTGGGCAGACGCGCGTCCACCATGGGCGAGCTTTCATCCACCCGCCTGCCAATGGGCGAAACAATGCGGTCGATCACCCTGCGCAGGTGCGCCTCATCCTCAAATTTAATGTTCGTGGCTTCGATTTGCCCGAAGCGTTCCACGAAAACCTCATCATACCCGTTGACCATCACCTCGGTAATATCGGTATCGTTCAGCAGCGGCTCGATCGGACCGTACCCCACAATATCCGCCACCACCCAATCCAGCAGCTTGGTGCGAATGCCGCGGCTGAAGAGTAGATTTTCCTCGTCCAGTGTTTCGTTGAAGTTTTGTTCAATCAGTTCCTTAACCCTCTTTGAATCAGTGAGCGCCAGGTCACCGTTGACCGAGGAAAGCAGCCGGTGCTGAACAGCGTCCCGGATGTGGTAATAATCTTTTTCCAGTTCAGCGAAGGTTTCGTTTTGCTCCGCTGCCACTTGTGGAGTATTTTGATTCATGGCCGGCCGGTTGGTAAACATTCATCCTCCTCGATAAAAGCGCTTCGTGTTTCTTGATGTTGGCTTCAATATCTTACGGCAGGTAAGGAATCAGCAGGGATTGCTCTGCAGTTACCTGCGTCGATCTTGCCAATCCGTTGCGATCCAAAATCGCCTGCACCGACGTGTAATATTGTCCCGCCAGGAATGCCAGGCAGGTACCGGTGTGGGCTTCGATTTGAATATCGGTGAATAAAGCGTTCTTGTCTTCCATCGCTTTCAAGTATTGATTGTAGGAATCGCGGTAGGCACCCGAATCGTACAGCCCCGCTGCCGCGGTCAAATTGTTGACCAGGTCGGCGTTGGTGGAACGGGAGGCATAATTGACGCTTTCCGCGGCATATTTGAAGTAGGACGCCGCATTTTGATAGTCGCGCAACTGTCCCAGCGTCTTCCCCAGGGCGAGTTCCACCATGAACACCTTGACCGAATTCTTGCTGCCAATCTCCCAGGCCAGCGTTTCCGCCGCTTCATAATCCTTGCGCGCATCCAGGTACAACCCTGCAGAATAATACTGGTTGCCCCGTCCCACGTACGACTCGTAGAGCAGCTCGTTGGCGCGCCCGTTGGCGTAATTCTTATCCAGGGCGGAAAGCTGGAGCATTGTCTTGATGGCACTCGACCAATCCATCTGCAGGTAATCCTGGAAAGCCACCTGGTACAGGGTGATCTTGTCAGATTCGTTCTTCAACAAGTTGTTCTTGGGGTCCAGGTTGGCTGCCTTTGCCATGTAATTGACCGCCTGGTTCACGCTCACCGGTGTCTGGTTGGGGTCTGCCACCAATGCCGCTGCCGTCTGACTGTACTTGACGATCAGCAGGCTGCTCGAGATCTTTTGCAAATTCTCGCGTTCAGCACTGAAGGTGCGGCTTTGCGGGATCATGGCAATCGCCCGCCGGTAATACAATTCCGCCTTCGAAATATCCTCGATGGTCGTCTGATCGCTTTCCAGCATCTGGATGATGCGGCGCAGGTAAGCGTTCAGCAATTGTTCTTTGAGGGCGGTGTCTTCGATTGAGGGATCCAGCGCCAGCACCTGCTCGTATCCATTGATGGCGTCCTCCCAGCGGCTCTCATTGTACGCCTGGGTGGCAGTGGCTGAAATTGCCTTGATTTGAATGCGGTTATCGGTTTGCGTGATCAGCAGGGCGGCGTCTTTGAAATTGGGCGCCTTTGCCTGCACCTGCTGCAGCAGCACGAGCGCATCGGCGTCCTGCCCGTCTGCGATCTTCTGCTGCGCCTGGAGATAGAGATCGTTCACCGCGGAGAGTTCATCGGTCTTGATTCCCAGCGCCACCACCTGCGGGTCGTTGGGGTCGATCAGTTTCATTTGCGCCAT
Organism: Anaerolineaceae bacterium; assembly: GCA_039683035.1. GTDB lineage: Bacteria > Chloroflexota > Anaerolineae > Anaerolineales > Anaerolineaceae > UBA6107. Next base: position 147,685 of record JBDKSE010000013.1, read on the forward strand.
GATCTCGGAAGCTTTTTCGGGTTGCCCCGAATTCAGCAGTGCCTGAACCTGCGCTCCCAGCATCTGTATCTGGCTTTGATTATAGGATTGCTGGCGGTTCGAGAGCGTCGAATAAATCACCGCAAAAATCGCGGCCCCCACCAGCACCGCCACCAGCACCAATACGGTGATGATGCCGGCTTTCCGCACTCTGACCGCCTTGTCTTTTCTGGCATGATCCCGGTCGCTTACTTCAGCGTTCTTGTGGAACGAATACTGGAAATCAAAATCCTTCTTGAATTCCTCCAGCTTCACATTGCCGGGGTATTTCTTGAGCAGATTATTCAGCAAAACATTGCTTTCATCCCAGCGCGCGTTTTGATACTCCAGCAGCATTTGAATGTACTCTGGATCGGCCGCAATCTCATCGTCATTGATGAAAGGCTGCATATGCACCCGGTCTTTCGGCAATTTTGATTGCTGCCCGCTTGGATTGGTCTCTTCAATTTTCATTCGTTCGTCCCTGGTTTATTTGAACGCGTTCATCAAAGTGGGAACCACTGGCCCCAGGATGACTGCAATCAATGCTGGAAAGATGAAGATTGCCAGGGGAATGATCATCTTTGCCGGCATACGGTTGGCAATCTCTTTTGCCCGGTATTGCCGCATGATGCGCATTTGATCCGCCTGGCTGTGCAGCACATCGGCAAAACTCATTCCCATCTCCTCAGCCTGGACGATGATCGAAATAAAACTGGTCAGTTCATCCACATCCAGCCTGTCTGCCATGTTCCGCAGCGCCTGGGAACGGCTCATGCCCATTTCCATTTCCTGCGTCACCCTTTTGAACTCCCTGCCCAGCGCCGTCGGCCAGTACTCAGTGATCTTCTGAAGCGATTGGTCGAACCCCAGGCCGGCTGAGGCGCACACCGAAAGCATATCCAGTGCATCGGGCAGGTTGTGCCTGATCTCATCCTGCACATTTTTGACTTTGGAATTCAGCCACATCAGTGGCAGCAGCAGCGCAAAAAGGATAAAAGCCACCCCAATCAACAGGTAATTGGTTTCAAAGGGAATATGATTGTAATTGACCAGCACCGCCAGCCCGATGCCAATGAACAGGATCAACACCCGCAATCCATAAAATTCCTGCGCCCGCATGTTCATTGGATTTCCGGCAATCGAAAGCCGCTTGTTTAGCTTGTCCACCGATTTGACAGGAGTATATTTTCCAAAGAAATCGATCAGTTTTTTCATCGCCGGGGCGAGTGTACGGCTGACAAAAGATCCACTGAGTTCGCGACCTAGAATGCGTTTCCCTTTGACTTCGTCTTCAATTTTCTTTTGCTCGGGCTCAAGCACAAAATCCTTGACGCGCCGTGAAACGCTCACATCCTTCCCGCCAAATGTAAAAATCCCCGCCACCAAGACGAACAACCCAAGCACACCCAGAATGGTGGCAAAGAGAACAATGATCAGTGTACTGTTATTGAGCAATAAATTCATGGCAGCCCGCCTATACCTTGATCTTTACAATTTGCCTGATCACAATGTTGCCAATGAGCACGCCGATCATCGCGAGAATGAAGATGATCTGGGTGACCAATGAACTACCCAGTGTGTCGAAATATCGCGGGTTCACCAGGTAGATGAGCAGTCCGGCGATAAGCGGCAGCAGCGAGATGAAATTCCCTACAAAACGCGCATACGCGGTGAGCGACCTGACTTCGCCGAACAACCGGATGCGTTCACGGATCGTGGAAATCGCCGATTGAAGTACCATGCTCAGGTTGCCGCCCACTTGCGAATTGATAATGATCGCCGTCACCACCAGCATCAGGTCATCATTCTGCATCCGGTCTGAAAGGTTCAACAGCGCCTGGTCGAGTCCGAAGCCGAACTTGACCTCTCTCAGCACCCGACCAAACTCTTCCGAAGCGGGCGCCGTGGCTTGACCCACCGCCAGATCCAGGGATTGCGGTAAACTGTATCCCGCCTGCACCCCTCCTGTGACCAGCACCAGGAAGTCCAGCAATTGGTCTCCGAATTTCTTGCGCCTGGCAGCGATCGACCGGTCCAGGATCAGGTTCGGTATCAGGAACGCAAGCACCCCCAGCCCGATGCCTCCGATAATGCTTTGCGAGATCAGCCAGCCGAGCAGCAGCCCCAAAAAGGCTCCCAGCCACTGCAGCACGATGAATTCCACATCCGTAATTGGCCAGTAGGCGCTCGAAATCTTTGATTGGAGTTTGAACGACGATAATACCCCCAGCGTTTCGTTGATCTTCCCCCGCAGACCTTCGAATTGTTCCAGGCGGATCATCGTTCCTTCGACCGGGGGAGCCTGCTGAACGCGTGGAAAATTCTCTGCCTGACCGACGAATGTGCCTACGCGGCCGCTGACCCGGCTTTGCGAGGTGATCCTGATCAGCCAGAAGATAATGCCCAACAGTCCGAGACCGCTGAGAAGAACCACGAGCAACAAGATGGCGCTGATGTTATCAGTAGTCAAGAGTAAACCTCTTTGGAAGAATCACTCAACCCAATCGGGATGATTTGGCTATTACCTCTGCGGACAACTGTTTTTCAGCGGTGTTGTATGCCGCATTCGCTTCACTGATCTGTTTGAGCACCGTCGCTGCGATCGTCTGGATGGCTTTGCTGATGGGGTGGCGCGGCGACTTCAACATCAGGGGCGTGCCTTCATTGAGGCAGCTCAGGCACAGGTTCTCATCCACCGGGATCGATCCTGCGACCTTCACTTTGAGGATACTTTCGATCTCCTCGCGGCGGATTTCCGCCTTGTACCCCGTCTGGTTGAGCACGAACATCAGCTTTTCAGCCGGATACGATAGATTCCTGGTGATATCCATGAACTGGCGCACGTCCCTCAATGCAGCCAGGTTTGGATTAAGCACCACCACCACCTTGTCGGCGGCATCCATAAGCGTAACGGTATTTTCATTGAGAAAACTCCCCGCGTCGATGACCGTGATCGGGAAGGTTGATTGAATGCCCTGCACCACCTTGTACAGATCATCCGGACGGATTCCCTGCCCTTCAGCCACCATCGTCGGGCTGGGCAGCACTTTGATACCCGAGGTATGGTCGATCACCACCTGGTTGATCAGGTGCGGGTCAAGCGTTCCTGCGTGCGAGATCAGATCGGTGATGGAATTGGCGGTACGCAGGTTAAGCATCAACGCCACGTGCCCGAACATCTGCTTCCCGTCCAGTAGCAGCACCTTGTCCTTGGTCTTCTGGCTCACCGCAATGGCCAGGTTCACCGCCACAGTCGAAACGCCCGCACCGCCCTTGGGGCTGTAAACCACGTAGGTGTTGCGGGGCTTGGGAAGCTGCTTGCGCGCTTCTGGCAGCGGCGTCACGGGGTAATTGCGCGTCAACAGCTCCAGCACGCGCCGGGTGGTTACCTGGATGCTTTTTTGCGTGAACGGGTACAGAATGAACGCCCTGGCGCCTGAAAGAATGACCCGGTCGGAGAATTGCACCTTGCTTTCCGGCAGAATAACGATCACCGCCACACCCGGAAAACGGGTGGCAATCTTGTCCACCAGGTCATAGGTCTCTTCAAGCTTATACTCGAAGTCGAGCAGAATGATATCGGGATGCGTGTTTTCAACCGCCTGCAGTACCCCCACCGCCACCGACATGGGGTCGAGGATCTCAAAATCTGAATCGCTGCGGAAGGCACTATCAACCGCATTTTGGACAAGCGAATTGGATGTGATTGTGAGAATGCGCGTCTTTTCAGATGTCGTCATACCAGCTTCTATGCCTCAGCCGTGCTAGGGTAGAATTTCCAGTCCGTAGAGTTCAATAATGTATTCCGCCGTAACAGGCGTCAAATCGAACTGGGTGGTTGATGTGGGGGCGCGAATCACAAAATCAAAGGTGGCACCAGTATCGTTGAGATGTTTGAGTACCAGCGCATCCTGCGGAGAAAGCGCCAGCAGGTATGAACTGATCTTTGTGCTTGTGCGCGATTCGGCTGTTTGAGCGTTCTGATCGCCGATGCTAATCCCGGTCGATTGGTTTTGATTGGTCTGTACAACATCCAGCACCATTGCAGTAATGGAAACCTTTTGAAAGGTATCTACCGTGAAAGTCCGCATGACCGGCTCTTCAGTGCCTGTGGCGGTGGTCACGGCTGTGGTATCTCCCACCTTCTTTACCTGTTCCTGGAAGGTGGCAAAGATATCGATGATATCGCCGCGCTGGATAATGTTGTTGCGGCTCATCAGATCATTTGCCGGGAATGCCATCAGCACATGGTTGTCTGCCAGGATGTAACTCAGGTCGTGGTTGTTGTTGGTGGGATCCGCCAGGTTGTGCGTTAACACCATCTCCCCCTGTACCATGTCTGCTTTCAGCATTTTACCCACCACGGCATCGGTGCTGGTCACCACATCTCGCGGCGCCACTTCCACAGGCACTTCGGCGGTGGTCACGTCGCCGGCGTTGATCCGGTCGCCCAACTTCATATCGCGGTTCATCACCACGATCGTCGTTTTCGCCACCTGCGCCTGCTGCGCCTGCGCCTGTGTCTGCGAGTTCATGCGTTGAATGAGCAGCACTGCCGCCCCAATGCCAACCGCCAGCAATAGGATGCCTACGATTACGATGAGAATTGCCCGACTGCGCGATGCCAATGTGCCCTCCTCTGTGACCCGATGCTAGGAATGAACTTACTTGGTTAATGAAATGATATCCAAACCTACCCCGACACCTTCGGTGCCAGAAGTGAATTGATCGAGCGGTGATCCTTCGACAAAATAACCTTCAATAGCATCTTTCTGCGGCGTATCCTTTGCAGATAACCCCTGTAGGTAAGACGCATATCCAGGGCACTGTGCCTTGTTGGTTTTATTAACACCAGTGTTCTTCGGTACAGAAACACCATAATCAAAACTCTGGTTCTTTGTGACACAAGTAATTACAAAAGGTGCAAGCCCAACCAATCGATATGAAGGTTGGTTCACATTTACGATATATTCTGTGGTATCGCCAGCAGTCCATTTATCAGGACAGCGAACATCCGGGTTGCCGTATTGGCAGAAATAGTCAAACACCGGGACGAGTACCAACCGGTAAGGAAGGGACTCGTATCCTTCAATCGGAGGGAGAAGCGTATATACCCGATCGTCATAGACAGCTGCCACCACACCGGGTTCACCATTCAGCCAGGATGGAAGGGAAAGAGGTTCGGAAACACCATTTTTGATAATTTGCTTCAAATTGCTTCCGACGGCGAGTTGGGTCAAATCAACCCAAGCCCGGTTTCCTCCTTCCGGGTTTCCTGCCATGGCATTGCAGACAATAGGTCCACTGACAGTTTTGGCACAAATCTTCACATCATTCATAATTACGTAGATGTTGTTGAGTGGAAGATCTGCCACTGCCGTACTTCCAAGCGTTGAAAACAGAGTAGTGTAATCCCAATTGATGATATCGCATGGTTTTGATAGGTCTGTACAGTCTGCGCTATCCGATTTGATCGGTGGTTGATTGTAATAAAAAGCGATCGGCAGCAGATGCGTGGTAATTGACGGATGATAGCAGCCCGCTGTTGCTGTTGCTTTGGCATTCAAGGTGCTTTGTCCAAAGATTCCTGCAAAAAAGGAAGGGTTGGAAATGGTGGTGTCGACCTTGATTCCTTTTACCGAATGGCCGTTGATATCCACGCTCGCGACTATCGTTTCAACGGATGTCGTGGCTTTATTCTTCGTAATGGCGTAATTATGCGCAACGGAGATCGCTCCACTTTCATTTCCTGTGCACAGGCTCTTCGCACCTGCCAGGGCGGCCGCATCTGCTGCCGCCTGAGCTGTTCGGCGATTGGACATTAGCGAACCCCCGTCGATGATAAGCGCAGCCATTCCCACAATGGCGATCATCATCAATGCAATAAGTGGAATGACCTGTCCCAATTCTGGTTTTCGACTATTAATTCTCTCGCTCATTGCATCCTCCTACGCCTTATTTCAATTATCTTGCGACCGGAGCCAAAAGCATGGTTGATTCTGCTTTCAAAGGAATACCGCCCCCACCCGCCAGCAACGCTGCCATTCCAGGGGTGATAGGGACAAAAGAATAAGTGATGGTAATGGTGATACTGGCATCGGTTGTGTCTGTGGGACCCGTGGGGTAGACAAAAACTGGTGTGATAGTGCTATTATTTGCCAGTTCTTTCACATCGAAGAATGACTGGCGTACATGATCGGCTACAGCAGCAGTGGAAATTGTTGCCCTGGGTTGTACGATCGCCCACCTTGTTCCCTCGCGAACCGCTGTGTTTAAACTGGACATATAGAACACCGCTCTACCCAGATCGAACAGGGCACTGATAAGGAAGAACAACAGCGGAAATATCAGCGCAAACTCAATAATCGACTGCCCGCGTGGATAACGACGCATTTTCATTGCACCATCATCTCCACAGAAGAGGTCAACGTCATTGAACTTATGGAATTGGTTATTCGAAATACATTTCCTACAAATCCCAAAATTAGTAAATTATTTACTGTGGTGGTGGTGGTTACCTTGACCGTCGAACCTGGTATACAAGAACTGCCAGCTACACTCACGTCCCCGCTGTTGAGCGTTAATCCTGAATTCTTAGCCTCATTTTGTGAAGCAATTACACTACTAGAGGCTGTCCCTGAACAATTGGAGGGTGCACTGTGCGTGGCATAGTAGTACGCCCCCTCGCGGGCAGCGTTCGTCAATATGACCTTGGTGGACCACAGCCTTCCAAACTCCAACGCCCCCACGATCAACACCAGCAAAATCGGCAGGATGAGTGCCAGCTCAACGATTGCCTGCGCGTTTTGATTGCCCCGGTGAATAGGATGATTCTTCCCGAATGCAATTCGGATGGCGCGCTTTCCTGCCCCCATAAAACCCTCCTGTCGCCTACACTGTGGGTTTGTCCTTGATTAGCGCCTGGTCGAGCTCCCACGAATAATTAGATCAGACGGTTGTCAAAAGGTAATTCAACCTTCTAGACAACATTATATACTCCAGTAATCATATTTTACAGTGTACGATTTGTCAATTGACACTTCCATTAAAAAATGATAAAAAAAGAAGTGCCATGTTGGCGCCTTGAATACGAATGGTTTTTTAAAACCTTAAAGAATGCGGGGCAAAATGTTTAGATCACGCAGTGACTCCAGGAACCAGGAATTGAACGAGAGTCTTGTCCGGCTGGCATACATCGCCGAAATCAAGGAATGGGACAACCGCCTGCATCTCGAACGCATTCGCGGATATTGTCAAATCCTGGCCCAGGCGGCCGGTTTGACCGGTCAGGAAGCATTCCTGCTGGGACTCGCCAGTCAGTTGCACGATATTGGCAAAGTGGAAGTGCCCGATGAGCTTCTCAAGCGTACCGGGAATTACAACGCCGATGAATGGCAGCTTCTTGAAAAACACACCCTCAACGGCGCCAAGATCCTCGATCACTCCTCCTCTGCAGTCCTGCAGACTGCTTCTGCCATTGCCCTCACCCACCATGAGCGCTGGGACGGCTCCGGCTACCCGCGCGGGTTGAAAGGCGAAGAGATTCCCATCAGCGGGCGTATCTGCGCCATTGCTGATGTCTTCGATGCCCTCACCACCCACCGTTCCTACAAAGAGCTGATTTCGGATGAGTCTGCCTTTGAAATGATCCAGCAGAGCTCGGGTACCCTCTTCGACCCTGCGCTCGTGGCGTATTTCACCGCAAAGTTCAGCGAGATCCTCGCCGTCAAGAACTCCATCGGGTGGTAATCTTCAGGCGAGCTTTACTTATCTACATGCCTGATGCTTTCCGTACGGGCGGGATACATCCCGCCCGCCGGTTTCTCAATACATCACTGACTTTTTTACTCGGACGCTATGTATGCGTCCCTACGATCCCTTCCTGATGATGCCCAGTGAAAAGCCAAACAACCACAGCATGAACGGCACCAACGCCGCCCTTTGAATAAGCCCAATCCAACCAGAGTCGGCTCTCATCAGATCAGGTGCCTTTGACACAATCGTAAAAATCAGCACCGCCGCAGCTTCAATGACCCCCAGTACCTGCGTCCATTTCTTCAGAAATTGCCATTCCGGGTCAGCTCGAAAACGGCCCAGAAAGACAAACATACTGATTGGCATCACCAAAAAGACAATGCCTCCAGCCAATCCATGGATGGTGCCGTGCACGGTTGCCGCACTCTGCGGCGTTCCCATCGGGTCCATCACGAAGGGTCCCGAAATTGCAAAAAGTGCTGCCAGCACCCCCATGAGGATTACCCCCCAGCGCGAGGCTTTCCCGGAAGGAAATACCGCAGCGATGCCCCAGGTGAACAAACCAAGCATGATCCCAAGGATCAGAAAATTGGCAATTTGGATCCAGCCCCGCGGACCCAGTGACAGTGCACTGATGTACATCGACATGGGGCTGTATCCTGGCCGAAGCCAACCTTCAAGTAGAAAAACAAGCACAAATAAAGCGGAACCGGCCGTTCCAGCCCAACCCGCAATTTGACTCCGCAGCCTCAATGATTTCATCGTGCCTCCTGTCTGCCTGGATAATTCATTATATACAGGGTTTGTCGTACCGAAAGAAACGATACTAGCAACTCAATGCATTTTGTGAACACTTGCCCTGGGGGAGTTTCGCGTCAAGGGTGCCCACCTGCTCGCCTATCACATAGCTAGCAAAGCGAATATGTCACTTGGCTGTTCTCTTTGTACGGGCGCGATACATACCTACCCTGACGATGCTCTTCGTCATGGGTCGCGCCCGTACCGAACTCTTTCCGGCCCCATTGACCTTGAACCCGGACGCCATGTATGGCGTCCCTACGGGTTTCCGCATACAAAAAACTGCCGCCTATTGGCGGCAGTCACTCTTCTTCCTTTAACATCCTCTTACTGATTCGGCGGGAAATTATAATACTTCGCCGTAATCTGGTTCGCGTAAAACACCCCGCGTTGACACAACTTCCCCGAGGCCTTACTGGTGATATCTGTCCATGTGACTGGCCCATTGTTGACTTTGAAGGCTGCCGCCACACTGTCAAAAACGCAGGTCGCCCCGGCATTGTAATTCATCAATGTCAGCTTCCAAATCGTCGGGTAATCCACCACCAGACCCGATTTCCAGCCCGTGGCATTGAACACCAGTTGCGCCGTTTGATCGCAATATCCCATCACTGCCCGCGCCAGGTAATCCACACTCGCCTGCGCCTTCGAAGCGTCGATACCGTTCGTGCAGGATGCACAGGTTGCATCCATCATCTGCAGCACGGTCGTTGCCAGTGCCTCGTTGACGGTGCAGGTGCCCGAACTGATGCTGCATGCCTTTTGCAGCAGCGAAGGGTTCCACTCGAGCGCATTGAGCATCCCGATGACCGTAAGGTGGGTGAATCCATAATGCGTGCCCTGATTTACTCCCGGCCAGAACTGGCTTTCGTAACGGATCATCTGCTTGAGCAGAACCGGCGGCACACCCACATTCTTCCAGGCATCCAGGATCGCCTGATCCAGCGAATTTTGAATTGTGATCACCATCGGCTGTGCTTTCGACATACCGCAGGCGTTGGCAAATCCGCCTGAGGACAGCCCGCCCGCCGGGCAGGAGGAACCGTCGACCACCTTGTTGGTGATCAACTGGCCAGCCAGGTACATATAGTTCTCTTCGGTATGCAATTCGCTTGCGTTTGTGGGAACGTAGATCCAGTGAAGCTCGCTGGTGGGAATATCCACCCTGTTCATGCATGTGGGAATGTTGGCCTGGGTTTGCAACGCTTTGTTGATCCTTGCCTGTGACACACCCTCCCGGGTCGCCCCCATGGTAAATGGAATCACAAAGAACACGCTGATGATCATTGCCAACGAAACCAGGATACGTTTACGCATCATCTGCCTTGCCCGTAATTTGGGATGAGGTGCTGTAAAGGGATCTGCATGAGGTGTGCCGCGATGGATCTCCCCGCTTGCATTACAAACATTAATACTTGATTAAAAAATTATATCATATGCTTCCAGCGAAAGAACCATTAAATCCCCGTGAAATCATCCCCAATTTAACGCAAAACTCCCGACGCAATTGCCTTCAGGAGATTTTGCACTAACCTGGCGGACCGCAATCTCACGCCAGGATTCTTCCCGGATCGGGATTAGCCAACAAGAATTGTAATGACGACAACAACCACTGCAACGGCAAGAATGATCAAACCGGTCTTTAAAGCCTGTTTGAACTCGGGGCGGTCAGTGGGTTTCAACTGGGATTCGCTCATGGAAATATGCCTCTTTCTTTTGGGATGCACTCAGTTTAACACCCCTCCAGGCCCCTCAAAAGTATCATATGTAAGATGTCTGACATGTTATGTGTATGACAAATGCAACATCCCGCGTGCCCCGCCCCCTTTCGGCACGGTTGTCGAAAGGGGGGTATTAAAAGGAGAGAGGAATGTCAGTTTCGGTCGGGGAGGGTGCACTCCACCGACCGGGATGTAATCTAAATGAGTTTCAGACCGTTCAAGAGCACGAGCAGAACCAGCACGGGTGCAATGAACTTGGTGACAAAGAACAACCCCTTGACCACCTTTTCGTTCTTGAGCGTGCCGCCATTGGTGAGCGCTTTCTTGTAGTTCTCGAAACCCCACACCCACCCCACGAAAATGCAGATCAGCAATCCGCCCACCGGCATGAGGATGTTGGAACTGGCATAGTCAAATAGGTCAAAGAAGGTGAGACCAAAAATCTTGACATTCGCCAGTGTGCTGTTCGAGAGGGCTGCTCCCGCTCCGAAGAGCGCCATGCCGGCGAAAGTGATAAAGGTGCTCACCTTGCGGCTGACCTTCAGCTTTTCATTGATGAATGCCACTGTCACCTCAAAGAGGCTGACCTGCGCGCCGATCGAGGCAATGAAGGTGAGCACGAAGAAGATGACCATGAAGACCTGCCCGAACGGCATGGATGCAAAGACCGCCGGAATGGTGATGAACAATAGCGATGCTCCGGCATTGGGCTGGAAACCGAATGCGAACACCGCCGGGAAGACCGCCAGTCCTGCCAGCAGGGCAATGGCTACATCGCTGAGCGCTACACGCACCGCAGATGCGGGGATGTTTTGATCATCTCGGTAGTAGCTGCCGTAGGTGATCATCGCGCCCATGCCGATGGAGAGCTTGAAGAATGCCAGCCCCACCGCAGTCAGCAGGGTGCCGGCAGTGATCTTGCTAATATCGGGTTTGAGCAGGTACGACACCCCTGCACCAGCTCCGGGCAGGGTCAGGCTGCGGATGGCAACCACCACCAGTAGAACGGCCAGAACCGGGATCAGGCGCCGCGTCACCCGCTCAATCCCTTTCGAGACCCCCAGCAGAATGATCGCGCCAATTAAAACCAGGTCGACCCACTGGATGACCAGGCTGATCACCGGGCTGCTGATGAGTGAGGTGAACGACGCTGTGGTCACCGCCGCATCGGTGGATAGATTGGCCGCCGTAAAAGCCTTGAAGACATACGCCGCTACCCACCCCGCAACCTCTGTGTAAAATGCCATGATAATGAATGCCGAAACCAGCCCAAACGCCCCCACCAGCCACCAGGGCAGACGGCTGGTTGACAGCTTACGCATCGAATCGACGGCGTTCGCCCGCGCCGTGCGCCCGATGGAGAGTTCGGCGACCATCACCGGAATTCCGATGAGAAGCGTAGCCACCAGGTAAATGACCACGAAGATGGATCCCCCGTTGCTGCCCGTGAGATACGGGAATTTCCAAATGTTGCCCAGTCCGACTGCTGAACCCAGTGTTGCCATGACCACACCAATCTTGGTGAGGAACCGCTCCCGCGGCGCGCTGGCTGCTGCAACTTCAGCCCTTACCCCTTCAACAATGCTCGCTTCGCCTTCCATGTCTTCCTCCAATAACAGCCGTTCAAAGATATAAAAAATCCCCGGGGTCGCCGGGGAGTTTTTTCAAAATTTCGCTTCTCCTGTATGCTATCGCATACTTTTTCCGGTGACCTGGCAAAAGTTCGTAAGCATGTACATATAAATGCTGGAGAAGGATTGGTTGAACATATTGGGCGGGATTATAGGCTCATTTCTGCGCCTGTCAAGGGTTGATTAAATTAAAATGAGAAATTTTAAGATTCGCCTATAGTTTGACCCCGGTAACCGTGTAATTGAAGAAATTTCCGCTCAGATCAACGATCTTGAAGCCGGCCTGCTTGAGAACGCGGGCAGAGACATGCATACCTGGATAATCAGGGTCGGGAAGGAGTTCGGTGACCGAAACCGTTCCGCCGGAATGCAGCACCCTGAAGGCTTCGCCAAGCGCCCGCAGCGGGTCGGGAATCTCCATGAGCGCACCGCAAAAATAGACCACGTCCAGGCTTTCGTCTGCAAATGGCAGGTCGTAGGCATTGTTGTGTTTGAGTTCCACCCGCCCTGCAACAAGGGGAGCTTCTTTGGCCACATAATCCTCGGAAATTCTTAACATATCCTCAGAAATATCCAGCCCGTACACCCGACCTGATTCACCCACACGTTCTGCTGCTGTGGGCAGCAGGAACCCTCCGCCGCAGCCCACCTCGAGCACCTTTTTGCCTGAGGTCACCCGGCTGCGTTCGAGAATAACGTTGGCAGGTGTGATTCTGGCGCGCCAACGGCTGTTGAGAAGTTTGGTGAAAACCGGCGGCGCCGGGAAGTGTACATTACGGCGAAAGAGGCGGAAAATCAGTTGAAAAATCAGAAACCCGAGCAGAAAATTCATCAACCCGCGCATGAACTTTTTCATCGTACCTCCTGCATTTGTAACACTGTAGCACGAATTGACCGGAATTGAAGGGGTATAAATGGGAAAGCAAGACAGCATAGCGTCAATTCTCCCCCATTTCGCACAGCTAAATGGGGTTGCGATCTTTGCACACCCGAGCGTTCTGCGCGAGAGGTGGAGGTAGGAGGGGGGTCTTTTATGTTTCCCTGAGGCTATAACTTCCTCAATTTCTGTTGTTCAGACCCTCAACGTAAGGGCGAAGCATCGGGCTTTCGCGACGTCTCCAGAGATCCATCAGGCTGCCCGATGCTTCGCCCCTACCAATCCCAACCACCCTCTCCAACCTGTGATATAACATCCCCATGTCTGAATTCTGGAAGGAAAAACCCCTCGCCGACCTTACCCCCCAGGAATGGGAATCCCTCTGCGACGGCTGTGCACAATGCTGCCTCATCAAATTCGAAGATGAAGACACCGGACGCATCTATCACACCAACGTGGTGTGCGAACTCCTCGAAATCTACCACTGCCGCTGCACCCGTTACCCCGAGCGCTCCACCCTCGTCCCCACCTGCCTCACCCTCACCCCCCTGCTCATCCCTGAACTCAAATGGATGCCCCCCACCTGCGCCTACCGCCTGCTCTCGGAGGGCAAGGACCTGCCCCTCTGGCACCCCCTGGTCAGCGGCGACCCGAAAACCGTGCACAAAGCCGGCATTTCTGTCCGCGGCAAGGTCGTCTCTGCGCGGAGCATCGACGAGCAGGACCTTCCGGATTATGTGATCGATGATGACCCGGAATAGGACATGTGGAACGGCACGAATCCCTTAATCTGACTATAATTGAAGAAAAGATCATTCATCCCTGCGGGGATCTAACCTAAGGAGAATCATATGATCGTGACCACGAAGGAATTGTTCAAAGCAGCATACGGCAAGTACGCCATCGGCGCCTACAATATCAACAACCTCGAACAAACCATGGGGCTTTTCCGCGGCAACCTCGACAGCCAGGCGCCTTTCATCATCCAGATCAGCAAAGGAGCACGGTCCTATACCCATAAACTGATGCTCGAAGGTCTCATCCGCAGCGCTGACCAGGTCTTCCCGCAGGCAATCTTTGCGGTGCATCTTGACCACGGCGATGAAGAAACCTGTTACGACTGCATCAATTCGGGTTTCTATTCTTCCGTGATGATCGACGCCTCCTCCGAACCCTTTGACAAGAACGTGGAAACCACCAAACGGGTTGTGGCTGCCGCACACAAGAAGGGTATTGTGGTCGAAGCCGAGCTCGGACAGCTCGGCGGCGTGGAAGAGCATGTGCAGGTGGATGAAGCCAACGCCAAACTGACCGACCCCGAACAGGCCAAGAAGTTTGTTGAGCTCACCGGCTGCGATAGTCTGGCGGTCGCCATCGGCACCAGTCACGGCGCCTTCAAGTTCAGCGGCACCCAGGGTCTGCACTATGATGTGCTCGCCGAGATCCAGAAACGCCTGCCCGGCTTCCCCCTGGTGATGCACGGCAGCAGCTCGGTTCCCCAGGACGAGGTCGAACGCATCAACGCTGCTGGCGGCGACCTGAAGGGTGCCAAGGGTGTGGACCCCACCCAGTTCCGCCGCGCCGCAGAGCTGGGCGTGACCAAGATCAACATCGACACCGACGGACGCCTGGTGTGGACGCGCGTGCACCGCGAATACTTCCGCGATCACCCCGAAAACTTTGACCTGCGCCCCATCGGCAAGGTCTTCATGGCGGAGTACGCCAAATTCATCGCCGAAAAGAATGAATACCTCGGCTCCGCCGGGCACCTCGAAGAGGTGCGCAAGGTGGTGGGCAAGTAAAGCACGAGAGTAGAGCTGTAGGGGAGCCATATATGGCTCCCGCCAAATCCGATCTGATTGGTTACACGTCGGGGCGCACAGCAGTGCGCCCAGTTTTTATTCAAAAGTCGTCATCCCCACCTTACAGACGTTTGCAGTACACTGCATAAAGTACCGGACTTGTGAGAGCCAAGCCTTACTCCTCCCCAAAAATAGCACTTTGATTTTTGGGGAGGTCGGGAGGGGTCGTATTGGTCATCACGAGTACAACTGCTCTTTCGCCGTAAACCTGTCATTCCAAGCGCAGCGAGGAATCCTCGTTCTTTACCGCACGAAGCAATCTCCCCCTTGGCCTGCCATTCCGATCGAAGTGACACCTGCACCGTACTGCGATCGACCTGCCCTGATGTAACTTCTCGTGCTGGGGTGCAGGTGAGGATCTTTCCTGTCTGTCTTGTGCTTCATCCACATCCCTGAACCCTTTGGCGCCCATAGGCGCCGCTTTACCACTCCCGACTTTCCACTCTCCACTCTCGATTTTTGCATCCTGTTTTGCATCCTACCCCCTGCTATACTCTTTACAAGTCATCCTAGTGTATTTACTTGAGAAAAAGGGGAACTCAAATGAAAACCCGAATCAAGCTTGTGACGATCATTTCCCTGTTGGTGATGGTTCTTTCAGCCTGTGTTGCCGAAACACCCTCACCTGCGCCCACCCCAACCCATACCGCCAGCCCTGCAGCGCCCACTGTAACAACCACCGCCTCAGTTCTTCCCACCCCCAACCCTTTGACGGCGGACGTCACCCAGTGGTCCAGCCTGTCGCCTGACGGTCAATTCGTCGCCAGGGGCATTCTTTCCACTCCAAAGGATGACAGTTCAAATGGGGCAACTTATGCCAATGTCAGCGTCGGAAAACCCAACGGTCCCATCCTGTGGACCCTGGTGGACGGTTGGCTGCCGGTCGGTTTGGGGGCGTACACTCCACAGCCGTTGCAGTGGTCCAGCGACAGCCGCATCTTCTACTACACCAACCGGCAGAGTGTGGAGGGCTGCAAACCTCTTCCCACCAACGGATCGGATCTCTGGAGCGTGGACATAACATCTGGAAAGATCCAACAACTCCAGCCCATGCAGGCGTATTTTCTGGCTCTTTCACCGGATGAAACACGTCTCGCTTATATCGAGCAGGTCAGTCTTGATTTGGTGTTCAAGAACCTCCAAAACGGAAAAGTCGAAAAGCGACTCTCGCTAGATCCCGACTTACCCTTTGATGCCGGGGATCTCTTCTGGTCGCCCGATGGCAGCATGCTGGTGCTCACCGTCGCCTACAATCCCTGCCCCCTTTACAGCATCGACAAACCTCCCTACACCGATACCACCACCATCCGCATCGTGGATACGCGTACCTTTGACATCCGTACGATCATCGGACGTGATGCCGAACGCAAAGTGTCCACTGGTTGGTTGGACAACAACACCGTGGAATTGACCGATCCCAATGGCAAAACCTACCTTTATGAACTCTCCTCTCAAACCACCTCAGCCTACCGCACACCGGTTCCCACGGGCATCTTTCCCATGGTGACCTTTTACGAGCCCCTGGTGCTCAAGTACGACCCCTCCCTGTGGATCGACAGAACGAACTACAATGACCCGATCGATTCAGGCTACGGATTGCAATCCACCCGGCTGCGCTCGTGCAGAATTGGGGTCCAGGGACCCACGGATATCAACGATCCCAATGCCTACACATCCACCAAAGTAAATCTGGGAACCATCCATTTCAACCTGATTCGCTTCAAGCAGCCTGCAGGCAACGGGATGGATACCGCCTGGTACTGGGTGGAGGATCAATCCATCCCCGGATTCTCTTTTGCCAGTGGAACTCCGATCCTAGTGATGCAAGCCAGCGCTGACGAATGGACGCAATGCAAAAAGCTGGTCGAAGACGTATTCGCCACGCTTTCGATGGGAACCGGCTCCAGCCTGGAGGTTACCTCGCCTCCTGCAGCCCTTCAAACGACGATAGAGGAAATTTCCGGGCCGTTGGCGGTGGAACCGCTGCGCTTCACCGTGGTGCAGGGAGGTCAGATTTTCACCAGCCGCACCACTCTTTACAAAGACCCTCCCTTTCCGGATCGTTCAACTCGTGGCAACGGGTCCTATTGCATCCAGACAGAGCTTCACAATCACCTATTGATTGCCTGCCAGCACTACACGCAGGACGGCAGTGAAAGCTGGGTTTCGGTCACACAGGACGAAAAAGTGATTTACTCCATCTCGACTGGAAATGGCTATGTGAATGATCCCTTGCAGGGACTGTGGGCTTACGGCGGTCACTGGGCATTGGAAATCGTCCACGCCACCACCCGTATCCAGGATAATATGCGTACCGCCCATCTCGTCGGTCAGGTGACCGTGGACGGCGTGCTGCTTAATGACAAACTGGGGTATGAAGAATCCTTTGGACTTCAAACCATCGCTGGTTACCCCTTCTACTTCTTTAACCGCGACGGAAGAATCGGATATTCGTACAATGGCATGGAAACCATGCTGGATTTCGACACCATCCTGCATTACGGCTGCTGCAGCGCCGGTGCCTTCAACCCCAATTCCACCCCCAATCATGTGGATTTCTTCGCCAAGAAGGGAAATATCGAGTACTTTGTCAATATCGGTGTTCCCTTGAAGTAAGAGCACAATAATATTGCGTTGTTTTCCCTCTCCCAAAACAATTTTGGGAGAGGGACCGAGGGTGAGGGTTCACTACTCTCAACTCTCCAATCTCCATTCTCCACTTTCGAACCTTGTCATCCTGAGGCCGTTCTTGCCGACACTAGCACCACACTGCATCCAGCGCGCACTTGCCCTGATAGGAATTGCCAGGATGCATTGGGCAACCTTGCCTTTACACTCCCCCAAATCGCTTTGGCTATTTGGTGGGGGCAGGAGGGGGATCTTTTCGTCCTTTTCTTCCATTGTCGATCCTCCAAAAATTAGGATAAAATAACTCTGCTTTGATCTGCCCCAGAGCAGGATCAACAGCGGAGGCTCAACCTGTGACCGATTCCAACCCCAAAGTGGACGCGTTCATCCAGCGCGAAAGGAAGTGGCAGGAGGAATACAAAGCCCTGCGCTCCATCCTCCACGCCTTCCCCCTGACCGAGGAATTGAAGTGGGGCGTTCCCACGTATACGTTCCAGAACAGCAACGTCGTGCTGATGCACGGCTTCAAGGAGTACTGCGCGCTGCTCTTCCCCAAGGGCGTCCTGCTCAAAGACCCCGCCGGCATCCTCATCCAGCAGACCCAGAACGTCCAGGCCGCGCGCCAGGTGCGCTTCACCAACCTGGACGAGATCATCGAGCTCGAACCCGTGCTCAAAGCCTACATCGCCGCTGCCATTGAAGTCGAAAAATCCGGGCAGAAGGTGGAAAAGAAACAGACGGCTGATTTTACCGTGGCAGAGGAGTTCCAGTGTAAGTTGGATGCCGACCCCAACCTCAAAGCCGCCTTCGAAGCCCTCACCCCCGGCCGCCAGCGCGCTTACCTGCTTTACTTTTCCTCACCCAAGCTCGCCAAAACCCGCGAAGCTCGCGTCGAACAGGCTATCCCCCGCATTCTCGAAGGCAAAGGGCTGAACGATTAATCGGGGCGCGGCTCGACCCCGTCAGAACGCTCGGATCGGGACCGAGAGGTCGGCTGTTCAAATCCGCCCGCTCCGACACCGCATATATTCCTAATTCACATTCTCCCCCGAAAATCCCTTATAAATTGGCTATGCGCATGTGAATAATTGTAGGTGTGATTCACACGGTCTTTGTGTCCCCGAGCGTATGCGAGCGGGATGAATCACCCCAAACACAAAAAATAACCGCCGGATCTCTCCGGCGGTTCATGTCCTGCTAATCCGTCTGCTCCACCAGGTAAAGC
Source organism: Anaerolineaceae bacterium (assembly GCA_039683035.1). Classification (GTDB taxonomy): domain Bacteria; phylum Chloroflexota; class Anaerolineae; order Anaerolineales; family Anaerolineaceae; genus UBA6107. The sequence continues at coordinate 166,203 of JBDKSE010000013.1, forward strand.
TGGATCCCCATCTGATCGATCTGGTCGAGTTGTGCCTCGATCCAATCGATGTGATCCTCCTCGTCGGTCAGGATTCCCTCCAGCATTTCGCGTGTGCCGTTGTCCCCCAGGTCAGAGGTCTGTTTGACCGCCTTGTTGTACTTGCTGATGGCGCCAAATTCCGCCTCGTGGTCATTCTTAAGCTGCGTCAGAACATCCGCTCCGATATGGATCGGGTTCAAAACACTGACAGTGGGTTTGCCTTCCAAAAAAAGGATGCGGGCGATATGTTTTTCTGCATGTTTCATCTCGGTGATCGCCCGTTTTTCGATCACATCCGCCAGTTTCTCATAACCCCAGTTGTCGCACATCTCAGCGTGCACCATGTATTGGTTGATTGCAGTCAACTCATCTGCCAGCAGGTCATTCAAGGTCTGAATGATCAGGTCGTTTCCTTTCATGCAACACCTCCCTTTCCTGGTTCAAGGTATTATGATCTGTTGATTTCATTATACAGAAGAATCTTTTGCTTTACTCTTCCGATTTTTGGCCCCAGTGGATCGCCATCGTGCCCGCCATGAGCCGCCTGAACCCAACCCTCACGAACCCGCCCTCCGATAGTCTGCGCGCCAGCTCTTCCGCCAGCAGAAAATGCTCCGTCGATTCCGGAAGGTAAAGGTAGGCATCAGCGCTGCCCGAAATGATCCGTCCCAGCAGCGGGATGACCAGGTGCAGGTGGATCCAGATGAACGGGCTGAGCAGGTTGCGCGTGGGCACCGTGGTGTCCAAAATTACCACCCTGCCGCCGGGTTTGAGAATGCGGTACTGCTCGCGGATCGCCTGATCCAGGTCGCCCACGTTGCGCATCAGGTAACCCGAGACCACCGCATCAAATGTACCGTCGGCGAAGGGGGTTTGCAGCGCGTTCGCCTGCACAAACGGCAGGTCGCTGCTGCGCTCCCTTCCCTCCAGCATCATCCCCAGTGTGAAATCCGCCGCCGTGACCTTCGCTCCAGGTTCCTGTCGCAGCGCTTCCCGCGCCAGGTCGCCCGTTCCGGCGCCCAGGTCCAGCAGCCGGCTGCCCGGGGTGAGCTGCGCGCGCCGGATGGTCTCGCGCCGCCAGGCAATGTCCTGCCCCGCGGTCATCAGGCGGTTCATCAGGTCATAATGCGGGGCGATGCGCGTGAACACCCCCCTTACGTATCGTTCGCGGTCTTTTCCGGTCAACTGGCTCATCGCTCACCTCGAGTACGATTATAATTGGCTTCATGCCTGAAACCGCCCCCGGTACAGCAAATCAACTTTCCCTGATCCAAATCTGGTGGCTCGCCATTCGACCGCGCACCCTGCCGGCTGCCATGGCAGGCGTGGCTGCGGGCGTCGGCGTTGCTGTGCTTGCAGGTCAGGTGCGCTGGCCTCAGACCGCCGCCGCCCTGCTCATCGCCCTGTTGCTGCAGATCGGCTCCAACCTCGCCAATGACGTCTTTGATCACGAACGCGGGGCAGATGCTGCGCGCGCTTTCGGTCCCACGCGCGTGACCGAATCCGGGTTGTTGAGCCCTGCCCAGGTCAAGACCGGGATGATCGTGGTCTTTGCCCTGGCTGCCCTGCTCGGCCTTTACCTGGCAGCCACCGTCAACTGGCTGCTCATTCCCCTGGGCGCTCTCGCCATCCTCGCTGCCGTCGCCTATACCGGCGGGCCCTACCCCCTGGGCTATCACGGCCTGGGCGAGATCTTTGTGCTGATCTTCTTCGGCTTTGCTTCAGTCGCCGGCACCGCTTACATCAACCTCTCGCGTCTGACCCCCGCCGCGTGGGGCATGTCGCTGCCCCTGGGGTTACTGATTGTCGGCATTCTGGTGGTCAACAACCTGCGCGACATCGACGCTGACCGCCTGGCGGGCAAGAACACCCTCGCTGTGCGCTTAGGTGAGCGCTTTGCCAAAAGCGAATACATCACCTGCCTGGTCGTCAGCTTTCTGGTCGTTCCCCTGTACTGCCTGTTGCAGATCATCCCCTGGTGGGCCATGCTCACCTGGTTGTCCTTACCATTGGCTATGCGCAACACAAGGCTCGTGACCACCGTCAAGGGCAAACCCCTCAATGCCGCCCTCGCCGGTACCGGTCAGCTCGCCCTGGTCTACGGCCTGCTCTTCCTCGCCGCCATGACCATTGCAAGGTGATGTTGACAAGAATAATCCTCCCTGACGTGTCATTCTGAGCGAAGCGACACTTGCACCGCACTGCGCTCGGTGCAGTGCAGGTGAGAATCCTCATTTTCTACCCCCATGAAGCAGTCCCCCTTCCGGATTGTCTTTCTGAGAACAGCCAAGAACAGACATCACCGACTGTCATTCTGAGCGCAGCGAAGAATCCTCGCTTTTCAGCACATTGAAGCCGCCCCCCTCGTGATCTGTCTCACCAAACGCGGCAACACTTGCATCGCACTTCGTTCGGCACAGTGCAGATGAACAATCACCTCACGAATTGTCATTCTGAGCGCAGCGACACTTGCACCGCACTGCGTTTGGTGCAGTGCAGGTGAGAATCCTCGCTTTTTACCTTGAGTACTTACTCCCCCCCGTAGACTGTCACATGTCCTGGCTATGTTTTTCCGCCATGGATTGCGAGGCGATCTTTGCCGCGGCAATCTTCTTTTACCCCCGGCCTGTCACATCTCCTGGCGATGTTATTCCGCCATGGATTGCGAGGCGTTCTCTGCGGAAGTCCCTTCGGGTGAGACACCACCGTACCATTTTGACCAATCCACACGAGCTGCCTTTCCTTCCAAGATTACCAGCCTTTGAAATCAAACCCCCTTTCCCAATAACCAAAAAGTAGGAACGATTCTAAATCATCCCTACCTACATTCAAAGTTTGGCTATGCGCAACTCCCAAAATTAATCTACATCAACTTGTTCCCGCACTCCGGGCAGAACTTTGCCCCCTTGGTCTCCGCACCGCAATTGGGGCAATGTGTGACCGCTGGCGCTGCCTCGACCTTCGTGCCGCAGTTCGGACAGAACTTGGCGCCGTGGGTGTCGGTTCCGCAGTTGGGACACTTCGTGCTCGCGGGTTGGACCATGGCGGTACCGCATTCCGGGCAAAACTTCGTCCCGGGTGCTGCCATCGTCCCATCATTCGGGCAGCGCGCCATCTGCTGCGCAGCATTCAGCCCCGATTTGACCGCCTCGCCCGTGGTCTTGAGCATCTCGCCGAGTCCAAATGCTGACGCGAACCCTTTCAGCGCCGCGCCTGCCTGTTCGCCCTGTGCCTCGGTGATCTCGTTCAGTCGCGGGCTGTCCTCATTGCACACCCCCGACTGCGCGTCAAAATCAGACACGCACACGATCCTCGCACAGGTCGGGCACTCTCTGAAGTGCATCTGTGACTTTTCCCAGGCTGAGTTCAATTGCTCCGGCGTTAGCTTGTAGCTGTAGCGCGGATCCTCTCCCACCACATTGTCAGAGATTGCGCTTCCCACCAGCGGCACCTTGCGCAGCAATCCACCCAGGGCTGCCTTCCCCAGATCCTGCTTGACCGAAGCGACCACATCAGGTTGTGAGCGAAATTCGCGTCCGCAGGTATCGCAATAAAAGACCGCGTACGGTCCAATGCCGTCGTTGCGAATGTCATAGCGGGGCATGCGTGAAAAAGCCATATGAGTTCTCCTTGTTTAAACAGTCCCAATGAATGCGATTAAATCCATTCTAGGAGAAGTTCTTTCAGCGTCAAGCGAAAAAGGGCAGCAACACCTGCTTGCCAATTTCTATGATTTCTTCAGGTCGTAGGGAACGTCGATAATGATACGCTGCAGCCCGCTGCGGTTGCGTTGGTAAAGCAGAGCCTTTTTGATCTCTTTTGCCGATTGGTTGTGCAGCGCTTCGTTCCAGGCGGAGGGCAGGATCAACTCCGGCAGCACCACCACCGCCGCCTGTCCGTCATTGTGTTCGGCATCCGTCTTTTCCAGGTAGCTCAACAAGGGCTCGATTAATGAGCGGTATGGGGAGGGCACCACCACGAACTCCACATCCGGGAACCAGTTGTTCCACTTTTTGCGCAGTTCATCTTCATCCGGTCCGGGGTTGATATCCACAAACACCGCCGTGACCCGGTCCGAGATGGAACGGGCAAAATTCACCGCGTCGATCATTCCGCGGTGGATTCCAGAGACCGGCAGCACCACCCGCGGTTGGGGCATGGGTCGCAGTGAGGGCGGTAGACCGTTCATGCTCAACTGACCGGAAATTCCCTTGTAATGCGAATTCACCCGCAGGAAAAAGAGGATGAACAACCCGATCAACAGAATGCTGATCCAAGCTCCTCCCAGGAATTTGCTCACTCCGATGATCAACAGGGTCACCGCCGTCACCGCCGCTCCCGTCCCGTTGATCACCGCTTTAGGCAGCCAGAATTTATCCTTCAGGCGTATCCAGTGCACCATCATGCCCGCCTGTGAGAGTGTGAACGCAGTGAATGCTCCCACCGCAAATAGCGGAACCAGCAGATGCGAGTCTCCCTTGAAAGCGATAATCAATACCGCGGTCAATACGGAAAGAAGAATGATGCCGTTTTGATATACCAGGCGGTCGCCAAGGTTGGCAAGCTGCCGCGGTAAGTAATTGTCCCTGGCAAGCAGTGCAGTCACACGCGGGAACCCCGCGAAACTTGTATTGGCTGCCACAGCCAGCACACCCAGCGTGGCGAACTGAACGAGGTAATAAAAGATCCCCGACCCGAGGACACGATGAGAAAGCGCTGAAAGGATGGTTTCCTCGGACCCTGCAATCACCCCAAAGTACTGCGTCAGACCGATGCTTCCCAGGAAGAGGATGCCCATCAAGGCTGCCATCACCAGCAGTGTTTTACGCGCATTCAACCATTCGGGGGGTTCAAAAGCCGGCACTCCATTGCTGATCGCTTCAATTCCGGTCAAGGCAGTACACCCGGCTGAAAAGGCGTGCAGCACCAGGATGATCCCCAAAGGCTGGACTGTCTGGGAAATGGAAGGTGAGGGTGGAGTGGGATGCCCCTGGAGCACTGCCTGGACAATTCCCGCTGTAATCATTGCAAGGAAACTGGCGATGAACAGGTACACGGGGATGGATAGCGCCGTGCCGGATTCCTTCAGCCCTCTCAGGTTGAGCAGGGTGATGATGAGCAGCAATCCGAGTGCAATCCATACCCGGTATTGCCACAGCACTGGAAAAGCCGAGGCGATGGCAGCCACGCCTGCCGTCAGACTGACCGCGGCGGTCAGGATGTAATCCAGCAGCAGCGCCCCGCCCGCCGCCAATCCCGGATAGATACCCAGGTTTTCCCGAGCCACCACATAGGAGCCGCCCCCATTCGGGTATCCGCGGATGGTCTGCGAGTATGAAAGGGTAACCGCAGCCAGCAAAAGGGTGATGGCCAGCGCAATTGGAAACTGCAGCCCCAATCCGGCTGTTCCGGCCAGGGCTAGCCCCAGGTAAATTTCCTGATTGGCATATGCAATGGAAGATAGGGCATCGGGAGAAAAAGCTGCCAGAGCGCGGATTTTATCCAGGCGCTTTTCCGCCAGCATCTTGCTTGGCAGTGGAGACCCGATGAGGAGAAATTTGAGCTTGTTAAGCATATTGCTTAACCATTATACATATCCCCAGGGTAGGGGTGTGACTTCTCTTCACCAGGTAGCTGATATGGGCATTGATATCTGTCGGTTGCGTTGAGGGCAAGCCAATATCAACTCTTCTGATACCTTCACTCGCCCGAAACCCAAACTATCCCTCCCGGGTCCGTCATTGCGAGGCAGTCATACTGTGGCACCCTCTTCCTGGCCCGTCATTGCGAGGCGGTATTTGCCGTCACCCGCACAGCACTGCGTCCGTCCCGGCACAGATGAACATCCTCTGTCTTGCCGCAATTCTTCTATTCCCCAAATGGCTATGCGCAATCTGACGGGAAATCCTCGACTTTGAGCGCCTGACGACTCTCCACTCTCGATTCTCTATTCTCTATTCTTGATTCTCGACTCTCGATTTTCGATACCTGCAAATATTTTAACTGATCACCAGCGTCACGATCCCGATGATCACCGCAATCGCAACCGCATACGGCAGTGTATTCCGCAGCACTTCCCCCTCATGCCCGCGTGCCTCCGAAGTGCTCGTACCGAGCGCCAGTTTCGCCGGCGCCACACTGCTGCCCAGTGCCCCGCCTGTGGTTTGAGCCGCCAGCACCATCGCCGGTGCCGCCCCCACCAGCACCGCCACCTTGTCTTGCAGCAATCCGAACAACACATTCGAGCTGACGTTGCTGCCGGTGGCAAACGACCCAATCACCCCGATCAGCGGCGAGAACAACGGGTACGACCCGTTAACCAGCACTCCCAGGGTGGTCGCCAGTGTCTGCGTCATGCCGGTGTGCTCCATGGTGGTCGAAAGCCCCACCATGAACAGCGTGCCCAGGCTGGCGCGGATCCCGGATCGTGCGGTTGACTGCAGTGCCTTTCCCACATCCACCCGCGGAATGGCGGGTTTGAGCCGGTAGATCAGCAGTGTCAACGCGATGGTGAACAGCGTTAGCGTGCCGGGATGAGAAAACACGTGGAAGACATAACCGCTCTCGGCCGGCGTCAAGATCCCGCCAGGGGTGGACACCGCCGGAAATTGCAGCGTCCACGTGGTCTGACCGAGGAAGGCATTCACCGGGTGGATCAGCGCCACAGTCAGCATGACCGCGATCAACACCCCGTAGCCGATTTCGCCCGCTTCGAGAGCCGGATTGATCTCCCTAGAGCCTCGCGTCTCGCGCGGAGTCCGGTTGAGCGCGGTGCCTGTTAGGAAACCTGCAACACCTGCGATCAGGGCGCTCACCTGGATGGCGCCGAGCATCCCGGCAAAGTAGTGCACCACTGCCGTGACGGTCCCGGCGATCAGAACCCGCCACCAGTGACGGGTCTGCTTGAGCATGATGGCAACTGCCAATCCCGAAAGGATGATCAGCAAACCAAGCAGGAGTGCCGAGGCAGGGAAAAGTTCCTCGGGTGTATGGCGCGTGATATCCGCCATCAGGCGCAGTGAAAGCGCCATGCCGCCGGTGCTTCCCGCCCAGGTATGACCCACTGCCGTGGTCGAAACAGCCAGGATGGGGGAAACTCCAAAGGAGATCAGCAGCGGCGAGACGATCGCAATGGGCAATCCGAACCCTGCGACACTCTCAACAAGCCCGGAGAGCATCCAGCCCTGCATGATCAGCAGCCAGCCGTGATCGCGCACCATCCTCTGGAACGCGACCGCAATCGCCCTGATGCCTCCCACCTGGTCGACAATATTATAAAGAAGGATGCCCGGCCAGAGCAGCAGCATCACGTTGAGCGTGAGCAGAAGCCCCTTGACCTGCGACACCCAGAATACATCAAAATTGAGCCCGAACGCCAGCAGGGCAATGATCACCCCCGCGACCCAGCCGGCGAACCCTGCCTGAACGCTGCTCCACTTGAAAACAACCATCAGGATAAGGACCACAAGGATTGGGAGGAGTGCGAGGAGGGCTGCCATCAGGCGTCAAATATACCAGAAAAAGGAATTTTGAGAGCAGAGATTGGAGAATCGAGATTCGTATTTCCATACTAGTGCTTCCTTTGAATCATCCCGAGCGCTGCAGTTAATCCACCCGGGCGATGCATGCCGTCATGGGCGGCACCCGGATATTCGTAGGGGTGGGTCCAAGACCCACCCCATAACGTACTCCCATGATAAGCCGCCCCTGAGCGTTATGTTTTGCCATAACTCATGAATAACCCAAAACTCCTCCCCTAAAATCGTTTTTTGATTTTGATGGAGGCTGGGAGGGGATCGCATTTGTCTTCCTGAATTGAAGGGTGCGTCTCTGACGCTCCATCTTCATCAGTTATTTGTAGGGGTGGGTCCGTGACCCACCACACGTTACTTCTCTCGATAGACCTCCATTTATAATGTTAGCGAGTTTTACTGACCCTGAAGAGCGTTTCACCACATGTACAACTCCGAGTTTTTGTCATCCTGAGCGCAGCGAAGGATCGTTCTTTATGAAATAAGCCCTGCTATAAATCATTGTCCGAATACTCTTTGCCCTAATGTATGTTTTCACGAGAAAGGCAGTGATCGAATTTCCATCCCCCGCGGACTGACATCCTTCCCCCACTCCCCCCAACCAACTCATATACCTCAACCTCCCCCAAACCCTGTACAATGAAATCATCCTGAGGTTGATATGAAAAATCCTTCCCTCGAGCTTACCCTGCGCCTGGTCGCGCACCCCCTTTCCTGGCTTGCCTGCACCCTTCTCCTGCTCAATGACCTTCTCCTTAAACAGTATTTCCCCTCCTTCCTCACCGGCAAACTCAGCGACCTTTCCGGTCTTTTCCTCCTTCCCTTCCTGGTCGGCGTCTTCATCAGCCTTTTTAGCCCGCTTCTCAAGCTCTCCGACCGCTTCATCCGAATCTTCAGCCTGATCCTGCCCGGCGTGATCTTCACCTTCGCCAAATGCTCCCCCGCTGCTGCTCAATTCCTCACCCAAAATCTGGCTATGCGCATTGTGCCTGATTTTTCAGACCTCCTTGCCCTTCCCGTCCTGGCTGGTTCCGCCTGGCTCTGGCATTCACTCGCCGCCCGGCCCGCCCCGCACCGTGCCTGGCAATCGCTCGCTTTGCCGGTCATCCTCCTGGCAACCCTTGGCGATATGGCCGCACCGGATTACGGTATAAGCTGTCTGCTTAGCGATAAAGGTGTTCTATTCGCGTCCAACATGCTCAACCAGCACTACACCAGCACCGACGGCGGATCTTCCTGGCACAATGACACCTCCGGAAAATACCCCGTTTGCCAGTACGGTGCACTGCAGGAACTGCCGGTACAAATCAATGATCTTGCCCGTAGTACCTCCTATCGCATCGCGTCCCGAACCCTGGTGGAAATCTCCACCGACGGCGGAGCGAGTTGGAAGGCAGAACCTCTGCGCGCGAACGTTACCGAAGCCGAATGGCAGTACCTGCGTATGGCTGGAACCTCCAGCCCCATCCTGGAACAAGGCATCCTCGCCACGGTCCTTGATCTTGCCACCGGGAACCTGGTGCTCGCCTTGGGGCATCAGGGCGTGCTGGTTCGCGCACCTTCCGGAACCTATACCTGGGTGGATGTGGGTCAATACCGCCACCGCTCGCTCGCCAGGGCGGGCTTTGAGGGTTTTGCCGCCCTCCTCATGCTGCCCTTCCTTTTCAGCCTCCTGGTTTCCTTCCTCGCCATGCGCGTTTGGGCGCTTAAACGCGACCATACCCGCTGGCAGGTCTTCTTTACCGTCCTCGCCTGGATCCTCCTGATCCTCTTCGGCCTGTCCATCATCCCTGGGGTCATCCCCTACCAATCGCTCGCTTCGACGATCAGCGGCATTTTGTTTGCTGTAACCGCGCTCTATCTCCTGAGTATGGACATCATCGCCTATACCCGCATGGACGCTGAGGTCCGCTGGTGGGCACGCTTGATCCCCCGCGCCCTGCTCATCGGACTGGTTTCCTTCCTTTTCTTCGTTGCCTGGTACCTCAATTGGATCCCCTCTTATCTCCTCGCCGCATTCCTTTCCCTCGCCTGGGTGATCTTCGCCATTTCGTACCTGTCCGCCCGCATCCCCGACAAGATCCAGGTATAGATCTGACTGACCGCACATCAGGTCAGGCGGTTGATGGATAAATCCGAATTCAGAGAATTTGAGAGACTCGTAAGGGCGAAGCATTCAGCACCCGGCACACATCTTTGTATCCATCATCCTTGCTGAATGCTTCGCCCCTACCTGACACACAATTTCACTTTTCACTGTTCACTACTCCCTATTCCCTTATCCCTGTTCACTGTTCACTGTTCACTATTCCCTAAGCCTGTTCCCCAATTACTAGTCCATACTCACTAATCTCCGCTTTTACGACTCTCGATTCTCCACTCTCATATCTCTTTTTGTGTACAATCAATTTATGCCCGCCTCCAAAGACATCCAGCCCATCCTTCCCGGTGAACTTGCCCGCCGCATCGGCGAGCAGGCCAACCAGGCTGCAGCCCGCTCGCGCTTTGCCGACTACCGCTCGCGCCGCGCCGAGCATACCCTGCGCCGCCAGGATGCCGACCTGAACTTATTCCACGAGTTCCTCGAACTCGTGCATCTGAACACCGGCGACCTGGCCCTCGATGCTTCAGCCTGGCGCCCGGTGACCTGGGGGCTGGTCGAAACCTTCGTGCGCTGGATGGTGCAGGAAGGCTACGCCGTTAAGACCATAAATGTGCGCCTCTCCACCATCAAGACCTACGCCCGACTGGCTGCCCAGGCCGGCACCCTTACCCCCCAGGAGTACGCCCTCATTCGCTCCATCCAGGGGTACAGCCGCCGCGAGCAGGTGCGCCTCGACCAGAAACGTTCCATCTCGCGCATTGGACTCAAGAAGGCTGAACCCGTTCTCATCACCCCCGAACAGGCTGCCGCCCTCAAACAGCAGCCCGACACCCCCCAGGGACGCCGCGACGCCCTGATGATGTGCCTGCTCCTCGATCACGGTCTGCGCGTCGGAGAGGTTGCCGCCCTCAGCGTGGCTGATTTCGACCTCCGCTCCGGAACCCTGCGTTTCTTCCGCCCCAAGGTCAACAAGGAACAGGTGCACCAGCTCACCGATGACACCCACGGCGCCCTGCGCGCCTACAAATCCCACGGCGATATGCTCTCCTCCGGTCTCATCCTGCGGCGCAGCAAGCGTAACGACAAACTCGGCGACCCCGGCATGAGCGAGCGCGCCATCACCGGGCGGGT
>JBDKSE010000014.1:0-8028 GCA_039683035.1 Anaerolineaceae bacterium
TCGCTCAACAGGTTGATCGGACCCGGGTGCCTCCAATTGGCATGGGTATGCATGAGCAAATGCTCTCGACAACGCTGAGTTATCTTGAAGCTGCTCGCAGCGCTCTACAGTGGGTCAGCGCGCCAGAGCAAGAAAATCAGGACCAGGCTATCCAATTACTGGAAGATTCTCGCCAGATGAAGTCGGAATTGGAGAAGAACAAGTGGTTGATCTCACGTTAGAAGAATTCCAACGGAACCAATCAATTCGGATTTCCAGAGATATCATCGGGCAAAGCGAGGAGCACGAGCAAAAAATGCAAGCCAATGCTCAGAAATTATGGGAAAATGCCCACAAGCAGCTGGTCGCACTTTTGAGGCTTCTGGATCAGGATTACGACGAATCCTGCGAAAAAGCGACCCGACCATTGGAATCGTTTAGCGATGATGACCTGGCATATCTGATTCATGTTCGGCTGCGAACTTTGCAAGGGCCAGCATCGAAGAAAATTGAGCCCGAGGCAATAAATGATTTAAAACAGCGCTTGAAAGAACTCAATCAGAAATATTCTGATCTGGAACGTGAGCTCATTGCCACACAGGAATCGAAAAAGAACACACAGGCAGAGAAGGCAGCACTGGAAGCCCACTTAGCTGCCCTTCGACAGATCCAGAAAGATGAGGTTGCCCAGGACATTCAATCCCCAAAATCGGGTACTGAAGAATCGAAGGACCTTACGCCTGTTCCGGATTGGGTAAAAACCTGGCAGTCCACCAAGAACTACGAAAAAACATCGGCGGCAATTTTTGTGATGGGTGAAATGGGGATTGCTTTACGACCATCCATCATAAAGCAAATGGCAAAACGCCTTTCCTTATCAGCCGCAAACAAAAACCTGGATGAAGCCTTGAATTGGTTAATGTCACCGGAAGGAAATGACTTCCCAATCTTGGTTGAACAGATAAGTGGTGTTGTTGAGCAAGGATCAAGTTCTGGTGGAAATCAGCCTGCGGTGCTGCATTTGACTCGGGATGGTCAAGTTGCATATGAGGTATTAAGTGGCAAAATTCCCAATGAGAATGAATTTGATTCCCTAATAAGACACCATTCTTCACCGGAACATACCATTCTGAATATTCAGGCTGGGGAAATCCTAGTAGAAGAAGGTTACCAAATTCGGGGACGGGTACAGTCTATCAATCTGTCCAATGGCGAAACCTATATCCCGGATATTGTTGCTGTCAATCCCAAAACAGGTGAAGTTATTTTTATTGAGGTGGAGCGGGATGTGAGTAAAGATCAAGTCTCCAGAAAACAGAAATGGATGAAATTTTACGAAGCATCGAACGGAAACCTGTATGTATTTTGCGACAACCAAAACTGCCAGAGAGCTATTCAGGGAGAAATCAATCTTGCTTTAAATGGGTTAAATTACAACTCGTTCCTAACAAATCTCCATGGATTGCGAAATGGGAAGCGTGCAGGAAAGGATGGAAGCATCTGGTTTTCTCAACGGAGAGGAAATGAAAAATAGAACGGTGTGCGCTCCGTTCTATCTGCATCGTTCCTCTAGAGTCTTAAGGGGGAACAGAGTGATTGGTCTAACATTTCTAGGTTATACGTAATAATATGAATTGCATTGATTATCGAATCATATAATAGAAAAATCTCGGACAACACTGAATGAGCCACATGGTAGAATGCAACAGTAGAATGCAAATAATTGACAGTCCAATAAAACCAAGGTACACTTCTTCCGTCAATGGTAACAACAATCCAACGATCACTCTTAGTATTAATCTTAATCTTAACGGCTATTAATTTGGCTGGACATATCACCGCGCCTACTCAATGCTGTACTGTACAGGACAACACGAACTATGCAGGAGATACCGATTGCCTGGCTTGCACACTTCAAGTAGGCACATGGGTGCCCCATTCTTTGATAATCGAAATGGCTTCAAAGCCAAGTTGTTCTTCGCCAGGAAATCCGTCTTTGGTTCTTAGTCTTGTATTTGATATTCCACACCCCCCAATTGCTTAATACAACTGAATAGTTAACGTTTAAAAACCTCGTTTGAATTTTCATCGAGGCTTGTGGTTACGTTAACGTACCCCGCCATTTACCAGAACTTTTGTTGTTCGATCCTGGCGGCTGTACATTTGGATTCTCAATCGGGAAAAAGACCTCATGAAAAAACGACCTGTTTTACCCCTTCTAATAATAGGGATAGGCACTGTGCTCATTTTATCAGCGATATATATCAACACCAATCTTAGAACCGTATCCCAAGCTCCTCAGCCATTGACTTCCGAGGAAGAAACTTTCCCCGAAATTCCACGGGTTACCCTAAAAGATGCCTTCACAGCTTTCCAGGGTGGGTCAGCCGTGTTCATTGACGTCCGTGATGCCGACTCTTACACAAACTCACACATTCCAGGAGCAAAATCATTCCCCCTAGCTCAGCTAGAAGATCAACTGAAAAAAATTGGCGCTGAGACCTGGATCATTACCTACTGTACCTGACCGGCCGAAGAATCGAGCGCCCGTGCGGCGCGCATTCTGTTGGACAACGGTTTCAAGAAGGTTACTCCCATTTTGGGCGGTTTTCGAGCCTGGGAAAAAGCCGGTTATCCAGTGGAAACCAGCCCTTAGCCTACAAAGGATTACTAAATGCATATTATGCAAATTAAACTATCTCGTTTGCGACCAATTCTGTACCTCCTGGTGCTGCTCGTCGCAGGTCTTCTTTCATCCTGTAACAATAAGACTCCGCAGATCAGCATCCAGCCTCCTCTGCAGGATTTAGGGACTCAACCTCAGCAACTGATCGATCTTGTTTTTGAAGTGAGGAACACTGGCAACGCAGATCTTGTTATTGAAAAAGTAAGCGTTTCGTGCGAGTGTACGACAGCCGAGTTGGAAAAGAGCACTATCCCGCCCGGTGAATCAGCTGAATTACGGGTTAAATTTGACCCGGCTGAAGATAACTTGTTTGGCGAAATCCAGCGCATCATTTATCTGCGCAGCAATGATCCGAACCAACCGGAGGCTGAAGCAGAATTTCGCGCTACGATCCAAAAGCCAGAAGGATAATCGAATGCTCAAAAAATGGCTGAATAAGTTGGGCGGTGGAAATACCCTGTACTATCCGGGCTGTGTTACCCGCTATGCACTACCCGAAATACAGGAGCGATACGAACGATTGCTTCGGCAAGCGAAAGTCGATTTCATTGTCCTACCCGGGGAGCTTCAATGCTGTGGCAGTCCAGTCCGGCGGGCTGGCTATCAACAGGATTTCGAACAGTTGAAAGCTAAAAACCTGGAAACATTTGCACGTTTTAGCGTCAATAAAATCATCACCAACTGCCCTGGCTGTTATCACACACTGAAGCACGAGTACCAGCTCGATGTCTATCACACGACACAGGTATTGTCTGAAAAAGGCAGGATCTCGCCCGGCCAATTCGAACCGGATGGAAAGCAATCAATAACCTATCACGATCCTTGCCATCTCGGCCGCTGGTCAGATATTTACGAAGAACCACGCCGTCTCCTGGATCAAGCCGGCTGGCAAGTGGTCGAACTGGCAGATAACCGGACTATGAGCCTGTGCTGCGGTGCGGGAGGCGGAGTGAAATCAAATTATCCAGATCTGGCCAATTCGATCGCTCAGGCTCGCCTGACCCAAGTAAATAATGGTCGATTATGTACCGCCTGCCCTCTGTGTTACGCTCATTTCAAAGAAAATGCCGGCGATATTCAGATAATGGAGTTCAGTGAAGCCTTGATGCAGGCATCGGAAGCGAGGCGATAACCTATGATATCCCTTGAAGCATTGTTTCAACCAGGTCAGGTATCCAAACGCGAAGAGACGATGGTTGTCTACAGCCGGGACGCATCACGAATTCAAGGTCCTTGCCAAGGGGTTGTTTGGCCGGAAACTGTTAACGACGTTGTCCGCCTGGCGCAGTGGGCTGCCGAAACTGGGATCGATCTGGTACCTCGGGGCGCAGGCACAGGGCTGTGTGGCGGAGCAACCCCACAAAACTCGGTCGTTGTGGATTCATCCCGGCTACGGCAAATCGGTGCTGGTGAAATTCAATCCAAAAAAGTGATGGTTGATGCCGGCGTTCCCCTGGACTTGCTCAATCGAACCCTTCGCCAGGATGGGTTGTTCTTGCCGGTGGTCCCAGGCAGCCATCGCTCGGCGACCATCGGGGGAATGATCGCCACCAATGCCGCCGGGTTGCACGCCGTCCGTTACGGCAGAATGAGTAATTGGGTCGAGGAAGTGGTGTTGGTGGATGGGAAGGGTGAGGTTCATCAACTGACCGCTGATGACCGAAAAGCATCCTTAGGACGGGAAGGGATCACCGGGATGATCGTTCAGGCAACACTTCACCTAACGGAGATTCCCGAGATCCGTTCGCTCACGCTTTTCACGTTTGAAAATCTCGAGGAAATGCTGAAGCAAGTCGAAGAATTGAAAACAAATCCTGCTCTTTCGGCGTTGGAATATCTGAATCCCCTGGCGGCTGCACTGGTTGGTTGGACAGCAAGGCATAGTGTATTGGCTGAGTTCCATGGCGCGGAAGGGAAGATCCGGGATTCGGCTGGGATGGCCAACCTGTGGGGAGCACGAGAAAGCCTGTCTGCCCGATTAACTCAGGCGGGATTCCCCATATCCGAAGATCCGCAGTTTCCTCCTGACGCGCTGGAAGAAAGCATTGATTGGCTAACAACACAGCGTATCCCAACCTTTGGTCACCTGGGGGTTGGTATCCTTCACCCCCGATTCCTGCAAAATGATGCGCGGATCGCGGAGCTTTACCGCCGGGTTTCTGTCTCCGGTGGGCAAATCAGTGGGGAACACGGGATGGGGTTAAAAAAGCGGCAGTGGGCCAGTGAGTCATTTCAGGCAGACGTCCAGGCATTGAAAACACAGTTCGATCCCTACAATATTTTTAATCGAGGCAAGCAATGTTGACCGACCTTACCGAAAACCCAACCTGCATCGAGTGTGGACTTTGTCGGGAGGTCTGCCCGGTCTTTCAGACCCAACGACAGGAAGAATATAGCCCCCGCGGTCGCGCGATACTAGGTTACGCCGGTCTTCAGACCCTGGTCTTTTATCAATGTACCCTATGTCGCGCTTGTCGGGCTATCTGCCCGGTTGAGCACGACCCAAGTGGTGAGACCTTACGGGCAGGATTAATTTCAGCTGGTATTGAAACAGAAGCCAATCAACTGATGATTGCCAATATTCGCACCTACGGCAATCCCTTCGGGCCGCTTGCCGAGGGCGAGTTACCTAAAACGTTAACTTGCTGCTAGAAAAGGATATCGGAACAAACATGAAAAAAATTCTATTAATTTCCAGCTTACTAATTGCACTCATCTTATTCGTGATGCCTGTCAACGCAGATAATACTGGACGGCAGGCAGTGGTCTATTACAACGAAGCTTGTGATGAATGCGCAATCTATATCAATGGCGAACTGCAAGAAATCCTCCAGGCTAACCAGGTAGAGATGGTTCGTAAAGACTATATCAACCAACGGGAGAACAGAAAGGAATTGAACCAAAAAAACGATTCCCTGGGTGTGCCGTTGGAACTGCAAAGCCACCTGGTCACATTTATTGATGAAGGCCGAATTATCTTGCAAGGCGAGCCACCCCGCCATGTAGTTGAAGACCTACTTTCCACTCAAAACCTGCCCGTTCGAATCCTGATTTACAGCGAAGAGGGTGAAGGCGATGGGTACAAAGCATGGGCATACTCCGGACCCGTGCAGTCATATGGACCAAATGAACCTATCACGACTTACTTAATCTGGTTTGAGGCAAACCAGGCATCTTTTGAAAATGTAAGCATCGATGGAACGAAAAGCAAGCTGCTTCCCGCTGTTCTGTTGACCGGACTTATAGACGGTATCAATCCCTGCGCGATGGCGATTCTGCTTTTTTTCATCACTTTTTTGTTTACAATCCGAAAAAGGCGAGCAGCCATAGCTCGCATGGGGCTTGTCTATATTGCCTGCGTTTACATCGTTTACTTTCTAGTAGGGTTGGGGTTACTTCGTGCGACCTCCCTTGTGCAGGGTCATTGGTTGGGTCAATTGGGAGCAGCTCTGCTGATCCTATTTGGAGTAACAAACCTGCTTGGTGCAGTGTTTCCAAAATTCCCAATTCGGTTGGAAGTGCCCGAAATTGGTAAAGAGGGTCTGAAAAATTGGATGTACCGGGCGACCTTGCCTGCTACCATTGTGCTAGGAACTTTGATGGGACTGGAAAGTTTTCCTTGCTCGGGGGGACCGTATGTCGCTATTTTAGGGTTACTGGGCAGCCAGACGAGTTTCTGGGAAGGCTTTGGTTACCTGGCACTCTATAACCTGATGTTTATTATGCCGCTGGTTATCATCTTGATTCTTGCCTTAAATCCGGTTATGGGGGCAAAGATTCAAGCGTGGGAAAGATCATCATCTCATAAGGTTCGCGGGATCACGGGTGGGGTGATGGCGCTCATTGGGTTAGCACTTTTGATCTGGGTTCTTTAAAATTTACTGAAATAGGAGTTGTGATGTCTAGAAAATATTTAAAAACAACCAATCGTTCGAAAAAATCACCAAGGAGGGTTAACTGGTGGATTCTTGGTGTCTTGAGCATAATCCTTGTAGCGGCTATTGCCACAATCGTGATGCAACAAAACCAGAATAATATCGATCCAGTAGCAATTGCACCAATTGAAATCAGCCAAGATAAAAGCCTAGGAAGTGCAGACGCTCCGGTTATTGTCGTTGAGTATGGGGACTACCAGTGCCCAGCATGCGGGCGGTTCGCAGAGACAGTCAAACCCCAAATTGTAGAAGAATTCGTTAATTCAGGGCAGGTTCGTTTCGTTTTCCGGAGTTTCCAGTTCATTGGGGAAGAATCACAGTGGGCGGCTGAGGCGGCGGAATGCGCTAATGAACAAGGAAAGTTCTGGGAATATTACGATAAATTGTATTCGTCTCAAGCTGGCGAGAACGCTGGAGCATTCAAGAAGGAAAACCTGGAAGGATTTGCAGCCGAGTTAGGTTTGCAGACTGAGCAATTTAACCAATGTCTGGCAACGGGTAAATACACCGAAAAAGTAAAATCGGAAACCTTGGAAGCGCAAAACCTTGGACTTCGCGGGACGCCTGCACTACTCGTGAACGGAATATTTGTGGAAGGCGGCAGTCAATATGATATTCTAAGTCAAAGTATAAAAGAGGCGCTCTCTAAATCCAAGTAGACCTTGATTTATACCGGGTACTCTAGTCCTGGGTGGTTTTCAAACCTTTGAGGTATCAAGCAATTGGCAATTTTCTGCTTCAGAAGGTAGATTATACCCAGGACTGTTCTTTGTCATTTTTGTACTTTACGAGCTGATATTTGGTTTCTCCAGCAGGATTACTCGATATTGCCCATGAAGCATTGCGGATTCATCGATCACAATAATCGCTTCAGGGATAATCTTCGCCATTTCTCCGAATCTTCGGTTAGGATCGGTTCCCAATTGACGGATTAGCCCACCCAGCAAGCCGCGGGAGAATGTCAGCCTTGAGTGATCGGGAAGAAATTTGTCGAATATAGCGATTCGTCCGCCTGGGCGCAACACTCGCCAGGCCTCCTGCATGCATTTTTTCCCATCCGGTACAACCGAGAGGATCAGGTTCAGCAAAACCGCATCAAAGGAACTGTCTGGAAATTGCAGCGTTTGAGCATCCATTTCCATCAATTTCAGTCCTTCATACGATTTCCTTTTTGCTTCTGAAAGCATCGCCGGGCTGATATCGGTACCGGTCACTTGTACGCCAGCGGAGATATAAGCGAGATCTAGCCCTGTTCCAATACCTGGAATAAGAAGATGATCCCCTGGCTGGAGACTAAGGAGGTCTACGGAACGTTGGCGGGCTTTCTTCATCACGATGCCAAATAACCGATCATATATCGGGGCGTATATTTGATATACGGATTGATTGACTGGATTGCTCATGTCACTTCCCTTTGTTCGATGCAAA
>JBDKSE010000015.1:0-200442 GCA_039683035.1 Anaerolineaceae bacterium
AAAACCACCGAGTGATCGGTGGCTGCCTGTGCCTCCACAGAGATTCGAATATCATACCCTCGATGGGTACGGGGGTTTTAAACGAAAACCACCGAGTGATCGGTGGCTGCCTGTGCCTCCACAGAGATTCGAACTCTGGTTTTAGCCTTGAAAGGGCTGCGTCCTGGTCCCCTAGACGATGGAGGCAATTAACGGCAAAATTTTATCAGAGGACTGTCAAACGGTCAAGCAATTGGTGGAAGAATATGCTGCCAATTCAAAATCTCTAATCCCTAATTCCTGATCCCTAATTCCTAATCCCTAATTCCTAATCACTTACCCATCATCAATCCACATCCCAGGGTGCCAGGCGGCGCTCAGCGGTCGGATTCAGCGCCTGCATGACCGGGCCAACAATATCGGGCAGGAGCTCTGCAGCGGCGGCAAGCAGGCCAACGCAGCCGCTGGTCATCATATCGCCAAAGGGGACGGCGGTGTATGGGTGCAGGACGGATCCATCCAGCAGGCTCCGGCGAGGACCGGTAACCACGAGGGGGGAGCTGCCGTCGGTCAATGACCAGGCATCCGGGGCATACGACAATGCACCGTGACCATGGTCTTTGAAAATCTCTTCGTTGGTAATAGTTCCTTCAGCCAATCGCGCCAAAAGGGATTCCAATTTTCCCCGATCCAGAAACCCGGTGTGGTGTTCAAAGACGCCCTCAATCTTCTCGCCGTTCATGCGAAAAGCAAGGGTGTGCAGGTTCCCCGCATTCAGCATGATCTTTTTGTCCCAACCCCTGACCTGGTGATCAAACATTGCCCCGAGAACGGCTGCCGGGGCTGAATCCATCACCACCAGCGGCACGGGAACATCGCCGGTACTGTCAGCTACCGCCTGCAGGCGGGTCATGATCGATGGGATCTCTTCGGATCGAAACGCAAACGTTGAGAGATGGTTTGATGTGCGGATTCGGGAATCCAGGTAATCAAAACGGAATTTGCGGTCGGAAACGCTGGCAGGTGCGTTGCCATGATCGAAAACCGAGACAGCGACTGCAGCCAGGTTGCCCAGGTCAACGCCAAACCGGGTAAATACACCCGCGATGGAGGCATAATCGAAATCGCACATCTCAATCCGCTGAACGGTGGAAGGCAGCGCCGCGGCTTCATCTTCGGAGACCACCACAATGCCCATTTCGCGGATCTTCTCCAGATCGTCATTGAACGATCGGGCAGCCTCGGGGATGGCAAATACGCGGCAGCCTGCCTTCAGGTGAGCATCCGTTGCCCAGCCGGAGGGACCCCCTCCCATCAGCCGCCCGGTGAGAAGAATGTCCACCCGGTCGCGGGTTGCCTGCTGGATCTGGCGCAGGATCTGCATGGTGGGGGATGGCAGGATGAGCTTGTAGCTGTTTTCAACATCCAGGCGGGTGTCTGCGAGGAGCACGTCCATCGTACCGGTACCGATATCAACAGCCAGAATCTTCAATTTATTCGTAGATCCTTTCCAATCCATAAGCACGGGTTACTGGCAGGACAGTCAGAATGCCGGTATTCGGCTGGTTCAAATCTCCAATCAAGGATTGCGTGACCTCAACGACCCTGTCCACAGTTTCTTCGTCCTTGACCACAGAAAACAAGGTGCGGTTGGTGCTTTCTTCGTGCTCCAGGATGTCTTCGAGGTTGAAAATCAAGGGGATTTCCTCGCCCAGAACGTAGGATTTGCTGATCCTTCGGAAGCCTGTGCTGAGCAGGATGGTAATGCCATTCACCCCTGCGCCCGTCCAGCCTTTTAATACCTGCTCCAGCTTTGAGGTATCGTGCAGCACAAACAGAATAAGGTACATGACTACTCCTTTGCGATATCGCCTGTTGCGGCACTTTCGCTGGTTCTTTCATCTTGAGGCTCGCGGCGGTTGCGGTCATCTCGAGAGAATGCTGACCGCAGCATGGGCGGGGTGACAAGGGTGGTGACGAGGATCATGATCACGATCGCCGCGAACACCTGTTGAGACAGGAATCCGTTATCGAGTCCGATCTTGGCGATGATCAAGCCCACCTCGCCGCGCGACACCATGCCGATGCCAATTTGCAGAGATTCAAGCGGCGTATAGCGGGCGATCAGGGCTCCTCCGCCAGCTCCGATCACTTTGCCCAGGATGGCGATGACCGAGATCGCCAGAATAAGCCAAAGGGAATTGAGATCGACCTGGCGTAAATTCACGCTCAGACCGATGCTCACAAAGAAAATGGGTACAAAGAAGGAATACGCCAGGGTATGGAAATTCGCCTGGAGTGCCTGTTTTTCAGGAGTACGGGCGAACATCAATCCGGCGATAAACGTGCCGGTGATGGCTGCCATTCCGCCGAGCAATTCGGCTGCCAGACCGTACACGAGCAAGAGTATCAATGCCAGGGCGGTGATTCCCTGGCTGATAGGCAGCCGGCTGACCTTGCGGCTGATCCAGGGCAGCACCCAAAGTCCGAATGCTGCCGAGAGCGCCAGGAATGCAGCCATTCGGACGACCACCAATGCCACATCCAACACGCTGCTGCCGCCGGTCATGAACGCCAGGAAAAAAGAAAGCAGCAGCAGGGTGAGGATATCATCGAAGACGGCCGCGCCCAGCAGGCCCAGTCCCACACGGGTGCGTAATTTGTTCAATTCAATCAGTACCTGGGCGGAAATCGAAACGCTGGTTGCGCCGAGGGTAAGCCCCAGGAATACGGCGTGGTTAAAATCCATTCCGGTGAGTTCACCATAACCCAATCCGAGCGCGACCGGAAGGAGAACGCCGATGGTTCCGCTCAAGGCAGCCACCCGGCTGCTGCGGGTGAGGTCGTTGAGATGCAATTCCAGCCCTGCCAGGAACATCAACATAAGAACGCCGAGCTCTCCCAGCGAAGAGATCATTTCTGGGAGGTGCGCGTCAGTAATGAATGGCAGCCCGGTAATGTTGAGCAGTGAGGGGCCGAGCAGAACGCCGGTCACCAGTTCGCCGAATACGGCAGGCTGACCGATGCGTGTAGCCACATAGCCGCCAACCTTGGCGAAGGCAATGATGAGGATGAGTTCAAGCGCAAGTTGCAAAAATGGTGTCATATCTTTCTTTCGAAGAAGCTCAATGTCAAGAATTATTATAAAGGAAAATACTACCAGGCTGTTGAACGGTTGGGGTATACTCAAACCAGGTACATGCTTCACTTCAATCTCACCGATTACGGAAGGTTATCAAGAGGTTCGCATGACTTTGGAAGAAGAGAACAAGCGTTGGGAAGAGCAGACAGTAAAGCCGGTGCTCAACAAGTTCAAGGAACGCAAAGCAGAATTCCGCACCCCTTCAGGAATTCCTGTTCCAAGGGCGGCAATACCCGATGATTTTGATTACGAGGAGAAACTTGGTTTTCCAGGTGAATTTCCCTTCACACGCGGGGTGCAGCCGACCATGTATCGCAGCCGCTTTTGGACAATGCGCCAGTACGCCGGGTTTGCCAGCGCGGAGGAATCCAACAAGCGCTACCGCTACCTGCTAGACCAGGGACAGACCGGTCTTTCGGTGGCATTCGACCTGCCGACACAGATCGGCTATGACGCAGATGACCCGATGGCACTGGGTGAAGTGGGCAAGGTGGGCGTTTCCATTTCTTCGTTGAAAGATATGGAAGTGCTTTTCAACCAGATTCCGCTGGACAAGGTTTCGACGAGCATGACGATCAACGCCCCGGCGGCAGTGCTGCTGGCAATGTACGTAGCAGTCGGAAAGCGCCAGGGAGTGGAATCTTCCCAACTGCGCGGCACCATCCAGAATGATATTCTCAAGGAATATGTTGCCAGGGGAACGTATATCTTCCCGCCGACGCCTTCGCTGCGGCTGATCACGGATACATTTCAGTTTTGCGAAAAGAATGTGCCGCAGTGGAATACAATCAGCATCTCGGGCTATCACATCCGTGAAGCGGGCTCGACTGCGGTGCAGGAGGTGGCTTTCACCCTCGCTGATGCCATTGAGTATGTCAAGGCAGCCATCAGCGCCGGTCTCGAGGTGGATCACTTTGCCTCACAACTCTCCTTTTTCTTTGCCGCGCATAACGATTTTCTTGAAGAGATCGCCAAATTCCGGGCAGCACGCCGCCTGTGGGCGCATATCATGCGCGACCGCTTTGGCGCCAAAGATCCGCGCAGCCTGATGCTGCGCTTTCACACCCAGACGGGCGGGGTCACGCTCACAGCCCAACAGCCTGAAAACAATATCGTGCGGGTGGCGCTCCAGGCGCTGGCTGCGGTGATGGGCGGAACGCAGTCGCTGCATACCAACTCGATGGATGAAGCCTTATGGCTACCCACGGAAAAATCTGTCCGTACTGCCCTGCGCACCCAGCAAATCATTGCCTATGAATCCGGCGTGGCCGATACCATCGATCCCATGGCTGGATCGTATGCCGTGGAGTACCTGACAGATGAGATCGAGCGTCAGGCGATGGACTATATCCGCAAGATCGACAGCCTGGGCGGGGCTTTGGCGGCGATTGAAAAGGGCTACCTGCAGAACGAGATCCAGGATGCTGCGTATCGATACCAGATGGAAATCGAAAAGAAAGAGCGGATCGTGGTGGGCGTCAATTCCTTCCAGGTGGAGGAGAAGATGGACCTGGAGAGGTTGAAGGTCGATCCCGCGATTGAGCTTGGACAAAAAGCGCGTCTGGCGGAATTACGCAGGAACCGCGATCAGGCAAAGGCAAACGAACTGTTGGGCGTTTTGGATACTGCAGCCCGCGGATCGGAAAACCTGATGCCTTTGCTGGTTACCTGCGTGGAAAACGATCTCACCCTGGGAGAGATCTGCGGGGTGCTGCGCAAGGTTTGGGGCGAATATCAACCTCCCGTGTGGGGATAACAGATACAGGAGAGAGAAATGGCAAAAGTGACCAAGATCAACCATGTGGCGGTCGTCGTATCTGATGTGGATGCCGCCCTGACTTTCTGGCAGGATGCAATGGGCATCCGGCTGCATCATATTGAGGATGTCCCCTCACAAAAATCGGCGGTAGCTTTTCTGCCGGTGGGTGAAAGCGAAGTGGAATTGGTCAAACCCACATCTGATGACAGCGGTGTGGCGAAGTTCCTGGCGGAGCGGGGCGGCGGGATGCACCACCTGTGCTTTGAAGTGGACGATATCGAAGGCATGCTGCAGCAGTTAAAAGGCAAAGGGGTTCGTCTGATCGACGAGCAGCCCAAGGTGTTGCCCGGACGGAAGATGGCATTTATCCACCCCAAGAGTACGGGCGGAGTGCTGGTGGAGCTTTACCAGGTGATTCCGGAGTAAACAGAAAAGGGTCAAATAATTAAAGTGTTGCCTGAAAAGTCGAAGGCAACACTTTTTGTTCACCAATGCAAAAATTGCGAATGACGTCAGGCCCATCCCCCTGCCCCCTTCCAAAAATGGGAAGGGGAAAAGAATTAAGATATGAGTCATTTCGCCGCAAAGCGGCGAAATGACTCATTGGGGATGCGAAAATTCTCAGTCGCGAAGGTGTATAAACAAAGCGATTCGGTTTACAAAAGATCCGTTTAGCAGATGATCAACCCACCATGGTCTGTTCTTCAGCCTGGGCAACCTGGATACCCCGTTCGAGGTTGACGCGGGTGAGAATGAAAATGCCGAGCCCGAAGAAAATGATCAGCGAAACGATGCTCAGGCGTGAATGCCCCATGATGGTGGACACCACCCCGAAGAGCAATGGTCCGAGGATGGTGGCAAACTTTTCGAATACACTGAAAAATCCATAAAATTCTGCCGACTTGCTTTTTGGCATCATTTTGCCGATGAGCGAACGGCTGAGTGCCTGGCTGCCGCCCTGGACGGTAGCAACTGCCGCACCCAAAACCCAGAACTGCCATTCCTTATACAAGAAGTAACCGGCAATGGCAATTATTGTGTAGACGGCCAGGGAAAGATAGATGGATTTCTTTGTACCGATCTTCTTTGCCAATCTGCCGAAGAGGATGGCGAAAGGCGCTGCCAGGAATTGAACCATCAGCAGGGTGCCGATGAGCGTGGTCTGACCGAATCCCAATTCATTGCCGTAGGCGGTGGCCATGACGATGATGGTACCAATGCCGTTGGCATAGACCCAGAAGGCGAGCAACCCCATCGACAGATCGCGATAGCGGCGAATTTCTTTGAAGGTTCTGGCAAGACGCCTGAAGCTGGCAGTCACCGGATTGGAGATGTCTTCGCCTTCTTCCACGCGCTTTGGCGGTTCCTTGACATTCCGCAGCAAGGGGAGGGTAAAGACCAACCACCAGATTGCCACGGTAACAAAGGTCAGGCGGGTCATGAGGCCGGTATCCAAACCGGGAATGCGCCCTGGCAGCACCATGATCATGACCAGGTTGATGGCCAGGAGGATGCCGCCGCCAATGTAACCCATGGCATAGCCGCGCGACGAGACCTGGTCCATTTCCTCCGGTCGGGCGACGTGCGGCAGCAAAGCGTCGTAGTACACCAGGCTGCCGGCAAAACCGATGTTGCCAAACACGAAGATGATGGACGCCAGGAGCCAGTCGCCGGATTGGATGAAGTAGAGCAGGGCAGTGGCTGTCACACCCAGCAGCATGAACGCGGTGAGGAATTTCTTTTTGGAGCCGCGGATATCTGCCACGGCACCCAGGATGGGGCTGATGATTGCAGCCAGAAGTGCTGAGATCGATGAAGTGAAGCCCCAGTAGGCGGTGGCGATGTTCGGTGCCAGGCTGCCCGCAGCCACCGAAGTGTAATAAACGGGCAATACTGCTGCCATGATGGTCGTGGCAAAGGCAGAATTACCCCAGTCGTACATCGTCCAGGCACGGATCGCCTTCTGATGCAGCTTCTCTTCATGCACTGAATCACGAATCGAATCTTCCATTTTGACCACCGGAAATCAGGATTTTGTTCATTATACAAAAGACGCGTTCACAGGCATACCGAAAAAGACAATGAACTGTGCTTCTGAAATAAAAACCCGGCCAGAGTCAGCCGGGTTCGAAAATTCAACAAATTTGAAGCAGATCTTGCATCTGCGGATCACAGTCCAATGGATTGGATGGTTTCATGCATGATGGATGCGGAATGAATAAAACCCTCTGCCTCTGTAGGATTCAGCGGGATCTTCAAAACCTGTTTGATGCCGTTTCTCCCCAGCACACAGGGCAGGCTGAGATAAACGTCGTTGATTCCATGGAAGTCTTCAATCAATGTGGAGACAGAAAGGACCGTATCCTGATCGCGCAGGATGGCTTCGACGATGCGCTGCAATCCACTGCCGATGGCGTAATACGTGGATCCCTTGCGCTGGATAATCTGGTATGCCGCATCACGGGTTGCCTGGAAAATGCGGTCGAAAACATCCTTTTCACATTCGCGGCAGTTCATGGCAAAGTAGTCTTCAAGCTTCATGCCAGCGATATTGGCCAGCGACCAGACCGGCACTTCGCTGTCGCCGTGTTCGCCGATGATATAGGCATGAACGCTGCGCGCATCCACCCGGGCGTACTGGCTGAGCAGGTAGCGGAAGCGGGCGGTATCGAGGATCGTACCGCTGCCGATCACACGGTTGGAAGGCAGTCCAGAAATTCGCCAGGCGGCATACGTGAGGATATCCACCGGATTGGCAGCCATCAGGATGAGGCCGTCGGGGTTGTAACGCACCACTTCGGGTATGATGCCTTTGAGAATGGCGATATTGCGCTGCACCAGATCAAGGCGGGTTTCACCGGGCTTTTGGGCGCTTCCAGCGGTGATCACGGTGATGGCAGACCCGGCAGTATCTTCATAGCGCCCCGCCCAAAGGCGTGTGGGCTGGGTGAGCGGAATGGCATGGTTGAGGTCCATGGCTTCACCGGATGCCTTGGCCTGGTTGTTATCGATCAAAACAATTTCACCGGCAAGACCGCTCAAGAGCAGGGAATAGGCAAAGGTTGCGCCCACGTTTCCGGCGCCTACAATGGCAATGCGGGTGGGTTTGGATTCCTTGATCATCATATTTTCTCCTGGATTGATTGTATCAAAGACGGGGAAGTTGGAACCATTCAACAAGAATCCGTATACAGGCTCGTAAAAATGGGAATTTGACAGGGTGGGTTATAATTACTGGTTGCATTGTGGTAGAATATTGGTAGTAGAATAGGTGTTCTGAAAGGATGTTCGATGACACAAAACATGATCCGGGTGGTTGGGGCGCGCGCCCACAATCTCAAAAACATCACCGTGGAGATCCCCCGCGACAAGCTGGTGGTGATCACCGGGCTTTCCGGTTCCGGCAAGAGCTCCCTGGCATTCGATACCATCTTTGCCGAGGGGCAGCGCCGCTACGTGGAGTCACTTTCGGCGTACGCCCGCCAGTTCCTGGGTCAGATGGAAAAACCGGATGTGGATTATATCGACGGGCTTTCTCCCGCGGTATCCATTGATCAAAAAGGAACTTCACACAACCCGCGTTCGACGGTGGGAACGGTCACCGAAATTTATGATTATCTGCGTCTGCTTTATGCCCGGGTGGGGATACCCCATTGTCCGATCTGCGGCAGAGAAGTGGAAAAGCAGTCAGCTCAAGAGATTGTCGATCAAATTTCCGCGCTTCCAGACGGTTCCAAGTTGTTGATCCTCGCGCCTGTGGTACGAGCCCGCAAAGGCACCTACCAGGTGGTATTTGAGGAAATCCGCAAGGGCGGTTTTGTTCGTGTCCGTGTGGACGGTACCGTTTACAACCTGGATGATGAAATCGAACTCGACCGCTACAAGATTCACACCATCGAAGCGGTGGTGGACCGGTTGGTGGTTTCGCATTCGGAGGATAAAGAGGAGGCACGCACTTTTCTTTCACGCTTGACTGATTCAGTGGAAACCGCGCTGAAAGTGGGCGAAGGGTACGCCACGGTGGTCAACCTTTCAGTCGAACCAGCGCAGGATCTCTATTATTCAGAACACCTTTCGTGCCCGGTGCACGGTATCAGTTTGCCGGAAATTGAGCCGAGGACTTTCTCGTTCAATACACCGCACGGTGCCTGCCCGGACTGCCAGGGACTGGGGAGCAAACTCGAAATCGACCCCGATCTCCTTATCCCCGACCCGGAGCGTCCTTTGAACGAAGGCGCCATCATTGCACTGGAGTGGAACGGCCCGCGCGAACAGGGCGGATATTACTGGCACATGGTGGAAGGGGTGGCGAAGGCGAATCACATCGACCTGTCGGCTCCGGTCAATACCATTCCCAAGGAAAAATTGGATCTGATCCTGTATGGTACCCAGGGGCAATCCATCTCAGTCTCGGTGGAAGGGCGGAATGACAGAAAGACTACATTCCAGGCACCTTTCGAAGGGGTGATCCCCAACCTGGAGCGCCGATACCGTGAAAGCTCTTCGGAGTATATCCGGACGAAGATCAGCGAATTCATGAGCGACAAACCCTGCCCCACCTGTCACGGCAACCGTTTACGCCCGGAAGCATTGGCGGTGACCATCGACGAAAAGAATATTGTGGAGGTCACCCAGTGGCCGGTCAACCGCACGCTGGAGTTCGCCAGGAAGCTGGCTTCGGATCAGACTCCTCTGAGCCCCAAACAAATGACCATTTCCGATCGCATCCTCAAGGAAATCCAGTCGCGTTTGGGTTTTCTGGTGAATGTGGGTTTGGATTACCTCACCCTGCACCGGTCTGCCAGCTCGCTATCCGGCGGAGAGGCACAGCGTATCCGACTGGCAACACAGATTGGATCACGCCTGATGGGTGTGCTCTATGTCCTGGATGAACCTTCCATCGGGCTGCATTCAAGGGACAATGAGAAGCTGCTGGATACTCTCAAGGATCTGCGGGACAACGGCAACACAGTCTTGGTGGTGGAGCATGATGAGGAAACCATCCGCACTGCGGATTGGATTGTGGACCTGGGTCCCGGCGCGGGTGAACACGGCGGGCAGGTGGTTGCCGAGGGTACGCTCCAGCAAATTCTGGATAACAAGAAATCATTGACTGGAGATTACCTTACCGGACGGAAAATGGTTCCCATGCCGGTGAAGCTGCATCCGCGCAATGGAAAGGCTTTAAAGATCAAAGGAGCCAGGGCAAACAACCTGAAGAACCTGGATGTGGAGATTCCGCTGGGTCAATTCGTGTGTATCACCGGCGTATCGGGATCAGGCAAATCCACGCTGATGGTGGATATACTGTACAACCTGCTGGCGCGTGAACTCAACCGCGCCCATACCCAACCCGGCGAATACGATGATATCGAAGGGCTGCAGTACCTGGACAAGGTGATCAACATCGACCAGTCGCCCATCGGCCGCTCACCGCGCTCCAACCCGGCAACCTATACCGGAATGTTCGACGAGATCCGCAGTCTGTTTGCCGGATTGCCGGAAAGCAAGATGCGGGGTTACAAACCGGGGCGGTTCTCCTTCAATGTTCACGGCGGGCGCTGTGAAGCCTGCCAGGGACAGGGTCAATTGCGGATCGAGATGCAGTTCCTCCCTGATATCTACGTCCCCTGTGATGTCTGCCACGGCAGCCGCTTCAACCGGGAAACGCTGCAGGTCAAGTTCAAGGGATTGTCGATCGCTGATGTTCTTGATACGACGGTCGAATCGGGGTTGGAGCTGTTTGCCAACATCCCGCAAATTGGAAACAAGCTGAGGACCCTCCAGGAAGTCGGGCTGGGCTATATCAAGATCGGACAGCCCGGTACCACTTTGTCCGGAGGTGAAGCGCAGCGGGTGAAACTGTCACGTGAACTTTCAAGGCGGGCTACCGGACGCACGCTGTATGTACTGGATGAGCCTTCGGTAGGACTGCATGCTGCCGACGTTCACATGTTGATCGAAGTGCTTCAAAAGTTGGTGGATAGCGGCAATTCAGTACTGATCATCGAGCACAACCTCGATATCATCAAGGTCGCCGATTACCTGATCGACCTTGGACCTGAAGGCGGCGATCGCGGAGGTGAATTGATCGCCTGGGGCACGCCGCGTCAGGTTTGCGAGAACGAGCGTTCATACACAGGACAGTTCCTTAAGGATTACCTCAAGCTTCACCGCCAGTGGGATCAGGTGTTGTAATCTTAGATAACACTGTAAATTAATGAAAACGTACGGCTGGTTGCCGTACGTTTTTTTTGGTAATTACCTCTAGACAGGTCAGGATTGAGGTTCGTAACCTCGGTTCCGGCAGTAGATGGACATGGCTTCGGTCAGGAACTGGGGCATGGACGCATGATACTTTTGGTAGTGGGCAGTGAAATCGGGATGCTCAAGATACAACTGCCCGAGACCGTAAAAGATTTCAAGCGAACAGGGATAGAACTGGTTGATGTGCTGGTACCAGTGACCCACCGCTACCTGTGCCTGCGGGCTGGCTGTGCCAAATGGAATGGCTGCGACGATCTCGCGCGTGATGCGTTCACCCTGGTCCATTAATGCCTTTTTTTCAGCTTCGCTGAGCTTGCTGTATCTGCGATTTGACTCCTGTACCAATTTGGGATCGTACCTTTTCTCAATATATTCCTGGTATTCCTTTTGTTTCTCTTCTGAAATTCCGTTGAAATATTCCTCTGGAGCCATTTGAGCTTCTCCTTGTAGATTAAGTCTGGTTTTGCGGATGGTCGTGATGAGTTGATTCATGCGGTTGATTTCAACCTGCAGATTGCGTTCGTGCGCATCGAGCGCAGAAGGCAGGTCGAAATGGGGATCATCCAGGATCGTGCTGATTTGCTCCAGGCTGAACCGCAGTTCCCTCAGGAAAAGGATCTGCTGCAGCCGGAGAAGCGAATCAGCGGTATAGAAGCGGTAACCGTTCTCAGCCCGACCATCCGGTGTAAGCAAGCCCTTTTGATCATAGAAGCGCAGGGTCCGTGTACTGACGCCGGCAAGGTGGGATATCTGCTTTACGGAAAATCTTTCTTCTTTGATCATGCAGCCAGTATAAACCTTGACGTTACGTTAATGTCAAGGGGATTTTCTCCAATTGGCAGGACAGTTGCAAGGGAGAAGAAAAACCGGGCAGGTTCTACCTGCCCGGTCACTGCGTCATTCGCCGTTTTGAAGCCCGCCGTTGCCGCGGCCGATTCCCATGTAGGTGAATCCGAATCCGCGCACGGTGTCAGGATCCCAAAGGTTGCGGCCGTCGAGGATGACGGGGCGTTTCATAATTTCTTTGAGCCGGCTGAAGTCAATCTGTTTGAACTCATTCCATTCAGTGGCCAGGACGAGGGCATCAGCGCCAAGAGCAACTTCATAGGGATCTTTGCAGAGGACCGTCTTGTGCATGACCCTGGCTGCGTTTTCCATGGCTTGCGGATCGTAGGCGCGCACATGTGCGCCTTCATTTTGAAGCAAATGGATGATCTCGATTGCAGCCGCATCCCGGATATCGTCAGTGTTGGGTTTGAAAGAGATGCCCAGCACGCCGATGGTCGTCTCGTTGAGGTTGCCCAGCGCTTTGCGCAGTTTCATCACCGCGCGGCGGCGCTGATTGCGGTTGATCTCCATCACCGCCTGCAGGAGCTGCGGTTGGGTGCCGTGCAGGACTGCCATGTGCTCCAGGGCTTTCACATCCTTGGGGAAGCAGCTTCCGCCCCATCCCAAACCTGCATCCAGGAAGGCGTGCCCGATGCGTTTGTCGTAACCCATGCCCAGGGCAACTTCGCGTACATCGGCGCCGAGTTCCTCGCACATGTTCGCGATCTCATTAATGAAGGAAATTCGTGTCGCAAGAAATGCATTGGAGGCGTACTTGATCATTTCAGCAGTGCGCAGGTCGGTGATCATAATGGTGCAGCGCAGCGGCTGGTACAGTTCAGCCACCTTGTTGGCAGCAGAGCGGTCCAATGAACCCAACACCACACGGTCAGGGGTCATGAAGTCGCTGACTGCCGAGCCTTCACGCAAGAATTCGGGGTTGGAAACCACGCTGAATTCCAGAGGTTTTCCGGCTCGCCGGCGTTGGATGGTTTCCGCCACCCAGTCACCGGTACCCACGGGCACGGTTGATTTGTTGACCACGACGATGGGATGGTCCACGAGATCGGCAATGGCTTCGGCTGCGGCGCGCACATACTGAAGATCAGCTTCGCCATCAGAACCGGAGGGAGTACCAACGGCAATGAAAGCAATATCAACTCCAGCAAGAGCCGCTGCATAATCTGTGGTGAATGAAAGCCTGCCGGCTTTGACGTTCTGATTGACAATCGCCTCCAGACCAGGCTCATAGATTGGCATTTTCCCCTGCAAGAGGTTGTCAATACGCACCGCGTCAACATCCAGGCAGGTGACTTTGTTTCCCATATCGGCAAAACAGGCGCCTGTGACAAGCCCAACATATCCTGTGCCGATGACACAAATCTTCTTCATTGATTCCTCCCCTGGGGGAAATTTGGATCAGTATTGAGTTTATTCTACCATGATGAATCTGAACTATTATGGGATGTATAATTAAGGAACTCAATATTTCGGCGAAAGGGGCAGGAAATGACAGCGAAGGTGATCGACGGCAAGGCAATTGCAGATCAGATTCGGGCTGAGGTGGCTGCGGCAGTGACAGAAAGGCTAAATTCAGGCAAGACCAAGCCCGGTTTGGCAACAGTACTGGTGGGCGAAAATCCTGCCTCACAGGTTTACGTGCGCAGCAAGCAAAAAGCCTGCGCCGAAGTAGGCATAGAATCCTTTGGCTACAACCTTCCTGCGGATATCAAGCAGGCGGACCTTGAAAAGTTGGTTGCTGATTTGAACGCCGACCCAAAGGTCAACGGCATACTGGTACAGCTTCCTTTGCCCGCCGGGTTGGACGAGGAAAGCGTTTTGAAAACGATTTCGGTTGAGAAAGATGTGGACGGTTTCCATCCGATCAACATCGGCCGGCTGGCACAAAAAGGGCGGGATCCACTGTTTGTCCCCTGCACCCCTGCAGGCGTGATCTATCTCCTGGAAAATGAATTGGGATCCCTGGAAGGCAGTGAAGCTGTGGTGTTGGGGCGTTCGAACATCGTAGGTATGCCGGTGGCGCTGCTGCTGGTGCGTGCGAATGCCACGGTCACCATCTGCCACTCCAGGTCAAGAGATTTGAAGGAAATCGTCCACCGTGCAGATGTGCTTGTGGCGGCAGTGGGTAGACCGGAAATGGTGCGCGGCGACTGGATTAAACCCGGGGCTGTGATCATCGATGTTGGCATCAACCGTGTGGAGGACGCCTCCAAGCCGCGAGGCTACCGTCTGGCCGGAGATGTGATGTACGATGAGGCAGCCGAAGTGGCAAGGGCAATCACACCAGTACCTGGCGGTGTGGGACCGATGACCATCGCCATGCTCCTGCGCAACACCCTGAGGGCTGCCGAACTGGCAGACAAAAAGTGACAAAAGTTTGTTGTCTGACAATTGACAATTTGCAGATACTTCGTTAAACTAGAGCAGGAAGGTTGTCAGACAACCTGCCTGCTCTCTATTTGATGCCGTTCTTAAGGATTGACACGACCATGACCACGTTATTGGTAAGGCACGCGCAACTCTTAGCAACCATGAACGACCACCGCCAGGAAATTCTGGATGGTGGTCTTTTTATCCGCGATGGTTTCATCGAGCAGGTGGGCAAAACAGGTGATCTCCCGCAGCAAGCGGATGAGATCCTGGATCTGACCGGGCATCTGGTGATGCCTGGGATGGTCAACACTCACCATCACTTCTATCAAACGCTGACCCGGGCGGTGCCCGCGGCACAAAACGCCAACCTGTTCAACTGGCTGAAGACGCTTTATCCCATTTGGGCGCGCATGACCCCCGAAGACATCCGGATTTCCACCCAAACCGCCCTTGCGGAACTTGCGTTATCCGGCTGCACCACCGCCTCTGATCACCTGTACCTGTTCCCGAATGGTTCAAAACTGGATGATGAGATCGACGCAGCGGGAACCATCGGCATTCGACTGCATGCCAGCCGCGGTTCGATGAGC
This sequence comes from Anaerolineaceae bacterium, assembly GCA_039683035.1. Taxonomy (GTDB): domain Bacteria; phylum Chloroflexota; class Anaerolineae; order Anaerolineales; family Anaerolineaceae; genus UBA6107. The sequence continues at coordinate 14,960 of JBDKSE010000015.1, forward strand.
CTGGGCGAAAGCAAGGGTGGACTTCCTCCCGACAGCGTGGTGGATTCGGAAGAAGCCATTCTGGCGGATAGTGAACGCCTGATCCAAAAATACCACGACGCCAGACCCGGCGCCATGGTGCAGATTGTCCTCGCTCCCTGCTCGCCGTTCAGCGTCACGGGCGACCTGATGAAGGAATCGGCGGTGCTGGCGCGCAAATACGGCGTGCATCTTCACACGCACCTGGCGGAAACGCAGGATGAAGAACAATTCACTTTGGAAAAATTCGGCTACCGTCCGGTGGCTTATATGCAATCTGTGGATTGGGTGGGGCAGGATGTGTGGTTTGCCCATTCCGTTCATGTGCGCAAGGAAGAAATCGATGTTTACGCCCGCGAAGGCTGCGGCGTCGCTCACTGCCCCTCGTCCAACATGCGGCTTGCATCCGGAATCGCTCCTTTGCGCGAGTACCTGCAAGCAGGAGTGAAGGTTGGACTTGGTGTGGACGGATCTGCCAGCAATGACGGTTCTCACATGCTTGCTGAAGCCCGCCAGGCGATGCTGCTTGCGCGCCTGCGGTCTGGAATTGAGGGAGCTTCCCTTTCCTCCACCGGCAGCGAGATCCTTTCGGCGCGGCAGGCACTGGAAATTGCCACCCGCGGCGGTGCAGCAGTGCTCGGGCGCAAAGATATTGGGTCGCTCGAACCCGGCAAGTGCGCAGACTTCATCGCCTACGACCTCTCCAGGCTGGAATTTGCCGGTGCATTGCACGATCCTCTGGCGGCGCTTGTGTTCTGCCAATCAGTGAATGTAGATTTGAATGTGGTGCACGGCAAGGTGGTGGTCAGAGAAGGTCATCTGACCGGGCTCGACCTGCCGGTACATATCGAAGCTCACAACCGGGCTGCACGCCTTCTGGTTGAAGGGTAGAGCGGGTTGAAGGAACCTTCAGATCTGGGTTGGGCATAGGGGCAACTCATGGGAATGGACTCGTTTTGGCTGCAAAATGCACGCGAACTGGTGGATTGCGCCATGGGACGCATTCCAGCAGATGTGGTCATCCGCGATGGTCAATGGGTGTGTGTTCAGACCAGTGAGATCATCCCGCATACCGATATCGCATTCAAGGCTGGACGGATTGCGTTTGTAGGTCAGGATGCCAGTCATACCATTGGTGCAGCCACCCGCGTGGTGGATGCCAGGGGCATGTTCCTGGTACCCGGCCTGCTGGACGGTCACATGCACGTTGAGTCGGGCATGGTCACGATCACCGAATTCGTCAGGGCAGTTGTTCCACATGGGACCACGGGGATGTTTGTCGACCCGCACGAGATTGCCAACGTATTCGGTCTTCGGGGCGTACGCTTCATGGTGGATGAAGCATCCAATCAGCCCATTCATGTTTTTGTGCAAATGCCCTCCTGCGTACCTTCGGCACCCGGGTTTGAAACGCCCGGTGCGGTGCTGGGTCCGAAGGAAGTGACCGAAGCCATGACCTGGCCCGGCATCATCGGGTTGGGCGAGATGATGAATTTTCCGGGTGTGATCAGCGGCGACGACAAAGTTCACGCTGAACTCTCGGCAACCCGCTGCGCCGGCAAGGTGATCGGCGGGCATTATGCCTCCCCTGATCTTGGCTTGCCGTTTTCCGGTTATGTGGCAGGTGGACCTCAGGACGATCACGAAGGCACCCGGCGGGAGGATGCTGTTGCCCGTGCCCGCCAGGGCATGAAGGTGATGATGCGCTACGGCTCCGCCTGGCATGATGTGGCGGAACAATCCAAAGCAATCACCGAATTGGGGCTTGACCCGCGCATGTTCATGCTGTGCACCGATGACAGCCACTCGCAAACGCTGGTCAGTGATGGCCACATGGACAGGGTGCTGCGCCACGCGGTGGAACAGGGGATCGCCCCGCTGACTGCCATTCAAATGATGACCATCAATACCGCCGAGCATTTCGGCGTATCCAGAGAGATGGGATTGATTGCACCCGGACGTTATGCGGATGTGGTGCTGGTGAAAGATTTGGAACATTTCAAAGCCGAGGTGGTCTTTGCCCGCGGGGTGGAGGTTGCCCGCGGCGGTCAGATGTGCATCGAATTTCCTCCAGCGAAGCATCCTTCCTGGGCCAGGGATTCAGTTCATCTGCGCAAACCTCTGACAGCAAATGACTTCAAATTGAAGACGATTGAAGGTCCTCAGGTGACGGTCAATGTCATTGGAGTGATCGAAAATCAGGCTCCCACACGCCATCTCAGGGTCACAATGACTGTGGAAAATGGCGAAATCAAAGCGGATCCGTCGCGGGATATCGCCAAGGTGGCGCTGGTGGAACGGCACAAACCCACCGGCCGGATCCAAATCGGCATGGTGAACGGGTTCGGGTTCAACAAAGCCTGCGCCATTGCGACAACCGTGGCACATGATGCACATCAAATGATCGTTGTGGGAACGGATGATGCAGCTATGGCACTTGCTGCCAACACATTGGCAAAGTGCGGGGGCGGTCAGGTGGTTATAATGGAAGGGAAGGTGGTCGGCCTGGTTGAACTGACCATAGCAGGTTTGATGTCGGAAGAGACAGTAGAATCGGTCGCAAGCAAAGCAGGCCAAGTGCTGGCGGGATTCCGTTCCTGCGGGTGCGTGATGAACAACCCGAATATGCAGCTCAGCCTGCTGGCTTTGGTGGTGATTCCAGAATTGAGGATATCGGACCTTGGCCTGGTGGACGTGAGCAAATTTAATTTCATTCCAGTGGTGGAACCCAATAAATGACAGGTGGTAAACGCATGAGCCCGGTTGGACACAAGGAAAAGACCGAGAATGGTCATCGGTTTCAAAGACTGCAAGCTGATCTGGCGAATTTAATCAGTCACACTCCCCCAGGCTCGCGCCTGCCTGCTGAACCTGAACTCGCGCAAAAGTTGGGCGTTTCCCGCGCGACCCTGCGTGAAGCAATGCGCAGCTACGAGGGGCAGGGGTTGATCCGCCGGCGCCAGGGCGTGGGAACCTTTGTTGTGCCTCAGACCAAGGTGATCGACAGCGGATTGGAAGTTTTGGAAAGCATCGAAACCCTCTCCAATCGAATTGGATTGAATGTATCCATGGGCGCGCTGCAGATTTCCGAAATACTGGCAGATATGGAAATCGCGGATGCCATGCATGTACAGGAAGGCACCCATCTGGTGCAAATTTCACGCGTGATTCACGCTGAAAACCGCCCAGTGGCGTACCTGATTGACATTTTGCCCAAAAGCGCTGTGTCTGAAGAAGACCTCACCTCCGGATTTACCGGTTCGGTGCTCGACAAAATGCTTCAGCGCGGAGAACCGCGCCTGGCCAAGTCTTTCACCGATATCCAGGCGGTTGCAGCATCGCAGGATATTGCCCGCAAGCTCGAGATCCAGCGCGGTGATGTGCTGCTTCTGTTTGTGGCACGACTGTACGGCGAATCGGGCGAGGTGGTCGATTATTCAAGCAGCTATTTCCTACCGGGATATTTCCACTTTCACGTCGTCAGGCGGGTGGAGAATCCTCTGAGTTACTAGAATTTGCGAGGAGGCAGTTTTATCGAAACGTGATCAAGCAAACGAATCGTTTATCAAACCGTTTGAATCTCAATTACCTTAAGTTCAGGAGGATTTAGAATGCGTAGTTTTGCCGGTCGGGATATTCTTTCATTGAAGGATTTCGAACGCGAAGAGTTTTTCCACGTTTTTGATGTTGCGGATGAGATGGCACCGATTGCCAAAAGCCGCCGCAATAGCGATTTGCTGGCTGAAAAAACCATGGTAACCGCTTTCTACCAGCCGAGCACCCGCACGCGCCTCGCTCATGAGGCAGCCATGCACCGCCTGGGCGGTCATGTTACCGGTTTTTCCGATGCCAAGATGACCCGCGCGGGCGACTGGTACCAGGAATCGATCAAAGACACCGTCAAAATGCTGGAGTACTACGGTGACGTGATCGTGATGCGCCACTTCCAACAGGGTGCACCCATGGAAGCAGCCAAATGGGCTTCAGTGCCCATCATCAACGGCGGCGACGGCTGGGGCGAGCATCCCACCCAGATCCTCACCGACCTGTACACCGTGCTGACTGAAAAGGGTCACATTGACGGTTTGAAATGGCTGGCAGTGGGTGATATGCGCATGCGCACCATGCACTCCCTTTCCTATGCACTCACCCAGTTCGATTGCCCCATCACCTACGTTGCACCCCCCGACATGACCCTGACCCCCGAATTCAAAGCTGAGCTGGACAAGTACAGCCTGAACTACCGCGAAGCCGAACATGTTGAACAGGCGATTGCCGAGGCTGATGTCATCTTGGTGGAACCGGTTGTGCAACCCGATTACACCAAGTCGCGCCAGGAAGCTGGTGAACACGGTTTAACTCCCGAAAATTACAAGATTACCCGCGAGCTGCTCTCCACCAAGGCAAAGTCTGATGCCATTTTGCTGCACAGCCTGCCCCGCATGGACGAGATTCCTCCGGATGTGGATATCACCCGCTGGTCGCGGTACTGGCAGGAAGCCTTCAATGGTGTTGTGATGCGCATGGCGCTTTTGGGTCTCGTGCTCGGCGCGATGGAATAATCCAACATTGAGGTCGTCTACATCGTAGGGGCGATTCATGATTCGCCCCTACATGAGACTTTTAGGATGACCTCGGAATATTTTCTGGAGGAAAGATGAAAACTTTCTTACACGGACGTGACTTGATCGGTGATCTCGATTTCTCGAAAGAAGAAGTTGAAACCGTTCTGGAGGTTGCATTTGACCTCAAGCGCAAGCGCGCGCTGAATGAACTCACCCCCTATCTGCGCGACAAAGTACTGGCGATGCTCTTTTTCTTCAGCTCCACCCGTACCCGCGGCTCTTTCGAGGCGGGTATGGCGCATCTCGGCGGGCATGCCGCGTTCATCGAATCGCGCACCACGCAAATCTCACACGGCGATACCCCCAAGGAAATCGGCGAGATCTTCGGGCGTTATTTTGACGGCATTGCCATTCGCCATGTGGACTGGGGTGTGGGCAACGGCTACCTTAACGAGGTTGCCAAAGCTTCACGCGTTCCCGTCTTGAACATGCAGTGCGACATTTATCATCCTTTCCAATGCCTCGCTGACCTGATGACGATCATCGAAAAGAAGGGCAGGGACCTGCGCAAGAAGAAGATGGTGGTGTCCTGGGCGTATGCAGCATCCTACCAGAAGCCCATGTCAGTTCCGCAATCGCTGGTGCTGCAGATGCCGCGCTTTGGCATGGATGTCACCCTGGCGCATCCGCCCGAGTTCAAGCTGATGCCCGAAATCATGGCAATGGCAGAAGAACAGGCAAAGAAGTTTGGCACCAAGTTCGAGGTGGTGGATGATATGGATGCCGCCTTCAAGGATGCCGATATCATCTACGCAAAATCATGGGGCGCCATGGTTCATACTCCCGATGCCGAAGAAGGCGCCAAGATCATCAAGAAATACGAGAGCTGGATCACTGACGAGCGCCGCATGAAACTGGCGAAACCGGATGCCATCTACATGCACCCGCTGCCCGCCGACCGCAACATCGAAGTGACCGATGGCGTAATGGATGGTCCGCAATCTGTTGTCTATGACGAAGCCGAAAACCGCATGCACGCACAGGAAGCGGTGATGGCTTTGACCATGAGTTAATCTTAAAAATATTGGAGAAGCAGGAATGGCAAAAAAAGGTGTTGCAGTTGTAGCTGTTGGTGGCAATTCATTGATTAAGGATGAGAAGCACCGCACGATACGTGATCAATATGACGCCGGGTACGAGTCCATGCGCCATATCGTGGACATGATCGAGGCTGGTTGGGATGTCGTGGTCACCCACGGGAATGGTCCGCAGGTTGGGTTCATCCTGCGCCGTTCAGAACTTTCAATGAAGGAACTGCATCCTGTTCCCCTGGATTACTGCGGTGCAGATTCCCAGGGCTCGATCGGTTACATGTTTACCATGGCACTGGACAATGAGTTCAAAGCCCGCGGGATCAAGAAGAATACCGCGGCCGTTGTCACCCAGACCATTGTTGACCGCAATGACAAGGCTTTCCAGAACCCCACCAAGCCCATTGGATCCTTCATGGACGAATCAACCGCCAAGCAGCACGCTGCTGAGGAAGGTTGGTCGGTGGTGGAAGATGCCGGACGCGGTTGGCGCCGTGTGGTTGCCTCTCCGATCCCGGTAAAGATTGTTGAAGCACCCGCAATCAAGACCCTGATCGATGCAGGTTTCACTGTGGTGGGTGTGGGCGGCGGCGGCATCCCGGTGATCGAAAATGAAAAAGGTGAGTTGATCGGCGTGGAAGCTGTGATCGACAAGGATTTTGGTTCTTCAGTGCTGGCTTCATTGATCAATGCGGATCTTTTCGTCATCAGCACCGCAGTGGAAAAGGTAGCCATCAACTTCAACAAACCGGATCAAAAATGGTTGGACCGCATCACCGTTTCCGAAGCCAAGAAATACATGGCCGAAGGACACTTTGCGAAGGGCTCCATGCTTCCCAAGATCCAGGCTATTTTGCTCTTCCTGGAAAAAGGCGGCAAGGAAGCCTTGATCACCAATCCGGAGAATATCGGCCGGGCGTTGAAAGGCGAGACAGGCACCTGGATCGTGCAAGATTAGTCACAAAGTTGGATTATGCCGGATGAATTCATCCGGCATAACATTTATCCACAAGGGATGTTATTTTAAGACTATTTTCCTTTTTATTGACGTCGGGATGTGTACAATACTATAGGTGGAACGTCGTTTTAAATTCCTTAATGCAATTGAGTGAGTGACATTAACGGACTCATTGAGTTGCTCTGCGGTTGGAAGGAGGTGGCGTTAACATCTTTGGTGGAAACAGAGCCATGTATTTGGTCGAATCCTTGTACGTCTATCTGGAGGAGAAATATATGAGATCCAAAAAATTGTGGTTGATCGTTAGCATCATTCTGACAGCAGCCCTGGTTCTCTCGGCTTGCGCCAAGCCAACTGCTGCGCCTACCACCGCTGCTCCGGCTACGACCGAAGCCCCCACCGCAGCCCCTGCCACAACCGAAGCTCCAACTGCCGCCCCTGCAGAGAAATTGGTTTTTGGTATGCTATTGGTTGGTCCTTACAATGACAACGGCTGGAGCACTGCCACGTATGAAGGCGGTCTGTACGTCCAGGCACAAATCCCGAATACAGAATTCATTTACGCGGATAACGTTAATGTTGCCGCCAACCCCAATACCACTGCAGCCCAGTTTGCCGAACAATTGCTGCAGCGTGGCGCCAAGGTCATCATCTTCAATTCTGATGACATGAAGGACGGCGTAAGTGAATTTGCCAAAGCCCACCCCGATGTTCCCGTGATCTGGCTTTCAGGTGACTATGCCTGGAAAGACGGTCAACGCTACCAGGCTGACATGACTAATGAGTCGGACATCATGGGCGAGATGGAATACGGCAAGATGATGGCTGGCTGCTCTGCAGCCCTGACCACCAAGACCGGCAAGATTGGTTTCCTTGGTCCATTGATCAATGACGAAACCCGTCGCCTTGCCGATGCCGCTTTCCTTGGCGCGAAGTACTGCTGGGAAAACATTGCCAAGAAAACCACTCCTCTTGAATTCAAAGTCACCTGGATTGGCATGTGGTTCAATATCCCGGGTGTGACACTTGATCCAACACAGGTTGCGGATGACTTCTTCACCAATGGCTACGATGTCGTCATTTCCGGCATCGACTCCACCGAAGCCGTCACGGAAGCCAACAAGTTCCAGGGTCAGGGCAAGGAAGTATTCGCCGTGCAGTACGATTACAAGGAAGCCTGCAAGGTTGCTCCCAAAGCCTGCCTGGGTGTGCCGTACTTCAACTGGGGTGTGGGTCTAAAACCCGTGATCCAATCGGTCATCGATGGGAAATACACCCGCGGGTTCTACTGGCTTGGACCCGATTGGAAAGACATTAACAACGCAGATACCTCCATGGTCGGATTCCAGAAGAGCGACGGCCTTTCTGCCGATGCCTCAACCCAACTCGATCAATTCATCAGCGAGCTGGCTGGTGGTTTGAACCTGTGGAAGGGTCCGATGAACTATCAGGACGGCACAGTCTTCCTTAAGGAAGGCGAGACCGCCACTCCGCAGCAGATCTGGTACATGCCTCAACTGCTCGAAGGAATGTTGGGCGACAGCGTCGCAAAGTAATCTGAAATTTGCCCCCTGGGGAAGGCAGGGAGACCTGCCTTCCCTTCTTCATTCCAGGTAATGGGATTTACTTTATGGATGTTGAACTGGTCAATATTCACAAGACGTTTGGCAAGGTTCATGCGAATAACGGCATTTCTTTGACAGTGAAGTCTGGAACCGTGCAGGGGATCCTGGGAGAAAACGGGGCGGGCAAAAGCACCCTGATGAAGATCCTTTCAGGGTTTATCCAGGCAGATTCCGGAGATATTCTGCTGGATGGAAAGAAAGTAACCATTCACAGTCCTGCCGATTCGGTAAAGCTGGGCATAGGCATGCTCCACCAGGACCCGCAGGACTTTCCTCCAATGAAGGTGATCGATAACCTGATTATTGGCAGCCCGGTGGGCTTGTTCCCCAATCGGAAAAAGATTCTCAAAGAGTTCACCGCGCTTCAAAAGCAATTTAACTTCTCAATCTCCGCAGATACTTACGTGGACACACTTACTGTGGGCGAACGCCAGCAGCTCGAAATCTTGCGGCTGCTCTGGTTGGGCGCAGAAGTGTTGATCCTCGATGAACCGACCACCGGTATTTCCGCTTCACAGAAAGACCTATTGTTTGCAACCATCCGGAAGCTCGCTTCCCAGGGAAAGGCGATCCTTTTTGTTTCGCACAAACTCGATGAGGTGGAATCCCTCTGCTCACAGGTGGTGGTGTTTCGACAGGGGTTGAATGTTGGCTCAATGAAGCCGCCTTTCGCAACCGACAAGCTCGTGGAAATGATGTTTGGTAAAAGCATCGTGCGCAGCGAAAATGTATGCGACAAGCAGGAAGACACGAATTTTGAGATTCAAGATCTCGCCATCGACGATGTGCGCCTGACGATCCGCGACGTTAATTTCTGCATTCAAAAAGGCGAAGTCATCGGGTTGGCCGGAATGGAAGGCTCCGGTCAGGCTTTGATCTTACGCGCACTGGCCGGCATCATCCGCCCGATAGGCGGGCACATTTTCATGAATGTTGATTCCGGCAACAAGAACATCGATCTTGTCGGAAAGCACTATTTTAACTATCGCAAAAAGGGAATTCATTTTCTTCCTGCGGCGCGCCTTGAGGAGGGTCTGATCCCGGGTTTGAGCCTGGCAGACCATTTTGCGCTCTCAGAAGAACAAACTGGTTTCATGGTCGACCGCGACCAGATCGTTGATCTCTCTGAAAAGAGGATCACCGATTTCAATATTCGTGGGACTCCTGAATCGCGCATCGAAGAACTCTCTGGCGGCAACCAGCAGCGCGCCGAGTTGGCTTTGATGCGCAATCCGCTTCGCCTCCTGCTGCTCGAACATCCAACGCGCGGCCTGGATATTGAAAGTTCCATGTACATATGGGGCAAACTCAAGCAGCGCTGCACCGAAGGTGCAAGCATCATTTTCATTTCTTCTGACCTGGATGAAGTAATTCATTACAGCGATCGCATCCTGGTGTTTTTCGGCGGAAAGGTCTCGCCTGCAATCGATGCAACCACGGTGACCATCGACCAATTGGGTCAATTGATTGGCGGAAAGGGTTGGTCTTGATGCAACGCAGAGGATTGAGCCATGGTTTCTAATCGCACAGACAAAACGGCAAATGCAGGAAGTGCTTTCCGCTGGCTGCTGACAAACCGGATTAGTTCAATCGTAATTGCGGTATTGCTGGCTTTGGGGGCAACCTGGGTTGTCATCGATATTATGAATGTGTCGCCCTTGAAAGTCTTCAGCATCATGTTCAGGGGCTCGTTGGGATCAGCGGATGCCATCACCCAGCTCCTGCAGTCCTGGGTGCCGCTGGTGCTGGCTTCATGCGGACTGCTTTTCACTTTTACCGCGGGCTTATGGAATATCGGTATGGAAGGTCAGATCGAGATGGGTGCGATCTGTGCATACGGCGTTATCCATTATCTGACCGGGACGACAGTGTCTGGACCGGTTGTGATTATTCTGGCTACGCTTTCAGGGATGGTCGGCGGCGCAATTTGGGCTTCTCTGGTTGGATTGCTAAAGAATTTCGGCAATGTCAACGAGATCTTTGGCGGATTGGGATTCAATTTTATCGCTGACGCCGTGCTGCTTTTCCTGGTATATGGACCGTGGAAACCCGCAGGCGTTGCCCAGGGATCGACAAAGATGATCGATACCCAATATTGGCTGCCTCAAATTCCGGGGTCGTACCTGAGTCTTTGGGCACTGGGCGCAGCGATATTGGGAATTCTCATCGTGGCCATCGTCTTGAAGGGTACGTATTTTGGATTGAAATTAAAAGCTGTAGGTAAGAATACCAGGGCGTCCTTCTTGATGGGCATTCCTACCAGCCGGTACATGATGCTGTCTTTCATCATCTGCGGACTATTTGCCGGACTGGCAGGGTCAATGCAAGTGACCGGTTTCCTGCATGTCCTCCGCAATAGTATCTCAGGCAGTTATGGTTACGTCGGCTTGATGGTTGGCATGCTTTCAAATTACCAACCCTGGGTTGTAGTTCCCGTTTCACTGATCTTTACCGCACTGAGCAAGGGAGCAACTGGCCTTGGAATCGACCTGCGATTGGACTCCAACCTGTCGGGCGTCATTCAGGGTTTGCTGGTGATGTTCGTCTTGCTGATGGAAGGTGTGCGCTCGCGTCTGTCAAAAGGCAGCAAAGGAATTCAACATGGATAATTCATTACTGGCAAGTATTGGATCCATTTTTACCTGGGCTGCGCCGGTTGTTTTTGCAGTGATGGGTGAGACCATCGCAGAAAAATCTGGAGTCATCAATTTATCAATGAACGGCAGTATGATCCTATCGGCGATGGTCGGGTTTGCCGTTGGAACCACCACCCAAAGCTTCTTCTTGGGGTTTCTGGCAGGGGCTGCGGTCAGCGCGCTGGTAGCGTTCATCATTGCCTTCATGAGTATTGGCCTCAAACAATCACAGGTGGCGGTGGGTTATGTGCTCACGCTGGGCACAAAAAGTCTGGCATATTTCCTGGGAGCGCCTTTTGTAGGCAAACCCGTGATGCAGTTGCCGCTGGTAAAGATTCCATTTTTGGACCAGCTACCCTATATTGGACCCGTGCTATTTAACAAGACTATTTTGACCTATGCAAGTTACCTGTTGGTGATCGTTCTTTACATCTGGATGTTCAAAACCAGTAAAGGGCTTGTTCTTCAGGGGATTGGGGAACAACCTTCCGCCTCTTATGTACGGGGAGCCAACGTCAACCGGCTGCGATATCTGTATACGATTCTCGGCGGGGCACTGGTTGGGGTGGGCGGAGCGCTCTATTCCTTGAGCGTTAAAACCTGGAACGGTCAGCTTTCAGGTATCGACGGGATCGGCTGGATTGCGCTGGCGATCACCATCTTTGGATCCTGGCACCCCATCAAAGGTGCGTTGGGATCTTACTTCTTTGTCCTTTTGCAATGGCTGGGAATCACCCTGCAACCCTTGATGCCCAACGTCAATTCGCGTATCTTCCAGGTAGCACCTTTCCCATTGATGATCCTGGCACTGCTCTTTGTGAATATCGGAAACGCCGAATGGGTGGAGCGGACGCTGGCAGGATTGCCGGAAGGCGCCCGGAAAATCGCTGCACGCCTCATCCGGGGAATGCGTACGAAGGGACCCGCTGCACTCGGAACTCCATTTGAAAACGAATAAAGGAAAATAAATGGCTCAATACCTTGGTTATCGTTGCTCGCTTTGCAACAACGAATATGCTCCAACTTCGATACTTTACACCTGCCCGAAATGCGGGGGGAACCTGGATGTTTTGCTGGATATCAAACAAATCCAAACCAAATATCAGATCGAGGACATCACCTCACGAACCGATTTCTCATTGTGGCGGTATCTGCCGCTGCTTCCGGTGCCTGACCCGGGCGGCGAGGGCACGCCATTGAGGACTGCAGGCTGGACTCCGCTTTATGAGCCGCCTGCGTTGAAAGCTGACCTGCGACTGGAAAGGTTGTGGGTAAAGGATGAAGGAAGAAATCCAACCGCATCCTTCAAGGACCGCGCAAGCTCGGTAGTGGTTGCACGGGCTCGAGAGATCAATGCCGAGGTGGTTGTGACAGCCTCCACCGGCAATGCAGGCGCTGCGCTGGCAGGCATGTCTGCTGCAGTGGGGCAGAAATCAATCATCTTTGCTCCCAAGACTGCCCCCCAGGCGAAGATTGCGCAGCTTTTGGTCTATGGTTCGCAGGTGATCCTGGTGGATGGCAATTATGACTCCGCTTTTGATCTGACCATCGAAGCCGCCAATGAGTTCGGCTGGTACTGCCGGAACACCGGATACAATCCCTTCACCGCAGAAGGCAAGAAAACTGCTGCCCTTGAGATCTGGGAACAGATCATTCTGCCGAACCCTGAAGCGCACCCCCTGAATGTTTTTGTTTCGGTAGGCGACGGCAACATCATCTCAGGTATCCACAAAGGATTCAAGGATTTAATGGAATTGGGTTGGCTGAAGCAGATGCCGCGTCTATTTGGAATTCAATCTGACAAATCAGCCGCGGTGGCGAATGCCTTCTTTGCCGGCAATGAGGATATCATTCCCATCGCCGCAACGACCATTGCGGATTCGATCAGTGTCGATCTGCCCCGTGATGGAGTGAGGGCGGTACGCGCCGCAAGGCAAACAGGCGGTGCATATATCACCGTTGCCGATGAGGAAATCATCTCAGCCATTGCAGACCTTGGCAAGGCGGGAATCTTTGCCGAACCCGCAGGTTCGACTGCCTACGCCGGATTGAAGAAAGCGCTGCGCGAAGGCATTATCGATTCGGGCGACCCGGTGGTGGTCATCAATACCGGCAACGGACTCAAAGATGTTCGTGCAGCCATGGCATCGGTCGCACCTGCACCAGTGATTGAACCTACGATGAAGGCACTTAATCAGCACCTGGGGATATAGGATTAGCGATATGAAACCTGTAATTTCAGTGATCGCTCCTGTCTACAACGAAAAAGATTCGTTGCACGAGCTTTACCGCCGTGTTACAGAAGTGATGAACTCACAGCCGGACGCATGGGAACTTGTGCTGGTGGACGATGGATCGATGGATGGTTCCACTGAGATCATGCGCGAGCTCTCTAAACAAGATGAACGAATTCGTCCGGTGATCTTTGCACGCAATTTTGGACACCAGATTGCGGTCAGCGCCGGAATGAAATATGCGCGTGGAGATGCCGCGGTGATCATCGATGCCGATCTGCAGGATCCCCCCGAGGTGATCCTGGAACTCGTTGCCAAGTGGCGCGAAGGTTACGAAGTGGTGTATGCCACACGTATGGAGAGGGAGGGAGAGAGCGGATTCAAGCTGCTTACTGCCTCCTTGTTCTATAAGCTCATTTACCGCATTACAGACATCAAGATCCCCATGAACACAGGTGATTTCCGTTTGCTGGACCGCCGCGTGCTCGATATGATGAACTCCATGCCCGAGCACAACCGCTTTCTGCGGGGCATGTCTGCCTGGGTGGGTTACCGACAAATCGGCGTGCCTTATAAGCGTGCCGCCCGTTTCGCCGGCTCCACCAAGTATCCGCTGAAGAAGATGATCAAGCTGGCGATGAATGCCATTACCGGATTTTCTTATCTGCCGCTGCAAATCGCCAACTGGCTGGGTGTCGCTTCCGTGGGTTTGGCTTTTCTGCTGTTGATCGCGATCATCATACTGCGGATTGTCGGATCTACCTGGCTGGCAGGACAGGCTGTGTTGCTGATCGTCGGTCTCTTCCTGGGCGGGGTGCAGCTTATCTGCCTGGGTATTTTGGGTGAGTATATCGGTCGTATTTATGATGAAGTTAAAGGACGCCCGCTGTACATTGTCAGCGAAGCACCTTCTGACGAATCCTGAAATTGATGGAGAATTTACCTATGGCTAAAATTGATCTGACAATACATCCAGATCGACTGGAACGAACACTCAAACGTGTTCGTGAGCAAAAGATCATTGTCCCGACTTTTGCCCAGATGAAGAATCCGGCATTAATTCCGGAAAAGGTGAAAGATGACCTGAAGAATATTGGTCTCTGGGATGTGCATCCGCGCAATCTCTTCCGTATCAGTTGGAAGAATGAACCGGTTGCCAAAGGCGGTGGTTTTGGCGATGTGAATTACTTTGAGTTTCCGCCAAGCCTAACAGGGACTAAAGCGCGGGTGATAGCCCTGGTGGGAAAGTGGTTCCCCACCGGTGCCCATAAAGTTGGTGCTGCATTTGGCTGCCTCGCGCCCCGTCTTGTGACGGGGCAATTTGATCCCACAACTCAGAAAGCAGTCTGGCCTTCCACCGGCAACTATTGCCGCGGCGGCGCCTATGATTCAGCCCTCCTGGGGTGCGAATCGATTGCCATTCTGCCTGAAGGGATGTCTCGTGAGCGTTTTGAGTGGCTGAAGAAGATTGCCAGCGAAGTGATCGCCACCCCTGGCAGTGAATCCAACGTCAAAGAGATCTTTGACAAGTGCAAGGAACTGCGCAATTCGGGGCAAGACCTGATGATCTTCAACCAGTTTGAGGAATTCGGCAATTATCTCTGGCACTTTGAAGTCACCGGCCATGCCCTGGAAGATGTGTTGAAGCAGGTGATGGGCCCCAATGACACCTACAGGGGTGCTGCATTCACCACCGGTTCAGCCGGCACCATTGCCAGTGGCGATTACATGAAAAAGGTGTTCCCGACTTCCAAGATCATCGCAGGCGAGGCGCTGCAGTGCCCGACCCTTATGGAAAACGGTTTCGGTTCGCACCGCATCGAAGGAATCGGCGACAAGCACGTACCCTGGATCCACAATGTGAAAAACACCGATTTCGTGGTTGCCATTGATGACAACGCCGTGGTCAATATCATGCGCCTGTTCAACGAACCGGTTGGGCGCAAATACCTGGCGAAAAAGGGAGTGCCTGAAGCTGTAGTCAGTAAGCTGGATTCGCTCGGTTTCTCTGGCATCGCAAACGTATTGTCGGCAATCAAATTCGCCAAGTACAATGAGCTTGGTGAAAACGATATTGTGCTGACCGTGCTGACCGACTCCATGGAACTCTACGGCAGCCGGATTACTGAAATGCGCGCAAAGTTTGGCGAATACGCAGAAACCGATGCCGCCGCCGATTATGCCCGTTATCTGCAAGGCATCACCACCGATAACATGCTTGAGACCACTTACGAATCACGCAAGCGCATTCACAATCTCAAGTACTTTACATGGGTGGAACAGCAGGGCAGGACGTATGAAGAGATCCAGGCACAGTGGTACGATCCCCATTACTGGACCGATTTCCAGGGACAGGTGGAAGAGATCGACGAGCTGATCAAGGAATTCAACGCCAAAGCTGGCGTCGCCTGAATTTTTGCTGTCCGAATCCGGGGTGGGAGGGAACTCCAACCCCGGATTTTCTATTTCCAAAAGATGCAATACAATGGTTTGAAACAGATGAATAGGGGAAGATGGATGACGAACCAGGTCAATGAAAATGCACTGATCCTTGTGGCTGTACTGCCTTCTGTTCGCGATTATGAGATTGCCCGTCTTTTGGGGTGGTATCGTATACCCCTGCGTATGGCGCCCAAAATCGTGGCGGTGGACATGCTGGCTTTTTACCAGCCGGGTACCTTTGGCGTGGATCACCGCTGGCAGATAGAGCACGTGGCAGAGGTAAAAGGCGTTGAACTGACCACACGGGCTGAATTGCTGCGGGAAGAGGCAGACCACCCGCGCGCAAAAGAGGAATATTACAAGCTTTCCATCGGTCCGCTTCAAAAACTAGCCGCACCGTTACCTGCTGAGAGGTGGAAACGCATCACTTTCTTCTATACACTTGGAGAACTATTCAATGCGGCTGATGATATCAAAGACCTGGTGGTGCGAAATGAGGATCGGGCAATTCTATGGAATACCCTGCGGGAACGGCAAAGCGTGCCCTCGATTTACGGCACGCCTGGTGCATTGCCACAGGATATGGACGCCAGTTTGCTTTCGTTCTTCCTGGGAGGAGCCGGGCTGGATGAGGAGCCGTCTCAATTGGAAGAAATCTAACCCGTTGATGTTCCTTGGTAGAATGGAAGCACTGTCAGCCAGGTAGTGAAGTTGGAGGATCCGTGGATACATTGATCAAGAATGGGACGCTCGTCACCGCATCAGAGACTTTCGAAGCGGATATCGCCATTGTAAATGGCAAAATTGCACAAATTGGTGAGCAGCTTTCTCCGGATGCCGACGCAAAAGTGATCGACGCCGCCGGCAAACTCGTTCTTCCGGGAGGCGTGGATGCTCACGTGCACCTCGATCTCCCCATGGCGGGAACGGTGACAGCAGACGATCATTACACGGGCACCAAGGCGGCAGCATTTGGCGGCACAACATTTGTGATCGATTTCATTTCGCAGGACAGCGATGATCTTTCTGCCCTGGTCAAAGCCGCGGTGGACAAGGCTTCCAGGAAGGCGGCGGTGGATTTTGGGTACCACATGAACATCACCCATCTCACTACCGAGGTGGAGGAGCAGATCCCTTCTTTGGCTGGAATGGGTGTAACCAGCGTCAAGGTATTCTCAGCATACAATCACCGCCTGCGACTGCAGGATGGCGAGATCTTCAAGGTACTGCGTATTGCACAAAAGAGCGGCATTTTGACCATGATGCATGCAGAAAACGGGGATGTGATTGAGATCCTGGTGGACGAGGCAGTCAAAGCGGGCCACCTATCTCCGGTCTGGCATGCCCGCACCCGCCCGGCATGGGGAGCTGAAGAGTCGGTCGCCCGCGGAGCCGCCCTGGCAGCCACGGCAGACGCCCCCCTGTATGTTGTGCATATGAATGCTGCCGGCGAGGTGGATCAACTGGAATACGCCCGTTCACTGGGCTTGAATATCCTGGGTGAAACCTGCCCGCAGTATCTTTTCTTTACAGAAGAAGACTTGAACCGTGTGGACGGTGCAAAATTCGTCTGCTCACCCCCTTTACGAACCATCGACGATCAAAGCCGGCTCTGGGAAGGGTTGGAAGACGGGGTGATCCAAACAATCTCCACCGATCACTGTTCGTTCTTTTATGATGGAACAAAGCCCATTCTGTATGAAGGTCGGGAGATTGCCATCCCGGGGAAGGAATTGGGAAAGGACGATTTCACGAAGATACCCAACGGGCTGCCAGGTGTTGGCGACCGCCTTCCAGTCATGTGGACTTCCATGGTGCATTCCGGCAGGTTCAGTGCCAACCGTTTTGTGGAGTTGACCAGCACAAACCCAGCCAGGATCTTCGGCGTATACCCGCAGAAGGGAACCCTTATGCCGGGGGCGGATGCCGATATTGCAATTTGGGATCCGGAGATGAAAGTTACCTATGGAAAGTCGGTTGCGCAGCACCGAACGGATTACAATTTGTACGAAGGGTTTGAACTGACCGGGTTTCCTGTGACGGTGCTTTCTCATGGAGAGGTGATCGTCGATCAAGGCAAGTGGTTTGGAATGCAGGGTGCCGGTAAATACTTAAAACGCAAACCTTTTGATTCTGGTCTTCGTTAGCCAGGTGTAGATGCTCAGTATTCTTCCCTTTGCTATCTTGCTTGCTACCAGTTTTGCCATGTTGATCCTGACCCGTTCAAGGTCAAGGCTTGGCCTTGCCTGGATGATTTCGATATTGGCGGCAATGCTCACCTGGTTGGGCGTCATTCTATTGCACATCAGGTTTCCAAATGCGTTGGTCGTATCCAATTGGTTGCCTGGCGGCATCAGCCCGGATGTATTACGGTTGGAGTTCACCACGTCCACCTGGATCCTGGCAGTTTGCTGGTTGGGTATGTTGGTTTGCGTGGTTGCGGCAAGTTCGGCAAATCTCGAAGAACCTTTGATCGGCTTGATCCTGAGCGGGTCATTCGCCATTGCAGCAGTTACACTGCTCTCCATTCTATCGACGAGCCTGCTCAGTTTTCTTGTTGCCTGGACATTGATCGATATTACAGAATTTGTACTCCTGGCAAGAACAATTCCCGACCGGGAAATGATGAAAACAGAAATCATCGACATTGCTTTCCGAATCGCTGGAACGTTCCTGGTCGTTGCGGCTCTGGCGATTTCGTCCTCCTCAGGCGGGGGAGTGAATCTGGGCGGCACCGGATCGGAAACGTACGCACTGCTCATTGCCGGTGCAGCGCTTCGAATGGGGGTGCTGCCGTTGCATTCATCATTCACACCGGATGAGCCCGTGCGGCGGACGCTCGGCACTCTTTACCGGCTGGCTACCCTGGTATCGGCATTTGCCCTTTTGATCCAATTACCCATATCACCGCTGGCTGCAGGTTCGATTTGGTTTGTATATCTCGTATCAGGGGTTGCTGCCATTTTTGGAGCAGTCATGTGGGCAACATCAGTCAACGAGTTGAGCGGACGACAGTATTGGGCATTGTCACTGGCAGGCATGGGAATGCTTGCTGTGATGCGGGGTCAAAGCAACCTGTTAATTGCCGCGGCTTGCATCATGATCATCGTGGGTGGGTTCCTGTTCGTCATTCAAAAGCGGAGACGAAATCTAAACTTCCTCTTTGTGCTGCTCTTGTTGGGCGCCAGCGGACTTCCATTTACTCCTTTTTCAGATGCCTGGCTCGGAGATTGGTCATATTTGAGGGTTTTCCAGATCGCCGCATTAGCCATTCTGCTGCTCGGCGCAATTCGCTTTTATGAGAAAAAAGAAGAAGCCAAGGTAGTACGGGAGACCTGGGTCACCTTTTTTTCCAGGGTAGGTTTGATAGCGATTACGCTTTCGCCCTGGATGCTGATGATATGGAAAAGAGATTTTCTGCCGCTCAAAACTGGCTGGTGGTATTCTCTGATCCTGGTCGTGTTCTTCATGGCAGGATTCTTCTACCGGATGTTCATCAGCAGGCGGTTGGAACGTTCTGACCGCACAATGCAATTCACCCGCGACATGGCAATTGCCGGCGCCAGGTCGCTGAGAACCTTTTTCAGGTTCGACTGGCTGCTGCGTTTTCTGGAATGGGTTTATCGGCAAGCCCAGCAAGCAGTGCAGTTCCTGGAGTCGGTCCTGGAAGGTGAAGGCGGCGTGCTTTGGTCCTTGGTCTTTCTGGCTTTATTGATCTCTGTGCTGGCGAGTTTGGGTAAATAATGGAACATATCTTTAACCTGATACCCCTGATCCTGTTGATTTCAGGCGGGGCAGTGATCCTGACTTTCGAAGACCTGCGGCTTGACCTTGCCGGACTGGGTGCGGTCTACCTGGCATCTTTTCTATTAATTGTTCAAAGTGCTTCCCCCAGCCTGGCTATAACCAAGCTGGTAACGGGGCTCATGGCAGCAGGGGTGGTCTATGTTTCGCGCAGCGATATTCCGCCAGAGCAAGGCAAAGCTTCGTTGGCTAGCAGGATCTTCAAGGTTACTGCCCTGGTATTGATCTGGCTGGTGACCTTCATCATCTCAGATAATTTGAAGAGTGTATTCCCGTTGAATTATGAAACGATTGCAGGAGCTCTGATCTGTATTTCAGGTGGTTTGATTGTGCTGGGTACATCGCGTAACGCAATCCGGGTGACCCTGGGGATCCTGGTCATTTACTCTGGCTTCGATATTCTCTATACGCCACTCGAGAATTCAATTTTGATCAACGGTTTACTTTCTTTGATTACCATGCTCATTGCCCTGGTTGGGGTTTATATCTCCACCCGCCATGAAAGCGAGTACGAGGAATGAGCGCCCCGATCCTGTTCGTGTTATTTCCACTGGCAGTCGCTGTTGTATTGTTCCTTGTCCAGGAGCGCAGAGCCCTGGTAGCGCGGGTTGCTGTGGGGGTTTCGCTCTTCCTTGCACTGGTCGCATTTTTGCAGCCCATCGGAAGTCTGATTTCCATTGGTCCGCTGTCTATTAGTTTTCAGGAAAGTATTACTTTCCTGGGCAGGGCATTAACCCTTCAGAACAGCGACCGCTTTATCCTGACGGTAGTCTTTTTATCCGCTGCCTTGTGGTTTGGGGGTGCAAATATCGCCCAGACACCAAAAATGTTCATCCCGGTCGGCTTGGCGATCGCCTCGATCATGATAGCGGCGTTGGCAGTGGAACCGTTTCTCTATGCTGCGGTGCTGCTGGAACTGGCAGCCATTTTAACAATCCCCTTGTTGTTGACCCGCTCTCAAAGCGCCGGCGCGGGAATATTACGCTTCTTCATCTTTCAGGCAATCGCCTTGCCAGTCATCTTGTTGGCCGGTTGGATTCTGGGAGGTTCGCAGGCAAGTGTTTCAAACGTAACGCAATTGCTTGCCGCATCCGTCCTGCTTGGTTTGGGGTTTTCCTTCTGGTTGGCAGTCATTCCATTCCATCCCTGGGTTCCCCTGGTCATGAAAGAAAGCCATCCCTATTCCGCTGGATTTCTGCTCTGTATGCAATCAGTGGTGTTCATTGTCATCATCATTGATTATCTGAATGGATTTATCTGGCTGCGTGACAATGCAGCCCTATACCCGATACTTCGTACCATTGGTACATTTGTGGTTGCCACAGGCGGCATTTTGGCGGCTTTCCAACAAGATGTCAGACGGTTGTTCGGGTATATTGTGATTATGGTCAATGGATTTGCGTTGACAATAATTGGGCTGAATACCGGGGCAGCATTGAGCGTTCTTTACTATAAGTTTCTGCCCCAGGTGGTGGCTTTGGCGATTTTTGCATTATCATTATCGATAATCATGAAAGAGTACCCCGATACCAGCTTCCAGAATTTGAAAGGGGCACTCAAGAAAAAGCCGTTCACATCTGGTGCAATGATGATTGCCATTCTTTCCCTGGCGGGCTTGCCGGTTTTTGCCTCGTTTCCCACACGTATGGAGGCGTTCGAAATGC
The DNA here is from genome assembly GCA_039683035.1 of Anaerolineaceae bacterium. Taxonomy (GTDB): domain Bacteria; phylum Chloroflexota; class Anaerolineae; order Anaerolineales; family Anaerolineaceae; genus UBA6107. The sequence goes on from JBDKSE010000015.1 coordinate 35,997, forward strand.
TGGCAGACGTATCCAGATTGGCATTGATCTGGGAATTCGTGGGACTGGGCGGTTTGTTCTTCGCCATTGCGCGTTTGATGGCAACCCTGATCGGTGAGAAAGAAACGGAATGGCAGATCACCGAGAAACCATCAGAGATCATCCTGCTTGGGTTCGGTACCGCTGCGATTCTGATCATGGGACTCTTCCCGCAAGCCGTATCTTCAATTTTGACCCGCTTGCTGGAAATCATTCCTTATTTGAGCTGAAAGTTGAATAAACTTCCGAAGAGGTAAGCGCATGGAACCTGAAGAACTGGAAAAGAGATTGGATTGGCTGGATTCTGAACGTCAAAAGGACAAGGCTCAAATTGCTGACTTAAAGTCGCAGATCATCAACCTTGATGCCACAATTCGACAAAAATCCACCCAGATGCAGAACCTGGAAGCCGAGGTCAAGCTTGCTGCCACTGCGGCTGCCCGAGTGGAAAAGTATGACAGCATTATTGCGCAGAACAAGATCGATTTGCTCAAGCAGATTGCGGAAACCGCAGCAAAAATTCCCCCGGTGGAAGCGAAATTTGAAAAACTGCGCAAAGATGATTTTGATGCCTTGAACAAGCAAATCGCAGAGGCGCGCAATTCGATACCGAATGTGGCAGACATACGAAAATCGCTGCAAGCGAGAATTGAAGAGGAGTTCCGGTTTGGACGGCTGCTGGAGGAACTGCAGAAGAAGATTTCGGACCTCAACTCCACGGATGAAGATCTTTCGCGTGCCCAAAAAATGCTCACCGATGAATTTCATATCGATTCGAAGCGGGTGGCGGATCTTTCTTTGGAGTCAACCTCGATGCGGAAGCGCATCGAAGAAGAACGTAATCGGAACGAAGTGCTGACTGAAAATATCCGCAAGTATGACCTGCGCCTGAACGAGATGCTGGAAAAGGAAGCAGAACGTCAAAAATCACAGACTGCCTTTATCGACAGGCAGGCGCTCGTTCAGCTTGACCGTGAAAAAGCCTGGGAAAGCTGGGGGAAGCAAATCACGGATGTGCAAAGAGTGGGCTCTGAAGTGGAAGCCCAACTGCAATCGCTTGAACTGATCAAACACGAAGTGAAGAAGTCGCAGCAGGAGTTTGAAGATGTCAATGTGCGCCTTGACCGGCGGATAAATGAGATCACAGAAATCCAACGCCTTTTCGAGGAGCGTTCACACCAGGATTGGGTGGCATTCAAGGCGGATGATCAGAAACGTTGGACGAATTACATCATGAGCCAGGAAGAGCAGCTTCGCGATGAGGTCAGGCAGATTGCCAAACTGCAGGAGCGGGTGGTTTCACTCGAGGATTCATCGCTGGACATGAAGGATCAGATCCATGCCATTATCGAGGAAACAGAAAACCGCATCAAGACGCTCGTGGCATTCACCGGAGATCTGATGGAAGCATTCAACCGCACATTTGGATCGAAATAGGGATAGAGAATGTGGGTGGTCGGCACGGCTGGTCATGTGGATCACGGTAAATCCACGCTGGTTGAGGCTCTCACCGGTATCCATCCCGACCGCCTGAAGGAAGAAAAACAGCGTGAAATGACCATTGAACTGGGCTTTGCCTGGTTCAAATTGCCGACCGGAGAACCGGTCGGCATTGTGGATGTGCCCGGTCACCGCGATTTTATCGAAAACATGCTGGCGGGAGTTGGCGGTATCGATGCGGTTCTGTTCATAGTCGCGGCGGATGAAGGAGTGATGCCACAGACGCGTGAGCACCTTGCCATCCTCGATCTGCTGCAGATCAAGACCGGCATTATCGTCCTGACCAAGGTGGACCTGGTTCCCGACCCCGATTGGTTGGACCTGGTGGAACAGGAAGTGCGGGAATTTTGTAAAGGGACGATCCTGCAAGATGCTCCACTGGTCAGGGTATCGGCAGTCAACGGGGAAGGAATATCGCAGTTGAAACAGGTGCTGGCAGATCGCCTGGCTGCAACGCCTGAAAAAGTGGATCTGGGTAAGCCGCGCCTGGCGGTTGACCGCGTATTCACGCTCTCAGGTTACGGCACTGTGGTTACCGGAACGCTGGTGGATGGCAGTTTCACTCTGGGTGATGAAGTACAGATTCAACCCGGAGAGTTGACAGGCAGAATCCGTGGAATTCAAACCTACAATCAGAAGGTTAATACAGCTCCGCCTGGAAGCCGAACTGCCTTAAATATAGCCGGAATCGACCGCGAATGGATCGTCCGCGGGAATGTGATCACACTGCCAGGGGGATACCAACCGACGCAGCGCCTGGATGCAAGAGTCCGGATGGTCAAAGATGCCTCTGCAGTACTGATGCACGACGACAAGGTGAAAATTTTCATCGGGGCGACAGAAGTGGAAGGACGGGTCCGGGTTTTGGGCAGGGAAAAGATTGCCCCCGGAGAAGAAGGTTTTGTGCAGATCGAGCTCAACCATCCTGTGGTAGCTGTCGCTGGTGACCGGTACGTTCTGAGGATTCCCTCTCCTCCCCAGACCATCGCAGGCGGAGTGGTGCTGGACCCCCAACCATCGGGAAGGTACAGACTAAAAGATGAACAGGTGCTTTCGCGGTTGGAGCGGCTTGCGGAAGCCAACCCGGGGGAAGAGCTCCTTCACAACCTCGACCGGCGAGGTATGGTCAGCCTGTCGGAAATCAAAGCTGCGGCGCGAATGGAAGATCAGCAGGCTCGCCAACTGATCGAGGACCTGATTACCAAAGGTGATTTGATCGCCTTCTCAAATGAGCCTTTGGCTGCCGAATCACGCCTGATGACTGCCACCGGATTTCAGCATTTGACGAACAAAGCAAAAACGATTTTGATAGAATTTCACCAGGAGAATCCCACCCGCCTGGGAATGGGCCGCGAGGTGCTCAAAACAAAACTTGGACTGAACACCGCTGATTTTTCACTGATCTTGAAACGATGGCTGGATCTTGGAAGGATCGTTCAGGAAGGCGCTCTGCTGCGCTTGCCGGAGCATCAGGTGAAGTTTACCCCTGCCCAGCAGAAGAAAAAAGAAGAGCTGCTGGGTAAATTTGAACAATCGCCGTTTACACCGCCTGCATATGCCGAGTGTGTTCAGATTGCCGGGGAAGCTTTAGTCAACAGCCTCATTGAATCGGGGGTTCTCTACCGGGTGAATGGCGATGTGGTGTTCACCCGGCAGGCAGTTGGAGAGATGAGTAACTTTATTCTCGAAAGGTCTCATAACCCGCTGCCATTCACAGTAGCCGAGTTCCGCGACCGTTTCAATACCAGCCGCAAATACTCGCTGGCATTCCTGGAGCATTTGGATGATTTGAAAGCCACGCGCCGTGATGGCGAGGGCAGGCTGCTTATCAATCCCGTGAATCTACCGTAAGGTCATAAATGCTCTAACAATCCTCTTATTGACAGACTGGATATCAACCTTTATAATACGTTCTGCCTTGGTCCGGCTGGAGAAGCCGGAACCTGAGTGTTTATCCCCAACTTCCCCGTACATCGGCGCGAAATAGGCGCGGAAAACCGGCGAAGTGAAGATTGGAGAAGGTGATTATGAAGTACGCAATTGTTGAAAGCGGCGGCAAACAATACAAAGCCGTCGAGGGAGCTATGATCGATGTAGATCTCCTGGACGCCGAATCCGGCGCAGTCGTCAACCTTGACAACGTTCTATTGCTGGTGGAAGATGAGACCGTTACCGTAGGCACTCCTTCCATCAAGGGCGCAGCAGTGTCCACCACCGTGGTGGATCATGTCAAAGGTCCCAAGCTGGTCATTTTCAAATATGCACCCAAGAAACGCATCCGCGTCAAAACTGGGCACCGCCAGCAGTACACACGTTTGAAGATTGAATCCATTAAAGCGGAGTAAAGACAATGGCACATAAAAAAGGTGGTGGTTCCAGTCGAAACGGCCGCGACAGCAATGCCCAGCGGCTCGGCGTAAAGAAATTCGCCGGTGAAGTAGTGCTTTCCGGTAACATTCTGGTCCGCCAGCGCGGCACCAAGATCAAGCCGGGAACAAACGTTAAAGTTGGTACAGATGACACCCTGTTTGCTGTTGCCGAAGGCATCGTTGAATACGAAACCCTTCCCAGCGGACAGAAAAAGGTGCATGTGAAACCGGCTGTCTCTGAAAAATAATCGGATTTTTACATATCCGCCTGAAAAGGCAATTGTAAAAACACAATCCATTGGAAAGGTCAGCAAGAATGAAAAAAGGGATTCACCCAACATACTACCCGGACGCCACGGTGATTTGCGCATGCGGCAACACCTGGAAGACCGGTTCAACCAAAAAAGAAATTCACACCGAGGTTTGCTCCAAGTGCCATCCATTCTTCACCGGTCAGCAGCAACGCTTGATCGACGTTGAAGGACAGGTGGACCGCTTCTACAAGAAGCTGCAGGCACGCCAGGAGTTTGTCGATCAGAAGAAAGCCCGTGAAACCGCCCGCACTTCCCCCGATCGGGCCGTGGCCGAAATTGGTCTTTCCACCCGCGCCACCGAAGCTCTAGCAAAAGCTGGTTTGACCACCGTGGGTCAGGTGATTGCCAAGCTCGGTGAAGGTGAAGCAGCGGTCCTCGGTATCGAAGGCTTTGGCCGCAAATCACTTATTGATATGAAGAAAAGCCTGCGCGCGATGGGTTATACCCTTCCTTCCGCTGCAGAAGACATCGCTGTCTAGTTTTTAGGCTAGTGTCACAACCTCCGGTTCAAATGGCCGGAGGTTGTTCTTTAATTCAGGCAGGTTTTTTAAAATATTGAATCATTCAATTAAGGTAGAATGAAACATATCCAACAAACCGGAGGAACGCATGATGCATAAGGTGGGGTCTGTGGAAGTCATTTGCGGATCGATGTTTTGTGGCAAGACAGATGAGTTAATCCGCCGGTTGCGGCGGGCGACCATCGCCAGGCAAAAGGTGCAGGTGTTCAAACCTGCCATCGACGATCGCTATGAAAAGATCAAGGTGACTTCGCACGCCGGATCCATGTTTGACGCTACACCCATCACCAGCACCAGCCAGATCCTCCAGCTTGTGGATGCCGATACTACCGTTGTAGGCATCGACGAAGCGCAATTCTTTGACAATGCAATCATTGATATTGTCTCAGAGCTGGCTGACCGCGGAGTCAGGGTGATCATCGCCGGTTTGGACTTGAACTTTAAGGGAGAGCCATTTGGCTGCATGCCTGTGCTGATGGCCAAAGCCGAACACGTGGATAAACTTCAGGCAATTTGCATGGTCTGTGGTGAACCTGCCAGCCGCACGCAGAGGTTGGTAAATGGCAGACCGGCAAAATACAACGACCCGGTGATCATTGTCGGGGCGTCCGAGATGTACGAAGCCCGCTGCCGGCTGCATCACGAAGTGCCGCGAGATTAAGGCGAGGAGAGGCGATATGCAGGACTACCATGATTTCCTCGAAGAAATTCTGATCCCCGAGGATAAGCTGCAAAAGAGGATCGCAGAACTGGGAGAACAGATCAGCAACGACTACAAAGATGCAGGCGAGCTTCTGCTGGTATGCATCTTACGGGGCGGGGTGCTTTTTCTGACTGACCTGATGCGCCAGATTACGGTGCCGATGGCAATTGAATTTATGGCGGTTTCCTCTTACGGGGTGGGAGGGCGCGAGTCCAGCGGTCATGCGCGGATCACCCTCGATTTGAACGTCGACATTCGCAACCGGGATGTAATCCTGGTGGAAGATATCATTGACAGCGGACATACCATTTCGGCCGTTCTGGAGCTGCTCGAAACCCGCAAGCCGAAATCCATTTGCGTATGCACGCTGCTGGACAAGGCAGACCGGCGCGAGGTTTTCGTTCCGGTCAGGTACACAGGGTTTGCAATTCCCAACAAATTTGTCTTTGGGTACGGGCTTGATATCGACGATTATTACCGCAATTTACCCTTTGTCGGCGTTGTGGATTTGAAAAAATACAAAGCCTAGGGATGGTTTGAACGAATCCTTGTTGATCAGCCAATTGAACGAACTCAAGCCCGCCGGCGCCAGGGTGTACCTGGTGGGAGGGGCGGTGAGGGATATTCTGCTGCAAAGGACGGGCAAGGATTTTGACCTTGCATGCAGTTTTGATACCCGCATCATTGCCAGAGCACTGGCGGACCGACAGAAGGGTGATTTCTACCTTCTGGATGCCAAAAGGAATACCTCAAGGGTCATTCTTCATGAAAGCAATGGGAGGAGGGTGTTCTACGATTTTGCCCGCCTTCAGGGCAGCAGCATTGAAGATGATCTGCAAACCCGGGATTTCACGATCAATGCAATGGCACTTGACCTCGACGCACCGGATGCCCTGATCGATCCGCAGGGAGGGGCGCGCGACCTGAAGGACAGGATCTTGCGTGCCTGCTCACCGAATTCCTTCGCAGATGACCCTGTGCGTGTGATACGGGCGGTGAGATATGCGATAGGGTTGGATCTGACCATCACCCCTGAGACTCTGATGGGGTTGAAAGCAGCAGTACCCTTGGTGAACCAAATTTCGCGTGAACGCAACCGCGACGAGCTTTTGAAGGTGCTTGAATCAGGGAAGCCAGACGTTGGACTCCGGCTCCTGGAACGGTTGGGAATATTGGATGTCCTCAGGCTTGGTTCTGCGGAATCGGATATTGCAATTCCGGCGCGGCAGTGCGGTGCACTCGAAGAATTGATCAGTGCGCTCGAAGGCGTGGGTGTCAAAGAAGCCAGCCAGGGCATGCCGATCACTTCCTTCCTCCTGCGTCTCGGCAGGTTCAAGAAACGAATATTGGATCACCTGGCGCGCGTGAACAGCTCAGGTAGAACCCTACGCACCATGGATTTATTGGGCGCCTGGCTAGAAACGTATGACCGCCAGTCATTTTTTCGGGTACTTGAAGAATTATTGCTTGCGAACGAAGAGAAATCTCATCTTTCGGCTCTTTACGATCACCAGAATGATCTGAAATCCATGAGTCAAATTCCCAATCGGCGGGAGATTTATCGATTCTTCAAACAGGCACCGGTCGATCTTTGCCTGGTCCGACTGGCAGGATTGCTGAGCCAGCCGCCTGCTGAACGCAGTGCACAATCCTGGCTGAAAGAATTGGAAAAATGCGAGGTACTGGTGGATGCCTGGGCAAACCACCCAGAGATTATCTCGCCAAAGCCTTTGTTGAATGGAAGAGAATTGATGAGGCAGTTTCAAATACAGCCGGGAAAGCAGGTGGGTGAGCTGATAAATACCCTGCTGGAAGAACAGGCTGCCGGGACGATTGACACAAAGATCGAGGCAATAAGCTGGATGAAGTCCCTGGTTTTGGGCAAGTGAATGGAGTGAGAAAACCCCCTTCCGCAGTAGAAAGGGGGTTATTTTACGATATGGTTAAATGCCATTTGGCGCTGGGATAATTGCTGCGAACTGAGCGACCGGGGGCGGGTGAGGTTCATAATGTGAGCGATCAATACCCCGCTGGGTACGGGTTTGACCAGAAAATCATCTGCACCGGCGTCCAAGGCTTTGGCAATCAGCCCGGGATTATCGATGGCAGACATGATCAATATGGGAACGTTGCTGGATTCGCGTACAATGCGGCAGACTTCCCATCCGTCCATCTCGGGCATCATCAGGTCGAGGATGATGATGTCGGGATTTTCTGAAGCGGCAATTTCCACTCCCTCTGGTCCCGAATTCGAGGTGAAAATGGCCGCCTGTATCGGTGAAAGGATAAGCCTGAGGAGATCCGTCATTGCCGGATCGTCATCGATCACAAGTATTTTCACTGGTAAACCTCGTCCATTTGTCTCCTATTATCAAACAGAAAAGGTCGAACTTACCTTGCAAATGGTTTACAAAACGACTCTCCACAAGTGGGTCGGGATTAATGAGACCTTTGAAGGGTGATTCATGGTAAAATTCAACACTTAGTTATAAACAAATTAAAATGCCCCAAAATGGGCTTTTTGCTATCATTTACTTACGGAGGAAAAGAATGGCTGAAAAGAAATGGGTTTATCTATTTCACGAAATTGAGAAAGCCGAGAAATACGTAGGCGGCGATTGGGATACGGTTCGCGGCCTGCTTGGCGGAAAGGGCGCCAACCTGGCTGAGATGGTTCGGATCGGTTTGCCCGTTCCTCCCGGATTTACTGTGACAACGGAAGCCTGCAATGCCTACCAGGAAAATCACAAATTCCCTGCTGGCCAGTGGAATCAAATGCTCGAAGCGCTTGCTGTTGTAGAAAAGGAAGCCGGCAAGAAATTTGGCAGCAATACTGATCCGCTGCTTGTCTCATGCCGCTCCGGCGCGAAGTATTCCATGCCTGGCATGATGGATACCGTGCTTAATATCGGTTTGAACGACGAATCTGCCAAGGGTATGGTCGCCCTGACCAAGAATGAACGATTTGTCTTCGATTCTTACCGCCGCCTGATCCAGATGTTCGGCTCGGTCGTGTTGGGTATCTCCGATGAAGCATTCGAAGAAGTCCTCGATGGTCTGAAACATGCCAAGGGCTACAAAGCGGACACTGAAATGACCGCTGAGGATTTGAAAGGCCTGATCGAAAAATATAAAGTGGTTGTCAAAAGAGAAAAGGGATTTGACTTTCCGCAGGATCCTTTGGAGCAGTTGAGACTGGCAACCGAAGCCGTGTTCAAATCATGGAATGGCAAGCGCGCTGTGGACTATCGCCGCGCCACCCACATTCCCGATTCACTCGGCACCGCGGTCAACATTGTGACCATGGTTTTCGGCAACATGGGCGACGATTCGGGTACCGGCGTTGCTTTCACCCGCAATCCCTCCACCGGTGAAAACAAGCTCTACGGCGATTATCTGCTGAATGCACAGGGCGAAGATGTGGTTGCCGGTATTCGCAACACGGAAAAGATCGAAACCCTGGGCGGTCCGCTGCCTGAAGCTTACAAGCAGTTCCTTGAAATTGTGGCAAAGCTTGAGAAACATTACAAGGATATGCAGGACGTTGAATTTACCATTGAACGCGGACGTCTGTGGATGCTGCAATGCCGCAGCGGCAAGCGCACTGCCAAGGCTGCTGTCAAGATTGCTGTGGATATGGTCAACGAAGGTTTGATCACCAGGGAAACAGCAATCAGCCGCGTGACCCCGGGTGATGTGGACACGCTGCTCCACCCGCAATTTTCTGCTGAGACCAAAGCCAAAGCCAAGAAAGACGGCCGCTTCTTTGCTTCCGGCGTCAACGCCTCTCCTGGTGCTGCAGTGGGTCAAATCTACTTCGATGCGGATCTGACTGAAAAGAAAGCCAAGGAAGAGGGCCAGGATACCATCATGGTTCGACCCTTCACCAAACCGGACGACGTGCACGGTATGCTCGCTGCCAAGGGTATTCTCACCAGCGAAGGCGGCGCCACCAGCCATGCAGCAGTGGTTGCACGCCAGTTCGGTGTGCCCTGCATCGTGGGTGCCTCGTCTGTGCAGATCGACATGACCAAACGTTTGATGGTCTGCAACGGCGTCACCGTAAAGGAAGGCGAATGGATTTCTGTTGACGGCACCACCGGTGAAGCTTACGTTGGTAAAATCGATCTGACCACCCCGTCATTTGAAGAACAAACCGATCTGCTCACGCTGCTCAAGTGGGCGGATGAGATCTGCGCCACCCCTGAAATGCGTAAAGCCCCCAAAGGCTGGCCAACCACCGGTATGCAGGTTTGGGCGAATGCTGATTATCCGAAGGATGCCCGCCGCGCACGACAGTACGGCGCCATGGGAGTCGGCCTTTGCCGTACCGAGCACATGTTCTTCGAAACCTCCCGCCTGCCAACCGTGCAAAAGATGATCCTGGCAAAGACGGATGAAGAACGCCAAAAAGCAATCGACATTCTGCTGCCATTCCAGCGGTCTGACTTCGACGGGATCTTTGAGGCAATGGATGGATTACCTGTAATCATCCGCCTGATCGACCCGCCGCTGCATGAGTTCCTGCCTTCTGAAGAATCCCTCTTGGAAGAAACCATCACCATGCGATTGAAGGGTGAAACCAAAGGCCTGGCTGAAAAAGAATTCCTGCTGAACGAAGTCAGGGCCATGCATGAGTCCAATCCAATGATGGGTCTGCGCGGTGTTCGCCTCTCGATTACCATGCCGCAGATCGTTGAGATGCAGGTTCGGGCAATCTTCGAAGCCGCTGCCGACTGTACCTTGCGCGGAATCGTCGTCAAACCCGAGGTGATGATCCCTCTGACCGGCACCATCAATGAACTGAACTGGATCCAGCCGCGCCTGGAAAAAATTGCCAAGAAGGTAATGAAGGAAAAAGGCGCTGAATTCTCCTACAAGTTCGGCACGATGATCGAGATCCCGCGCGCTGCAGTCACTGCAGGCGAGCTAGCCACCCAGGCTGAATTCTTCTCGTTCGGTACGAACGACCTGACCCAGATGACCTTTGGCTACAGCCGCGACGATGCAGAACGCAGCTTCCTGGTGAAATATGTAGAAGAAGGCATCCTGCCCAAGAATCCGTTCCAGACCATCGACCGCGGCGGCGTGGGCAGGCTGATGCAGGTTGCCGTCAACGACGGCCGTGCAGAACGTCCGGCGCTCGAGGTGGGTATCTGCGGTGAGCATGGTGGAGATCCCGATTCGATCGAGTTCTGCCACACCATCGGTAACAACTATGTTTCCTGCAGCCCGTTCCGCGTGCCCATCGCGCGTCTTGCTGCTGCCCAGGCTGCCCTGAAGCACAAGGGCGAAGCCCTGCTGGGCAAGTAGGCAAAACCGAAATATTAAAGAGCTGCCCAACGGGCAGCTCTTTTCTTAACAGACAACTTCAGTAGTGCATTACTAAAAGCAGATGCTGTTCAATTTCTTTTACACACTTTCTTGGGTAGGAAACCTTACGTAGGGGCGCACCCATGACGAAAAGCAGCGCCAGGGTCGTGACAGCTGAGCGCCTCTACTCTCTATAACCCTTCTATGTTTCTTGAAGGCGGCAATTAAGCATTTAGGCTGTTTGTATTTGAACGCACCATTTGATTTGGTGTATCGGCGATGCATTTCACCTGGATACTTCAAAGGGGGATCTTTGATTTAAGGTTATCTCATCGAAATCATATCGAATTCAGATACAAAGACTCTATAATAAAGATAATTATGATAAAATATGTCAAAATAATAAAAGAAATATGGATCAATGATGTGATCGAGGAGGGGAAACCCGATGCAGAAGAAAGAATATCTTGAGCTTTATTATCAAATGGTGTTGATCCGCCGGCTGGAGGAAAAAGCAGCCGAGCTTTACCAGGATGGGAAGATCGGCGGGTTTTTACACTTGTATATTGGACAGGAAGCCGTTTCAACCGGACTGATCTCAGCCCGCAAGCCAATCGACCGGGTCATAACGGCATATCGCGACCACGGCGTGGCGATCAATGCCGGAATTCCAGTCAAGAAAGTCCTGGCTGAACTCCTGGGAAAGGCTACAGGGGTTTCCGGCGGACGCGGCGGATCGATGCACATGGCGGATGTAAACCTCAATTACTGGGGCGGGCATGCGATTGTGGGGGCGCATGTTCCGCTGGCAGCCGGGTTGGCGTTGACCGATCAATACAACGAAACAGGCGGCGTTACGATCGCCATGTTTGGCGATGGCGCGACCAATATCGGTTATTTTCATGAAGGGTTGAATCTTTCCAAAGTCTGGCAATTACCGGTGCTGTGGGTTTGCGAGAATAACATGTACGGTATGGGTACTGCAGTCCCGAGGGCTTCAGCGGTTTCGGATATCCGGCAGAAAGCCATCGGTTATGGCATGCCGAATCGTTCGGTGGACGGAATGGATGTGCTTGCAGTTCGCAAGGCAGCGGAAGAGATGATCGAGGAAGTTCGCAGCGGCAGCGGACCGCAATTCCTGGAGGCAAACACTTACCGGTTCCGCGGTCATTCCATGGGCGATCCCGAACGCTATCGAAAACAGGCCGAAGTGCAAAAATGGGAAGAGGAAGATCCGATCGGGCAGTACCAAAAGAAGTTGATTTCAGGGAAACATGCTTCAATGTCAGATTTGGAAGCAATTGAAAAGCAGGTGGATGGTGAACTGGCAGAGGCTTTGGAATTTGCAGAAAACAGCCCCGAACCGGCGCTGGATACCCTCTTCAAGAATATCTACGTGGAAGAGTAGGAGGGAAACATGGCAAGAATAACCATGCGGGAAGCGATCTCGCAGGCTTTATGGGAGGAAATGGAAAGGGATCCCAAGGTGTTCATCCTTGGCGAGGAAGTAGGGGTATGGGGCGGCACCTATGCGGTGACCAGAGGATTCTATGATCATTTTGGATCCAAACGGGTGAAAGATACACCTATCTCAGAGGCAGCCATTATTGGGGCAGCCATTGGCTCAGCGATCAGCGGTTTACGTCCCGTGGCTGAATTGATGACCATCAATTTTGCCTTCTCGGCGATGGACCATATTGTCAATGAGAGCGCCAAGCTGCACTACATGTTCAACGGACAGATGAGATTGCCGCTGGTGATTCGAACAGTCAGCGGCGGAGGCAGGCAGTTGGGTGCCACGCACTCGCAAACGCCTGATGCCATCTTTGCCCATTTTCCGGGTCTGACCGTGGTAGCACCAGGTACTCCTGCGGATGCCAAGGGCATGCTGAAGGCTGCCATCCGCAGCGACAACCCGGTCATGTTCATCGAAAGCGCCACCTTGTATCAATCGAAGGGTGAAGTACCCGAAGGGGATTACATCGTTCCCCTTGGAAAATCGACCATTCAAAGACCCGGCAAGGATGTGACCATCGTCACTTACAGCAAGATGCTGGAACTCTCACTCAAGGCTGCGGAGGAACTTTCAGCCGCGGGGGTGGATGCAGAGATTGTTGATCTGCGCAGCTTGCGCCCCCTGGATATGGGTCCGGTGATCGAATCATTCAAGAAAACCAACCGGGCAGTGATCGTGGAAGAGGGGTGGAAATCCTTCGGTGTGGGGTCTGAGGTCGCATCTCGAATCTACGAGGAAGCATTTGATTATGTGGACGCGCCCATCAAACGGGTGGCGCAGAAAGAGGTTCCGCTGCCTTACAATCGCACCCTGGAACAGGCTGCACTCCCGCAGGTGGCAGATATCGTTGCCGCGGTAAAGGAGGTGCTGTAATGGCTGAAACAGTAACCATGCCCAAACTCGGGTTTGATATGGCTGAAGGCACCCTGGTGCGATGGGTCAAACAGGAAGGTGAAGCTGTTAAGAAAGGCGACATCCTGGCGGAGATCGAAACCGACAAGGCTACGCTGGAGGTGGATTCATCATACGAGGGGATCCTGGCACGCCACCTGGTGGAAGATGGAAGCGTTGTTCCGGTAGGTTCGGGAATCGCACTCATCGCAGCTCCAGGTGAAAAGATCGAGGAAACGGCAAAACCTTCGTCGGAAGAATTGGGCGAACAGGCTGCAGAAATACTCACTGAAAAGACGACGCCGCCTGCTGCAGCGGTAGAACAACACGTCGAAACAGCACAGCCGCAAAGAACCGAATCGGGTCGAGTTCTCGCATCGCCGCTGGCTAAAAGTATTGCACGCGAAAAGGGGCTTGATTTGGAATCCATTTCAGGCAGCGGACCTGGAGGGCGGATCATCAAGCGTGACGTGGAATCGGCTGCAGCAACGGAAGCCAGGGTGATCCAGGTCGCAGCAACGCCGGCAGAGGTTGCACCTACCGTGTCCTACGCGGTGGTACAGGGAGCGGACCAGGAGGTTCCGATGAGCCGGCTGCGTGCCGCCATTGGACGGCGCATGACCGAATCCAAGCAGACAATTCCGCATTTCCCGGTTACCCGATCGGTGGATGTGGAAAAGCTCCTGGCATTGCGCAAAGAAATCAACTCTCAATTACCTGAGGGCGAAAAGATCTCGGTCAATGATTTCATTGTCAAAGCGGCGGCACTGGCCCTGCGTCAGTACCCGAATTTGAATGCTTCGTTGGGACGTAATGCGCTTATCCTTCACGGGCATGTGAATATCGGCATCGCGGTTTCGGTGGAAGGCGGGCTGTTGACCGTGGTCGTTCGGGATACGGATGTCAAGTCTTTGCGCCAGATAGCGGGTGAAAGCGCCGCCATGGTCAGCAGGGCGCGGCAGGGCAAGGTCAAACCTGAGGATATCGAGGGTTCGACCTTCTCAGTGAGCAACCTTGGCATGTACGAAGTGGATGAGTTTGCTGCCATCATCAACCCACCGGAAGCGGCGATCCTGGCAGTGGGGGCGGCAAAAGCCCAGCCGGTGGTCAAAGACGGAGCGATCGAGGTGGGAACCCGCATGAACCTGACGCTTTCGGTGGATCACCGCATCAGCGACGGTGTGGAAGCAGCTCAATTCATGGCAGCATTGGCCGCCCTTGTGGAAAACCCCTGGCGGTTGGTCCTATAAATGACAAATAATCCGGAGCTTGATAAAAGCTCCGGATTTTTGATTTCACGGGTGGGTATAGATCGTCTTGTATATCTCGTAGTATTCGGTGATGTAGCGGATGTAATTGCGCGTCTCCTCGTATCGGATCACCTCGAGCAACAGGTCGGGGTCATCACCGGCGATTTGCTGCCATTCAATGGCATTACCGATACCGCCGTTATAAGCAGCAAAAGCAGCGGTGTAATTGCCATTAAAGTAATCCAACCATTTCTTAAGATAATGCGTCCCAAGGCGGATGTTGACAGGCGGTTTATACAAATCGCTATCGATATAGTTGGGCGGCCAGCCGTAATCGCGGGCAATTTCGGCGCCGACCGCAGGCAGGATCTGCATCAACCCCACTGCACCGGCTGAGGAGACGATCGATCCCTCAAACAGACTCTCCTGGCGGATCAAGCTGAAGATCAGCAACGGATCCAGGCCTTCGTTATTGGCAGCCGAGACAATGGCATCGCGGTAGAACACACCAAACCGAACATGATTGAAGTACACAGGCGCTTTGAGAGTATCCACCTGGCTCATCCCGACAATATCCAGTACCTGGCGGCTGGCAAGCACCGCTGTGCGGTAGAGTCCGGCAGATTCCAGGTAATGCAGCAACTCAAATGATTTTGCTGCATCTGTTTGGTATTCATCACGCAGCGCATCAAATTCGCTGCGCGCCTGATCGACAAAACCAAATTTCAGAAAGAGATCGCCTCTCTTAAAGAGTGGATCACTGGAGATCAGGTCAAAGCTTGTGAGATCAGTCCCGGCAGGAAGCCCCATTTTGTTCACCAGCCATGCACTGGCGGCTTTAACCTCTGTGTCGAGCGAGACCGCCAGATCAGGACGAACGGAAGACGGGAAGGGAGCCTGACCATCCAGCATCTGCTGAGCGCGGATGGAGTAATACCCTGTCGGGTCAGCCGCTGCAGCCTGCGTGAAGTAGGTCTCAGCGCTGGCTTTGTCTGACAGCATCTGGTAGGTCTTGCCCACCCAGAGGGCTGCACTTGCGGTATCCGAGGGGGAGGTGGCGAGCACGAGTGTGCGCTGAAATGCCAGCAAGGCGTTTTGATAGTCTGCGAGACGATAGTAGCAAATCCCGGCTTCGAAGAGCCCGGTGTAGGCTTCAGGAGCCGCCGGGTACTCGTTGATGATCCGCGACCAGGTGGCTGCTGCCTTGTCAGGGCGGTTGTTGCGTTCATAGATCCTGCCTGCCTGGAAAAGATAACCGGGAGCCTCAGCCGCAGTTGGCTGCAGGGCTACGAACTCAAGCAGGGTCTGAGCACCTGCTTCAAATTCGTTCAGCGAATTCCATTGGGTGGTCGATTTTTCAAGAAAAGCCTTTGCCAGGTACTGGTCGGAGGGGTGATCGACGATCAGCTTATCCCATTCGGCAATTTCACCCTGGAAATCAGCCATATTGAACAAACTGAGCGCACGGTAGTAATGAGGTGTGCCGTCGTGGTTGGGATTTTCCGACATATAGCGGTCCAGCGCCTGGGCTGCAAGTCCGTATTGACCGGCGTAGTAATCGATGATTCCCCGGCTCAGATCGCTGACTTGCTGCCCTTGTTCCACCAGGATGACCAAAGCCTGGTAGGTATCGTTGGAGGTGGGGAAATTATCGACCGCATCCTGAAACTTCGCGTACTCCTGGTCGGTTTCACTATTGGCCCGATAGATGTTTCCCATGGCAAAGTCCATCTGTGCTTTGGTGTAATCTGAGGTTGAGGTGTCGTAGATTTCCTGGTAGCGGGTAAGCGCTTCTGCTGTATTGCCGGTTTGCTCGTAGCCCTGTGCGATCTTGATCTTGAGCGCTTCCTGTTTGGTTACCACGGCGGTGGTTAACGCTTTTTCAAAGACCGGCAAAGCAGATGCAACATCTCCGGATTTCAAAAGAGCGTTTCCCTCCAGTGTAAGGATTTCGCTGTCAAGCGGTCCAGAGCCCAGTTCCAGGTAGCGTTGATAGGTTTCGGCAGCCTGGGCATATTGCTGTTGGGCGTCATAGGTACGAGCCAGGTAGAAAACAGCCAGATTCTGGGGTTCGCTGCTCGGAAAATTGGCGATAATCCAGGTAAACTGGTCCACTGCTTTATCGTATTGCTCCTGAAAGAAATACAACTTCCCGATGCCGAGTTGCCCGGCTGCCACAGTCAACGGGTCATTGGTGGAGGTGAGCACTTTTTGATATTCGCCCAAAGCCTGATCGTAATCGCCGTTCAAAAGCTCCTGTTCAGCGGTAATAATTCGGACCTCGGGGGTTAGCGTGGCAGTGGCGGTGGGTGTTACCGTCGCAGGTGACTGAATTGCACCCTGTGTACCGAGATTGGAGCTGCCGGGGGCGTTGCCTCCCGGTATGGCGCTGCAGGCGCTGAGCAGCAGAATCATGATCAAAATTGGAGAGAGCCTTTTCATGGTCATCCTTGTGAATCAAGGCGCAATTGCCCGTATTGATTTGAATATCCATGCTGCGTGCAGCATTTCCTTATTGTAATGCATGAATTCAGAGCGTTGCAGTCAAGATTGTCAAACCTGCGGAATAAGTCGATTTTCCCATTTTGGGCAAGTGTCATTTATAATTGGTTGCCGGAAAGGGTGAAACATGGCCATTATTCTCACTGGATCTGTTGCATACGACTATTTGATGTCATTCCCCGGTTATTTCAAGGAGCAAATCATCCCTGAAAAACTGGACTCCATCAGCCTCTCATTCCTCGTGGATGTGATGATCAAACAGCGCGGCGGAGTGGCACCCAACATTGCCTATACTCTGGCTCTGCTGGGCGAAAAGCCTAAATTGATGGCCACAGTTGGCGAGGATTTCGAGGATTATCGAAAATGGTTGGAAGTATGCGGCATCGATACCGCCATGGTTAAGATTGTGGACGGCAAATTCACCGCTTCCTTCTTCGTCAATACCGACCTTTCGAACAACCAGATTGCCACCTTCTATACCGGAGCCATGGCGGATGCCGCCAGCCTGAGCCTTGCAGATTTTTCCAAAGGTGAAGCGGATTATGTGGTCATTTCTCCGAACGACCCGGGAGCGATGAAGAAGTATGTTGAAGAGTGCCTTGATCTAAAGATCCCGTACCTCTACGACCCGGGTCAACAGGTTGCCAGAAATGACCATGATGACCTTTGCCGGGGTGCTGAGGAAGCACAGGCGCTTTTTGTCAACGAATACGAGTTTGACCTGCTGCAAAAGCATACCTGTCTGAACCAGCAGCAGATGGTTGACCGTATTCCCCTGGTGGTCGTCACGCTCGGTGAAAAAGGTGCCGTGATCTACAACGAAGGGAAAAAGTACGAGATTGGCATCGTTCCACCAGGGAAGATCCTCGACCCAACGGGGGTGGGAGATGCCTTCAGGGGAGGGTTCCTGCGCGGCTATCGCTCAGGCTTTGACCTGCAGACTTGCGGACAGATGGGTGCCCTTGCTGCCACCTACTGCCTGGAACAAAAAGGTACACAGAACCATGTTTATTCCATTCCAGAATTCATTGCCCGTTACCGCCAGAATTTCGACGATCAGGGAATGCTGGAACAGTTAATTGCGAAATAACCATACTGGAGGACGTAATGCCGAATTTTGATGTCAAAGATCCAAAACTTGCCGAAGGTGGGCGATTGCGAATTGAATGGGCGCAGCGTGAGATGCCCGTGCTCAGCCAGATCCAGGAACGCTTCGCCAAAGAGCGGCCGCTTGCCGGAATGCGGATTTCCGCCTGCCTGCACGTGACCACCGAAACTGCAAACCTGATGAAGACTCTTCAGGCGGGCGGCGCGGATGTGGTGTTGACCGCATCCAATCCGCTTTCGACCCAGGATGATGTGGCTGCCTCGCTGGTTGCGCATGATGAAATCCCCGTGTATGCGATCAAGGGCGAGTCAAATGTGGTGTACTACAAGCACATCAACGCTGCGCTGGATCACAAGCCTCACATCACCATGGATGACGGCGCGGACCTGGTCAATGTGCTCCACACCAAGCGCCGCGAAATGCTGGACGGTGTGGTGGCAGGCACAGAGGAAACCACCACGGGTGTTATCCGCCTGCGCGCCATGGCTGCCGACAATGCACTGGGCTTCCCCATCATCGCCGTGAATGACGCGCTGACCAAGCATTTCTTCGATAACCGCTACGGCACGGGTCAATCGACCCTGGACGGAATTGTCCGCGCCACCAATGTGCTGCTGGCAGGCAAGGTGTTTGTCGTGGCCGGCTACGGCTGGTGCGGCCGCGGGTTGGCATCACGTGCACGCGGAATGGGATCGGACGTGATTGTCACCGAAGTGGATCCATTGAAGGCGCTCGAGGCAGTAATGGATGGTTTCAGGGTGATGCCCATGGAAGAAGCTGCCAAAATTGGCGACATCTTTGTCACGCTCACCGGCGACATCAATGTGGTGGACCGCCATCACTTCGAAGTGATGAAATCCGGCGCGATCATTGCAAACTCCGGTCACTTCAATGTGGAGATCAACATCCCTGCATTGGCAGAGATGGCTGTCTCCAAACGGCTGGTACGCCCCTTCGTTGAAGAGTACACCCTCAAGGACGGCCGTCGCATTTTTGTGCTCGGTGAAGGCCGCCTGATCAATCTGGCAGCCGCTGAAGGGCACCCCGCTTCAGTGATGGACATGTCCTTCGCCAACCAGGCACTCTCGCTGGAATACCTGGTGAAGAATGCCGGGACGATGGAAAAGCGGGTCTACAGCGTCCCCGAAGATATCGACAAGGAAATTGCCCGCCTCAAACTCAGCGCCATGGGCGTGAACATCGACGATCTTTCTGCGGAACAACTGCACTATTTGAATTCCTGGCAGGAAGGCACCTAAACCAGAATGGAATCACAGCCGGGGCTGAATTGCCAGACGGCTGTGTGAATGTTTTATGAATGCAATACCTGCTGAAAAGTAATTATCTTTTCAGCAGGTATCTTTTTGTATGGGGAGTGAGCTTATTCAGAGATTTTTGGTTTCCTGCCCGTGCTTCACTGTGGTCAAAGTGCTTCGGCTCCCTCTGATGAGGGAGCTGTCAGCAAAGCTGACTGAGGGAGAGATTGCCTTACTGCCTTATTAATTTCTTCACAAACATCCGTAAAATTCCGGTCTATATCCAGGTTGCAGATTCTCAATACTTGCAGGTTTGCAGCTTCCAAATTTATTGTTCTTTGGCTGTCCTTTTCTATCTGAGCACGCTCAAAATGACCGCTGCCATCCAGCTCAATAATTAATCTTGCCTTGGCGCAATAGAAATCAACAATGTAATTCCCGATGGCTTTCTGCCTCTGAAATCGCACCGGGTAGGAACGCAAAAATTCATACCAAAGCTTACGTTCCCATGGTGTCATGTTCTTTCTCAGTTCTTTAGCCAGAGGGATGTTCTTTTTGTTGTAACTTTTCATTTTCTCTCCCTCCGGCACGGCCTCGCCGTGCCACCTCCCTCATCAGAGGGAGGCTTTACGGTATCCATTATCAATTGGTACATCATTTCTTGGATACGTAATCAAGTAAATAATTCACGTTGCATATATTTATGTAAAGAGAAACCACATGTGGAGAAAAGTCCGGTGGTCAGTACCGAATATGAGGTAAAGGCTTCTATATTCCGCGATGTGCTTATGGCGCGTTGACCGTGATCTTGATGAAGATCTTATCGCCGAAGGGATTGCCCTGCGGATCGTGTGCCTGCCAGGAACTGTCATATTCGCCGGCAGCCTGGGGGGCGGTGAAATCGATCTGGATCACCGCTTCGGTGCCATTGCGGGCAGGAATCAGCGCCTGCGATTCGGCAGCACCGAGGGGATCGCCGCCCACCATTTTTAGCGTATAGCCATCCACCCAGTTACAGGTGCCTGAATTTTTCACCTGCCATTTCTTCTCAATACTGTTCCCGGGGTTGAAGTGGGTACCGTCCGGAACGGTGAGGTCGGAAAGGTATGTCAGAGAGTTTGAGCAATCTGCCATCTGCGTCGGCATGGAAGGTCCGGCCGTGGGGACAGGGGTGGCGGTGTCACTTCGAACAGGGGGCACATACGCTTGCGCCTGCGTTTCCTGCGGCACCTGGCGGCTGGGGCGCAGACCGGTGCACCCTGCTGCAAATATCGAAATGAGCAGCAGGGAAACGATCAGGGGGATTGGTGAAATTCCAGGTTTTGTACCCATGAGAATGGGTCAGCTCTCGTCGCGTCCGGCTTCTTCCTCTTCGTCGCCGAGGGTAATGGGCAGCTCTCCGCCCATGGCGCGCTGGCGTACCGCAGTCTCAATCTCTTTGCACAGGGCGGGATTCTGGCGCAGGAAGTCCTTGGCGTTCTCTCTTCCCTGTCCCAGGCGCACATCGCCATAGGAGAAGAATGCGCCGCGTTTGGTGATGATCTCGAGGGCGGTCGCCAGGTCCACGATATCGCCTTCCTTGGAAATACCTTCGTTGTACATGATGTCGAATTCAGCCGTACGGAAGGGCGGTGCAACCTTGTTCTTGACCACGCGCACACGGGTACGGTTGCCGACGATTTCCGGTCCAACTTTGATGGATTGGATGCGTCGGGTGTCCAGTCTGACAGAGGCGTAGAATTTGAGCGCCAGGCCGCCGGGAGTGGTTTCGGGATTGCCGAACATCACGCCGATTTTCTGGCGCAGCTGGTTGGTGAAGATCACTGCGGTCTTGGTCTGATTGATGGCGCCGGAGAGCTTGCGCAGCGCCTGCGACATCAAGCGTGCCTGCATACCCATGCTGGCGTCGCCCATATCGCCTTCGATTTCTGCCCGTGGAACCAGGGCGGCCACCGAGTCGATGATCACCACGTCCACTGCGCCGGATCGTACCAGGGTTTCAGCGATTTCCAGCGCCTGTTCGCCGGTATCGGGCTGCGAAACAAGCAGGTTTTCAATGTTCACGCCAAGTTTGGCTGCATAAGCAGGGTCAAGTGCGTGTTCCATATCGATAAACGCCACTGTGCCGCCTAGTTTCTGGGCTTCGGCAGCAATATGAAGACACAGGGTGGTCTTGCCGGAGGATTCCGGTCCGAAAATCTCGGTGATGCGTCCGCGGGGGATGCCGCCGATACCGAGGGCAATATCCAGTGAAAGGGAACCGCTGGGGATGGCTTCCACCTGCAGGGAGTGGGTTTCACCTAGCCGCATGATGGAGCCTTCTCCGTACCGCTTTACGATGTCACCCAGGGCTTTGTCGAGCACTGCCCGCTTGGCTTCATTCATGGGTTCCGACTTGTCGAGATTGTCAAATCCGCTTTGGGGGGTGGGGGAAGGCTTTTTTGCCATGAAGGTTCTCCTCGTACGTAAGATTGTTAATCATTATATATGAAAATGCAATCGAGTCTATTTGATTATATAGTACATTTGTTCAGTAAGTCAAGGGGAAGAGGCGGAGAAACGAGAATGGAGAATTGAGAATTGAGAACAGTAATTAGCGAATAGTGATGAGTAAATAGGGAAAATGCGAGAATCGAGAGTTGAGATTCGAGGATCGAGAACCGAGAGAAGCGATTAGTGAACAGGGATGAGTAATTTGGAAAAACGGTTGAGAGGGGAGACTTGAGAGTTGAGAATCCAGAGCGCGGAAAGAAGCAGGGGCACAGCGCGCTGTGCCCCTGCCAGTTGATTGACCCGAATGAATGATTTAGCCTACACCTGCTCAGAAAGAACCCTGAAGTGGTAGCCGTAGATCGCCAGGGTGATGGCCTGCGGGAAAACGCTCGGTTTTCGAAATAACGCCCATAGGAAGAGCTTCCAGTATTCCACCCGCTCGACGCCCTTGATGCCCAGTGACCTGATCGAGCGGAACATGGCGCGGATGTAAGTCCAATCCAGATTGATCTGCACCTTGGGGGGCTGCACATTTTCCAGGAAGGCTCTCGCCCGCTGGTAGTAGGCTGCGGGCGTGTACAAGTATTTCACCAGCGAGCGGTAACCATCTTGAAGTACCTTGATGTCCAATTTAGGGATGATGTTTGTAGAACCATCGCCGTTGTTGCCGGTCATTTCATTCAGCAAACGGCCTTCCTGCTTCATGCGGTCATAGAGGCGGGTTCCCGGAGGCGCCTGAAGCAGACCCACCATGGCGGTGGTGATGCCAGCTTCGGTGATGAATTCCGCCTGGCGTTTGAAGATAGTCTCGTTGTCCGCATCAAATCCCACGATAAAGCCGCCCTGTACCTCCATGCCGGCGCGTTGGATGCGGTGGACGCTTTCCACGAGGTTGCGGTTGCGGTTTTGCGATTTGCTGCATTCTGCCAGGCTTGCCTCGTTGGGGGTTTCAATGCCCACGAAGACTTCGTTGAATCCGGCTGCAGTCATCATGCGCATCAACTCGGGATCATCGGAAAGGTTGATGGATACCTCGGTGTTGAAGGGTAATCCGATCTTGCCCTTGCGCCATTCGATCAATGCCGGAAGGACTTCCTCCTTGAGCACTTTCTTGTTGCCGATGAAGTTGTCATCCACGATGAACACGGGGTCGCGCCAGCCAAGGGCATACAGATTGTCGAGCTCGGTGATAAGTTGGGCGGCAGTCTTGGTACGAGGGCGGTGACCCAGCATGGCGGTGACATTGCAAAAATCACAATTGAACGGACAGCCTCGAGAAAACTGTATGCTGACCGTGGCGTACTGCTTCAAGTCAGCCAGCTCCCATAGAGGGGGAGGAGTCTGGGTGATATCGGGGTATTCTTGTGTTGAGTAAATCCGTTTGGCTTTCCCCTGGGCAGCGTCCATCAGGAATTGGGGCAGGGTAATCTCGCCCTCGTTGAGTACAAAGTAGTCGACTTCCGGGAAGTCGTCGTGTTCGCTGAGGAAGAGCGGTCCGCCGGCGATGAGGGTCTTTCCCGAGGCTTTCACACGCTTGACCAGTTCGCGGGTGGAGTCACGCTGCACGATCATGGCAGAGATCATCACCCAGTCTGCCCATTCCAAATCTGCATCTGTGAGGGATTGGATGTTCACGTCCACGAGGCGTTTTTCCCAGCCGTGCGGCAGCATCGAGGCGACGGTCAGCAGCCCGAGCGGCGGGGTGCCGGCTTTCTTATCGATGAACTTTAGCGCATGTTTAAAACTCCAGAAGGTGTCAGGAAATTCAGGGTATAGCAACAGGACCTTCATTGATTTGTCTCCATTTTTGGATTAACGTGGGTGCCTTGGAGTCTAGTTTACCCAGCAAGGTCGTATTCAGCATCGGACTGAAGGTTGATTCAAAGTGATATTTCATAAAACCCCGGCATGTGTATAAAGAAGGGGTCACAGTGACCTACACCATGGAAACGTAACCTATACACAAGAACCTATAGGTTTTCACAAAAATTGGGGACCGATCAAAAATTGAATCGGGAAGAGGAAATTCAAAGAACTATAGCCGCTGAAAAGGTTCACCAATAAAAACGGACCCTACCATCCACTTGTGTTGAGATGATGGGAGAGTACCATTCTCTCTCCCGAAAAGCTCGCTTCTGCATATGGGAAAATGTTATTTTACAGGGTGAAAATTCCGATCACAGAGGGAAGAAAGACAAGGAAGGCCAAAGCAGGATTTCCACGGCGTGTACTGTTGCGATTGTCCCAACTGAAAAGATAGGCTGACAGGGCAAAAGCAAACACCCCGCTGCTAATTAATACAGCAACGGATCCCCAGGGGGAAAAATCAGCGACACCATCCATGGCCAACCCGTTGAATGCATTCATTGCCTGGGTGGCGGGCAACAGCTGGGCTATTTTTGCTGCCACATCTGGCAACAGGTTATTTGGGATCATCAAACCGCCCAAAAGCATGGAGGGTACAAAAACCACTTGTGACCATAACACCGACATTCGTGAATTGGGCGAAACCACCCCAATGAGCACACCTAATCCGGCACAGGCAAATGACATTGCCAAAAAAACTAAAATGGAAGCAAACCAGTTCTGTGGCAAAGGAGCATCGAAGAGAAGGGGTGCTGTGATTATGATGATTGCTGTCACAAGTACGAGATGGAGCATCGTGGTCATTGCAGGGATGGCGAGAATCGAGGAGGAAGGAATTCCATTGATCTTGTAATTGCGAAAAACCCCGTTTTCACGTGCATTGACCAACGGGTCAGGTAGACCCAGGAGTGTGGCGGCCAGGATACTAAAAACTACCATGGCAGGGATGATGCTTTGACGGAAGGGCGGATTGATTGCCGGCATGATGAAACCCATCATCAGATAGAATCCCAGCGGGAAAAGGTAATTCATTAACAACATTTGTTTGTTACGAATTCCGCTTCGGAATTCAAAAGAGAAGTGATTGACGAAAGCGATCATGGGATTGTTCCCTTGCCCGTGATTTCAAGGAAGCGGTCTTCGAGCGAGGGCCGCTCTACCCGCAGGTCAATGAGCGTATCTGCCTGTAAATGAATGAATTCTATGATTGCGGTGAGGGTAGGTCCGATATCATGGCTGTAATAGATCATATATTCATCCTTTACCACGCATCGATCCACCGCAGGAAAGGTAAGGTTGGGATCTGAAATGCACGAATTTTGCGTATGCACAGAGATTTTCGTAAGCCCGGCTCCGGCGGCAGTGATCTCCATGGGGGTGCCGACTGTTGCGATATTCCCTCCTAATAGAATCGCGACCCGGTCAGACATCTCATCGGCCTCAGCCATGTCGTGAGTGGCAAGAATAATGGTTGTGCCACCCGCCTGAAGTTCACGCATCAGGTCGTGTAACTCAACCCGGGAAGCCACGTCCAAACCCGCAGTCGGTTCATCCAGAAAAAGGATTTGTGGTTTGTGAGCTGCTGCCAAAGCCAGGACCAATCGTCTCTGCTGCCCAGCTGAAAGCTCGTAAAATGCCGTGTCTCGTTTTTCATTGAGTGCCAGTCGGTCCAACAAATCAAAACGCGGGCTTACAGCATGGTAAGCACAGAAGAATTTCATGGCTTCAACGGGTGTGATTGCTTCAGGCATGCCTGAGCTTTGAAGCTGTACGCCGATGATGTTTTTGAGTTTCTTAAAATCTCTGGCTGGATCCAATCCAGCAACGCGCAATGACCCGCAAGACGGCGCACGGAGTCCTTCGAGACATTCGAGGGTGCTTGTCTTTCCAGCCCCGTTGGGACCAAGCAAGCCAAAAATCTCCCCCGGCATCACGTCCAAACTGATGCGGTTCACGGCGACAAAATCGCCATAAGTTTTGCTGAAATCCCTGATTTCGATGACTGGATCCATCGTGGTATTTCTTTCAATACCTATAAAAATTATAAACTTGATAGACTATCAGAATACGTTCTTTCATTATATCGATTCATAAACCGGGTACAAGAAGCAATATCACCGGAGAACCCGCAAAAGGTTGCGTCCCATCCAAATTTCCCTATTGACAAGTAAAATATTCGTTTGTATCATCTACCCTATGTTTAACAATTAAATAGATGGAATGAGCGGCTGAGTCTCTTAACGAGATGACGAGGTGGAGGTTCTCCTTCGCGAGAAGGGCGTTAATCCCGTTGAAGATTACGGGAGAAAATCGATAGATCAGCGGATGCCTCCGAAGCCCTGACAGGGCTTCTATTCCATAAAATTGTGAAAACAAAAACCAGGCGGAGACGACTGGTATCGAGGCGTAAAGAGATTGGCGAACCCGATTCGTCCTTTTTACGCATGGATCATTTGGTTGGGTGCCCGCCTGGTACCAACTGAACTCATTTCACATTTTTAAGGAGCAGGCGATGGACAAGAAAGAGTTGTTTGAACGGATCAAAGCAGACGATGTGAAATTCGTCTCTCTCCAGTTCACGGATGTGACCGGATCAGTCAAGAGCGTGGACGCGCCGGTGGGCAGGCTGGAGGAATCGCTGGATAACGGTCTT
This sequence comes from Anaerolineaceae bacterium, assembly GCA_039683035.1. GTDB lineage: Bacteria > Chloroflexota > Anaerolineae > Anaerolineales > Anaerolineaceae > UBA6107. The sequence goes on from JBDKSE010000015.1 coordinate 62,270, forward strand.
TGGTTTGACGGTTCTTCGGTGGAAGGTTTTGCCCGCATCCAGGAAAGCGACATGCTTCTCATCCCGGATATGGAGACCTACGCAATTCTTCCCTGGACTCCCGCTGAACTCAAGCGGGCGCGTTTATTTTGCGATATTTATCGACCTGACGGGACACCCTTTGAAGGGGATCCCCGCGGCGCGCTGCGACGCGATCTGGAAGCTTTGAAGAAACGCGGGTGGACGTATTACGTCGGCTCGGAACCGGAGTTCTTCCTGTTCCGCCGAAATGGAAACGGCGGCGAAACGATCAGACCAGTACCGCACGATGTGGGCGGGTATTTCGATTTCTCACCCAACGATGAAGCGGTGAGGGTGCGGACGGAACTGATCCAGGCTTTGGAGACCATGAACCTCGAGGTGGAGGTGGGGCACCACGAGTGCGCACTTGCCCAGCATGAGATCGATTTCAAATTCGACAACGCTCTGCACTCGGCAGATAATGTGCTCACCATGAAGTACACCGTCAAAGCCATTGCCGCACAAAACGGACTGCTGGCGTCGTTCATGCCCAAACCTCTTTTCGGGGTCAACGGTTCCGGCATGCACTGCCACCAATCCTTCTCTGACCGCAGCGGCAGGAACCTATTTTATGATGCAAAGGATACCTACCAGTTATCTCCGCTGGCGTATTCGTTTATTGCCGGACAGCTTACCCATGCCAAAGCCATGTCAGCAGTGCTGGCTCCCACAGTCAATTCCTACAAACGGCTGGTTCCAGGGTACGAGGCGCCGGTCTACATCGGATGGGCTCAGACGAACCGTTCCGCGCTGATCCGCATCCCGCGGCACAAGGACGGAGTTGCGAGCGCCTCGAGGGCTGAACTGCGCTGTCCGGATCCTTCATGCAACCCATACCTGGCATACAAGGTGATGCTGGCAGCAGCGCTTGACGGAGTCGACCGCAACCTGGTTCCCCCGCAGCCTTTGAACATCAACATCTATGAAATGACGGCGACAGAGCGCAAAGCCGCCGGAGTAGATGAACTGCCGGGATCGCTGCGGGAAGCATTAATTGAGCTTTCAGGCGATGAATTGATCAAGAAAGCACTGGGTCCCACCCTTTATGAAGCCTTCATGCGTGCCAAGCACGCCGAGTGGGAGGAATACCGCCTGCGCGTCATGGACTGGGAAGTGGAAAGATATCTCGAAGTTGCCTGAGAAGAAGATCAACAGCAAAAGGAGCGGCGTTCGCCGCTCCTTTTACGTATCAAACAAAAATGGCTCACCCGCCGATCATCACCGGTATGAGTTTGACCATATCGCCGTCCTGCAGCATCTCCTCTTCGCAGATCAATTTTCCGTTGCGCATTACCAGGTGCGTTTCGGTATCGAGATGAACTGCCGCAAGGGCATCTTTAACACTGCAGGGTGTCTCGACGACATATTCCTTGCCGTGCCAGATCAGGGTCGCAGTCATGGCTTTAGGGGAGCAGACCGGTTTGAATACAAGTAAGGAAAGATTGGGTCGTTTCAGACGGTTGGGTCTGGGTAATGGCAAGAATGGGAAGGGAGGCTTGTTTCGGGTCCAGGTCGGAAATGGTAATGTCTTTGACTTTGTTTGAAATCCAACTGACAGGAACAAAGCCCATCGCCGTCGGGCTACTGGCTACGGCTTCGATCATGGCGGCAGGGTCGGGGATGAGCAGTGCCGAAGATCGTGCCGGCAATACACCTGCCATCAACGCCGTTTCCATGCCAGCCTGCAGGTCTTCCGCTGCGCTGTAGAAATTGAGGGCAATCGGTCCGCTCTTTACCTCTTCCGGAAGTTCAGCCGAAAAACATTCGGGGCAGGATTGTTGAAAAGCTCCCCAATCAGCCAGTTTTCCTCCCAGGATTTGCCTGAGCTGATCCAGCGACAGGCTTTGGAGCGTGTTTTGCTGATTCACCACAAACAGGTAGGTTTCATTTCCCAGGGTAAATGAGGGAAGGCTTAAGGATTGCGGCGTACCCAGGCGAAGCATCACATCAGCGTTCGTACCTTCCAGGTCAGCAGTGGGTGATTCGCGAACCACCATGCTCAAGGTGGTTTGCTGGTCGGCACAACTGGAGAAGATGGGTCCAAGACCTTCCATGGATGGTGTATAGGCAACTTGCAGCACTTGGGCTTCGCCAGTGGTATTGGAGGCTGCAGGAGACGGCTCTGCCTGCGCAACTGATGGGCTGCGGAAGGCGCTGATGATGAGCACAAGGGCGGCCAGCGCGGCGCAATAGATGGCAAAAGAGATCAAAGACCTTTTTTGAATGAACCCCAACAGCCAGCGGATGGAGAAATATCCCACCAGACCAGCGATCACAAAACCGATTGCCATGACAGGCAGGAACGAGGAGAGGTTCGGAACCTTCAGCAGATCTTTGGCGCTCAACCCGCCTGCAGCCAGCATGATGGGGATGGACATGAGGAATGAAAAGCGCGCCGACGAGGGACGGTCAAACTGGCGGGTCATGCCGCCGGCGATGGTCGATCCTGACCGTGAAACCCCGGGGAAGATTGAAACCGCCTGGAAAAGCCCGATCCAGAGTGCGTCCAGCCAGGTCATTTTCGAGAGGTTCTTTTGCCGTTTGCCCACCCATTCTGCGATCAAAAGGAAGGCAGCGGTGACAAACAAGAACAAAGCCGTGATCCTGGGGCTGTTGAAAGCGGCTTCAACCTTATCCTTAAGAAACAAACCAGCGATGCCCGCCGGGATTGTAGCAAGAATAAGATACCAGCCCATGCGGGCTTCGAGGGTGGCAAAAGGCTTGCGGGCAATGAGAGCTTTGAAAAATTCCCTGATGATCTGCCAGAGATCCTGCCAGAAGTAGAGGATCACCGCTGCCAGGGTGCCCAGTTGAACGAGCACATCAAACGGAAAAACCTGACTTTGGGGGATGTTCCAGTTGAACAGGTAGGGGACGAGCACCAGATGCGCTGAACTGGAAATGGGAAGAAATTCCGTCAAACCCTGAATGATTCCAAGAATGATAGACTGGATAATGGTCATGCGGTCACCTTCTTGCCTGTGGATTTGTAGCCTGCCAGGAATTCTGAGGCAAAAGCAGTAAATTGCCCGGCCAGAATCGCCTGGTGGGATTGGTTCATCAAGGTTACCAGGAACTGGATGTTATGAATGGAAATCAAGGTGGCAGCGAGCATTTCCTTTGCCACCAGCAAATGACGAATGTAGGCGCGCGTAAAGGTGCGGCAGGTACTGCACTCGCAGCCGGGTTCAATCGGCTGGCGGTCGCGGGCAAAACCGGCGTTCATCAGATTGATCCGCCCGGCATGGGTGAAGGCGGAGGAATGGCGCGCCAGGCGGGTGGGGAGGACGCAGTCGAAAATATCGATGCCGCGAGCCACGCCGTTGATCAGATCTTCTGGAGAACCCACGCCCATTAAATAGCGCGGCTTGCTTTCAGGTAAAATCTCATTGACCAGTTCGATCATGGCGTGCATCTCGGGCTTGGTTTCGCCAACTGAAAGCCCACCGATGGCATAACCCGGAAAATCCATACCGGCAATCACGCGGGCAGATTCCCGCCGCATTTCTGGAAAAACACCCCCCTGGACGATGCCGAAAAGCGCCTGGTCTGGCCGGGTTTTGGCTTTCAGACAGCGTTCAGCCCAGGCGTGGGTGCGGCTCATGGCTTCGCGGTTGTAAACCTCATCATACGGAGGAGCGCATTCGTCAAACGCCATGATGATATCGGCCCCCAGCTTTTCCTGAATGCCGATGGAGCTCTCGGGCGTGAACCGGTGCATCGAACCGTCGATATGACTTTTGAAGGTCACGCCATCAGAATCGATTTTGCGGATGGCAGCCAGCGAAAACACCTGGAAACCACCTGAATCGGTGAGCATGGGTTTGTGCCACTGCATGAACTCGTGCAAACCGCCCATCTCAGCCACCAGGTCAGCCCCGGGGCGCAGATACAGGTGATAGGTGTTCGACAACACCAGACTGGCGCCTGTGGCAGCGAGTTGATCGGGGGTCACAGCCTTGACTGTCGCCTGGGTGCCCACCGGTGCGAACACGGGGGTTTGAAGATCGCCGTGGGGAGTATGAAAGACGCCAGCACGAGCTGCGCCTTCGGTGGCTGTAATATCAAAAGAGAAATGTGAAGCGTTCATAAAATGCGATTATAGCCTACAAATCATGTGATGCGAAAAAGCCAATCATACCGCGTCAACTTGCCGATGAATTGGAGGTCGTTTATACTTAGGAGCATGAATACAAACGCTGACACCGTATGGTTGGAAATCAATCTTGGAGCAATTCGCCGCAACATTCACCGGCTGCACCAAATATCCGGGCGTCCGGTGATGGCAGTGGTCAAAGCAAATGCTTATGGTCATGGCCTGTTGGAGGTATCCCGCGCAGTGCTTAAAGGGGGAGCTGAGCGTCTTTGCGTGGCGCGTTTTGAAGAAGCTCTCGCATTAAGACTGGCGGGAATCGATGCCCCCATTCTTGTGCTGGGATACACCTCTCCCGAACATGCGATCGATTCGGCACGCCTGAACATCAGCCTGGCTGTATTCCGACAGGATACTGCGCAGGCTTACGCGCTCTCAATGGTCGGCGAGAAACATCAGCTCAAGCTGCATGTCAAAGTGGATACCGGTATGGGAAGATTGGGTGTCTTCCCGGAAGATGCACCGGAATTTGTCAATCAATTGCGGGTGACCAACAACCTGCTAGTGGAAGGACTGTTCACCCATTTTTCGAGTGCAGATGACACTGAAACTGAAACCACTGAATTGCAGATCGCCAAATTCAACAATGTCATTGCCGGGCTTGAAGCAAGCGGTGTCCGGCCCGGCATAATTCACGCTTCGAATTCTGCCGGGACGTTAAAGTATCCCCAGGCAGCTTATGATGCTGTCCGACCCGGGATCGCGGTATACGGTTTGGATCCTTCCAGTGAAGTACCTCTGCCTCCGGAATTTGAGCCGGCGCTTACCTGGAAAACCCGACTGGTTTCCATCAAGACGCTGCCGCCCGGTTCAGGTGTGGGATACAACCACCGCTACGTCACAAAGGGATATGAGCGCGTGGGAGCCTGTGCAGTGGGTTACGCTGACGGTTTGCGGCGCAAACTGGGCAACCAGGCACTCATCCACGGCATTCGCGTACCGCAGTTGGGTGGGATGTGCATGGATCAATCCGTGTTTGCGCTTGGTGCTGTACCCGATGCCAAACCTGGTGACGAGGTGGTGCTGGTAGGCAGGCAGGGTGACGAATTCTTAAGCGCTGAAGAGGTTGGTGCATCCTGGGGTACGATCAATTACGACGTGGTTTGCGGACTCGCGGCTCGCGTTCCCCGGTATTATTTTGACGATTAGGCGGTTATTATTTCATGCAAGCCTTACAACCCAAGAAATGGGATGTTCTTCCTGTCCTGCCTGTAGAGATAGATACTGCGCTTGACGCTTTTTCACCGTTCATGCGGCAGCTCCTTTTCAACCGCGGTGTGATCAATTCGAGTGAAGCCGAGCGTTACCTGAATGGGGTCTTCCAGGTAGAGGATCCATTCCAGTTGACTGATATGGAAGCTGCAGTTGACAGGCTGTTGCGTGCTGCGGATGCGAATGAAACGGTGGCGGTGTACGGGGATTATGATGTGGATGGAGTGACCGCAACCGCCTTGATGACCGAGGTGCTGGAATCACTCGGAGCCAGGGTTTTTCCCTACATCCCCAACCGCTTTGAAGAAGGTTACGGGTTGAACCGGGAAGCGATCCAAATTCTGGCAGATTCAGGGATCAAGATCATCCTCACCGTGGATTGCGGCATCCGTTCTCTCAGCGAGGCAGACCTGGCGCGGGAGCTGGGTGTGGACCTGATCATCAGCGATCATCACCATCCGAAACACGAAATTCCCCAGGCGCTGGCGGTCATCTGCCCCAAACGCAAGGACGATTCGTACGGTTATAAAGAAATGTCTGGGGTGGGGCTGGCGTACAAGATTGCCCAGGCGTTGTTTGAACGGCGCAAGGTTAATGGCAGGAGCGCGGATGATTGGCTGGATTTGGTCGCGTTGGGGACGGTATCGGATATTGTTCCACTGACCGGGGAGAATCGCATTCTGGTCAAGCGCGGGCTGCAGCTCATCCGCCAGGGCAGCCGTTTGGGATTGGGAAGCCTGCTGCGCGTGGCGCGGCGCGATCCAACCCTGGTCACCGCCAGCGACATCGGATTCATGCTTGGACCGCGTTTGAACGCAGCGGGACGGATGGAATCTGCGATGGAGGCGTATCACCTGCTGGTGACGCGCGATATCTTCGAGGCTGGAGTACTGGCTCAGAAACTGGATAATCAGAATTCCGGGCGCCAGGAATTGACCAAGGATCTGCAGTCGTGGGTGGTGGAAAAAGTAGGAGACATTGAAGGCAGGTACCTGATCAGTGATTTTTCACTGGCTGATTTCGACTATTCAACTTACGAAACACCCTCCGGTTCGGGAATTATGGGCCTTGTCGCATCCAGGCTGGTTGAAAATTACTACCGCCCGGCGATCATTGGTACGGTTGAAGAAGGGGTGATCAAGGCATCCTGCCGGAGCATACCCGAGTTTCATATCACCAATGCCCTCGATGAATGTTCTGAGCTGCTCGTGCGGCACGGCGGTCACAGTATGGCTGCCGGGTTCACGGTCAAATTGGAAAACCGCGATTTGCTCGTTGAAAGATTGAACCAAATTGCTGAAAGAGAGCTTGCTCCTTATGATCTGGTTCACACCCTCAAAGCGGACATGGAGATCAGCCTCGACGACCTGCCTACCAACGCCCTGGTGGAACTTCGGAAACTGGAACCCACGGGTCAGGAAAATCCGGAAGCGCGTTTCATATCCAGGAATATTCAACCAAAGGATATTCGCAAGATTGGCAAGGATCTCAACCATCTGAAATTCAAAGTACCGTTTCATGGGGGCTGGCAGGAAGCTGTCGCGTGGAAGCAGGGCGAGTGGGGAGATAAAATGCCGGAACGGATCGACATTTTCTACGCCATCGAGGAAAACTACTTCAACGGGCGGGTGACCACCCAGCTTAACGTCAAGGATATCAAGCCATCGGTATCCCACTCAAACGTGAACGCCGCTGAAGTATGAACCGTCCGCCTTCGCGACTGAAAGCGATTCTGCTTGCGCTTCTGGTGACTTTCATCTGGTCCACCTCGTGGGTGTTCATCAAGATCGGATTGCGTGAAATTCCCGCCATCACCTTTGCCGGGATGCGCTATACCATGGCATTTCTTTGCCTGGTGCCTTTCGTGCTGCGTAAATCAGACCTGGCGCAATTGAGGCAACTGCACAAATCCGATTGGATCCGATTGGCGATCCTGGGGGTCGTGTACTACGCACTGGCCCAGGGGGCTCAATTTTTAGGACTGGCATACCTTTCCTCGATCACGGTCAGCTTGATCCTTAACCTCACTTCACTGCTGGTCGCCATTTTTGGCATGCTGCTGCTCAGGGAACGTCCCACACCTCTTCAGTGGCTGGGCGTCGCTTTGAACCTGGCCGGAGTACTGGTCTATTTTTATCCGGCAGCCTTTGCGGAAGGGTCGGTGATCGGGTACGCAGCAGCCCTGGTGAGCCTGCTCGCGAATGTATTTGGCGCCATTCTCGGTAGAAAGATGAATACCGAAGGAAAGCTTCGCCCCATACCGTTGACCGTGGTGAGCATGGGCATCGGGGCAATCTTGATGCTGCTGACCGGTTTGGCGACACAAGGATTGCCTTCCATCAGCCTGCAAAGTTGGGGGATCCTGCTTTTGTTGGCAGTGGTCAATACCGCATTCAGCTTTACGGTATGGAACTATACGCTGCAGACTCTGACAGCCATGGAGTCGTCGATCATCAACTCCACCATGATGATCCAGATTGCGATCCTGGCGTGGATTTTTCTGGGGGAGCGTGTGGGGCTCCAAGGGATTATCGGAATAGCGCTCGTCGCGGTGGGAACGATGATCGTGCAATTGCGATTTCCAGGGAAAAGTCATCAACCCGCGAGTTGATTCCCATAGTTGCTTTTTGCTTTCAATGCCTGCATGCTATAATTAACTCGTTTGGTACTCGTATTCCCCAAGGAGGAAGACAATATGAGTGTCGCCGAAGCCGAGGAATCTATTTCTACATCATCCCAAACTGCGACTCATCCAGCCTCATTTCTACCGCCGCCCATCAAGCGGGTTGAAGATACAGGCTTGTCCGTATTGTGGCTGCAGGATTTGATCCTAAAGATCCTCTATTTCCAAGGATATCTCACCGGAATCAAGATTGCTGAAGCCATTGCCCTGCCGTTTGCCGGTACAGTTGACTTGATGCTCGAAGGTTTAAAACGCGACAAGATGATCGAAGTGCGATCATCGCAGATGGGTTTGGGGGATGGAGCTTACCTGTACGCCATCACCAACCTGGGGATTGCCCGGGCACATGAAGCATTGGACCGCTGCCAGTACGCAGGTCCGGCACCCGTACCGTTGGATGTTTACAATGATTCGGTCAGGAGGCAAAGCCGGGGTCGTATCCTGGTGACTGCCCGGATGATGCACAAGGTTCTCGGCGACCTCGTTTTCGGCGAGAAGACGTTCCACAAGTTGGGTCCGGCTGTCAATTCGGGCACATCCATTTTTATCTACGGTCCTCCAGGAAACGGCAAAACCAGTGTGGCGCGAGCCATCGGCAACCTGGTGCTTTCACAAACCATGTACATCCCCTATGCCATATTTGTGGATGGTCAGGTAATTACCATGTTTGACTATGTCAACCATGAGCTTGCTCCTGAAGACGAGACCGTGGATGGGGCAGCGTTGGGCGGCACGCGCAAGGATGCCCGTTGGGTGCGGATCAAGCGCCCCTTCATTGTGGTGGGCGGTGAGTTGACATTGCAGGGGTTGGACCTGGTGTTCAACGAGACGCTCAAGTTTTACGAAGCTCCCTTCCAGGTAAAAGCCAATGGCGGAATCCTGTTGATCGACGACTTCGGCCGCCAGCAGGTTCGTCCGCGCGACCTGTTGAACCGCTGGATCGTGCCGCTGGAAAACCGCATCGATTACCTCTCCATGCACACTGGCCGGAAGATCGAAGTGCCTTTTGACGTGCTGGTGATCTTCTCCACGAACCTGCCGCCAAAAGACCTGGTGGACGAGGCATTCCTGCGCCGTCTGCGTCACAAGGTGGAAATTCCGGACCCCAGTTTTGATGAGTTCCGTGAAATCTTCAAGCGCGTGGCAGGAGCCAAGAAGGTCAATTACTCCGATGAAGGCCTGGCGTACCTGCTGCAGGAGTGGTACATCAAACCCAAGCGCAAGGTCCGCGCGTCGCATCCGCGCGACCTGTGTGATCAGATCCTGGATATCGCCCGGTACCAGGGCGTTGAAGCTGCGATGACCAAAGATTTATTGGATCATGCTGCAGAGTCATATTTCGTCGAGCTTTAATATGTTTGAAAAATTCTCCCAACCTGTCATTTTTGCCCACCGTGGATCGTGCTCCCGCGCTCCTGAAAACACACTGTCTGCGTTCAAGCTGGCATTGGATGAGGGCGCTGACGGCATTGAACTGGATGCCAAGCTTTCGCTGGATGGTGAGGTGGTGGTGATTCATGATCAGACAACCGACCGCACTACCGGTCACAAGGGCTCGGTCAACCAGATGCTGCTCAAAGACCTCAAGACCCTTGAAGCTGGAAGCCTATTCGACCCCAAATTCATGGGCGAACAAATTCCCACATTGGACGAAGTGTTTGAGGCGCTGGGCGGCAAGATGCTCATCAATGTTGAACTGACCAATTATGCCTCTCCGCGCGATCAACTCGTAGAAAAGGTCGTGGAAATTATCCGACGGCATGAGGCTCAATCGACGGTGCTTTTTTCCTCATTCTTTGCGTCAAACTTGCGCAAGGCAGCCGAATTGCTGCCTGAAGTTCCAAGGGCAATGTTGTGCTCTGCGGGGATCTTTGGAGCGTTAGCCCGCTCGAGTTACGGTTACCGCGCAGCTCCGGCGATTGTACACCCGTATTTTTCGGATGCAACGCCTTCCTATGTAGCCCGGGAACATGCCCGTCACCGGCGGGTGCATGTCTGGACGGTTAACGAAGCGGCCGATCTGCGCCGCATGGTGGCTGCAGGAGTGGATGGGATCATCACCAATGACCCCATCAAGGCACGCGAGGTGGTAGAGGTGCGATGATTCCGCAAGAGTGGCTTCTCGAAGCTGAAAAGCGAATCCGGCCTACCGCGCTGGTCACACCCATTACAGAAGATCCTCGCAGGGGGATCTTCTTAAAATGGGAAAACCGCCAGATGACCGGTTCCTTCAAGCTGCGGGGAGCGCTGAACAAGGTTCTCTCCCTCAAACCCTGGGAAAGGGAACGGGGGTTGGTGACCTGCTCCGCCGGCAATCACGGTCAGGGGGTGGCTGTAGCTGCACGCCAGACCGGAAGCCGGGTAATTGTTTTCGCTTCGAACCATGCGGTACCCGCCAAGCTTGAAGCCATGCAGCACCTGGGCGCGGAGATCCGCCTGGTGGATGGCGGGTATGCACTGGCTGAAAAGACAGCCAGGAACTTTGCCGAGACAGAGGGGAAGACCTTCATCTCCCCCTATAATGATGTCCAGGTGATCGCCGGGCAGGGAACGATTGGGCTGGAACTATCACGGCAGCTCCCTGAGATCGGGTCTTCCTGGGAAGTTTACATTCCGGTAGGCGGGGGAGGGCTGCTTTCGGGGATCGCATCCTGGTTTGTGTCAGTGGATAGCAAGCCCCGGATCATCGGAGTGCAGTCTGAAGCATCTCCATATTTCAATGCCCTGTTCACTCGTGGAAGCCAGGAGGGGGTGGTGGAAACGGAAAGCATTGCTGACGGGCTTGCCGGGGAAGTGGAGGCAGGATCGGTCACCATTCCCCTGGTACGCAGGCTGGCAGATGAGGTCAGGCTGGTAACTGAAGAGGATATTATCAATGCCATCCGCTTGTGCTGGCAGGAATACGGCGAAAGGATCGAAGGATCTGCTGCGGCGGCACTGGCTGCTGCGGTCAAATCTCAAGATCCGGAATTAACAAAGGTGGTGATCATTTCTGGCGGTAATATTCAGCCTGAAATGTTTGTTCAAATCTGCGGTGGGATTGAACATTCGCCGCAAGCGGGTGTGTCATGAAGCGGTTTGGGCACATGCTGCTGATTCTGGTTTTGACAGGAAGCCTGCTTCTTGCGGCCGTTCCTGTCCATGCGGGAGCAACGCTTGCTCCCGAGGGAGTGGTTGCAGATGCCCGCGTGAATGCCATTCTGACCAGCATGACGACAGAAGAAAAGGTAGGGCAGCTTTTCCTGGTTTCATTCAAGGGGATGGATGTCAGCGAAGCCACGCAAATTTTCGACCTGGTTCGCGATGAACACATTGGCGGGGTACTTCTATCCGCAGCAAATGACAATTTCACGGATGGCGAACAAAGCGCATCCGCCACACGGGAGATGATCCTGGCGCTGCAGTCGATCAACTGGAGCTCATCCACACCTTTGGAAGGTTCAAAAGCATCATCATCCGCATATGTTCCCCTGCTGGTGGGTCTCTCGCAGGAGGGGAATGGAGCGCCTTACGATCAAATCCTTGGTGGGCTAACTCCGCTGCCAGATGAAATGGCAATAGGCGCCACCTGGAATACCGAAAATGCCCGCTCAGTGGGCAGTATCAAAGGGCGTGAATTAAGCACGCTGGGTTTCAATTTGCTCCTGGGTCCATCACTGGACGTTCTGAGTTCCATGGCGGGAGCAGGCAGTCAGGATCTGGGGGTGAGAAGCTTTGGAGGCGATCCCTACTGGGTGGGAGAAATGGGCAAGGCATATATTGCCGGTCTTCATGAAGGTTCCGCCAACCGCATGGCAGTCATTGCAGAGAATTTTCCCGGCAGAGGTGATTCAGACCGGTCCATGGATGTTGAAGTCGCCACAGTGCGGAAGTCGCTGGATGAGTTGATCCGGACGGATCTTGCGCCATTTGCCAGCGTCACCGGCAATGCAGGCAACACCCTCGAAATCAGCGACGGTCTTTTAATTTCACACGTCCGTTACCAGGGGCTGCAGGGAAACATCCGCTCAACCACCAGGCCGGTTTCCTTTGATGCCGCAGCAGTGAACACACTGATGACCCTGCCTGATTTTAGCAGTTGGCGTACTCAAGGAGGGCTGCTGGTCAGCGACAACCTGGGGCTTTCAGCGGTACGAAAATTCTTCGATCCGACGGGAACAGTGTATGACGCGAGGCAGGTGATCAAGAATGCCTTCCTGGCTGGATCCGATCTGCTGTACCTGGGGGATATCCAATCCTCCGACGATGCAGACCAATTCACCACCATCCAGCGCACGCTGGAATACTTTGTGCAAAAATACAACGAGGATCCTGCATTTTCCCAGCAGGTGGATCAGTCTGTCAGTAAAATTCTTGCCCTCAAATTCAAGCTTTACCCGCAATTCAATCTCTCTGCCGTCACCACCGATCCGGAACAGATGAGCCTGCTCGGCAAGTCAGATTCGGTTTCGCTGAATGTAGCACGCGAGGGCGTCACGTTGATCAGTCCCTCCAGATCCGAGCTCGATGCTGTGCTCAGCAATCCGCCGCAAAGCTCGGAACGGATCCTCTTTATCGCAAACACGCTCACAGAGAAGCAATGCTCCACCTGCCCGGAGACAACGGAATTCTCAGCCCAGTACCTTTCAGATGCCGTGCTGCGGTTGTATGGTCCGAGCGCCGGAGAGCAGGTGCAAAAATTCCGCGTGACTTACTATACATTTGCCAATCTCAGCTCGCTGCTCGAGGGCAGCGACAAGGCGGGGAATCTTTCCACGGACATGACATCAGCGGATTGGATTGTCTTTGCATTCAATGACCTGGGCAAAGATCCGCAGACGCTGGCTACCTTCCGAAAATTATTTACCAACCGGTCAGACCTGGTGCGGAACAAGAAATTGATTGGATTTGCTTTTGACGCGCCGTATTTCCTGGATGCCACCGATATTTCGAAGCTCACTGCGTATTATGGTCTCTACAGCAAGATCCCTGTATTCGTTGACACTGCTGCCCGGGTGCTGTTCCAGGAGCTGCATCCAGCGGGTAGTTTGCCGGTGACGGTTCCTGGTGCGGGATACGATCTCGTGGTTGCCACCACGCCCGATCCCAGTCAGATTATTCCGCTGATGCTGGATACCTTGCAGCCTTTACCGGGTACGACCCTCAGTCCCAGTGCAGAGCCGACAGCCACACTTTCCTTCAAGCCGGGAGACACCCTTCCCATTCGCACCGGTGTCATCCGTGATCACAATGGCAATCCCGTGCCTGATGGAACGGTGGTGCGGTTCCTCATCGATACCCGTTCCGCAAGCGGCATAGTAGAGCAGGTGGAGACTCAAACCACGGAAGGCGTGGCGCGGACAACATACAAGATTCCAAGCACCGGCCTCCTGGAACTGAAGGTGACTTCAGACCCTGCCATGAGTTCGCAGATATTGCGCGTAGACATTACGAACGCAGGAGGGATTATTACCTCCATTGAACCCACGCCGGCACCCACGTCTGCTCCGGGGAGTGAACCCACTTTAGAACCCACGCAGGTTGCCCTACCGGCGGAGCCTACCCGTCACCAGCGCGGGTTGCCGGATGTGGCGGATTGGTTCGTGGTGACGATCAGTACCTTGAGTCTTGCAGCCGGGGTATATTCGCTGGGTTCGCGCAAGTTACCCCAACGCTGGAGGCTGCGCGCGGCTGTGGTGATGATCTGCTGCAGTTACCTGGCGTACCTGCTCCTGGCGGTTGGGTTGCCGGGTATCAAGACAATGCTGCAGAATATGGGGACCTGGGCAAGTTTGGTCGCCGCAGTCTTTGGCTGCCTGATCGGTATCGGGGTTTCAGCGGTGTGGTATGTTTTGGAGCAAAGGAAAGAGGGTGGAATTTCAACCAAGCAGCGTGATCAAAAGGGTCAGGCCGGCTAGTATCAAAGCGCCAACAATCAATTGCTGGTCCGTGCGCGTCAGTAAAGAACGCGATGAGAGGGCATTTTGGGTGATTGTTTTGAGAGTGATCGGACGGTCACCGATCAGTGCCTCGCGAAAGTCACTTACACTCTCCGGACGCGCATCGGGGTGCAATTCCATTGCCCAGAGAATGGCTTTTTCAGTCTTTTGACTGATATTGGGATTGATCGTCCTAGGGGCAATGAGCGATTGGGGATTTAGAAACCGCTCACGAGCATCTGCAGGAGGTTTGTTTGTCAACAGGTGATATAGGGTGGAGCCAAAGGCAAAAATGTCGCTGCGCGCATCGGTATGCCCGATATCGCCGCCGTATTGTTCGAGAGGCGTGTAAAGCGCGGTGCCCTGACCTTGCAGGATGGTGATTGTCACCTCGCCGGGCGCCAGAACCTTGACCAGACCAAAATCCACCAATTTGACAATTCCGTTGGGGGTGAGTTTCAAGTTGCTGGGTTTGATATCGCGGTGCAGAATGGGCGGGATTTGATTGTGCAGATACGACAGGGCATTCGCAAGCTGGTTCGACCAGTTCAAAACATCCGCTTCATCCAGAAAGGTGTCTTTTTCGCGTGCCTGCAGCATCAACGTGCGCAAATCATCGCCGGGAATAAAATCCATCACCAGGTAATCATGCGGACCGATGGAGAAGTAATCAGACACCTTGGGCAGGTTGGGATGGTCAAGGCGTGCAAGTACGGTAGCCTCGCGGAAGAATTGATCGCGCGCTTCCTGAATGAGATTGGGGGGAAGCGTCTTGTCATGTTCCACTTCCTTGACAGCGGTCTGGCGGCCTTCCAGGCGCAGATCATCGGCAAGATATATGGAGCCCATTCCACCCTGGCCAATGATCCGGCGGATGCGGTATCTGCCGCGCAGTGTATCGCCAGTTTTCAACGGAACAGGCATGCGTAAACCCCAATCCTGGTGAATTGTCTACTCTGAAAGGTTGGAAATCGCCAAGTTCTGATATATTATACATGAAGAGGTGTCACGAATTGCATGGACGAATTCAACAGTGCATCCACCCCATACCAGGAAGAACGTAAATCTTCCAGTGAATACCCTGTGCTGGTCGCCAAGAACGGTCCGCTGGGGGGAAGGCGCTGGCTGATCAAATCCTCCATCACCATTGGACGCGAACCCGAGTGCGATGTGGTCATTCCAGACCGCCAGGTATCGCGGTATCATGCGCGATTGAGTCTGGAGGATGCGGTAACGCTCCTGGAAGATCTCGGCTCCAAAAACGGCACCTATCTGGATGGTGTCAGAATGGATGACAACCGCTTCTTGGAAGACGGGGATATCATCCAGATTGCCCTGGTGCAGACTTTTGCATATTACGCTTCGGATGCCACCATGCCGCTGGAAGACAAGTTCCCGCCTGTCAGCATCAGCAACAGCCTGGTGTTGGAAGAACGATCTCGGCGGGTGTTCATCAAGGGCACTGAACTGACCCCGCCGCTGAGTGTTTCGCAGTTCCGCCTTCTGGAGGAATTGTACAAACAACCCGGCAAGGTGGTACGGCGAGATGATTTAATTGCTGCCATCTGGGAGGATGAATCAGCTGCTGGTGTATCCGAGCAGGCGCTTGATGCTTTGATCCGCCGCCTGCGAGACAGGCTGGCAGAATTCGACTCAGACCATCAATATATCGTCACGGTCAGGGGGCATGGATTGAGATTGGAGAACAAATTAAAAAACTGAGCTGCCAGAAGGCAGCTCAGTTTTTTAATTCCAAAGGGTTACCCCTTGAGGTTCTTCATCATGCTGAAACGCACAGCAGATTTGTAGGCTTCCCGCAGTGCATTGAGTAATTCAGGAGCCTGTTCGCGCGATTCGCCTTCGGCAATAATGGCATTGAAGGATTTCAGGAATTCATCATTCACCAGACTGGAATTTTCCTCAAGCAGCTTGTCGCGGCTGGGAGCGTCCGGCACA
Organism: Anaerolineaceae bacterium; assembly: GCA_039683035.1. Taxonomy (GTDB): domain Bacteria; phylum Chloroflexota; class Anaerolineae; order Anaerolineales; family Anaerolineaceae; genus UBA6107. The sequence continues at coordinate 78,252 of JBDKSE010000015.1, forward strand.
TCGATCAATTTTTGGATCAGTTCGATCTCAGGCGGGGGAGCACTGGCTTTTTCGAGCGTGGAGATGACTTTCTGGATCTTCTCAATGCGCTGCAGGTCGCCGGCTTTGTGAGCTTTTTCGAACTCAACCTGGATGGCATGCGAGAAGGTCTCGTCCAATTCCGGCAGGTGTGCCTGAATGGCTTCTTCGATGTTGTCTGATTTCAAGATCTCTTCCAAAAGATCCTGGGCTGCCTGGAGGCGCTTCTGTAATTCGTCATCAATCTCGCGGGTGATCTTGAGGAGTTTGTCCCGCAGTTCGGTGAGGTGAGTCTTTTGATCCCCTTCCGCCTTGTCGATGCGTTCACTCAATACCTGGAAGAACTGGTAATCCAGACCGCTGCGAGCGAGCGAAACGAGCGTGACGAGAGTGTTATCCGATTTGGCGTCGGTGATAATATCCAGCAGCTTTTCACGAGTCAACCCGCTCTTGCTGGCTTCCTGGAGCGTCTTTACCGCTTCCCGCGCTTCCTGGTTTTGTGCCAGGAGGTCTCGCCCGACTTCGGTATTTTCCAGCAGTTCCTTTTGGATACCGGCAAGCACCTGCGCAGATTTCTCATCGCCCTGCATGATGGTGGATTCGATGAGCGTGGAGAGGATGGCAAAGAAATTGCCGTCGATCAGGCTCTCTTCCTGTTTGATGATGGTGACGCGGTCTTCAGATTTCGGGGTGGTCAGCAGACGTTGAATGACACCGACCCGTTTTTGCTGTGCTTCCATCATTTCCTTGGTGATGCCGTCCGCTTCGAGAATGCGGTCGATCATTGTCTGGAAGGTGAGCATGGTTTGGGGCTGGAAGATGTATCCCTTGCGTTTTTCATTGGGCAGCGCATTGACCACCTGCCGGACTAATGGACCGATTTGTTTTTCCTGGTCCGCCAGAGTAATGCCCATTTCCGGCGGGAAAAAAGTGAGCAGGAGTTCCTTATCAGGATCATGATAGACGATCGGCGAAGCGATCATGCCTTCATAACCGCAGTTGTTGCAGTGTGCCACGTTGGTGGTACGACTGAGCAGCTTCTGCTTTGCTGTTGGATCTGTATTCATATCAAAAAGCTGCTGCACCTCAACGAGCAGAGGTTGGCGGCAGCGTGGGCAGTTGGTTTGGATTTTTGCCATGCGTCTCTCGCTTCGATCAAAATAAATACTTACCGATTATACCATCAGGCATTTGTCGGGTTTATAAATGTTGTGTCAGAAATTCAGGAGTTGAATATACAATCAAAAGCGCGTGAAACCGGGTTATTTACGGTTCACGGGCAGGCAGAAGCAGATGCGGGCACCTTTTCCGGTTTCCGTATCCACCCAGATTTCGCCACCGTGCCCGGTGATGATCTCCCTGGTCAGAAACAGGCCGAGCCCGGCTCCCTTGGTGTTTCGGATGGCATCGGGGGAGCGGTAAAAACGGTCGAAAATGTGCGGCGCGTCATTCGGGTTGATACCAGGTCCTTCATCGCTGACGCAGGTGATGATATCCTGACCTTTCAATGCGGCGCGGATCCTGATTTCTCCGCCCGGGGCATATTTGATTGAATTATTGATCAGATTCGAAAGCACCTGGCTGATGCGCACTTCATCCGCCTGGATGACGGGTAGTTTGGATGGAATTTCGACGACCAGGGTGTGTTTCGCGGTCTGGGTTTGCAAACGATCGACAGTATGTTGAATCAGGTCCGCCAGTTGAACGTCGGTGAAGTTGAGGTTAAATCCGTGCGCCTGGACCCTCGAAGCATCCAGCAAATTCTCGATGTACTCAGCCAACCGGTCAGCTTCCTCTTCGATGATCTGCAGGCTTTCATTGACCATCTTGCGGTCCCAGCGGGCATCTTCACGGCGCAGGGTGCTGACATACCCTTTGATGAGCGCCACCGGCGTTTTGAGCTCGTGGCTGACGACGGAAATAAAGGTGGATTTCAATTCGTCCGCCTGCCTGAAGCGGGTGATATCGCGGACTGTGGTAATCACATTCAATAGGGTTCCATCGGGAGAGAGCAGCGGCGCATAGGAAATGCCCACCGGAATGGGCAGTGGATTCCCTTTGCGCATCAGATCCCCTTCAACGTAAAGGGTGGCATGTGAGGTCATCGGCCAGCCGTTGGCAGCGGCCATCTCGAGTGTCTGACCTTCAGGGGGTTTTTGCCATTGGATGACTTCAGAGTGCGGCAGGTTATGATAATCATCAGGCCTGCCCCCGGCGATAAATGAAAACGCTGAGTTGACGCGTTCCACGGTGAGGTCTGGTTTGAGGATGAGGATGCCGTCAGCGGCAACATCGATCAGTGCATCCATCCGCTGGCGGTCGTTGTTCACCTGTGCATATAGCTGGGCGTTTTTGACCGCGATGGCAGCCTGGTTGGCAAAACTGCTCAAGACTGCCCGATCATTGGCGGTGAACTCGGCGTACCCGCGGAAGATGATGATCACGCCCACCACACGCGGTCCGGTGATGAGCGGCAGGGCGAAAGAAGACAACCTGCCCATGGTGGTCGCCCGGGTCAACTCGGAGAAGATGCGGTTGACCATGTTCAGTTCCACATCCTGCGGGTCTTCGTATTCCGGAATCTGGGCGAGCTGGGGCTCGATATAGCGTAAAAAAGCAGGGGGCAGATTCTTGCCGACGTTGATCTGCCAACCCTGCGTTTCTTTGCGAAGCGCAATCAATCCTGCCTGACCTGCGAGCATTTCCAGCGAGATGGTGAGTATCCGATCGAGCAGCTTGTCCAGGTCCAATTCCTGGGTGAGCGCCCGTGAGATTTCCAGCAAATAGTCCCGTTGGCGGACTCGAAAGTCAGGCAGCATGATGTTCATTTCTTGTCGACGACTACCTCTTCACTTTGAAGTTGCGAACCGATTTGGTCTTCAGCTTCGGCGATGGCGTCTTCGAATATCTCCAGCCCTTCTTCCGCTTCAGCCTGAGTGATGCACAGCGGGGGAGAGATGCGGATGGTGCTTCTGCCGCAGCCCAGGGTGAGCAAACCGCGCTCAAATGCCTTTTCCTCGACCAGGTTGCGCAAGTCAACGGCAGGCTCCTTGGTAAGGCAGTCTTTAACGAACTCAACGCCGATCATCAAACCCATACCGCGAACAACTCCGATCGAAGGATGATCCGCCTGGATCTCTTCCAGTCGTTCAAGCACGAATTCTCCCACTTCGGCGGCATTATGCATGTACTCATCTTCAATCAGCGTCAGTGTAGCCAGCGCGGCAGCGCAGGAGATGGGATTTCCGCCGTAGGTATTTCCGTGGGACCCTTTCGGCCAGGTCACCACGCTCTTGCGGCCAATCATTGCCCCCAGAGGCATACCGGAAGCAATACCCTTGGCTGTGGTGACGATATCCGGCTCGACGCCGAATTGCTCAATCGACCACCAGCGACCGGTGCGTCCCATGCCTGCCTGTACTTCATCGGCAATCAGGAGAATCCCGTGGCGGTCGCATAATTCACGCAGTTGCGGGAAGAATGACATTGGCGGGACGATATATCCGCCTTCGCCCTGGATGGGTTCAACAATGATTGCGGCAACTTCATCGGCGGGAATATTCTTGGCGAAAACTTCTTCTTCAATATAGCGGATTACGGCGGTTCCAGCATCCTCGTCTGTCCGATTCAAGATCACCGGGCGGTAAGGATCGGGGTATGGAACATGCGTGACACCGTTCATCAACGGGAAGAACCCGCGGTGATAATGGGGTTTGCTTGCCGTAAGCGTCACTGCGCCCATGGTTCTGCCGTGAAAGGCGCCGTGAAATGCAAGGAGCTGAGAGCGACCGGTATGATACCGCGCCAGTTTGATGGCAGATTCCACGCTTTCGGTGCCGGAATTGGTCATGAAGCAAACGGCATCCTCGCGGAAAGGTGCGATCCGGTCAAGATATTCAGCTAATTCAATCCACTTGGAGTGGTAAAAATCGGAAGAAATATGAATGAATTTTTCAGCCTGTTCCTGGATAGCTTTCACCACAGCGGGGTGGCTGTGCCCCGTGGATGTGACGGCGATACCGGCAGCGAAATCAAGAAAACGGTTCCCGTCCACATCCCAAACTTCCACCCCGCGTCCGTGATCCATGACAAATGGATATCCACGGGGATATGAAGGGGAAATCACCGCTCGATCGCGTTCGATCAAGCTTTTTGCAACCGGCCCTGGTAAGTTCAGCGTTTTCACTGCACACCTCCTTGGTAGATTAACGCAGATGCTCCCGAATGGACTAGCGCTTGCTAGGTTGTTAATTAATCTTAATAATTATATCATGACGGGATTTGATAGCCTTGCCGAAGCGTCTGCCAACTCACCCCAAAGCGCGCGTTCTCAAGGATTAAGCAGGATTTACTTTGGAATACTGCAGCGCCAAAGCGCCCAAAAGACCGGTATCATCCCCCAGGCTGGCGGTGGTAATGGTCAGCCCCTGCAGGTACTCCGGCGCCACCACGTGTTGGTCCAAAGACCGTTTCATTGGAGCAAGCAGCAAGTCCCCGCTTTGTGCTACGCCGCCGCCGAGAATGACCAGCGAAGGGTTGAAGATGGCCAAAAAATCAGCCACTGCCCTGCCGAGGTAGAACCCTGCGCGTTCGTATGTTTCAATGGAAAGGGAATCGCCTTCCCTGGCTGCATCGGCGATCGCTTTTGCATTGGGGGCGGACCCTGGTTTGAATGTGGAAAATCTACCTGCGGCAACCTGCTGCGCAAGATAGCGTGAAATGGCAGTACCGGACGAAAGTGCTTCGAGGTGACCTTTTTTCCCGCACGCACATATCGGACCGTCCGGCTCAATGGTCACATGTCCGAGTTCGCCCGCAAGTCCGTGCCCGCCTTCCACCAGTCGGCCATTGGATATGATCCCGCCTCCAATACCTGTGCTGATGGTCAAATAGAGGATGTCCTGGTGACCGCGGCCGCTGCCAAACAGGTATTCTCCCATCACCGCCAGGTTGGCATCGTTGCCCAGAAAAACCGGCACGCCGAATTGTTTTGAGACGATCTCGGAAACAGGTAAATTATTCCACCCTGCGATATTGGGGGCGGACATGACCAGACCTGCTGAGGAATCGATAAAACCGGGTGAGGCTATGGCAATGGAAAGGACATCGTTTGATTGGGGCCAGATCTGGCGGATAAGTTGGACCATACGCTCGAGGGGAGACTGACCGGAAGCTACAGTGGGGATGCGCACTTGCTGTAGGGGAGTGCTCCCTTGCTGCGGGTATAGTGCAGCGCGGATATGCGTTCCGCCGATATCGACTGCGATGAAGCAACTCATTGGCTTAATATATCACGTATTGGGTCTTAATTATTGACGATGGTTTAAAACACTGCTATCATCATACAATATGCGACCCAAAAAACGCCGCTTCGGACAGCGGTTTTTCGATCCGATCATTCTCAAGCTAAGATGGCTTCTGCCTGGCATTGGCGTGAAGCGTTGGATTTTTTTGATCCTCGCCGGTACAACGCTGCTGGGTGTAGGATTTGCGGTGCTCATTCTGGACGTATACCGCACAGCACCTGATACCTGGTGGCTGCCGATCATCTCATTTCTCTCCCTGCGTTTCATCGACCGCACCCTTCGCGGTCTCATATTTGGCAGCATTGGTCTCGCCCTGATCGGTTTTGGCATTCAGGGATTGAACCGCACCCTTTTGAAACCTTTCGTCCGGCCCGGCTCAAATCTGATTGACACAGTATCAGAATACCGGCGCCGTGAACGCGGACCGAGGATCGTGGTCATCGGCGGGGGCACCGGGCTTTCTGCGCTGCTGCGGGGATTGAAGGATTACTCACGCAATATCACCGCGGTGGTCACAGTTGCCGACAATGGTGGTTCATCTGGCGAACTGCGCAAGTCGATCGGAATTCTTCCTCCCGGCGATATCCGCAACTGCCTGGCAGCGCTCTCCAGTGATGAGGAATTGCTGACCCAGCTCTTTCAGTACCGTTTTGCTGAAAGTGCGGGGCTCAATGGACACTCCATGGGTAATTTGCTCATCACCGCTCTCACTGAATTGACGGGCAGCTTTGAAGAGGGCGTGGCGGAAATGGGCCGGGTTCTGGCAGTGCAGGGGGATGTTTTTCCTTCCACACTGCATAATGTGAACCTGTGCGCCGATATCAAAATGGCGGATAAGAACATCGAAGTTGAGATACAGGGAGAAAGTCAGATCTCAAAGATGGGCGGCAAGATCAACCGTGTATGGCTCGATCCGGGAAATCCGGCAGCCTTTCCGCCCACTGTACAGGCAATCCTGGGGGCGGATCTGATCATTATCGGACCGGGCAGCCTGTATACCAGCCTGCTGGCGAATTTACTCGTCCCCGATTTGCGCGATGCCATTCGAGCCAGCCGTGCAACCAAATTTTACGTTTGCAACGTGGCGACCCAGCCCGGTGAAACCGACCACTTCTCTTGTAACGATCACGTACGAACAATTGAGCACCATATCGGCGGCAAGGTATTTGATGTGGTCATCTGCAACAGCAACCAGGAAGGCAGCCTTCCGGAAGGCATCGAATGGGTGAAACTCAATCCGGATGAGGAAATGGATGTTCCAGCCTACCGCGCCGACCTGGTTGATTTCGATAATCCCTCGCGGCATCATTCTGCAAAATTGGCGCGGACCATTATGGACCTGTACCTTGAGCGGACAGGACCGCTCAATACCAAAGAGGGAACATCTCAATTATGATAACTACCATGTCTAGACATGGTAAAATTAGGATTATGTAAAAGGAGGCACCACAATGACAGTAAAAGTTGGTATCAATGGTTTCGGACGGATTGGTCGTCAGGTTTTAAAGGCAATCAATGAGCGTCAGGCTGGAAAAATAGAGGTCGTTGCCATAAATGATCTCTTTGATGTAAAGACCAACGCCCAGTTGTTCAAGTACGACTCCAACTACGGTATCTATCACGGCGAGGTGGTTGCGGAAGAAGGCCGCCTGGTGGTGGATGGCAAACCCATCAAAGTATTCGCGGAAAAAGATCCCGGCGCGTTGCCCTGGAAAGAACTGGGTGTGGATATCGTGATCGAGTCCACCGGGCTTTTCACCGACGCCATTGGCGATCCTGCCAAGGGCAAAGCAGGCGCCCGCGTGCACATTGAAAAAGGCGGTGCAAAGAAAGTGATCATCAGCGCACCTGCCAAGAACGAAGACATTACCGTGGTGTTGGGTGTGAATGAAGAGAAGTATGATAGCGCCAAACACAACGTGATCTCAAACGCCTCCTGCACCACCAACTGCCTTGCTCCAGTGGTGAAAATCGTCCACGGGAAGTTCGGTATCGTGCATGCCATGATGACCACCATTCACTCTTATACCAACGACCAGGTCATCCTGGATCAGGGTCACAAGAAGGAATTGCGCCGTTCACGCGCTGCCGGTTTGAACATCATCCCCACCACCACCGGCGCTGCCAAGGCAGTCGCACTGGTCATACCCGAGCTGAAGGGCAAGTTCGATGGTCTTTCCCTGCGCGTACCCACTCCCACCGTTTCGATGGTCGATCTTGTGGCCACGGTTGAAAAACCAACCACCAAGGAAGAACTCAATGCTGCATTCGTTGAAGCTTCCAAGGGCGCTCTCAAGGGCATCCTGGGCGTGACCACCGGCGAGTACTTTGATCCGTTGGTCTCCATGGACTTCAAGGGCGATTCCCGCTCCTCGATCGTGGATCTGCCCAACAGCATGGTCATGGGAAACCTGATCAAGGTGATGGCCTGGTACGACAACGAGTGGGGTTACTCCTGCCGCACTGCCGACCTGGCTGCGTTGGTTGCCAGCAAACTTTAATCAACCGCTAAAATGAAATCAGGGATGCGTAATCAAGGTCAGTAGATGACGGGTTACGCATCCTTCTTATCTGGAAAGGAGTGATCATGTTCAATAAGAAAACCGTTCGCGACATTGATGTAAAGGGAAAGAAAGTGCTGGTACGCGTTGATTTCAACGTGCCGATCAAGGACGGGGTGGTGGGGGACGATACCCGCATCAGAGCAGCGCTTCCGACCATTGACTACCTGCTGGAGCACGGCGCTGCTGTGATCCTCTTCTCCCATCTTGGCCGTCCAAAGGGTGGACCAGACCCCAAGTATTCGATGAAACCGGTTGCAGAATACCTTGCCAAATTGATGAATAAACCAGTGGCTTTTTCCTCCGATTGCGTTGGACCCGAGGCTGAAAAAGCAGCCAAAGCCCTCAAACCCGGCGATGTGTTGGTGCTGGAAAATACCCGCTTCCACCCGGAAGAGGAAAAGAACGACCCCGCCCTGGCAAAACAGATGGCTTCGCTGGCGGATATCTTCGTTAATGATGCTTTTGGCAGCGCACACCGCGCGCACGCGTCCACCGAGGGAGTCACCCATTTCCTTCCTGCGGTTGCCGGCTTTTTGCTTGAGAAGGAAATCAAATACCTCGGTCAGGCGATCGCTGACCCGAAACATCCATTTGTCGCCATCATGGGCGGTGCCAAGATCAGCGACAAGATCGGTGTGATCCGCAACCTGCTGACGAAAGCGGATTCAATCCTCATTGCGGGAGGCATGGCGAACACCTTCTTCAAAGCCCAGGGCTACCCAGTGGCGGATTCGCTGGTGGAAGAAGAAGCCATTGCCACCGCGCAAGAGCTGCTGAAGGAAGGTGGAAAGAAACTACGGCTGCCAGTGGATGTGGTGCTGGGCGACAAGTTTGATGCCGAGTCGGCTGCCAAAGTCATGCCAGTGGGACCCATTCCAGAAGGCTGGCGCATATTGGATATTGGACCAGAGACGATTAAATCATACAGCAAGGTCATCGAATCTGCGGGGATGGTGGTTTGGAATGGTCCCATGGGTGTATTTGAATTCCCGCGCTTTGCCGAGGGAACCTACGGCATTGCGAAGGCAGTGGCTGCCAGCCATGCCATCAGCATTGTCGGCGGCGGTGATTCTGTCGCAGCCATCCAGCAATCCGGCCTGGCAGACAAGATCACCCACATATCCACCGGGGGTGGGGCTTCGTTGGAGATGCTGGAAGGATTGGAATTACCCGGCGTTGCATCATTGCTCGACAAATAGGCAGGTATCTGGGGCAAGGGAACAGGGGTAAGAGTATGAAATCCAAAAAGTACACGTGGTTGTATGTGATCGGGGTGCTGATCGTGCTTTTCGGCTTGATCCAGTTGGTGCCGTACGGCAAGGCTCACGCCAACCCGCCAGTGGTCAATTCACCCACCTGGGTCAATGCAGAAACCACCACACTGATGCGCAACGCCTGCATGGATTGCCACTCCAATGAGACCATCTGGCCTTGGTACAGCAACATTGCGCCAGCCTCATGGCTCCTCCAGGCAGATGTGGACGAAGGTCGTTCGCGGATGAATTTGAGCAACTGGCCGACCAACAAAGCAGGGCAGCAGGGCCTGGTGGATGAAATGGTACGCATTATCCAGGAAGGTGAAATGCCGCCGCCCCAGTACCTGATCATTCACAGCAATGCCAAGCTGACCGCTGAGGAAAAAGCACTGTTGATCCAGGGTCTGCAGGATTCGGTCAAGTAACCGGTTCGGGCTATACAGTTTTCGGAAGGTGAAGTATAATCCCTTCGCCACCTGGAACAGTGCACCACCCTCGACCCTCGCACTGACCAAGTAATAGTTCGGAGGATTTTAAGTTGGCTAATATCAAGTCTGCAATTAAACGCAACAAGCAAAACGAAAAACGCCGTGTTCGCAATCGTGTCTATCGCGGTGCAGCCCGCACATTTGTCGCACGTGCCCGTGTTGCCATCGCTGGATCGGATGCGGAAGCGGCGAAGAAAGCCACCCTCGAGGCGATCAGCGCCCTGGATAAGGCTGCGCAGAAAGGCGTCATTCACAAGAATAACGCCGCCCGCCGCAAGAGCCGTTTGATGAAGCATCTTGCTGAGGTAAAGTAAATCTTGCGTTGCAGCAAACAATGAGCGGGAGGCGACTCCCGCTTTTGTTTTAAGCGGGCATATCCCCCAAGCCCGTGTGATATAATTCCACTTTGGGGTATTAACCTTCATCGAGGATCGGGACATGTTTGAGGTCGAGCAAAAAGGGATCGAAGAGAAGATCAGCGCATATTGCGCTTCGCATTCCTTACCGGAGCCGACCCTGCGCTGGTCATGGATCCCATTCTCGGGGCAATGGGGGCTTTCCACTTCCTTCTTTCAACTGGCTGCCGCTTCATTTGGCGGACAAAAAGGCAACACACCTCTCAAGGCACAGGAAATTGCCGAGGGCGTGGCAGAGTTGATTGGCGTTCCGTCTGGTTTTTCCAAAGTTGAAGCAGTCAAAGGTTATTTGAATCTGACCTTTGACCCGGCTCTCTACACTCAGAGAGTTGTGGATGCCGTCCTGGACGAGGAAAAGGGCTATGGGCGCGGAGCTCGCCGCGGCGAGCAGGTAATGGTTGAATTTTCCCAACCCAACACCCACAAGGCATTCCACGTGGGTCACCTGCGCAGCGCCATCCTGGGCGACGTTCTGTCGAACTTGCTTGATGCAGCGGGCTATGATGTCATCCGCGCCAATTATCCCGGGGACATGGGATTGCATGTCATCAAGTGGTTGTGGAATTACGAGAAGTATCACCTGGGCGAAAAACCTGGCGCCGATATCACCCAATGGATGGGCAACCTCTACTCTGAAGCCAGCAAGCGTCTGGAACAAAACCCCGAGTTCGAAGCCGAAGTTCGCGAAGTTTACAAACGCTGGGATTCGCGGGAGCCAGCCCTGGTGGCATTGTGGAAGGAAACCCGCCAGTGGTCTCTGGACGGCTTTACGGATATGTACAACCGGCTGGGAATCCGTTTTGACCGCTATTACTTCAACAGCATGTTCGAAGATTCCGGCAAGGTAATGGTCGATGATCTGATCCGCCAGGGGATCGCCGACGACGAACGTGCATCAGGCGGCCCAGTAATTGTCAAATTGGACGAGAAGTTGGGTTTGAAGACTGAAAATTACCGCGTCTTTGTGATCCTGCGTTCAGACGGGACAGCCCTCTACGCCACTGAAGATCTGGCACTGGCTCGCCAGAAATTCACCGATTATCCCAATCTCTCGCGTTCGTATTACGTGGTGGATGTCAGGCAGTCGCTGCACTTCACCCAGGTGTTCAAAACCCTGGAACTGGCAGGCTATGACTGGGCGGTACGCTGCTCGCATGTGCCGTATGAGATCGTCAGCCTGCCGGGGAATGTGGTCATGTCTTCGCGAGAAGGATCGATCGTGCTGCTGGAAGATCTGATCCGTGAAGCCATTCAACGGGCGCTGCAGGTGGTGCGTGAGAAAAACCCGGAGCTCTCTGAAGAATCCAAACAGGAAATTGCCCGGGCGGTGGGAATTGGCGCGATCAAGTATCCCATGCTCACCCGCGACAACACCAAGGTCGTCACCTTTGACTGGCAGTCGGCGTTGGATTTCAACGGGCAGGCTGCTCCATACATCCAGTATGCCTGCGTGCGCGCCAACAGCATTTTGCGCAAGGCTGGCATGACCGTACCCGCCTCACTGGTCCCCGATTATGCACTAAGCCAGCCGGAGGTTGTGCTGATCGACCTGATCGGACGGCTGCCCAATGAGATCCAGAACGCAGCGCGCGATTTGAGGCCGTTGGTCATCACCACCCTGGCTTATGATCTGGCAAAAGCGTTCAATGATTTTTATACCCAATGCCCGGTGTTACAGGCAGAGGAAAATGTCAGAAACTCAAGATTGCGCCTGGTCGCAGCAGCGAGACAGGCGATGGCAAATAGTTTGGCTTTGCTGGGCATCACAGCCCCACAAGCGATGTGAGAATGTCACGTAAACCAAATTATTCAAAGGAGATGGTTCAAATATGACAGCAATTCGAACGCTCATCATGGGAGCCGCCGGCCGCGATTTCCACAATTTCAATGTCTTTTTCCGTGATAACGCGGATTATGAAGTGGTTGCATTCACTGCCACCCAGATCCCCAACATCGAAGGCCGCAAATACCCGGCTGCCCTTGCGGGCAAGCTTTATCCAAACGGCATCAAAATCTACCCCGAGTCAGATCTGGTCAAGCTTATCCACGATCTGAAGGTTGAGCAGGTAGTCTTCGCCTACAGTGATGTTCCGCACGAATATGTGATGCACAAGGCATCCATCGTCATGGCTGCAGGGCCCGATTTCCGTCTGATGGGGCTCAAATCCACCCAAATCAAGTCCACCAAGCCGGTTGTCTCGGTTTGCGCAGTCCGTACCGGTTCCGGCAAAAGCCAGACCACCCGGCGCGTGGCTTCCATCCTAACCAATCTGGGCTATAAGGTTGCTGCTGTGCGCCATCCCATGCCCTACGGCGACCTGGTCAAGCAAAAAGTGCAGCGCTTCGCCACCTATGCCGACCTCGATAAGCACGAATGCACCATCGAAGAGCGCGAGGAGTATGAACCGCATATCGACAATGGTGTCATCGTTTACGCCGGTGTGGATTACGAAGCCATTTTACGTCAGGCTGAGCAGGAAGTGGATATCGTCCTCTGGGATGGCGGCAATAATGACTTCTCATTCTACCAGTCGGACCTGTCCATTGTGGTTGCCGACCCGCACCGCCCCGGGCACGAAAAGACCTATCATCCAGGCGAAACCAATGTCCGCGAAGCCGATGTGTTCGTCATCAATAAGGTGGATACCGCTGAATATGAGAACGTGATCGCAGTTCGCAACTCCATCCATGAGATGAATCCCAATGCTGTGATCATTGAAGCGGCTTCTCCGCTGTTTGTGGATGACGCTGAAGCCATCCGCGGCAAGCGTGTGCTGGTCATCGAAGATGGCCCCACGCTGACCCACGGCGGCATGAAATACGGTGCCGGCTGGGTGGCTGCCCAGCGCTTCGGCGCCGGTGAAATTGTGGATCCACGTCCGTTCGCGGTTGGATCGATCCACGATACCTACGTCAAGTATCCCAACACCGGCACCATTCTGCCCGCCATGGGTTACGGCGACGACATGGTGAAAGACCTGGAAAAAACCATCAACAAGGCTGATGTCGACCTGGTCATTTCCGCCACGCCCATTGATCTGACCCGCATCATCAAAGTCAACAAACCCATGCAGCGCGTGCGCTATGAACTGCAGGAGATCGGTCAGCCCAACCTGGAAGATATTTTGAAGGCTAAGTTCGGCAAGAAGTAATTCTGTAGCACCGTGGATCAGGAATCAGCGATGACCTCTTTGCAGGATCCCGTCAGACACTGGTTCCTGATCTTTTTGGAAGGATGATGGAATGTTTATTGATGAAGCTCTGATTTATGTGCGCTCCGGGCGCGGAGGTAATGGAATGGTCCATTTTCTCCGGGAAAAATTCGTACCACGCGGCGGACCAGACGGGGGAGATGGCGGCCGGGGCGGAGACGTGATCTTCGAAGTTGTTCCCACCCTGAACACGCTTCAGAGCTTCAGGTATAAACACAAATACATCGCCGAAAGCGGCGCCAATGGCGGCACCACCAACAAAACCGGCAAATCAGCACCCGACCTGGTGATTCCGGTACCTCCAGGAACAATTCTGTATGATGCAGATTCGCAGGAGATGCTGGCTGATCTCACCCATGCCGGTGAGCGCCTGGTGGTATGCAAGGGCGGACGCGGAGGCAAGGGCAACCAGCATTACGCCACCTCGCGCAACCAGGCTCCGAGAATGGCTGAAAAAGGCGAACCTCCGCAGGAAAAGAACCTTCGCCTGGAATTGAAGCTGCTCGCTGATGTGGGTATTGTGGGCGTTCCCAATGCCGGAAAATCCACCTTCCTGGCTGCGGTGACCAACGCCACCCCCAAAATCGCAGACTATCCTTTCACCACGCTGGAACCCAACCTGGGCGTGGCCAACCTTGATCTTGAGCATACGCTGGTTCTGGCGGATATTCCCGGATTGATCGAAGGGGCGCACCAGGGCGTGGGGTTGGGCGATGCTTTCCTGCGCCATATCCAGCGCACGAAGGTACTCATTCATCTTTTGAATGGACTTTCAGAAGACCCGGTTGGCGAATTCGGGCAGATCAATGCCGAGCTTGCGCTTTTTGATGCCAGCCTGGCTGATAAGCCCCAGATCGTGGCATTCAACAAGATGGATTTGCCTGATGTTCAGGAGCGCTGGCCAGAGGTAAAGGCGAAGGTCGAAGCACTTGGCTACGAAATTTTGCCGATTTCGGCTGCAACCCACGAAAACTTGGAGCAGGTGCTTTGGAAGGCGCAAATGCTTCTTCAGAATCTTCCTGAACCCGAGGTTGAAGAAGCCATTCCAGTATACAAACCTGCTGAAGATCCCCGCAATTTCACCATTATGCGCGAAGAGGCTGGTTGGCGAGTGAAAGGTGCGGCAATCGAACGCGCAGCCGAGATGACCTACTGGGAGCACGAAAGCTCATTAAGGCACTTTCACCGCCTGATGGAAAAGCTGGGTGTGGATGAGGCATTGAGGGAAGCGGGCATTGAGGAAGGTGACTCGGTGTTCATTGGGGAATATGAACTGGAGTGGCAGGACTAGGAGCGGGGATGGCTGATCCATTGCGCATAGGCATTTTTGGAGGCACATTTGATCCACCGCATGTAGGACACTTGATCCTGGCGGAGGAATGCCGAACCCAACTGCACCTTGACAAGCTCCTCTGGGTGGTGACGGATAATCCGCCGCACAAACAGAGGATCGTGGTCAGCCCGATTGAACAAAGGGTGGCGCTGGTGAAGATCTGCATCCGCGATAATCCAGCCTTTGAACTCTCCCGGGTGGATATCGACCGGCCTGCCCCGCATTTCGCCATCGACACGGTGCGGATCCTCAAGGAGCAATTGCCAGAGGCTTTGATGTTCTACCTGATGGGGGGAGACAGCCTGCACGACCTGCCCACCTGGAGGAGACCCCAGGACTTCATCCGCGAATGCGACGGTCTGGGGGTAATGCGCCGTCATGCCGACCAGGTTGACCTGGAATCACTGGAAAAGGTGCTGCCGGGCATCACACGCAAGGTACACATTGTGGAAGCGCCAATCCTGGAAATCTCTTCACGGCAGATCCGCCAGCGCATCGAGGAAGGCGAAGCTTATCGCTATTACCTGCGAGATGCTGTTTACCGGGCGATCGATGAAATGGGGATGTACCGCTAAACGAGGTTCACTCTCTCCCCACAATTTACTTCCAGATAAATAGGGAAAGCCAGCCTATCGCCACGAGTAAAGAACCAAAGGTGATGATCAATCCTGCGCGGGTGTATTCCCAAAAGGTGATCACAACTCCTCTTCTGCGCGCGGATTCCGCCACAATCAGATTGGCAACAGAACCGAGCAGGGTAAGGTTACCGGCGAGAGTGGAAGTGGCAGCCAGAGTCAACCACCCTGGTTCGGGGTTGGGCATAGCGCTGACGAGAGGTTTGAGGAGCAGCACCGCGGGCACATTGGATACAAGGTTGCTCAGGACGACCGAGATCGACGATAGCTTGAGCAGATTTAAGTTCCTTGTCAGATCAAGCCCGGCGAGGATTTTTTGAGAAATCCCATTCACTTCCAACGATCCGGTCACGATAAAGAGCGCACTGAAGAATACGAGGATATCCCAATCGATCTCTGCGAAGATCTTTTCCGGCTGCAGCCGTCTAGTGAATAAAAGCACACAGGCGGCGATGAAGGCGGACATGGCCACAGGCGCACCAATCAGCAGTGCGATGAGTAGTCCGACCATGATGACAAGGCATTTGATCAATAAAGGTTTGTAGATTTTGGGTTTTTGCAGGGGAGCGAAGGTGAAAGCTTCATCATGCTTGAATTCCGCAGGGTAGAGCATTACGACCACCAACCAGATGATCCCCAGGCTCAGCAATGCGATGGGTGCAAGGGCAAGCGCAAACCGGGAATAACTGATACCTGAAGCAATACCGATGATCATATTCTGGGGATTGCCTGTGATGGTAGCGGTTGAACCGATATTGGCGGCAGTGGCAAGGGCGATCAAATAGGGAACGGGCTTGCGGTCCATTGACACCAGAAGATCAAGCAAAAAGGGGGTGAACATCAGGCAGATGGTGTCGTTCAGGAAGAAGGCGCTCAGTACTGCCACAAGCAGTATTTCAATCAGCAGGAACATTCTTGGCTGCCGGGTGATGCGTAAAACTCCAGCTCCTGCAAAGCGAAAGAACCCCGAAAGCCGCAAATTGGCATTGATGATCATCATGCTAAAAAGAAGGATGAGGGTATCCAAGTCGAGGAACTGCCCGATCTGGTTGAATTTGATTTGATTCAACAGGATCAAAAGCCCGGCACCCATCAGAGCGATTGTCGTCCGATTGGAGCGGATCTTCGGCCACTGCCCGGCAGCGATTCCAGTGTATGTGATTGACACAACGAGTGATGTGATCAGCAGGTTCGACATATGGGGGTGTGATCTTGTAACAGTCTCTTGACGCCAATCGATAAAAGCAGCCCTAAAAATCCATGTCGAAGACAAAATTTTGTGACTGACACGGAGAGCCCCAGGCAAGCTCGATTTTGTGCTCGGTCAGATCCATCACCATGCTCACAATCGTTTTCTCGCGGTCGAAGGGATCCTGGTCAAAGACCGAATGATTGCAGATGGAATCGGGAAAATTCACATGGTCTTGCAGGATTGATTGCAGCGATTGAATGGTGTGTTTTTGATTTTGTTTGAGGAGGTGAAGCGCCCTGAAATAGCGCACTCGAGTATGCACCAATTCATCGGGGTCAGCTTCGACCATTTCCATTTTGGGAGACAGGTAATTGTTGGTGTGGGCGAGGTAACCCTCAGTTCCATAAATCAGATCAAACTGGCGGGCGGAAACCTCAACATTATAGAGTTCGCCGCTCTCATGGACGAGAAGGTGATTGTATCCGGCTGCCCGGAGTGGCACGAGCGTATGATGAATCGCCTGACCGATGGTCCTGGCGCCCAAGACCGCACGTGATACGATCACGCGGGGAATACCAATTCTTGAATCGCTGGGGTAGACAGAATCACAGCACTGGGCAATTCCCTCTGAATTGAATCCAATATTAGGCAGCAACCCACCATAGGTCATGGCAACGAATTCAGGCTCGTCTTCCGGTTTCGCGTGCACCAGGTAAACATCGGGTTCATCATCCGGCAACCAATCTTCATTATGGGCGACCAACACATGACCGTCGGCTGTGTACTGTTGATTCACCGCCAGGCTTGTACACTTGGTCAGGTGGAGGGAATCCACCATCACACCTTCAATGGCATTGACCACCGCAAGCTCATAAAAGCTCACATTGGCACCATCAGCTATGCCGTGAAGTTCATCGACATATTGGGGGTATCTTTCCAGGGCAAAGGGAAGGTACTTGCGCGCTTGAATCTGAGCGCCTTCCCAATCCAATTGCAGCGATTCGCGACTGGAACGGATCAATCGTTTTGAATTTTCAATACTGTGCTGTACAAGTTCACGACAGGCTTCACCAATCTGGGTGCCCATTTCATGATGTGAACCTTTGACATGGATAATGGGAACTGGGTTTTCATGAGAAATCGTGGAATTTTCTTTCATTCCCCAACTATAAAACAAAAGGGTGGATCAAACAAGCAAAAAAAAAGGCTGGAGGGTTGCTCCAGCCGTTTCGATTTACCGTGTGGTTAGTGTCAGGTTGCCGACTGCCATTTCTATGGTGACGTTGATCGAAGGAGAACCGGACCCGGTTTCGTAGGTTGTTCCATTGATCGTCCAGGTTCCATTGGCATTGACGTTGCCCAATCCACCATTGACTGTCACGATCACATGACCGCCCTGGGGGAAAACCAACTTTACATCACTCACGCCGGTCTTGATGGAGCAGGCGATATCATTTTTCAGACTGCCTGTGAAGTCAAGCGAGTACGCCCCTGCGCCGCCGTTGAAACTGACTTCTTTGACATTGGCATAACCAATACCCTTGATGTCAACCTGAGAAGCACCTGTTTTGTAAACCAGGCTTTCCATTTGCGCAGGATTTTCAGAACCAAAAGTGACTGTCGACTTGCTGGCACCATCATTCACTTCAAGCGAGGTAAGAGGTACGCCGCTCAAGTCCAGGGTGCCGGAGTAAGCCCCCGCGGAGATTTGCAGACCCATCGGGCGGTCACCCAACTTTAGCGTCCAGTCATTGATGATATTTCCACTGGGAACACCGATATTCTTGGTCTCCTTTTGCGAAAGGGTCAATCCATCAGTCACCATTTTCACACTCGGAGCCCAATCTGCCACATTGTAGCGGACCTCTCCTTCCACCATTTGGCTGGAACCGCCGCTGATATTCAGCGTCCCTGCTCCCATGTTGATGTGAAGGATTGGGTTGGAAATTGCCTCAGGGTATGCGCTATTGATCGAAGCGGTTTCGGTGGCACCTGTCTTGACTTCAGGCACATTGACAGTGAATGAACACCCGATCAACACGAGAGCGATAATCAAAACCGGTATCAGTCTATAGATTTTCATTTTTTCTCCTTCTGATGCGATCATTTTTACATCAAGCTGGCAAATTCGCCGCCGGCGGCGGGGTGGCACCTGGCGATGTTCTTCTGATGGGTTGGTACCTGCTGGAACCAAAGCGTGCCATCACAACACTGCCAATGGCGAAGAGCGAAATGACCAGGGGAACGATCCATCCAACACAGGGGATAAGGTTGGCTGCCGATGCCAGAACCGAAAGGACAAGCGTACCAATGCCGGCTTCCACCGCTGTTGCCCAGGTGCTATGGAAGAGATTGCTGATCTGCTTGCCCAGTTGATAGCCAATCGCGATCCAACCGTACAGCAGCACCACAACCAGGGCGAGGACTGCAAGAATCGCCACGGGAATGAGCAGGATCATCACGATCATGATCAGCAGCACCAGTGGAAATCCGATCACTACCAATAAACCCACGCCGCCGGCAATGGCAGGTTGTTCAGCAAAAGCGTTTGCCACGCGCTTGATCGGCTCCGGTAACAGGAGGGCGGTAATGACTGCCAGGGCGGCGAGAAAAAGAGATTCAAGCGATACCTGCAGGATTTTTGAGAGTACCGATTGGGCGGGTTTGGTCGAACTCGTAATTGCACCAGGATTTTCAAAATTCAGCGTCTTGGGCGATTGCTCGGTAATTGTGCCAAATACCTTTGCCAATGGGCTGCGGTTGAGCGTGGCTCCAACTATGGTGATGTCGCCTTCAACAACAGCCGTATCATTCAGATTAATCGCACCGCCAATAGCGATCAAATCACCTTTAATATCGCCATCGACAGAGATTGTTCCCCCCAGGACAAATACACCTTTGGTGACGATTGAACCCGTTTCAAGGAAAGCGGTGCTGCCGATCACACCCAGGTTGCCATCCAGGGTTTCTCCGTTACCAAGGCGGAAGGTGTTGGCGATGATCACCTGATCTCCCAACGTGGTTTTCGTTGGCTGTGGGGTGGGTGATTGCGCCGCCGCAAAGCCGGTAGTGGCAGACAAAGCCAATACCAAAATCAGGAACGTTATCAGGAGTTTAATTTTCTTCATAATGGGTTACCCCTTTACGGGACATGCGCCAGATGGAGATGCCCCAGAGAAAAATGGTGATACTCAACAAGGTGGATAGGGCGATGGAGGAAAGAACCAGCATGTAAGGAGGCACTGTATGAAGCACACCCGTCACCAACTTGACCAACGCCGAAACGCCTGAAGTGAATCCCACCAGGGATTCAACAATCGATATGAGAACCTGAATGAAGGATACTCTTGGTAGATAAATCACTGCCAGCGACAGAAGAACGGCTGCTGCGATGCTGGCAATCCATATCCAAACCAGGCGGCGCTGCCTGACTTCATCTGCTTCCCTGCGGTCCTTCAGGCTGGCTTTCCACCGCATGGAAAAACCGGGGGAGGGCTGCTTTTGAGGTGCAGACTCGATTTGCTGCCTGACCGCCTGCCATGAGTCGCGCAGATTACAGCAGACCGGGCAGGTAAGCAAATGAGCATCGAGATCACGTTGTTGATCTTCATTCAGTGGAGTCTCGTCCAGGATCCATGATTCATAGGGCAGGTGTTTCATGACGCCTCCTTACGCTGGTAGAAACCAGGTCGTTTGAACCTGCCAGCTCGGCGAGCTGACGCCGAGACCGGTGCAGCCGGCTTTTTACTGCGCTAATAGTAAGTGAGAGCATTTGTCCGATTTCTTCCTCCGAACAGTCGTACCAATATTTCAAGATGACAGCTGCACGATCTTGCGGATTGAGTTTGTTGACCAAACTGTGCAGCGCCGAATCTTCTTCACCCTGTTTATATTCCTGTTCAGGGTTGGGAATTTCCGGATCGGCAACATCGAAATCGGGGAACTCGTCCATTTCAAAGAGGGGAAGACGCTTTTTGCGCTGCTGGTCGATACAATAATGCGCTGCAATGGAGAGCAGCCAGGTAATGAAGGGACGCTGTGAGTCGTAGCGTTTGAGATTGCGGTATGCGCGCCAGAATGTTTCCTGGGCTGCATCTTCGGCGGAATTTTCGTTGCCAAGCATGCGGAAACACAGGTTGTACACAGGGGTCTGGTATGTCTCGACCAACTGGGTAAACGCTTCTTCGTCGCCGTTGATGGCCAATTGCAGCCATTCTCTCTCCGCCATGCTTACGAAAGCTCCACGATTCTTCTGTTGTCTACACTGATATACGAAGTCCTCTTAAAATGGTTGCACACCCGCGGAGAGTTCTGCGGGCGAAAATGATGCACAGCGGTGCTAAAAAACGATTTCTTCCTTGCCGGCGAGCTTTTCAGTGATGCGTTCCACCACAAGGTCCATGTGTTTGGTCTCGTGGACAAAATCGAGATCATCAGTGCGCAGTGTGAGCACGGGACAAAGATCGAAATTCCGCATCCAATCGTCATAGAGGCTGTCCAATAGGCGCAGGTAATCGGGGCTGATGGATGATTCGATTTCCCGTCCGCGGATGTGGATGCGCTGGAGGAGTACCTCCACCGGCGCTTTCAGGTAAACGAGCAGCGATGGCACGGGTAGATTTCGAACCACCATATCAAATATCTGACGGTAGGTTTGGTAGTCGCGCTCGGTGATGTTGCCCATGGCGTGCAGTGCGCGGGCGAAAATGAAGGCATCTTCATAGATGGAGCGGTCGATGATGGCAGAGCGCGGATCTTCGCTCATTTCAAGGTGCTGCTGGGCACGATGCCCGAGAAAGAAAACCTGCAAGTGAAATGACCAGGTTTTCATGTCAGCATAAAAATCGGGCAAATAGGGGTTATCCACCACAGATTCGTAGGCGGTGCGGTAACCCAGACGTTCACCAATGCGCTCGGTGAGAGAAGTTTTGCCAGATCCGATGTTGCCTGCCACGAGGATCAATCTTTTTGGCATGCTGCGCTCCTTGTTCGACGGTTGATGAATAGATTATAGCGCTCCATGAGAAAATTTCAGAAAAGCACTTCTAAGTCGATTTTTGGGAGTATACTGCGTGAATTATTGATCAGGGTATTCAGTCCAGGAGTCCATTAATGGTATCCAACAGTAACTCCGTACTTTCCGTTTTTCCCATTTCAACTGCCATTGGCAGCGATGGCAGTATACAAATCGCCGGACAGTCAATCAGAGATTTGGCCAGGGATTACGGAACGCCGCTTTATTTATATGACGGCGCAACCGTAGAACATCAAGTGGGCGCCTTGCAGAAAGCATTTGCTGCGAGCTACAAGGGCGACTCACTGATTGCATATGCCGGTAAAGCATACCTTTCGCTGGGCATGGCAGAAAGAATGGCAGCCCTTGGCACGGGTGTGGATGTGGTTTCGCTTGGAGAGATACGCATTGCTCAGATGACTGGATTTGACCCGGGTGTGGTCCATTTGCACGGGAATAATAAATCGGCCGCAGAATTGCAGGCGGCACTTGATTGGGGTATTCAGGCAATTGTAGTGGACAGCCTGGATGAACTGGCATTTCTTGAGGGATTGGCAGCGCGGAATGGCAGGAAAGCACGCATCTGGTTGCGCATTACTCCCGACCTGGCAGTGAACACCCATCCTCATATTGAAACGTCGCACTCAGGCAGCAAGTTTGGCCTGCATATCATCAATGGTCAGGCAGCCGAGGCGATTCAACGTGCCAAAGCCAGCCGTTGGTTGAACCTGGTAGGGTTGCATGCCCATCTTGGTTCTCAGATTTTTGACCCCGAACCTTACCGCAGGACGATTGAGATGCTTTATTCTCTGGCGGAGGAACAGGAATTCGTTCCAGAGGAACTCTCTCCCGGCGGGGGTTGGGGAGTACGCTATACGCCGGACGATCCCAGCGATGATTCAGCACCCTGGGTAAAGGCCGTCTCGGAAACGGTACAGATGGAATGCGCCAATCGACACTGGCCGCTGCCGCGGCTTGTGCTTGAACCAGGACGCCATCTCGTTGCCCGCTCGGGTGTGGCAGTGTATGCTGTGGGAGCGCAAAAGGATACTCCCGATGGATTGCATATCATCGCTTTGGATGGCGGAATGGCAGACAACCCGCGGGTGGCGTTATATGGTGCCAAATATTCAGCGGTGGTAGTGGACCGCCCGACCGCCGAAGGAACACAGATATCGCGATTGGTGGGTAAATTCTGCGAATCCGGTGATGTGCTGATTCCTGAAATCAAGCTGCCGCAGGTCTCGAGACATGATTTGATGGCTATACCGGCAGCAGGAGCGTATCAGTTGAGCATGTCTTCGAATTACAATTTTGCAGCAAGGCCAACCGTTTTGTGGCTTGAGCCTGGCAAGGTGAAGGTGATGCAGTATCGCGAATCTCCTGAAGACAATCGCTGGTGGACTGGGAAGGAATAGGTTGGGTTTCATCGTTTCAGGGATGCAGAGTGATCTGCATCCCTTTTTTGTTATAGGCTATCCACGACATGGAGGATGTCAATTCCAGATTACCAGATGAGATAACGAAAACGGTAAGTTCAGTTATGAAAATGACTGAACAATCATGCTTGAAAAATCACATTTCGGTTTGTATACTTTAAAGGTACTTTTCAGGGTCTTGACAATTTAGCCGCGCAGGAATTCCCCGTATGCCAGGGAAGTGATGGAAATATGGTTGGGGGATTTTCTTTGATCATCGCATTGAAGTGACCCAATTTCAATTCGCTGTTACCTGCTTTTACTTTGTCCAAGGGGACGGGTGTGCTTCCCTGGCTTTCTTCTGCCATCGAAAACACACTGGTGAAAGGAGGACCTTTTCCGATTTGTTGAACAACTGAACTTATGCAATGCAATAGTCTATTCATTAATTGATCGTTGAAGGGCTCCCTGTGCCAGATTGACGGGAGAAGAAAAGAGAAATGCGCTTGTCGATCGGATCGGTGATTTTGGGATGATCAAAGGAAGGGGAGAAAGAGATCAAACATGAGATTTGTGTCACCTGTCAAGAATTCCAAACGAGATTTCTAGTCTACAGGAGAAAAAGATGACCAAGCGATTTCAGGTATTTCTGGCAATAGTCTTGGTGCTAAGCCTGGCGATTGGTATCGCCCGCCCCACCACCGCAGTACGGGCGGCTGAGACCAAAAACATTGTCATCCTGGGCACCTCTGATATTCACGGGAATGTCGACAACTATGACTACTTCAGCGGAACTGTTCCGACAGGCACTTCCCAACGAGGTTTGACCAAAGTATGGACTTACGCACAAACGGTCAAAGCTTCCAATCCCAATACGATCCTCATCGATAATGGCGATACCATTCAGGGTACTCCGCTCTCGTACTATTTCGATGTGTTGGATACCAGCGTGGAAAATCCGCTGGCTCTGGCAATGGATACCATGGGATATGTTTCAGCCACCGTTGGCAACCATGAGTTCAACTACGGTCCGACTGTCTTTAATAAGTACAAGGCAGACGCGTCATTCCCATTACTCTCAGCCAATGTCACCGGATGCACGGACTACACCTTCACACCTTATGTAATCAAGGATGTGGACGGTGTGCAGGTCGGCATCCTGGGCTTGACCCCTCCAGCCGTGAAATACTGGGAGCGGCCTGAGAACATTGTTGGCTGCGTGTTTGGAGATGCAGTGGATGCAGCCAAGAACTATGTTCCCATTATGAAAGCTGCCGGCGCGGATGTGATCGTTGTGGCAGCGCACAGCGGTCTGGATGCGACCTACGGCTACGGACGTGAAGAGAACTTCATCACCTACCTGGCCAATGAAGTACCAGGAATTGATGTGATCCTGGCAGGACATGACCACGCCAAACTCGCAAGTCAAATCATCAACGGTGTACTGGTAACGAATCCCGGAAACTGGACATACTATATTTCCGACATTCGCGTTACGGTTACCGGATCCGGCTCCGACTGGGCAGTAACAGCAAAATCCTCCACGAATCAGTCGATGGCAGCTCCGGCAGAAGACCCCGGCTTGGTGGCTTTGCTTAAGCCGTATCATGACACTGCCGTTTCATACATCAATACTCCCATCGGCACGGCCACTGCAGCATTCCCAGGCGGGTTCCCTGCCCGCGTCGCTGATGGTCCGACTGCCGACCTGATCAACCAGGTGCAGATGGATGCGGCAGAAGCTGCAGGTTTCCCGGTTGATGCTTCGCTCGCAGCTCTATTCAACAATTCTGCGTATCTTGATGCCGGCCCGATCAAGCTAAAGGATGCCTATCGTCTTTACATCTACGATAACACCCTTTATGTCGTTGAAGCCACAGGCCAGATGGTCAAGAACGAACTGGAGTGGACTGCGAATTACTTCAACCAGTATTTCTACGAACCTGCCGGTGTTACTGTCAATTCTGCAGTACGTGACTACAACTACGACCTGTGGTCGGGTATTGAATACAAACTGGACGTCACAAAACCGGTAGGTCAACGAGTGGTGGAGCTCACACTCAATGGCGAACCTCTGGCGATGGATCAGACCATAAAGGTAGCCTTGAACAACTACCGGGCAACGAACAAAGCTTTGTTCGGCCAGGCAAAAATTCTCTACCAATCCACTGACCAGGTCCGCGACCTGATTGTCAACTGGATTGAGGCACGCGGCACAATCTCGCCTAATGACGTTTTTGTGCAGAATTACACCCTGCTGCCGCCAGTCAACACCTGGGTGAGCACCTCCAGCGCTAATCCTATTACCAACGCTGATGCGGCGGCCCTCCTTTGGACAGCCTTCGACAGCTCGCCGGATGAGTTCATGAGCTTCCCCGGCTATGAAGGTGTTCCGGGCAAGTCGCTCAACCGCGGCGAGTTCTTCTACCTGTTGGGCGGCAAAGCCATGGCTGATCTGCAGGATATCATGCCAGACATCAAGATACTCAAGGATTACAAGGATATCAACCGTGTACTCGGATGGGAAAAAGAGGCAGTAGCCTACCTGATCCAGGCGGGTATCTTCATGCCGGTGGATAACAAGATCCTACCCACCCAACTGGTGACCAACGCCGAAGCCCTTGCCTGGGTACGGGAAGCACGCTACCCACTGTACACCTTCCTTTCCACCAATGATTTCCATGGGCAACTGGAAACGGGCAAGCTCGTCAGCAGCAAACTAGTCGGTGGGTCGGCATTCAACATGACCTACATCAACAATTACCGTGCTTTGAATCCAGTCGGTACGACGCTGATGGACGCCGGTGACATGATGCAGGGAACGACGATTTCCAATTTACTGTTCGGTCGTTCGGTTATCGATGTCTACAATCAAATGGGGTACGCCGTGTCCGTGACCGGAAACCACGAATTTGACTGGGGTCTGGATGTGCTGCAGCAGCGCATGGATCAGGCGAAATTCCCCATCCTGGTTGCCAACATCTTCTTGGCAGGAACAGACACCCGCCCAGATTGGGCAGTTCCCACGACCATGCTCACCGTGAAGGGTCAGCAGGTTGGCGTGATCGGCGTGACCAGCAAGGAAACACCATCCATCGTCATGGCAGGCAATGTGGCTGGTCTAGAGTTCCGCGATGTTGGACCGATTGTCAACGAGCTGGCGGCTCAACTTCGGGCTGAAGGCGCAGATATCGTCGTTGTTCTGGCTCACATGCCGGATGTGTACGGCGGTGTGGTGAGCGGTGAGATGCTAACGGTTGCCCAACCGGGAGTAGACCTGATCATTTCGGGGCACTCCCATAGCGGATACTCTGGGAAGATCAACAACATTCCCATCATCCAGCAGTACTCCTCCGGCACAGCCATCGGGGTCTCCGATCTGCGCTATGACCGAGTGCTGCGTAATATTCTGAGTTCGAATTTGCAGGTGGTCACAACTTGGAATACTGGAATCACCCCCGATGCTACCATAGCTGCAATGGTAGCCGCATACCAGGCGGAGGTTGCACCTTTGGTCAATCGCCCAATCGCGACCACTCTGGGTACCATTTCCAGAGGTCCGGACCGGTACACCGGAGAAGTTCCCATGGGTGATCTCATTGCCGATGCGCAGCGTTGGAAAGGCGGAACCCAGATCGCCTTTATGAATCCGGGCGGAATCCGTGCAGATATCTTATACACCACCTATCCGCATGTGGTTACCTGGGGTGACTTCTTCACTGTGCAACCCTTTGATAACAAACTGGTCACCATGAAATTGACCGGCGCGCAGATTTATGCAGTCCTCGAGCAACAATTCAAGCCCCCTCAGTCATCAATGAAATTGCTGCAGCAGTCCGGACTCAAGTATCAATTCAACCTTGCGAATCCAGTTGGCTCTCGGATCCTCAATCTTACCCTTGAAGACGGAACGCCCATCGCGAATGACAACAGTGCGCAATATACCGTGACGCTGAACGAGTTCATTGCCACGGGAGGCGACAATTTCTCCGCATTCCTGGGTGGAACAAATGTGACCAAGATCTGGGTGAGCGATTTGGATGCGTTGATCGAATATGTGCAATTCAAATACGGTGTACCACCTTCCAACACTCCAATCGACCCTTCTGTCTACCCAAAGATCGAAGGACGAATGACCAATGTCACGCCGTAAATACAAGTAATGTTGTCCAAGAGGGAGCCGCAAGGCTCCCTCCTCTTTTTCTAGTCTGGCAAAGTCGCCGATTACAATGGCGAAGATTATTGTCCCACTGCTTCAAGCTGTTCATAATAATCGGGATTTATCCCCCCTTTTTCTTAGAGAATTCACATATGGCTTGAACGTAACCTGGCGCAACCTGTCCGTAATTCATGTGTTATAATTGCTGTCTGTTATTGCAGTGATCGAGCCTGGTATATTAAATTGCCCCGCCGGTTTCGGCGGGTTTTTGTGTGTAATGTAGGAGAAGTAATCAGTATGGCATCACCCTTTGAAGTATTGGGAATGCAGCCCCAATTTGTGAACGCTGTGGAAACAATGGGTTTTACCCAACCCACCCCCATCCAGGAAACCGCCATCCCTGCCATGCTGGCCGGCAAGGATGTCATTGGTCAGGCGCAGACTGGCACAGGTAAAACCGCAGCTTTCATGCTGCCCATTCTACAGATGCTGCAGCCCGGGCATGACTCGGTGCAGGCTTTGATCCTGGCACCCACCCGGGAACTAGCGAAGCAGGTGGCGGAAGCCTCCCTTCAACTGGCTGGCGAAACCCACGTGCGAGTGCTGGCAGTATATGGCGGGCAATCGTACACTATTCAGAAACGCGCGCTTGAACGCGGCGTGGATGTGGTTGTGGGCACCCCCGGGCGCCTACTGGACTTGATCTCGCAAAAAGTGCTCGATCTGAGCAAGGTCAGGCATTTGGTGTTGGACGAAGCCGATGAAATGCTCGAAATGGGGTTCATCGACGATGTCGAGTCCATCCTCAAGGAAGTTGCTGAAGAACGCCAGATTTCACTTTTCTCTGCCACCATGCCAGAGGCGATTCGCAGCCTGGCGAAGAGATACCTGGTGGACCCGCAAAAGATCAGCCTCAGTCCTGAAAGACTGACCGTTGATGAAACTGAACAAAGGTTTTGCCGGGTTCGTGAAGAGAACAAGTTTGTTGCACTGACCCGCCTGCTTGAGATGGAGCCGGTAACGAGCGCACTTATCTTTGTTCGAACCAAGGCAAGGGCTCAGGACCTTGCAGATGATCTGGCGCGCGCCGGATTTGCTGCCGACAGCCTGCATGGTGATTTGAACCAAGCTCGCAGGGAGCAGGTACTTGCCCGCTTCAGGGATCACTCGGTCACCTTGCTGGTTGCCACTGATGTGGCTGCCCGCGGTCTCGATATTGCGGGGGTCTCTCACGTGTTCAATTACGATGTTCCCCAGGATTCGGAAGATTACGTTCATCGCATCGGGCGTACTGGCCGCGCCGGTGAAAAGGGGGTGGCAATCACCCTGCTTACACCTCGCGAACGCAGCCGCCAGTCTCAAATACAGGCCTACACCCGCCAACCGGTGAGTGAAATATCCGTACCCACAATTGAAGAAGTACAGGCGAAACGGGATGAGAATTTCATCTCAAAATTATCTGCACAGTTGCTTGCGGGCATCTCGCCGCAGGAACGTGACATGCTGGAACGTATCACCCAGGCAGGCTTGAAACCGGCAGAAATCACTTTGGCAGCTATTCGGCTGGCAAGGTCTGTTGAAGGCAAGCTTGCGTCAGATACGGCTATTGAAGAACACCGTGAACCCAGGCATTTGCAGTTGGAAGAACGTCGTAATCCCTCAGCCAGGAATCGACGTAATGAAGGAAAGAACCGTTTTGAAGACCTCAATCGAGATCGCGGAAACGCCGCAGTGCGATCACGTCCGATCGATCGGGGACGTGAGCCAGGAATGGTTCGCCTCTGGATGAATGTGGGTCAAACCGCCGGGTTACGCCCGAGTGATGTTGTAGGCGCCATTGCCACCGAGGTGGGTATTCCAGGGCGCGCGATTGGCGAGATCGATATCCGCTCAGATTACACGCTGGTGGATGTGGCAGAACAGCATGCACCACGGGTGCTCAATGAGAGCACCGGAAAATATAAAATGCGCGGACGTCTGGTCAGAATGCGTCTGGCTGATTAGGTAAAGCGACCGCCCCTGACGAATGAGGTTACCTCATTTTGATAGACAACATGGAATAAACGGCGAGTCAATAGATCATTGAATTTGCCCCATCCCCTTCCCGAACCGGGAAGGGGATTCTTCATTAAGTAAGAATTTCGCCGCCTTGCAGCGAAAATCCTTACCGTTTAGGATAAAAAGCTTTCAGCTTTGCTGAAGACGATAGAAAGATCAACGAAGACTCTATTGTTTTGATACGAGGCGCTGCATATTGTCTATAATGAGAATGTGACTGTGAAAGGAGCAAAAATGAGCGTCGAAATTCCACCGGAATTTCTGGACCTTTTTCAAAAAAAGGCTTTCGGGCACCTGGCAACATTGATGCCCGATGGCACTCCCCAAATCTCACCTGTTTGGGTGGATTATGATGGACGCTTTCTCCTGGTCAATAGCGTGAAAGGCAGGCAAAAGGACCGCAACATACGCCGCGACGGTCATGTGGCGCTGGAGATTCAGGACCCTGATAATCCTTACCGTTACATGCTGGTGCGCGGACTGGTGATTGAGGTGACCATGAAGGGGGCAGAAGAGCATATCGACAAATTGAGCTTGCATTACCGAGGTATTCCCTATCCTTTCAAGGATCCCAATCAACCCCGGGTGATCTACAAAATTGAACCCCTGGCAGTGACAATCTCGAAACGTTAATCACTTGTTAAGTCTACAATATCGAAAACCTGGCTGGTTGAATCCAAACCTTCAGCGTGCTATAAATTAACCAAACATGATCAAAAAAGGATGGTTATATGGAAGGCATGTTCAAGAAAGTGGATTTTGTCTCGTACATGGTTTCGGATTGGCAGCGCGCCAAGAAATTCTACGCTGAAACCCTGGGTTTGCCGGTGGCAGCTTTCATCAGTGACGAGGTGGGCTGGATGGAATTTGGCGAAAAAGATGCCACCCATCTGGCGATCAACTTATGGCAGGGGGCGGGACCTTTGCCGCCAGCCGGCAGGGGAGGGATTGTGATCTTTTCCGTCCCAGACGCTTACGCGGCAGTCGCCGAGCTAAGGAAGCGCGGAGTCAAATGTGAAGATGTTGTCGCCATCCCCGAAATGGTCACATACGCTGATTTCTACGATCCCGATGGGAACCTTTTGGAGGTTGCCGGACCGCCGCCAGCCAGGAGCTGACTGGTCTAGCCGCCTGCAAGTTTTACCCTGTAGCCGAGCGCTTTTAGCTCGGCTGCGATTTTGTCACGGTGATCGCCCTGAAGCTCGATTTTGCCTTCCTTGACCGATCCACCGGAGCCGCAGCGGCGCTTGAGATCGGAAGCCAGTTGCAGGAGCTGGTCCTCCGGCATCGGCAGGCCGGTGATGACGGTGACCGTTTTGCCTTTGCGGCTTTTTGAATCCCGGAAAATGCGGACGATTCCGTCAGAAGGAGCAGCCGGAGTGGGGCGTTTGCTGCAGCGGCATGCTGAAACCGGATATCCACATTCGGGACACATCCGCCCGGATTCGCTTGACCAGACCGTGGGATTGCTGGAACGGGTCATTCTCCAGTTGCCAGCCTGGTGCGGATTTCCATCAGATGTTCCCAATTGTGCTCAAGCAAACGACGCAGTCCACGGCGAGCCGTCCAGATCACTTTTCCATGGGGCACGGCCATGGCGCGTTCCTCGGGCGAAAGATTGGAAAACCGGTCCAGCAGGATCAGGTTGAACTTGGCATAGGATGATTGCAACTTCTCCGGCTCGCTGGTCAACGCTGCCCGCGCGGGTTTGAACGCATCGATCTTTCCAACCAAATAGGTGAGGTAATGAGTCTGTGCCTCGGTGGCATGGAGAAGGATGTCATATAGCGGGCGGTGCCCATTGACGGGAACGGCAAGCATTTCACTCGGTGTTAATCTGCTGAGGGACTCCATCATCTCCTGATGCATGCATTTGACTCTCCGGATGCCAATTGCGAGATCATTGGGTTCGAGCGGCTCAAAATCAGGTTGAAATCCTGATTCTGGATCACCATATCCGATCCAGGGTCCCTGGGTGACGTGTTGAGCGACAATGGTCGAAAAGTCAGAGTGTGGATCCACCCGCTCTCCGCAGAGGCTGGTGAATTCCTTAAAGGTCCGAATGGCGGATGGAGTGGCTGCAAGTGCTTCTTCCGTAGTGTGACCGGTGGCGATGCATCCCAGCAGATCGATCACATGCACCATGGTGGTGCGCATCTTTGGACCCGATTCCAGGTAAAGGGCGTAATTGTCCATTGTTACTCCAGATGCCCTGGCGGTGCTCAGGGCGAAAGCTATCGAATTCCGGTATCGATGGTGATATCGAGGACCATGATGTTACCCTTGGTGATTTTCACGGAAGTGGGTAAGCCCGTTGCGCGGTAGGGATCGGTTGAGATCGACCGTACGATGTAATTGCCTTCAGGCAGTTTGACCGAGTACGTACCATCCGCATTGAAGTGGATCGTTTTGTAGACTTCGTCTTTACCACCCTTGAGGATTTCGATTCCCAAGCTGGTAAACATCTCACCCGACGGTGCAGCAGGGGTTTCTCCGGCCTTTACAACCGGGGTCAATGGGCCGATGGTGACCTTTCCTTGAAGCGTACCGGTTTCGCCTTCGAAGGCGCTGCAGGCGCTGAGCAGGAAGAGGCTAATGAGAAACGTGAAGGCAACGAATTTGATTTTCATGGATGGTCCTTTCAGCTTGATATTTACCTATTTTACTTCGAACAACACGGATCAGGCGGTTCTACCATTTTTCTCGATAATAAACACTCATTCATTTCTTAGGAAGAGTCTATATACTAAAAACAGGTCCATGCTAGCCACTGGATCGGGAGGTTGAAATGAATGAACTGATTGGCAAGGTGATGCAAGAGACCGGTCTCTCGGCGGAGAAGGCGGAAAAAGTGATCCACATTGTTGTGGACTACGTTGAGAAGGATTTACCGCTCACTGGAAAGACCACCATTGATCTTGAATTGGATGGTGTCAGCCAGGAAGAGCTTAACAAGGATAAACAACCTTTCAACATCCCCTAGAGATGGGACATTACGGTAAAGAATACCGGCAGCCGAAAGGCTGCCGGAGCTGTTTAATGACCAGAAGATCTTTCCGTAAGAAGAATCAGCACTCGCTATAACCGCAGGAGTAGCACTTGCGGCAGCCTTCTTCGTTCACCAGGGTCGCCTGACCGCAATCGGGACACAGGTCGCCGATCTTGGGCGCCT
The DNA here is from genome assembly GCA_039683035.1 of Anaerolineaceae bacterium. Taxonomy (GTDB): domain Bacteria; phylum Chloroflexota; class Anaerolineae; order Anaerolineales; family Anaerolineaceae; genus UBA6107. The sequence continues at coordinate 110,493 of JBDKSE010000015.1, forward strand.
GGAGAGGAACCTCGACCGGGGAGGGGGACTCCATTTCGAGCGGGTGTACCGAATCAACCGGGAGAGGTATGTTGATTTCCGGTGCCGTTGTGTGATCGCTGGTACGGTGGGCGCGTTCATCCAGGTATTCCTCAAGCACCTGCGCCAGACCATCGGGAAGCGACCTGACGCGATTGGGACCAAAGCCGAGGCTCCTGCCGCCGCCGATGCCTGCAAGTTGACGGGTCACATCGGTCAAACGCTGGCTGGGCTCGATGGGGGATGCCAGCCGGAGCACATAGGAAATCAACCGGCCGATGGCTTCGCTGACGGCAGCGGTATCAGATCCGGCTTTGGCGGTGTTGATGAAGATCTCGAATGGTTGGTCTCCGCCATTTTCATTGATCGTGACAAACGCCTTGCCCAAAGGGGTCTCCACTGAGTAGGTCCTGCCGACCAATGCCCGCGGACGAGGCTTCTTGGTTTCGGTCCAAATCTTGATTTGATCGACTGGCTCCGGACTGGCGCCTTCATCTTTTTTCCTGCCGGCTGTGGCGTGCGTTTCAAGAACCACCTTTTCGCGCGATCCCGTCACGTAAACTGTAATGCCCTTGCAGCCCATTTCCCAGGCCTTGATGTATGCGGTGGCGACATCATCAGCGGTGGCAGCTTCCGGGAAGTTCACTGTTTTGGAAAGCGAATTATCCACAAAGGCTTGCAATACCGCCTGCATGCGTACGTGCTCCTCAGCGGTGATATCCTGGCTGACCACGAAAATGTTTTTGACCTTCTCGGGGATGAGATCAATTGTCTGGCAGGTTCCATCACGCATCACCTGTTCGATGATCTTGCCGCGGATTTCATCATTCAGCCCTTCCTCTATCAGAGCCTGTTCAAAGCTTGGACTGGCGTAGGTTAATTGCATGTCCCTGCCATTGTCATTGACGTGGCGGATATATGCCAGGGCAAAAACGGGTTCACAGCCGTAACCCTCACACCCGGCTACAGTGGCGATGGTGCCTGTAGGCGCCACAGTCGTCTGGGCGGCATTGCGAATGCCGAAGCGCTTGATGTCTTCGATGATTGTCGTCCAATCCACAAGGGGACGACCCCAGTCTCCCTGGTTGGCCACCAGCGAATGGGGAGGCTGCCAGATCAGGTTGGTTTGATCATAGATACTACCGGCGATGACAGGGAATGGCCCACGCTCCCTTGCCAGCTCAATGCTGGTCTGCATGGCAGTGTAACGAACGAATTCCATCACCTGACCGGCGAAATCATCTCCTTCAGGTGACCCGTAACGCACGCCTACATGGTACATCAGGTCTGCCAGACCCATGATTCCCAATCCGATTCGCCGTGCGCGCAGTGCAGCTTCCTTGAGCTGCGGTACCGCCGGGACATAAGCGTTTGCATCCACGACATCGTCCAGGAAACGGGTGGCAAGCTGGGTGGATTCGCGTAACCTGGTCCAGTCCACCTGGTGATCAGGACCGAGGTGCTGAGCCAGATTGACCGAACCAAGACAGCAATTCTCATACGGTCCAAGCCACTGCTCACCGCAGGGGTTGGTGGCTTCCAACTGGTAGAGGTGTGGAACGGGGTTGGCGCGGTTGGCCGCATCAAGGAAGAGTACTCCGGGTTCACCGTTATGATGCGCTTGGCGGACGATCATCTCGAAAAGGTCTACTGCCCGAACGGTCTTGTAGACTCTGAAGGGGATACCCGCGGCTTCGGCCTGCTCAAAAGTACCCTGAAAATTCTTGGCGCGCGGATCTGAGATATCGGGGAAGCGCAGATCCCAGGGTCCGTCTTCTTCAACCGCGGTCATAAAGGCATCTGTGATGCCCACCGAAATGTTGAAATTGGTGATCTGATTTTCGTTGGTTTTGCAAGTAATGAATTCTTCGATATCCGGGTGATCCACTCGCAATACAGCCATGTTGGCGCCCCGGCGGGTACCTCCCTGCGCCACCTCTCCAAAAGCGTTGTCATACACCCTCAGAAAACCCACCGGTCCGGTAGCCTCTCCGGCAGAGGATTTGACCAGGCTGTGAGCAGGGCGCAGGCGGGAGAAGGAAAAGCCATTCCCTCCGCCGGTTTGTTGAATGAGTGCTGCATCGCGCAAAGTCTGGAAAATACCCGATGGATCCCTGCCCATGTCGTCATTTATCGGCAGAACGAAGCAGGCGGCGAGCTGCCCGAGGGGCGTGCCGGCGCCGGTGAAGGTGGGGGAGTTGGGGAAAAAGCTCTTGGAAGTGAGCAGGGCGTAATACTTCCGGGCAAGGGCGGTGATGTCGGTGGCATATTTCTCTTCCACCTTTGCCACATTGATTGCCACCCGCCAGAACATCTCTTCCACGGTTTCAGCGGGAGCGCCATCAGTTCCCCGGCGGACGTAGCGCTTGAGAAGCACCTGGCGGGCATTTTCTGTCAAATCCACGGATGGCAGATTCTGCGGCGAACTGTTCAGATCAAACATGGGCTGTTGCGGGTTGGCAGTGGTCATCCGGCTTTCTCCTTAACTTTCCAATAAGCGGTCAATTTCCTTGCGGATGGATTGAAGGTCATCCAGGTGTAAATAGACAATGGCAAAGCGAATATACGCAATTTGATCCAGCCGCTTTAGTCCAGACATGACCATATCTCCGACGATGCGCGAGGATACCTCTTCACGGCCCATTTTTTGCAGGGCAGATTCTATCTCATTGACCAGGTGGTCGATTTCCGCCGCCGAGACTGGGCGTTTGGCACAGGCGATGCGAATGCCTTCCTCCAGTTTGACACGGCTGAAATCCTCCCGCGTCCCCCCCCGTTTGACGATCAGGGGAGTGGCGAGGATCGGTCTTTCATAGGTTGAAAAGCGCTGCCCGCAGTTTTCACATTCACGACGACGGCGAACTCCGCCGCGGCTGTCATGAGTGGTATCCAATACACGGGAACGTTCATCCTGACAATACGGACAACGCATTGTCTCCTCCTGAGGCTGATATTCATTTGGAATGTTTGCTTGTTGGTGCAGTATGAAGCCGCGATGGATTGTAAACTCAACCCCCATATATAGGGGGAACCGATTGGTATAAGCCGTATATCTGTGCCCTTAATCATAGCACAAGCAGATATACCGTTCAATGTCATTAATCAAGTTTTAATCTTAAAGTTTGAAGGATGAGGTTCTGGTCAGTAGTTGGAATGGACAGGTCAATTACTGCGCATAGGCAATAATAAACAGCACCATATGTGGGTTAGCTTGTGATTGGATGAGCGCCATCACCGAATTTACAGATTGGGAAAAAGACAGAGAGTGGTAAAACTTAAAAAACTACTTTGTCGGCGAACCTGTCATGAAAGCAGGGGAGTCTCAGAAAATTGAAAAATTAAGCAAACATGCTGGCGGGGACCAACCGCCAGCATGAGAGCAACACTTCAGTTTCGGAACTCTCACGTTTTGAGAAGTCCCGAGATGCAAGTTTCTTTCAGGAGATCAAACTTTTTCAATTCGTTTCTGCGCTGCCTAGTGCTGATTGCGGTTGCGCAGAAAAGCCGGAATATCCAGTTCGCTCGTGTTTAATACACGCGGTTGAAATTCAGCAGGTGCCTCGATGGGTTCTTCAGTTCTGGCAGATTCGCTGAACTGGCGAGGAGCGGGACGGGACTCTTCCAGCCGGCTGGTGTAGCGCTCATGCGTGGTGCGCATGCCGGCACGGTCAAAACCCGTGGCGATGACAGTAATGCGAATTTGATCTCCCATGTTCGGATCGATGACAGCCCCAAAGATGAGGTTGACATCGGGGTGGGCAGTTTCCTTGATGATGGCGGCTGCCTGGTTGACCTCGAAGAGGGTGAGGGAAGGCCCGCCGGTGACGTTGAACAGTATGCCGCGGGCGCCGTCGATGGTGATATCGAGCAGCTGGCTGGAGATGGCCATTTCCGCCGCTTTGGCAGCACGGTCTTCGCCGCTGGCTGTGCCAACTGCCATCAAAGCTGCGCCGCCTTCCGACATGATCGCGCGCACATCGGCAAAGTCAAGGTTGATCAACCCGGGGACGGTGATCAGCTCGGAAATGCCCTGAATGCCCTGGCGCAGAACATCATCGGCTGCCTTAAAGGATTCCTGCAGAGTGGCTTTTTTGTCCACAATCTGCAGCAGGCGGTCATTGGGAATCACAATGAGGGTGTCAGCATGTTCCTTCAGACGGGCAATGCCGGATTCGGCATTTTGTGAGCGCTTGGCGCCTTCAAAGGTGAAGGGGCGGGTGACCACGCCAATGGTCAATGCTCCAACTTCCTTCGCAATTTGCGCCACGATCGGTGCTGCTCCGGTGCCAGTACCGCCGCCGAGGCCGCTGGTGACAAACACCATGTCGCTGCCTTTAAGGGCCTCGTACAGCTCTTCCGAGGATTCTTCAGCAGCTTTCTTGCCGACCTCAGGATTACCGCCAGCTCCCAGACCGCGGGTGGATTTGTCGCCAATGCGCACTTTGGTTTGCGCCTTTGACATGACCAATGCCTGGGCATCTGTGTTCACGGTGATGAACTCGATGCCTTGCATCCCTTCATCGATCATGCGGTTGACTGCATTGCAGCCGCCTCCGCCAACGCCGATGACCTTGATACGGGCAAATGCTTCGCTTTGAATCTTGTTGGTCTCCATTTTGATCTCCTCTTATTATTCTATACGAATACCACTCAGGCGCAATCGATAATGCCTGTAAATCTACGGAAGCAACCTTTTAAATAGGTCCTTGATATCATCCCAATTCGTAACCGGCATTTTGTGGCGGCCGCGCGGGGTGGTATTGGCTGAAATTTCGTTCATGATGCTGGCCCACCTGAGCAGCCCGATGCTGGTGGAGTAGGAGGGTGAATTGAGTTGATCCACCAGGCCTACCAGGTGTTCGGGACGGGCAATGCGCACAGGCATACCCATCACCTGGCTGGCGAGCTGCTTGATGCCTGGCAGCAGGCTGGATCCGCCAGTCAGCACCATGCCCGCCGGCAGCAAGCCGTCATACCCTGAACGCTTGACTTCCTGCAGCAGGAGCTGGAAGATCTCGTCCACGCGGGCTTCGATGATGTGTGCCAGATCACGGCGGCTGACCTGCACCGGAGTCTCTTCGCCAAATGCGCGGGCGGTAAAGACCTCGTCTTCACGGATCTCACTCTTGATGGCGTAGCCGTATTGCTTTTTCACCTGTTCAGCGGTCTCCAGGCTCATGCGCAAGCCGTGGGCAATATCCGAAGTGATGTGATTGCCGCCGACCGAAAGCACCATGGTGTGCCAGACATCTCCGTCAATGTAGATGGCCATATCGGTGGTGCCGCCGCCAATATCGCAGACGATAACTCCCATCTGGCGCTCGGTGGGGCTAAGCACCACTTCGCCAGACGCCAGGGGGTTGAGCACGAACTGGGTCACGTTGACACCTGAAGCCTGAACGCATTGGCGCAGGTTTTCCACTGTGGCAGCGGCTGCGGTGATGATGTGTGCTTCCACTTCCATGCGGTACCCGTGCATGCCCACCGGCATGTGAATACCTTCCTGTCCGTCCACGGTGAAACCGCGTTGGATGACATGAATGATCTCGCGGTTGTGAGGGATGGCGATCGCCTGTGCAGCCTCAAGCGCCCGGTAAACATCATTTTCCTCGATGGTTCCGCCTGAAATTCCCACCACGCCTTTGGAATTGACGGATGAAACATGCGATCCTGCCAGGCTGACTAATGCAGAGGTGATCTCCAAACCAGAAGTCCGTTGGGCTTTTTCGACAGAACGGGCAATGGATTGCGAGGCTTCCGCGAGATCCACGACGGTGCCTTTCTTGATTCCCTGGGAGGGTTCGATTCCCACCCCCAGTACCCGCATGCCCTGGTTTTCTTCCAGACGTGCCACCAGGGTGCAAACCTTGGTGGTTCCGATGTCAATTCCGACTACGATAGGCTCATCCATATTCACTACTCCGTCCGGTAATACGGTGCATGGGAGAATTCAACACTGATCATCACGGGGGTAATCCCCTCTTGTGAGAGTTTGTCCACAATAGTTTGATATTCGCTCTGCTTCACCTGCAGATCAGCCAGGTCAATGCCGAAGAAAGCTTTCCAGCCGCGCGGGTCGATCCATCCCATGCCGTCAGTGGGGTCGTATACCAGGGTGGCGCCTTGCGGAAGCTGAGCAGTGAGCTCAATGGCTGCTTTTAACACGTTCGGATCCATTTGAGGGATGACCGTTTCTCCGTTGGCAGCAGCCGCCTGGTTTGCCAGGGCAAGGCGGGCATAATCCAGTACGCCCTGTGTGGTATCCACCGGGTTGGTGAGGGGAGGTGTGACGCTGCTCTGTACTGTGACCAGGTTGGCCGCCTCGCCGCGTATGGGCATGACCACGCCGTCCTTGTCGATCCACAGGGTTTGATCTCCGGAGGTCCAGGCGAGAATGGGTTGACGTTCAACCGCCTGTACGACCACGCCCTTGGTCAATGAAGTGTGGATCTGCACATGTTCAAGCTCGGGGAAGGAGGCATTGATCGCCTGGATGGCTTTCGCCCGATCGAGGGTGAATATCGATGAGGTGCTGGCATTCAGAACCGAGGCGATATCGCCGGGCGGAATCCGCTGTATCCCCTTTACTTCCACCGAGTTAATCTTAAACACCGGCAGGTTTACAAGGAGAAGCACGGCAATGACCAGCGCGACAGTCAGGACGGCGGAGACCATTTTCCATTCAAAATGGATGATGGGAATTGCCGGCAGGCGGACTTCCACACCATTGGCGCCAGCGGCATACATCACCTTGCGTTTTGGAGTGGTATGTACTGCCGCAGAACGGGCTTGCGGCGCATAGGGGTAACTTCGGCTGGAAATGGGAATTGCCGGAGTGGCTGCGGATTTGGACACCCGTTGTTTGGTATTCGAGATCCTGGTCTGGCTCTCCTGCAGGCGCTTGCGCCGCAATTGATCTGACCGCGATGAGGCATCTTCTCTTCGAATCGTCATTCGCCCCTCCGATAAGTCCGCTTGGTGTGATCCCGTTCGCTCTTGCGTTCCTGGGCAAGCTGGATCAGGCGCTTCACCAATTCGCGGTAGGGAACGCCCGATGTTTCCAACAGTTTCGGATACATGCTGATGCGGGTAAACCCTGGGATGGTATTGATCTCGCCAAGGTAGAATTTGCTGCTATTTCGTTCAAGCAGAAAATCGATGCGTGCCATCCCGGCGCAATCCGCCAGGCGGTAGGCTTTGAGCGCGGCTTCTTGAATTTCATGGATAAGCGCATCGTCCACCCTGGCAGGGATGACCAAAACGGAGTTGTCGTTGACGTATTTCGCATCGTAGGTATAAAACTCTTCGCCCGGCAGGACCTCTCCCAGAACAGATACCTGGGGGTTTTCATTTCCCAGAATGCTGACCTCGATCTCACGCGCATCCACGCCCTGTTCCACCAGAATCCGGCGGTCATATTGGGCGGCATCCATCAACCCCTCCACAAGATCGCTGGCGCTCGTGCACTTGCTGATACCCACCGAGGATCCCAGGTTTGCAGGTTTGACAAAAATCGGATAGGCAAGCGAGGCTTCGATTTCGCAGACTACTTCAGCCATGCCCGATTCGAGCTGCTGGCGGGTAAAAACCATCCAATCCACCACTGGAATCTGATTGGCGCGCATCACCTCTTTGAAAAGAGCCTTGTCCATGCCGACTGAGGAAGCCAGCACCCCGCTGCCAACATACGCCACATCGGCAAGTTCGAGCAATCCCTGGAGCGTGCCGTCTTCGCCGAATGTTCCGTGAATAAGCGGGAAGATGACATCCAGGTGGACGTAAGGTTGGAGAATATCACCAAGTGGTGATTTGGTGAGCTGGTAGAGCATGGCATTTTGAGGCTCGGGGAGCATGATCACCGGGCTGAGGGCATCGTACTGTTTCTTTTCAAAAGCTTCAAGTACATCTGTTCCGCCCAGCCACATGCCTTCCGGGGTGACTCCAATTTCCGTCACCTGGTACATCTCAGGGTCCAGAACAGACCGTACAGAGCGTGCGGAGAGGAGCGATACCTCATGTTCGCCAGAACGTCCGCCAAAGATCAATCCGATGCGCAATTTATCTGCCATTATTCTTCCTGCCAGCTTCCCAAAGGTTCGACCTCCAACTCAAGGTCAATGCCAAATTCCTCATGCACTGTTTTTTGCACGAGAACGATCAAACGATGAATATCCGAAGCCGATGCAGTACCGTCATTGATGAAGAAATTCCCATGAACCGGGCTGATCTCGGCTCCGCCGATCTTTGTTCCTTTCAATCCTGCTGCCTCGATGAGCCTTCCTGCGTAATCTCCAGCCGGGTTCTTGAACATCGAGCCCATGCTGGCGCCGGGAGGCTGTGAACGGCGGCGTTTTTCAGATAATTCCGCCATCTTTGCCTGGATTTCGGCAGTATTTCCGCGGCTGACTGAAAGGGTCGCGCTCAAGATCACTGCTTCTCCTGGCTGGCGTTTCAGGATGCTGGAACGATAGGCATATTCCATCTGCCCTGCGGTCCAGGATACCTTTCCCAATGACCGATGCAAGATTTCTGCCATTACCAGGGTTTTGCTCATATCGCTGCCAAATGCTCCGGCATTGCCGTACACCGCTCCCCCCAGGGTGCCGGGGATGGTGGAAGCCCATTCCAATCCAGCAAGGCCGTGCAATGCTGCCTGCCTGGCAACGGTGCCCAGGTTGGCGCCGGATTCAGCCCAGACGAAGGGGGTTTCCGAAGTATCATCGATGCGGATGGCTTTGGCACGGTTGAGCAGCACCACGGATTCCAATCCTGAATCACTGAAGAGGACGTTTGAGCCGTTGCCCAGGGTGATGAAGGGGATCGAGTGGTGCCAGAGGAATTGAACTGCATCTTCCAGTTGACCTGAATCGCTGACCATGACCATCGCTGCGGCTGCCCCGCCGGTATGCGCGGTGCAGTACCCCGCCAGGGATACATTCTCCTGGAGGAAGTTGGCAAAATGGGCGCGGAGCTGATCAAGCGGCAACATGCACAATCCTTTTTACAATTCTCGAACGTGATCGATCAGACGGGACAGCAATTCCTGTTGATGCATCCTGGGCAGATCCTGATACTCCTTGATCACCGGTCGCTGCGGGTGATTCACCTGGATGCGCTGGAACCCCTGGAGCGAGCGGGGTGAATCATGATCACGTGATGTGGAATCAAAGTTGCCGATTTTCGGGTCTGTCATTTAGACCTCCCTTTCCTTGAGCTGCTTGAGAACATCATTGCATATCTGGTCAGCATCACCTGCAGAAAGGATCACCAGGACATCTCCGGGTTCCAATTTCTGCAGCAGTATCTCTGTGGTTTCTGCCAGGGTGTCTGTGAAGATTACATTCTGCCTGCCGGTCTTTTGTACAAGACTTTTCGCACTGTAATCGGTGGATTGTTCGCGGGCGCCGTAAACTTCGGTGACCAAAACCAGATCGGCATTACCCAGGGAATTGATGAACTGGCTTTCGAGCGTCTGGGTGCGTGAAAACGTATGCGGCTGCCAGACTGCCACCAGCCTGCGGCCGGGGTAGCGCGATCGAGCTGCTGCCAGTGTGGCGCGGATCTTGGTTGGATGATGCGCATAGTCATTGATAATGCTGATCCCGTTTGCTTCACCCACCAGCTCAAACCGGCGGCCGGTGCCCTTAAATTCTGAAAGACTTTGAGCTGCCTGATTCACAGGAATACCCATCTGGTGCAGGGCGGCGATCACCTGGAGCGCATTGCGGACATTATGCTCACCAGGGATCTGCAGGCTGACGACAGTGAGCGGTTCGGGTTTTTGCTTTCCAGCTTCGAACTGGACAGTAAAGGTGAAGCCGCCGATGGAATTCGACCTGATCTCGCTTGCGCGGTAATCGGCGCCAGGACGCAAACCGGTTGAAAAGCAGTGTGAATCTGCCTGTAGCTGGTTTTTCAATTGCGCAGACCCGTGATCATCGTGATTGGTGATCAGCAAACCGCCAGGCGTAAGGCAGCCCGCGAACTGCTCAAACGCATTCCGATAATCCAACGGGGTGGGGAAGCAGTCGGGGTGATCATATTCAACGTTGGTGATCACCTCCACCTGGGGATGCAGACCCAGGAACATGCGGTCGTACTCGTCCGCTTCAAGGACGAAGTATTTTCCCTTGCCGGCGTGGGCGTTGAGTCCCAGGTTCATGGAAACACCGCCCAAAATGAATGTGGGATCGTATCCCAGGCTGTAAAGCGCCCAGACGAGCATCGCCGTGGTGGTTGTTTTTCCATGAGTGCCTGCTACTGCCACACCGGTGTGATCCTTCATCAGCAAGGGGAGGAACTCGGCACGTTTGAGCACCGGAATGCCTGCCCTGACTGCAGCTTGTACTTCAAGGTTGTCATCGGAAACCGCTGATGAGCGGACCACGGTATCGGCACCCTGGATATTGGCAGCAGAGTGGCCAATGATCACATGCACGCCCACTTTCTGCAGGTCGCGTGCCAGGGATGAAAGGGCACGGTCAGAGCCGCTCACTGTGAATCCTTTTTCAAGGAGCACGCGAGCAATTGAGCTCATTCCAGTCCCGCCGATGCCGATCAAGTGTATATGCTTCATTAGATGAACACCAGAATCACGAATACGAATGCAATCGCCACGGCAAAATAGATTGCCGGTGTAGCCATCAACCACTGCGGAGGGAGTACCGCGAGCAGACGTGCTGCAGCCTCGCCCGCCTGGGTGGTGATATCAGGCGCGGAGACAAACTGAAAGGGGTAGGCTGCCACGTCCAGGTAATACCAGATGGTTCCGAAAATCAGGTAACCGTTCAAAGCGCCAATGAATATCCCCAGTAAACCGTCCTGGAACATGTTGCGGATGAATCTTCCGGTTTCAGCCAGTCGGGGAATGCGCGGCGTTTGGTAACCTGCGAAAACGAGCGCTGTCAAAATGCCTGTTCGCAGCCAGAAAATTGTCTCCGGAGTGCCTGTGGAAATGGTGTCTTTGAAGAAGGGCACGAAGCTTTCCAGCACATTCATGCAGAACATGGCAAGAATCACGCTGAATGTGACCAGAAGTTCTTTCGCCCAACCACGCATGGCGCCAATGATGGCGAATAGAGCGATAAAAATGAAAAGCAGTACATTCAGGCTAATCATTCTTCCGTTCTCCTTTCACTCGCGCCTGGTCAAGCACCAGTTGAGCGATGTTTTCTGCAGCTTCAGGAACAGCCAGTGCGCGCATGGCTTCTTTCCGGGCAGTCAGTGCCTGCGGATCGGAAAGCATGGTTTTTACTTCCGGAACCAACCGCTCTGCCAGATCACTGTTTTCAACAACGACTGCAGCCCCGTTCTGCGTCAAATAATCGGCATTGACCTTCTGATAGCGCCAGGCGAACGGGTAGGGTACCAGGATTGCGGGCAGGCCAAACGCGGGAAGTTCTCCCAAAGTCGAAGCACCTGCGCGTGAGACCACCAGATCGGCAGCGCTGAAAGCTGCACCCATCTCTTCATGCAGATAGGCGTAAGGATGGTAACGATCGCCCAAAGGTTGCGGAAGAGCGTTTTGAAGCGAACGGGCTTCCACGAAATCCGCTTCGCCGGTGACATGCACCACCTGGGTGAAGGAAACCAGTTGATCGAGCACTGAAAACACTGCAGTATTGATCAAGTGCGCGCCTTTGCTGCCGCCAAAAATGAAAAGGACAGGCAGGTCAGAAGTCAATCCAAGTGCTTTTTGCGCATCTGTCCGCGTCCAACCAAGCAGTTCACGGCGGACAGGATAACCCGTCACCACCATCTTCTTCCGGGGATTAAAGAACTTGCGTGAATCTTCCACGGTCAATGCGATGGTATCTGCGCGCCGGGCGAGGGTTTTGAGCGCCAGACCGGGTTCGACATCCGGCACGTAAAGCACCTGCGGGATCCTGCTCGCGGCAACAGACATGGGAACAGCGATATATCCGCCGGTGCAGAGCAGCACATCAGGGTCGAACTCCTTAAGAATTCGCCGCGATTGGAGGGTGCCCTGGATCAGCTTGATGAGGTTGCCTGGCAGGGTGCGTAAACCCACTCCGTGCACCCCTGCTGCAGGGATGGCGGTGAAGGGGATGTTCTGACGGGTGACGAGGTCGGCTTCCATGCCTCCCTTGCCTCCCACCCAGAGCACTTCCGCTGCCTTATTCCCGATTGCCTGAAGAACGGAGAGAGCTGGATACACTCCCCCTCCTGTCCCGCCGGCGCAAATCAACAACCGCATTTTGTTTAGTCCCTTCCGGACTTGCCTGTTCCAATTTTGATGTCCGAGCAACCCCGTTGATGATGCCGATCCCTGTCATGACCGTTACCAGGCTTGAACCGCCAGAACTGATCAACGGGAGTGCGTTTCCAGCAAATGGTACGAGATTGACAATCACACCCATGTTGATCACTGCTTCAATGACGATCCACAACGTCACTCCGCTGGCGAGCCACTTGCCAAGGTCATCCTTTGCGCGGCTGGCGATAGTCAGGCCGCGCCACAAGAGAAGCGCATAGAGCACGATCACGAAGAAGGCGCCGATCAACCCGGTCTCTTCGGAGATCACAGCAAAGATCGAATCGGTGGGCGCCACCGGGAGACCGATAAACTTGGTGGTCGAACGCCCGATACCCACACCGAAAACGCCGCCGTTGATAATCGCTTCCAGCGACCATTTAACGTGGTCAGAGGCGTTTTCAGGATTCTGAAGACCATTCCAGTAATCGGTGAGGCGGGTCATGGCGTTGGCATTGATCTGCACAATGAGGAACCCCAGAACAGCCGTTACCACCACCACCAGGAGCAATTGTTTAACCTTGCCGCCGGCGATAAAGAAGAGCATACCGCCTAAAAGAATGACTGTGGCGGCCGCGGAAACATCCGGCTGGGTGAGGATCAAGCCTGCCGTCAGTCCCACGATGAGCATCATGGGGATCAAGCCGAAGCTCCATTGATCAAGAACCTCGCGCTTGCTGTACAGCCAGAAACTGAGGTAGACAATGATGACAAGTTTGGCCAGTTCTGATGGTTGAATGGAACCCGAGAAAAGACCACGTTTTGCGCCAAACTCTGTTTCCTGTCCAAAGAGCACCACAGCCAGCAGCATCAGCAGCGTTCCGACCATGACCGGTACCAGCCAGCGGCGGTAGCGGTGATAGTCTATAAACGTCATCACCAATGCGGCAGCGCCGCCAACCAGGCCAAAACCGAACTGGCGGAGTACGGTGGTGTATTCAGAATTTCCCTGCCCGCGGGCGAATTGCCAACTGGCTGAGTAGACCATCAACAAGCCAAAGGCAAACAGGGTGAAGACGATCACCACAAGCGGAAGATCGATGCTTTCCCGCAGGGAGAGTTTCTTTTTTGGCAGTTTGACTGATGTTGGCGCAGTGTTCATTGTTGGTTCACCCATTTTCTAAAGAATTCACCGCGTTCCTCAAAATCACCGAACTCGTCAAAGCTGGTCCCGCCAGGAGAGAGCAACACCACATCACCCGGTTGCGCTTTCCGAGCGGCGATTTCCAGAGCTCCAAGGAGTTTCTCTGACCGATCGATGGATTTCAGCTCGTCACCGGGTCGAATTTCACCGAGCGCTTCACTGATCAAGCCTGCTGCCTCACCAAAAAGAACGACATTGCGGACCTTTTTGTGAACCAGGGTGGAAAGGTCGTTCCACGGCAGGTGTTTGTCACGGCCGCCAAGCAGGAGAACGATGTTTTCATCCAGGTCATCCAGAACGGCCTGCGTTCTTTCGGGGGTTGTCGCGATGGAGTTGTTAAACCAGCGAACACCATTGATTTCGCGGACCAGTTCCAACCGGTGTTTGACGCCGCCGAATCCAGCGATCCCTTTTTGCATGGCTTCCGGACTGAGTTCAACTGCTTTGGCGATGGCACAGGCTGCCAGCACATTGGACAGGTTGTACCTGCCATGCAGCGCGATTACCTGCTGTGGGAACAATTCAACCTGATGTCCAGCGCTCTGCCACATGATCATGCCGTTCTCAAGATAAGTACCATCCAGTTCCGGAGCGGGTTTGGAAAGACCGAAGGTGATCAGTCTGCCCTTTACCTTTGGAAGCAGACTCCAGGAGCCCGTGTCCTCACGGTTGAGAATGGCCACATCTTCCGGCTTCTGAAATTCCAGGATACGTGCCTTGGCAGCGATGTAGGCTTCCATGGTGCCGTGACGATCAAGGTGGTTGGGGGTGATGTTCAACACAGCGCTCATCTGCGGGCTGAGCGTCATCTGCTCCAGTTGGAAACTGGACAGTTCCAGCACCACCAGGTCATTGGGTTTGATCTCATCCAGATACTCAATGAGCGGCAAACCAATGTTGCCGCCGACCCATACATTACGCGGCGATTGGATACCTGCTTCAGCAATTCGTCCCACGAGGGTGGTGGTGGTGGTCTTTCCCGAGGACCCGGTAATTCCGATCACGCGGGCTTTCACTGCCTGCATGAAGAGCTGCGAATCGTTGGTGATGGTCTTGCCCTGCCGCGCTGCTTCCTGCAAAATGGGCAGGGTGAGGGGCACGCCGCCTGAAACGCAGACCAGATCGACGTCGTTCAAAAGCGCCAGGGGGTGTTCTCCTAGAACCCATTCCACAGGAATGGCTTCCATGGCTTTGAGGGCGTCTTTCATTTCTGAAGCAGGACGTTTGTCATTCAGGATCACAGGCACGCCCTGCTTGTAGAGAAAACGCGCCAGAGCCTGACCCTGACGGGCGGCTCCGATAATCAAAACGGGTTTTCTCTGCAGCAAAACCATCTTTACCTCTAAACCAATGCGATAGCCACGCCGAACATGGCAAATAGAAGGCCGACCAGCCAGAACCGCTGCACCACCTGGGTCTCGCTCCAACCCGAAAGTTCAAAGTGATGGTGCAGGGGCGCCATTTTGAAGAGACGCTTCCCGTGGGTAAGTTTGAAGTATCCCACCTGCAGGATGTCGCTCATGGCGTTTGCCACCGGGATGACCGCAATCAAGGGCAGGAGCAGCCATTGCCCGGTCATCAAAGCCACCACACCCAGCACTGCACCCAGCGATAAGGCTCCCGTATCGCCCATGAAGAGCATGGCGGGGTGGACGTTGAACCAGAGAAAGCCGAACAACGCACCCACCAGGGTGAAGCAGAAGCGCCCAACGAACAGGTCTCCCTGCATCAAGGCAATGCCGCCGTATGCTGCAAAAGCGGTGGCAGAGATCAATCCGGCCAATCCATCCAGTCCGTCAGTGAGGTTGACTGCATTGGACATGGCGACGATCACGAATGTGGCCAGGGGAATGTACCAGAATCCCAAATTGATCGAAACTTCGGTTCCAGGCCAGTACATTTGCGGAACTTCCAAAATAAAATAAAGCACCATGGCTGAAAAGAATGCCAGTATGATCTGCAAAAGGAACTTGGTTCGAGCGCGCATTCCCAAACCACGGCGCGGACCGCGAATACCTTCCCAATCGTCCACGGCGCCCAACAAGCCAAATGCGATCATCACACCCAGGGGAAGAAGGACCGACTTACCGAGCACGGTCAGGCCAAGCAGAGAAGCCGCATTCAACAAGCCTGTGATCAAGGTGACCGGGACGATAAACATCACGCCGCCCATGGTGGGGGTGCCCATCTTGCTCATGTGGCTGTCGGGACCCTCCACGCGGATCATTTTGCCGATCTTCAGTGTCTTCAGGATCCGGATAAGGGGTACACCCCAGATCACTGATAGGATGAATCCCAGACCACTTAAAGCCAGGGCCAATGACGTTTCTTTCATTCCTCTTCCTCCAAAGCAGCGACGATGCGGTCCATCCGCAACCCGTGCGACCCCTTGATGAGGACAACATCGCCTTGTTCCAATGTTGACTGCAGAAAATCCACAACAGTCGATATATCGTCGAAATGATTCATCCTGGCAGCGGGCATTCCAGAACGGACGGCAGCGTCTGCAATCATCCTGGCGTGATCGCCGAAGGTGATCAGGCTGTCGGCAATCCCGGCAGCACGGGCACCCACCAGTTCGTGACCCTTTTGCTCATACTGCCCAAGCTCGAACATACCTCCCAGCACCGCTATCTTCCTGCCCTGCAGTTCATTGAGCAGGTTCAAGGCCGCCAGGGTTGATTCAGGTGAGGCGTTGTAGGAATCGTCCAGGAGCAGAGCGCCCTGACGGGTATGCACAGCGATAAGCCGCAGTTGGCTGGCGGAATGGGTGAGACCATTTTGGATCTGACCCCAACTCAAGCCTTCGGCGAGTCCTGCAGCAGCGGCACGCAGCACCGTGTGCACGGAGTGACGTCCGACCAGGGGAACGCGCAGCGAAGCGGAAACGCCGTCGTAATGCAGCCGCAGTCGGATACCGCTCAAGCCGAGCCCCTCGATCTCATCCGCCCAAAGATCAAAAGAAGGATCCAATCCGTAAGAGAACACGCGCGCCTTGGTCTGGTCCGCCATGGCTTTGACCAGGGGATCGTCGAAGTTGAGGATTGCGGTTCCGTCAACGGGCAATGCCTGGACCAGTTCAGCTTTACCCCGCGCAATGATCTCCTGTGAGCCAGCACGTTCAGCGTGGACGGTGCCGATATTGGTCACGATACCCACCTGGGGACGGGCAATCTCGCAAAGCTGGGCGATCTCTCCGGGAACGTAGAAACCCATTTCCAGAACGGCGCATTCGTGGCTATTTCCAAGCCGCAGCAGGGTGAGGGGCAGGCCGATTTCGTTGTTCTGATTACCGAGGTTCTTGAGCGTGCGGTACTTTTGGCTGACCACTTCGGCGACCAGTTCCTTGGTGGTGGATTTGCCCACGCTGCCGGTGATGCCGATGACCTTGAGCGGATGCTGGGAGCGGCGAAGCGCTGCCAGATCCTGGAGCGCTTTCAAGGTGTTCTCCACGCGAATGCAGAACTGACCTTCTGGCATGGAAACCTGTGACGCACTTTTGCGCAGGTCCATCACCGGGAAGGCAGGATCGACGTCATGTTCGATCAAGGCTGCGCGGGCACCGTTCTTGAAGGCGGCACCGATGAAATTGTGTCCATCTGCGTTTTCGCCGGGCATGGCTGCAAAAAGGCCGGCAGGAACCGCCAGGCGCGAATCCACGACAGCCTCAGCAAAAATCATCGCTTTGCCATTGCCGCGGTCGTGTCCTGTTGATTCAAGAATGTCTGCCAGGGTAAACATCATCTCACCTACTGCCCTGAAATGCTTTTGCGCAATGCATCTGGCGGAATGTTCATCAGAACCACCAGTTGCTTCACTTCTTCACTGAACACAGGTGCTGCCACCACCGAGCCCCAAATCGAACTCTTGGGTTTTTCAAGCCACACGTAGACCAAAAATTGCGGGTCGTCCACCGGTCCCCAGCCCACGAAAGAGGCATTGGTGGCATTGCTGGAATACTGACCATTGATGGCGATTTCTGCAGTGCCAGTCTTGCCTGCCACGCGGTAGCCTTCCACCAGGGCAGTTGAGGCTTCATCCTCAAGAGAGGTGGCAAGCATCTCAGTGAGAGTATGGGCTGTATCGGATGTAATGGGTACACCCACCACGGTTGGATTGGTGTTGTATTGCTGCCCGTTCTGGATATAGGCTTTCAATACATGCGGAGCCATCATCTTGCCGTCATTGGCGATTGCGGATGCAGCCTGCACCATCTGAATGGGGGTGACTGCAACACCCTGACCGAATGAATTGGTGCCAAGGTTCACCGGATACCAGGTGGGATCACCCGGGGTACTGAGCGGGAACACTTCTTCGCCGGTCAAATCGATATTGGTGCGGTGACCGATGTTGAACTTCTCCAGGTATTTGTAGAAATCGGTGGCACCCATCTGGGTGGCGACCCATGAGAGGCAGACATTCAACGAATGCTGCATACAGCCCACCATGGTTTGTTCGCCCCAGGCACCGCGGTCCCAGTTGAAAATGTTGATTCCGCCCACATTGATGGTGCCCGTATCGACAAATTGGGTGTCGGGTTTGACCACGCCCAGATCAAGCGCGGAAGCCATGGTGATGACCTTGAAGACCGATCCGGGTTCGTATACCTGACCGATGGCTTTGTTGTACGTGGTACCCGAGGTGAAAACATCAGAGTAAGTCCAGTACTCATTCAGGTTCATCCGCGGAGTGGACGCCATGGCGAGGATCTCGCCGTTGCGGGGATTCTCTACGATGATGGTGCCGCTTACTGCTTCATTCTTCTTCACAGCGTTATCGAGGATTTCCTCGGTGGCAGCCTGGATCTCACGGTCGATGGTCAAAACCAGGCTGGCTCCCGGAGGAGCGGAGGGAATTTCCTGCTCAACATACGGATCCAGGGCGACCATCACTTTTTGTTTGGTTCCGGCAAGCAGGTCGTTGTATTTTTCTTCAACCCCGAAGAACCCCCGGGCATTCTCGCGATCGCGGTAGGGGAAGAAGCCGATCACATTCGAAGCCAGGCTGTTCTCCGGGTAAACCCGCTGAAGATGAGGCGACCAGACCAATCCGCGCAGGGTGGGCAGCTTGGGATCTTCACCAAAACGGTTGCTGGTTTCGTATTCCTGTTTTAGCTTGGAGATGGCATCGATCTGGCTGGCATCTACGAAGTCTGCCAGGGTGATATACACGCTTTGACCTTCCACATAAGGTGTGCTCGCCAAACCCAGCACAGTGTTGAAATCTGCTCCGGTGATGGATGCAAGCGCGGTGGCGATGGCAGTCGGGTTGCGGACGTAACGCAGTTCCACGCCCACTTCGTAGACCTCTTTGTTGCCTGCCAGAAGATGACCCCAGCGGTCGTAGATGTATCCGCGTTCAGATTGGATCGTGCGCACCTCGTAGCCGTATTTCTCTGCCCAGGTCTCAAGCTTTTGGGCATGACCGCTGGTCTGAATACGGATCATCTGCACGAAGATGAGCACCATAAAAATGGTAAGAAAAAGTGCCACCCAGTGACCGTTGGAGAAGGCTCTCTTTTTCATGGATTGCTCCCACCAACGCTTGCACTCAACTGGTTAATACCGCGGAAAAGCCAATCCCAAAGAGATTGGCGGTAAGTAGATTTGATGACCGGTTCCACAGTCGTGGATATTCCCGGTGGCGGTGCAAGTACCGCTGCAAATTTACCGGTATAGCCGGGCATCTCGATATACACCGCATTGGCGGGATCGATGCGTTCAAACCCCAATTCCTTCGCCCGGGCTTCCATCACATTTGCCGAGGTCATCAGCGCCAGGCGGGCTTTCCGATCAGCGATCTGCCGTTCCAGATCCTGGCGCTTCTGGTCATTGGCGTAAGACGCCAGACCGGCTGCTGCTGCCTGGCCCGAAATGCTGAGGTAGATGCCGGCGATGACGAGTATTGAAACCAGGGCCAGCATGAACACGCCGACATACTGGATCTGAACGCGCCAGGGAGCCTGTCTGAAGGCCTGGGGCGACATCAGCTTCATCTTTGTCGGCTTGCGTGATGCTCGGTTCTCATTGCGCGTGGTCATGATATACCTGGCTGCTTTTCCAACTTTTCAATGATGCGTAGTCGTGCACTGCGTGCACGTGGATTCGATTTGATTTCTTCTTCACCGGCGATGATGGGGTGCCGGTTGATCTCCTTAATGACCGCCTTGTGACCGCAGGTGCATGCAGGTTGTTCCGGCGGGCAAATGCAGTCCTGGCTTTCCCGCCTGAAGGTGTGCTTGACGATGCGGTCTTCCAGGGAGTGAAATGAAATTACCGCCAACCTTCCACCTGGAGTCAATGCTTCAATCGCCTGGGGAAGAAATTCCTCAAGCGATTGCAATTCCTGATTCACGGCGATACGCAGGGCCTGGAATGAGCGGGTTGCAGGGTGGATTTTACCCGAACTTTTGCCTGCCGCTCTTTGGATCACATGAGCAAGCTCTAATGTCGAGTGGATCGGCCGGGCAGCGACGATAGCCCTGGCGATCTGGCGGGAGCGTCTTTCCTCACCATATTTGTAAAGAATATCGGCGATTTCTGATTCAGGGAAAGTATTGATGATCTCCGAGGCGCTGACAGGCTGAGACGGGTCAAAACGCATATCCAACGGCCCTTCTTTGAGGAATGAAAATCCGCGATGTGGCATATCGATCTGCATAGAGGAAACCCCTAGGTCAATGACGATGCCGTTAACGAAGTCCCAGCGTAGTGCCAGCAGTTCCCTGGAGAGAGAAGTGTAGGAGGAGTGCACCAGGTGGACTCGGTCTTGAAACGACGACAGGCGCTGCATGGCAATGGCAAGTGCATCCGGGTCGATATCCAGGCCGAGAAGTTGTCCATCCGGTGAGCTGGCATCCAGGATTCCCCAGGCATGCCCTCCAGCTCCCACAGTGGCGTCAACGTACCTTCCCCCGCTCACAGGTTTGATGGCGGTAATGATCTCTTGGTAAAGAACTGATAGGTGGGGCGGTTTGATGCCGCCTTCCTGTGCTGCCATGTTAAATCGAGAGGTCGAGCGAAGCGAATTGCTTTTCCTTGAAGTCAGGCTCCGAAACCATTTCGTTCTGAGCCTTCCAGTTGGACGGAGACCAGATTTCGATCTCTTCGCCAATACCCACCACCACGGCTGCACCGTCAAGGCCAGCTTCATCGCGCAGGTTCTGTGGGATAATGAAACGGCCGGCGCGGTCAAACTCAATTTCAGCAGCGTTTGCCAGGAACCAGCGTTTGAGCTGGCGGATGGCAGGCTCCATCGAGTTCATGTGATTCAGGCGGTCAAGGAATGCCTGAAAGCGGGCAGAGGGGTAAATGGTGAGGTTTTGATCAAACCCTTTGGTCAGGAAGGCACCACCCTGTAATTGATCCCTGTACTTTGCGGGGATGGTGATTCGTCCTTTTTCGTCTATGGAATGATCGTAATGGTTCAGGAACATCAGTTCTACCTTCCCTATTTATGCTGAACGCCGGACGGATCCGGCGCTCTCCCCACAATTACCCACTTAACACCACTTTCCTCCACATTGTATCCACAATCAGGGGGGAAATCAAGTACTATACGCATTTTTTAAGTATTAATCTGGATTTTTTGTGAAGAAAAAAGGGGAGAAAGGCAGAAAAAGGCAGAAAAAGTGGGAGAGGGGGCTTTTTTTATAAAATGTAGGTAAGTACTGTATTCACATCAAAGGACAAATCGAAGGTTTTCCAGTTTGTCTTGGCAAAATTGGATGATTATCGCCCATGATGTAATACCTGCCCAAGCATTGATTCGCCCGAGCAGGAATTAAAGTGAATATAAAAGTATATTTATATGCTTAAATTCTGTTGAATTTCACTGCCTCGAGCAGTTCCTGGCTTTCCTGCAGCCAGGGCAGGGGGTTGTAGATGCGCTTGATATAGCGGATGATCCCTGCGGGATCGACCACAATGGCTGCGGTGCGCTGAAGCCCCACGAAGTTTTTGGTCAATTCGAACTGGTGATAAATTTCCCGCTGCGGATCCGCAAGGATGGGGAACGGCGCTTTGAGCTGTGCGGCGTAATCCCTGGCACGTTCGAGTGAGTCGCCCAGGATCACCAGGATCTGAGCGCCTTCGTTCGCAAATTCATTATTGAGCCGCCCCAACTGGGCGACAAGCGTGCGGCACTGCATTCATATGTATTCACGTACGAAGAACAGCACAACCTTCCTCCCGGCATAATCAGTGACCGAGATTTCAGGGCCTGCGGTGGAAGGAAGTTTAAAGATTGGAACTGGCGAACCCACCTGCAATTCATCCTGCGGCATAAGAACCCCTTTTCCACGCCATGCGTTTGAAAATCTCCGCGCTTGTTTCCTTATGTATGAAGAGTATAGCGTACGTATATGGAAAAAGCACTAATGATATTTGGAGCACGGCAGTACGAGCCCACGTTTGACATGATTTTCAACTTCCTCTAAACTTACAGCATGCTTTCCAGGGTCTACTCATGCGCTGTGGTCGGAATGGAAGGGGTCATCGTCGAAGTCGAAGTGGACACTGGCGACGGCCTGCCAAAAATGATCATCGTCGGATTGCCGGACGAAGCCGTTCAGGAATCCCGCGAGCGGGTTCATTCGGCCATCAAGAACGCCGGTCTTTACTACCCCCGCAAGAGCCTGACGGTCAACCTGGCGCCTGCCGTGGTTCGTAAAGAAGGCGCGGGCTATGACCTGCCGATTGCTTTGGGGGTGCTGATTGCTTCTGCGCAGGTTCCACCGGATTGCGTTGAAAACGCTCTGGTGATCGGGGAGCTCTCGCTGGACGGCAGTGTGCGGCATGTGCGCGGCGTACTGCCCATGGCTGCCCTGGCGCGTGAAAAAGGTTTCAAGACAGTTTACACGCCGCTGGTGGATGCGGCAGAAGCAGCATTGATCCCCGGTCTGGAGGTCATTCCTGTGGGTTCGATTGGCGAGCTCTACCGCCATCTGATCCACCAGCAGGTGATCCCTCCTCAAATTCCGGTAGCTCCAGAGCAGATCCCGGTCGTTGTACAGACTGACTTCAGCGAGGTCAAGGGGCAGGAGCATGTCAAACGCGCGCTTGAGGTGGCAGCAGCGGGCGGTCACAATATTCTGATGACGGGTTCGCCTGGCGCCGGGAAGACCCTGCTCGCACGCGCCCTGCCGGGCATCCTGCCGAGGATGACCCTTGAAGAGTCGTTGGATGTCACGCGGGTCTACTCGGTGGCGGACCAACTTCCCTCAGATACGCCGCTGATAAACAACCGGCCATTCCGCTCGCCTCACCACACCGTATCTTTCGCCGGTCTGGTGGGAGGAGGCAACATTCCCCGTCCGGGCGAGATTTCGCTTGCCCACCGCGGGGTGTTGTTTCTGGACGAACTGCCGGAGTTCAACCCACGGGTATTGGAAGTGCTGCGCCAGCCCATGGAAGACAAGATCGTCACCATCAGCCGCGCGCACGGTACCATCACCTTTCCCGCCAGCTTTCAAATGGTGGGTGCGATGAACCCGTGTCCGTGCGGATATTTTGGGGATCCTGTCAAACCCTGCACCTGCTCGGCGGGGGTGATCAGCAAGTACCAGAAGCGCATCTCGGGTCCGCTGCTGGACCGGATCGACATTCACATCGAGGTGCCGCGCGTGGAGTACGAAAAGTTGAGCGACCGGCGTGTGGCGGAATCTTCAGAGGTCATTCGCGCCAGGGTGGAGGCTGCAAGGCAGGTCCAACGGCTGCGGTTCAAACCGCCGGAGGATGCGGAAGGGGATGGTTTCTCGCCGCTTTGCAATGCCGATATGCGCCCCGCGGAAATTCGCTTGTATTGTGTGTTGGATGAAACCGGGCAGGCATTGATGAAGACTGCCATGAACCAGCTCCAGTTGACCGCCCGGGCATACCACCGCATTCTCAAGCTGGCGCGCACCATCGCTGATCTGGCCGGGTCGGCAAACATCTCACCCACACATTTGGCGGAAGCCCTGCAATACCGCCCTCGTTCCAATTCTTACTAAAAATATCTGTACACAATATTCATTTGAGTGCTGAAACCTTCGTGAAAGTTTTCACGTACATTTAGTGTTGCAAAAGCCTCAAGTGGAGACAAATTCGGATGATCGATCCAGTGAATAGCATGGATTTATTTGTAGCATGCCAGGTGGATAAATTGGTTGAGACCTGGTCTGAATGTGGAACCGCGTTTCCGATTTTTCCCCGTTCCTATACCCTGGCGGACAAGAAACAAAATGAAGGATTGCTTACCGAGCAGTTGAACTGGCTCATCGGCGAACTGGAGATCAGTGTTCAGTCCTCTCAAAATCAAGATCTTCTTCCTGGTGAAGCAGCGCAGCGTTTTAAACAAGCAGGGAAGGTTATTTTTGATATGACCGATCCCCAGGTCAACACCATCGAAAATGAGGGCATCGCGGCAGTCGGTTCGCAGTTCTTCCAATCTGCCAGGCGGTTCGACCCTGGAGTATCGACAGCAGATATCTTCCAGGCAAGCCGCAACGTTTGGACGATGAACTACCTCCAGGTGCTGCTTGATCTTCCTGTCCGCCTGACCCCTTCGGTTTTTGCCTACAGCATGCTTTATCCAGTTACAGACAATTATCTGGATGATCCCGGAATTTCCAATGAAGAGAAACGGATGTTCAACAGGCGATTCACCGCATGGCTGATGGGTGAGAATGAACTCCCGGTCAATGGCAAGGAGCAAAAAGTCCGCCAACTTGTGAAAATGATTGAAAGTGAATATCCGCGAAAAACATCTGCGGGCGTTTATGAAAGCTTGCTGGCAATCCAATCTGCCCAGCAAAAAAGTTTGCATCAACGATACGATCCGTCCAAAGCGGCTCAGATAAAAAATCTGCGAATCGCGATTGAAAAAGGCGGTACTTCCGTACTCGCGGATGGAATTCTGACCGCCGGGTCGCTCCCGGAGTGGCAGAGCGAGATCATCTTCAACTACGGTGCTTTTGCGCAGTTCATGGACGACCAGGAAGATGTTGCCGGTGATCTGAAACAAAAAGCGGTTTCGGTTTTCACCGAAGCCGCCCGTAAGGGTCATCTCGACCAAACCATGAACCGCCTGTTTTCATTTTCGCGCACCGTGCTCAAGGATCTACATCGCTTCGATCATTCACGCTCGAGACCGCTGATGGAAATCTCGCTCAAAGGGATCGACCTTCTGCTCATCGATGCCTGCGCCAGAACATCGAAGTTTTACTCGCGACGCTATCTTGCAGCCCTCGAGGAATTCTTTCCATTTCGATTCAAATATCTGGCTGAGGTACGAAAGCAAATTGATAACAAGAAACCACTGCTCACGCGTTTCCTGGAGGGTGTCACCCGATCCTCACCTCAAAAGGTACCGGAGTGGGCACTGGAATTGGCGCTTCGATAGGCTGGCGAGTACCTTTGCAACCTGGATGGGTCGTGCATCATTTCTCTCACACACCTGGTTGAAGCACGAGCAACACTGGTCACGAACAGCATCAAACTGAAATCCATTTGATCATCCAAGTTGATCACAACCTTCGCATGTAGTTCCAAGCCTGCAGGGTTATTCGTTTCCATTCTTCATTCCTTGAAAAACCAAATGAAGAAGGTCCGAAGGATTATTACTCATGCTCCCCAGGGAATAAATGGTTAAAATGAACCAGCGGAAAAATGCATAACATCGGAGGAACGATGAATCAGCAAAACATTGAAAAGCCTAAAGTACTGGTTACCCGCAGGTTGCCGGATGTCATTTTGGCTGAATACAAGAAGCAGGCGGATGTGGAGGTATGGGATGAAGAAACGCCCATCCCGTACAACATAATGCTGGAGAAGGTTCGCGGCAAGGAAGGACTGGTGTGCCTCCTCTCGGACAAAGTGGATCAAAAGATAATCGATGCCGGCGCATCTTTAAAGGTGATCTCGACAATTGCAGTGGGTTTTGACAATATCGATATTCAAGAAGCTGCAGCGCATGGGATCCGGGTGGGGAATACCCCCGGTGTGTTGACTGAAGCGACGGCGGATTTGGCGTTTTCCCTGCTTATGGCTGCCGCCAGGCGGCTCGGAGAGGGCATGGATTATGTCCGTCTGGGTAAATGGAAGACCTGGGGGCTGACCTTGCTCATGGGGCAGGAGGTCTACGGCAGAACCATTGGGATAATCGGAATGGGCAGAATCGGGCAGGCAATGGCGAAACGGGCGAAGGGATTCAACATGCGGATTCTTTATTCCGGACACCACAGGGTCGGGCAGTTGGAAGAAGATCTGAAGGCTGAGTTTTGCCCGTTGGATGATCTGCTGCGCGAATCTGACTATATCAGCCTGCATGCGAATCTGAAAGATGAAACCCGCGGCTTGATTGGGGAGCGCGAGTTCAACCTGATGAAACCGACTGCCATTTTGATCAACACGGCACGCGGGGCAATGGTGGACCAGGATGCGCTCTACCATGCGCTAAAAGATGGAAAAATCGCCTATGCAGCGCTCGATGTTACTGATCCCGAACCCATGTCACCGGATGACCGGCTGCTGACGCTCCCCAATATCATCGTTGTGCCGCACATTGGCAGCGCCACGGTAAATACACGGATGACCATGTGTCGGATGGCGCTGCAAAATCTGGCCGCCGGACTCAAAGGGGAGAAGCTGCCTTACCCCGTGAATTAAGCAGCACAAATCTCGCAAATAGGTTGCCGCCTCGGCAGCCATGAGGGCGATTGACATTTGTAAATTATGAACGGATCAGCCTTTTGCCGCTGATCCGTTTTCTTTTTTTTCTGTACGGCTGCATTGTGACGCGTGGTTTAGGCTTTACTTCTTCGGCAGAGCCTTATCCAGGATGGTTTTCATCAGTGCGGGATCATCTTTGAACAGACCAGCCTTCGGCAATCTCTGGAGAAGCAGCGCCCATTTGGGGTTGGCAGCGAAGACGCGTTTGAAAATAGGCAGGGATTTATCAACGTTGCCCAGATCTGCCATCGTGGCCGCCTGCCAGAAGGGGAGCTCGTCCATATCCGGTGCCATTTCGGCTGCGGCATTGTAGGCTTCGAAAGCTTCCTCCGTTTTGCCATCGCTGATCAGAGCATCACCCTGGTTCATCATCTCGTAGGCTTTGTGGACCTGGATCAGGCGTTTCAGTTCAGCGAGGGGCGAGGTGTGGTCTTCCACCCGCAATTCGAGCGATTTTTCCTTCCATGGGGCATCGGTGATATTGCCGCTCACAATCACCATGGCTGCAGATTGCATTCCGCGGATATCGCCTTCCTCAGCCTGGGCTGCCTCAAGTGCCTTCATCATGCGGTCTGCCAATGCGCCGCGCGAATTCTCGTAGGCAGATGCCATCGCATGCCAGACGGTGTTCTTGAGCATCATGTTTGCCTGGACGGAAAACTGATTGCCGATGACATGACCTGCCTCAGCGATACAGCGCGAGCCAGTGTAGGTATAGACCTTGCCGCTGGTGTGGAGCATGGAAATCTGGCGTACCTGGTGATTTTCATCCGCCGCCAGCAGGGTCCGCAGAACACATTCCACATCCGGGTTTCCCGCCATGGCAGTGAGACCCTGTGGGCCGTAGCTGATATCAGCCATTGCCTGGGTGGCAACCACGCCCACCCCCGCTTCTGCCCAGGGTACCACTGAACCTACCGAGAACCAGTGAGATTGAACCGCTGCGCCCATTTCTCCCGTCACAGGGTCGCGCGCAACGATTGAATAGGTGTGGGCAAAAGGAAACCGTTCAAGTGATTGTGATGTATCAGATTTCATAATTCTCCTCCAGAGCAGTTCTGGATCAGGGTTTGAAGAAAAATGCCGTATCTGAAACGCCGTTGCCTGTCCAGTAACGGCGCCAGGGTTGAATGATCTGCCAGACCTCATTCCAGTCTGCCCCTGCGGGTCCCTGTTCCAGACTCCTGGAATTGGGGGCGATGGACTCGCTTGGCAGATATTTATTCACATTATCGATGATCAGGACGGCATGTGATTTGAGCAAGGGCAGGCAGCGCAGAGTGCACTGCGCTCGATAAATGCCGTCGATGATGGCGAAGTCGATGCTTTGCGGCTTGAAGCTGCTGGTGACCGACACATACGCCGTGTGTGCGATATCAGGATTGGACCCTTCGACTCTGGGGTGATGGATCAGATCCACATTCGTGATCGACTCTGCGGCAAGCATTTCACGCACCCGGGCAGCCCAGTCAGCATTATGTTCAACGCTGGTCAGATGGTGAATCCGCCGGGCAAACCAGATCGTGCTGCGTCCGGAACCGAACTCCAGCCCTTCATCCGTGGGCAGGAGATACTCTTGCAAAAAGGCAATCGCCTGCGGAGAGAACCAGGGCAGACCAGGGTGTGAACGGCGATAGATTTTCTCACGGGTCCGATCAACGATGTAACGCGGCGTCAAATGGGAAAATGATCTGGGCATGCTGTTCCTGTCATTCAGGTGAATGCTGGATGTCTTTTCGGCACCAGCGGGTGAATATCGCCATGGAAAGAAAGCGTCCCCTGGATTTTTCGCGAAGTCCCAGCTCGCCGGTGGAAATCGCACCGGTGGTCGAATGCATCATCTCTTCCAATGCGTAATACATGGTGATGGCACTCGCCTTGACCGCATATGCTGTGAGCTGTACAAACATCGGTTCGGGGGAGAGAATTTCGCGGCAGGATTCCAGGAGGGCGGGGATCAACTTGTAGAATTCCCACACCTCTCCTTTGGGGCCGCGCCCGAATTTCGGCGGGTCAAGGATGATGCCGTCGTAAGTTGCGCCGCGGCGTTTTTCACGCTGTACGAATTTGAGGGCATCGTCGATGATCCAGCGGATGGGAGCATCCGTCAAATCGGAAAGGGTTTGGTTTTCATTTGCCCAGGTAACCACCTTGCGCGAAGCATCCAGATGAGTCACCTGTGCTCCGGCTTGCGCTGCAGCCAGGCTGGCGATGCCGGTGTATCCAAAAAGGTTCAGCACTTTGGGCTTGCCGCCAGCAGATCGAATGACTTGCTGCAGCCAGTTCCACTGGCTGGCTTGTTCGGGGAAAACGCCCAGGTGACGCGAGCCGGAGGTTTGAACCCAGAATTGAAGGCCGTGATAGCCCATTTTCCAGCGGTCAGGCAGCTTGCGATTGAATTCCCAATGACCGCCGTTTTCCTCCGGGGCAGGTTTGTAAAAAGCGTCTGCTTTTTGCCATTCGGCTGTGCTTAAACCCTTTGACCAGATTGCTTCGGCTTCGGGGCGAATTAGGCGCACCGAACCATATTGTTCAAGTTTTTGCCCTTCGCCAGAATCGAGCAGGGAGTAATCCACCCAGTCGTCTGCGCTGAGCAGTTCAATGGAAGGCAGGCGTGAAGAAGTTGGTTTCATCAACGGTTCCAGATTCAAGATAATAAAAGTATACCCCGATTGACCTCCATTCCGAGTTTCATCCGTACGGAAAAAAACTGGAAGGATATAATAACGGGAGTTTGCAGCAGATTAAGGAGACGAGGAATGACACGATTGCTGGACAACTGTCCCGACCGCCGCGACGGTGAGAGCGTCAAATGGAATGTCTATGCAAAGGACGTATTGCCGATGTGGGTGGCGGATATGGATGTGCGCTCGCCGCAGGCTGTGATCGACGCGCTGCAGCGCCGGGTGAGCACGGGAGTGTTTGGGTATCCGCTGCCTTCCCGCGAACTCATTGATGTGATCGTCAAGCGCTTGCTGGACCGTTATCAATGGCAGATTGCACGAGAGGATGTCATCCTGGTACCAGGGGTGGTTTCAGGCTTCAACCTGGCTGCCCAGGCTTTCACCAATCCGGGGAATTCGTTGATCATTCAAACCCCGGTATACCCGCCCTTTCTATGCGCGGCTGAGAATGCCGGCGCCCGCGGCATCCAAAACGATCTTGTACAGCAGCCGGATGGCCGATACATCATCGATTTTGATTCTTTTGAGCGTACCATCGAGCCGGATACGACTGCTTTCATCATGAGCAACCCTCACAACCCAGTGGGCAGGGTTTTCACAAAGGAGGAATTGGAGAAGCTTGGCGAAATTTGCCTGCGGCACGGCGTGACCATCATCTCCGATGAGATCCACAGCGACCTGATTTATCCTGTATACCTGCATATACCCATTGCCTCGATCTCACCCGAGTTGGCAAAGAACACGATTACGTTCATAGCTCCCAGCAAAACTTTCAATGTGGCAGGTCTGGATTGTGCGGTGATGATCTGCAGCGACCAGGCGAAGCGGGAGAGACTGGAGAAGGCACGTAAAGGCTTGCTGGGACATGTCAACCTGATGGGGCAGGCAGCCGCTCTGGCAGCCTATACCGGTGGGCAGGAATGGCTGGATCAGCTCCTGGTGGAGCTGGAGGAGAATCGCAACCTGCTGTTTGATTTTGTGAACCAGCGGCTGCAGGGAATCAGCATGGCGAAGCCTGAGGGAACCTACCTCGCCTGGCTGGATTGCCGCAAACTTTCACTGCCCACGGATCCTTATTACTTTTTTCTGGAACAGGCCAGGGTTGCCATGAATGACGGGCGTGAGTTTGGAGCTGCAGGTGAGGGTTTCCTGCGTTTGAATTTTGGCTGCTCTCAACGCATGCTTGTGGAAGCGCTGACCCGCATGGAAACCGCGCTAAACAATAGATAAAAAAACAGAGCTGGAGATTCCAGCTCTGTTGCGATTTACCTGACCGTTTTCCGATTACTCTACAGGAGTGACGTTGGCTGCCTGAAGCCCTTTGGGACCCTTTTCGACTTCAAATTCAACCTTCTGTCCTTCCTTCAAGACTTTATAACCGTCCATCTGAACTGCTGAAAAATGGACAAATACGTCCTCGCCACCATCGCGACCGATGAATCCATACCCCTTGGCAGGATTGAACCACTTGACGGTTCCCAACAAACGTTCAGCCATCTTATTCACTCCATCTTTGAATGTTGAATGATGCAGGTGAAGTACCTCTTGCTGTGGTGATCACGAGACATCTGCGATGACCAAAATATACCTTCATCAAACTGGAGTGTCAAGCTGGATCGAAATTCGAGCGGTCGGGTCGGATATAATCAAGGGGATGAAAAGACCCTCAAAGCTCATCACATTGCTGCTGATCTTTCTGCCCCTGGTACTTGCCGGTGTGATTCCACTTGCCCCCCGGTCAGCGGCAGTCAGAGACGCGAACTACAAGGCGGCTGCATACAGTAATGACCAACAGTGGTTCTCCGCCGCCGAAAACTGGAAGATCGTTTTGATGGTGGAAGAATGGCGGGCCGATGCATCGGAAAGTCTTGGAAGATCGGAGTACGCACTGAAGCACTATGAGGCAGCGGTCTTTTCTTTCGAAAGTGCCAGAGAAGTCCGAGAACTAAATTTCGACAACATCATCCTTTTGGGGAAATCCTACCTGCAACTGGGCAGGGCGGGTGATGCCCAGGATCTCTGGCGACAGTTCTCGCTAAAATCACCTGGCGATTTTAAATTTCTGATGGAAGTTGCCTCTCGCCAGCGCGAAATTGGCGATTTGTTCGGTACGGTGTCCACATTGCTGGATGCTTACCGTTTGGAGCCTGAAGACGTACAGGTGAATTACCTCCTGGGAACCCATCTGGCGGTGATCCAGCCGCAAAGCGCTTTGAAATATCTCACGGCCGCAGAAAAAACATTGGCAGCAACACACCCGGGGATAAATGACCTGATCTCCGAAATCTCTCAGACCGACCTGGATACGGTTTACCGGACACTGCGCATCGGTCAGATCCTCTCTGGCATGGAAGAGTGGGATCTGGCTGCCCAGGCATTCAACCTGGTGGTGAGAAGTGTCCCGGAGAATGCTTATGCCTGGGCGCTGCTGGGAGAGTCGAAGCAGCACGCCGACGGCAGCGGTTTGGAGGAATTGGAAAAAGCCCTGCAACTGGATTCCAAATCGAATGTCGCCAATGCGCTGATGGCGTTGTATTACCGCCGCCAAAACAAGCCTGACCTGGCGCTTCCATATCTATACAAGGCAGTTGATGACAATCGCAAAGAGGCTGCCTGGCAGATCGAACTCGGCAACACACTGGCGGATACCGGAGACCTGCAGACAGCGCTCAAATACCTGAAGTCAGCCGTTGCAACCGCTCCAGAAAGCACACTTGCCTGGCAGTCGCTGGCAGAGTTTTGCTTTTCCCATAATCTGGAAGTATCTTTCACAGGTGTGGAAGCTGCCCGCAAGGCTCTTTCGCTGGATCCAGGAAATCCCCGGCTGCAGGATTTGATGGGAGTGGGGCTGATGATCAACGGCGACCTGGACAGCGCAGAGCGTTTCATCAGTGAAGCTGTAAAGGCTGATCCCTCCAATGCCGGGTACCATCTGCATTACGGACAGGTTTTTTTGCAAAAGAAGGATTGCACTCAGGCTGCCATTGAATTGCGGCAGGCTGGCAGCCTTGCGCAGGATGACCGGATCCGCAGCAATGCAGAGCGCCTGCTGGCGAGTTACTGTCCCGGATATTGAGTTGAATGAGTATAATTATCCAAAATCGTAAATCCGGGGCCGCATGAAAAGAACACACCTTCTCCCGCTGCTAATCCTTCCATTTATCCTTTCTGCCTGCGTGTCGCTGCAGAATATTCTTCCCAAGCAAACACACAGGAGCGGCGATATTCTCTTTGCCGATGATTTTTCGAACCCCAAAGGTTGGGGCACCATGGGAAGAAGCGGAGGATCCATCCAGTTTGAGTATGACGGGTTGCTCATCAAGGTCGATACCCCGAATTTCCTTTTTTGGACGGTCAATGGCGGCTCTTACGAGGATGTAAAGATCGATGTGGACGCTGTCTTGTTGAGCGGTCCAACCAATGACAATTTTGGCGCTATTTGCCGCTTCAAGAACAATCAGAATTTTTATGGATTTGTCATCAGCCACGACGGCTATTACGGGATATTCAAGAGCATCGGTGGTGTGATCACTCCGCTGCTCAAACCCGATGGCATGCAATACAGCGAGTTGATCCGCCAGGGCGGGAAGGTCAATCATGTCCAGGTCATTTGCCAGGGCACCACGCTCACATTAAATGTCAACGGCGAAGAGTTGGTATCAGTGGGCGACCCGGATCTGACAGCGGGGCAGTTCGGCCTGATTGCCGGTGCTTACGATCAACCCGGTGTGAATATCCTATTTGATAATTTACTGGTGGTACAGCCCTGATCCGATGAAAGTATATTTTGATACCATAGGCTGCCGGTTGAACCAGGCAGAAATAGAGCGGCTTGCCAATCAATTCAGGAACGCCGGGCACATGGTTGTGGAGAGCGCCGTTGATGCAGACATGGTGGTGATCAACACCTGTGCTGTCACAGCGGCTGCAGCATCCGACTCACGGGAAAAGGCACGGCAGGCAAACGCTGCAGGAGCAAAGCAAATCGTACTGACGGGTTGTTGGGCAACCCTCGAACCGCAGGATGCTGCCAACCTGCCAGGTGTAATGCGTGTAGTCACGAATGCACAGAAGAACAACCTGGGAGCAGATCTGCTGGGGATTCCGCTGGCTGAGTTTGAGGTGGAACCCATCCTCCGCCAACCATTGCCAGGAATTCACCGCCGAACACGAGCGTTCATCAAAATTCAGGACGGCTGCGATAATTTCTGTACCTTTTGCGTCACCCGCATCGCGCGCGGCAGGGGTGTATCGATTCCGCTGGAAAATGTGATCCGCGAGATCAATACCGCGGTGGACAGCGGGGTCCAGGAAGTGGTTTTGAGCGGTGTTCATCTGGGTTCGTGGGGCAGCGACCTGCAGGATGGAAGGCAACTTCGAGATCTCATCATGGCGATACTGGATCAAACCAGGATCCGCCGCCTGAGGTTATCGTCAATTGAACCCTGGGGGCTGGATCAAGATTTCTTCCAGTTATGGAACGACCCCCGCATGTGCAGGCATATCCATTTCCCTCTGCAATCCGGATCGAGAACCGTGCTCCGACGCATGGCGCGCAATACCACCCCGGAACGCTTCCGGGACTTGGTGAATCTGGCTCGGGAAATCATCCCCGGACTGGCATTGACGACCGATATCATCGTGGGATTTCCCCAGGAATCGGACGCAGAGTTCGAGGAGAGCCTGGAATTTGTGCGTGAAATGCAGTTTGCAGGGGGGCATGTCTTCAAGTACTCACCCCGCGAAGGCACTGCTGCTGCCAGGCTGCCGCGGAGGATCCACGGCAGGATTGCCCACGAGCGCAGCCGCAAGATGCGGGAACTGCTGGCTCAATCAGCGGCAGCGTACGGAGAGCGTTTTATCGGTGAAACCCTGGAGGTACTCTGGGAGTCTGCCGCTCCGTTACCCGACGGCTCCTGGAACACGCACGGCTTGACCGGCAATTATCTGCGGGTCAACGCCGTTTTACCTGAAAATCATTGGAATCACATTGATTCAGTAAAAGTCCTCAGGGCAAATAATGATCACCTGGAAGTCACGGTGATTTGATCTCTCATCTTCGAAAGGGAATTCGCACTCATGATGGAAAACGTTCAATGGTGGAAAAAGGCTGTCTTTTATCAGATTTATCCGCGTTCCTTCGCCGACGGCAATGGAGATGGAATTGGCGATTTTTGGGGGATGATCGATCGATTGGACACGTTGAAGAATTTGGGCGTGGATGCGATCTGGCTTTCACCGCACTACCCCTCGCCATTTGTTGATTGCGGCTACGATATTTCCGATTACGAGGATGCGGCACCGGAATACGGCGGCATGGAGCAATTCAAGCGCTTCCTTGAAGAATTGCACAAACGCGGAATGTATCTGATCCTCGACCTTGTACTTAATCACACCTCCGACCAGCACCGTTGGTTTATCGAATCCCGATCATCAACAGACAATCCAAAACGGGATTGGTTCATCTGGCGCAAAGGAAATGGGAACCAGCCTCCCAACAACTGGTATTCCACCTTTGGCGGCAGCGCCTGGACACTCGACCCCGCAACCAACGAATACTATTATCACTTTTTCTATAAGGAACAACCGGACCTGAACTGGGAAAATCCGGAAGTTAAGAATGCCATGTTCAACATGGTGCGTTTCTGGCTGGATATGGGCGTTGATGGATTCAGACTGGATGCCATAGGCACGGTCTATGAGGTCAAGGGCTTCCCCGATCAAACCAGCAAATGCACCCAGGAAGAAATGTACAAACGAGAACGCCTTGCCACTTCACCTGCGGCTAGGGACCGGGTGATGAAGGATTATTTCGAAATGTTCCACATGCAGTGGGATCAACCCGAGGTGCACGACCTGGTGAAAGAATTGCGCCTGCTGGTGAATGAATACCCCGACCGGGTAATGGTAGGTGAGTCTGAGGATATTGCGTTCTACGGCAACGGATCGGATGAGCTTCACCTGAATTTCAATTTTCCGCTCATGCGTACCGATCATTTCACACCCCGGCATGTGCGTGAAAATCAGGATGAACGGCTTTCCAAGCTCCCGGAGGGCGCCTGGCCGTGCAACACGCTGGGGAACCACGACTCGCCGAGAATGCGTACCCAGTTTGGAGACGGCAAAAATGACGAAGCCATTGCCAGGGTGAACCTGATGATGCTGCTCACGCTCAAAGGTACTCCTTTCCTTTATAACGGCGAGGAATTCGGTATGTCTGACGTGCAGATCGACTCTCTGAAGGATTTTGTGGACCCTGTGGGTCTCACCTACTACCGTCTTGAAAAAGAAGTCATGAATTCGGATGAGCCGACCGCCATCAGAATTGCAGCCGAGCGCAGCCGTGATAAGGGCAGAGGACCTTTGCAGTGGTCTTCCGCGCCCAACGGCGGATTCTGCCCTGCAGGAGTCAAACCCTGGTTGCCGATGAACCCGGATTTTGCAAACGGGGTGAATTATGAGGATGAAGTCAAACGCGATGATTCCACCTGGAATTACTATCGCAAGCTGATCAACTGGCGGAAGACATCACAGGCGCTGATGCTGGGAGACCAGGCATTCATCGACACGGGAAATGATTCCCTACTGGGTTATACCCGCGAACTGGACGGGGAAACATGCCTCGTCCTGCTGAACATGGGCAGCGGATCCATTACTTTTGATGCAGGAACATTCCTGTACGGTAAAGATCCTGAAGTATTTGTCACCGAACCTGAGCGGGTCGGACTGAAGGCGGGAGTTGCACAACTTCCAGCGAACAACGGAATGATCTTGAAGGTTCATAGATAATCAAGCCTTTCATCACAAGCGGACTGTTACAAAAGAGTGACAAAAGCGTTTGAACGCAATTGACGTCCTGTTGACTGCGATTTATAATCCATCGTCCTTAAGTTAACGTGCTATGATAGTAGAGATTGCATGAACATAGAAGAAAAGAACGGAACAGTTGTTTTCAAACGCACGACGGATTACAAGCCCGGGCGCGATTGGCGCAATTACCTGATCGGCCGACCTCTGCAGACCGCTGATGCTCCACACCAGACCATTGGGAAATTCCTGGGTCTGGCTGTGTTTTCTTCGGATGCTTTGTCATCAGTGGCATATGGTCCCCAGGAGTTGTTCCTGGTCCTTGCCGTAGCGGGGGTGGCATCTTTCCACCTTGCACTCCCCATCGCCATTGCCATTTGTTTACTCCTGGTAATACTGACAGTCTCCTACGAACAAACCATCCACGCTTACCCCGGGGGCGGCGGTGCGTATATCGTTGCCCGTGACAACCTTGGTGAATTCCCTGCCCTCGTAGCTGGCTCTGCCCTTCTGATGGATTACGTCCTCACGGTGGCAGTGTCCATTTCATCCGGCGTAGCCCAACTGGTTTCGGCGTATCCTGTGCTCTTGAACTCCAGCGTATTGATTGCAGTCTTGATGGTTCTTTTCATCATGGTTATCAATATGCGCGGGGTCAAAGAATCGGGGATTCTGTTTGCCATTCCGACCTATTTCTTCCTTGTCATGATGTACATTACGGTGATTGTTGGCTTCATCCGACTTGCGGGCGGCACCTTGGGAACCGTGGTGAATCCTCCAATGGATATCATGCTTCAAAACACGGTACTGCAGCCGGTAACGCTCTTTTTGATCTTGAGGTCCTTCTCCTCAGGTACAACTGCATTGACCGGGGTTGAAGCAATTTCAAACGGTATCACAGCCTTTAAGCATCCCACCAGCAAAAATGCAGGTCAGACGTTGATCATCATGTCGGTGATCTTGACCACGCTGCTGCTTGCGATCACCTACCTTGCGATTCAGATTGGGGGACTTCCTTCGGAAGATGAAACACTCATTTCCCAATTGGCGCGGACTGCCTTCCATTCGCGAGGCATTTTCTATATTCTGGCGATATCTTCAACCACAGTCATCTTGATGATGGCAGCCAACACTGCCTTTGCGGATTTTCCCCGCCTCTCGGCTTTGATCGCCCAGGATGGATTTATGCCCAGGCAGTTTGCTTATCGCGGCAGCCGCCTGGTGTATTCACGAGGAATTGCAGCTCTGGCGATTATTGCATCTTTGCTGATCTTTGCATTCAATGCGAGTGTTTCCAGGTTAATCCCTCTTTATGCCATCGGGGTTTTCTTATCCTTTACCCTTTCTCAATCGGGTATGGCTGTTCGCTGGTACAAAACAGGCAAACTGAAGCTGGGGCAGCAAATTGTCGAACGCGGATCCACCCTGGTGTATGATGCGCATTGGATCCTGAAAATGCTGGTTAATAGCCTTGGATCGTTAAGTACTTTTATGGTAATGGGAATATTTGCTGTTACCAAATTCACCCAGGGTGCCTGGATTGTTATCCTGCTTTTGCCAATCATTGTTGCCACCTTATACGCGATACACACCCATTATAAGAAGGTTGCGAAGGAACTATCTCTGGAACACTTTACCCCTGCTGGAAGGATTACACACCAGCGGATCATCATGCCCATCAGCGGCGTGCATAAGGTGACCCTGGCAGCGCTACGGTATGCCAAAACGCTCTCAGACGATATTACCGTGGTGCACGTATCAATAGATGAGCAGGAAGCCAAGCGGGTGATTGAAAAATGGGAGCAATGGGGGGATGGTTACCGGCTGGTGGTGCTTGAAAGCCCTTACCGCTTGTTCATCGAGCCTTTGCTGGAATATATCGATGAAATCGATGCTCAACGCCAACCGAATGAGGTGATCAACATTGTGGTTCCTCAATTCATTCCGCGTTCAATTTTTGGATTTGTTTTGCACACCCGCACAGCGGATACATTGCGCCGGGTGCTGCTCAATCGTAAGAATATTGTGATCCTGGAAGTGCCTTACCAGGTTGATTAATCCGGATAAGAGGTTATTGAATGAAGATCATTGTAGTGGGATGCGGCAGGATAGGCGTTGAATTGGCCTATAACTTGTACAAACGCGGTCATGAGGTAGCTGTAATCGATTCTGTTCCGGCTGCGCTGAACAACCTTCCAGCCGATTTCAATGGACGCACCCAGGAAGGGGATGCCCTTAACCAGGACGTTCTTGAGAGATCTGGTATTAAATCCTGCGATGCTTTGGCTGCGGTTACGAACTCCGACTCGCTTAATGCAGCGGTCAGTCATATTGCAAAGGTTGTCTATCACGTTCCCACAGTAATCGCGCGAAATTATGACCCCCACATTCGAGCGATTTTTGAAGCGTTTGGAATACAGGATGTCAGCTCCACAGCCTGGGGCGCTCAGCGGGTTGAGGAGCTGCTCTATCATTCCGACGCGAAGACAGTCTTTTCAGCCGGGAACGGTGAAGTTGAGATCTACGAGCTGGCAATTCCAGAAGCATGGGATGGTCATCCGCTCAAAGATTTAATGCCCTGTGCTGACTGCCGCCCGGTGGCATTAACCCATGCCGGGAAGGCACAAATGCCTGAACCGGAAATGGTCGTTTATGCAGGAGATGTGCTTACCGTTGCGGCTACTTTCGACGGCATCGAGACAACCCGAATTTTCATCAATTCGAAAAAGGGAGCCTGACATGTTTGTTGTCATTGCTGGTGGCGGCCGTACAGGCGCTCAACTCGCTCATTACTTGATCAATGAGAATCACAAGGTGCACCTTGTGGAAAACCGCAAGGAAGTTCTCAGCCGCATTCACAAGGAACTTCCCACTGAGATCATTTTTGAGGGAAATCCGCTTGATCCATCCACGCTGGAGAAAGCGGGCATTCGTAACGCCCAGGTATTTGCGGCGACTCTGACTGCAGATGAGGCAAATCTTACCCTGTGCTATTACGTACGCGAGGTTTTCCATATCCCCCGTACGATCGCCAGGGTGAACAATCCGCGTAACGCATGGCTTTTTGATGAGAAATTCGATGTGGATGTCGCCGTTAATCAGGCAGATATCCTGTCGAGGTTGATCCAGGAGGAAATGTCGCTTGGCGACATGATGACCCTCCTGCGGCTGCGTAAGGGGCGTTACTCGCTGGTGGAGGAAAAGATTCCACCCAATGCGATAGCCATCGGTCAAGCCATCAAGGATATTTCTCTTCCAGAGAACTGTGTTATCTCAGCTATTATCCGATCTGGCGAAGTGGTGGTGCCGCGCGGTATCACGACCTTTGAAGAGGGCGATGAGGTATTGGCAGTCACCGATTCAGACGGCGCCCGCGGACTTTCGATACTCTTCTCACCCCCAGTGAAGGGCAAATAGCCTAGACCGATCTCCATCCCTGCGGTATAATGACCACCTTGCTGAATTATTTATTTGCTTGAGAGGAATTGGAATGACCAAACGGACCTATCAACCGAGAATTCACCGCCGTGTACGCGTACACGGTTTCCGCGCCCGTATGGAAACATCAGATGGACGTGAAGTGCTGAGGCGCCGCCGTGCCAAGGGCCGCCGTAAATTGACTGTGACGATGAACAACCACGTAAAACGTATTCAGTGGTAATGGAGCACCCCAAATCCAACGCCCTGAGCAGGATGATGCACGAGGTGTTCGCACCGGGCAGGGATTAGGTGGATCGAAAGTATCGAATAGCTAGGGCAACCGATTTCAAGCGGGTGCGGGACACAGGAAGATCTACTGCCCACCCGCTTGTTGTGTTGATCACCATGGATGGATCGGCGGAAAACTGCCGGGTGGGAATCATCACCTCGAAATCTCTGGGCAAGGCAGTAACCCGAAACCGCGTACGGCGTCAACTAAGAGCAGTTATTTCTGCATATATGCCCAGGCTCCGGAAAAACGTTGACATCCTTATCATCGCCCGAAAAGGCATCGTGAACGCCCAGTTTATCGATATTCGCAAGGCTGTCGAACTTTTGTTGGTACGTGAGAAATTGCTGGATTCGCATGACAACGCATGAAGATCAAGATGTTGTAAGAGAACCAAGGCTGAGAGATTTGCCTTTTACATTCTGGAACATTCCACGGTGGATATTACTGGCTTTGATCCGCGCTTACCAGGCGGTAATCTCCCCTACATTGCCTCCGGATACGTGCCGTTTCTACCCATCATGCTCACATTATGGTTATCAGGCGATTTACAAGTACGGTGCGATTAAGGGAAGTGCCATGGCTTTTTGGCGTTTGCTGCGCTGCAATCCTTACAATCCGGGCGGGTTTGACCCTGTTCCGTAGAATTGTGATTCATCAGGTATAATCATGATCAACCCATCAATCAAGGGATCTGAACGATGAAAAATAAAATACTTCCATTGTTATCCGCCCTCTTACTGGCTGGGATTTTCCTCTCTGCCTGTACAGGCGCAGGCTCCACAGCCAGCAGTTGGTCTGGGGTGACGATGGCTGAAAATGCTATCTATTTCGCCGGTGCCACACAGGTGTTTTCTCTCCGGCCTGACAACGGCAATATCATTTGGACCTACCCCGAAAAAGGCGCTGCCACAAGGTTGTTTCTTGCAGCTCCCACCGTGGCAGGAGACCAGGTGATTGCTGGTGATTACGCAGGCGGTCTGGTCAGTTTGAATCCCAGTAATGGCTCGGAAAACTGGACCTTCGCTGAAGCAAAGGGCAAGTATGTTGGCAGCGCCCTGGCAACAGACAGTATGATCATTGTACCCAATGCTGACAACCACCTTTACGCCCTGGACATGCAGGGCAAACTCAAGTGGAAGTTCGCCGCAACTCACGCCTTCTGGTCTCAACCAGTGACGGATGGCAAACTTGTTTTTGCTTCTTCCCTTGACCATTACCTGTATGCGCTTGACCTGCAAACAGGTACGCTCGCCTGGAAGGCTGATCTCGGAGCGACGCTGGTATCCTCTCCGCTCCTTGACTCAGGTGTGCTTTACCAGGGTTCAATCGACGGCACGATGAATGCCGTGGATGCTGCTTCCGGCAAAGTCAAATGGACTCAAAAATTGGAAGGCGGCATCTGGTCGACACCTGTGATCAGCGAGGGTAAAATCTTCTTCGGCGATCAGAAGACCAAAGTCTATATCTTGGACACAGCCAATGGAGCTATTGACCAGACCATCGATGTTGGCACAGCCATCATTGGACGCGGTGTATTGATCAAGGAAGGCATCGCATTTGGCACCGAATCGGGCGAACTGGTCTTGATTGGTCTGGACGGCAAGAAATTATGGTCGCGGACGATTGGCGGGAAGATCTACTCGAATCTCGTCTCCGATGGCACTTTGCTTCTCGTCCCTGAAACCCAGGGTGACAAACCCCTTGTTGCTTTGGACACGAACGGCACTGAAGTCTGGTATTTTGCTGGTAAATAAGGATGGTATAAGACATGTGGGATACTATCATCATTACCCCATTTATTAATTTCCTGCTCTGGATCTACAGCCTGATCGGGAATTTCGGCTTGGCAATCATCATCTTCACAGTGGTTACCCGCGTCATTCTCTACCCACTGACTGCCAAGCAGATCAAGAGCTCGCAGGCCATGCAGGAACTGACCAAGAATAAGCGCTACATCGAAATCCAGGAAAAGTATAAGGGCGACAAGGAAAAACTTGCCCAGGAACAGATGAAGCTCTATCAGGAAATGAAGATCAGTCCATTTTCTTCCTGTTTGCCAACCCTGCTCCAATTTCCGATCATTATTGGCTTATACCAGGCGCTTATCCAGGTGCTTGCCTCAGCGCCGTTGGACATGCTCAAACTCACCCGGCATATGTACCCCGCTTTGCTGAAAGTGGCAGATCTTTTGCCTCTGAACAGCAAATTCCTTTGGATGGACATGGGCATGCCGGAACGCGTTTTCATTCCCGGGTTGAGCTTTGGAATTCCCGTTCTGGCGATCATCGTTGTGATCACCACATACATCTCCACAAAGATCATCACACCGCCCTCCACGCCGGGCTCCACCGATCAATCTGCGATGATGACCAACATGATGAACATTTACATGCCTTTGTTGATGGGGTGGATGGCATGGACTCTTTCATCCGGCCTGGCGCTTTACTTCGTTGTTCAAAACCTGATCCAGATTACGCAATACGCAGCAACTGGCAGGGTCTATTGGAACAATCTGCTTCCGAAATCCAAGCAGCAACCTGTTACCAAGCAAACCGCCAAAAAACCTTAAGTCCAAATCTGAGGTGAACATGAACGAAGAGAAGACAACGCTCGAGATCATAGCCCCTTCAGTCGATGAAGCGGTGGAAAGAGGTCTTGAGCAATTGGGATTAAGCAAGGACGAGGTCGAGATCGAAGTATTGGATTCCGGCAGCAAGGGAATCCTGGGAATTGGCGGGCGCCAATCGCGCATACGAATTTCAATCAAAGGGGAGATTCGTCCGTCTGACACGGAGACTTCTCAAATTGTGGAACCTGCCGTCACGAGAATTGTTGCAGCTAATGAGGCAGACCTGAGCGAGGAAGACCGGCAGGCATTGAAAATCGCCAGGGATGTTGTTTTTGAGCTCCTCGAAAGAATGAAGGTCAAGGCTCAAATCAACTCTTATTTTGTCGAACCGGAAGATGAAAATGATGAGCGAATGGTCATGGTGGACATTCAGGGGAATGATCTGAGCATCCTTATTGGACGCCGTTCTGAGACCCTCAATGCCCTCCAGTACATTGCCAGCCTGATCGCCAGCAAGGAACTGGGAAAATGGTTGCCCTTGATGATCGATGTACAGGGCTACCGTCAGCGCCGCGAGCGTCAATTACGCCAACTTGGACGCAAAATGGCTGACCAGGCGGTTCAAACGGGAAAAAGACAGATCCTGGAACCAATGCCGGCGAATGAACGCCGTATCATTCACCTTGAACTTCGAAATCATCCACAGGTGACAACGGAAAGCACCGGCGAAGAGCCATTCCGCAAAGTAACCATTTTACTCAAGAAGTAATCATCGAATTGGGATCAATTATCAGGTCAGGCAGAGATTGCCTGACCTTTTTCTTCCTGGGGAAGGGTTATAATAGCATTTGTCATACATTTGAACAGGAGCCGC
Organism: Anaerolineaceae bacterium; assembly: GCA_039683035.1. Classification (GTDB taxonomy): domain Bacteria; phylum Chloroflexota; class Anaerolineae; order Anaerolineales; family Anaerolineaceae; genus UBA6107. The sequence goes on from JBDKSE010000015.1 coordinate 153,285, forward strand.
CATGAGAGCAGTGGATGTGATCATCAAAAAACGAGATCAGGGCGAATTAACCCGCGAAGAGATTGAATTCTTTGTCAATGGCTTTGCCACGGGCAGGATACCCGATTACCAGGTGGCTGCCTGGGCGATGGCGGTGCTGCTGAACGGCATGACTGACCAGGAAACGACCGATCTGACCATGGCCATGGCGAATTCCGGTGAGATATTGGACCTTTCGCACGTGGTGCCCATTGAAGTGGATAAGCATTCCACGGGCGGTGTGGGAGACAAGACCACCTTGGTGGTTGAACCTTTGGTTGCTTCATGCGGATTGCCGGTGTGCAAAATGTCGGGGCGGGGATTGGGCTTCAGCGGTGGAACACTTGACAAGTTGGAATCCGTTCCCGGATTCCGCACCGATTTGAGCACGGATGAGGTGATCGAGCTGCTGCGTACCAAAGGGCTTGTTCTGACCGGTCAATCGTTGGACCTGGCACCCGCAGATGGGAAATTGTATGCCCTGCGTGATGTGACGGGAACCGTTCAATCCATTCCCTTGATCGCCTCCTCGGTGATGAGCAAGAAGATTGCCGGCGGCGCCAAGGCAATCGTGCTTGATGTAAAGATCGGCAGCGGCGCATTCATGAAGAATTTGGACGAAGGCCGCGAGCTATCCAAACTTATGGTGGCAATTGGCAAACTGAGCGGACGCAAGGTTGTTGCGCTGCTCTCAGACATGAACCAACCGCTGGGGCATGCTGTTGGCAATGCGCTGGAAGTAAAAGAAGCTATTGACACCCTGCATGGCAATGGACCTGAGGATTTCAGGGAACACTGCCTGACGGTTGCCAGTCACATGCTGGTGGTGGGTGAAAAAGCCGCCAATTTGCAAGATGCTCGCAAGATGGCTGAAGCTGCATTGACCGGCGGAAATGGCTGGAAGAAGTTCAGGGAAATGATCATCAACCAGGGGGGTGATGTGAGCTATGTGGACCAACCCGGGAAGCTTCCATCAGCGCCGCTGGTCGAGACGGTCAAATCTGCCAAAGCAGGCTACCTGAAATGGATCGATGCACAGACCATCGGAGAGACATCGGTCGCCATGGGAGCAGGGCGGGCGCGCAAGGAAGATGCCATCGACCATGCCGTGGGAATCGTCATTCATCATAAAGTAGGTGACAGGGTTGCCATTGGCGAACCGCTTTTCACCCTGCATGCCTCTTCGCGCGAAAGCCTGGAGCAGGCAAGAGAAAGCGTTTTGAGCGCATTTGAGTACGACGATTCACCCGTTGAGCCCCTGCCGTTGTTCTACGAGGTCATTCAATAGGGTTTGATTTTTAGGACCCTTTATGAGATAATATCGTAACCAAAAGCGATGATGGAAAAGAGTAGATCATCTGCCTGTTGTACAGGGAACCGGACAAAGTGAGAACCGGGAAACAGAAATGATCGAATATCATTCCGAAGCTGCGATCTGAACGTGCAAGCAAGTAGGTGAGCCGGTGTCATCCTCCGTTATTGGGATGCAGATCTATCGAAAGATGCATCTGATGAGTGCTCCTTTTGAGAAGCAGGGTGGTACCGCGGGAAATATTCTCGTCCCTGGTTGGGCGAGATTTTCATTTAACAGGAGGATGAATGTTCAAGCCGGTTTCTCCAAAACTCAACGTCAATCAGATGGAAGAGGGTGTTTTGCGGTTCTGGAAGCGCCACGATATCTTTCATCAAAGCCTGCAGTCCCGTGAGGGCGGCCCGGAGTATGTGTTCTTCGAAGGACCTCCCACAGCCAACGGCATGCCGGGCGTGCATCACGTGCTCGCCAGGGCATTCAAGGATATCTTCCCGCGTTACAAGACGATGAACGGATTTCACGTCTCACGGCGCGGCGGATGGGATACCCACGGTCTGCCGGTGGAAATTGAGGTGGAGAAGAAGCTCGGCTTCAAGAACAAACAGGACATCGAGGCATACGGTATCGGCAAGTTCAATGAACTCTGCCGCGAATCGGCGTTCGCCAATATCCAGGAATGGGAAAGGTTGACGGACCGCATTGCGTACTGGGTGGATCTGGATGAGGCATATGTCACCTACAGGAACCCCTACATTGAATCCGTGTGGAATATTCTAAAGAATTACTGGGACAAGGACCTCCTCTACCAGGGATACAAGGTTGTTCCCTACTGCCCACGCTGCGGCACACCTCTTTCTGATCATGAAGTGGCGCAGGGATACCGTGAGGTGGCGGATCCTTCGGTGTTCGTGCGAATGCCCCTGGCGGATGATCCGGGAACTTCGCTGCTGGTGTGGACGACCACCCCATGGACGCTTCCAGGTAACGTGGCGGTGGCGGCTGGCGAGAACGTGGATTACGTCAAGGTTGAGCGGACCCTGCCCGAAGGCGGAAGTGAAAAACTGATCCTTGCAGAAGCGCTGCTCGAGAAGGTCTTCGGTTCAGAAACGGTCAAAGTGCTGGAGCGCTTCAAGGGAAAACAGCTCAAAGGTAAGCGCTACCATCCCCTGTATACCTTCCTGCCGCCGTCCAAACCAGCGCACTATGTGGTGATGGGCGATTTTGTGACCATCGAAGATGGCACAGGCCTGGTGCATATTGCTCCCGCTTTTGGCGCGGATGATATGAATGTGGCCGACGAAAATGATCTGCCCATCCTCAACACCGTTCTGCCGGATGGCACCTTTATTCCAGAAGTCCGCCCCTGGGCAGGGCTTTTCATCAAGAAAGCGGATCCGCTGATCATCGACAATTTGCAAGAACGCGGACTGCTGTTCAAGGTGCAGACCTATACCCACGATTATCCATTCTGCTGGCGCTGTGGGACGCCGCTGATGTATTATGCCCGCCAGACCTGGTACATCCGCACCAGCCAGTATAAAGACCGCATGGTGGAACTGAACGAAAGCATCAACTGGTACCCGGGATACATCAAGAATGGGCGTTTTGGCAATTGGCTGCAGAACAATGTCGATTGGGCATTGGGCCGTGAACGGTACTGGGGTACACCTCTTCCGGTGTGGGAATGCGAATCCTGCCATACCCAAACCTGTGTCGGTTCGGTGAAGGAGCTTTCGGAAAAGGCAGGCCGCGACCTGAGCGACCTGGATCTGCACCGTCCTTATGTGGATGAGATCAAACTGCATTGCCCGGACTGCGGCGGCAAAATGAAGCGCGTGCCGGAGTTGATCGATGTGTGGTTCGATTCCGGTTCGATGCCCTACGCCCAGTGGCATTATCCCTTCGAGCACCAGGCAGAATTTGACACTCATTACCCTGCGGATTTCATTTGCGAGGCGGTGGATCAAACCCGCGGCTGGTTCTATTCGCTGCATGCCATCAGCACGCTGCTGAAAGATTCTGTCGCATACAAGAACGTGATCTGCCTGGGCTTGATTCTGGACGGCAACGGGCAGAAGATGTCGAAATCCAAGGGAAATGTGGTTTCGCCGTGGGAAGTGATCGAAAAGAATGGGGCGGATGCCATGCGGTGGTATCTGTATACAGCCAGTCCTCCAGGCCAGGAACGCCGTTTCTCTTCCGACCTGGTGGCGGAGGTGCTGCGTAATTTTACGCTCACCCTGTGGAACACCTATTCCTTCTTCGTCACCTACGCCAACCTGGACGGCTGGAAGCCGGGGAACGGTGATGCGGAAATTGAATATTCACCGCTTGACCACTGGCTGCGCTCCTCGTTGCATACTCTGGTGCGCGATGTCACGACCGCTCTCGAGAATTATGATGTGGTGGGAGCCACCCGTCCCATCGAGAGTTTTGTGGACCAGTTATCGAACTGGTATCTCAGGCGATCACGCCGCCGTTTCTGGAAGAGCGAATCGGATGCGGATAAGAAGGCAGCCTACGCCACTTTGTATGAAGCACTGGTGACGGTGAGCAAACTGCTCGCACCGACCATGCCCTTTATGGCGGACGAGTTGTATCAAAACCTAGTACGGTCGGCAGATGAAAAAGCACCGCTCTCCGTTCACCTGGTGGAATGGCCGAAGTTTGATGAGGCTCTGATCGATGAGAAACTCAATCGCGAGATGGCACTGGTGATGAAACTGGTCTCCCTGGGTCATGCGGCACGCAATAAAGCCAACCGTAAAGTGCGTCAGCCGTTGGCAGAAGTAGCATTTGCCGTGGGCAATCGTGAAGAGGGTGAGACTGTCCTTTCGCATGCCGAATTGCTGGAAGATGAATTGAATGTCAAGCATGTGCGCCTGCTCAATGCAGCCAGCGAAGCGGTCAGTTTCAGCTTGAACCCACTTCCGAAGCAACTGGGTCAGAAGTACGGCAGCAAATTTCCCGAGATCAGAAAAGCGGTTTTGGGACTGGATGCGGAAAAAGCGGCTGGAACGCTGCTTGCCGGAGACCCCGTAGCAGTGAAAGCGAGCGGAGAAACCTACTCGCTGCTGCCGGAAGAGATTGAAGTGCGGGTGAATGCCCGAAGCGGATATGCCGTGGCATCCGAGGGAGCGTACCTGGCAGCCCTGGTGACGGATCTGACGCCGGAGTTGATCCAGGAGGGATTGGCGCGCGAGTTCGTGCGCAGGGTGCAGGACCTGCGGAAATCTGCCGATCTGGAGATTGCCGACCGCATCATCCTGTACGTTAGCGCTTCACCGGTGTTGACCGAGGCGATCAAAGCGCAGATGGATTACATTTGCACTGAGACGCTTACCCGCGAACTGAAGTTCGAGGCATCCCCCGAGGGGAGTGCGTCGGTCAGCGATGGGTTCGACGGTGAAACGGTTACCGTGGGGCTGCAAAAGGCATAATTACTGTAAAGAAAAAGTAATGCGGCAGGGGTAATTCATGAATTACCCCTGCTTTTTCTATTTGTTCCATCCCACTGCCCGCTTCCCAAAGCGGGCAGTGGGAATCATATTCATGGAAGGAATTTCGCCGCTCTGCGGCGAAATTCCATCCGTCGCGGTGGATGAATTCTGCCACACTCAAAGTAACAACCAAAGTAACAACCAAAAGATGAAGTGGCAATACATTTATCCTTCTTAAGGATATTCCCTGCCATCTTCTCGTTGACTGGTCTCATGTGCATAGATCGCCAACATCTCTATCAAATAAGGTAAAATGAAGGGACTTGCATCCAGGAGGCTTTCTTTGAGGAAATTTCTACGCACATATGGCGGTTTACTCATCCCGGTGATATTACTCATCGGGCTTGATCAGTTGACCAAGTACCTGGTGGAATCCCGGCTTGCCTATGGTGAGATCTGGGCACCCTGGTCGTGGCTGACGCCGTACGCGCGCATCATTCACTGGACCAACACGGGTGTGGCTTTTGGACTCTTTCAAGGCATGGGCTGGATCTTCTCAGTCTTTGCCATAGCGATTTCCATTGCCATTTTGTATTACTTTCCAAAAGTAGAAAAAGCAGACTGGGCGATCCGTGTTGCGCTGGTGTTGGAAATGGCAGGCGCAATTGGCAATATGATCGACCGGCTTCGTATCAACGGAGCTGTACTGGACTTCATTTCTGTGGGCAATTTTCCGGTGTTCAATGTCGCCGATTCCTGCATCACCGTGGGGGTGGTCTTCCTTGCCATTGGCATTTTGATCCAGGATCAGCGCGAGAAGAAAAAGCAATCAACCCCCTCAGAGTCCGGCGAAGCTTCAACCAGCGAAAGCAGCGGCAAGCTTGACTGATCAAATATTGACCTTTGAAAGCAGTGTGATCGAACCCGAACGGCTGGATAAATTCCTGGCCGCGCGAATGCCCGAATTTTCACGCACTAGATTGCAGAATTTGATTTCGTCAGGAAACGTCACCGTGGATGGTGTCCAGGTGACGATTTCGCGATATAAAGTTGAACAAGGAAACCGCGTGCTGATTCATATTCCGCCCGCAGCACCAACCGATCTTATACCTGAAGACATCCCTCTCGATGTGGTATTCGAAAATGCCGATCTGATGATGGTCAACAAACCTGCCGGCATGGTGGTGCATCCGGCAGCCGGTCACTTCAGCGGTACGCTGGTGCATGCCGCGCTGGCGCACGCACCCGAACTGGAGGGTATCGGTGGCGAACAGCGTCCAGGCATCGTTCACCGCCTGGATAAAGACACCAGCGGGTTGATCATCATCGCCAAGAACGAGCGTGCACACCGCTGGCTGCAGGATCAATTCCGCTTGCGCAAGGTGCACAAGACGTATCTTGCATTACTGGATGGCAAGCCGCCCACGCCCACCGGAAGGGTGGAAGCGGAAATTGCCCGCGACCCGGCTCACCGCAAACAAATGGCAGTCGTACCGGATGGACGGGGACGTGAAGCCGTGACTGAATACAAGGTCATCGAACAATTTCCGAAACATACGCTCATCGAAGCCTACCCGTTGACTGGGCGAACCCACCAGATCCGTCTGCACATGGCGTTCTTGAAATGCCCCATTGTGGGAGATACGTTGTACGGGCACAAGCACAAGAGCCTGCAGATCGACCGTCACTTTTTACATGCCGCCCGGATCAGCCTGGTGCTGCCGGGAGAGAAGGCAGAGCGCACTTTTACCGCCTCATTGTCGGATGAATTATCAGCTATCCTGGATCAACTTCGCCAATCAAGAGGAAACCCATGAGAACCATCGATCTGCGTTCAGATACGGTCACCCAACCCACACCAGAAATGCGGGAAGCCATGTTCCGCGCCGAGGTGGGAGATGATGTTTACGGGGAGGATCCCACTGTCAACCGCTTGCAGAAGCTTTCAGCAGCGATGCTGGGCAAGGAAGATGCGCTCTTAGTTACATCGGGTACCATGGGCAACCTGATCGCGGTGCTTGGTCATTGCCAACGCGGCGATGAAGCTATCATGGGAGACCTGGGACATACCTTCCTTTTCGAAGCCGGCGGAATTTCAGCATTGGGCGGGGTTTTTCCGCACACACTGTCCAACCAACCTGATGGAACATTGAAGCTGGATGCGATCCGGCAGGCGATCCGCCCCAATGACATTCATCATCCCATCACCAAATTGATCATCCTCGAGAACACTCACAACCGCTGCGGCGGTGTGGTGCTCTCGAAGGTTTACTGCGATGAGGTCGGGATGTTCGCCCGGGAACGCGGACTCAAGGTTCATCTGGATGGAGCGCGGATTTTCAATGCCGCGGTTGCTTTACATATCCCAGCCAAAGACCTGGCAGCCTTCGCTGATTCAGTGACCTTTTGTCTGAGCAAGGGATTGGCCGCCCCGGTGGGGTCGGTGCTTTGCGGTAGTCATGAATTCATTGAAAAAGCGCGGCGGCTAAGAAAAATGCTCGGAGGCGGGATGCGGCAGGCAGGAATACTGGCGGCTGCCGGCATTGTGGCACTTGAGCGCATGGTGGACCGGCTCGCTGAGGATCACAGACACGCGCAAGATCTGGCGGAAAGGCTCTCCGCGCTCCCCCAGATTGAATTTGAAATGGGCATGCCGCAAACGAATATGGTCTTTCCTTCACTGAAAAAGGAATTCCCGATCAGCGGAGCTGAATTTGTAGACCGTTTGAAGAGAAAGGGCGTACTCGCTGGCGCCGTAGGCGGCAACCGTATGCGCATGGTCATGCATTACGGCATCGAAGATGCGGATATCGATCTCGCTTTTACAGCGATCAAAGATACTCTTTTGGAGATTTGACGGGAGCGCTCGAAAATTCAAAACCCCATCTCAGGGTGGGGTTTGTTTTTTCAACCGGTCGGCTGGTACGGCACGAAGGTTGCAAGGATAATTTGATATAATTTGAGCATCAAGGTAGAGATCAATAGAAGAGGAAATTATGGATTCATTCGTGACGATGAAAATGATCGACGAAGCTGCAGACTTCGTTAAAGGAAAAATCGAGATCACGCCAAAAGTAGGCCTCATTTTAGGCTCTGGTCTGGGCGGACTCGCGGACGCGGTATTCAATCCCAAAGTGGTAAATTACGGCGATATCCCGCATTGGCCAACACCCACCATCGAAGGGCATGCAAGCAGACTGGTTACAGGTCACCTCTTTGGGGTGCCCACCTTGGTGATGCAAGGGAGGGTCCACTTTTACGAAGGTTACCCGATGGACGTGGTCACTTTTCCCATCCGCGTGATGCAGCGCCTGGGGATCAAGTTATTGATGCTTACCAATGCAGCCGGTGCGATTCATCCGGATTACGTTCCAGGCGATGTGATGTTGATCACGGATCATATTGGTCTGATCGGGATGGCCGGGATGAACCCGCTGCGCGGTCCGAATCTTTCAGAATTCGGCGAGCGATTCCCGGATATGAGTCAGATTTACACTCGAAGTGTTCAGGCAATTGCCCGAAAGACGGCTGCCGCCAGGGGGTATAACCTTCGCGAAGGTGTCTATGTCTGCCTTTCAGGCCCTTCCTTTGAATCACCGGCTGATCTGCGATTTTTACGCACTATCGGCGCGGATGCAGTTGGCATGTCCACTGTACCGGAAGCAATCGTTGCCAGGCACGGACGCACCCAGGTGCTTGGCCTTTCAGGCATCAGCAACAAGGCAAACCTCGACGGCACCACTGAAACCACCCATGAAGAAGTGCTAATGGCTGGAAAATTGATCGTTCCCAAACTGACCGGAATCATCCAGGGTGTTTTGGAATCCCCCGAGCTGGTTTTATAGTTTTCTACTGACGCAACACTGTTGACCATGGCAAACCTGCTGCGATTCCTGATTCAATTTGAATTCCTTTTCTACGGCGTTCTGGCGGTAGTCATATTCATTTACCTGCGAAAACTTATTGCCACTTACAGGCAATGGAGGCTGGCATACTTTGGCCTCGAAAAAGAAACGGCGCAGGGTGAGTTCAACCAGAACCTGACTGTGGTGATCATCAGCCTGCTCATGGCAGCAGGGCTGTTTGTTTTGACAGTGATCGTGGCACCTTCAGTACCGGGAGTGCAGGCTTTGTCAACCCCCACCGTGAACACCACTGCCCAACCAGCATCCGGCACAGATACACCTTCTGCCGCCACGACGACTTCGGCAACAACAACCGGGTTTATCGCCACACTTGAGGCGGCGTACGGTCAAGGATGCGTTCCGGATCAGGTCAATTGGACGGAACCCCGCTCCGGGGATACAATCAGTGGAACGGTAACACTCAAGGGCACGGTGGAAGTCACCAGCCTGGGTTATTACAAGTATGAGTTTTCTGCGGTGGGAAACGAATCCTGGACGACTATCGCAGCGGGCAATCAACCTGTGCAAAATGATGCCCTGGGCGGTTCGTGGGACACAAGCAATATGACTCCCGGCGATTATCTGCTGCGTCTGGTGGTCACCGATAGCAAGAATCAGGAATATCCTCCCTGCACGATCCAAATCAAAATTACTGCTCCAGCCAAATAGGTGAATCATGCCGCAGATCGAAATACGCCCCGCCATTTCCTCAGACATTCCGACATTGATGAAAATCGACCCGTCCTGCAGCACGACTCACGTCTGGCAAATGGATTACAACTCGGAACCCGGTCAGATTGGGGTGGTATTTCGGGAGATCCGCCTCCCACGCTCGGTGAGGTTGGAATACCCGCACACCCTGACATCCATGCCTGATACCTGGCTGGAAAAGGACCTGTTCCTGGTGGCTGCAATGGAGGATCAACTGGTCGGTTTTGTGACTCTGGCTGCAGACCGCGAAACACGTACTGCTAGAATTGCCGACCTGGTGGTCACTGACAAACTGCGCCGGCAGGGAATTGGCACGGCATTGATCTTTGCCTGCCATGAATGGGCATCACGCCAGAAGCTGCGCCGGATGATGCTGGAAATGCAAGCCAAGAATCATGCCGGTATCAACATGGCGCGAAAGCTGGGCTACGATTTCTGCGGGTTCAATGACCATTATTTTGCCAATCACGATATCGCTGTTTTTTTTACGTACATTCTGAAATAGCGGGGATGGTTGCGTGTGGACGGGTGGTTGAATAGTGCATTGCGAATTTTGATCACGATCAATCAGATCCTGACCTCGGGAATCGCGATCACTGCATTTTCATTACTTCTCTATGCTCTGACCTTCAACTTAAGAGACCGGGTGGCAAGGGCATTTGCCCTTATCTTGATCTGCCTGGTGGTTTTATTTTCAGCCGATTCTTTTGGCAGCACCGCCCAGACCAATGCAGCGATCGGATTTTGGTTGAACATGCAGTGGGTGGCGATCATCTTCCTGCCGCCAGCTTATTTGAATTTCTCCGATGCGCTGCTGGCAACCACCGGAAAGCCTTCGCGGTGGCGTCGAAAGTGGGCAATTCGGGTTACCGGATTGCTGGCGCTGGTCTTTCTTGTAATGCTGGTGAAAGGGTCATTTGTCGGCCCTGTTCTCACTGAAAACACCATTGTTCCACACAGCCAACCTACTTTCTTGACAGAAGCATTCACCATCTTCTATCTGCTGGTCATGGCAATGGCGTGGTTCAATTTCATCCGCGCGTACAAACGCACACTGACCCATACCAGCCACCGGCGGATGCTTTATCTGACTCTGGCAGCCCTGGGACCCGCTGTTGGTTCATTCCCGTTCCTGCTCTATGGAAGTGCCTTCGCAATCAACATTCCGGTCATCTTCTGGTTCATCGCCATCGGTGCGAATGTGATTCTGACGGTCTCCTTGATTGCCATGGCTTATTCTGTGGCTTTCTTTGGCGTACCCTGGCCAGACAGGCTGGTCAAAAGCCGGTTGTTCAAATGGCTCCTGCGCGGTCCTGTAACAGCAAGTTTGACTCTGGCGGTAGTGACCGTTGTCCGCAGGGTGGGAGTGATCTACGGCAATCCTTACATCGCCCTGGTTCCCATCTCAATGGCGGTGGTCATCCTGCTTAGTGAGTTCCTGATCACGATCCTGTATCCGTATATCGAAAGTTGGCTTTTCTTCGGCAACGATGTCCAGGAACTGGAAACCCTGCGCTCGTGGGAGGAAAAACTCATCACACGCAGCGACTTGAATCAGTTCCTGGAAATGGTGCTTGCTTCCGTTTGCGACCGCTTGCAGGCAAAAGGAGCGTACCTGGCTGCATTGAATTCCGACGGATTGGAAATTGTCAGTGAAACCGGCACCAGCAAGGTCAGCGCTGAAAAGCTTCAGGCTCTGGACGGCTTTGTGAGAGGCAATGAAGTCTCAGGAGTTACTTCCTGGCGCGACGACAGACTATTCCCGGTGATGAACGGCAACGGTCAGGGAGAACCGGTGGTCGTGGGATATATCGGCATACTCGGTTTTGCCGACCGCGAGGACCTGGACAGTGAGGATATCTCTGCCTTGCAGCTTCTTGGTCACCGTGCAGCGCTGGCTTTGAAAGACCGTGAGGCGCAGGAACAGATTTTCCGATCCCTCGAGTCGATGACGCCGCAGGTGGACATGATCCAGCAGCTTCGCGCTGCAGGCAGGTATGACCGGAATGGCTTGATGGCGGAAGAGGAAGCGTTCCATCAGCAAACGGAACTAGCTCAATGGATCAAAGATGCGCTGACCCATTATTGGGGAGGGCCCAGGTTAAGCGAAAGCCCGCTGATGCAGCTCACGATCGTCAAGGAAGCCTTGCAGGACCATGACAACAATCCACAGAACGCACTGCGAAGTGTGTTGAAAACTGCGATTGAACAAATGCGGCCGGAGGGGGAAAGAAAATTCACAAGTGAGTGGTTATTGTATAATATTCTTGACCTGAAGTTCATGGAGGGAAAACGAGTCAGGGAGATCGCACGCCGTCTGGCAATTTCCGAGGCCGATCTATATCGAAAACAACGGGTGGCGGTGGAGGCAATAGCGAACAATATTGTCCAGTTGGAAGTCAAAGCAATGGATTCAAAGCGCAATAACGGGGTGGGTTAACATCATCAGATTATTTGTACGCCAGGGAGAGGAATGCAATGGATCGGGATGGAATGATGCGCGAAGAATGCGACGAAGCTCCTGAGATTGATGAAGGCTGGTGGTCCTCTGTTCTGAAAGATGAAAACGCTTATAGTGACGAATCAAGCAAATTCAATGGCAAATCACCCGTACAACCCCAGGTAGGTTCATTGGATTGGGATGCAATAAAAGGATATTTTGAACAGGATGAGGTGGTCGAGCTTACGGTGCATGGCTTTAACCGCGGGGGTTTGCTTGTCCAGGGCAAGGGAATTCAGGGATTCGTTCCCATCAGCCATATTGTGGACATCCCTGCGACCTTAAGTGATGATCAGCGCCATGAGCAGCTTTCCAGTTATGTTGGCAAACCCATCTCTCTCAAGGTAATAGAATGTGAGCCATCCTGTGATCGGATCGTGCTTTCGGAAAGGGCAGCCAGGGCGGGTGATGGGAAACGCAAAGAGCTTTTTGAAACACTCCGGTGCGGTTCAGTCTTGACGGGCACGGTGACGAATATTACCGATTTTGGAGCCTTTGTTGATCTTGGCGGGGTGGAAGGATTGATCCACGTTTCCGAGCTTTCATGGGGCAGGGTGGACAAGCCTGACAACTTCCTGCAGGTGGGGCAAGAGGTACAGGTCATCGTGCTGAACGTCAATGAAGATACCAATCGCATTGCCCTCAGCATGAAGCGGCTGACATCAAACCCCTGGGAAGTTCTTTCAAACAAATATGAAATTGGCGATGTGGTGGAAGCCCAGGTTACTTCCATCATGAAGTTCGGCATGTTTGCCAGGCTAAATGAAGGCGTGGAAGGGCTGATCCACATTTCCTGCATCTCCACGGGCAATGATCATCCGAATCTCCAAAGGATATTTACTCCCGGGCAGAGGATCAATGTGCGAATCCTGCACATCGATGCCGAGCGGAGGCGTCTGGGATTGGGTCTGGTCAACATAGAATGAGCGCGAATCCCAATCCACAGCGCCCATCTTCCGGGATGAAGACTCTGAATCTGCAGCCCACACCTGAACGGCCCAGCGGCGGGCGGCAGGTGCTTCACCAGATACGCAAATTCGCATGGGATTTGCTGGGTACACTGTTGTTGTTGCTCGCTGCGTTGATCTTCCTGGGTACATTTCGCTTTTCCCAGGGCGTGATCATCAATCCATTGGTTGGGCTGATCAAACATGGCATCGGTTGGGGAGTTTACCTCTTCATCCTCATTCTCATCCTGCTTGGGGCAGCTTGTTTTTGGCATACTGCCGGAAGGAAGATCGGCGTCACCCTGGGTCAGGTGATTGCCCTGGAAGGTTTGTTTTTCTGCCTGATCGCACTTGCATCCATATTTGGCGGTTTTTCGCTTGAACGGGCAGGAGCCGGAATGGACGGGGGCGTCATCGGGTGGGGGTTGGCACAGTTCATCTTCTCGTTTCTGCCGGCGCCGTTCGGTACGATTTTCGTGCTTGTTTTGGCGCTGCTCTTTATTTATTGGGGGTTCGGCATTTCCAGAATCGTTGCGCGCAACCTGAACGACTGGGTTGCAGCCACGGCCCGTCCCATTCCCACTGCAGAAGAGGCAAGAGCAGATCTCGCCAAACGGCAGCAACAGAAACCCAAAACCAATGAAGCCCAACTTGTCGAGCAGCTCAGACCGCAGCAATTGTGGCGTGATGACCGCCTGCCTTCATTGAACCTGCTGATCCCTGATCAAAATGTAAAGCCGGATGAAGAAATGATCCGCATGAATGCCCTGACCATCGAAAAAACGTTGGGCGAATTCGGCATTCCTGCCAAGGTGATTGGGTACCGCATGGGTCCAACAGTCACCCAGTATGCGCTGGAACCCGGTTACATCGAGCGCCAGGGACCTGATGGCAATCCGGTCAGGCAAAAGGTGAGGGTATCGCAGATCTCGACGTTGTCCAAAGATCTGGCTTTGTCTTTATCAGCAGAGCGTCTGCGTATCGAAGCACCGGTGCCCGGTCGTACCTATATGGGAATCGAAGTTCCCAATTCGCAGAGCTCGGTGGTTCACTTGCGCGGTTTGCTGGAATCTGATGAATTCAAGAGGCTTTCCTCTCCGCTGGCATTGGTTTTGGGAAAAAGTGTCTCCGGAGAAGGCGTTGTGGGGGATCTTGCCCGGATGCCCCATCTATTGATCGCGGGGACCACCGGCTCGGGAAAGTCGGTGTGCATAGCTGCCATTACCGCCTGCCTGGTGATGAACAACACCCCCGAAGACTTAAAAATGGTCATGCTCGACCCGAAGATGGTTGAGCTTGTACGGTTCAACGGACTGCCGCATCTGCTGGGCAAAGTGGAAACTGAACTGGAACGGATGCTTGCGGTGCTGCGCTGGGCGCAGGCAGAAATGGATGCCCGCTACCGGATGCTTGAGACCGTCCATGCGCGCGATTTAAATGATTACAACCGCAAGATGCAGCGCAAGAAACAGCCCACCTTGCCGCGTATTGTGTTGATGATCGACGAATTGGCAGATTTGATGATGACCGCGCCTGAACAAACCGAGCACAGCCTGGTACGGCTGGCACAAATGGCGCGCGCTACAGGTATCCACCTGGTAGTTGCCACCCAACGCCCCAGCACAGATGTTGTCACGGGGTTGATCAAGGCGAACTTCCCGGCGCGGATTTCATTTACCGTGGCTTCCTCTATCGATTCGAGGGTGGTGCTGGACGCAAATGGCGCCGAAACCCTGCTCGGTAAGGGCGATATGCTCTTCCTCGACCCTGAAGTAGGAACACTGCAGCGTGCGCAGGGCGCCATGGTGATGGACCAGGAAGTCGAAAAGATCATGGATCACTGGCAATCGTACAATAATAAAAATGGGGACTCCGCTCATGCGCCGTGGGAATCACTGGTGGAAGTGCACGGTGAAGAAGATTCAGACGCACTGGTGGAACAGGCAATCGAAGTGGTCAAGAAGGCCGGTAAAGCCAGTGCTTCCCTCCTGCAGCGCCGTCTACGCATCGGATACCCCCGGGCAGCCCGACTGATCGACGAACTTGAAGACATGGGTGTGGTGGGACCAGGGTTGGGCAGCGGCAAAGACCGCGAGGTTCTGATCGAAGCTGATGAAACGGACGAGCTGGACGGGGACGATGAGGACGAGTTTGCTGCTTGACAGGCATGATTGGAACGATTAGCATTGACGCAATTAAAGGACGGATAATGGTAAACGAAGGTTCACAAAAGCAGACTCAGAAGTGGTCTCTGGAGCAATTTCTACGGGACACCTTTCAAAAACCACTCAATTCCATTGCATCGTTTCTAAAACGTATCGGGATTACACCCAACGCCATTACTGTCGCTGGTTTGTTCGTCAACGCAGCCGCCGCGTTGTTGATCGCCACTGGAAGGATGACAGCAGCGGGATTGGTGTTGCTGATTGGCGCGCCCATGGACGCCCTCGACGGCGCCCTTGCCAGGCTGGACGGAAAAACCACGTCATTCGGTGCTTTCTTGGATAGCGTGATTGACCGTTATGCTGAATTGTTCCTTTTTGCTGGCTTGCTGATCCACTTTTTAATCACAGGCAATACTACCGCGTGCATTCTTGCGTTTGCTGCAGCAGCAGGCAGCGTGTTGGTTTCTTATATCAAAGCGCGTGCTGAATCACTAGGTTTTGAGGCAAAGGTGGGGTTGTTTTCCCGAGTGGGCAGGATGGTGGTTCTGATTTCGTGCCTGATATTCAATATTCCGCTTGTGGCATTATGGATCCTGGCAGTATTTACCCATGTCACCGCTCTTCACCGGTTCTGGCATGTACGGCGCCAGGCAATGGCGAAATAAGGGATTATTTTCTTCCTGAAGGGATAGATCATGTCTACTGGTTTTACGATATTTGGATTAACCGTTCATTATTACGGCATCATCATCATGCTCGGTGCAGTTGCAGCAGCGTTCGTTGCGAACTGGCGCGCAAAGAAACACGGGCAGGATCCGGAACTGATCTGGGATATGCTCCCCTGGCTGTTGATCGCGGGGATCATCGGAGCACGATTGTGGCATATATTCACGCCACCTGCGTCCATGCTGATCGACGGAAAAAACCCTTATTGGATCCATCCCCTGGATATCTTGTTCATCTGGCGCGGCGGGCTGGGGATTCCCGGTGCGGTCATGGGCGGAGCTCTGGCGCTCTATATTTATTGCAGGGTCAAGAAGATCAGCTTCGGCACCTGGGTGGATTTGATCGCCCCCGGGCTGGCACTGGCCCAGGGCATTGGACGGTGGGGCAACTTTGTCAACCAGGAAGTATACGGTTTACCCTCCAATCTACCGTGGGCGATTTACATTGATCCGGCGCATCGTCTTCCGGGATTTGAAAACATTGCCTATTACCAGCCCACCTTTCTTTATGAATTCATTTGGAACCTGTTGAACATGGGATTCTTGATTTGGGCGGATCACAAGTTCGGGAAAAGACTCAAAACTGGCGACATCTTTTTGATGTACCTGATCATTTACCCCGTGGGCAGGTTCTTCCTGGAATTCATCCGGGTGGATTATTCGCCGATTGCCGGGATCAATATCAATCAGACGTTAATGGCGGTGATCGCTGTGGTTTCTGCTGCAGCATTGATCATTCGCCATCTTCAAAAGGGAAAACCGGCAGAACCACAGCCGCAGGAATAAGTTCAAATGGAAGCAAGAATGGCTGCCTGCCGTATAATGGAAGAGGCAGCCATTTTCGTTAAGGAGGAATTATGGAACGCCTCATCATCCTTGGCTCGGCATACGCCATCCCCAATCCCAACCAGGATAATGCTCACCTGCTTGTGGAAACCAACAAGCGCGTTGTTTTGATTGACTGTGGAAACCACCCGGTGGTCAAACTCGATCGCGCAGGCCTCTCCATCAACGCCATTACAGACCTGGTAATTACTCATTTTCATTCAGACCACGTGGGCAGCCTGCCATTATTATTAATGGACATGTGGCTGATGAAACGCAAAGAACCTTTACGAATTTATGGTCTGGATTTCACCCTGGAGCGTATCCGCATGCTGATGGATGTTTTCGACTGGCAAAAGTGGGCAGGAATGTTCCCGGTGGAGTATTTCAGACTGTCGGATTCCACTGAAACGACTCTCTTTTCTGATGATCAACTGAAGATGACCAGTTTGCCGGTCAAGCACCTGGTACCAAACATCGGATTGCGAATGGAATTTCCTGCAAGACGCTTTTCGGCAGTCTATACAAGCGACACGGAACCCTGCGACAATGTGATTCACCTTGCCCGTCATGCCGATGTGCTGATCCAGGAAGCAGCCGGGAACATCAAGGGACACACCTCTCCGGCTCAGGCTGGCGAACTCGCTGCGGAAGCTGAAGTCAAACGCATGGTAATGATCCATTATGACCCCACGATTCCTGAAGATAAGCAAATTTCCGATGCTGCGAAGTCATTCAGCGGCAGAATCGATCTTGCCAGGGATTGGATGGTGTTGATTGACTAACACTCCGATATGGAAAACGCGACTGCGAAAATCACGGGAGATTAGTGAATGCGTGTAGCCATAATTGGTGGAAGGGGATTGATCGGCAGGGCATTGTCTCGTGAATTGGCGGATGCCGGTCACACCCCTGTAATACTAAGCCGTTACTCGACAGCGGGGGAACTTCTGGACGGTACCCATGTGAGGCTGTGGGATGGAAAAGATGGAAGGCAATTGGCAGCCGAAATCAACGGGCTGGATGCCCTGGTTAATCTTGCAGGCGAAAGCATTGGAGCCAAACGCTGGACAGAAAAACGGATGGATCAGATTTACAGCAGCAGATTAATCCCGGGGCAGGCGATTATCGATGCCTGGACAAAAATGACACAGCCTCCCGGCACTCTTGTTCAGGCGAGCGCCGTGGGATTTTATGGCAATACCCTCCTGCAGACCGATGAAAACGCCCCCCAGGGCAAAGACCAATTGGCAGAGTTGTGCCGTGAGTGGGAAGCGTCCACCCTACCGGTGACCAGCAGGGGAACCAGGCATGTCATTATCCGCTCAGGCGTTGTGTTTGACCGCCTTCATGGAATTCTCCCTCAAATGGCACTTCCGTTCAGGCTGTTTGCAGGCGGACCGATTGGCAGCGGCAAACAATGGATTTCATGGATTCACATTCAAGATGAGGTCCGTGCGATCCGCTGGCTATTGGAGAGATCGATGTTGTCGGGAGTTTTCAACCTTGTGTCTCCCAATCCTGTCACGAATACCGAATTTGGAATAACTCTCTCAAAAGTGATCCACCGTCCGTACTGGTTTCCAGTCCCTGCATTCTTGCTGCGTACGGTACTTGGAAAGATGAGCAGCCTCATCCTTGAGGGGCAGAAGGTGATCCCTGCACGATTGACCGAGGCAGGTTTTGAATTTCGTTTTCCCGACCTGGATATCGCGTTATCCAATTTGCTCAAAACTCAATAAGCAACCTTCTGATTCAGAATAGGATTGGTATAATCAAGCCATTCTAAATGCACGTCAATAACTTAAAAAGGAGGCCGCAATGAACATTAATGAACAGGTCGAGTATTTGATGCAGGGTACCGAATACGGCGACGAACAGCTCAAAAAGAACATGGCAGATGAGCTGCGTACACGGTTGATCAACTGTCAAAAGGAAGGACGTCCTTTGCGCGTCTATTGCGGCTTCGACCCCCGCACCACGGACTTACACCTTGGCCATACCGTTCCGATGCGCAAAATGCGTCAGTTCCAGGAACTGGGGCATGAAGTCACATTCCTCGTGGGAAATTACACATCGCTGATCGGAGATCCTTCGGACAAAGATGTGCTTCGACCGCAGCTTACTCAAGAGACAGTGCAGAAGAACGCCATGACGTATGCTGAGCAGGCTTTCCGCATCCTGGACCGTGAAAAGACGGCGGTGCGGTTCAATGCAGAGTGGCTCTCAAAGCTCTCCTTTGAGCAATTGATCCACCTGGCGTCCAATTTTACGGTGCAGCAATTTCTCACGCGCGAGAATTTCAAGCTGCGCTGGGAAAAGGGTGACGCAATTTTCCTCCATGAGACTTTCTATTCACTGATGCAGGGATATGATGCCTACGCCCTGCATGCCGACGTACAAATTGGAGGCACCGACCAGTTGTTCAATATCATGACTGCTGCGCGCAAGATTATGACCTCGCTTGGTGCGCAGCCGAACATTGCGTTGATCCTGGGCATCCTGCCGGGCACTGACGGCGTGGTCAAGATGAGCAAGTCGCTTGGAAACCACATTCCCATCAATACCAATGCTGTGGACATGTACGGGAAGGTAATGAGCATCCCGGATAGCGCCATGGGGCAGTTCTTCCGTCTGGTGACACCCCTCACACCGCCGGAAATTGCCGCGGTTGAAAACGCGGTCAAGCAAGGGTCGATGCATCCGCGTGATGCAAAAATGCGCCTTGCGTTTGAGATCGTAACGGCATTCTACAGTAGGGATGAGGCCGAGAATGCCCAGATGAATTTCATCGAAACCTTTCAAAAGGGAGGGCTTCCCGAGGAGATCGAGGAATTCAAACTGGACCCCACTCTTTCGATCACCGAATTGCTGGTTTCAGCCGGCCTGGCAAAGAGCAAGAACGACGCTCGCCGCTTGATTGACCAGCGGGGTGTCAAGTTTGAAGGGGTGACAATCGTTGATCCAACACAGGTCATAGAGACCCCTGGTGTTCTCCAGGTTGGGAAGAGGCATTTCCTCAGGCTGGTAGCCTAGACAAAAAGACCTCCCGGAATTCCGGGAGGTCATTCATTTGCGAATGGCTTTACCGAGTAAAGCAGCATTTGCTCCCCCATGGAGCGGGCTGCTTCGGGGGTGGCGTTTTCAAGTACCACGACCAACGCTAATGGCGTTCCCGTCCATGAAGGCGTTGTTCCAGCCAGGTACCAGTAGACTGTCTGCTGATTGTCCTTGACCTTGGCCAGTGTCTCCCATCCTGGGAAGGATGTGGTGGAAAGGTTGTCAGCGGCTTTGGCGGCGGAATACTGATTCAGTTTGGAGGTTTGCGGAAGATTGGGGAGGGCGATCCACTCACCGAGCGGATTTTTGTATGCCGTTACCAATACTGCAGGCGGGACCTGGCTGGCATTGGAAATGGAAGCAGCTGCCCGAACCATTTGCAGAGGAGAGAGTCTCCAGGTGGATGGGTTTTCAATCAAAGCAGATACTTCGATTGGATAGGTAAGCGAACTGGCATCAGCGGTTTCAACCCCCACTTCAGGTTGTGTGAACAATCCAAGTTGCGAAAACAGGTTCCACAATAAGGTTGGTTGAATGGCTGCAGCCAGTTTTTGCACAGCCAGCGGGCAGCCAGAAGCCACAAGATCGGCATAATCTGTGCTTGATCCGGGGGAGACCGCACAAAGGGCTTTTTCGGCATCATTCAGAGGC
Organism: Anaerolineaceae bacterium; assembly: GCA_039683035.1. Taxonomy (GTDB): domain Bacteria; phylum Chloroflexota; class Anaerolineae; order Anaerolineales; family Anaerolineaceae; genus UBA6107. Next base: position 173,544 of record JBDKSE010000015.1, read on the forward strand.
GCAGGTTCAACTGGCAGACCGCTGCCAAGCGCTCCGGCATACAGAAACGCTGAGATCGCAGTACCTGCAGGATACTGACCCTGCGTTACCCTGTTCAGGAGCGGAGCATCCGCGTCCTTCATCCAGGTTTCCCATTTCGTATCCAATTCGTTGGCGTTGAAGGTGGGAGCCGTAGCTGAAGCGAGGATCTCGCCTGTGGCGGCATTGAGTAGCACAATGGCGCCTTTTTGCCCCTGGAGAAGTGAATCCGCCTTGTTCTGGAGGCTTGTATCAATGCTCAGGCGGATATCAAGCCCGGGGGGATACTGTCCATATAGCAAACGGTCTACCCAGACGGTGGTTTGATCATTTCCCAGCACGCCGCGCAGGTATCCGTCCATGCTTTTTTCGATTCCCGTCTGACCGTAATCTGGATTGGAGTACCCAACCGCGGCGCTTAAACCAGGAAGATCGATGGTCCTGACATAACTCCCGATTTCACCAACTGACTTGGAAATCACCGAGTTATTCCGGTCAACGATACGGCCGCGCAGCACATACATGTCCGAGATTGCCCTGCGCGGATTATCGCTTCGATCAAGCAGGGAACCGGACCGGATCATCGACCACCACCCCGTCAAAAGCGCCACAACCATCAATCCGCTGAGAAAACCGCCCCCGATCAGGGAATACGGTCGGCGGTGCTCCAACGCTGCCGGTTGATCTTCCGCCTCATCGCTGATCATCATCATCAACAACAGGGAAAAGAAAGAGACCACCAGCGACGAGCCCCCATATGAAACGAAAGGAAGCGTCACTCCCGTCAATGGAAACAGGCGGATGTTGCCGCCTATGATAAGCCCAGCCTGCACAATATACGAACTGGTGATGCCGGTGGCCAGTAATCGCTGGTACTGGTTCTTTGCATGCAGTGCGATTTCGATTCCACGGATCGTGAGGATCGCCATGACGATAAGCAGTCCCACCACACCGAACAATCCCCATTCTTCTGCGATGGAGGCGAAAATGAAATCTGATTGGGAAACCGGTACCACTCCCGGGCTGCCGAGACCCAATCCCCGTCCGAAGAGCCCGCCATTCGCCACAGCCATCAAGGACTGAACGATTTGATAAGATTTGCCGGCTGGGTCCAGCCAGGGATTGATCCAGGCTTCGATACGCACCTTGATGACATCAAAGACCAGGTATCCAGCCGCCAAAGCCGCCAGAATGATCAAAAGACTAAAAAGCAGCACCCTGCGCTTCCCTGAGGCTACATACACAATGATCGTGTAGAGCAGAATGAAGATCGATGCTGTTCCCAGGTCGCGCTGTGCAATGAGGATCGCAACCGAGGCGGCCGCAACCACAAGTGTGGGCGAAAGAAGTTGCATGATGCTAAATCTTGCCGGGAGGCTGTCTGCCAGGTATGCAGCCAGGAAAATGATCAAAACAAGTTTCAATAATTCCGAGGGCTGCAAATAAACCCCGAACATCTCCAGCCACAATCCCGGGCCTCTTCCGGTGCCGCCAGGATAGGTACCGAGAAAGAGGGTCAGAACGGTCAGCGCAAGCGCGCTGGTGAGCCACACATATTTATAGCGTCTCAAAATCTGCAAGAGGCGTTGCGACCGGATGCCAAATGTCAGGGCAGCCAGGCAGGCGCCAAGCCAGACCGTTTGCCTGTAACCCAATGCAGGGTTGAGCCTGAATATGGTGATCAGCCCCCAACCGCTCAAAAGGCTGACCATGGGAACAAGGTACGGGTCGCTATCAGGTAAAAACCGGTTGATCCTGCGGTAGAGAATGGAAAAACCTGCCAGCCATACCACATATCCTACCCATTGATCCCAGCGTACTTCGCCGGTCCACCGATGAAAACGGACAGCAGGTGCAAATGTCAAAACCAGGCAACCAAGAAACAGGAATAGCGCGGCCAGAACCAGGAGGCGCTTCTGGATTTTATTGTGCAGGGTTTCGTAGGCTGGAAATATCAGGTTCACTTGATGTATTTGCTGACGAGAGGTCCCAATTTTTCAATGATTTCAGGGCGTATGGCTTGCCTGTGGGTAATAAATGCCGTTTCAAGAGCATTCATGCATTTGCATGAGGATTCCTCGTGCAGGTTTTCCACGAGCATCTGGATGGTCCTCTGTGCGACCTCGGTATTTTTCTTCAGCGTATTGACCACGATGTCCACGGTCACATCTTCTTCATGTGTGTGCCAGACATCGAAATCTGTTACATGAGCCATGACTGCATAGCACATTTCAGCTTCGCGAGCTAGAAATGCTTCTGGCGCGGTGGTCATACCGATGAGTGAAATTCCCCACGAACGGAAGGTGTTGGATTCGATCTTGGTGGAAAAACGCGGTCCTTCGATGGTGATCATGGAACCGCCAAGGTGGCAAGTGGCGCCCTGGAGGGAAACGGTTTGAAAGAGCTGTGTGGAAAGATCAGGGCAAAAGGGTTCGCCGGGGCTGACATGAACGACCAACCCGTCGCCAAAGAAGGAGCTGATTCGGCGTTTGGTATTATCGAAAAGCTGGTCGGGAACAACGATTTCGCCGGGTGCAAAATCTTCCCGCAGCGATCCGCAGGCGCTCACGCTGATGATCCGTGTCACTCCCAGTGTTTTGAGGGCAAAGATGTTGGCGCGGTAAGGCACCTCTGTGGGCGAGAGTGTGTGCCCAATCCCATGACGTGCCATGAATGCGACTTTGCGGCCCGAAAGGGTGCCAATGGCAATGGGCGCGCTGGGTTTTCCAAAAGGCGTGTCTGGATAAATCGTTTCGACCTTTTCAAGGGAGGGGAAGTCATACAATCCCGACCCTCCGATCACTGCAAGAACAGGGGCTTCTGCCATGTTCATACCTCCTTACGATTCGAGGGATTGAATTTCGATCAAAACTGGTTTTTGACCGATGCGGATTTCATCGCCGTTGATGATAATGGTGGATGTTTCAATCTTTTCGTCGTTCAAATAGGTGCCATTGGTCGATTGCAAATCCTCCACCCACCATTGCAGGTAGCGATAGTTCAGACGGGCATGCCGTGAAGAGACAGTCTCATCTGGTATTTGAAAATCACAGGACGTATCCCGGCCGATGACGACATCGGCTGTGGTAAAGGTTTTGCGGCTTTCTTCCGGATCGCTTGCCAGGCTCAAGCTGATGGCAGGGATCTTCTGGGTGGTGACCATTTGGCTGTGAAAACGCAGGTCACTCCATAGGGTGTACAAAGCCCATCCGAGAAAACCAAACAGTGCCGCAGCGGCCAGAAATCGGAGAACAAGAATGAGGAAAGGGATCATGATCAACTATCCTGGCATTTATGAAGGTCGAGTATCGGTTCTAATCGGGTCGGTATCGTCTTCATGATCGTCAATCACGAAGATCAATTTTGCACCGGCGAGCGAGATGACATCTCCGGGACGAAGCATTGATTGCTGCACCCGTTCTCCGTTGATGTACGTACCGCCGGATGATCCGATGTCAAATATCATATACCCGCCGTTGACATAACGCACCTGGGCATGATTGCGTGATACCCGCAAGTCGTTGATCACCAGATGATTGGTGCTGCGCCTTCCGATATTGGTCACCGGTCGGTCAATAGGGAAAACCTTCTCGTTTTCAAGGATCAACCCAGCATGTACTGCATCAGAGGTTTTCCTCTCAACGGAAGGCTGCGGGATATCAATGGGTACCGCATTGGTGTATCCGGGATCCAGCGCTGCTGATTGGGCATCGATCCACACATCGGAAAAATTCATCTCTTTCTTGGGGATCAACTGGATGGTGATAGGGCGATCAAATTTACGGCCAAGCTCTCTGGCGGTATCTGTCAGGGTATGGTTAATCGCCGATTCCCATTCAGGCTGCGCCTGCCAGCGTGCACATTCAGCGGGATTCATGTAGATGGAAAACTGTGCAGGAAGATCACCATCAGATTGGCTTTGGGAATTGATAAACTTCTGAAATGCTTCCACCAGCCGGTGGACGGAAATTGCATGTTCGTCCATCCAGGGGAAGAGAGAAGCGCTGGCTTCGATAATCTCTTTGATCTTGCTTTCGATGAGGTCGATAGGATTTGCCATACGTTATTATTATAATCAAAGAGCAGAGAGAAAACCGCCGGGATTTCAAACAGGTGACGCATGCCTTCGATTGAGATTGAACATCCTTCTGATCGCGCTTTTCACATTTCCGGAAAGTCACTTGAGGAGTTGTTCCGGGAAGCTGCCAGGGTGATGTATTCTCTGATGGGAAGACAAGTGGCAGGAACTGCCATTCATCGCCGGATCTCGCTTGAGGCTGCAGACAATGAATCTCTCCTGGTCATGTACTTGAGCGAACTGCTGTCCATTGCCGAAGTGGAAAACCTGGCAGCACTTGAAAGCTCGCTTCACTTTGAAGAAAATTCGCTGCAGGCTGAATTGACCCTTTTTCCCATCACCCACAAAGTGGACTACATCAAGGCAGTCACCTTTTCAGAATTGAACATACTCAATTCTGAAAAAGGGGTTGAAACCAACCTCATTTTTGACACCTAGGCATACGAGATGATTTCGCGAGATATGATTCAGCAGCATTCTGAATACGAATGGCGGATCCCGGCAGGGACTATTGCCGAAATGCGGGTGCCTGTCCGTATCATTGGCACGCAAAATATCATCAAGCATGCGCTTGAGGACGTTTCCTTCAATCAGGCGGTGAATGTAGCCTGTCTTCCGGGAGTGGACGAAGCCGTGGTTGTCATGCCTGATGTGCACCAGGGATACGGGTTTCCCATCGGTGCAGTGGCCGCCATGCGGCGGGAAGATGGAGTGATCTCTCCAGGCGGCATTGGCTACGACATCAACTGCGGGGTGCGGCTGCTGGCTTCGCAGATACTTCGCAAGCAAGCTGAGGAGAAACTGGAAGCATTGGCAGTCGCCCTGGACAAGACCAGTCCGAGCGGAGTGGGATCCACCAGTCATTTGAATCTGGGGAGAAAAGATTTTGAACGCGCCTGCGAGGAAGGAATCCGTTGGGCAAGGGCGAAGGGACTGGCCACTGAAACTGACATGCGCCGCACAGAGGGAAGCGGCAGCCTGGCAGGCGCATCGCTGAATGCAGTGAGTAAACGGGCGCTGGAACGCGGCGAGCATCAAATGGGCACGCTCGGCGCCGGAAATCACTTTCTGGAAGTAGATTACGTTGAAGAAGTATTTTCTGAATCAACCGCGAATGTTTTTGGATTATTTAAAGATTGCCTGGTGGTGCAAATCCACTGCGGATCGCGCGGTTTTGGACATCAGATATGCACAGATTACGTGCTTGATTTCCAATCAGCCGTACGAAAATACAATATCAAGGTGCTGGATCGGGAATTGGTCTGTGCACCGCTGAAAACGCCAGAAGCGGATGCCTACCTGGCTGCCATGCGGGCGGCAGCGAATTTCGCATTTGTCAACCGCCAACTGCTGGCCAACGGCTGCCGGGACGCTTTCGAGCAGGTTTTCGCTGGCAGCACACGTAACTGGCACCTTCAATTGGTTTACGATGTGGCACACAACATAGGCAAAATGGAAGAGCATTCTGTCGGCGGCAGGGAAAAGACCCTTTGTGTGCACCGCAAAGGAGCCACGCGCGCTTTTGGTCCTCTACACCCGGATCTGCCAGATGAATACGCTTCCACAGGGCAGCCGGTTTTGATCCCCGGAAGCATGGGAACGGCTTCGTGGGTGTTGGCAGGCACCGAAAAGAGCATGCAGATTTCATTTGGCTCTGCCTGTCACGGTGCCGGCAGGCTGAAGAGCCGTTCACAGGCAAAGCGTGAAGTGCGCGGTGAAACCTTGATCCGTGATCTTGCCAGAAGGGGGATCATCGTCAGAGCTGGGTCGATGAGCGGCGTGGCAGAAGAAGATCCCGCAGCCTATAAGGATGTGGATGAAGTAATAGAAGCGGTCTGCGGGGCGGGGATTGCCCGCAAAGTGGCACGACTGAAGCCCCTGGCGGTGATCAAAGGTTAGATCCGGGGTGATGCAATTAAAGCAATCCGGGCATTCGTCAGTCGGATGAGATCAGCCGGATTCAGTCGAATATTCAAGCCGCGCTGCCCTCCTGAAATGTGGATCTCGGGATGAGCCAACGCAGACTCATCGATCAGCACCTGGAATCCCTTATTGATCAGCGCGAGGGGTGAAATCCCGCCAGCCTGGAGCCCAGTCAACTGCTCGGCTTCCGCCTGGGTGGGGGGATGCACCTTTTTTTCTCCGAGAACAACAGAGACGGCTTTGAGATCCACTTCGCTGTTGCCGGGAACCACGCACAAAAGGGGTTTCCCTTTGCTGCGGGTGATCACAATGGTTTTGTAAACTATTTCCGGTGGAACCTTGAGAAACTGGGCTGTCTCAATGGCGCCAAGCTTTTCTTCAGGAAGCTCGAAAACTGTGTACGCCACCTTTTTGGCGTCCAAAAATCGGGTCACATTATTGGAGATGCCCACGGTTCTTCTCCACTTTTTCCACATAAATGGGATTGGAATAGATCCAACCGCGTTCGATGCCGTGAAAATCGATCCTGCATTCCACGCGGTAGGCACCGCTTTTGTTGGCAGTTGCTGCCATTTGAGTGGTTCCTTCCCACTGCTCAACTACTTTACCGTTATGGATGAGTCTCGTCTTGGCGGGTTGGGGCAGGCGAATCCGAATCGTGGCACCGTGCTCAATGGTGATCTTTTGCCCCATGGAGACCCTGGTTTGATCGGTTTCGGCAGTGAACCTGAACCCGCGGGTGTTTGCAGGCAGATCATACCCCACAAAAGCTGATCCACTTCCCAGCGCCTGGAGGATCAATCTGCGGTCATGATCGCAGTCATAGGTCAGATCTTCTTCCAGCAGCAGGTGGGTATTGACACAACTGAAGTGAAACCGGTATGGAAAGATCACTTTGTGAAGGATTGATCTGCGGAACTGGATGGCGTGTGAATCGGCGCCGCCCACCGCCACAACCCGATGTCCTGCAGCGAGCAATTCATCCCATTTTGCCAGAGTCTGCGGGCGTGGTTCGCGAGCGTACTCTTCGGGAAAGAACGCGTAGTAGAGCGTTCTCCAGAGATCCCTGGCGGCATCTTTGAATTCACTAAAATGATTCCAGATTTCCAGGCCGGTAAACCCACTGATCCCCCAATCCACCCAGGAAATATCGGGTTCATGGAACATGGGCAGATCGGATTCGTTTGGATGAGCGAGAAAGGTGAAGGCATCGGCTTCGCGGGCTTGATCGATCAAAACCTGGGGAGAAAAGGCGTACTGCGCCAACTCCTTTTTTGCCCCGATGACGAGCATATGGTTCTTCTGCGGCTGCCTGTCCTGGTCATGCACCTCTTCAGCGGTCAGCATGAACAGGTGCCTGCCACCCAGGCTGGCGTACCGGTCAGCCTCGCGGACAAGCACATTGTGATCAGTGGTGATCAGCACATCGATCCCCGCTGCCAGAGCTTCATTGATCAAGTGGGCATGGGAAGCGCTTCCGTCGGAGTAAAGGGTATGATTATGAAGACTGGCAACAATTTCATTCATGCGGTTGACGAATGCCGGAGTATGGTATAATTTTGGATGCTATTTAATCCAGGAGGTTGACCTTGACTTCGTTTATCAACATTGCTTTGATTATAACTTCAATCGCTCTCATTGCCAGTGTGATCCTGCAGAACAAAGGCATTGGCCTGGGTGGATTAACCAATACGGATACTGGCGGCGTTTTTTCTGCCCGCCGCGGTATTGAGAAAACCCTCTTTTGGGTCACAATCATACTTGCAGTGATGTTCTTTATCTTGACGTTAACCTCCGTACTCATCAGCCGCTAAGGCATTCCCTGGAATCAATCTACTTTATCCCAGGAATTCGAGGGCGATTCTCCTTGAACAAGGGAGGTCGCCTTTTCCTTTAAAAAAACTATGAAAAAATTCCGATGGCAACTGATCATAATCTTCCTGACGGGTTTGATCGTCGGGATCCTGCTCTTGCTTGAAAGGGGCGGTGGCGGGGTGCTTCCCGCATCAAACAACCCGACCAAGGGCGGGGTATATACAGAAGCGCTGGTCGGTCAATTCAGACGTCTGAATCCGCTTCTCGACCGAAACAACCAGGCTGACATGGATGTGGACCGGTTGATCTTTTCGGGTCTGGTGCGGTTTGATTCACGCGGATTGCCCGTTCCGGAGCTTGCCGAGAGCTGGAATGTTTCCGGTGATGGGAAGATCTACAATGTCACACTCAAGAAGGATCTGAAGTGGCATGATGGCCGCACACTCACCTCTGCCGATGTGGCATTCACAGTGGATTTGATGCGCAGCAGCAGCGATTTGATTGCTTCCGACGTGAAAACTTTCTGGGAGGCAATTACAGTGGTGACCCTGGATGATACCCATCTGCAATTTGTTCTTCCCCAGGCGTACGCGCCCTTCGTTGATTACCTGAGTTTTGGGGTACTTCCCGAGCACATTCTGGCGGATAAAACGATCGATGAGATCGTAAATTCAGCTTTCAATTTGAACCCCGTTGGAAGCGGCCCTTATATGCTGTCAAGCGTTCAATCTGAGAACAACGTCATCACAGGGATTACGCTGGATGCGTTCAAAGATTACTCTGGCAACGCGCCGTATATTTCACAGATTGTTTTCAAGTATTATCCCGACAGTACCTCAGCATTCAAGGCTTATCAGGACGGACTGGTGCAGGGTGTCAGCCAGATCACGCAGGATGTTCTTCCTGCTGCACTCACCCAGGCTGACATGTCACTCTATACCAGCCGCTTACCTGAAATCAGCATGGTACTGCTGAACCTGAATGATGAATCGGTGAAATTCTTTCAAAATGTAAACATCCGCAAAGCCCTTTATATGGGAATAGACCGCCAGGCAATCATCAAAAAAGTCCTTAATGGTCAGGCGATCCAGGCGAATGGGGTTATCTTTCCCGAGTCATGGGCGTATCTGACAAGCCTTACTGAAACTGAATACGATCCCGCCCAGGCTGCTTTGATTCTCAAGGAAGAAGGTTATGTGATTGCGGAGGAAGGCAGTACCGTCCGCAAAAATGGGGATACCGCATTGAAATTCGTGTTTTCCTACCCCGAAGATGAAACACACAAGGCAATTGCAGAAATGATCCAGAAGGATTGGCAGGCGCTGGGTGCTGATGTGACGCTCGAGCCGATCCCGGGAGATCTCTTTGTAAGCGACAAGCTTTCATCGAAGGGGTATCAGGCCGCCCTGGTGGATCTCAACCTCTCCAGTACACCAGATCCCGATCCTTATCCGTTCTGGGATCGCAGCGAGATGGCTAACGGGCAGAATTACTCGCAATGGGATAATCGTGTTGTTTCAGATATTCTTGAACAGGCACGTACCACGACAGACCTGACTGAGCGTACACGTCTGTATCACAACTTCCAGGCGATCTTTGCCCAGGAGCTACCGGCGCTTCCACTGTACTACCCGGTTTACAATTACGGCATCAACCGCCAGGTACAGGGTGTGACCATTGGTCCGTTGATCGATACCAGCTACCGGTTTGATACCGTGACTTCATGGTACCTGGTGGCAAAACGCACCAGCGATACCACGGAAACCCCTCCGCCAAAATAGGAGACGTATGGCAGATGCGGCAGACGATCAAAGCATCATGATCAAGGGTGCAGAAGACCTTTCTGAATATCTGTCATCCACCGTGCTTTTCTGGCGGCTGCAAGCTGAATCTCAACCTTTGACCATTGGCAATCTTCTTCTTGCACAGAAGAAGATTGCCGCTTATTTTCCAGATTCTCTGCCTGCGAATTTGAAAGCAGCTTACCAGAAGGTGGAAAATGCCAGGGCTGAACGTCCTGCCGCGTGGCAAAAAAAGGCGGATGCAGAATTCCATTCAAGGTTGGACCAGTACAAGACCCTGATCGACGAATTGGATCAAGGGGGGTATGGGGTGATCGCCAGGCTGCGGGCGATCCTGGAATTGCTCTTGTCTGAAACATCAAATTTGACTACTGCCGGAGCATTGCTTTACGGACTCGATGGACGCCTGAAATACTCTTTTGTCGACGGGGATTTCATCTGGCCGGAAGTCTATCAATCTTCATTTCCAAAAGATAAATTCTGGTTCCTATATGGAAAAACCAGGGACTAGGTGGAACTATGAGTGAATTCTTTACCCGCAAGGGGGACGATGGGACGACAGGATTTTTGGGGGAAGGCCGGGCGGATAAGGATGACCTCAGGTTCGAAGCCCTCGGAACCCTGGACGAATGCTCTGCACAATGCGGAGTTGTGCGGTCGAAGCTGCGGAATACGGCTGAACGGGAGATGATCGCCCAAATCCAACGCGATCTCTACCATATCATGGCGGAAGCCAGCGCTGATAAACTGAATGCAGCGAAGTTTCGAGGTATTGGTGATGAGCAGGTGAATTGGCTGGAAGATCAGATCAATCGCCTTTCATCGACTGTGAAGATGCCTTCAGGCTTCATCCTGCCTGGAGATACTGAACTCAGCGGACAGGTTTCTGTTGCCCGTACCGTTGTGCGTCGAGCGGAGCGCCGCATGACCGCCATGGCCAGACAGGGTCTGACGGAGAATCCCAACCTGGTCAGGTATCTCAACCGGCTTTCTTCGCTGCTTTTCGTTTTGGAGGTCCAAACGGCGCAAAAACAGGGCAGGCAAATCACCGCGGCACGCGGGGACGTTTGATGACGGGTACACTATTGAATACGGGAGCGATCCTCTTGGGGGGAGGGTTGGGGTTGTTATTGGGTTCGCGGCTCAGCATTAAGTTGAAACAGACCCTGATCACAGCTTTGGGTCTTTTTACCCTCGTATATGGGGTTTCCATGTTCATGAAAACCCAGAATTCGCTCATTGTTCTGGGAGCTTTGGTGATTGGAACCCTGCTCGGCGAATGGGCGCACCTTGAGGAGGGTTTGGCTCACCTGGGGGCAAGGTTGGAGCAAAAATTCAACAATGCGAATGGAACAGATCAGCAGGAGCGGTTCATCAAGGGATTTCTCACAGCCTCATTGATCTTTTGCGTCGGTCCGATGGCCATTTTGGGGTCGATCGAAAACGGTTTGACGGGCAACATTAATACCCTGGCGGTGAAATCCATTCTCGATGGGTTGACCTCGATGGCTTTCGCATCGTCCCTGGGGGTTGGAGTGCTCTTTTCTGCACCGTTGGTGTTGATCTACCAGGGAGCGATTACCCTGTTGGCAGGGCAAATGCAAATCTTTACAACCACCTCGATGATGAATGAACTCTCGGCGGTTGGCGGGGTGATCCTAATTGGGATTGCCATCAGCGGATTATTGGAGATCAAGAAGATCCGTACCGCGAGCTTCCTGCCAGCCTTGATCCTGGCGCCGCTGATCGTGTATGTCATTTCCCTTTTCTAGCGAGTTGAAGAAATAAAAAAGCTGGCACAAAGCGCCAGCTTTTTTTTTATTGTTTATCCTGGCTTACTTTCCTGCGAGAGCAGCGTCAATGGTGGCCACCAGGTCGCTGGCGTAGACCAGCTTACCGTTCACCAGGAAGGAAGGCGTGCCGGTGACGTTCTGCGAACGTGCATAAGCAGCATCGTCGATCACCTTTTGGGCGTATTTATTACCATCAAAACACGCGTTGAAGGCAGTCATATCCAGTCCAAGTTTTTCGGCAAAGGCTTTCAGGTTGGCGGGTTTGAACCCACCGACGTTCTCGCCCTGGTAATTCGCGAAGATCACATCGTGGTATTCCCAGAATTTCCCCTGATCATTGGCGCAATAAGCTGCTGCTGCCGCATCCGATGATTCCTGCCCGAAGAAGGCAAAATTGGCAAAAGTGTAATAGACCTTGCCGGTGGCAACGTAGGTATCCAGAATGGAACTCTCCAATTGCAGCCAATATTGGTGGCACACTGTGCACTGAAAATCTGCGAATTCAACCACCTTAACGGGGGCGTTTGGATCACCCAGATTCAAGCCCGAGGGTTGCGGCTTTGCCGGAAGGTTGGGGAGGGTAACATCGATCTTTCCCTTCTGCTGGGAAAGGATGATCATGACAACCACCACAATGGCAAAGGCGGCGATGATCAAAATGACGGTAAGGTTGTTTCTCTTCTTACGTGCTTCATTCTTCTTCTTTTTAGCGGGCGTTTTTGCCATATGTCCTCCAAAGGTGGTGCAATTCTCTCATACTCGAGAGGGTCTGTCCAGTATCAAGTACTAACGGTTGTAAACCAAAATGGGGTAATGCTCCTGGGTGATTTCAAATCCCAGTTTCTTGTAAAGCGTGAGCGAGGAATAATTATTGCGTTGGGTATTCACAGTGACCTGACTGATGTTCTTTTCCAGGTAATGCTCGAAAATCGAATTGACCAGGTTGAAACCTAACCCATGGCGCTGAAAATCGGGGTGAACTGCCAGCCGCGCCAGGTGTGCGGAGAATTGGTTTGCTGTACTGATCTGGTAGCCCACGATTTCACCGCGATATTCGAGCACTTCAGCAAAATCAGATTGCTGAAAGGCAAGCCGCAGCGTATCGGCGGAATTCACCCACAAAGCCTCAAACGCCTTCTGATCCACCTCGGCAACTGCATGAATATCCGATTCGTTCATCGGACGCAATTCGAATCCAGCTTCGAGGGGATGGACGGAGTTCAGTTTGTGGTTCCAGAGAAGTACGATGATGTCCTGGAAATGGCTGAAGTTATTCGCCAGGAGCAATGACGCAAACCATTCCTGCAAGCCCAAACCGCAAATTACAGTCTTTTGAGCTTCCTCCACTTTCAGCGTCTCTGCGAAGAGTTCTCCCCAGATCTTTGAGGGGAGCGCATCGGCTGCTGTGGCGAAACATCGAATCCAGGATACTCCCGGAGGATCCTCCGGGTAGGCAAGGAGACCGATGATGCGCTCTGATTCCAACATGATGGTGAAGGGTTGATGATCGATCCAATCGATGGGCGTGCGCCAATCAAGGTGGCGGTGAATGTAGCGGGCAGAAGCAAGAAATGAAGTGATACCAGGAATATCAGATTGAAAAGCAGGGCGGGTGATGCGGTTGCCAGTCATTGGATCAGGTTCATGCTTTCTTGCGAATGAACAACCGGTCCAGGAATTGCTTGAAGAACTTGTCCTTCAAACCCTGGCTGGGTTTTGTATCAATGGACGAATTCAACGATGCGACTGCCTGGTAGGTATCACCTGCCTTCCCCTGGACGATGGCTTTGCGCCTGAAAAGCATGGATCGGATATCGTTGAAGTTCTGACCCTTCAACAGGGCAATCGCCTCGTCATATACGTCCACTGCCTGGGTGTATTCTTTCATTTCTTCCAATGCCTGGGCGATATTGCCGAGCGCCATTGCCTGACGCTTGATATCGTTATGGGCTGCGAACACTTTGTCTGTGCCCAGAGCCGTTTCGTATGCCTGGCGGGCATCGCCTGACATCAGGTAAGTCACGCTCAAATTATTGCGGATCTCGGCTTCATCTATGTCTTGCTGGTTTTCCTTCGCAGATACGACTGCGCGGGAAAAGTAATCCGCTGCCAGTGCATACTCCTTTTTATGAAAATACTTCATTCCGCTGCTGGAGAGTGATTTGTAGTCTTCGCTCATGGCTGACCTAGTAGGTGATCTCCAGAAGACTTTCGGCAACGTTCCTAAGCTTGTCCACACTCATCTCGCTCAGTTTCTTCGCCAATTCCAAATAAGGTCGATTGATGGGCTTATTGATAAAATCCACCATTTCAATCGGCAGCTCGCCAAATTCCTGCGGAGCAGTATCGGGAGCAGTTTGCCCGGGTGCAGCGCTCAAAGCGAGATGACGGGAGTGCAGCATTGGAAGATCGAGGTCCAACGCGGCAGCAAGTTCTACGAGAACCGGATAGGGAACGGGTTTTGACGCCCGTTCAAAAAGCTGCAGATCCTCTTTGCTGATCCCCACCTTCTGAGACAAGGTTTCAACGCTGATCTGTTTTTCCTGCCTGGCTTTGGCAAGGTAGGCAGCCACAACGTGTTCGCGAAGAGTGACCACCTGGTTCAGCACCGCAGGATCCAAATGGGAGGTTGAATCATCTTCACAATGCCAGTTGACAAGCGTATCGAACGATACATTGTAGAGCACAGCAAGAGACTCCAACTGGGGGAATGAAGGCGATACAGCACCCAGTTCCATGGCAGTGTATTTTTCGGCGGGGACTCCGAGGACCGTTGCGGCATCCTCAACCGATTTTCGTGCTCTCAAGCGAGCATCCTTCAAACAGATGCCAATCTTTCTTGATCGAATGGTCAATAATTTGGTTTCCATGGTCACCTCGCCTTCAGATCCGATTATTACTCAAAAAGAATTATACATTAGGATCACATGAATTGATCCAGGCTGCTGGATCTCACACCACGGGCATCTGGTATCCCATACCGGTGCGGGTGACAATATGCACGGGCGAATGGGGGTTGTCTTCCAGTTTTTGCCGCAGCCGGGCAATGCTCACCCAGAGGATCTCCTTTTCATTACGGTACGTAGAGCCCCAGGTGGCTTCGAGCAACTCCTCGGCAGTAAGCACCTGACCCACATGGTGGGCAAAGTGCAGCAGCAATTTATACTCCGTGGCTGAAAGAAAAACCTGTTTTTCTCCCTTATAAACTTCTGCCTTTGCAAGGTCGATCTTTAGAGTACCGTGACTAAAGATTTTATTGGTGTCAGAGGCAGCCCGGATTTGCGTGCGGCGCAGTACTGCCCGGACACGTGCGACCAACTCTGTAGCGGAAAAAGGTTTCACAACATAGTCATCGGCACCGATGTTCAACCCGTTCACACGGTCGTGTTCCTCGCCCAGGGCAGTCAAAAGGATGATGGGGACCGTTGAGAATTGCCTGATGCGGATACAGGTGGTGATCCCATCCATGCGGGGCATCATCACATCCAGGATGATCAAATCAGGCAAATGTTGGGAGACCAATTCGAGGGCTTTTTCACCATCCGTAGCGGTCTCAATTTCATACCCTTCGGATTCGAGGTTCACTTTTAAAAGGTGAATATAAAGTGGTTCATCATCCACCACCAGGATCTTAGTCGCCATGGATCAACTCCTTTTCTGACGGGTTCACCATTTCGCGAGACATCGGAAGGGTAATCGTAAATGCCACTCCGCCTCCTGCAGGTGATTCAACGGATAAACTGCCTTGATGTTGTTCGATGATCTGTTTGCAAATGTACAATCCCAATCCGCTGCCGTGAGCTTTGAGTGCCTGGTCGGGCGTACGGTAAAACCGGGTGAAAATCTTCGATAAGTAAGGTTCTGGAATGCTGGGACCTGAATTGCTGTAACGTATGGACATGGTTTGTGAATCGTAGGACACCTGAAATTTGATGGGTGCCCCTGGAGCGTACTTGATGCTGTTGCTGAGCAGGTTGTCAAACACCTGTGCCAGACGGCGCGGATCTCCCTGGATCGCCGGGACCTCCTGAGAAAAATCGAAGGCGACCTCGAGCTCAGGATGGTTGAGAAGGGCGCGTTTCACTTCATCGCGGATCAACGAATCCACCCGAACTGCCTGAAGGTCGAAGATGAGCTGACCGCTCTGCAGACGTGCAGAATCGAGGAGATTATCGAAGAGGTCCTCCAGATGGTTGGTTTCCCGATCGATGATGTTCAAAAAATCCACCTGGGTCTGATGGTCCCATTGGATATCCTCACGGAGCAGGGTGGTGACGTATCCTTTGATGAAGCCAAGCGGGCTCCTCAACTCATGTGAGATGGTGTGAATGAATTCCTCCTGGAGCTTGGCTGCCTTGCGCTGGTCCTGTGCAATTTGGGTCAGGTCACTGGCGATCTTCCGCGCCACGAGCAAATTGATCTGAGTTTGAGCGAAGGAACAAATTTCATGATCTTGAATCGAAAAATCAGGTCCTCCGAAGCGAATGAAAATCAAACTCCCTGGCAGCCCGTTTACAGGAAGCAATGGAAGACCCATGAGGCAGGGTGCCTGAACACGATTCTTTGAAGCGGATTTACAGGGTTCATCCAGAAACAGTTTCTGGTCAGCGGCAACCTGTGCAGCAATACTTTCACCCCAGTTGCTGTCGGCTTCAGCCGAGCGTCCGCGTCCCAGGGCGCGCGCGTAAATCGCTTCCAGACGGCGGGTTTCGAAATCTGTCTGGTATAGCACGATATTGTCAAATATCAGGGAGCTTCTCAGCTTGTGAACAAATTCATCAAGTATCGTCTTCCAATCACCAGGTTGGGCTGCAATGCGGTTCAACTCAACCAATGATTGGTCCGAGACTCCCCCCCGGGTGTCCGATTGTTCCATGGAACCATTATACATGATTTGAAATTCAGCCGGGTTTCGCTGCCTTTAAGCGAAACTCAAATCGGCTTCCCTGTCCTGGTGTGGAAAGCACCTCAATTTTCGTGTTGTGGGCTTCGATGATCTTCCTTACCAGTGCAAGTCCCAGGCCAGTTCCGCCTTGTTTGCGGGTTGATGACCCGTCAAGTTGGTGAAATGGCTCAAAGATTTCCTCAATTTTTCCCGGATCGATGCCAATGCCTGTGTCCATCACTGAGACCACGACGTCCTGCTCTCCAGAGGTGAGTTTGATACAAACCTCGCCATCTTTTTCGGTGTACTTAAGCGCATTATCAACGAGCTGGTTGATGACCCAATGTATCCGTTCCGGATCACCGCTTACATGTGGAAGCAGATCAACCGCGCTGAGCCAGAGATGGATATTCTTTTGTTTGGCAGCAGTCGAATTCTGCTTAATGACCGTATTGACTTGCATGACGAGGTCAAAGGGATGAACCTGGAGGCGAATATTCCCCGATTCCGAGGTCGAAAACAAGATCAGGTCATCGATCAGACGGCCCAGACGGTCGGTCGCGCGGTTCATCACATCCAGTGCTTTTTTCTGTTCCACGGTGATCGGACCAAAATCGCTTGCCAACATCAAATCGAGGTAGCCTTTCAGGTGGGTGAGCGGGGTGCGCAGTTCGTGGGAGATGTTTGAAACAAAGTTTTCCTTGAGTTTGGAAAGCTCTGCCAATTTTTCATACGCCCGCTGCAGAGCCGCGGTACGTTCTACAACCCGTTGTTCCAATTTTTCATTGGATTCCTGCAGCGCCCGCTGGAGGATGATGATTTGCATGGTGATGGCTTGATCCATGGTTGCGCGGTCGATCTTGCCCATTTCCACCAGAAGCTGCCCGATCAAAGGAGCCTGACCTGAAGCGCGCATGCGCTTTTGCTCCTCCAGGGCTGCGTCCAGATCTTCACTGCTGAGTAATCCCTGTTCGACAAGCACGTCCCCTAACCGGGGAATCAAGATTTCCGGAGTAAGCGCCATGTGTGCTTCTTTCTAGTCTGGTCCAAAGATCCACTCACCGCCAGCGATGACGGCAATAGGTCGAAGGGTATGCAACTCTTCCGGCGGCAGGGCAAACGGATCCTGATCCAGGACGATCAGATCTGCTTTTGCTCCTGGAGCGATCGTGCCGAGCTTGCCGGACTTGCCTGTGACTACTGCCGGATTCGTGGTGTATCCTTCAATCGCTCGCGAAAGGGAGAGCTTCTCGGCCGGGTACCAACCGCCGGTGGATGGGCTGCCGTCGACACGCCGGCGGGAGACCGCAGCATGCAGCCCAAGGAAAGGGTTGGGGCTTTCCACCGGAGCATCTGAGCCAAAGATCACCCGGGTGTCTGAATCGAACATGCTCTTGAAAAGGTAGGCGTATTTCGAACGGCTGCCCCAGTATTTATCGGCTGTGAACATGTCAGATGTGGCGTGCAGCGGCTGCATTGAGGCGACGATACCGAGCTGTTGAGGTTTCAGCACGTCATCAGGGTGCATGAGTTGTAAATGTTCGATGCGGTGCGGCAGGGCAGGCAGGTGATTCCGGCGCTCAAATTCACGCAGCATCCCGTACCCGTTCAGCACTTCATGCGTTGCAGCATCACCAATGGCATGGATCGTCAGGCTCAGGTTGTTTTGCACTGCCGTCAACCCAATTTCGAACACCTGGTCGGCAGTCAGAAGCAGCGTACCCACTTCAGAATCGCTGCCCTCATAGGGCTGCAGCATTGCGGCCGTCTGCGGACCCAAAGCGCCGTCTGCAAAGCATTTGACCGCCCCCATCCACAACTGGTCATCCCCGAAGCCGGTATGGAGTTTCAAGCGAACCGCAGCGTCCAGATCTTCCAGTCGGATGCCCTTGCAGACCCTCAACTTAAGTTTATGGTCGGCGTGCAGCGATTGCAGGGCACCAAAGCACTCGCTGCCGTCAAAATCGTGCACCGCGGTGACACCGTAATGCAGGATCGAGTCCTGTGCGGCGAGCAGGGAGTTTTGAAGCTCGGTAGGACTGGGAGGAGGAACAACGTTCTCCAACAAACGCACCGCGTTTTCAAAGAATATTCCGGTGGGATTCCCCTGATCATCCCTCTGGATCCTGCCGCCTTCCGGATCGGAGGTACTTCCGTCGACTCCTGCGATCTTCATGGCCTGGCTGTTTGCCCAGCCTGAGTGCGCGGCTTTGTCCGTCAAGTAAATGGGGTGAACAGCGGATACCTGATCCAGGTCGGTAGCAGTACCAAACCCATGCTGCCAGACATTCTGGTTCCAGCCGTGCCCCAGTATCCATCCTCCCGAAGGTGTGTTGGATGCTTTCTTTGCCACGCGAGCCAGACATTCTTCCAGGGTGGGGGTCTCGCAATCCACCTGGGTGAGAAATTCTCCGTACATCCTCAAATGCAGGTGCGAGTCGGTCAGACCCGGCCAGACCGTTTTGCCTTCCAGGTTGACTCTGGAAGTAGCTGCAGGCATCGATTGCAGCAGGGTGTCATCCGACCCAATTGCCAGAATGGTATCGTTGTGGATGATCAATGCTGTGGGGGCACTTTGAGCACCCGGGATGAAAATCTTGCCGTTGTAGAGAAGCTGCATGGTCATTCTTTCAGAATCTGCGAGAGCAGTCCGGTCAATTCTTCGTCTGAATAATAATGGATCACCAGGGTGCCGCCTTTGCTGCTGTGGTGCAGTACCACACGGGTGCCCAGCCGCTCCTGGAGTTTCTCCTCGATTGCCTTGACCTCGGGATCCACCGGTTTTTCAGCAGGTTTTTCGGGTTTGACGCCGCTGTACTTGCGCACCAGTTCTTCGGTTTGGCGGACGTTGAGATCAAGCTTGAGGATGACCTGCAGCACAGCAAGCTGCGCCTGGGTGGAAGTCAACGCGAGCAGGGCGCGGGCGTGCCCTTCAGTGATCTTGCCGTCAGAAAGCGATTGCAGGACAGTGGCAGGCAGTTTGAGCAGCCGCAGGGTGTTGGTGACGGAAACACGGCTCTTGCCCACCCGGTCGGCGATTTCGTCATGAGAAAGGTGGAATTCATCTGCCAGTTGACGGTAGGCTTCGGCGGTCTCAAGTGCTGAAAGATCTGATCTCTGCACGTTTTCGATCAGTGCAAGCTCGAGACGTTCGGTATCGGTTACATTGCGGATGATCACGGGGACAGAGTCCAGACCAGCGATCTTGGCAGCGCGCAGCCGGCGTTCTCCAGCGATGAGGGTATACTGCCCGGTCACTGCATCGTGGCTGACGATAAGCGGCTGCAGAATGCCGTGTTCCTTGATCGACTGCGCCAGCTCCATCAGGTTATCCTCGGTCATGCTCGAGCGCGGCTGCAGCGGGTTGGGAACGATCATCGAAATAGGTGCAAGTTTTTCCGCCGGCTCCTCACCTGAGAGAAACTCATCGGGGATCAGTGCATCGAGACCTTTTCCTAAACCACCTTTTCGAGCCATGCGTCACCTGCCTATTGAACAAACGGTTTGATGGAAACGCCATCCTGGGTCATGATCTCCTGAGCCAGTGCAGCGTACGATTTTGCGGCCGTGGAATCTGGCGCGTAGTTGGCGATGGGAAGACCGTAGGATGGAGCTTCAGCCAGGCGGATGCTGCGCGGGATGATCGCCTGCATCACCTGGTCGGGGAAGAACTTTTTGACCTCTGCCACCACATCGGTTGCCAGATTCGTGCGCCCGTCAAACATGGTGAGAACCACACCGCGGATCTTGAGTTCGGGGAACAGCGACGCGCGGATGCGGTTAAGGGTTTGGGTAAGTTGACCAATGCCTTCCAGCGCCAGGTATTCGCACTGCACAGGGATTAGCACTCCATCGCGCGCAGCCAGCAAACCATTGATGGTCAACAGGCTCAACGAAGGGGGGCAGTCGATCAACACATAATCATAGCGGCTGGAAAAGCCGTTCAACAATTCCCGCAGCCGGAATTCGCGGCGCGGCGCATCGATCAGTTCCACTTCAGCTCCCGCCAAAGAGGGGGAGGAGGGCAGCAGGGAGAGGTGCAGTTTGGGGTTGTGCAGGATATTGGGGGGAGCGCCCTTTTCACCGATCAACAGTTCATAAGTACCAGTTTTGACAGAATACTTGTTGATTCCCAGGGAAGAGGTCGCGTTTGCCTGGGGGTCAAGGTCAATGAGCAGCACCTTCTGACCCATATGACCCAGATAAGCTCCCAGGTTGATGGCGGTGGTGGTTTTGCCCACCCCTCCTTTTTGATTGACCAGTGTGTAAATGCGCGTCATGGATTAAGCGTTCACAATCTCAGATGTGATGGATTTGACTTCTGCAGCAGTGGGTACACCCTGCAGCGACTTTCGGGTGACAGAATTTGCGGCGACCAGAGTGGCGAAACGGGCGGATTCCCATGGATCGCGGGTTTTGACGTAGCGCACAAAAAAGCTGGTGGCAAAGATATCGCCAGCACCGGTCGCGTCCAGCTCTTTGCGGTGGGGGGCGCGAAAAGCACGCACATCGCGATTCCAATAAACACGGGATCCGTAAACACCCTCCGTCATGCAGAGTACCGCAACATGTTCGCTGAACTCCTGTATTTCATCTTCATCGCCGCTTACATCCTCAATCGAAAGGATCGCTGCCGCGGAATGGCTGAGGACCTCTTCGGCCTTTTCCCATCGACAAGGGAAGACTTTTCGGTCCTCGTCCCATGTTCTCAGCCAACCCTGGGGGGTGACTCCGACGAAAGAATGTGGAAAAGCCGCCGCAAGGGCGGGATCGAGCTCCTGGGCGACCGGACCCAGATGAACGATGGGAGTATTCAGCCACTGGCGCGGAACGTCATCGAGGCTGATTGTTTGCGCCTGGTGCAGTAAATGCTGCGTACGGTGACTGCCGGAATAACGGTTCTCGAAGGTCGTGGAATGCACTGCATCTTTACGGATGACCTGAATGCCCGCCAGTTCGGGGAGCGCCAAATCAGGTGCGCAGGAGGTGACCACCCCAACACGCATTCCCAGGGCAGCGGCGGTCAACGCCGAGTAGGCCGCTGTGCCGCCCAGGGCGAAGCCGCCGGGGAGCACATCTTGCGTGACGTGCCCGATCACCAGGTAATCGATGGGTTCAATGAGGGCGATCTCATTCATCAAGACGACCTGACCTAGGAATGGGTGCCAAAATCACGGTCGAATGGGATCAGTTCGTCATCGCTGCTCACTGCATCGGTGCGCATGCCTGCTACCGGGGAGCCGCAATAGGGACAAAGGTTCCAGGGGAGCTCGATGTTCTTGCCGCAATGCTCACAGACCTTTTTTAAGCGGGTATGGCAGTTGGGGCAGGCGACCCAATCGAGCTGCACCCGGCGGTTGCAGCCGGGGCAAACCGGGGCGTCTTCCACGGTTTGCAAAAGCGCCTCTTCTTCAAGTGTGCGCTGATATTCCTCTTCGAGGGTGCGGGAAGGACGCAGGATGAGATAGATGAGAATGCCGGGCAGGAAGAGCAATACGGCGATGATCACCGCCAGGATGCGCATGAAGGGATCACGGGTGCGTGCGCGAATATCGCGGAACACCCAAAAAATGAGGCTCAACCAGAGCGCCGCCAGAAAAGCAGCACCGAAGCCTGTCAGGAAAACCGTCAATTGTTTGATAAGCGCAGGATCAATGGTCATGGCATTCTCCCATTGAGAAATT
This sequence comes from Anaerolineaceae bacterium, assembly GCA_039683035.1. GTDB lineage: Bacteria > Chloroflexota > Anaerolineae > Anaerolineales > Anaerolineaceae > UBA6107. The sequence goes on from JBDKSE010000015.1 coordinate 195,542, forward strand.
ATAGCATGGATGACAGGCAGGATTGAACTTGCGCGGGAGGGCGCTTTGGGCTATAAAAAAAGGAGCCCACACCGAGGAGAACACCATGGTCAGAGAGACGCCCGCCGCTTACCGCATCACCGACATGCTCGACGAAGAGAGACCGCGGGAAAGGTTGGCGATGTACGGCGCGGGTAATTTGAGCAAGGCCGAGCTTCTTGCCATCCAGCTGCGGGTGGGCATGGAGGGGGAGAATTCCATTCAACTCGCCAACCGGCTGCTGCACGAAATGAAAGGTCTGATCGGCATCCAGCGCGCGTCATTCAAAGAGTTGTGCGACTTCAAGGGTCTGGGACCTGCCAAGGCGGCGCAGTTGAAGGCGGCAATTGAATTGGGCAAGCGCATGATCGAAGAAGGTGTGGACCCTGAGACGCCCATCAATTCACCCGCCCAGGCAGCCGATCTGGTGCGCTACGAGATGCAGGCGCTGACCGAAGAGCACCTGAGGGTGATATTGCTGGACACACGCAACCGCCGGATCCACATCGAACCGCTGTACAAGGGCTCGCTCAACACCTCGCATGTGCGCATCGGCGAGCTTTTCAAGGAGGCGATTAAGCGCAACGCAGCCTCAATTATACTGGTGCACAACCATCCCAGCGGCGACCCTGCGCCCAGCCCTGAGGATGTGGCGCTCACCCGCGGCGCAGTGCAGGCTGGCAAATTGCTGGACATAGAAGTGCTCGATCACCTGGTGATTGGAGCCAATGGGTTCGTCTCACTCAAGGAAAAGGGGCTGGGATTCGCGTAGCAGCAAGTCAAATTCGTTGACAAATTGGGGGGCGTCGGGTAAAATTTCCAATCGTTGGCGAGGTAGCTCAATGGTGGAGCAGTGGACTCATAAGCCATTGGATGTGGGTTCAAATCCCACCCTCGCCACTTTTGATTTAATAGGGGGAATTGCAGGCTTTTACTCACTGATGATTTAGCACCCTTTCCAGAAAACTGGATAATCCATTGGATCAGGTTCTTCGTCTGCCAGTCTAGTCAGTGAATGAAAAAGGTCAAGGGGGAGAAATTCTATATTTTGTTATTTACGATAATATAATGATGTAAAGATTGACGGTTAATCGTACTTGAGCTATTTTGGATTGGATCTTCGGGGGGAAATGAAAATGCAAGGATTCAAATTTCACAGATTCTTAGTAAGAGAATATGTCGAGGTTTTTAATCCCGTTCCAGGTATTCGAGCGGTAATAGACGGTGACTTCAGCCAACTCCCAGAAAACCCTTCTCATAACGATTGGCAAGCTTTTGCCCTCATGATTAATGGTTATGATCTTGCTCAAAAATTGGGTCTGGGTGAAATGGAAAGTTTCGTCTTTGACCAATGCCTGGCTACTTACGATAAATCTGGAGAATTGCCCGACAAAGCGATTGAGTTATGGATTTGCTTGAATGGAGCCCAACGGCGGGTCTCCTGGTCTAGTTATGACATTGAAAGTAATGATGAAAAAACTGCCCTTGCCATTTATTCGAAGCTTCGATGCAGACTGGTGTCAATAAATGGGGTAAAGGAATTGGAGAATATTCTCATGTCAATTAGTGAACAGGATGAATTTAAGAGGGCTTTACTACACAGATTTTGGGCATATGCTGAATCCAAACACCAACCTTGGGACAAGTATTTTGATCGACCAAACCATGACTATTCCCGCCCTCCCGTTTTTCTAGCAAGGGAAGGGAACATGATACTTAACCCTGATCCTGTGCTTGCAGGCAAACTTACGAAGATGATTCCGGCTGGAGAATATCACAAATGGTTCAATAGTATGGCCAGTTCTCAAGCATTAACACTAAGCGTTTTAGGCAATTTGTTCCTTGAAAAGCATTTATCTATTCTTGCCGATTTAACGGACGACGATGGAATTCCCTTGCTGGGTAATAAAGCAGTATCGGTGGAAAAGTTTTCTTTGGAGAACAAGATTGACTATCTCGGCGAACCACGCCAAACAAGCATTGATGGATTTATTGCCGGTGAGTATCAAATCGCCGTCGAGTGTAAGTTTACCGAGGCAGAAATTGGATCATGCTCGCGGCCAAGACTCACAAAAAAAGATTCTAATTATCAACATGATTATTGTGACGGATCATATACCAGACAGGCAAATCATAAAGAAAGATGTACATTAACTGAAAACGGGATCAGGTATTGGGAATACGTACCAAAAATCTTCAAGTGGCAAAATAATATAGATTTACGACCTTGTCCTTTGCTTCAGAATTATCAGTTGGTTCGGAATATTCTGGCAGCAAGTGTAAAACCTGATCAGCCTGCATCAAGCATAAATGGACATGCGATTCTGATTTTCGATGAGCGTAACCCTTCTTGCCAACCAAATGGAGCAATTCATAAAGCATATACAGAAACTAAAAATGCGCTGCTGGAGCCCAAAATGCTCAGAAAGATCAGTTGGCAAAGAATTGTCGATTACATGAGAAAGGAAGAATTCCAACCCTGGCTTACTGAGGCGCTTAGAGAAAAATATGGATTATGAATGCATTATTTTCTTGTTCAGATAAGTGGTACGGCACACATTTTTACTTTTGCCCCAAAATGAATAATTGTTTATAGACCAGGTTTACAATCAAAAAGAGGGGGATACTCCATGAATGACACCCCAACCCCAAGAATACGGAAAGCCTACAAGGTAGTGAGAAATGGCGTGATTGGCGCTCTGATAATAAGTCTTTCCCTGGCCTCGGCTTGTTGTGCGAGTACGACTTCGAAACAAGAGGTTACGCCCATTCCCTTTTCTCCAATGACAGAAACATTTACCCCGTTACCTACGTCAACTGTAGTGGTTTTATACCCACCAACAAAGGAAATTGCACCCACAACCGAGCGAACCTCTCTTTATAGAGTAATGGAGCCTGAGGAGATGAAAGCGAGAGATTTATACGGGTATGGAGTCGAAATCACAGGTAATGTTGAAGGAGTCTCCGTTACGGTATATTTTGTTCAGACAGACCAATTGATAGCCAAATTCAAAGAAGCAGGTTATTCGCCACTCTATCTAAACCCCATGATGGGGGAGATAAGTGAATTGAATTCTGCCCAAAGAATAAGTAGGGCAGTATTAATTGCTGATTATGAAGGATTCTTGCAGGATAAAGGGTTTACTAATCAAGACTATAGCTTTGGTCAATACGTAGAAGATTTGAAAAATGAAAAAGACAGATCGTATGTCATTTACAGCTTGAATAATCGAATCATAGTTGACCCCATGAAACCTCACGAATTCGTATTTGGCTATGGTATTGATATGAAGAACGGCATGACTTTCAATACTGGACCAGGAACCTCTATGGGATCAATGCAGTGTACAGATGGTGGTAATAGAATAGTCTTTTCAAATACATTTTTGGAAAAGAAATCGCTTTCACACTACGCTGACGGTTCGATTGAAGAAAATCGCTCAGTTATTTCAACATACTACACGAATTTTCTTAAACAGATGATGGAATACTTTTCTTTTCAAGAATTAGCTCAGCAGGGAAAGCCGGTTGATGGGGACAGATATTACATGGATACAAATTTAGATACTAGGTTAAGAAGTACCCCGATGTTCACTGAACTAAATAACCTATTAGGCGACCCGTCGGTTAAGTCATATTATAGGGTAAACGTTTTTATGACGGATATCGTAAAATAAGTGTTTTCCTATTAATTTGGATAATAGATTATTATTTCCTGAAAGTACATTGACATTTTATTCCTTGCATCATTAACAGTAGGGTGCGGCAACGCCGCACGATACTAGTTCGTAATAAAAAGGTGCGTTCAAAATCGAACGCACCCTTCTCTTTACTTCACTCAGAATGACAGAAGCTCAAAATTGAGGAATCAGGATAATTCTCCTAAATAGCGATTCTTTAGAAATCGCTGCTTCACAGGTCGATGCCTAAACGATTGGTCCGGTCATCAACATTAAGCCCGATGATTCTCATATAAAAAAGTCTATCGAAATTCACGACGTTCCTCTTGAATTTTTCGAAAGAGTTCTTATGCTTGAGCAAAATTCAAGGAGGTATGTATGGGTACAATTTCAACCGGTAACAAATTTGAAGCTGACATTAGCCTGAAGAGATGTAAAAGGTGCGATCAGGAATTCCCACTCTCGGTTGTCTATTTTCGGACAGATAACCACTATTCTGATGGGCTCAGTATTTATTGTAAGAACTGCGCCAGCACCACGATTCGATCCCACTATTCAAAATTCACGAGAAAAGAGAAGGGAGAAAAGGGGCAGATTGGGGTGATATGTCCGATATGGGAAACCAAATGCGGAGTGTGCAACTTTGCCGAAGCATGTTGGCGAATTGACTGAAATACCATTCATAACGAAATGCCCTTGCATCTACAGGTGCAGGGGCATTTTTATTTGATGCATCGAAGTAGATTATTTTGCGATTTCGTTCAGCCTTTGCTTTGCGAGCTTGCCTTTGTTTAATCTCTCCCTGATGGCAGCGCGTTCCTTGCCGGCGCAATCTACGCTGGTCTGTCATTGCTATGTGTTCCTTGCTGCCATAATCTCCTGCCTGGTTTGTCATGACGAGGCGTTCTTTGCTGAAGCAATCTCCAACAAGATATCACGCGGAGATAGCTTTCTATCTTGAACGCATAATCTTGGTGTGTTAAAAATGCTCCCAATTTCCCTCTCACAAATTGTATATCTATATAATTAATTGAAACCTCAGTACTTACCCGAATGTGTTAATTAACTGGAGGTAAGTTGAATCCATATCTGCAACAGTATAAATGGTCGAATGTCTTCGCAATGATTCACAATTTGCGCACTGAACCCCGGATCTGCACGGACACTTTCGATCATCGCCTGGCGGTGATTACTGGTGCCACT
>JBDKSE010000016.1:0-172930 GCA_039683035.1 Anaerolineaceae bacterium
AATCCCAAATCCCAAATCCCAAATCCCAAATCCCAAATCCCAAATCCCAAATCCCAAATCCCAAATCCCAAATCCCAAATCCCAAATCCCAAATCACTAACCACTTCTCCTTTGACACTTTTCTCAAGTTAACCGCATCAAAACTTACAAGAGGCATCATCCTGGGAACTATGATAGGATATTTACAACAATAATCATTCAAGGTGGTGCTTATGATCGATCTTCCAGATTCCGAGATCCTGCCGCTCTCGCTTGAACATAATATTTGGACGTGGTCAGCCCAATCGAAGGTGAACCCCATCCCGATCAAGTCAGCCAAAGGGGTTTACTTCTGGGATGTCAACGGGAAGCGCTATCTCGACCTCAACTCGATGGTGATGTGCGTCAATATCGGGCACGGTGACGAACGTGTGATCAATGCCATTGTGGACCAGGCGCGTGAGCTGCCTTTTGCCGGACCGGGAATGGCAACCCGCCCACGGGCGAAACTTGGTGAGCTTCTCTCTGAGATCACTCCCCCGGGGCTGACGAAATTCCTGTACACCCTGGGTGGAGCAGATGCCAACGAAAATGCCATTAAATTTGCGCGAGCATACACCGGAAAAACCAAGATCCTCACCCGCTACCGCTCCTACCATGGGGCATCCTACGGCGCCCTGGCTCTGACCGGCGACCCACGACGGACTGCCTGGGAGCCGGCGGTGATGCCCGGTGTGGTTCATTTTCTGGATCCCTACCGCTATCGCTCAGTGTTTCATCAGAATCAACCTGAGTTGAGCGAAGCGGAGTTCACCCGCGAGTATCTGGCGCATCTGGAAGAGATCATCCAATTTGAGAATCCGCAGACCATCGCTGCGGTGATGCTGGAGACGGTCACCGGGACGAATGGCATCCTGATCCCGCCCGAAGGTTATTTACAGGGTGTGCGGGCTTTATGTGACAAATACGGCATTCTACTGATCGCCGATGAAGTGATGAGCGGATTTGGTCGAACCGGTGAATGGTTTGCAGTCAATCACTGGAATGTGGTGCCCGACATCATGACCATGGCAAAAGGATTGACCTCGGGGTATGCGCCGCTGGGAGCAGTGGCGATGAAGCCGGAAATCGCCGCCACCTTCAACGACCGGGTGTTCGAGGGCGGTTTGACCTACAATGGTCACCCCATCTCGCTCGCAGCGGCCATTGCCACGATCGAAGTAATGCGAGAAGATCACCTGGTGGAAAAGGCACGCGAGACCGGCAAGGTGATGGCAGACATGCTTGCCGAACTTGTCGGGAGACACCCCTCAGTGGGCGAAGTACGTTCAATTGGTTTATTCGGAGTGATCGAACTTGTCAGGAACCGCAAGACGCATGAACCGATGTCGCCTTTCGGCGGATCAAGTACGGAGATGACCGCATTCAAAAAGTACATGCTGGACCACGGTGTATTTCTTTACACCCATTGGCACACAGTGTTGATCATTCCACCCCTGATCATCACGCCTGAACAACTGGCGGAAGGATTTGGGGTACTCGAAAAAGGGCTTGAAATAACGGATCAGGCGGTTAAAGAATAATTTGAAAACTGGATTGTAAAATGACAAATGAAACCAAAGCACAACATGAACAGGTAATTATCATGGGATCTGGACCTGCCGGACTCTCTGCTGCGTTGTACGCTGCCCGGGCGGAATGCGCCCCGTTGGTGTTGACGGGTACCGATGTGGGCGGCCAGGCTTCATTGACCAACATGATCGAGAATTACCCTGGTTTCCCCGACGGCGTGGGAGGGGTTGAACTGGCAACCCTCATGCAAAAGCAGGCTGAAAATTTCGGAGCACGCATTGAACTGGATACTGTGATGAGCGTGGAGCTTTCAAAGCGGCCTTTTAAAGTCAAGACCTATGACAAGACTTACCTCGCTGACAGCCTGATCATTGCCACCGGCGCCAGCCCCATACATCTAAACGTTCCTGGCGAACAGGAATTCACAGGACGCGGCGTTTCGTATTGCGCCACCTGCGACGCCTGGTTCTTCAGGGAAAAGAAGGTTGTGGTGGTCGGCGGCGGCGACAGCGCACTCGAAGAAGCCATATTCCTGACCCGCTTTGCCTCGGAGGTGGTGTTGGTACACCGTCGGGATGCGTTCCGCGCAGGGGCAATCCTGCAATCGCGTGTGCAATCCAACAAGAAAATTCGGGTACTGCTGAATACTGTCGTCGATGAGATCAAGGGCGGGGATGGGGTCAAAAAAGTCTCACTCACCCATGTCAAAACGGGTGAGAAATCGGAACTGGAGACCGACGGAGTGTTCATCTTTATTGGTCACCTGCCGAATACGGACCTGTTTAAGGGTCAATTGGAGATGGATGAGCGGGGTTACCTTAAAGTGGACCTATTAATGGCTACCTCGGTCCCGGGAGTGTATGCTGCGGGTGAAGCAGCCGATCCCAACTTTCGTCAGGTGGTTACGTCGGCAGGAATGGGGGCTGCTGCAGCCATCCAGGCGGACAAATTCCTGTCAGAATAACAAAACGGCGTGCTTGTTCAAGCACGCCGTTCTTTATTGATCGGGATTTTACGGGGATTGCGTGGAACTCACCGATCCAGACCAACCGAAGACGCGGCTTTGACTGACAATGCCGTTGGTCACATACACCGGTTGACCGTCCTTGGTGGTGTTGGTTTGTCGAACCACCACAACAGACCATCGGAAAATGTGACTGGTATTGTCGGTGGGACGCAAGCTCACCGGAACGATGAACTTGGTATCGGTGACATATTGGGTCAGTTTCTTATCACCACCGGCGGTTACGTCTTCCACGTTCACGGCATAGGCTTCGTTCTCACGGAGTGTACCGGCGGACGCCCATTGGAGGGTAATGGTGTCATTGGCGCTCGTAAACACCGTGCCGTCAGCAGGCAGCAGAAGGTTGACTGCCGGATAGGGCGGTGGGGCGGTGGGCGTGGGAGTGGGTCCTTCAGTGGGGCGGCGTTCGCAAAGCGGAAGCGAAAGATACATGCCGATCCAAACGTTGTCCGATGTCAAATTGTTGAAATTCTTGATCGAATCCACGCTGATGTTATAGTTGGCCGAAATCGAGCCCAGGGTATCGCCTTCCTTGACCGTGTAATCCACAACCCCGCATGCCTGTGAAGTGGCTTCAGCAGGAGCCAGGGTGCCGGTAGGGGCAGGTGAAGCGGTCGGCGTGGGGCGCGGGATGAGCAACTTCTGATTTTCGTACAGCGTTCCACACTCGGGAGGCAGGTTGTTTAGCTCGATGATCGCCTGGATCGAGACATGGTATTGAGCGGCGATACTCGAGCAGAAGTCGCCCACCTTGACCGTGTATTCGAGCGGTGGTTCGGGTGTGGCGGTTGATCCCTGGGTGGCAGTGGGTGAAGGAAGCGGGGTGATGGTGAAGGTTGGGGTCACAGTGAAGGTGGCGGTCGCAGTTGCATTTGTCACCTGGCCGGTTGACTTTAACCCGAAGAAGACGATCAGCGCTCCCAGGGCGAGGATGATCACACCCAGGCCAATGGCGAGGGGCAGCGACAGCTTGACCTCAGGAAGCCTGGTGGATTGAACGGGGACAGAATCTGCTTTCTTTGGAGTTGAAGTGGAGGTGAAGGTTCTGCCGCAAACGAGGCAGCGGGTGGCATTCTCACTCAACCGCGTGCCGCAGGTTGGACACACTTTAGTTGCAGATGGATTGGATTCCGTCATCATTTCTCTTTTCTGGATTTTTCATGAGCCCAGATTATATCATACGGCTGCAAGCTCACTTTTCCTATTCAGCAAGGGTGGAGTGTGTTATTCTACTGAACATGCCACACTCGAGTATCTATCTCCATATCCCGTTTTGCCGGAGGCGGTGCGGGTATTGCGATTTTAACACATTTGCAGGGCTTTCCAGGTTCATTCCAGGGTATGTGGATGCTCTTTGTCAAGAGGTGAAATGGGCTGGAGAAAACGCCGATTCAGTTGATTCTGTGCATACGATCTTTTTTGGCGGTGGAACGCCATCCCTCTTGAATTCAGAGCAGGTCAGCCGGATCCTATCCTCGATACGCGGGAGGTTTCAGGTTCTTACTGATGCTGAAATCACCATGGAAGCCAATCCGGGGACGGTGACGCGGGAGAGCATCGCGGAATATGCCGGCGCAGGGGTCAACCGGCTTAGTTTCGGCATGCAATCCGCCCACCCTGAGGATTTGAGAACATTGGACCGGACACACACTTTTTCCGAGGTCCTGGATGCGGTCAAATTCTGTCGGCTGGCAGGAATCCGGCATATCAACCTGGATCTGATCTTTGGTATTCCAGGACAAACGCTCGAACGTTGGCGCAACACTCTGGAGCTGGCTGTTGCGACTGGAGTCGATCACCTTTCGCTGTACGCGTTGACGATTGAAGAAGGTACGCCAATGCACCACTGGGCAAGTCGCGGATTGATTGAAATACCGGATGACGACCTGGCTGCAGAGATGTATGAACTGGCGGAGGATTTGCTGGGGGGACATGGCTTTGAGCAGTATGAGATCTCCAACTGGGCCCGCGGGGAGGATGCCCGCTGCCGGCACAATGTTCAATACTGGGAATACGGCCCGTATTTTGGATTTGGGGCAGGCGCACACGGTTTTGTGAATGGCGTTCGCACGGAAAATGTTCATCCTGTTTTTGAGTATCTCAAAATGATGAAAGAAGGCAGGGAGAATGAATTCCCGGGTGGACCGGCAGTCTTGGAAGTCAATCGCCTGACTGCCTGGGAGCAAGTGCAGGAAATGTTGATGGTCGGCCTGCGGATGACCTCAGACGGGGTGTCTGCAAGACGATTCGAAAAAAGATTTGGTTTGGATATGGAACATCTCTTTGAAGCTCAATTCATCCGATTGGAGCGGGAAGGTTTGATCGAGTGGATCGACAAACCCGAACGAGCAGTGCGGCTGACTCAAAGAGGGAAATTGTTGGGAAATCAGGTGTTCATGGAATTCATCGGGAACAATCCCCCGGATGAATTTAGCCAGGTCATTCGTCCAGAATTTTAACCAGGGTGCCCTGCCCGATGGTATTCATCTTTGAAAGATCTGCCTGGGGGGTCAGCCAGCGGAAAATCCATTTTGCTTCATCCATACGCATATTGATACAGCCGTGGCTCATGGGCACGCCAAAATTGTTGTGCCAGTAAGTGCCGTGAAAAGCAACCCCATTCGTGGTTTCGAAAAAGGAAGTCCAGGGCACGCCCGGCAGGATGTAGGCATTGAGATCGTCGGTGAGCAGCCCCTCGCCCATATGTTTTGAGGGCATTTTGGACTGGACAAAGAATTTGCCGATCGGAGTATCCCAGGGAACCTGACCCGCATGTTGAACATGAAGACCGGAGGAGATTTTGGTCTTCAGCACCACGGAATCTCCTTCGTACGCGATCAATTCCTGGCGCGGAATGGAGACCTCGACACGTTTTTGTTCTGCCGGAACATCAGGGTGGATGGGGGTCAACTCAGAAAGCCCGACAAACCGTACATGACGGGCGGGTACGTAGTAGTTGAGATTGTCATCGGTCAGCATTTCGTCTTTGATGCGGTACCAGAGCGTTCCATCCGGACCATCGACGACACCGACCACCCAGTGGACCGACTCGTAATACAACCGGTAGATGGGTTGCCAATCGTTTTCTTTCCGATGGAGGTAGCACTGTGAAAATGGCACCGTGATCTCAGCGATGTGAGGTTCATCCAGAATCTGGGTTTGGACAGGCTGGAGCCTGACCTGGACCTTTTGCATGTGGGCTGAGTGAATATAACCGCCCCAGACGCGGTGCCACAGGGGGTTGTACTTGGGAGCGCCGTCGGAGATCTCGTCATAATAGACATTGACGACCTCATCGCGGTAGCGCTGGAAGAGGATGCGGCTGTTTTCATCCGGCTGGCTGTGCACAGAGACCGATTCGACCGCCACGCGTGCGAGGTTTTCGCCATCCTGCAACTCGCCGAAGTCATAGGTCGGGCGGAATGCCAGACTGGCCAACCCAAGAGCTCCTAATTTAAGAAAATCACGCCTCGTCAGATTCGACCGCATATGGGCATTATACCAGATAAAATCGGATGCTTATTGTCGCATTAATCCGCTCGCTGACCGGCGAGGGTGGTTAGGGAGGCGTTCAAATAATAGCGGCGGAAAGCCGCGATCTCTGCATCCTGTTTTTTGAGCCGGGATTCCAAAATGACCTGCGCAGCCGGATCGGCGATACCTGCAGCTCGAATCTGGAAGCGGTCTGAATCTATCGGCTCGAAAGTAATAGATCCATTGGCAGCATACCATTGCAGCACGGTCTTGAGCAATTCGGGTGTTGTGGCGTATCCTGCTGCCGCAGACGTCAGGCTAAACTGCCCATCTCCGCGAGTAATTACTTCCTTGAGTAACCGTCCAATAGAAAGAAGCAGCTCGCTCAAGGACTGACTTTGTGGTTGCAGCCCCATGAAGGTGATTTCCGCAGGTTTGACTCTGGCGATACCCGCCAGGAGGATTTCTGAAGATGGGGGAATGGTCAGGATGATCAACGAGCGGTTTTTCTCCAGGTGCAGCCGGTCCAGCGCCCCCGGCGGTGCGAACTTCAACCCTTCGGCCCAGATGGTGGGACCAGTCGCGGACAATTCTTCCAGAAGGGCAGGCGTCAGCTCTGATACTTCGCGCTGATCCATGTATTTTATGGATTTGAGGGATTTTTTTGATAGATGGATCACCGGTTCCTGTACAGGTCGAAAATCGACCCATTCGTACTGGATCTTCGGCATGCCCTTGTAAAGGTTCATATGGGCGGTGTACGCGAGGTCGAATTGACCTTCCGGAACCGGGAGATCCGCGCCCTGCCACCAGAGAATTTCAAATGAATTTCCCTGCAGATCTGAAACTGCTGCGCGGCGGTGTTCGCTGTTCTTGCCCATGGAGATGGGATCGTCAAAGGTCAGGTTGGGTGCGGAGAACACAGGCGCCGGGTTGCCAACGCCGAAAGGCGACAACCGTTCGAGATCGCCAAGCAGATCAAAAGTTACCTGTTCCAGGGGTAAAACGGCTTCCAACTGAAGTTCGGGTTCCACCGCACTGATGGCTGCCTGCTGCGAGATTGTTTGCTGCAGTCGGGCTCGAAATTCCGGCAGGTTTTCAACGGCGAGGGACAACCCTGCTGCCATGGGATGCCCGCCAAAGCTGGAAAGGAACGCCTGGTTGGCAGTTAATGCCGAGGTGATGTCAATGCCCTCCACAGAGCGCGCAGACCCCCGGAGCAGGCCGTCTTTTCCCCCGCTCATCAGGATCACCGGACGGTGGGTCATTTCAGCCAGACGCCCGGCGGCGATGCCCACCACCCCTGCCGGCCATTCGGGGTGCGAAAGCATGATCAATGGTTGATCAAGAAGGGAAGGGTTGGCTTCCAACTGTGTCAGCGCGCCTTCGAAGACCTGGCTGACCAGAACCCGGCGACTGGCATTAAGTGCCTCCATGCGGTCGAGAATGGGTTTGATCACCGCGACATCCCGGGATGTAAGAAGCTCCACCATGGGATTTGCATCTTCCAGCCTGCCAACTGCGTTCATGCGAGGAGCGATGTAGAACCCAATGTGTTCCTCGTTCAGATGGTCGAGGGGCAGATCGAGCGTGGATGCCATCTGTGAAAGAAAGGGGCGGGGTGCGGTACGCAACCGCTCCAGACCCGATTGCACGAGATAACGCGTATCTGCGGTCAGACTGGCCATATCGGCAATGCAGCCCAAAGCCACCAGGTCATGCAGGCTTCCGGACAGGTCTCTCCGGTTGCTTTCGATGAACAGTGCATCGGCAAGCGTATAAGCGACCCCCACACCGGCTAGCGTTTCTAGCGGGTGTCCCGGGGGCAGCAAGTGCGGGTTGATCACAGCCAGGGCTTCCGGAAGGATTTCGGGCAGGGAGTGGTGATCGGTGATGATCAAATCGACACCGAGGGATTTGAGTTCGCTGGCGGCGTCATGAGCGGTGATCCCGGTGTCGCAGGTGATGATCAACTTCACGTCCGGTGTGAGAAACTCCCTGAGCGCCGGCAGCTTGATACCGTGCGACTCGCGGCTGCGGATGGGGATATGATAGCGTACGCATGCGCCAAGTCCGCGCAGGGTTTCCACCAGCAGCGCGGTGGACGTCTGCCCGTCGACATCAAAATCCCCCCAGATGCCAATGGTCTCACCGTGTCGAATGGCAGCCATGATGCGGCTCACAGCCTTGCTCATATCAGAAAATGCTCCCGGGTCAGCGGGGGCGTAAAGGCGATGGTCCAGGAATGCCCTGGCTGACTCAGGAGTCTGAATGCCGCGTCTGGCAAGCGCCTCGAGCATGAATTCAGAGGCAGGCAGCCCGGCTTTCAGCGCCAGCGGAATATCGACGGGTGGGGGAAAGACCCATTTCGGCGATAGCCTGGTTAGAAGATTACTCATTACAACGACTCGAAATCAATCTTGAAGATGTCATCATCCGATGCTGCTTGCAGATCATCTTCGCTGCTTCCAGCTTTGTCACCTCGGTCGCACAGTGAGCGGTAGTTGCAGAATTTGCACATTCGGATATTGTCGGTCTTTGGGTATTGATCCCGGCCATCCAGACTGGCGATCTCATTGATCAATCCGCTCAGCCATTGTTCATCGGAGGAATACCTGCCTGGAGAATAATCAAAGGTAACCGTAAGGGCAGGATGTTCGGGGAACCAGTAGGTCATGCGGATATCCGCGGGATCGGTAAGGTCGGAGCCGGTAAGCTCGCGGCTGCAGCGGGCGATCACGTAGGGGTAAACAATGGACTGCGCCCGTTTGAGCAGCCGGGAACGGTCGGGTTCAGAGCGGGAGGTTTTCCAGTCGTAGATCTGGATTCTTCCATTCGTATCAATGAGCAGCAGGTCCGGTTTGGCAAGCAGGCGGTACCCAGCGAGGGGGACGGAAAGCGCTTCCTCGACAAAACTCTTTTGATTGTCGAGGTCGAGATCAAGCGCTTCGAAATGCATCCACCAGCGCTGAAGCTCCTCGCCCTGGATACTGTCACGCAACGCATCTGCAGGGATTCCTGACAGGCGCTGCTGGACCAGCATGTGGAAATCATGCCCGAGCTGCATCCGTCTTTCCTGTTCGAGGACAGGCTCCGATTCCACCGCCGGCCAGGCAAGATGTTCCACATAACGCAGGTAAAACCGCCTGGGGCAGTCAAGATAATCCTGGAGGTTTTGCTGGCTGAAAGTGAAATCAGGCTGAAGCATTCTTTTCCTCCAGGCGGGCGAGCATGGCCTGCAGCGGCAGGGACATGGTGCTCTTTTCGAATTTACCGGTGTTCCAGGTGATGATCAGACTTTCACGGGCGCGGGTGATACCCACATAGAACAAACGCAGGCGTTCGGCGGAATATTCCTGCCGCGCTTTGATCGTGGGGTCCTGCGCGCTGTACGCATCTCCCGCTTCATCCAATCCCAGCAGGGTTCTCAACTTGGCTAACAAATCCGCTTCGAGGTTCTGCCTGCCGTTGATGAACCATTTTTCACTGAAGTACTCATCACCTTCTTGCGCGGAAGGGAAATCATAGTTATTGACCGAGAGGAGATACACCCGGTCCCATTCCAATCCCTTGGCTTTGTGGTAAGTGAGTACGAAAACCTCACCCTTGTGCTGCTCCGGATTGATACCGTTGTCTTCTTCAGTGAATCCGAGGAACTTGCGCTCATTGGCAGCGATCTGTTTCAGGTCATCTGCAAAGTTCGCCAGTTGATACTCGGGGTGATTCGAGGCGGCGAATTCAAGCAGCAGGGCGAACTTATGCGCCAGGGCGAGGTCGGGGGGACTGGTGAAAAGATCCTGCGCCACGGTCAAAACCAGTTGATCCACCGGCAGGGAGGAAGCGGCATGCCAGCGGATCATTTTTTGTCGGAAATCGGTCAGAATATCAAGATCAGAAGAAGAAAGGGATGGGGATTTCAACAAGGCAGGAAGATCCAGCTGGTCGAGAGGATAAAACAAATCTTCCAGGCGTACTGCCTTTTGCAATGAAGCAGAAAGCCTTTCGATCTGCTCTTTTGCCTGATCATCGCCAATCGGGGGTTCATAAATTTCCTGGAAGACCTTTATGCACTTACTGTTGTTGGAAGGATCCGCAAGGCAAAGAAAGAGCTTTTCGAAGATACGCGCTGCCTTACGTGTGGATTGACTGCTTTTGAGCATCTCCACCACTTTAATGCCTGCCTGGTTGAGGGCTTCGACCACTTTTTCACCGTGTTTGCCGATGGGCACCAGCACAGCAACCGTTTTATCCGGGTTGGCCGGCAGCCAGCTCTTCAAAGAGCTGATCACCACCTGTATCTCACGGTCTGACTTGATGTTTGTTTTATGGATATAGACGGCGTTGGGTTGGTCCGGCGGGTTGGGCTGGGGATCACCGGGCGGAGCAGGCTCGATGAATGGGGTGGCCAGCGATTTGCGCAGGCAATCCACAGGATGGTCGGTGTTCGTCCAGCGGATCAGAGCGTTAGCCATGCCGATGATGCTCATGTTGGAACGTCCGGAATTCGGCAGGTCGCGTTCATCCACCCCAGGCTTCTTCAGGAAGTTCCTCAGGTATTTCGGGTTGGCGGTGGTGAAAGTCTCATAAATTGCCTGGTTGGGGTCACCCACGCGCACCCAATTGCCGTCCGGTCCGGCCAGCAGGTTCAGGATCTCCTCCTGGAGTTTGGAAGAATCCTGCGCCTCATCTTCGAGAATGTACTTCCAACGGTAGCGCAGGCGCTGCAGATACTCATTGTCTTCCACCAGCACGCGGTATGCAAGGCGGATGAGGTCATTGAAATCCACCGCATTACGGAACCTCAATCCCCTCTGATATTGCGTATAGACATCGACAGCCAGGAGCATCAACGGGTCGTTGATCTTGCGTTCCTCGATCAATTGTGCGAGCTGGCCGGGTTCTGCGCGATAATCCTTGGCCTGGCTGATGAAGTGAACACAAATGGATTCCATCAGATCGATCCATTGTTTGCGGGTTTGACTGGAGCCGGGGGCATCCAGGTCTGCATTGACATACATTGGAACGAGCTCGGGGTGGTCCCGTAGGGCGGCAGCGGTGATCTCGGAGATCATCTTTGCAGACTCGCCTTCATCGATAATGGTAAATCGCTCGGAAATTCCCGCCTTCTCCGGACGCTCGCGGATGATATCGTGGGCCAGCCCATGCAGGGTGCGTACCCGGTACCCGACATTCTCCAGCAGCCCAGCTTCCTTGACGAATCCTGCAATTCGGCTGGAGAAGTTGTCCACTGCTGAGTTAACCAGGGTGACAATCAGCACTTCCTGATCAGGATTGAGGCAGTCATCCAGGATCAATTGGGCCGCCAGACCGGAAAGGGTGTGTGTTTTTCCGCTGCCGGGTACCGCGGAAACGCCCATGCGTCCGCCGCGATATTTGAGTACTTCTGCCTGCGCGGGACGGGGATTAAACACGATCACTCTCCCCGGCGCGAACCAGAACCCTGCGCAGTGATTGAACCGCTCTGACCAGTTCCCCGCGTTCTTCGTTGCCCTGCTCATTCATTCCAGAAATGCCCAGAAAAACCCCCTCACGGCAGCGGTGCAGCAGCCCGGAGACCAAACGTTCAAGGTTGCCCTGGTTGACGGCAAATTCAAATGCTTCCGTCCATTGATCTGCCGGATCCCACTGGCGGTTGAGCACGTACGGCTGGGTGAGGGGCTGGTCCAGTCGGCTCCACCAACCGTGCGAACCGATGTCCAGCCAGAATTGGTAGCGAACTGGACGATTGCTCATCAAAAAGGTGAAGGCAGGGGCGATCAAAACGGCGTTACTCTCGAACTGCTGCTTCCAGCCGATAATGGATTGTGCAGCGATCAATCCATTTTCAAGTAATGAGACATATTCCTTGCCCAACGGAATTTGTAGGGGAACTTTTTCAGACTGAACAGACTGCCTGAACTTGCGGGCAGATTCAATCAAACGCGCGGTGACGGAAGCTGCTTCGAGGTTTTGATGAAGTTGAAAACCAGTGGTGGAAAGTATCTCACCGAAAAGACGGCTGAGGAAAATGTCCAATTCGTTCACCGGATTGGCTCGAAAATCAATCAGCCATTGGCGCAAAGCAGTGTACCTCTCACCCAGGGTGTAGGTGATGCGCGACTGCATTTCTGCGATGATCGAATCAAATGGCATGAAAGGACCTTCAGGCTTGCCCGGCTGGTAAAGCGTCTGGGCGATGAGATTGGCGCGGACCAGGTCGGCACCCTCAAGGACTTGAGCCGATGCCTGGCAGACTTCCAATCGGGTGGGCTGGAGGTGCCAGTTGGGATAGGCAAGCCTGGCAAAACACAGCAACGCCCGCACGACCGGTTCATCCTTCAGACTGCGGGAAGGTCGGAAGGTTTTTGTGGCAATGCCTGCTTTTTCGAAACGGTTGACAAGCGAAAAACGCTGGGAATCACTTAAGAATGGCGAAAGGATGCAGATCTCACCCGGTTCAATCCCATTCTGGATAAGCTGGCTGGTCTGGGCAACCGTCCAATCCAACATTTCAGGGTTAAAGCGGAAAGATTGAACCTCAAACCCCCTTTTCCAACTTTCGATATTGGACCCTGAAATGCCTTTTTCACGCAGGCTGCGGGTGATCACCTCGCGGAAGTCACAAACCTCATCACTTTGCACCAGTGATCCTTCGAAATGGTGCTTTTCGGGAAACAAGCCGCCCAACTTCTGGGCCGACAAGGGATCTGCCCCGAGAAATGAACGCAAACCGCCCTGATCATCCTGAATGAGCAGAGCTGAATCCATACTGGGAAGCCATTTGGTGATGACATCGTGGACCACAGGCACATCTTCCTCGATGTTGTCGTAGATCAGGTGGCGGTAAGACTTTGTCAGGAATTCACGGCAAAGCAAAGTACTCCATAATTTTTGGGTAAAGAGTTCAAACTGCAGGGAAAAATCAAGCAGGTTGTTCTGCATGCAGTATTCACGGAACTTAACAGCGCATTCCTGGGCTTGATCGTACACCTGTAACTGTGTCGAAGAACCCACCCAGGCTTTCTTCAAACGTACGCTGATCTCTTCCAAAGGAAAACCCACCACCGCAGATTTATTGAGGTTGTCGAGGATCTGACTGTACAGGCGGTTGGGGTCAACGGTGATGTTTTCGAAGTATCCACGCTGCAGATAGGGTTGGACGACGCGGGCGAGATAATACTGGGCTGACTCAAGGGTGAGGAATTGCGGCGGCTGGTCGGGATGCGCAAACCCACTTTGCCGGGCGGTCAGCGGCCAGAAGAGCGAAAGCATGCGCTGCGCCAAACCACCCAGCGTGACCACCGCGGGTTCTCCGCCAGCAGGAAAGTCGGGGTTCTGGATGGCTTTCATATAGGGTATACCCAGGCTGCGCTGCGGCACCAGAACGAGAACGGTGCGGGCTGGAATGCCGTTGCCGACCATTTGAAGCAGACGGGCAACACCTGCAGTGGTCTTTCCGCTGCCGGCAGCCCCTGTGAGTAGGATTTTGGAGGTAAATGGCTGCAGCAGCAAGGTCCGCTGCTGATCGGTCAAATCAGGTTTGCTCACGAGTCCATCCTGGAACTTTATTCGTAGGAGATACCTGCAATGCTGTGAAGTACGGCCCTGGTCAACAAAGCATCCGCAGCCGAGCGGTGGGCATTCGGCAGGGGTATCTGAAAATAACTGCCTGCTTCTTCCAGTTTGAAGTACTTCATCGACCGGCGGTATGGATCCCATACCCCCTTGTAATCTGAGTAAAGCAGCAGAACATCCAGCATGTTGAGTGTCTCCCTCCAGGGAAGGCGGTAACGCTGGTGTGTTTGCTGCATCATCTTGAGATCGAAAGGTGCGTTGTATGCTGCGATCGTGCGCCCATAAAAGATCTCGCGGATTTGAGGCCAGAGAACCGGCCATGCAGGTGCAGAACGGATCATTTCATTGTCTATGCCATGGATGCGTTGGGCATCCAGCGGAATGGGCTGCGTCGGCTTGATGAGCGAATTGAAAATGATCCTGCCATCGAATTCCACGATGGAGATCTCAATGACCTCCGCTGACTTGTCTAACCCGGTGGTCTCTGTATCGATGTAAAGCGGTTTTTCCAGTATTTTAGCCTGGGCAAGACGAACGGCGTTGGGGCGTGAGGGCGGCGTTGAATCCATTAATGTAGCTCCATTTCAGGGCTGGTCCCATTCTTTGATCACATCCACTTTGAAGGTGAAATTGGGCGTTTCCGAGGCGTTGACGAACACGCCAAAGTGTCCCCGATCCTTAAGCGCATCGGTGTTCACGGTTTTGACCAGCACTCCATTCACGTAAATGGAAATCTGGCTGTCTACCGCCATGACTCCCAGTCGGTTGGTCTGGTCTTTGCCTGTAAGAGCAGAGGGTGCAAAGGTCCAATCCAACAACGTGTGGCTTTTGGAGCCGTCATACCAATCCATGAACACCTGACCTTTGCAGGAGAGTCCGACATAATACCCAATGCCGTCATTGTATTGCGGAGCACGGAACATGAGTCCGTAGTTATCAGTGCCAGCGCATGAAAGGGTGGTGAACGTTCCCTCGAGATAGAGATTGCGGGCGAACGGGTAGGTCAGGCGCCAGCGTCTACCCTGTTGAATGGCCAGGCTCCTGAACATCATCGATCCATCTTCTACAGTGATCTTGATGGCACTATCTTCATAAGGCGTTTTTAACCCAAAGCCGCTGCCGGATGTAAATGTATCTTCAAAAGATGGGTTGCCCAGTGTGAGGACAGGGTCATTGGCAGGGGTGGTTGCTGTTGGGGCGATGGTTTGAGTGGCGGTGGCTGTCGGAGTGGCGTTGATCAAAGTAGGAGACGGAATGGGTGTTAATGTTGAAGATAGTGTGGGCCAGGCGGTGAGCGTTTGTGCTACGTTGGTAGCGAGGGTTTGTGCATCGGGTTTGGAGGAACCCAGGGGAAAATTGCATGAGGCGAGAAGCATTATTCCAAGCAGGGCGAAGGGGATGAATTTACGCATGATCAGGCTCCTTTTCCAACGTACCTGCTTAATTATATAGCCTAATTGGCGGCACCGGTCAGGTGATGGATTCGGGCTTTCCAAGAGGGAAGGATTCTTCGCTCTTATAATAAGGCTTCAATGGTTGTTTACCTACGAGGATGGGAGCACAGGATGAAAAGCAGCCTGTTGTATAATACTTAGGACCCGATGAAAACATTCATCATCCAGCTCGAATCACATGACGATCTCGATTCCACCCGTGACAAGCTCAAGGGCGCGAAAGCACGGCGGGCGATCCTCGTCTGGCCGAAGTCGGGCAAAGCCGTGGCAGATTTCTATTCACTTTCACTGCTGCAGCGCGAGGCCAAACGCCAGGGGTTGGCAATCGGCTTTATCTCAAGCCTGGCCGAAGTCCGAGAGAACGCGAATATACTGGGGATCCCTGTTTTCGAATCGTTGAGCCAGGCGGAAAGAAGCGTCTGGAGCACACCGGTTCGACCTCATATCGATCGGAAAGCACCTCAAGGTTACCAATACCTTGCGGCTGAGCGGGAACGCCTGTATCCGCAAAGAAAAATTACGAGGCTGCATGAGTTTGGAAGAGCGATGCTCTTTCTGGTCAGCATACTCAGCCTGGCGGTGCTGGTGCTATTCTTTACGCCATCCGCTGTTGTGAAGATCGCCCCTCATAAAACAGAGCAATCCATCACGTTTGATCTCCGGGTGAATCCCAGTGCCAATGAGGTCAACCTGGCGGGGGTGATCCCGGGACAGACTGTGCGGCTTGAGTTGACCGGCACGCGAACCGGTACCAGCTCCGGACAGACGCGGGTGGGATCGGCGTCTGCTTCAGGCGAGCTTCAACTGACCAATCTTTCAGGGCAGGTTCTCGATATTCCAGCCGGCACATCCTTCATTACCCTCTCCAATGAATCTCTACGCTTTAGCACGGTTGAAAGTGTCCGCCTGGCAGCAGACAACACAAAATCATACAGCGTGAAGGTCACCGCAAACCAGGCTGGAGAGGAAGGCAACCTTCCAGCAGGTGAATCCTTTGTTTCGCAGACCGCATGGGCAGGAAGTGTGACGGCTTCCAATGCGGAGGCATTCACCGGAGGCACTTCAATCGACTCGCCTTCACCTTCTGAAACTGATCTTGAAAAGAATCGCCAGGCACTCATCCAGAATCTGAAAGAGCAGGCAGGCAATACTCTATTGATCGGGAGACCAGAAGGCACTGTGTTGATTCCTCAATCCCTGGATGGATCGGTGATCAGCGAGGTGCGTTCGGCGGAGGCAGGTCAGCCAGCGGACCATTTCACACTCGAAATCAAGATGGCGTTTGCCGCAACAACATATCTGCAATCAGACGTGGACGAACTGGCACAGTCGATCCTGGATGCAAACCTCGGCAGCGGGATGAAGGCAGTACCGGGTTCACTTGAGGTCAATTCAGTGACAGAGATCGCCAATCAAGAAGGCAACTATTCCTGGAAAGTGAAAGCGCGCCGGCTGTCAGAGGCGCAAATCTCAATGGATGATCTGAGTCAGGCGGTGGTGCGCATGCCTCTCGAGCAAGCAAAAGCCTATTTCGACTCTTCCCTCCAGCTTGATCAAAACGCTGAGATCAATATTACACCGCACTGGTGGAAGTACATGCCTTTTGTATCCTTCCGCATCCAGATTGAGGAGCAATAAGTGGAAACGGATAGACGGATCCTGGCAGTGGACCCCGGGGAGAAGCGCATTGGTGTGGCCATCAGTGACCCCACCATGACCATCGCTTCGCCGCTCGGTGTTATCAGGCACACGTCGATGAAGTTGGATGCAGCCCAGATAGCCCAGTTGGCAGTTGATAATCATATCCAAAGCATTGTGGTAGGGCTGGCTTTGGGGGCTGAAGGCGAATCCACGCCATCTTCCCGTCACGCCGAGAAATTCGCAGAAGCCATTCAGACGCAAACCGCCATTCCTGTGATTCTTTGGGACGAAAGTGGAAGTACGAGAACCGCCAGGCAGGCGCGTATTGATATGGGATTGAGCCGCGCCAGGCGCTCCGGTCATATGGATGAGATGGCGGCTGTGGTCATACTACAGACTTATCTGGATGAAAGACATACATGATATGACAAGACACCGTACCAAGCGACGATCCAATTCATGCTTGGGGGCTTTCCTGGCGCTGATCCTGCTCGCCGGAGCAGTTCTGGTCGTGCTTATCGGAATACCCATCCTGGCACGATCGGTTTTTGGTCCTCCGAGTACTACACTGACCATCGTGCAAAAAATCCAATACAGTTCACAAATTCTTCTGGCGAAGAATGCTCTGACCACAACCCGATATTCCAACTCACCTCAACAGGAATTCAGCATAGAAATGGGTCAATCGATCAATGAAATTGCCACTCACCTGGAGAATGCGGGACTGATTTCCGACGCTGGAGCCTTTCGTAACTATCTGATCTACAAGGGCTACGACACGCAAATCAAAGCCGGAACACACCTGTTGACCTCTTCCAGTACGCCGGTTCAAATTGCGGAACAAATTTTAAATGTTTACAACGAGAGTGTTCCTTTTTCGATTTTGCCAGGATGGCGCGCGGAAGAGATTGCCGAAGCCCTGCCCACAAGTGGAATCAATGTCACACCTGATGAATTCATGGCGGTGGTACGCGATCCGGGGCAAATTGGTTTGGGAGATTACCTGCCGAAGGGAGCCAGCCTGGAAGGATACATGTTCCCGGGGGAGTATCTCATCCGACGCGATGTCAGTCCCCAGGAATTGGCTTTGACCTTTGTTCTGCGATTTCAATCGCAGGTTGGACCTGAGATCCGCCAGCAGATTGAATCCCGCGGGCTCACCTTCCACCAGGGAATCATCCTGGCTTCAATCATCCAGCGGGAAACATTCGATGACAGCGAACGCGCGACCATCGCTTCGGTGTTCTATAACCGGCTGGCAGCCGGATGGAAGCTGGAAACCGATCCCACCGTCCAGTACAGTCTTGGATACAATTCGAGCTGGGGCGGATGGTGGAAAAGCCCGCTCAGCTCTGCAGACTTGACGATCAACTCACCTTTCAATACATACATCATTGACGGTTTGCCCCCAGCGCCGATCAGCAATCCGAGTCTGGCATCCATTCTGGCTGTTGCACGCCCTGAAGCGACAGACTACTTTTACTTTCGAGCCAAGTGCGATGGATCAGGGTTGCACGTGTTCGCCCGGACCTTTGAGGAACACGTTGCCAATGCCTGCCCATAAAAAAAAAGAAGAGGTGAAAACCTCTTCTTTTTTTCACTCGTTATTCTTGACCTGCAGTGGCATATCCAGGGCCGGTCTTGTAATAATCTGCATTCACTTGAATATCTGGGGTAAGGTCGATTACCTCGCCTGCCTTCAACGTGCGTGTGCCCTCAACGTGAACTGGGTGGCTGTCATGATTCTTGCCATCGTATACTTCCGTAAATCCAGCGGTGCCCACGGGTTGAGAGAGGCGTTCGCCGCCCTTGGCTTTGTAGGCTGAGGGTACTTCATCTATGGGGAAGATAGCCTCAAAGGGGCATTCCGGCACACATGCGCCGCAATCAATGCAGGTGTCGGGGTCAATGTAGTACCAGGGGTACTTGTCTTCCGGTTTTCCAGGAACAATGCATTCAACCGGGCAGACTGTGGCACATCCGCCATCACGCAGGCACAAACTCGTAATTACATGTGTCATATCATCCTCCACTTAAATATGGTTACTTACGATAATTGTTGAAACGTTTTTCTGCTTCAACCCAATTTATCACATTCCAGATATTGGTCAAGTATTCTGCACGCCGATTTTGGTAATGCAGATAATAGGCATGCTCCCAAACGTCCACCACAAAAACTGGGTGGTTGCCTTCTGACAGGGGGCAATCCTGATTGGCAGTGGAGTGAATCAGCAGTTTTCCGGGAGTGTTCACGCTTAACCAGGCATATCCACTGCCGAACCTGCCAATTCCGGCTTTTTCAAATTCTGTCTTGAAATTATCGAAGCTGCCGAATGTCTTGTCGATCTGGAGAGCGAGGTTACCAACAGGTTTCCCGCCCTTCTCAGGTGTCAGATTTTGCCAGTACAGGTTGTGATTATACACGCCACCGCCATTGTTTCTGACTGCCGTGCGAATTTCTTCGGGGACCTTGGTAAGATCAGCCAGGATGGTTTCAAGAGGCAGGTCAAACAATTGCGGAGTCTTTTCAAGGGCAGCGTTCAGATTCTTCAAATACGTGGCATGATGCTTTGTGTAATGTATCTCAACTGTTTTGGCATCAATTTCAGGTTCAAGCGCATCGAATGCATAGCTTAATGGCGGAAGCTCAAAGGCCATACAATCCCTCCTTAACAAATATCTGGTTTGACGAATGGTTGGCTGAATTCAAGTACAATTGAATTCTAGCTACGCCAATATCGTTTGTCAAGTTGATTGGAATTGTTCGAGCCCTCCTTCAGGACCGCGCATTATATGAATGAAAGAACCGCCCTCAATTCAAACAGGTCATTTCCGCCTATCTTCATTCTAGCCGTTGGCATCCTGGCAGTTTCGACTGCCTCTTTGTTCATCCGTTTTGCGCAGGTCGAAGCTCCTTCACTGGTGATTGCAGCCGGGAGGATGCTGGTGGCCACAATCGTTATCGCACCAGTTGCGCTCCTCAAACACCGTGAGGAACTCAAAAGGCTGACCAAAAAGCAAATACTACTTCTTGCCCTGGGTGGCATCTTCCTCGGATTTCACTTTGCCACCTGGATCACATCCCTGGAATATACCAGCGTGGCCAGTTCAGTCGTGCTGGTAACCACAGCCCCTCTATGGGTGGCGATCTTTGCTCCGTTGGTATTAAAAGAGAAGATCACCCGGAATCTGCTTCTGGGGTTGGCGATTGCCCTGACTGGCAGCGTCGTGGTCACATTGAGTAGTAATTGCAGTTTTGCAGGCGGAGGGTTTTCGTGCTCTGCGTTTGCACAGGCTTTCCAAGGCAGGGCGTTCATCGGAAACGGGCTGGCGCTGCTGGGTGCATTTCTTTCTGCCGGATATTTGATGGTGGGAAGAGTATCGCGCGGTAATCTAAGTTTGCCTGCATACGCATTCGTGGTATATGGCGTGGCAGCATTGGTCTTGATCGTGCTTGTAGCCATTTCTGGCAAGCAAGTCACTGGATACCACCCGCAGATTTACCTCTGGCTGATTGCCCTGGGTTTAATCCCTCAATTGATCGGACATTCGTCCTTCAATTGGGCTCTGAAGTACCTCCCTGCGACTTATGTATCCATCGCACTGTTGGGTGAGCCCATTGGCACCGTGATCCTGGCATTCCTGTTTTTGGCTGAATCCCCGTCGGTTCTTGAGGTGGCGGGAGGGGTGATGATCCTGGCAGGGATACTCGTCTCATCACAAACACGAAAGGCAGAGTACGTAGAAGAAACACAATTATAAATAAGCCGCCCATTTGGGTGGGAGATTGTCCGTTCAAACAGAAATTTCCGTGACAAGTGGGTTTACATCTTCACTGGGGGAAGCTCAGAGGGTATCTTTCAAATGGTGTTTGTCAAATGACCATCAAAAACCTTGTCTATTCGCCTCAATCAGCTTTTCTTTTTCCATGGCTATCAGACCGCAAAGAATGGGAAGAATTTCCAACCCATCTCCAACCACGCCCAGATCTGCGTTCTTGAAGATTGGCGCCTCAGGATCCTTATTGATCGCGATGATGGTTTTGGATGAGCTCATTCCCACGATATGTTGAATCGCTCCGCTAATCCCCACGGCAATATAGAGTTCCGGTCCAACCGTTGTGCCTGATTGTCCCACCTGGAGGGTGTGAGGAATCCAACCCTGTTCAACTATTGCACGAGTCCCGGCAAGTGCTCCATCCAATTGCCCGGCGAGTTCACGCAGCAAATCCAGGTTGGCTTCTTTCTGGCAACCCCGGCCGCCGGCAACGATCACTTTGGCATTTTCGATGCTTTCAGCATTTTCGGTTTCTGTTAATTTTCTTTCGACCAGCCGTGTGCGTATTGCCGCCTTGCTTAAGGTCACCGGAATGGTTTCGATCGCCGCTTCACGATTTCGATCAGGCGTGCATGCGTTGAATACATTCGGGCGCACTGTCGCGGTTTGCGGACGGCTGTATGGTGTGACAATAGATGCCATGATATTGCCGCCAAAGGCCGGGCGGGTTTGTACCAGTTGTCCATCTTCACCGATGTCGAGCCCTGTGCAATCTGCCGTCAGCCCCAATTTCAGACGAGCAGCTACGCGCGGAGCGAGATCCCGACCATGCGGAGTTGCTCCATACAATAGAACCGACGGTCTTTTTTGAGCGATCACTGCGCAGATGACATTTGTGAATCCATCCGTCGAATACTCTGCCAGCAAAGGATGCTGACAGAGAAGCACCCGGTCAGCCCCGAATTGGGCAAGTGTTTCCAGTCCGCTGACCGATTCATCCCCCAACACGACCGCTACCAATTCCTGGTTCAGCCTGTCAGCCAGAACGCGTCCCTTACCCAACAACTCATAGACCACTTTTCTGGGTTTCGTTTCACCGCTTTGTGTTTCAAATTCCACCCAGACATACACGCCTTGGTACATTGCCAATTCTTCAGGAGAAGCCTGTTTTCTTTCAATATGAATGGCACCCCTCCGGCAAACATTTACGCAAGCTCCGCATAAACCGCAGAGTTCATTTACCTGAACCCGTCCGTCCTCAAAAAACATGGCACCGAAAGGGCAATTATTCACACATAGTTTGCAACCAGTGCAATCTTCATAATTGATGATCAGCATTTATTCTCCCGCAGGGCACAATTAGTAAGAATAATTCCTGGCTGGCAGCTAAATAAACCCGGCATTTTTCAGGAATGTGTAGATTTCCAATGCCGCCTTTTCGGGGTCGATATTCTGTAGCAGTTGACCGCTTTTCTTCTGCCGTGGCGGAAACACCTTTACCACCTGGGTAAACGAACCTTTTAAGCCTAATTGATCTTCTGGAATGTCCATTTCCAGTGCATTAACCACCCGGATCGGTTTCTTGCGGGACGCGATCAATTCCTGCAAGGAGGGTACGCGCCGAACTACTTCGCCTTTGCTGATTGTGACCAGGGCAGGAAGGGACGCATCAACAATTTCGTAACCTCGTTCCACTTCTCTTTCGACCTGGACCCGCTTGAGATTATTGCTGAATGCGACATTCACACCGTAGGTGATTTGCGGCAGTGCCAGGATTTCAGCCAACTCAGGTCCCACCTGGGCAGTGTCTCCATCGATCGCTTGTTTTCCAGTTAAGATCAAATCAAAATCCGGGACTGTTTTTCGAATGGCAGCCGCGAGGGTAGTTGCGGTTGCCCAGGTATCGGCTCCGGCGAACTTGCGGTCGGTTACGAGGATGCCGCTGTCAGCACCCAATTCCAGGCAGCGAAGGAGGGCTTCTCTTGCCTGGGGAGGTCCCATGGTAATGGCGGTAACCTCGACCCCCGGGTTTGTTTTGGCGATTCTGACTGCGTGGTCAAGCGCATATTCGCAGAATGGGTTTAAGATGGATTTGACCCCTTCACGGATTAGCGTCCCGTTGATGGGATCCACCAGGACATTTGTGACTTCAGGAACTTGTTTTACGCAAACCACAATCTTCATTCGATATTCCTTAATCGCCAAAAATATCACCTGGGTTGAATAAACCGTGAGGATCAAGAGCTGCTTTCACACGCTTCATCTGGTCAATCTGCTCCGCTGTGAACATCATGCGGAAGAATTTCTCTTTAATTTTACCAATGCCGTGCTCGGCGGAGACGGCACCACCCAAGGCAACGGCTTTTTGAGCAAACGAGGCGAATAAGGCCAGGCCTTTATTTTGATCATCGATATCCCTGGGTAGTATGTTCACGTGTATGTGATTATTGCCTATATGCCCGAATGCCAGCCATTCCAATTGAGAAGCATTACATCCATCACGGTAAAGATGCCACATTTCTACCAGGTTTTCATCAGGTACCGCCAGATCGGTTCCCAGCTTGTGAAGCCCCGGAGTGATTTTCTTGCGTTCAGCGATGATCTCATTTACTGTTTCGGGGATGAGATGACGAAAAACTTTGAAACGGTCAAGCTCGCGAGGTTCATATCCCACCCAGGAGCGGTCGAGCGACGCACCTGCTTTTGAGAGCGTTTCTTCAAGCTCTGAAAAATCCATGGTGTTCGACCGAGGGTCGAAGCTCATTTCGAAAAACAGTGCAGAACAGCCTTCTTTTGGCAGCGACGGCATACCCACCGCCGAAGGTTCCCTGGCTTGCCGTTCCCGCAGCAGGTTCAACGCACTCACAGAGTAGAATTCCAAAAAATCCAACTGCAGATGCTTATTTTCCCGCAGCAACTGGGTAAGTTCAATTGCCTGCTCATCGGATTCAAGGAACTGCACAATGGAGAGTTTGTCTTCGTGCTTAAGCAAACCTATATCCACGCGAGTGACCACGCCGAATACGCCTTCAGAACCAATGAACAGATCGATCAGATCCATTTGTGGTGCAGTAAAAATACCAGCGGTGCATTTTGTTTTTGGCAGGTTGTAATCGGGAATATTAAATGAGTAAGTTATTCCTTTTGAATCATGAACAACGAATTGCCCGGCTGGCGATGCAAAATATTTACCCCGCGGAATATCCAGAAACTCACCGTTTGCGAGGAAAACTCGGATGCCCCTCACCCAGGAACGGGTGGGTCCGTAACGATAGGTGCGTGCGCCGGACGCATTCGTCACCACTGACCCGCCCAGTGAGGCACTCATCTCGGTGGGATCGGGTGGATAGAAATAGTAATTTGGATCAGCCTTAAATTGTGCCAACGTGCGTTGGATAAATGGATCTTCACTTTGATCCATCAAAGCGAATTTCTTGTGTTGGAGCATGCTCGCAAGACTCTTCAAACTGACAGCGGCTTGAGCCCGAATCCGCCATTCTTCTGCCAGGGGGTCAAAATATACTGCCTCGACCTGATCCAGACGCTCCAAGGAAATCATTGCCCCTTTTTGGGGTACACTTCCGCCAACCAGTCCGGTTCTGGCACTTGCGAAAGTCATGGGTATGTTCCTTCGAGCCATTTCCTGAATGATCGCGGCCAGCTCCGCTTCACTCCTGGGGAAGAACAAGAAATCAAAAGGAAGAGAGCTGATTTTGGATTCGTCAGTAAGATATGCAGAATAATCGGCTTTGATGTGTTCATAACCTTGGACGCACTTAACAGCTGCAAATTCTGCAAATGGAGCGGGGTGTGAATATATCTCATGCATAGCTTAATGACTCCACATCAGTGAAATGCATTTCTTACTTTCATTTACCAGTTCTGTGCGTTGATCATCCCGCACCTCTGTCAAAATTCGACGGCTCTGCAAGAGGAGAATTGAGCAGAGATCAAGGGATGTTGCGGTAATATCGTACATAGAATATGTTCCAGGGATCATTTGTCCAAACTTTACCTATTGCTCCCAAAATCGCTCGACACTGCGGAAATCTTTCTTTACACAGGTTTCCGACCCAGATCAGTCTGAGCCTGTCTTCTTTCAACGAGGGGATTGTTATTATAGTTATCCTGAATAAAGGTTTCAACATCCAAAATTGAACGGTCGAATACGCCGAGCTTCTCCATTTTCAGACTTGTAACCGCAGCAGCCCATTTACCAGCCTCCTCTGGTGTGAGGCTCAGACGTTTGGCCACATAAGCTCCTACACAGGTGTCTCCCCTTCCTGACCGCCCATCCAGATTCTTTGTAAAGAACTCGTAGTGGTATGCTTTCTCTTGCGCATAAATCAAAACTCCATCTTTATGTGTAAGAATGATTTCTTTGGGTCCCATTCTGGCAAAAGCTCTGGCAGCCTTTTCAATATCCTTCTCACCGGTCAAAAATTCAGCTTCAACCGCATCTGACTTCAAAATGTCAACATTTCTTAACACTTGGGCCATTTCATCCCAGGGTTCATAAACAAGCATTTGATCTCTCAAGACCCGCACAAAACCCTGAACATCCGCAGAAATGATAACGTCATTTCGCTTTCGCATGGTCTCGAAGAAAACAGGTTCAACTTCACCTCTGATACTCGGACTGATGACGATTGCCCTTGCTTCCAACCCATCGAACTGTGATGCTGTAATCGTCCCTGCCACGGCTTTTACAAACAAATTTCGAATATCCACATTGGTGGTTTTGTATTCAAGAGTCATCAGCGTTGAAGAGGGTGTATAGGTTGGGTAACAATCTATGCCGTCCGATTCGATCGCATCGACCACTTTCTTGTCTTCGAGGGCCAGGCGGGTGACTGCTGCCGTTTTCAAACCCAACCTTGCTCCGGCATGGGCGGCATAATTAAACCCTCCTCCGTCCACATAGCGGGTACCGCCGGGGGTGATAATTGTGTCTTTTGTGTAGTTACCAGCATAAATAATATCGTATCTTTTTTGTGAGGGTTCCATGAAGGTTCCTTTAGAAAAGTTTTATGATTGCCGGGACACCGTGGGTTATAAACCAATAAAAACCGGCAGCCAAAATTGCGGTGGATGGGATGGTGAACAACCAGGCTGACGCGATCTCACCGGCAACGCCCCATCTGACTTTGCTCAATCTTTCGGCGGCACCGACCCCCATAATTGAAGTACTGACTACTTGCGTGGTGCTGACCGGGCCACCGATCAAGGAGGCGGTTAGAATGACTGCAGCGGAGGCGGTTTGAGCTGCGAATCCATGTACCGGACGTATTTTGTAAAATTTCGAGCCCAGAGTCTTAATCAAACGCCAACCGCCAACAGAAGTGCCTATTGCGATCGCCAATGCACAGATCAAGATCACCCAAAAAGGAACATTAAAAGATTTTTCCACTCCAGAGATGACCAAACCCAGGGTGATAATCCCCATTGTTTTTTGGGCATCATTTGTACCATGGCTTAGCGCCAATGCGAGTGAAGTGCTTATTTGCAATCTTTTAAAGACTTTGTTAATCCCTGGTGTGGCTTTCCATGAAACCATTGAAATGATATTCGCAACCAACCAACCCGCGAGAAACCCAATGATGGGTGAAACAAAAAGAGTTAAGGCGATTTTCAAAATACCAGTGAGTTCGAGTTCTTTAAATCCCACACTTATTACAATGGCGCCTATGATCCCTCCGATTAGCGCGTGAGAAGAACTACTTGGAATTCCGAGGATCCAGGTGAGAATATTCCAGGTGATGGCACTTAATAGCGCCGCGATCAGGACATTCATATTAATGTGCTCAGGCGCCACAATCTCACTTCCGATCGTGGTCGCAACTGCAACACCGAAGATAAACGGACCGCTAAATTCTGCAAGGGCAGTCATGATCAACGCCACCTGAGGTTTGATGGCCCGTGACGAAATCATTGTTGCCACAATATTGCTGGAATCATGAACGCCGTTCAAGAAATCGAAACAAAGTGCAATAATGATAAGAAAGATCAAGACAGGTGTCATAAGAAATGCCTATGTCATCTTGACGATGATATCTGCCAGCACATTTGCTGCTTCATCTCCGCGATCCGCTGCATTGCTTAAGTGACGGTAGACTTCTCGCAGCTTGAGCATTTTAACCACATGACGAACATCATCTGTTTCGCTGAACATTTCGGCCAAAGCTTCGCGATAGACTTCTTCAACACGATTTTCGAGCGCTTTTGCCCGCGTGGAATGTTCCGCGGTAACTCCCGGATGGTCCTGCAACTGGTCAACGGCTTCCATTAATTCAAAAGTGGCATCCCGTAGCAGTGAGCACATGCGCACCATGAATGGCGTAGGCTCAACTTTCAGGATGGTGATTTCAGTCATCGTGCTGTAGGCATAATCTAGAACGTCATCAATGGCGCGGGAAAGAGCAAAAACATCTTCGCGGTCAAAGGGGGTAATAAAGGTGCGGTTCAACTCATCAATCAGGATCCGGCGAGCCTCATCAGCCTCTTTTTCTTTTGCCGTTAGTTTATCGGCAATGATTTGATCAGGTTCTGTGACATATTTCTTTAAAAGCTCCAAGCCTTCAAGCGTGAGTGCGGCTTGTTCGTGGATTAGTCTAATGAATACGTTGCGGCGTTTTTTAAAAATCTTCAACATTATAGCCCTCCGATCTTACAACCTGTTGATGATTCCGGCGTCTGCCAGAACTTCCAAGGAGGTTGTGATTTCATCCACTGAAGCTTGCGGTCCAATTTCCAAGGTGCGGTAAACAGAAGCGGGTATGAATTGTGCCGCCCACGTAAAGTCGACATCTCCAGATCCGGGAACTTGATGATCGGTAATCCCGATAACATCATGCAGGTGCGTGCCGATCATTCGCTGACCATATCGCTCCAACCATTCCTGGTGGTTACATAACCCCAGGGTATCCAACGTATGCGCGTGACCTACATCATATTGGAATCCAAACCAGTTCTCAGCGCATAAATCCAGCAGCGGCTGTAGTTCATCCACAATTGGAATATCGTAATAACGGTAACGGTTTTCCAAGCCGATTTCCACCCCGGCACTTCGTGCATACTCAATCACTTCCTTGAGACTGGTAATCACTGCCATGAAAAACGGCTCTGCTTTGTTTTTCCGATCAGCCATGACCGATTGACGTAAATCTTCATATTCGGGTGTTTCTCTTTGACCCATTTCATATAGTTTTCGCAGTTCACGGTCCTGCGAGCGGTCTCCTGTAATTCCTCCGCAATGAACGATGACGGACTTTGCTCCCAGTAAAACTGCTGAATCGATGGTGTGCCTTAAGATCTTCACACCCATTAAGCGGTTTTCTTCATTGGGCGAGGAGATCATCCAGTCTTTGTGGGCTTGTTCAACGAGTGGAATTTCTGCTGGGCAGGGGTCATGAACGTTCCCAATGCGATACTGATTAAGATCTATCTCCGAAAGCATCTGTGGGGATACCTTGTGGTTCAGTTCAAAACGGGCAAATCCGATTTCTCGGGCGATTCGGAATGTATCTGTAAAAGGACACTTTTGATCTACGCCCCACATGGTGGACAAGGCGGCGTCGTATCGAACGCGGGGCAATGAAGCAGCAGAATGCTCTTTTCTGATCTGGTTACGGTCTGGATAGAGGTTCAAAAGTTCAGGTAGGTTGTGAATGGTGAAATCCGGCCGCATGGGGGTGGTCACCCGTTCAATCTTGTCATCACTTGGTTCAAAAATGACCACTTCGCCAAATCCAGCCTCGCGAGGTCCAACGAGGTCACGTGAGGGCCAATTTCCCACGTATGCACAATTTTCAGGGGGGATCCCCACATCAGAAGCTGCTTTGAGGAATGGAGAGGGGTGGGGTTTCCGTTTTCCAAGAACCGCGGAGAGAATGACGGTTTTAAACAGGTTTGCAACTCCCTCTTGCTTAAGCAAGTCGGGGACTTCGGTGGACGAATCGGTATTACTGATCACTCCCAGTATGTACCCCCGTTTTGCGAGGGCTCTAATGGTGTCAAAAGCGCCGGGATAATTTACCCGCTTGCCAGCGGATTTGCGCCACAAGTGATTGAGTTGCAAGGCATTCTTGCTGATCAAACCAGGCGGATAGCCAGGCAACATGAACTGTGTCCACAATTCTTCTTCATTCAGTTCGATGAGCGTTTTTTGACACCATGCACGATAAGATTGATGTCTTTCAATAATTCCGCGGGCGAACTCATTTGGGTCGCCTGTTAGGCCGATGAGCTGCATCATTTGTAGGAGCAATTTTGCATCTCGTCCTTCGACAGGATCCAACGTACGAAGGGTGCCGCCAATGTCAAAGAAGATTGCTTCAATGTTGCGTTTCATAATTGCTTCCAAGATGAGTTAATATTGGAATTTTGAGCAAGTCAGAAAAACGATCGATGTTGAAATCAGCTTCAGCGTTGTAATCCCGATTAAATCCGACTGTCACTATTCCAATATTTTTGGCTCCATCCAATTCAGTTTTTCGATGACCGACAAAAATTGCCTGGTCTTCTGTTATGCATAGTTGATCAAGAGCAGCATAATACATCTGCGGATCAGGTTTTTCCAAACCCAATTCGTGTGATGAAATGATCGAATCCCAAACGTGACCAAAACCGCCTCGCTCAAACCATTCCAATTTTGTTTTCACAGAATTGGCCGTATCGGTAATGATTCCCAATAAGTAACCTTGATTCTTTAGGGAAAGAAGGGTTTCCTTCACTCCGTCAAAGAAAATGACATTCGAATTATCGCCTTCCAAGATCTGCTTTCCGATCTCGACCAATTGAGGATCTGTGATCCCCAATAGATCAAGGTAGGTTCTGTTTACCTTTCCCATGTCGATCTGACCTGTAAAAGCTTGACCCAGGAGTGCCTGTTTTTGTTGCAAGTGTTGCTCAAGTTCCTCCATGCCGAGTTTTTGCAAGAAATCCTCAAACCGCGAATCTGATTTTGGACGGTAATAAAGAATGTCGCCAGCATCAAACAGCAGAGCCTGGATTTTTGACGTCGGATTGGAATCTGGACGGTTCATTTCTTGCTGTAAGATCGGAATGAAGCCAGCCATATCATCGATGATCGCATCGGGGATGGCACCTTCATCCGATTCTCCGTGGTCAAATTTGTCGCGAATCTGAATGGATAATCTATAACCAGCTTTCTTTGATCCCAAAATATCACGCGATATTCTATCTCCAATATATGCGCAAGAACTTGTCGGAGCATTTATCAACCTGGCTGCGTAGTGAAAAATCGAAGGGTCGGGTTTTCTAATCCCATAATTGCTCGAGAGGACGATTGGGTTGAAAAAAGAAATGATGCCGTACTTTTCGAGATTTTCCGAAACCTGGCGGTGGCTGTTTACATTGCTGATCACGCCCATTTTTAAGCCCATTTTTCTGACTGCTTCCAATACCCCCGGCACTTCGGGACGCATGCTGCGAGAGTAAAAATTATTTTCAATAAATACAGCGAGGTCTTCAGCGATTCTCTCCAGTTTCTCCGGATCGACTGCGAAGTCTTTGAAAATGAATTCTCCCCACACTTTTCTAGGAGAGTATTCAATCATCGTTTCCAGACATAGATCGCGATATTTCTTAATCCCCTGCATAACGACGCAAAGAAGATTCTCATCAGACAAACCCAAATCGATGCCTGATTCTTGAAGTATCCGGTTTAGTTTACCCGATGATTTCAAACGAAGTTCGTCAGACACTTCGAGAGTCTCAATCGTTCCGCCCATGTCGAAAAAAACAGCCCGGATGGTCAAAATAACCTTCCCTAAAATAATATGTTTTTTCTGTCCGAAGCAAAACCTACTACATTGCGATTAAGTCTCGACTTTCTTAATCACTTGGAACTTTTCACCACATTCGTCCGAACTCTGGATGCGGACTGTCTCAGTCCGCATCCAGTGGACCAGATCGATTTCGATAGACTGTGATTATTCTTCTGCAGGCGGAGCAAGAAGCTCAACCGCAAAGAAGTCGCGTACTTTGCTGTTGTTAGACCATGCAAAGGCATCATCGCTCGGCCACATCACGTATGTACCCAGCGGAGGCATACCTTCAGCCAGGGGAAGTCCTTCAGCAGCAGGGTATATGCCGATAGCAGTCCAGGGTTTGATTCCTTCTGGAGAAAGCATAAATTTGATGAATAGTTTTGCGGCATTGGGATGTGGAGCCTTGTTGGCAATGGCCAGGTATCCTGATTTCATGATACCAATGGCCGGCTTGATTGTCAGACAGGGTGCCATGGCCAATTCTCCATCCAGGGTGTTTTCATAGCTATCCCAGCCTGTGAAGCCATAACCTGGTTCTACAGTCTTGTCCATACCCAATGAAGCATATGCTTCGTCCACTTCATCGCCGCCAGGTTCAAGGATTACCTTATTCTGAGCCAATTTCTTGATGAATAGATAGCCCGCATTCTCTGGAGCAGAACCAAAAGCATCTGGAGCAGCCACGGGATCAGCAGTCCATTCTACGCCATAAAGTTCTTTGTATGCAGCAGCCATTTCATCTGCATGCTCGACGATCAGTGTAAATTTGGCTGTTGTACTTGGATCAGAAAGCGGATTTTCCATGTACACTTTGCCTGACAACGCGGGTTCAGTCAATTGCCACCAGTTGGTGAGAGGACAGCCTTCAGGGTGTACTTCCTGGTTGTAACCCCAGACATCGATTGAATGGCGTGAAATGGCGAATGGACGTTCCGGAGTGACTTCTGGTTCGACGACACCAGGGGGCAGGTACGACCAAATCCACTCATTGGGCATAAATTGACCATACAGGATATGTCCGTCACTGTTGAACCACACGTCGCCAATCACATTTCCAGCTTCCTGTTCAGCTTGCATCTTGGTAGCAATGCCATCGGTATCGCCACAATCAAGCTTGATGTTTGGATACAGTTTGTTCCATGGCTCTACAAGCTTGGCGATTTTTGACGAGTTTGCATAGACACAAACAGATCCTTCTTTGTTCGCTGCTGCTTCCACGGCAGCCCAATCCTCGGTGGCAGGTTGGTACGGACCCACACCGTTATCCTTTGCCCATTGTTCATTTGGGGTAAGGGCAGCTTCAGTAGGGGCAGCGGTCGTTGCGGCTGCTTCAGTAGTGGCCGGGGGTTGAGTCGTGGCGGGTGCAGCAGTTGGTTGGGCGCACGCGACTGCAAAGCTGACCAAAATAATTAACGAAACAATTCTGAACAACCTTTTCATTTCTTCCTCCTGACCTAGGTCATGCACCAGACTTCTCTTGAGAAAAGAATCTCGTACTACAAATTTCCATCATCCTCCTTCTTGTTTAATGACAGCACCTGATTATTCATATGCAAAATTCAAAAGTCAGCAATGCCAACTATTTGCTGGCAAGAATTAGATTGCCGCTTTCTTTGTCATAAAGGTTCATTGTTTTGGGATCGAATTTCAACCAAATCCGGTCATCCATTTTCAGACTGCTAATACCCATTTCCCGAATGGTAATTTCCAGGTCTTTGAGGTGGGCGACAATGGTTGTGTCCGCGCCTGATGGCAAAACGGAGTACGCCTTGAATTCCACGCCTTCAGGAGTTGGTCTGGTTGTAATGGAAATATCTTCAGGCCGTACCCCTATCACTACTTTTCCGCTTGCTTGATGGGTTTCCATTGAAAGGGTGAAACCACCGAGGTCGACAATGTTTTTCCGAACCACCACGCCGTCGAGGAGATTTACTTTGGGGTTGCCGATGAAGTCTGCCACGAAGATATTGGACGGATAATGATACACTTTGTCGGGAGTGTCTCTTTGCTGCAAGACACCTTCCCGCATGATCGCGATGTTTGTCGACATCGTCAAAGCTTCCACCTGGTCGTGGGTCACATAAATCGTGGTCGCCCCGGATACATGATGAAGGCGCTTCAACTCAGAGCGCATGTCCATTCGCAGTCGGGCATCCAGGTTCGAAAGCGGTTCATCCATGAGAAATACTTTCGGCCGATAAGCCAGCATACGTGCAAGGGCGATGCGCTGCTGTTGACCACCACTCATTTCGCGTGGATAACGGTCTTCATACCCTTCCATTTTGACCTCAGCCAGAGATTCCTTAACACGTTTTTGCATTTCGTCTTTTGGTAATTTCTGAATTTCAAGGGCAAATGTGATGTTCTTATCCACTTTCATATGAGGCCATAAGGCGTAGTTTTGGAATACCAGGCCCAGGTCCCGCTTTCCCGAAGGGATGGAGATGCCTTTCTCACGAGAGAAGATAAGCTTATCTCCAATGAAAATCTCTCCATCATCAGGATCTTCCAATCCAGCAACACAGCGTAACAGCGTCGTCTTCCCACAACCCGAAGGACCCAGTAGGGTGAGGAAATCTCCGGCTGCAATGTCGAGGCTAACATTATTTACGGCGATGACTTTTCCGAATTTCTTGGTAAGATTTCTGATTGCGATTGTTGTGGCCATTATGTGCTCTCCCTACATTCCAAGACCCTTTTTGAGACTGCCGCCTTTTGTGACACGTCCAATGACGAAGTTGCCTATCGCTACGATAAAGATCAGAATCAGAATGACTGCATTTGCCTCCTGATCGCTGCCATTTTCGGTGTAGAACATGGTTTGACTGGCGAGTAGCTGCGTTGCAGGTGTGACGAGCAGAATGATCAGAGACAACTCACGCATGGTTGTAATGAAAGTTAGCAAGAAACCGGATGTAAAACCGCTGGTGGTCAATGGGAAAATGATCCGCTTAAATCTTTGCCAGGGATTGGCGCCTGCGACCTGAGCAGCCTCTTCCAATTCACGTCCTACTTGCATCATGGAAGAGACCCCTGTACGTGAAGAATAAGGAAGATGCTTGGATACTGATACGATCACCAGCAGGGCAAAGGTTCCATACAAGGGTGGAAATGGACCCAGCTTTCTGGCAAACATGGCGATGTAAACCGCTCCAAAAGCGATGCCAGGGATGACATAGGGAATGTACGCCAATTGTTCAACCAGTTTGGAAAGCCGTGTACCGCGCCCCTTGACGATCGAATAACCGAGAATTACACCCAACAGCGCGGTAAAGAATGCAGTAAATAAGGCCAGCCTGATGGAATTCCAAGCTGTTTTAAAGATAATCGGGTTACGCAATACGCCGGGCTCGCCATGGTTATAGATGGTGCCAGCTTTACCAATCCAATGCTGAAGCGTGAGGTTGCTAAAACTGTAATTCCCATCGATCAGCATCACCGAGGAATAGATCAAAAGCCCCAAAGGGAGAGCGATCACAAGGACTTGAAAAATAACCGTGAGAATGAGCAAGATTCGCTTTGCGCTGCCCAATTTACTCAACTGTGCTACAAACCCCCGACCTCCAATTGTCTCGTAGCTCCTGCGTGTGCCTACCAACCTCTGGTTAAGATAAATCGTGACGACCGCAAACAAGATTAACGTGATGGCGAGGACAAAGGCGTCTGCTTTATCGCCAATCCCCAAGCTTCCCCTAAGCATGGTTGCCAGGACATAGTAATTTACGGGGGTGCCCAAAAGGTTCGGTCCGCCAAATGTACCGAGAACCTTCGAGAATGTCATGATTACCCCCGAAAGGATTGCGGGCAAAACAAGCGGGAAGGTGATCTTGCGCAAAATGCGCGAGCGGCTTGCGCCCATCAAGTCGCCGGCTTCCTCAAGATTTGAATCAATGGACATCAGTGCGGCGGATACGAAGAGGAAGAAAAACGTGTAGTAATGCAAAGCACTGCAAATAATGATCGGCACCGGTCCGTAGGAAAGCCAATTGGGAGGAGGTTGTCCTATCAAAAATTCGAATACTCCCGGGGTTCCGCCTGAAAGCCGATTCTTGAATAACACAAGCCATGCCTGAGCCAGCGTCCAGGATGGCATGATATAAGGAATCACTGCCAGTTGGTTAATGAGTTTCCGCCCGGGCATATCCGTCCGGACGACCAGCCAGGCAAGCAAGCCACCGATCAAAAGAGCCAGGAATGTTGCACCAAACGCCACAGTAAGTGAATGCTTGAGCGGAGTGTAGGTATAGATTTGCCCAAGCCTCCCCGTAAGCATGCGGATGTAGTGAAAGAAGGTGAACTTCCCCAATACTGCTTCAGGGTACCTGGCTACATCGGTAGGCCCCCAGGTTAAAGTTGTCTGGATCAACTTGTATAACGGTATGATGACCATGACAAACATGATCACCAACATAACCAGAGACAGGACGACATGCGGACGCGTTAACCATCTTATGAAGCGTCGAAAAGATGCTTTTAGGTCTTCGCTAAACAACTGATGACTCATGGCATTTACAGACATTGCATTACTCCTCCTGTCAATTTGTCATGCAAACGATAAAGGGGGAATGTGGGTTCTGATTTGCTGGTGTCTATTCTATTTTTAGAATCAAGGAGAAGATGTCCGGTTAAATCACCTTGGCAGATCCGCCTTGATTGGGATTTACTTTTTCTCAGGTGGGAGTATTTCCATATTTTATAAAACGATCACGCAATCGATCCAACTTATCCAAATTTTCCATGACATCTTTTTCTTCGCTAGCTATTGAAAGCAGTAAAGAATTTATGATTGTCATGGGTACGATGAGCGAATGAAATTCAGACATGGGGCCGCGCCTGGCAGAAAGGATGACATCAGCTTTTTCACCAATGATCGATTCCAGTGTGTCCGTCAAGACCACGATTTTGCAGCCAAGCTCGCTGGCATAATCCAGGACCAACTGCAATGTGGGATTCAGGTCAAAAAAGCAAATTACAAAGATCAAATCGGAGGGCTGCAATGCAACCAACGATTCAAGTACTTCGCGACCGGAACTGGTGAGAGGAATAATATCTTTTCCGAACCTGCGGAGGCGAATTTCCATCAGGTCGACCAAAGAGATGGACGGTCCCAAGCCAAAAATGAAAATTCGCTGGTGATTCTTGAAAAATTCGGCCGCTTTCGCCAATGCTTGCCGGTCTACGGTTTCCAAAGCCTGGGTCAGGTAATCAATTTCGTTGGCAGTTAACTTTTCGAAGATGTCTCCAGCTTCACGAAGATCGTCCAGGCGTGATCGAAGCCTGGAGGAGTGGGTGATACGCTGGCGAAAATTTTCCTGAAAGTCAGCACGGAGAGCAGGATAGCTGGGATACCCCATGGTTCTTGCAAAGCGAACCACCGTCGCTTCACTAATGTTTAGTTTGTCGGCAATTTCGGCTGCCGATAAAAAGGCAGCTTCGTCTGCGTTCTTGCGGAGAAAATTCGCTATCCTTTTTTCACTTTTGGTGAGATCGCTGTACCGCTGGCTGACTGTCAGGGAAAAATCAGGTCTTGTTATAACTGAATTCGTTGTCATTGAACTCCAAAAGAGGGCTTAGCCGGGATGAAAATAGACTTGCAAAAGCATAAATAATGAATCAAATTCTTACAATTGAAGATAATACAACATTTAAATAATTTATGCAAGATGTCTTTCAAATGGTTCTAGGCATTTCCGAGGAAATAGTCGACCAGTATGCCATTGGGTGATCTTGCAGATTGTCCATGCTAATTCAGGCACTTCGCTATCTTTGGTGTAACCCATAAAGACGCGTTGGTGGTATCAACAACGATATCGCACGCCCGCATTTGAGGTTGGTAACAATCCACCGCGCGAACGTATTGAGTCTTGAAAAACCGATTCAAAAAGAAATTTTGATTATATTTCTTTCGATAATCCATATCTCGTTTCCATTTTCGTTTGAGTCGGATGGGATCATCGGTCAAATAGACGACTTTTATCCCGATTCTGTCCTTGACTTCTTGAATATGGAAAGGAAAATTACCTTCAAGAAAAATGATATCTGCAGATTCGATTTCAAGCGGAGTACAACCCGCCCGCAAATTTCCCTCAAGATCATGACTGGATGTTCCAGTAATAAAGTCGTATCTTGGGATATTAATTTTCCTGCCCCGTAAAATGTCATCCAATGCTTGTGTGAACAAATTGAAGTGGGTAGACATTTTGCCCATGGGGTTTTCGCCCCTGGTGTCGCGGTCGAGAAGGAAATTGTCCATTTCAATGGTGGTAATTTTCCTGCCAGATGCGTGAAATGCTGAAAACAGACGGGAAGTGATCTCTGTTTTGCCAGCTGCGGTTGGTCCAGCCAAAGACATAAGGAGGGGTGTTCCCTTAACATTAACCAGCTTTATTACACTTGCCATGAATGCAGCTTCTATTTCGCTGTTGGCTTCCATGAAATCCTTGTAGCCTATCCCTTGAAAATTTTCAAAACGCTGCTGCTTCTGTTCAAATTTGCGATAGGGTTTGCCACCAAGATGAGAGATTATTTCATCTGTGAAGTAAACTGTGCGGTGGAAAAAGAGGAATCCGCGAACGTCAAAAAAGAAGTGCGACTTAACCCATTCTTCCGTGTACTTACCCGCGGTCAAACCCACCAAGAGCATTTGGGATAATTGAACAATATTGTTATCCAGGATGATCTTCTCGCCGCTCCTGGGCTTTGATTGAATTCCGGCATAAAACTCGCGACTGTTAACCATTCGCTCTATTTCACCCTGGCTTTTCAAATCGACCGAATTCCATCCATTTTTGGGGGTACTGCTTTCAAGGGCGTAGCAAAATTCGTAATACTCGAGCTCTGTCAACGCAGGACAGATTACCTTCATTTTCTCAAACAATAATGGCAGGTCGATATCATTTACGGCCGTAGGCGTTTGTCCAGGATTTATCATATGGCCCCATCATTTTTCAGCCACTTGCTGAATTCAGGAGTAGCCCAGATGGCTGCTCCCGTGGTATCCACAACCAGATCGCACACTTCCATTTGCGGGATATAGGCAATTTGCGCCATGATGAACTGTTCCTTGAAGAAGCGGTTACGGAAATAATTGACATCGTAC
Organism: Anaerolineaceae bacterium; assembly: GCA_039683035.1. Lineage (GTDB taxonomy): Bacteria > Chloroflexota > Anaerolineae > Anaerolineales > Anaerolineaceae > UBA6107. The sequence goes on from JBDKSE010000016.1 coordinate 37,387, forward strand.
TTTTTCCGATAGTCGATATCCCGTTTCCATTTACGCTTCATCCTCACTGCATCGTCTGTCAGGTAAACTACCTTTATATCGATCAAATGGACCACTTCTTCCAACAAGAATGGGAAGTTGCCTTCGATGAAAATAATGTCGGCAGGCTCAATTTCGATTGGAATTCCATCTGGTTTGATATTCCCCCAAATATCATGACTTGACGTTGCGGATAGGGTGTCATAACGAGGGATGCTGATCTTCTTCCCTTGTTTGATATCTTCAAGCGCATGCTTGAATCGCTCATAATGCAAGGCACGCATTCCCTCAGTATGAATGCCATTTGCTTCCCGATAATCACGGTCGGTGAGGAAATTATCCAGCTCAATTGAAGTGACGTGCAGGCCTGCCTCCTCAAAAGCTTTGCTCAAACGCTCAACGATTTCCGTTTTCCCGGCCGCTGTGGGTCCTGCGATGGCAAGCAACACCGGGACTTTTTTGATGGAGATAAGGGCTAACATGCTTTGGATAAAACACTCATCTACCTCAGAATTTGCTTCTTTGAACTGTTTGTAACCGACCCCCTGGCACTTTTCAAAGGATATTTGTTTTTGAGCGAAGCTCTCGTGGGGTCTGTTTTGAAAATGCTCCAGCACTCTTGTGGTGAAGTAAGTTGTCTTGTGTAAAAAATAAAACCCTCTGGGATCGAAATAAAAATGCATCTTCACCCATGCCGGATCGTACTTGCCTGTTACCAGGCCAGTGAAAAGCATTTGCGACAGGTGAATGATCTGAGCATCGAACACAACCTGACCATTCACTTTTTGATTGATCTGAATTTGCTTATAGAATTCGATGTTGGAAATCTGCTCTTCAATCTTCTCTTTGCTCAGAATGAAAATGGAATCCCAGCCTTCTTTTGGCGTGAGGTTTTCCAGGCAATACTGAAATTCATAAAACTCCAGGCTGCTTAATGCAGGGGAGATGAGTTTCATCTTCTCGAACAAAGCTGCAGAAAAAGCTGTTGATTCAGAAATGGAAAATGAAGAATCCATGAATGTCCCTTCTTGAGAAACCATTGAATTGCTTGATGTTCCCCGAAAATGAATGCATTAATCAGGCGCCATACTTGGTTATCCGTCCCGCGTTTGCCAGTGCGATCGGCATGATCTCTTTTGTCGGCAAAACACCAAGGCTCCCATGTGAGCAAGCCCGTTCGCCAAATTCAGAAATCCCATCAGGTCGAACATTCCTGCCATAGATCAAAGTGGGCACCGGATGCCAGGAATGTGATTTGAGAACAGCCGGTGAAGAATGATCTCCGCTGACAATGACTACATCTGGCTGGAGCGCCATCAAGCCTGGAATAAAGGAGTCCACTTCTTCGATTACCTTTACCTTTCCAGCAAAATCACCGTTTTCACCACATGTGTCCGTCTTCTTGATGTGGATATAAAAGAAATCGAACTTGTCCCAATTTGCTGCGAGCGCAGCAAATTCATCTGCGATGGTAATACCATCCAGGTTCAATACTTCCATTCCCACGAGGCGTGAAACGCCGCGGTACATGCCGTTGACTGCGATAGAAGCGGCATGCAAGCCAAACAATTCAGAATAAGTCGGCATTGAGGGAAGCTTGGCAAAACCACGCAGCATAATGCAATTGGCGGGAGTCTTGTTTGCCAGGAGTACCCGAGCCTGATCGATATACAAATTGACCAGCCGGGCTGTTTTTTCTGACTGCGGGTCGAGCGCCTTTGCAATTGCGGGAGCAACCCCGATTTTCAACGGATCGGTGTCACAGAGTGCATCTCCCAACCCGGAGCTTCGGATCACGAAGGCAAAGCGGTGTTCCTTCACAGGAAGAGCAAAAAACTCGGCACCTTCAATTTTGATGTTCTTCAGTACCTCCAACAACTCGGTGCTCTGTTCCGTGGGAAGGCGTCCTGCCCGGCGGTCAGTTAAAATGCCCCTTTGATCGACAGTGCAAAAATTACCCCGCGCAGCAACGTCTCCTGGTTCAAGATCAAAATCAACACCCAGGACTTCCAAAGCTCCCCTGCCAATTTCAAATTCGATTGGGTCAAAACCGAAGAGGGCAAGATGCCCGGGACCACTGCCGACAGTAATTCCGGGACCTGCCGGCACGCTTAATCCCAAGGCAGATTGTTCAGCCAGGGCGTTTAGGTGGGGGGTATTGGCAGTCTCAAGTTCGGTCTTTCCTCCAGGGACCATTGGCAATCCACCCAGACCGTCCATGATCAACATCACAATTTTGGTACTTCCGGGAACGATCAGTCTTTGGAGAAAATTGAGGTCCATGGGCTACCTTCTATCCGCTGCATGACTCATGATGAATACTGCAATTAATTTCTTTTAGTTTTCTGGTCAAACTTGGTCCTGTTGGATGAAATGGAGGGCATTCTTCACCTGGTTTTTTAATCATCAGCAGATTTGACTGTGACAGGCTTGCCGACTCCGGAGACAAGCGCATCAAAAGCGTGTTGGATCTTTTCGTAGTTGTTGTCCCGGTCCAGCGCAAACCCGCGCCCCATACCGGTCACGGTTTGTCCCAATCCAATTTCGTCCATTTGATTTTCCAATTTTTCCAAAAGGGCAGGGGCACTACCCGGATCCGTGCTCCGTCCGTCCAGAATCATATGCAGAAATACCTGCTTCAACCCGGCATTCTTTGCCATTTTCAACAATGCCAGCGGGTATTCCAGGCTCCCATGTGAGCTTTTCTCGCTGAGCAGTCCGATAAGGTGAAGGCTTGCATTTCGCTGCTTGATGCCGTCAAGTGTGCGGCAGAAGATCTCATTCTGCTCGAAGGTTCCATCCTTCATGGACTGATCGAGCCGCACATCATCCTGCAAAATCACCCGGCCGGCACCGATGTTCATGTGCCCGGCTTCCGAGTTGCCGTTTTTTCCAGCGACCAAACCCACATTTTCGCCTGACGCCTGTAGTTGGCTGTGGGGATATTTCAAAAGCAGATCATCCCAAACAGGCGTGTCAGCCAGAAATATCGGGTTGTTATCATTCTGTTTGCCAATTCCCCAGCCATCCAGGATGATCAGCAGTACCCGGCGTTTACCCTGCCAATCATGCTCAGGTGCAAGATCCTTCCCGGTCATCTGTTCAGGATGTGCAACTCCCATCGCTGAAAGAATCGTGGGGGCAATATCCGCCAGCCTGCCATCAGCCAATTCAATATTTATTCGGGAAAGCGGATCGATCAATATGAATTCGACCGGGTTGGTCGTGTGTGATACGTGCGGTGTTCCCTCAGGTGTGGTCAATTCTTCCAGGTTGCCGTGGTCGGCAGTGACCATCACCACAAAACCGGAACGGATTGCTTCATTCACCACTTTACCAAGGTGTGAATCCACGACAACCGCACATTTTACTTTCGAATCAGCGTTGGCTGAGTGACCGATGACATCTCCATTTGCGAAATTGGTGACGATCAGGTCGTATTTTGCCTGGATTCCCCTGATCACATGATCGGCGACAACTGGCAAACTCAGTTCGGGAACCTGCTCGAATGAGATACCTTTAGGAGAAGGGATCCGTTCATCGTCTTCGCCTGGAAAGGGGATGTGATTACCTCCATTCAAAAAGAAAGTAACATGGGCGAATTTCTCAGATTCGGAGACATGGAGTTGACGCAGACCGGCACGGCTGATGATTTCACCCAGCGTGTATGGAATTTTGGTGGGTGCAAACGCCACTGGAAGGTCTTTGAATTTTTCGTGATAGAGGGTCAGAATTACGAAGGTCAGATTTTTGAACTCCGGCCGGGGAAAATAACTGAATTCGCGATCTGTGAATGCCTCAGTGAGTTCAATTTCACGTTCTCCACGCCGGCAGCAGAAAATGACCGCATCGCCATCCTTGATACGGCCGATGGAGCGACCCTGCTGATCCACTAAAATGATCGGGGAGATGGAATAATCTGTTTGACCTTCTGCGTATAAAGTACGAACGGCATCAGCGAGCTCCTCACCCCCGCGTGCATGCAATCTGCTGCCCATAAGTCGCTCCTTCTTGACCTGGTGAATCAATTGAGCGGTGGAAACACGTTCAGTAATTCGCTGAGGGAATGAATGATCAGATCCGGTTGGCTTTCAGCAGCATCAGCTACGGCATTTTCGTCCAGCACGATGATGGTCATTCCAAAACCTGCTTGCTGGGTACCGGTCACATCGCGCTTGAGGTTGTCACCGATATAGGCACATTCTGCAGGCTCAATCCCAGCCTGGCGGGCTGCGTAGTGGTAGATCCTCGGATCAGGTTTGCGTATTCCAAGGACCGAAGATAACGCCACAGATTTGAAATAATGCGTGAGATGTTCTTCTTCCAACCAGTCGGGGACTTCGTTGCTGGTGATCAAATTGCTGATGATTCCCAGTATATACCCTCGTTTGTACAACTCTTCGATTACCATTTTGCCGTCGGATGCCATGATCCGGCGACCTTTGGTCTGGCGGTATTGAAAGCTAAGCTCCACTGCAACAGGTGCGATCCTTTCGGGAGGAAATTCTGGAGTCATCCAGCGAGTCCAAAATTCAGTTTCGGGGGCTTCGGCCATGTTTTCAAAAGCCCATACCCTGTAGTCTTTGTACCTTTGATGCAATTTCTCGCAAAATTCATCCGGTGAGTCTTTTGTCCCCACCAACTCAACGATCCTTTTCTTGGCCACGTTTTGGTGAGTTTCATCCGGAATCAGAAGCCGTAAAGTATCACCAAGATCCAGGAAAATTGCTTTAATGTTTTGGCTCATTCGTAAATCCTTGCCGATTGTCAAGATTACCCTGCCTGGCGGGGAGGAAAGATATTCAACAGTTCTTTGGTTTCGTAGATGACGTAATCCGCTTTTTGTTCACCGCTTTGAGGTTCTTTCTTCAAAGTTGCCGGTTCCGAAAAAAGGATCATCATGCCGAAACCCGCTGCGCGTGTGCCTTCAACGTCTCGAATGGGATTGTCGCCAACATATGCACAATTCTCCGGGGGAACACCGATACGACGGGCAGCTTCCCAATATATTTCAGGCATGGGTTTGCGATAACCCACCTTCGAAGAAAGTACCACCGATTTGAAGTATTCAGTTACGTTGTCGGCTTCCATCCAATCGGGGATCTCGGTTTCGGTGATCGTATTGGCGATGATCCCAAGCAGGTATCCTCTGCGCGTGAGCTCAAGGATCGTTTCCCTGGCATCTGAACGCGGAACCCGGCGTCCATCTCGGTCGCGCCATAATCGGGTCAATTTACCGGTGATTGGGGCAATCCGTTCAATCGGATAATCTGGAAGCAGCCACTTCGTCCACAATTCATTTTCAGAAGCTTCCCTGAAGGACACTTTCGACTCTTTTCGATAGGCATTCCATCTACCCTCGAGAATTTTGAAAAACTCCTCCTCTGTGTTTCGCGCTCCAACCAGGACCATCATTTCCTTCTTGGCTTTCTTCTGAAATTCCTCATCTTCAATCACGATCCGCAGGGTGTTTCCCACATCCAGGAAGATGGCTTTGATATCAGCGGTCATAGAGATCACCTTTCGTCGGAATGTTCCGATTCAAATAATTACAAAATTAAGAAGCATGAAATAACACTTGCATTTATGCATAATACGACAAATTTATTTATTATGCAAGTTAACTTTCAAAAATGAATTGACTTTTCCTCTCAACGTGGGTAAACTGATAATGCAAACGTGTGCAAAGGAATTCCATGACAACGACGATCAAAGATATTGCCAAACGGCTGGATATTTCTCATTCAACTGTCTCGCGAGCGCTGAACGGCAGCTCACTGATTGCAGATAGTACCGCGAAACGCATCCGCCAAACTGCCGAAGAGATGGGGTATATGCACAGCGCTGCTGCCCGCAGTCTCAAAACCAACCGGACCCAGGCACTGGGTGTGATTGTGAGCCAGGTAGACGACCCATTTTTCGGAGAAATCTTGCGCGGGATCGAAGAGGTTGCCCAAAATAATGAATACAGCATCTTTATGGCGGCATCGCAGCATGATCCCGAAAAGGAACGGCGGATTGTTCAATCGATGCGAGAACATCGGGTGGATGGGGTAATCATTTGTTCGGCATCTTTGAGCCAGGCTCAAAGCAAGCAGTTCACCAAATATGGCATTCCCATTGTGGTGGTGAATAACCAGTCAGCAGAAGACTACAGATATTCCATTTATCATGATGATGTCGATGGCAGCCGTCAGGTAACACGCTACCTGATTGGTCTGGGTCATCAGAGGATCGCTTACCTGGGGAATTCTGCTTCCGGGCGGACCAATTGGGAGCGAATCAGCGGCTTTCAACAGGAAATGGCCGTTTCGAACCTGGCTGTCCCAGCGGAATACATCTTTGGTGTGCCTGGGGGAGGTCCTGAAAATGGGGTAAAAGGTGTGGCTTATTTTCTCGCGCTAGAACCTCGTCCCACCGCAATCGTGTGCTTCAACGACATGATTGCGGCAGGAGTTTTGAGAGGATTGCAGGATGCGGGGATCAGTGTACCCGGGCAAATGTCAGTCACAGGTTTTGACAATATTGTTTTTTCAGAGTTTACGAGCCCTCCCTTGACGACCCTCGATCAACCGAAGCGATTCATCGGTTCTGAAGCTGCCCATCTCGTATTGAAGCTTCTTGATGTGAAGTTTCAAGAGGAGACCAACCAGGAACCTATTGTTCAGATATTGAAAGGCAAATTGCTTATCCGTCAATCTTGTGCTCCGGTCAACAATTTGCCATAGAGGGATCATGTCTGTGCACGATTTCGAATTACTGCACTCAAACCTAAACTTCTTTCCTCGTTCATTCATCAGGAAAGCAGGTCAGGAATTTGCATTGGCGAACACTTCTGCGGGGCGGCGGCTGGTCATTTTAGGAAATTTCAATAATGAGACCGGGTTTGAAGGAGAACTGTCAGAACTGGATGGAAGACCGCTTTTGATCGCACCGCTTAATGCACAAAATGCCTCGGCGTTGAGACGCTGTGTTGACTGGCTCAATCCTCGTCTATTAGGACTGCAGACTTCGATCGGAATGGGCGACCGTATTGGGTTGGCAACACCGGGTCATGTACGCGCCATCCGGGCTGCTGACGGGAAGGTTGCTCCCATTTTTGCTCAGCAATCGATCCGCGAGATGAAGCGTACGCGACGATCGCCCCAGGAGGTGATGGATGATGCTGTGTGGGGGATCTTTACTGAAGGTTGGCAGGCGGGTTTTGGAGCGGATGCCGATCACCTCAAGACCACGGATGACATTGATGCCTGTCTGAAAGCCGGTTTTTGTTTCTTCACCATTGATCCGGGAGAATACGTCGAAAACCGCGCAAAAACTGCCTCATTGAGCACACTCCTGGAAATGGCAGAATTCCTGCCCGTTGAGCTACGACTTCGAAACAGCGGATTATTGGGCAAGAATCTTGATTTCGAAGGCCATTCGATTGTGTTTGACGAATACACCTTGCTTCAGTCGGCGGTAAAGTATGGAAAAGCAATCATGCACGTTGCTACAATGTACAGACACCTTGCTCAAAGCGCGCGTCAAACCCCTTTTGAGCTAGAGGTCTCAGTGGATGAAACAGACCAACCCACTTCACATGCCGACCATGTGTATATCGCAATGGAGTTAAAGCGGCTTGGTGTGAAGTGGACCAGCCTTGCGCCGCGGTTTGTCGGCCGCTTTGAAAAAGGAGTCGATTACATCGGGAATGTGAACAATTTTGAGATGGATATTGCTGCTCACGCCGCCATTGCCCGCCAATTGGGTCCCTACAAACTCAGTCTGCATTCCGGATCGGATAAATTCAGCATTTACCCGGCAGCGATGCGAAAGACAAAGGGGTTGGTCCATTTGAAAACAGCCGGTACCAGTTACCTTGAAGCGTTGCGGACAATCTCCATGGTGGATGTTGAGTTTTTCCGCGATATTTACATTTATGCCAGGGACCATTTTGAATCAGATAAAGCCAGCTATCACATATCCGCAGAGTTGGATCGAGCCCCGCAGCCGGATAGGATAAATGATTGGACTGGCCTGCTTGAGAATTTCGATGCCCGCGAGATCCTGCATGTAACATTTGGTTCGGTTTTGAACGATACCGATACAGGTTCCGGACTGGGTTTTCGTCATCAAATTGTGAAACTGCTTGAAGATCACGCAGAAACATATGCTGAAAATCTGCAAAAGCATTTCGTGCGCCACCTCGCACCATTCCTGTCAAAGGACTGACCCTTGGATAATCAGACCATTTCTCATTTGTACGATTTCTCTGGAAAAGTAGCGGTTGTCACTGGCGGTGCCGGGATTTTGTGTGCGGAGATTTGCCGTTCACTGGCCGGGTTGGGTGCCCGTGTTGCCATCCTGGATTTGAATAAAGCGGCAGCCGAGAGTCTTGCCGCTGAAATCCAATCCACCGAAGGCGAGGCCGTCGGTGTCGAATGCAATGTTTTGGACAAGAACAGTATTGAGGATGCTGCCCGGGTTATTCTGGCACAATATCACAGGGTGGATATCCTCATTAACGGCGCTGGCGGCAATAAACCCCAGGCCTCGACCCATCCTGACCAATCCTTCTTTGACATTCCCGTAGACGCGCTGCGCTTTGTCCTCGACCTGAATTTGTTGGGAACAATTCTTCCCAGCCAGGTTTTCGGCAAACTCATGGCTGACCAAAAGACAGGAGTCATCCTGAATATTTCTTCGATGAATGCGTTCAGACCATTGACGCGCATTCCAGCCTATTCGGCTGCAAAGGCTGGGGTGAGCAATTTTACGCAATGGCTTGCGGTACATATGGCACAAGAGTATTCACCCGAAATTCGTGTCAACGCCATTGCCCCGGGTTTCTTCTTAACCGACCAGAACCGTTTTTTGTTGACCCGGCAGGAAAATGGAGATCTTACTCCGCGCGGGAACTCGATCATTCAACTTACCCCCATGGGGCGATTTGGAACCCCCGATGATTTACTGGGAACCGTTCTGTGGCTGCTTTCACCGGCATCAGCCTTTGTGACCGGTATCGTCGTGCCCATTGACGGCGGTTTTTCAGCATTCAGTGGTGTCTAGTCAGGGATAAAAATGTCTCCTATTGATGCCCAACGTATTGCAGATGCTGGTGTACTTCCTCCAGAATCCATCCAACAAACTCTGGCGGAAGGTCTATTGGGCAAGTTTACGGGGCAAAAAGTATTGGTCCTCGTGCCCGATCATACCCGATCCCTTCCGTTACCGTTCCTTTTCCACACACTGGTTGAACTCCTGTCCGATACACAAAGTGTCACTTTCATGGTCGCTTTGGGGACTCACCCGCCATTAAGCGAAGGTAATCTGGAACGCTTGATGGGCATCACGCCAGAGGAAAGACAAACCAAATTCGGTCATGTGAAAATCCTGAATCATGCATGGGATGATCCGACTGCACTAGCGAAGATTGGATGGATGGACAGCGAGGAGATTCGTGAAATCGCAGGCGAAAATTGGCATCCTTCATTACCAGTTGAAATTCTAATAAACATCAACAAAGCGGTTTTGGAATGCGACCAGATCATTATTCTGGGACCGACTTTCCCCCATGAAGTCGTCGGTTTTTCTGGGGGAGCGAAATATCTTTTCCCGGGGATTTCTGGCGCAGAGATGATCAATGCCACACACTGGTTGGGAGCTCTTAGCGGTGTGGTGGGGACCATAGGCATCAAGGATACACCGGTTCGGAAAATGATCCATGCTGCAGCCAAACGGCTGCAGACACCCGTAACGTTGATAGCTTTGACCGTTGAAGGGCACGATCTGACCGGTATCTTCATCGGAGATGTTTTGACAGCATGGAGCAGGGCGGCAGATTTATCTGAAAAACGCCACATTCAGTGGTGTGAAAAACCATATCAGAGAGTACTTTCTTGTGCACCCGGCATGTACGATGAGCTTTGGACAGCAGCAAAGGCCATGTACAAAATCGAACCCGCGGTGGCAGTAGGCGGCGAAGTGGTTATCTATGCTCCGCACTTGTCAGAAGTCAGTTTTGTACACGGAAAATTCATCCGTCAGGTTGGCTACCACATCCTGCCCTATTTCCTTGCTCATTGGGACGAATTCAAGCATGTTCCGCTCGGAGTGCTGGCGCATAGCACGCATCTTCGCGGTTCCGGAGTGATGATCGGCCAGATCGAAAAGCCGAATGTTCGGGTAACCCTGGCAAGCAAAATCTCCCATGAAGAATGCACGCATCTGAACCTGGGCTATATGGATCCTGCGGAAATACGCACACAAGATTGGCTGGATCGCGAAGGCGAAGACATTTTGTATGTGCCAAGGGCAGGGGAGATGTTATACAGGGTAAGGCCGGGATTGATAAGAGGTTAACGCAATGATCACACGGATTTCGGTTCGACAAGGAGAGGTACCGTGAACCATGGATTGAATATTTCACCGAGTTCTGAACATGCGTTTGATTTTATATCACTGGGGGCTCTGGTTCACCGTATTGATCCGGGCATTGTTCCATTCCGCAAAGCGACCGATTGCCAGATCCATGTCAGCGGGGGCGAATTCAATTGTGCGGCAAATCTCTCTGATTGCTTCAGGCTGCGCACAGGCATTGTTACCGCAATGTCGGAGTATCCAGTGGGAGATCTAATTGACAGCCGCGTACGTCAAATGGGGGTTATGCCTTTTTACAAACATTTCAGCCACAATGGCGTGACCGGTCCCAATATGGCAGCGGTATACAGCGACCGTGGATTCGGCGTTCGGGCGCCGGTAGTGTTTTACAACCGCGCCAATGAAGCAGCAGCCTTGCTCAAACCGGGAGATTTTGATTGGGGTCACATCTTTGCCGGAGGTATACGTTGGTTTCACAGCGGCGGAATCTTTGCCTCCCTGTCTGAGACAACGGGCGAGTTGATCATTGAAGGAATGAAAAGCGCCAAGGCTGCGGGGGCGGTGATTTCATTTGATTTGAACTACCGGGCGAAATTGTGGAATCTATGGGGGGGACCCGAAAAAGCTCAGGCAGTTCTGAAGCGCATTGTTGAGAATGTCGATGTTTTGGTGGGTAATGAGGAAGACCTGCAAATGGGGCTTGGTATTGCAGGACCAGGCGTAACCAGTTCTTCAAAACTCGATTCGGCAGCATTCTTTGAAATGATTAATCGTGTTTTACAACAGTACCCGCAAATTAAGGTAGTGGCAACGACATTGCGTGAAGTCCAATCCACCAATCGACATCGCTGGGGTGCCGTGGCATGGATTGATGGCAAGAGTTATTCCTCGCCGGTATGCGATCTCGATGTTTATGACCGGGTGGGCGGCGGCGATGGATTCGCATCAGGACTGTTCTACGGTTTCCTAACTAACGAGAATCCACAGGAAGCGGTCAACCTGGGCTGGGCACATGGCGCGTTACTGACCACTTTCCCCGGGGATACCAGCATGGCCACACTCGAACAAGTGCGCAGTTTTGCCGCTGGATGTTCAGCGCGAATACAACGCTAAGATTGGGTATTTTCAAAAAAGGACAAAGGTAAAAAATAAGAATGAGTGAAAGTGAAGCCGTGTTTTTCTTAATCGATGCACACGTGTGCAATTAAATCAAAGATAAGAAGGAGAGAAGATGAACGACAAAATGAAAGCCTGGGTGATGAAGGACGTCGGAAAACTTGAGTTGGAACAGGTTCCGGTTCCGCATGTCAAAGATCCGGATGACGTGCTGCTCAAAATTGAAAATGTCGGCATTTGCGGTTCTGATGTAAAGATTGTGGAAGGCAAACATCACTTCAGACCGAACACCATTCTTGGACATGAGTTCTGCGGAGAAGTGGTTGAGATTGGCACTCACGTCCACCATCTTAAGCTCGGAGACCGCGTGGCGGTGGACAACAACATCCGCTGCGGACAATGTGAATATTGCCGGCGCGGTTTGACGAGTCAGTGTGTGGATATCAAGACCAGCGCCCTGGGGGTGATGCGCGATGGGGGGTACGCAGAATACTGTCTGGTTCCGGAAAAACAATGTTTTGTACTGCCGGATGAAATCGATAATGTTCTAGGCACCCAGGTTGAAACGCTGGCGACTGTGATGAACGGCATGAACACACTACAAATGATGCCTTATGAATATGTGATGATCATTGGATTTGGGCCTATTGGCTACCTGTTTGCTCAATTCGCCAAGAACATCGCTGCCAAGGTGGTGGTTACTGAAATCGATCCGTTCAGAATCAGCGTCGCAAAGAAGTGCGGGCTCACGGTCTGGAATCCAAAAGAAGTAGATGTTGTAAAAAACATCACCGAATTTACTCACGGATATAAAGCTGATATCGTCATCGAAGCCACAGGTAATGGTCTTGAGACAGCCTTGAAATCCGTCACTCCTGGCGGGAAAGTACTGCCCTTTGGTATGGATTCGTCGGTGACCACCACCGTCGTCCCCAATGAGATCACCCGCTGGGCGACCAAGATCCTGGGGTTGTATCTGGGTCAAAATACGATGGTGCCATCGATCCGGGTGTATCAGGAAAAACGGCTCAACATGGAACCCTTCTTTACGAGGGTCATCCCCCTGGATGATTGTTTGAGCGCATTCGATATGCTCGGACTGAATATCAAGACCATGGAACATCACAACAAGAGCGCCATGAAAATCGTCATGAAAGTTCAGGCATAATCTGCGGGGTTCCACTCTGCAGTTCCTCACCTTGAAGGAGGAAAGAGAAAAATATGGCAAAAATAGTGAACATCGCTGTGATCGGTACCGGAAGAATGGGAAGCGTTCACGTGCGAAATCTGGCACGTTTGATCCCCGAGGCAAAACTTGTGGCGATTTGTGACCTTCGCCTGGAAGTGGCGCAAGCACTGGCAGACGAGTTGGGCATCCCCCGCGTGGTCAGGGACTATCACGAACTGCTGACAGATCCGTCGATCGATGCCATTTTGATTGCCACCAGCACGGACACGCATGCTTTTATTATCAAAGATGTTGCTGCTGCCAGGAAAGACATTTTCTGTGAAAAACCCCTGGCTCTGGACCTTGCCAAAATCGATGATGCCCTCGAGATGGTCAAGAAGGCAAACGTGAAACTTCAGGTCGGATTCAATCGACGCTTCGATAAAAGCTTCCAGAGAGTGCGGGAAATCGTAGCTTCAGGGGAAATCGGCCGGCCCTGTATTGTACGCATCACAGACCGCGACCCGGATTATCCGGCCATGGAATTCTTGCGTGTTTCCGGCGGCATGTTCCTTGATCAAACGATTCACGATTTTGACATGGCTCGTTTCCAGGTGGGTGAAATTGAAGAGGTCTATGCCGTTGGCAGCGCCCTTCTAAGACCCGAGCTGGCTGAATTTGGCGACATCGACACCAACGTATTGACGGTGAAGTTTGCGAATGGCGCAGTGGGCACAATCGATAACAGCCGAAAGGCAGTATATGGATACGACCAGCGACTGGAAGTGTTTTGCTCAAACGGCACCGCCATGGCCAACAACGAAGCTGAAACGACCATCGTAAAAGGCGACTCACAGGGATTCCATTTTGCCCCACCCCCTCACTTCTTCATGCAGCGCTATGCTCCCTGTTATGTCGAAGAGGTGCGCCAGTTTATTGAGTGTGTACGTGATGACAAAACAACCCCCACCAATGGCGAAGATGGCCGCATTGCAGTTGGGCTGGGTTATGCCGCATGGAAATCACTCCATGAGAATCGACCGGTGAAGCTATCAGAAATTCTCGGCGAGTGACATATGCCCACTCGAGAAAAAATCGGTTTGAAGCAGAAGCGGATCAATTATGGAGAATATCATGTCAGAAACCAGAATACCAGCAGGCTATTTGCCGACGAATCAACCCGACCTCTTTTTTGAAGATAATGCGGTTGGACGGTTAAAAAAAGAGGTCTGGGATGCCAGCGAAGCCGAGATCGATGCCATTTTAGCAGAGTATGGAATTCCCTCCCCAGTGGAATGGGCGAAACCCGGGGCATATATCCAGACCACCACCCGCTGGCAGGTGGAAGAAAACCGCAAGAAGAACGATATTGTTTTCATCCCGGTAGGCTGCACAGAGCTGCACGGAAGGCACCTGCCCAGCGCATCGGATACACTTTACGTCAGTGCCATTTGTGAAGGTGTTCGGCGGTTTACTGCGAAAACTGGCGCTCCCATCAACCTCGCCCTTCCCCCATTGAACTACGGCGGGCACCCCTTTCACCACCTGGGTATGCCGGGCACGGTAATTGTGCGAGAGCATGTTGTCCGCGAAATGATGATCGATGTCATGCTTGGGCTATGGAATGATGGTTTTCGCAAACAGTTGATTGTTAACAACCACGGTCAATTATGGATGCTCGAATCTGCCGTCCAGGAATTTCAGAAACGATATCAGCTTCCGGGAATTTTCCGCGTCATAGACTGGCACCGCGGGGTGCGGGAATTCTTCCGGTCATCTGACCGCGGTGGGCAGATGGAAACCAATTTTGTCCATGCGGATGAGTCTGAAACCTCACTGGGTTTATTGCTTCATCCCGACATGGTGGACATGAATTATGCTGTCAACACAGAGGGGAAAAGCTACCTGCCTGAGGGTCATTTTGATAAGTCTGTCGATCCATTTGGAAGACCCAGCCGCTGGTCCGAAGGGGAAGGTCATTTTGCGATTGAAATCGCGGCAACACCAGAGGGAGTAGTCGGGAAAGCTAAGTCTGGATCAGCCCAAAAAGCGAAACGACCCGTCGCTGCCATATTAAAGTACCTCACCCTGTGGCAGAAGGATGTCCTTGATCGATTCCCCGCTGGTAGTGTGCCGCCGGTCGAGGAAGTGACGCTGCGTTCCGCGGAAGACATGGAACCCTATCTGCGCGAACCACTCAGCCCAGGCTGGAAATCTGTCTACGGCTTGCCGCGGATTGGTCAGGGCACAGAAGTGTAAAGTGATCGCACTTCACTCTCAAATTCGTTATTTCGTGCACACAGTAAAAAACTAGAGATTGCACCTTTTTTGGAAGAGGAGAATAAAGATGACAGGAAAAATGCTTGGCGTTACCCTGGTGGCAGAATGGGCTCCCAAACCAGGGTTTAGACTCGGTTCCAAGGACATTGAAGGTGTACAAACCTACCTGGGAAGCCAGGTGTGGCGAAATCCGAAACTGGAAATTCGCGAATATGATATTCCAACTCCCGGTCCTGAAGAAGTGCTGATGCAAGTCAAAGCATGCGGGATTTGCGGTTCAGATGTTCACATGGCACAGGCGGATAAGGATGGATATATCTTCTACCCAGGGCTGACCGGGTTCCCGAGCATTCTCGGGCATGAATTTTCGGGTGTTGTGGTTGAAGCGGGGAAGAAAGCTTACGATAAACGAACCAATAAGCCTTTCAAAGGGGGCGAACTGGTGACCACTGAAGAAATGCTTTGGTGCGGGCAATGCAAACCCTGCGCTGACGGCTACCCCAATCATTGCGAAAGGCTGAATGAAGTGGGGTTTAATGTCAATGGCGCGTATACCAGCTACATTGTGCTGCCCGCACGAACGCTCTGGAGTCTCGAACCGCTGCGTAAGAATTATAAAGAAGCCGATATCTTTGTGGCTGGCAGCCTGGTGGAACCCACCTGCGTTGCCTACAATGCAGTCATTGAACGTGGAGGGGGAATCCGACCGGGCGACAGGGTGGTGATTTTGGGGGCAGGACCCGTGGGAATTGCCGCCTGCGCAATCTTGAAGCGGGCTGGAGCTTCTCAGGTAATCATTTCCGAGACTCAGCAGGAGCGCGCTGAGATGGCTCTGAAATTAGGAGCTGATTTCCATATCAACCCTGCAAAGGAAGATTTTGCTGACCGGGTTCTGGAAATTACCGGCGGCATGGGAGCAGATATGTTCATGGAAGCCACCGGACTGCCCACCATTGTTTATCCAGGAATCGAAAGGGTGATCTGGGAAGGGCGTACCTTGAACAGCACTGTTGTGGTGACTGCCAGGGCAGAAGCCAAAATGCCGGTGACAGGAGAAGTCTTGCAGGTGAGGCGTGCCCGTGTTGTTGGCGCCCAGGGACACTCAGGTCATGGTAATTTTCCCCGCGTCATCGAGTGCATGGCAACCGGTATGGACATGACCCGCATGAGCACCAAAAAAATCAGCCTGGAAGAACTTCCGGATAACATCATTGGCTTGCAAACCAATCGTTCTGAGTGCAAAATCACATATATTGCCCGATAAATTTCCATGCAGGACAGGTGGTGGTCATGTTCGGTGACCGCCACCTGTCAAAGAAAGCAGATCCATGAAACTGTCAGTTGTTCTTTCGACCCAATTTGCCAAATTTCAGGCTGCTACATTTAAAGGTGACCTTATATCAAGTGTCACAAAAATTGCAGACCTTGGGTATGAGGGAGTGGAACTGGCCATTCGCGACCCCAATATGGTCAACCTCGATGAGTTGGAATATTTGTTACGCAAACACGACCTGTCTGTGCCGGCGATTGGCACTGGGCAAGCATGGGGTGAGGAGGGGCTTTCATTTACCGATCCCGAGAAAATCATCAGGCATAAAGCGATCGAGAGGATCAAGAGTCATATTCCCTTAGCTTCTCGTTTTAAGGCAGTAATCATCATTGGATTAATTCGCGGCGTTGTCAAGCCAGAGGTGGAGCAGGAGCAAGCCGAACAATGGCTGGCTGATGCTTTATTGGAATGCAGTTTGTCTGCCCAGGCAGAGAATGTCCGGTTGGCGCTCGAACCGATTAACCGATATGAAACAACTTTGATCAATACGGCATTGCAAGGAAAAGAGTTGGTCGAGAAGATCGGGATGCCCAACTTCGGTCTATTGCTGGACACCTTCCATATGAACATCGAAGAAGCTCAAATTGAAACGAGTATCCGAATGTGCGGGGATCGTATCTTTCACTTTCATGTTGCTGATTCCAACCGCATGTACCCTGGCGCGGGGCATTTGGATTTCAGATCCATCCTGGCAGAACTAAAAGCTGCAGGATATGATGGCTGGATTTCGGGGGAGTTTCTTGCGAAACCGGACGCGATTACTGCTGCAGGTCAGAGTATAAAACAAATCAAAATGTGCTTACCATAATCGGGTGAGGATTCCTGTGGATCGGTCTTGTTCGCTTGTGGCTTAGCCTGTGCAAATAATACAAAGAGGATTGGCATTTGAAAAAAAGCAAATGCGAATCCTCTTGTTATTCTCAAAGATCATTTCCAGTTCATTCGGTCTATTCGTTTACGCTTTACCAGGTAGATTCATTATCATCTCAGATACAGCGTATTCAACTCTACAAGATACTTCATTAATTGAGTGGAAAGAGTTCCGGGGAGCATTCTCCAGGTCCAGTTGCCGGATGCCTTACCCGGGAAATTCATGCGGGCTTCCGTACCCAGGCGAAGCAGATCTTGAAGTGGACAGACGGCAAAAGCCGCCACCGAACTCCAGACCCCGCGCACCATGTCGCCTGCGGGGTCATCACCAGAACGCGCCATATACCTGCGGTAGAAATCCTTTTCTTTGTCAGGCGCTGTCTGGTACCAACCAATCACCGTGTCGTTGTCATGAGTGCCAGAGTATGCCACGCAGTTGATTGGATAATTGTGCGGCAGGAACGGATCTTTGGCGTCAGCAGCGAATGCGAACTGGAGGATCTTCATTCCAGGCAGGTCCAAGCCGTCTCGCAATGCAATGACATCAGGCGTGATCTCTCCCAGGTCCTCGGCGATGATGGGCAGATCAGGAAATGCCTGCTGCAACGCTTTGAAGAATGGCATTCCCGGTCCTTTCTTCCATTTTCCGATCTCGGCTGTGGGCATTCCAGCAGGAATTTCCCAATATCCGGCAAATCCCCTGAAATGGTCCAAACGGACATAGTCCACTGTCTTCAAAGTCGCAGCAAGGCGTTCGATCCACCATTTGTAACCGGATGCCTTGTGAATCTCCCATTTATATAATGGATTTCCCCAAAGCTGGCCTGTGGGAGAGAAGTAATCCGGTGGAACTCCGGCAACAACAGTGGGTTTACAGTCAGCATCCATGTAAAAAAGCTCTGGGTGTGACCAGGCATCCGCAGAATCGAAGGATACAAAGATCGGCGCATCGCCGATGATCTTGATGCCCTTGGAATTGGCGTAAGTGTGGACGGCGTTCCATTGCGAGAAGAAAACGAACTGGCGGAATTTGTGCTGTTCGATGACTTCATGGTTTTCCTGGCTGAATGCTGCCAGGCTCTTTTCATCACGCAGACGGTATTCCTTTGACCACTGGTTCCAGGGTGCACCGCCGTGAGCTTCCTTCAATGCCATAAATATCGAAAAATCATCCAGCCAGGAGGATTCTTCCGAGCAAAACTTTTGGAAAGCACTGGATAATTTCGGGTTTGCGCCCAGCTTGAACCGGTCATAGGCGCGGTTAAGCAAAATCAATTTCCATTCAATCACAGGACCAAAATCAACCTTATCCACCGGAAAGACCGGGCGGTCAGCGAGGTCTTTCCTTTTTAGGAGACCCTGATCCATTAGCAGAGCAGCGCTTACCAGGTAAGGGTTTCCGGCAAAAGCTGAAAAGCATTGGTAGGGCGAATCACCATAGCCAGTGGGTCCAAGGGGCAGTACCTGCCAGAGTTTGCAGCCTGTTTTGGCAAGAAAATCGATCCATTCATGTATTTGTGGACCCAAATCGCCAATGCCATCAGGTCCGGGCAAACTTGTGGGATGAAGTAGAACTCCGGAAGCTCTATGAAGTTTCACTAATTTCCTCCTTGAAGAAAGAGACAAAATCTAATGAACCAGCAGCCACTCATAAAGACGGGCATACTCGAGTGCTGAATATTTCCAGGAAAAATCCTGAGCCATGGCATTTTGCTGAAGAGCCAGCCATTGCGGTTTTTCGTGATAATCTGTCATTGCCCTGTGCAGGGTTTTCTTTAGCCCTTCGCGTAATTCCAGGTCAAACAGGTAGCCCGTTCCCAAGGCAGATGAAGTGTGATTTTCGATACTGTTCACCAATCCACCCGTGGCACTGGCGACGGGGATGCAGCCGTAACGCATGGCGATCATTTGCGAAAGACCGCAGGGCTCGTAACGCGATGGCATGAGCAGCATATCTGCTGCCGCGTATACCCGGTGCGAAAGGAGGCTGTCAAATTTGATGAGGGCGCGTACATTTTGAGGATACTGCTTTTCCAAGGTTACTGCGGCGTCTTGAAGATCCTTTTTCCCGGTACCCAGGATCACCGCCTGCCAGTGGAGGGGATCCAGAGTCGATAATGTATGGATCACAAGGTCTGCGCCTTTTTGCAGCTCCATGCGGCCGACAAATGCCATCAGCGGAATTTCCGGATCTTCAGGCAACCCCAGCTCTTTTTGGAGCGCCAACTTGTTTGCTGTTCTGGCGGCAATATTCTTACTGGAGAAGTTGGAAGCGATGGCACGGTCCGTCTCGGGATTCCAAAGCTCGGTATCCAGACCATTCAAAATTCCGGAGAGATGATCGAGTTTGGTTTTGAGATAATCCTGCAGATCACAGCCAAACCCGGGGGTCAGAATTTCCTGGGCGTAATGGGGTGAGACAGTGAGGATCCAATCTGCAGCATCGATCCCCATGGGCAGGGGCAGCTTGCGGCTCCAGGGGGGCATGGCAGGGTTGCGGGCCGCTGAAATATTAAAAAGGGAAAGCGCTTTTTCAGAACCGGTGCCCATAAAGGGAAGGTTGTGAATGGAGATGATCCCCCTGGTGGATTTGTAGAAAGGATCAGATTTTCGCAGGCGTTTCAGCGCATGAATGGCTACAGCTGAATGCCAGTCATTGGCATGGATGATTTGAACAGGCCAACCAATTTCCTTGGGTAATTGCAGGCTGGCCAAGGAGAAAAAGATAAACTTTTCAGCGTCCAGCTCAAAATTCTGGCTGTATACCGGATCATCGGGGCGGAAGGCGGGACCATCGACAAAGTAAACCGGCAACCCTTCATACAGGGTTTCGTATACCACCGCAGGTATAGGTCCTTTCTTCGAAGGAATATCGAACTCGGCAACCTGTTCCAGCGGATAATCCGCCTTCTTGATCGAGCCATAAAAGGGAATGATCAGACGTACGTCCAGCCTGGAATTCAACGCAGCTGTGGGTACGAGTTTGCGCAGCGCACGGGGCAATGCACCGCCGACATCGCCCAGCCCGCCGACGCGCGCAAAAGGCTCTGCTTCGGCGGAAATAAATAACACCCGAATTTCCCCTCCGCTTTCAGTCGGCATCATCTACCTGACCATCTCGATGTAGTCGTCAGAGGTCGATTCATCCGGGTCAGCGCCCAGCAAACGTATAAGATCGACTGCCAGCCTTGATTTCAATTCTGCATCCTGCCGGCTCCAGGTTCGGCTCTTGATCTCCAGGAAGCAGCCGAGACCGGGTTTGGTGACCGTATCGAGGTTAATGAAAAATTCGATATCCTGGAATTTGACCAGGAAACGCAGACGGTCCTTTTCAATTTCCTTTTGAATTTGCGGTTTGAAATATTCCTGGTAGAAGCGCAGACTTTGGTTGGCAGGTGCCAGGTAACGGCTGCGCGATAGAAGCACTTCCTGCGGAAATTCGTCTTCTCGCACCGGTCCGATCAACGTCAAGCGGGTACGGACCTTATCGACACGCTCATTTTCAAGGAAGGAATCTTCGCGATAACGCAGGATGCCCTGATCTATTTCAGTGAAGAAGAAGTAAACATCATACTCGCGGTAATGACGCTTGCGGAGAATTTCAATTTGAGGATCCTTGATTGCTTCCAGGATAGGATCGACGCTGGAAATGCGCACCTTGGATTGGATTTCGAAGCTTTCCTCTTCCGATGTTCCGCCGATGGCAATCAACTTCGAAAGTACTGAATTCTCACGCTCGATCAGGAATTGGTCGATCTTTTGGGCATACGCCTGGCTTTCTGCAAGGAGGTCGGCTTCCTTAAGGGTGAGTAATTGCCTTTCGCGCATTAAGAATTTGCCGTCGACCATCATATCTGTCACATCGGAAGACTTGGAGGCGTAAACGATTTGAGCATACAGGGCGTTCGGATCGCGCCGGAAGTGCGGGGAGTTGTGCACCGGGGAAATATCTACGAGGATGAGATCGGCGCGTTTGCCAGGTTCCAATGAACCCGTAATGCCACCAATATGAAGTGCCTCAGCACCCATGCGCGTAGCCATCAATACTGCGGTACGAGCAGGAAGTACGGTGGGGTCGCCGCTGGTCACTTTTTGCGCAAACGATGCCAGGCGCATTTCCTCGAACATGTCGAGGTCGTTGTTGGATGCGGGACCGTCTGTACCAATGCCAACATTCAGGCCAAGCTCGAGCATGCGTTTCACCGGAGCGACACCGGAAGAGAGCTTCAAGTTGGAGGAGGGGTTGTGAGCCACACCCGCATGCGCATGCTGTAAGGTGCGGATTTCACCTTCATCCACATGTACACAATGGGCTGCGATGACTTTGGCTTCGAGTAAATCCTGCTTCTTAACATACGGGATCACCGGCATACCCTGCTCATTACGCACATTTTCAACTTCGAGAGCAGTTTCGGACAGGTGGGTATGAAGCGGAACATCAAATTCAATCGCGAGTTGAGCGGTGGCACGCATCATTTCAGCTGTGCAAGTGTAAGGGGCGTGCGGTGCGACCGAAGGGACGATCAGGGGATGCCCCTTCCAGTGGACGATAAAGTCGCGCGCCATGGCAAGAGATTCTTCATAGAATTTCGCATCAGGGGTGGGGAACTTCATCACCGTTTGCGAACACACTGCCCGCATTCCGGCTGCCGAGGTTGCCTTCGCGACTTCCTCTTCAAAGTAGTACATATCGGCAAAGGTGGTCGTTCCAGAACGGATCATTTCAGCGCATGCAATGCTGGTGCCAAGATATACAAATTCCCGCGAGACGAATTCACGCTCCACCGGCATCATGTATCCCATCAGCCAAACATCCAGTCGTAGATCGTCTGCCAGGCCTCGCAGCAGGGTCATCGGAACGTGTGTATGGGCGTTCACCAGGCCGGGCATCAGCACCTTTCCGCCGCAGTCCACCATATGTGCTGCTGTATAGTCTGAGAGGATATCCTTCTCAGGTCCCACAGCGATGATTTCTGATCCTTTGACTGCCAGGGCACCGGGTTCGTACAGATGAAATTTCGAATCCATGGTGATGATGACTGCATTTGTAAAGAGGGTATCGGCAGATGGCATTCTATATCCTTCCTTATTTGATCTCTGGTAATACGCGCCGGATAAAATCAAGCGCGGTGTTGATGATCCAGGTATCCCCGTTTGCGAAGGGGCCAAGATATGTTTTTTCTGTGCGACGCGAAATGTTAGGAGAAATTATACCGGAAATGCATTTGATGCCGTTATCGTCCAGCCAGTGAATAAAATAAAGGACATTTTCCTGACCCAAATTGGATGCAAGGAAGGCACTGTTTTGTTCAATGGAGTCAACCGGCGGTATTTTGGGCGAAAACTCCACACGCAGAATCTGTGGCAAGTTCTGTAAAAGATCCCTGACCAGAGGTTTTTCGCCTGCTTCTACGATGACGAATTTTTGGCTGAAATTTGCGATCAATTGTCGGACGTGTTCTTCCAAGGTTTCTTCGTCCATGCCAAAGATATCCATGCCAAACCGGCCGCGGATGGGAACTTCGAGAGAGCGGATCATTTCATCTGCCAGGGTTTCAGAATCTGCCTTGGCAGTGATTCGGACATCCACAATGCCGGGGTGTGCCAAAAGCCCCACTGTGGGATTTTGCCAGGTTTCATATTCTGCCACCAGTTGATCCACACGTGATTCGGGGACCCCGGATACGTGCAGGACCTTGACCTTGATCAACCCTTGAAGTCCGTATGTTTTGATCAGGAAGGGCATGACCGTTTCTTCCATCAGGGTTTCCATTTCGCGGGGCACCCCGGGCAGGCAAACCAAGGTTTTCTCTTCGCGTTGCAGGATAAAGCCGGGTGCGGTGCCAACCGGGTTTTGCACCACGATTGCGGATGCAGGAATAAAAGCCTGGCGTTGATTATTGTCGGAGGGAGTTATGCCGCGTGTGGAATAGCGTTCCTTTATCTTTTTCCACAGGTGTGGTTGAAATATCAAGTCCACGTTGAAAGCTCTGGCAGCCGCTTCACGCGTGTAATCATCCACGGTCGGGCCCAGCCCGCCTGTGGCGATGACGATATCCGACCGGGTGAGGGCTTCAAGAAAGAGAGCGGAGATTCTTGCAGAATTATCTCCGATGATCGTGCTGCGGAAGAGGTCGATGTTGATTTCCCGCAGCATGCGGGCGATGGATCGGGTATTGGTGTCTTGTATCTCCCCCAGGAGCAATTCGGTTCCAATGGCGATCAATTCCGCTTTTGGCATCATATCCTCAGTGTTTCAGATTTTCATAATCATAACGCAAATTTAGTCAGGCCGTTCGTTTAGTTCCTATCGCGCCAGAAGGTAATTCAGAGTAGAATCCTTGGAAGTGGATAAATGAACCGGGAGCAGGGTTTGAAAAACCGTTACAGGCAGAATATTGGTAAGTGGGGTGAATCGGCTGCAGCACAATTCCTTGAAAGGCAGGGATGCGCAGTGATTGCTGTGAACGTTCGAACCCTGGAAGGCGAAATCGATCTGATTGTGGAACTGAATGGTGAGTTGCGGTTCGTGGAAGTCAAAACCCGAACCACTGCCGGTTTTGGCAACCCGGAGGAATCCATTACCCGCACGAAATTCGAACATATGAGCAGGGCAGCAGAGCGGTACCTGGTGGATCACGACCAGGCATCGGGAACATGGCATCTTGATGTGATCGCGATCAACGGCAAACCAGGAACTGATGATATGAAATTCGAATGGTTCAAAGATGTCGAAATTGCATAGGCTTCCGCGAGTGATGGTTATTGTTGGACCCACTGCCGTGGGCAAGACAGAACTTTCGTTGAGGCTCGCGGAGCGGATCGATGGAGAAATCATTTCCATGGATTCACGTCTGATCTATCGGGGAATGGATATCGGCACCGCCAAACCTACGAAGGCAGAGCAAGCCAGGGTACCGCACCACATGATCGACCTGGTCGAACCGGATGAAAACTGGTCACTGGCGTTATTCCGAAAGCAGGCTTTGCGCGAAATTGAAGGGGTGCTGGAAAGGGGGCACGTTCCCATACTGGTGGGTGGAACAGGGCAATACGTGCGGGCACTCATGGAAGGCTGGGTCATTCCCAGTCAAAGGCCGGACGAGAAACTGCGGAACAAACTGGAAGAATGGGGCAGGGAGATCGGTGCGCCAGCGCTGCATGACCGACTGGCAGTGCTGGATGCAGATGCTGCGGCGGTCATTGAACCCAGCAATTTACGGCGCTCGGTGCGCGCACTTGAGGTTATTTTCAAGACCGGAATGAAATTCTCCAGTCAACGTCAGAAAGAAGCGCCAGACTATGAATTCATGCTGGTCGGTCTGAACCGTCCACGCGCAGAACTCTATCAGCGCGTGGATGAACGAATCGAAAAGATGTTTGTTGATGGGCTGGTGGAGGAAGTGCAGAACCTGCTCGCGAAGGGATACAGCGAAGCAAATCCGCCTCTTTCTGCGATTGGCTACCGCGAGGTGATCGATGTGATTCGCGGAAACATGACCCTCGAGGATGCCAAGGTGCAAATGCGGAGGAAAACGCGAGAATTCATCAGGCGGCAGGCGAACTGGTTTAAAACCAGCGATGAGAACATCCACTGGTACGAGATGCAGCCGGATCCTCTTGAGCGTATCCTTACGAATATGCGCATAGCCAACTAATCATCGCAAAAAAGAGCCGGGAGTGAATTTCACTCCCGGCTTTGATGTTAATTAACCTTCAACAATCTCAGGTGTGCCGCTCTTGTGCTCCACGGGCGGCGGGAAGATGGATTCGAATTCCTCACGGGAAAGCGTTTCCACTTCAAGCAAGCGGGTGGCAACTGCGTCCAGCTTTTCGCGGTACTCAGTCAATATCCTTCTGGCTTCGGAGTAAGCATCGTTTACAAGAACACGGACTTCGCTATCGATTTTTTCAGCGATGGATTCGGAATAGTCCCGCTGTTCAGAGATCTCACGACCCAGGAAGATTAATTCCTCCTTTTGGCCGTATACCATTGGACCAAGCTCCTTGCTCATACCCAGGCGGGTGACCATACTGCGTGCCAGTTGAGTCACGCGTTCGATGTCATTGGAAGCACCCGAGGTAATATCGTCAAAGACGATCTCTTCGGCAGCACGTCCGCCCAGCAAACCGACCATTTCGGCGATCAGCTTCTTGCGCGGCATCAGGGTTTGATCATCCTTGGGCAGCGCCAGGGTGTACCCGGCAGCCATACCTCGGGCGATGATGGAGACCTTCTGCACCGGATTGGCTTCAGCCAGGGCGTTCATGACCACAGCATGACCTGATTCGTGATAGGCGACAATGCGCTTTTCTTCCTGGCTGATCAGGCGGCTCTTTCGTTCTGGGCCGGCGATCACACGCTCGATGGATTCTTCAAACTCGCTTTCACCGATACTCTTCTTGTTTCGGCGGGCTGCAAGAATGGCAGCTTCATTGACCAGGTTCTCAAGGTCAGCACCAACAAAGCCTGGTGTGGAGCGGGCGATGATTGCCAGGTCAACATCCGGAGACACTGGTTTGCCCTTGATATGAACTTTGAGGATAGCTTCGCGGCCGCGGACATCCGGACGATCAAGGGTGACGCGCCGGTCAAAACGGCCTGGCCGCAGCAGGGCTGGATCGAGGATATCCGGGCGGTTGGTGGCGGCCATGATGATCACATTGGTGTCTGTATCAAAGCCGTCCATTTCCACCAGCATCTGGTTGAGGGTCTGTTCACGTTCATCGTGGCTCCCGCCAAGACCCGCACCGCGCTGACGTCCAACGGCATCGATCTCATCAACAAAGACGATACACGGCGAATTGCGTTTGGCCTGGTCGAAAAGATCACGCACACGGCTGGCACCCACGCCAACGAACATTTCCACGAATTCGGAACCCGAAATAGAGAAGAAGGGCACGCCGGCTTCGCCTGAAACTGCTTTTGCCAGCAAGGTCTTCCCTGTTCCAGGAGGGCCGACCAGGAGGACGCCCTTTGGAATTCGGGCGCCGAGCGCGATAAACTTTTGCGGTTCGCGCAAGAATTCCACGACCTCCTTCAGCTCCTCCTTCGATTCATCGACTCCGGCAACATCTTCAAAAGTAACGGTCGGGTGATCGCCGGTGAACATACGAGCTCTGGATTTGCCGAACGACATGGCTGCGTTGTTACTGCCCTGCGCCTGACGGAAGATAAAGTAGAACGCTCCACCGAAGAGCAGGAACGGCACGATGTAAAACAGTGCATTCAATAATCCAAGAAAAGCGCTGGGGGGCTTGACTTCAATATTGATCTTGCTTGAAGCCAGTTCTTCAGGGGTAACCCCAAGAGCCATCAACTGGGATACAAGAGTGGTTTCTGTTTCCTTGTTCGAGGTCTTTTCAGTGACACCGTCAGAATAAACTACCGTTAGTTTGTTTTCTTCTACAATGATCCGCGATATATTTCCGCTTTTTACTTGATCGGCAAGTTGATTAATGGTCAAAACCGAGGAGCTTGAGGAATTGTTGTTAAACCCATAAATCACCAGCACGATTATCGCAACGAAGAGGAGAATATAAACGATATAGGATTGATTTCGAGAATTCACCTAGTCCTCCATGTTTCGTGTTCATCATTCTGGATGAACACCACTTAGAGATTATACCAAGCTACAGGGGTACTTACTATAATACTGGGCAAAAAATGCACAATATTAACACAACTCTTATACCCCCTGTACCTTGCACTTAGTTAATTGCCAATATGGTCTGTGCGATTTGATGAATGTGATTGCGGTCGTGAGCGGCAATGAATTTCGCCAGTTCCACACGGGTGGTGGGGCCAAAGAACGAGTGGCGCAGTGACTGCTGCCAGTCGGCGGCAGAGTATCGCGAGATGATTTCCAGGAGCTTGGAGCGGCTCATGCAGAAATCGGTATAGACGGTGGAATCATCCTGCTCGTTGTAATTGCGTTCCGCAGCCCAACGATCAGAATCGACGCCCGGGATAAATGGATTGGTAGAGTTTTCAAGCAATTCAAAGCGCGGAAGGTTCACCTCGCGATCCAGATCGCGAAAATGACAGAGAATCTCGAGCAGGCTCCATTCACCCTTGATCGGGTGTTTGCGCCAGTCTGTTCTTGAACAAGGACCTGTCAGGGATTGGACGACCGCTGGCGTTGTTTTCAGGACTGCCAGGATACCTTCGAGGCTGGTCATTTCAAAAGGTAATGGTTGCTCAGAGATACTGTCCAGCCAGGGGAGAATCTGATCCAGCGAACCGGACGTGATCTCTTTCCCTTGTTGCATTTCACCGGAAGGACCGCCGGTGACGAGGTACCCTGGTAGGCCGAGTTTGGCAGCCGGCAATAGATCATCTGCCAGATTATTGCCCACCATGACGGCAGGACCCTCTGTCCATCCCAGTTGACCCAGAATCTCGGCATAATAGGCCGGGTTGGGTTTGGCGAAGTGCATGATCTCGTAAGAGGTCAACATTGAATAGGGATATTCCGTTGCAGGAATGCCCGCCCATTCGAGGCGTTTCATCACGGCAATTCTTGGGAAGAGTGGATTGGTGGCGATGACCACCCGCCAACCTTTGGAAAATGCATGATCCATTAGTTTTCGTGCAAAGGGGAATGGCGTGGTTACGCTGCGCAAGGCATCATATTTGTGCTGGTAAAAATCGAGGATCACTTCAACCAGTCGATCCTTCTGCAGCCCCAAGGGGAAGTAGAAATCCTCATCGAAGGTGGTCTCAAGTGTCTCGCAGTTGTTGTCCTTGGCAACCATCAGGTCGGTTGCGTGGATCAACTGCGGGATCATCTTTTGCGGGGACACATATTGAGAAAGGTGATCGGCAAGCGCCTGAATATAAGCCGGGAGGAATTTATCCAGGGGATTGCTCAGCAGTGTATCATCCAGATCAATCAGAAGGGTGAAGGTCATTCGCGGGGATCAGAGAGGATTGAGTCTAGTGGGTGACAGATGCCGCAACCCAACTCAGGCACCTTGACGTTGGAATTGGATTTACGGCAGTAAGCTGAAATGATTACCTTTTTCCCCATCCCCAGAAAACCCCGGTTCGCTCTGGCTGTAAGGGTCATGAATTCGCAAGCATTGGCGCGGGTAATGCGGGGGACCGGACAAACAGCGCATAGATCGCGCGTCCATCTACCTGTACCGGCGACATTACCGATCAGGCGGCATTCTTCGTTGGAACGGCCGCGGTAATAATCCCCATAGAAGTAGGGGCATTCAGTGCCGGCAGGTGTTTTCATTTTTCCGGTAAATCCTGTGATTCCGCTTCAGTTGTCTCCGATGAGCTATACCCGGGTAACGTACTCACCAGTTCGAGTATCCACCCGGATCTTATCGCCGGTGGTCACAAAATAGGGGGTCATGACCTCAAGTCCGGTTTCCGTGGTCACCTTTTTGGTCACACCTGTGGCGGTATCACCGCGGACAGCCGGTTCAGCATAAGTGACCTCAAGATCGACGGTGGTGGGAAGTTCGATGTCGATTGGTTCATTGTTGTAGAAGGTGAGCTTCACTTCCATTTCCGGTTTCAAGTAGCCAGCATAGTCTCCAATAATCGACTTTGGAATGGCAGGCTGCTCATAGGTTTCCAGATCCATAAAGTTATACAGTTCGCCATCGGTATAAAGGTACTGAACATTATGGAAATCCAGCCGCACATCCTGGATGCGCTCACCGGAGGTAAAGGTCTTTTCAAGCGTGGCTCCGCGGCGCAGATCGCGGGCCTTGATTCGAATGGTCGCGTTTCCACGGCCGGGTTTGTTAAAGGAGTACTCCAATACGCGATACAGGTTGCCATCCATTTCGAAGATGACGCCTTTGCGAAGATCATTTACATCGATCATTGATTTCAAGCCTCTCTGGATTCTGTCAAATTAACAGGTAGATTATAGCGCAGCCTCTTAAGGCTGGCAAGACACAGAAACTGAACGCGAAATGGATTATCCAGTGATTAACGGGGGATCTTTTTGATATTCTTCCGAAGCAGCAACGGACCAACCAGGTCGATTGCCCATCCGAAGAGAGTCTCAAGCAGGGGAGAGAACAGGTAATAGAAAGGCACATAGAGAACCCTTCTGGGCCGTCGAATCAATCTCCAGATGCCTGCTGCGATCCTATCAGCCGACACGGCCATACTCTCTGCAGGTACAGAATGACCATTGGGCTGGTTTCGAGCGCGGTCAAAGAATTCGGTTCTCACAGGACCCGCACGGAGGATGGATACACTGGTGGAAGTGCCTCTCAATTCACGAAAGAGGGAAGTGGAGAAAGAGTTGAGGAAGGCTTTGGCAGAAGCGTACATGGCGACTCCCTGCTCGGGTAGACCCCCGGCTATGGAGCCGATATTGATGATCCGGGCTTCCGGCTTTTGAAGCATGAGCGGGAGGAAGAGATGGGTGAGGTGAACAGTCGCCATCACATCCACTTCGATCAAGTTGCGGGCAATTTCAAAGGGCATATCCAGGAAGTATCCATACCATCCGAATCCGGCATTGTTGATCAAGATATCAGGGACGCCATAGCTGGTAATTACTTCCCGATAGACTCTGATCCTATCGCTTTCGCTGGAAAGGTCTGCCGGCAGGACAATGGCTGTTCCGCCGGCAGATTCAATCTCCTGTTGCACTGCGATCAGAAGTTCTTCGCGGCGAGCAATGAGGATAACCCGCATTCCCCGTTGTGCCAGGTACCTTGCAGTAGCAGCGCCAATGCCGCTGGATGCGCCGGTGATAAGAGCAGTGGTAGAAGTCCAATCCATGGGTATGAGTTTATCCTGGATCTTTCATTTGAGCTTCCTGGCTTTATTTTGCTTGGACTTGCGCCACCAATTTACGGTATCCGTCATTGTTTCACTGACAGAACGAGGGCTGAAACCGAGTTCAACCCGAGCCTTGGCATTGCTGATGACAGCATTACTGTTCAAGGTTTCGAGAGAATAGGTGGTGAGATTGGGTTTGGTATGGGTCAGGCTGAAATACTTTTCAGCCATCCAGGCGACGAATTTCGCCAGGCGCATGGGTATATTGATCATGTGGGCAGGGTATTCAACCAGATCCTTGACCAGATGCCAGAGTTCCTTGACCCTGATCAAATGTCCGGAGAGGATATAGATCTGCCCGATGCGGCCCTTATCGCGGGCATTCAATATGCCCTGAACCACATCCCGCACATCCACAAAATCGTATTGTCCGTCCACCAGGAAGTTGGTCTTTTTCCGAGTCCAGTCGTCAACCAGTACACCGAGTTCGGAGCCTTTGAAATCCTCCGGACCGAGTACCCCGGTGGGGCATACGATTACCGCCGGGAAACCTTTCTTTGTTTCTGCAAGTACAGCCAGTGTGGCTTCTGCCTTAGAACGGTCGTAAGCCGCATGACTGGATGCTGGATCGATGGGAACATCTTCATCGATCACAACTCCATAGGGCATTCTTTTGAAGGCGTGGATTGAGCTGGTATAGACCATCTTCTTGACCCCGGATTGATGCGCTGCGCGTACAACGTTCTTTGTACCGCCGACATTCACATCATGAACGTGGCTATCTTCTCCGGAGAGGATCGAAATAATGCCTGCAAGGTGAAAAACGCAGTCCACATCCTGCATGGCTGGCAAAAGAGATTCATAATCACAGACATTGCCAAAGAAAATATCCACATCCAGACCGCGGATGGGGGTGAGGTCTTCATTTTCAAGGACCAGGACCCGAACCTTTTCTTTCCGGCGCAGCAATTCTTTCACCAGTACATTTCCAATATGCCCTGTTCCACCGGTGACCAGATTAAGCATTGGATACTCCTTTAATGCCGTTGAGATAAAGTGAAATCACATTTTCACTCACTGAAGGCCAATCACGACCTTCAGGAATCATCATGTTTTGTAATAGCAAACCCAACGCGAGTGCAATCAATGCCAGGGAAGCATCATCGGGATCAACAGGCTGAATGGAACCTTCGGCGACTCCCTGACGGAAGATTTTGGCGAACCGGTCCACGTAATTTTGATAGGGTGCAATTGTCTGCTGCCAAATCTCAGGATTGCGTATGGACTGAAGCCAGAATTCGAGAAAAAGAGGCAAATATGGACGTGACAACATCATGATCCGGCCGAATTCGCCTGTCATTGCCAGAATACCTGAAGGTACGTCTGATGCTGAAGAGAAATCCAGGTCAAATTGGCGGTCAAGATCGCCCAGCCATTGGGCGAGAAGGGTTGTGAAAACAGCATGTTTGCTGGGGAACTGATGGTAGAAAGATCCTTTGCTCACGCTGCTGCGCTCACAAATCAGCGAGACCCCGGTTTTTTCATAACCCAGGGCTGAAAATAAATCCAGCGAGGTACTGAGAATTCGACTACGGGTTTCGAGGCTTCGTTTTTGCATTGTTATTAAACCGACCAGTCAGTCTAATATTAACCTTCGGGCGGCAGCAACCCGGGTGCATTTGGATAGAATGATTTGGATAAGGCTTATGACTTTATATACAAAAAAACCGGCTGCCTGGGCAGCCGGTTGAAATTACCTTGGCAAATTAGCCGATGTGTGGTTCGATGATTCCGAAATTCCCATCGCGGCGTTTGTAAAGGATATTTATGGCATTAGTGGAGACATTGTAAAAGACGAAAAAGTCTTCATGTTCAAGCAGTGCCATTTGCTCAATGGCTTCATTCTCATCCATGGGCACGAGGGTGAACGATTTCCTCCGCACAATGGCTGAGACTCTGGGTTCCTCTTCCACAGGCGCCTGGGGAACGACCTCGGCTGCTGTTTGACCATCTCCACGCCCGCGGTTCCGTTTTCCTTTATAGCGTTCGATCTGACGCTGCATCTTGTCCAAAGCAACGTCAAATGCGGCAAATAAGTCAGCATCGCGTTGTTCGGTGCGAAGGATATACCCCTTACCGCGGATAGTTAACTCAGCGACATGGCGGTCGGCAGCGCTTCGTGCAGATTTTAAATAAGACAGGTCCACCCTGGTTTCATCAATATCAGTCAGCACCCTGTCCAAACGAATGATCTTTTTATCGACATATTCTTTGATTCTTTCGGTGACTTCCATGTTTTTTGCGGAAATTTCCACTTTCTGTGCCATATTACCTCCTCATAGAATATGTTGGATGCGCTAATTCCGAAGGGTGATTGAATCCTTTTTGAGGGCCTTGGCAACTGTAATGCAAAAGACCTCGGTTACGCCAGCGTTCCTCAAAGCCTCGGCACAGGAATTCAATGTAGCCCCGGTTGTTGCAACATCGTCAACCAATAAAACTTTCCTTCCATTAAGTTTAGCAGGATTTGCAGAAAATGCATCCTGCAAATTGGCATAACGTTGATGAGGAGAAAGATCTACCTGGGAGGAGGTTTCCTTCACCCTGGTGACAGACCTGGAATCGATAGGAGTACCGAAGGTCAATGAGATCGGTCTGGCGATAGCTTGAGCCTGGTTGTAACCTCTCTGCTTGAGGTGATTGCGGCTCAAGGGAATGGGAATGATAAGATCAAAATCCCATTTTTCCCTTTGAAGGATTCCCACCAGGGGTTTTGCCAATACCTCAGCCACCCCCAGGTTTTTCTTGTACTTGAGGCTGTGAAGCGCCTCCCTGAGAGGTCCTGCGAATACAGCCCATGAACGTAGTTTGTCGAATCTAGGCGGGTGCTCTGTGCATTCCAGGCACTTCTTCCCAGGTTCCACAGGCGTTCCGCACGTGGAACAGAATGGTTCTTCGATTATCTTCAATTGAGACGCGCATGAAGGGCAAAAACGGGAACCTGGCTGGCCGCAGCCGGCACATTCAGGAGGATACAGCCAGTCGGCTGCCTGCCAGGCGATGTGGTATAAAGAAAAACCGAACCCGGTTTTTCCGGATTCGGTTTTAAAATACTTGACCATCTTATAATCCGCCAAAAATTCCTGATTGCATGATCTGCATACCTGCAGGGGCAAGAAGAACGATCAGCAAAGCGGGGAAGATGAGGAAGACCATGGGGAGGAGCATCTTGATTGGCGCTTTATGAGCCTCTTCTTCTGCGAGCTGACGGCGTTTGACGCGCATCTGGTCAGCCTGAATGCGAAGCACTCTTGCCATGCTGACACCCAACTGCTCGCTTTGAACAACCGCAGCCACAAAACTTGTCAATTCAGGCACCTCGATATTTTCCGCCATCGAGCGCAAGGCTTCACGTCTTAACTTGCCAAGCTGAATTTCCTGCAGCACGCGGGCGAATGCAATTGAGAGGGGTGAGGTCCACTTTTGAGCCACTTTGGCCATGGCTGCGTCAAAACCCAAACCGGCTTCCACACAAATAGTCAACAGATCAAGAGCATCCGGTAATGACCGGCGAACACTTTTCTGCCTTGCAGTGATTTTTCGTGACAAGGAATACTGCGGGAAGAAGAAACCCAGAATGGTCATCACAAGCGTGTACAAGATAACCATTCCCCCAGAGGTTCCGGGAGATGCAAATTTGAGCAGTAAAAAGATGCCGCCGCCGAACGCAACGGCGCTCACGATTTGTCGCGCCAGGAACATGGTGGGATCAGTTTTAGTTGACCCGGATAATTCCAGCTTTCGTGAAATTGAGGTCAGCCAATTTTGCGGTGTGAATTTCATCGTCAGTTCGCCAAGTTTCCTGGCTACCGGGTAAACGACACGCTCGGTAAATGGCGCTGACATTTCCAATGATTCCAGATCGAAGGATTGACCAGTCTGGCTGAACTCGTCCAGGCGGTCTTGCAGAACAC
Organism: Anaerolineaceae bacterium; assembly: GCA_039683035.1. GTDB lineage: Bacteria > Chloroflexota > Anaerolineae > Anaerolineales > Anaerolineaceae > UBA6107. Next base: position 71,268 of record JBDKSE010000016.1, read on the forward strand.
GGTCATATTGCGCCTGAGGGTTGCGCATGCCGACGATCACCAGCACAACTGCCAGGACAACGATGAAGAAAACTACGATAATCACAACAGGCATGGTTTACTCCTGAAGATCACACTTCGATTTGGGCAACTTTTTTCATTACCAGGTAGCCGATGACGATCAAGAAACCTGCAAGCCCCAAAGCAAAATATCCGCAAGGAAAACCTGCATTTGCCTCTTTATCAAAGAGGATTCCAATATAAGAGCGGTTAATGAAGTAAAGGATGACAAACAACCCGACCGGTAGAATTGCGAGCAACTTGCCGGTGTAGGATTGCTGTGTTGTCAAAACACGGATCTCGCCCTTCAGCTTTACCCTTTCGCGAATGGTATGCGAAATGGTATCGAGGATTTCTGCGAGATTGCCGCCGACTTCGCGTTGAACGTTCATGGCTGTAATCACCAGGTCCAGATCATCACTGGGTATGCGGCGCAGTAGGTTATCGAGGGCAGATTCCATCGGAAGGCCCAACTGCACTTCCTGAACCACACGGTGAAATTCATCGCAAATGGGGGGCGGTAATTCTCTGGATACTGCTTCCAGTGCCTGAAGCGTTGAATAACCAGCTCGAATGCCGTTCACCATCAAGTTGAGCATATCGCTAAGCTGCTCATTGAACTTGATCAGCCGTTTCCTTTGCTGGGCACTGACGTAGATCTTGGGAAGCATGGCTCCCAGAACGCCACCCGCAAGACCGAAAACAATGGATTTACCGCTGATTGCGTAAAGCAGAATTACACCCAGAACCGCCAAAACGACCATCAAAACTACGTATTCACCGGGTTTGAGTTTGAGATCCGCCTGCGCCAAATCTCTGGCTATCCGATCACCATAAGAGGATTTTTCAACTTCCTTGGTCAGCCAGTCGGAAACAGGAGAGGATCGATCAGACTTCTTCTCGGGTTTAAGGTCTTCAAAATCAACATATTGATCAATACGTTCTTCCTCAGCAGAGCGCTGCGACCGGAATGTGATGATCAAACCGATCGCGATGAGAATCAAGATGATCGCGCCACCTATCCAAAGAACGGTTGTTGGATCCATAAAATCACCTGGGCAAAAAAGATTATCTGCGAATGCTTATGCCAAAAACTGAAGGAGGCAGGTGAATTCCTGCGCCTTCCAACTTATCCATGAATTTGGGACGAAGTCCGGTTGGGCGGAATCTGCCGATCACTTTGCCATCTTCAATACCCGTCTGCTCAAAAATGAAGATGTCGGTCATGGTGATCACTTCACCTTCCATGCCGGTGACTTCGGTGATATTGACGACTTTACGATTTCCATCACGCAAGCGTTCCTGGTGGATGACCAGATCGATAGCCGAACTTACCTGTTCGCGAATAGCTCGTACAGGCAACTCCATACCTGCCATCATGGTCATGGTTTCCAGACGGGAAAGTGCATCGCGGGGGCTATTGGCATGCAGGGTTGTCATTGAACCATCATGGCCGGTGTTCATTGCCTGGAGCATATCCAGCGCTGCTTCATCGCGAATTTCACCGACGATGATCCGGTCAGGACGCATACGAAGGGCATTGATCACCAGATTGCGGATGGTCACTTCGCCTTTACCCTCGATGTTGGGCGGACGGGATTCAAGTGTGACCACGTGTTCCTGGCGAAGCTGAAGCTCTGCTGCATTTTCAATGGTCACGATACGTTCATCTGCAGGGATGAAGCTTGAAAGAACATTGAGCAGAGTGGTTTTCCCTGAACCGGTACCACCGGATATTACTACGTTAACTCTGGATTTTACGCAGGCATCAAGGAACTGTACCGCTTCCGGAGTAAGGGTGCCAAATTGTACCAGTTGGTCAACGGTGAAAGGTGTTTTGGAGAATTTACGAATGGTCAGTACAGGACCCACCAGCGAAAGGGGAGGAATGATGGCGTTGACACGAGAACCATCTGGAAGACGGGCGTCCACATACGGGCTCGACTCGTCGATACGCCTGCCCAAAGGAGCCACGATTCTCTCTATGATCCGCATGACATGCTCATCACTTTCAAAAGTGATCGGTTCGCGGGAGATCTTTCCATGGCGCTCTGTATAGATGTGCTTTGCACCGTTCACCATGATTTCTGTGATGGAGTCTTCTTCCAGAAGCGATTGCAGCGGTCCAAAACCAAGAATTTCTGCGGAGATTTGCTCAAACAGGCGGGCTTTTTCGCTGCGGGAAAGAACAAAATTCTCTTCAACAAGGATCTGATCGAACAAACCCTGGATGGTTTTCCGAACCTCGTCGACTTTGGTGACATCCATTGAGGGATCGAGAACGCCCAGCAACTTGGCCTGGACGCGGGCTTTCAAATCCTGGTAGGTATCCTGACTGCTCGCCGAAAGCGACGTGGATACTTTACGGGTAACTACCTGGTTCGATTGCCCGTTCGATCCATCACCGTTCCCATTGGATGGTTGCGCCAATGAGGATGTGTCACCATTTTGTATCCTTCTTAATATAGACATAGGGTCCTACTCCTACAATTTCGAAATCAGGAAAATTCCACCTGTTCCTGAATCGTTGTTTTTACTAATTCTGTAAGCTGTTGGATGCTCTTTGCAGCAGGAGCAATCTTGTTATCCACCATAAAGGGCATTCCGCGATTGATTGAATTTGTGATGATTCGCTCTTCAAAAGGTATGGCAACCACGACCGGTTGTTTAAGACTTGCACCAACGCGTTCTGGTGATATGGCCACCTTTTTGTCGTAGCGATTCATCACCAGCAGGATTCGCTTACGTTCGATCTTCGATGCATCTGCTATGGTGAGAAACTGGTTGGTGTTCTTGATGGCGGGGATATCCTGTGTGGTTATGAGGATGATCAAGTCTGCAATATCGAGGCAGGACTGTCCAACTTCCGTCAGGTAGGAGGTTGTATCGACGATGACGAAATGATAGATCTGTCTCATGAACGTCAAGATCTTGGCAAACGGTTCGCCGTACCCGACATCCACCAACTCTGGTTGGTTGGGTGCCGCCAGGAGATGAAGCCCCGTTTGTTTGTTGACAGTCATCACATCGTTCATGATGTCTGCATCCAGGTCATTCACACGGTCGATCAGGTCAAGCGAGGAGTTCTTTGTATGCTCGTTGAGGAACACACCAACGTCGCCAAAAAGAAAATTTGAATCGACGAGGGCAACCGAGTTGTCAGTGGTCTTAAGACTGCAGGCCAGGTTTGTAGCCAGCATGGTGCTGCCCGTGCCTCCCTTGGGACTATAGACCACGATGACTTTCCCGTTGACACCAGGTGTTCGACCGCCTCCCAATTGCCCGGTCAATCCGGTAGCCACAGCTGCTTCCTTTGCGCGCTCTTCCTGTGCCAGGACAGCAGCTCTGCGTATTGCCGAGGTGAGTTCATCGATCATCGGAGGTTTGGTCAGGAAGTCACGCGCTCCTGCGAGCATCGCACGGCGCATGTAGTTGGGGTCGCTTTGCACCGAAAGGATGACCACCTGAATGAACGGCACCCTTTTGCGGATGTTCTCAGTTGCCGTAATGCCGTCCATGTCAGGCATATTGATGTCCATGACAATGACGTCGGGCTTGAGCTTTTGGGCGCTGGCTATTGCTTCGATGCCTGTTCTGGCTGTCCCCACCACTTCAATGGTGGGATCGAACTGAAGCATTCGCAGGATCATTTCTCGCGAATCATCAGTATCGTCGACAACCACAACTTGGATTTTCCCCTGACCTGGCATATTTTCTCCGTGATCTATACGATTTACCCCGCCACAAAAGCCTAAGGCTGTTGGGTGGCTATATTAAAGGTCGGGAAGGAAAGAGAATCCACCCGCGGTTCAATTGCCACAGGCAATTTCAGAGGGGCAGGGATATTCTTTGAATCCATTACGTATTGAAGGGTCACCGGATCGGTGGTGATCGTACCCAAATCACCTGCGCCGCGCAGAGCCAATGAGAGTTTGGTTCCGGAAAGGGTTAGGTAATTCAAGATAATTGTATCCTGAGGTGACACAACCAGAGTAATCGAACCTGGATTGCCAGTATTGGTTTCGGGGGCAGTTTGGGTAGCGGTTACAGGGGTGGGGGCGCTGGCGACGGCATTGGCATCCATGCCTGAACCAAGCGGGAAGTTACCGACCTGCAGCACCATGGCATCCTGAATGATTGTCTGGCAGACGAGTCGCGGGCGCTGGGTTTCAGAAGGAACGATGTAAAGCGGATCGCCTGAGGACTGGTCCACTTCGTAGCGTCCCTGCGACATCACGCTTCCTTCAGCCCAGGGCTGAAGTGAAAGCGACGGCTTTGTTCCAGCGACGGGGGAAGAAGTTATACCCAGGAAATTGGGAAGGCGGGTTTGATACTGGGTGTCCACATCAGTCAGAAGCATACAGCCGATGACCATCACGTGGTCACCTTTTTGAGGGGCATATGAGACTGCTGTTTCAGGGCTGATAGCCAGCGAAAAAGCTGTCATTCCTGCAGGAACGTCAAATGATGCAAGAGAGCCGTCGTTCTTTTGAATAACCATGTTGGCAGTCAAAGGAACGCCTGGTTCAATGTTGTATTTGGCTTTGGTTCCAACCGCGTCGGCAACAGCGCTGAAAAAAGTGCCGGCAGGTACATTCACCTGGGGATATTTGATGGTTGTCAGAACGTCTGCTGTGATCAAAGTACCCCGTGTGATCGACTGAGAAGCGACCACGATATCCACCATATCTACATTGGGGGTGGGGGTTGAACCAGCCTGACCTAGACCGAGACCACCTGACAGGGCAACATACACCAGAACAATGCCAATGATCACAATCAGAACAAGGATCAGAACCAGACTCCCACTCTTCTTTTTGCTTGTTGCCATACGACCCTCCTCAAATTGGTTATTGCCGACCTGCAGTGTAGAGCAAGTGTTGATGAAGCGTGAAAAAAAGCAGAATGCTGCTAAAAACCTTACACAAAGTATCGCCGAATAGGGTATTCTTCACAAATCAAGTTGCAAGAATCAATCCAATGATTTATTGCGGTGACGATCAGATTTTAATGCGATTATCTGCGATGCTGGGTAGAAATGAAGCATTATGAGTTTATTTTAGCATCTGTGGTTTGGATGGAGGCTTTCAATACTGCAAGGCAAGCTAACGTTATAGTGTGCGTAACGTGAATTCGGTAATCTAATGTTGGAGAACAAAAAAGAGCCCGCCTTTGAGCTCTTTTTTGTTCGATCATGCCTGGATGAAATGTGATCGTTAGAACTGCATCGCGCTGTTGATCTTGCTGAAGACGTTCGAAACCTGTCCGCCCAGCAGGGTGAGGATGACGATCACGACGATGGCGATTAGTACGAGAATCAACGCGTACTCAACCAAACCTTGACCTTTTTCTTTCGCTGCGAATAACATAATTTGAGTCCCCTTTCAAAAAAGAGAATGAATGAGATATATAAAGTATAGAGAGTATCGATATTATTTCAATATGATCTTGCATAATTGTTAGTTAGAAATTACAGAATTTTACGCAAATTTTACACAGTACGAAAAAGCTGGATTCCTGTCCACCGGGTCTTGGGCAACTATGATTGGTCTTGGTTGGATTAAATAAAGAGACCCCGAAAAGGGTCCCTTTATTGTTTTTCGGTCTAATTTTGGAATTAGCCTGCGCCACCGAGACCAGAGGCGATCTTGCTGAAGACGTTGGTGACCTGACCGCCCAGGAGGGTGAGAATGACGATGACGACGATGGCGATGAGCACGAGAATGAGCGCGTACTCAACCAAACCTTGACCTTTTTCTTTCGCTGCGAATAACATGTTTTAAGTCCCCTTTCTAATAAAAATTTGGATGAATTCAGTATACGCCTTGCCATGGATATTTCAACACTTTCAGCCATCGAAAAGAGGCAATTTTTGGAAAATTAACAAAGATTTTACAATGATAATGCGGCACAAACACAGGAACCGTAGGGTAATACCTACTGGCATAATAACGAAAAAGGCTCTTTTCAGAGCCTTTCCCGTTTTAGGAGATCAAATTATCGATTAGCCTGCGCCACCGAGACCAGAGGCGATCTTGCTGAAGACGTTGGTGATCTGGCCGCCCAGGAGGGTGAGGATGACGATGACGACGATGGCGATGAGGACGAGGATAAGAGCATACTCGACCAAGCCTTGACCTTTTTCTTTCGCTGCGAATAACATAAGATTTCTCCTCTCGAAATGAATGATTATTTACAATTATACAGATTAGAAGTAAGAAATCAACAGGACTACATTACAAACACCTTACAAAAATGAGAATGAGGTTAGCTGTTTGGCTTGGAATGGTCATATTTCGAAAAGAGCTTTGTTCAATCTTCTCGATCAATGGACGCAGAGGTTGCTGAAGAAATGGACCATCGAACCCGGCCAACCATGCCGTAAACATATGATGATGGTGCTCTAGATTCGCCTACCGCTGCACATGGAATCAAGGTTTACGGACAAAAATCACTGCCTGTTCATCGCCATAAACCTGTTTCCAATCCTGAGATGCGGACAAAGCCTCGATCAAGCCGGGCTGCTCCACCACCGAGGGCATGACAAGGTTGATGTTGTACTTATCCATTACGGCCTGCCAATCATAACGCGCATTGGCAAGATAAAAATAATCCTCAATCTGGCTGGTAGTAAGGTCTTCAATGCGGTTTGAGGAAAATAATTGCCGCTGCGGAAGAGCGTAAGTGAGATACGTGGAAAATGAGAAATCTGCCCACAAATGATCTGGCAGTTGGGGATTCGCGGACAGCCATTCAGCCGCCTGTATGGGAGTGCTCAGATCATAAGCCGGGGGGGCTTTCTGCCACCAAGTTGCCCGTATCCCAGGCAGCAGGGTCAATGGAAAGAGCAATAAAAACGACCCCAGGATCAGGTTCATGGTGCGGTTCTGGAAGTGCACTGATCGAGGGTTGCGTTCTGCGATATAGGGATCAATCAACTGGCACAGCACGATGGCCGCGATGGGGAGGAACCAGATCACATAACGGATCGATGAAACAGCCATCCATCCAAAACCCACGAACCAAATCCAAAAGAGCCACTTGATTTTATTTTTCTGAACGGCTGCCAGTAAAGGTGTCAGCAGCAGCAGCGCGAAGAAAATGTTTGCCTGCCACCCCTGGTTGGAAAGGGGCTTCCATTCGATGCCGAATTTTTGATTCGAACTGTTGGCAACAACGGAAAACATGTTCGCCCAAATATGATAGGTATAGATATTGATAAATGTCGCTAGAAAAGAAATGCCAGTTAGGATGAGCAGGCGTTTCCGGTCGCCGGAGCCCACCAGGGCTGCCGGAATGAGCATGAAGAAAAGCACAATGAACGATCCATGGATGTTCGCCCAAAGCATGGCGATCAACGGAAGAAGCCAAAGGTAACGGTTCTTGCCGTTCTGCCAGCGCAGGATAAGCCAGAGTGAGAGGCCAAAAAGGGGAAATGCCAGAACCTGCGGACGAGGATTGAAATAGGATGCGGCGATCAGGGTGATCATCACCAGGATCAGTCCTGACACTAGCGAAGAGATCTTCAATTCCCGCAAACCTGCCCAAAGCAGGGTAAAGAGGAGACCAACGCAGATGAGGGCTACCAGGGATGTGAGGGTAATTCCACCAAGCTGGTAGATGCCCAGGAAGATCAGGGAAGGCAACCAGTAGAGATAAAGTGCCGGTTGACCAAACCCGGTGTAGGTCATGAATTCAGTAGTGGGAATATGTCCCGTCCTGATGATTTCCTGTCCGATGCGCAGATATGGGAAGAAATCATTTGGGATGAGGGGTTGGATGGCAGCGAAAGAGAGGGCGATCAGAATGACGATGGAATAGACCAAAAATCCTGATGCTGGTGATTTTTGCCTTTGAACCTGCAACTGATCATTCATGTTCAAGATCCATAGTGCGAGTTCTTCCTTCCCAGATTTTGCATGCGGTGTGCATTAAAAATATATCTACAAAGGAAAGCATGCCTGAATTCATTGAGCCGCCTGGTAGATTACACTGAGTTTATCCTGATAAACCAATTTCCAACCGGGCAATTGACTTAACCCCTCAGCCAGCCGGGAAGCCGGATCGATCAGGACAAAGCCGATCTTTTGTTCCTCCAACCTGGTTTGCCAGTCCTTTTCGGCGAGATAAATGTCGGCATATTGGGCGAAGAAACCTGGACCGTATACGTCCGCCCGGCCATCGATATATACCTGGTACTCGCGGTAAAGCTGCCAGATCAAATATCCCCCCCAGTTATAGGAGTTGAGCATCCGTCCTGTCGGTTTGTTCTCCAGGATCCAATTCACCGCGCCTTGGGGATAATGGTCTGCGGTGGTTTTATCCTGAATCCCGGACTGTTGAATGAAGCGTAAACCCACGGCCGCCACAAACATGATCAAAATCACCCAGTTCAGCAGGACCATGATCGGTTTGGAATTCCCCTGCCGGACCTTGATAGGAAGCAGAGCGTTCACCTGATCTGCAAGTGTGGGAATTACCACGATGGCAAAGAGCGGAACATGGCGTGCCGAGCCAAGTGCGGCATATGTAAAAGCCAGGATGAGCAGAACACGGGTCACGGAGTATCGCTGGCGAGCAGCCAGGCCGGTACCGATCAAACCCAGCAGGATGATCATCAATGGCAGCCAGATGACATCTGAAAACGCTGGAGAATGCCATTCCAGGATGAATTGCTGCATGGATGGATCGGTCAGTGTTTGGAAGGGATAAAGGAGGATCTTGACACCGTTTGGGTTGATCAAAGCTGCCAGCACCGATATAATCAGCGTGACTGCCAGCGTGATCATCGGAATTGCGTCGCCAGGCGCAATTTCTTTGCAACGAAACCGGCGCCAAAGCCATTCAACAAGCTCTCCAGCCAGAAAGACCCCCAGCAAAGCCAGACCCAGAATGAATGCACCATGGAGGTTAACCCAGATGACCATCAATATGGGCAGTGGGATCAGGTACTTTCGCTGGCGGCTCTTTTGAAATTTCTCCAGAAGAAGCAAAAATATGCCGAAGAACAGCAAGGTGATCATTTGCGGACGGACGCCCCACAAAGGACGCGACGCGACCGCACCCAAAAGAACACAAAAGCCGGCGATGTAAGGTTTCGTTCCGCTGGAACACCGGAAATAAACTGTTGCGAATGCAGCAGTGATGATCAGTGCGAACAACAACATCAAAAAGGGAAGCCCGACAAGGCGATAGACCGCATAAAGGATCCAATCTGTAAGCCATTCATGGGCGATCCACGGCTGACCCTGCATGGTATATGAAAAGGGGTCCGTGCGGGGAATCTGACCGGTTTCTGCGATGAACTGACCCGTCCGAAGATGCCACCAGAAATCAGGATCATTCACGGGCTGCAAGGCGATCAACAAGATGCATAGAAAGAGTACGATCGCAAACAGTTGGCGAGTATTCAGGCGCAAATTTCCCTCCACGAATGAGTATAGTATATCTTCACCAAACACACTGGTTTTGGAACTTTCTGAATTGGTTCTCGTATATTGTTTGGAGTGATACATAGCGGAAACGGGTGAATTGTACGCAAAATCGATATTCGCTATAATGAAATATAGCTTCCAGATAAAGGAGATAAAGATGAGTGATCTTTTCGAGCGGGTAACTTCGCAACAGGATGTGATCAAGAAGCTGGTCAGCAAAATCCCGGGATTCGACGGATATGTTGAGCGCGAAAATCGCCGCTCTGCTGATAAATTGCTGCGGGAATCCATCGCGGCGAAATATCAGGCAATCTGGCAGCGAATTTCTGGTATCCAGCGGGACCTGGTCAATGCCGGCAGGATCAGTCTTTTGGATGATGTGGAACAAGCCGAGGTCAAGATCAGGCAGTTCATTGACCGTGTAAACACTGCCACATACGGCTACGCTGGATTCTTTGATGCTGTCAAAATCCGCGAGGATACTCTGGCGCAAATCTATCAATATGACCTCACCCTGGTTGACCTGGCGGACCAATTGTCATCCGCGGTCGATAATCTCGAAGCCTCGCTGGATAGCGACGGCCTTCCGGCTGCGATACGCAACCTGGTGCAAAAAGCGCAGGACAGTCTGGATGCATTCAACAAGCGTTCAGAAATCATGAAGATGGGGCAATAATCACATTCCCTTGAGATCAAGTGATCAGGAGAGTACAAATGGCAAGAATTTTTGATGTAGTTGAATATCCCAGCGAGATGACCGATGAGCTGGTGCACCGGTTCCCAGAGGTCGGGGTCGCAGATCTCCGCGTTGGATCGCAGGTGATCGTTCGGGAATCGCAAAAAGCTGTCTTCATGCGCGATGGACACGCCCTGGATGTGTTCGGACCCGGGCGGCACACCATCCTCACTGCCAACATTCCCGTGTTGATCGATTTTCTGGGCAAGGCGTTCAACGACCGAACTCCTTTCACGGCAGAAGTCTATTACGTCTCCATGAAAGAATTCCCCGACATGAAGTGGGGTACGCCGCAACCGATCATCGTCAAAAATGCCGGTGTGGGGTTGGGCATCGCCCTGCTTCAAGGCTTCGGCACTTATGGTGTGCAGATTGCGGATCCGCAGCAATTCCTGACTCAGATCGTTGGCGCTACCGGCTCATACCGGATGACCGATATTGAAAACCGGCTGCGGACGATGCTGCTTTCCAAGCTGCAGGATGTGCTTGGTGAGACGGGTGCCAAGCAGAATGTTTTGGAAATGATCGGTCTGACCGAGGAGTTGGGTGCTGCAGTTCGTGCCAAGGCCCAGGATGATTTCGCAGCCATTGGCATGGTGCTGAAGAATTTCTACATTGGAAATCTAAAGCCTTCCGATAAATCGGCTGAGGAATTGCGCGCAATGGGTATGCTGGACATGGCAACCTACACCCAGTTGCAGGCTGCCGACGCCATGCGAGAAGCCGCGCAGAATCCGAGTGGTGGTGCAGGGTTGACCGCGGGTATTGGAGCTGGGATGGGTATTGGCAACGTCCTAAGCCAGTCGCTTTCAGGGATGAATGCCGCACAACAGGGCGGAGCTGCTGCCGGAGCCGGTGCTGCGGCAAGTGTTCCTGCGATCATGACTCCAGCCGAAGCAGCCGCGGCTTTGCGCGTGACTGAAGCAGATGTGATGGCTGCCATCACGGCTGGAGAACTCAAAGCCAAGAAAATTGGCGAATCCTATCGCATCAGCAAGGAAGCGCTTGATACCTACCTGAAGGGCTGAGGCTTAAAGATCAACGCACGGAGGCTGTGTGGAACACCATGCAGCCTCTTTTGTTGAGTGCTTTACACCAGAAGGTGAAGAAAAGGGTTGATGTTATAATTTTCTTGCGTGCTCATAATTTCGAATACCGGGGTGGTGGATGAGACTTCACGAGTACCAGGCGAAGCAGATCTTTGCGAAGTATGGAATTCCGGTTCCCAAAGGACGAATTGCAGGAGCATCAAGCGAAGTAAGGCAGGTTAGTGAAGAACTTGGGGGAAATGTTGTCGTCAAATCACAGGTGCTGGTCGGAGGACGCGGCAAGGCTGGCGGCATCCGATTGGCGAAATCACCAGAAGAGGCTGAAGATTTAGCTACCCAAATCCTGGGCATGGAAATCAAGGGGATTCAAGTACGACGGGTGCTGGTCGAAGAAGCGGTGTCGATCTCACAGGAAATTTATTTAGGAATCACCAATGACCGGGTAAGCCAAAAACCAATTCTCGTGGCTTCCAGTGAAGGCGGGATGAATATTGAAGAGATCGCCCGAAGTTCACCGGAGAAGATTGCCAAATGCCTGATCGACCCATTGCTGGGGTTGAAAGACTATCAACTCCGCGATATTGCTGTAAGTATCGACCTCAAGCGGCCGTACATGAAGACCTTCATGGAGATTGCCAGGTCGTTATGGAAAGTGTACGTGGATTGCGATGCCACCCTCACCGAAGTAAACCCGCTGGTGGTTACTTCGGAAAATCGGCTTTACTGCCTGGATGCCAAGATCGTTCTGGATGACAACGCCCTTTTCCGGCACCCCGACCTGGCAGACCTGCGGGATACAGACGGGGAGGAACAGGCTGAGGTTACCGCACGAAAATATGGTGTTTCTTTCATCAAAATGGATGGGAACATAGGCTGCCTGGTGAATGGTGCTGGACTGGCAATGGCGACCATGGATATTCTCAAACTCAAAGGCGGCGAGGCAGCCAACTTCCTGGATATCGGTGGAGGAGCCTCTGCAGAAAAGGTCAGCGCAGCTGCGCGGTTGATCCTGACCGATCACAATGTCAAAGTCATGTTTGTGAATGTTTTTGGAGGAATCACCCGCTGCGATGAAGTGGCGAGAGGCGTGCTGGATGCAATGGCAGGTCGGGAGAACCCCATTCCCCTGGTAGTGAGATTTTTGGGCACCAATGACGCGCAGGGGTACAAGATCCTTTCTGGAACGCAATTTCACCCCGCAAGTACACTGCTTGAAGCGGCTGAAATTGCAGTCAATCTTTCGAAGGGGGTGAACCGATGAGTATCCTGATTAACAAACAAACCCGTGTTCTTGTGCAGGGAATTACAGGGAACGAGGGTCTCTTTCATTCGCAGCAGATGATGTATTACAACACCCCAATTGTTGCCGGCGTTACACCGGGTAAAGGCGGCGAATGGGTGCTTGATGGCAAGGTACCGATCTTTGAGTCTGTGAAGACCGCTATCGAGGCGACCGGGGCAAATGCCACTGCCATTTTCGTACCGGCGAAATATGCCGCGGATGCCATGTTTGAGGCTGTCGATGCCGGGTTGCCTTTGATCGTTTGTATCACCGAAGGTGTTCCCATCCAGGACATGATGCAGGTCAAACAGTACATCCGCAAGACGAAATGCAGATTGGTAGGTCCCAATTGTCCTGGAATATTAACTCCCGGGGAGGCGAAATTAGGGATCATCCCAGGTGGGATCACCTTTCCCGGCAACGTTGGCGTCATATCACGGTCTGGCACGCTCACTTACGAAATGCTGGATGCCTTGAAGAAGGCGGGCAAAGGAGTTTCCACCTGTGTAGGAATTGGCGGCGACCCCATTAAGGGTACAAATTTCATTGATTTACTTGAAATGTTCGAAGCGGATGCCAAAACTGATGAAATCGTCCTAATTGGCGAGATTGGCGGTAACGACGAGGAAGCGGCCGCGGATTATATTTCGCGATACCTGACCAAACCCGTCTATGCATATATTGCGGGAATTTCGGCACCGGCAGGAAAACGCATGGGACATGCCGGCGCGATCATTGAAGGTAATGTTGGGACTGCAGAAAGTAAGATCTCAGCACTTGAACTGGCGGGGGTCAAGGTTGCCAGGCATCCTGAAGAAATTCCTGAATTGATGCAGTAGAAATCGGTGGACCAAAGGAAGATTAAAGAAAAAAGAGGTGTAAAACACCTCTTTTTGTTTATTTTTTGTGACCGTCGATGTAGGTTACCGCGTCTGATACCGTTTTGATCGTACGGGCATCCTCATCATTGATATTAATATCGAATTTCTCGCAAAAACCATCAATCAAAAAGAACTGGTCCATGGAATCCGCTTTGAGATCTTCAACGAAACGGGTATCATCCTTGATCTCGCCTGCATCCACCTTTAAGACATCAACAATTACTTCTTTCACCTTGTCTAGCGTTTCACTCATTCAAAACCTCCTGGCTGGGATATCTGGACTGGGATATAGATTGAATTGTAGCTTTCCTGTTCATTCTGTCAAGATAAAATACCTGACATTTCAATGTGGGCGCCGATTCAGTTCATTTGGTATACTCATTTCAACGAAGATTGGCTGCCCATGGACAATACATATAACACGCAAAATCGAAAATCGGATCACATTCGCATCAATTTGGATGAAAATGTGCGCTCAGGCGTTACAAACGGCTTCGAAAAGTATTTCTTCATCCATAATGCCCTGCCTGAACTTGATCTCAAGGATGTGGATGTTACGCTCGAATTCCTTGGCAAACCGTTAAGGCTTCCTCTTTTGATCTCATCCATGACAGGCGGGGCGCAGGAGAGCGAGAAAATCAACCGCAACCTGGCTTTGGCTGCCCAGGAAACGGGCATCGCCATGGGGCTTGGCTCGATGCGGGCAGCCTTGGAAGATCAAAAAGCCAGCAGCAGCTTCATTGTGCGACAATATGCCCCCGATATTCTGCTTTTTGCCAACCTGGGCGCCATCCAGCTAAATTACGGATATGGTGTGAAGGAATGCCGCCAGGCTGTGGAGAAGGTGAATGCGGATGGTCTGATCTTGCATCTCAACCCACTCCAGGAAGCTCTCCAACCCGAAGGGCAGACCAATTTTGCGGGGATCCTGGGAAAGATCGAGCAGGTATGCCGCGAGATTGAAGTCCCAGTGATCGTCAAAGAGGTGGGATGGGGAATTTCCGAGGCTGTGGCGCGGAAACTCAAGAATGCGGGTGTCGCTGCAGTGGATGTGGCGGGAGCCGGCGGCACTTCATGGTCACAGGTGGAAATGTACCGCAGCCGCAGCGAGGCTGACGCGCGCATCAGCAGCCATTTTGTACAGTGGGGTATTCCGACCGCAGAATCCATCCAGATGGTGCGGCGGTATGTGGAAGGTTTGCCGATCATTGCTTCTGGAGGGCTCACCAACGGCATTGAATTGGCCAAGAGCATTGCACTGGGAGCAATGTTGGGGGGAATGGCTGGCAGATTTCTCAAAGCTGCAGTGATTTCAGAAGAGGCTGTGGTCGACCTGGTGATGGAAATGAAGCGCGAGTTAATGGTTTCGATGTTTGCGTGCGGGGCAGGCAACTTGAAAGCGCTGCATGAAACCCCTTTGACCAGGGATGTAAGGCTCCATGACTGATCAAGCTTTGAAGGATGAAATGAGATCGGGTGTGAACGTGGTGTTGCGGCACGCACTCGATCATCCGCTTCTGCAGCCTGTACCTGAGTTGAAAGTCATGCTCGAGTACCAAATGGGGATGGACGATGCCCCAGGAAGTGGTTCTGCCCAGGGCAAACGTCTTCGACCGCTGCTGCTCCTATTAAGCAACCACGCGGTTGGCGGCGATTGGAGGAAAGCTTTATCCGCGGCTGCAGCAGTGGAATTGATGCACAACTTTTCACTGATACACGATGACATTGAAGATAAGAGTGAAATGCGAAGGGGGCGTCCAACCGTCTGGGCGAAATGGGGAACCTCGCAGGCGATCAATGTTGGTGATGCCATGCTCGGGTTGGCGCAATTGACCTTGCTTCAGGATACCGAATTGCTTCATGAGCAATCAGCGGTTGAGCTTTTCCGTCTTTTCAACCAAACTCTGGTGCGACTGACCAGCGGCCAATACCTGGATCTGGCTTTTGAACGTGCCGCGGATATTGGATTAGAGGATTACGACCGGATGGCGGCTGGGAAAACGGGAGCGCTTCTGGCAGCCTGCTTTGAAATGGGGGCAGTCCTTGGCGATGCTGACCCCACCACACGGCAAAGAATGGCCGAAACCGGCAGGGCGGCAGGGCGTGCGTTTCAGATTCAGGATGACTGGCTCGGAATCTGGGGAAGTGAGAAGGATACCGGCAAGTCAATTCACTCTGATCTTGTTGAAAGAAAGAAAACCTTTCCCGTCATCTTGGGAATACAGAACGGGGGTCAATTTGCCAGTCTTTGGAATCAACTTGAGGTGGTCAACCAAGAGGATGCAGAGCGTTTGGCTGGAGTTTTAGAAAAAGAGGGGGTCAGGGACGCTACCGCAAGTGTTTTCAATGCCGAATATGTACTTGCGCTTGAACTGATGAAAGGTCTGGATTTACCTGTCAAAAGGGTTCAACCGCTGCTAAATTTGTTCACCTCCATACTAAATCGAATCAGGTAATTTCTGATCAAGCACAAGTTAGGTCTGGAAATCCATCCAGCCTTGTCGCAGTCTGGCGGATTGAATCCTGGGCTGCCATTTTTTCCAAAGTTTGTTTGCCGCCTGGGGGAATGTAAGAGGGGATCAATTCAGCCAGCGGAAGGACGAGGTAGGCTGTATCCGCAAGATCATCCTCGATCAAATCATCGTCGAAGAGGATGATATCAATATCAATGGTGCGGGGGGCAAATTTGTCAGCACTTCGGATACGGCCAAGTTGCAATTCGATATTCTGAAGAACATGAGTCTTGAGATTTGCACAATCCATTGCTGTTGAAGCCTGTA
Source organism: Anaerolineaceae bacterium (assembly GCA_039683035.1). GTDB lineage: Bacteria > Chloroflexota > Anaerolineae > Anaerolineales > Anaerolineaceae > UBA6107. The sequence continues at coordinate 87,469 of JBDKSE010000016.1, forward strand.
CAGCCAGGTTGACGAAGTTGGGACCAGCAGTACCCACAGGCTCGGTGCACCAGGCGGAGGAAACCTGAATCAACTTCAGCTCCGCTGACAGTAATTCCAACGCTTTGGGAATGTTTTGCTCAGGTCGAATGTTCGAGCCGAGGCTCAGGTAGACTGAGTGCATGTTTCAATCTTTCATGCGGGTGATCTCAATGCCCACGGACCTTGAAAACCGTACCGCTCCGGGTTTTTCCACTTTCACCTTTGCGCCGAGGACATTGGATTCTTCCAGCACCAGCTTCATGATATCAGCGGCAAGCGCTTCGACTGTATAACGCTTTGCCTGCTCCACATATGCAAGTGTCTTTTTGGCAATGGTGCGGTAATTCACGCTTGCATTGAGATCATCGGTCAGACCGGCGTGTGTGCTATCAGCAAAGACAGTAATGTTCACCAAAATATCCTGCGGCTGCTCGCGTTCACGTTCAGTGATGCCGATCACTCCGCGGATCAACAAATCCTTAATAAATATTTCATCCATGTAAACTCCTTGAGCGATTAAGTGAGGTGCCGTCCACCATCGAGGTGGATGATACTCCCGGTGATGTCGGGAGGGGAAGATAACAGGAACATGACGGCAGAGGTCAACTCATTCATGCCCGCCCAGCGTTTGAGGGGGATCTTCTGCAAGAGATCAGGCGGAGCGGGGGCGTCAGCCGGGGGGAGGATGGCTCCCAATGCGAGAGCATTGACGGCTATATGAGGTGCAAATGCCTGCGCCAGAGACCGGGTGAGTGCCGCCAGAGCTGCCTTGCTTGTGGTGTATGCCAGGTGATCCTCGCCAGGACGCAGTGCCCGCCAATCCAGAATATTGAGAATATGCCCGAATTCCATTTCTGAAAGCAATTTCGCATAGCTTTTGCTGATCAAGAAAGGAGCAGTGAGGTTAAGTGCCAGCGTCTGCTGCCAAACTTCAATTGAGGTATCGTACCATTCCTCACTTGGGAATGCGGCGGCATTGTTGACAATTCCGTCCAGGGGAGAAAGTTTCCAGGCTTGCGCTACCAGTTGATCTGCTGCATTGGGATCCGAAAGGTCGGATTGAAGAATCCAGGATTTTCCACCGAGGTTGTGGATTTGATCTGCAATCTCCTCAGCTTCCACTAAAGAGTGAAAATGATGGACAATGATATTGGCGCCGCGTGATGCCAGGGCAAGAGCCATTTCCCGGCCCAGACGCCTGGCGGATCCGGTGATGAGAAATGTCTTTCCAGAAAAATCCATGCTTCACCTCATCTTTATGTTAGAAGGTAAGGACGCGGCTGTCAAGAAAATTCACCTCTTGACAATGATGCGAGACATTTTATAATCATTATACCCACCCCCCATGGGGGGGGATAGGCAGGAACAGGATGAAGAATCAAAACGCATTGGAACGGCTGAAGACCATTGAAGGGCATATCAAGGGCATCGAAAAGATGGTCGAATCGGAGCAGTATTGTATCGATGTCATTCGTCAGATCCAGGCCGTGCAGTCCGCCTTGAACAAGGTGAACGCCATGATCCTGGACAATCACTTGAATTCATGCCTGATCACGGCAGTCAGGGGTGACGACCCGGACGAACGTGAAAGGGTGTTGAAGGAAATTGCAGAAGTATATGAAGCAGCAACCAGATGATAAAAGGAGAAAAATCATGAATACCATCAAATTCAATGTCCCATCCATGCACTGCATGCATTGCGAGCATACCGTCAAGAGTGAGTTGAGCGAGTTCCCCGGCGTCAAGTCTGTCAATGTGAGTCTGGATAACAAAATCGTCACGGTGGAATACGAAGCCCCCGCCACAGTTGAAAACATGAAGGCACTGCTGGCAGAGATCAATTACCCGGTTGTGGAGTAACAATTTACTGTTTTTCAAGGAAGTCATCATGACTGAAACCAAACAGGTTGTTTTACCGGTAACTGGCATGACCTGTGCCAATTGCGTTGCGACCATTGAACGAAATGTAAAAAAACTGGACGGAGTGGCATCTGCCGCGGTCAACCTGGCCTCTGAGCGTGCCACTGTGATCTACGATCCCAACCTGATGAATGTAGATGGGATAGTAGCACGCGTCCGCAAAGCTGGATATGACGTGGCAAGCGGTGAGGCAGAGATCGCGCTAAAACGTTTGAGCGAAAGCGCGGATGCAGCCCGGTTGGAAAAACTGCTGGCAAAAACAGAAGGTATCCTTGAAGCCAGTGTCAATCTGGCTGCCGAAAAGGTGCTGGTCAAATACATCCCCACCATTCTTTCACAAAAAGAGATCCGGGAGACCATCCAGAATGCTGGATTTGACCTCATTGCTGCAGGTGAAGGGGTGGAGGATGTGGAAGGTCAAGCTCGGGCAGCCGAGATCCGACATCAGAGAAACTTACTGATCACCGGAATTGCATTCACGCTGCCTTTGTTCATCCTTTCGATGCTGCACGACTTCTCGCTGCTGCCAATGTCGATCATAGAAGCACGCTGGTTCGTCTACGTTCTCTGGGCGTTGGCTACTCCGGTGCAATTCTATGTTGGCTGGCAGTACTATGTGGGTGCCTATAAAGCGCTCAGGAACAAGTCTGCCAACATGGATGTACTGATCGCCATGGGTTCTTCGGTGGCGTATCTGTATTCAATTCCGGTGGCTCTGGGGTTGCTGCCGGGGCATGCCTATTTCGAAACCTCGGCGGTGATCATCACCCTTGTGCGGCTCGGGAAATTCCTGGAAGCCAAGGCCAAAGGCGGCACGTCGGAAGCGATCAAAAAACTGATGGGCTTGCAGGCGAAGTCCGCCAGGGTTATCCGTAATGGAACAGAACAGGACATTCCCATTGCCGAGGTTGTGGTGGGTGACCAGTTGATCATCCGGCCGGGTGAGAAATTCCCGGTGGACGGCGTGATCATCGAAGGACGGACGACCGCCGATGAATCGATGCTCACGGGCGAATCCATTCCAGTGGAGAAGCAGCCAGGATCAAAGGTGATTGGCGCCACTCTGAACAAGCTGGGCAGTGTAAAAATGGAAGCGGTTAACGTGGGCAAGGATACGGCGTTGGCCCAAATTATCCGCCTGGTGGAGGAAGCCCAGGGTTCGAAGGCGCCCATCCAAAAACTGGCGGATCAGGTTTCAGCCGTTTTTGTTCCTGCTGTGATCGGCATCGCGCTGGTCACATTTGCGGTGTGGTTCTTCCTTGTCCCAGCACCTGCAGCCGGGTCTGAGGTGAGCTCCTTTACCCGGGCGCTCATCAACATGGTCGCAGTGCTGGTGATAGCCTGCCCCTGTGCCATGGGTCTGGCGACACCCACAGCCATCATGGTGGGTACGGGTAAAGGCGCACAAAACGGCATCCTCTTTAAATCCGGTGAAGCTTTGGAGAGAGCCGGCAAGGTGCAGTTGATGGCGCTTGACAAGACCGGCACCATCACCAAAGGTCAACCCACGGTGACAGACATCTGGATACCTGAAGGTGAATTGACGGAAGAGCAGGTTCTGAAACTGGCTGCCAGCGTCGAGAAGGGAAGCGAGCACCCGGTTGGTGAAGCCTTGCTGGCGGAAGCCGGCAACCGCGGGATAACATTATCAACTCCCGAGGCGTTTGCAGCCCTACCCGGCATCGGTGCTGTGGCCAATGTGGACAGCAAAAAAGTAGCTGTCGGCAGCGCGAAAATTCTCAACGGCAGCGTCATTCGCCCGGATTTTGAAGATGCGATGACCCGTTATCAGAAACAGGCAAAAACCACCCTGATCCTCCTGGTAAATGATCAACCGGCAGCAATCATCGCGGTGGCCGATGTGATCAAGGATTCCTCGATCGAAGCGATTAAAGAACTGAAGAATCTGGGTCTCGATGTGGCGATGATCACCGGAGACAATCCGCAAACCGCCAGGGCAATTGCCGCTGAAGTGGGTGTGGACCTGGTAGAAGCAGGAGTGCTGCCCTCGGGAAAATCGGAAATCGTGAAGAAGTACCAGGATCTTGGCAAGGTGGTCGCGATGGTCGGCGACGGTATCAATGATGCTCCAGCATTGGCACAGGCAGACGTGGGGCTGGCGATTGGCACAGGTACAGATGTTGCCATGGCTGCGGCACCGATCACACTGATCAGCGGCGACCTGCGCGGAGCCGCAAAAGCCATCCGTCTATCCAAAAAGACGATGAACACCATCCGCCAGAATTTGTTCTGGGCTTTTATCTACAACATCATTCTGATCCCGGCTGCTGCACTGGGGTACCTCAACCCGATGCTCGCTGCAGGCGCCATGGCTTTCAGCAGCGTCTTCGTAGTCACCAATAGCCTGAGGCTCAAGCGTGTGAAGCTTTAACATCAATCCCTTTCGAAAGAGGCTGCCTTGCTTCAAGCAGCCTCTTTCGATTTCCTCCAGGTGGTAAAATAATCTAAATACAAATAGAAGGCGGATATTATGGATCTGGAAACCAAAGCCATCAATACACTGCGATTTCTCTCGGCAGACGGAGTTGAAAAAGCCAATTCGGGACATCCAGGATTGCCGATGGGTGATGCAGCCATTGCCTACACCATCTGGACAAAGCATTTGCGCTTTGACCCCTCCAACCCCGCGTGGATCAACCGCGACCGGTTCGTCCTATCGGGCGGGCATGGATCCATGCTGCTTTATTCCTTACTGCATTTGACCGGTTTTGCCGTAAGCATGGATGACATCAAGTCGTTCCGGCAATGGGGCAGCATTACCCCGGGGCACCCCGAATTTGGTTTAACCCCCGGCGTCGATACCACCACCGGACCGCTGGGGCAGGGGCTTTCCAACGGCGTTGGCATGGCGATTGCCGAAGCGCACCTGGCTGCGGAATTCAACCAACCGGGATTTGAGATCTTCGACCATTATGTCTACGGCATCGTCACCGACGGCGACCTGATGGAAGGCGTGGCATCGGAAGCAGCATCACTGGCGGGCCACCTCAAGCTTGGCAAGATAATTTACTGCTACGATAACAACCATATATCCATCGACGGTTCCACTGAACTGGCATTTACCGAGGACCGCGGTAAACGTTTTGAAGCCTACGGTTGGCAGGTGCTGTATGTGGCTGACGGCAACGACGTTAATGAGATCGATGCCGCCATTCGGGCAGCCAAGCTTGATCCGCGTCCGTCGCTGATCATCTGCAATACGCATATAGGATACGGACTGCCGACACGCCAGGATACCAACAAAGCACACGGCGAACCGCCCGGTGAAGAAGAACTCAAAGGCGCCAAGATCAAACTGGATTGGCCAGTTGAGCCCATGTTTTATGTGCCGGACGAAGTGCGCGACCTGTTCATGAAGGCGGGCAAAGCCGGGCATGAGAAACATCAGGATTGGCAAACATTGCTGGCGAAGTACAAGAAAACGGAACCGCAAAAAGGCGCCGATCTCCAGAGACGAATGGATGGAAAACTCCCCAAAGATTGGGACGCTTCTCTTCCGGTGTTCGCTGCAGACCCCAAGGGGATGGCTACCCGTGTGGCTTCAGGGCAAACATTGAATACCATTGCCGCAGTTCTGCCTGAGTTGGTGGGCGGGTCTGCTGATTTGACTCCCTCCAACAACACCTGGTTGAAGGATTCCACGGCTTTTGATCCGGAAAACCCACTGGGGAGATACTTCCATTTCGGAGTACGCGAACACGGCATGGGCGCTATCGTCAACGGCATGGCATATCACGGCGGGTTGATCCCCTTCGGGGCGACCTTCCTGGTGTTCACCGATTACATGCGCGGGGCGATTCGCCTTTCAGCATTGAGCCACATTCACAGCATCTGGGTGATGACGCACGACAGCGTGGGATTGGGTGAAGATGGGCCCACCCACCAACCAATTGAACATCTGGCTTCGCTGCGCGCCATGCCCAATATGACCGTCATCCGGCCGGCCGATGCGAATGAAACCCGGGAAGCCTGGGAGGCAGCGATCACTCACAAGGACGGACCTACGCTTCTCTCGTTGACTCGGCAGGCGGTGCCCACGCTTGACCGGTCCAAATACGCCGGTGCCGAGGGGCTGCAAAAAGGCGCTTATGTGTTGACCGACCTGGGCAAGGGGAAACCGGAACTCATCCTGATGGCGTCAGGTTCAGAAGTGAGTCTGGTCATCGGAGCAGCCGAGAAACTGGCTGCGGACGGGGTGAAAGTGCGCGTGGTTTCGTTCCCCTCCTGGGAATTATTTGAGAAAACGGGCTGCGAATACCAGTCAGAGGTCCTTCCCAAAGAGATTAGAAAGAGGGTTGCAGTGGAAATGGCGAGCCCCTTTGGCTGGGAGCGCTGGACCGGGAGCGAGGGTTTGATCCTCGGGATCGACCATTACGGTGCTTCGGCACCTCTGAAGGCGATTCTGCAGGGGTTTGGCTTTACAGTGGACGCGGTCTATCAGACCGTAAAACATTACCTGGAGAAATAAAAATGCGAATCGTCGTCGCTTGTGATCATGCTGGATTTCCGCTCAAAAACGAAGTCATTTCCGTGGTGGAGCAAGCCGGTTATGACGTGACCGACCTGGGAACGTATGGACTGGAGCCTGTGGACTACCCGGATTATGCAGAAAAACTGGGAAATGCTATCGTCAATAAACAGGCAGACCGCGGGATCCTGATTTGCGGCTCGGGTGTAGGCGCTAGCATAGCTGCCAACAAGATCAAGGGTGTTTACGCTGCTGTGTGCCACGATACCTACTCAGCCCACCAGGGTGTGGAGCACGACAATATGAATGTGCTCTGCCTGGGTGCGCGGATTATCGGAGAGGAAACCGCGCGGGAACTTGTCAAAGCGTTTCTAGGAGCTACTTTTTCGACCGAGGAACGTCACCGGCGGCGTGTGGCAAAGATTGTCCGTTTAGAAACCTACGGCAAGATCAATGGGCAATCTTCCTAAGAGTGAGGATGATGGCATGAATTCGATTTCAAAACTGCACAACCTGGGACAATCGTTATGGTATGACAATATCCAGCGCAAATTGCTGAAAAATGGTGAGATGGCACATATGATTTCAGATGGTGTCATCCGCGGGGTCACTTCCAATCCCAGCATTTTTCAAAATGCCATAGCCAATTCAATTGATTATGACGGCTCCATCAGGACCATGGCCTGGGCAGGGCTGAGCTCGGAAGAGATTTTCTGGCAGGTTGCGGTGGAAGATATTCAGGCGGCCGCTGATCTCTTCCTGCCACTGTACAAGGAGTCAAAAGGCGGCGACGGGTACGTGAGCCTGGAAGTGAATCCCCTCCTGGCGAACGACACGCAAGGTACTATTGTGCAGGCAAAGGCATTATGGGCGAGGGTCAACCGTCCCAACCTGATGATCAAGATCCCCGCCACCCGTGAAGGCATTCCTGCCATTCGTGAAGCGATCGGCGCAGGGTTGAATGTCAATGTGACGTTGATCTTTTCGCTTGACCGCTACCTGGAAGTGATCGATGCCTATTTCACCGGACTGGAAGATCGCGTTCTGGCTGGCAAACCCATCGATTCAATTGCTTCCGTGGCATCCTTCTTTATTTCGAGGGTGGATACCAAGGTAGACGGCAAATTAAGCCAACTGGTAAGCGAGGGAAAGCTCACTGAAGCGGAAGCATCCAAGGTGATGGGAAAGGCTGCCATTGCCAATGCCCGCATCGCCTACCAAATCTTTGAGAAGGAATTCTGCAGCGATCGTTACCAGGCGCTGAAAGCCAAAGGTGCCCATCAACAACGCCCGCTGTGGGCATCCACCAGCACCAAAAACAAATCCTATCGCGATGTGATCTATGTTGAAGAATTGATCGGGGCGCACACAGTCAATACCGTACCGCCTCAGACCCTGGATGCCTTTGCGGATCACGGCGTAGCGGAAAAGACGATCCGCAATGACCAGGCAGGAGCACATGCGACACTGGCTGTGGTGGAAAAGTTGGGAATCTCAATGAGGACAGTGACCGATGAACTCGAAGAGGAAGGCGTGAAAGCCTTTGCCACTGCCTTCGATGGTTTGCTGGCTTCGATCGAGCAAAAGCGGAAGTTCAGCGCCTCTCAGTTGGGAATGCTACAGGAACCACTTAAGAACCGCATTGAATTATTTGAAAGAGAAAGGGCGGTCGAGCGGTTGTACGCCATCGATCCCACCTTGTGGACTTCCGATCCGGCGGGACAAAAAGAGATACGCAATCGTGAAGATTGGTTGAACCTGCCGTGGACGAGCGAAGCCCAGGTACCAGAGATCCTGGCTTTCCGAGAGGAGATTTTCAAGCGCGGGTACACGCATGTCTTGCTTCTGGGTATGGGCGGCTCTTCGCTGGCACCCGAGGTGATGAGCCTGATCCATGCTTCGGAGGCGGAAAAGACGCCGGGACTAGATCTGTCGATCCTTGATTCGACCGATCCTGTTCAGGTACGGGCAGCCTATGACCGCTCGCCAATGGAGAAGACTTTATACATCGTTTCCTCCAAATCCGGTACCACCAGCGAGATTGTGGCTTATCTGGATTATTTTTGGGCAAAAGCCCAGAAGGAGCTTGGATCCAAAGCGACGGAGCACTTTGTTGCCATTACCGACCCGGGAACAGCCCTGGAAAAGCTGGCGAAGGAACGCAACTTCACCCATGTGTTTCAAGCAGACGCCAAGGTGGGCGGCCGTTACTCTGCCTTAACCGTATTTGGACTCGTTCCGGCGGCGTTGATTGGGTTGGACCTGCATGCGATGCTGGAGAATGCCCGGGAAATGGCCGCATCTAGTAAACCGGACCGCCCGATTGCGGCGAACCCCGGGGCAGTGGTAGGCGGAGCCATGGGAGAAGCCTGGAAACAGGGCAAAGACAAGCTCACCATTCTTACCGATCCTGCCTGGAGTTCTTTTGGAAGCTGGCTGGAACAACTGGTCGCGGAAAGCAGCGGAAAGATCGGACGGGGGATCGTCCCGGTGGATGTTGAACCCGAAATCGATCCGGAAAAATACAGCCGGGACCGGCTGTTCGTCTATTTGCGGACGAATGGCAGCCGCGATGCTTTTGCGGCAGGTCTGAACAAAGCCGGACATCCCTTGCTGCAGGTGGATATTCATGAGGTTTCCGATTTGGGCGGTCAGTTCTTCCTCTGGGAGATCGCCATTGCATTGGCGTGCGCCGTGTTGCAGGTGAACCCGTTTGACCAGCCCGATGTGCAGGACAGCAAAACCCGCACCCAGGCGAAGATCGATGCCATCAAACGCGGAGAAGCTACTCCCCAGACAGCACCTGAATTTGCAGTGAACGGTGTGAAGATCTATGCCGACTTGAAAGGTGTGGACCTGCATGGGAAGAGCGTCAGGGAGATCCTGCTGCGTTTCCTGAATGTGAATGGCAGGCCATCGGATTACATTGCCATCAATGCCTATCTGCCTCGCAACGCTGCTTCAACCGGTCAATTGCAGCAACTGCGGAAAATGATCCTGGAGAAAACAGGCAAGGCGACCACGCTTGGATTTGGTCCGCGTTTCCAGCATTCCACCGGGCAGCTTCACAAAGGTGGTTCTGACGAGGGGATGATCGTTCAGATCATTGCCAACCACCATGCGGATATTGCCATCCCGGAAGAGGGAGTCAATTTTGGGGTCATGGAACGGGCGCAGGCGGATGGAGATCTGGAAGCTTTGCTGGCGCGAAAGCGGCGGGTGATCCGCATCGAGCTGCCCAAACCGGATGCAGAGCATTTGCTGAAGTAAGGAACCGGGAGTCGTAATGCCAGAAGACAAAATAGATGAATTTCAGGCTTACCGCTTGAAGATGAATAAACGCATTGCCGAAATCGATCACCTGGGGATCAAGCGATTCTTCAATCTGGACACCACCGCCTATCATGACGGCGCGCTGGACGGAAAAACGAAAGAACTGTTGGGATTGACTGCTTCGATGGTACTCAGATGCAACGATTGCATCGATTATCACATCATTACCTGCGTGGACGCTGGTTGGACAGATGAAGAGCTTTATGATGCCTTCAATGTGGCTTTGATCGTTGGTGGAAGCATCGTGATTCCACACCTGCGGCATGCGGTAGAATCTCTGGATCTGTACCGGGAAAAGTTGCGATCAGGGAATTAGTAATGCACCCAATAACAACGAGAGTGGATACCGCAATCGATCCACTCTCGTTTTAGTTTCTTGAATACCTGCCTATGTTTTTTTCCGATGCAGAATCAGAGCAAGGAAAGGAGAAAAGAGCAAAAAGGATCGCAAAGGATGCGAGAGCATCCATAATACGCTTTGGAACACCCTGCGAAATAGGGTGATCTCTCGCGCCTTATGTACCGGCAAGGGCTGCGGAGATGCCCAGTCCAGGGTTTCGAGGCGGTCAAGCATATTCTGCTCCACGCAGCCTTCGAGCGAGAAGATATACACATGGCTGGCATGCTGCGCAGCGATGAGCAGATCGCGTTTCAAGTCGAGCCAACGCAATTTGCGGAGGGTTGGAAGACCGTCAATGGTGACTCCGCCGCCTGTACTACCTACGCCAACTGAGATGATTTCACGTGCGTAACTCCAGAGAACGGCTTCCCCGGCCTGATTGAACATGCTGGAGTAAAGCATCAACACCTCGCGGTCAGCCTCCAACGCAGGCAATCCGAAAAGGCGGCTCAGCACAGTGGAACCGCCACGACGTTCCTCGAGAACTGTGGGGAATTGGTAGGTTTCAACGGCATATCCATCTTCATGGATTTGGGCAATCAGATTCCGCAGGTCTCGTTCAAGCCTCGCATATTTGCGCATGGAGAAAAAACGCTGTACAAGAACCGGAATTTGATGCAGAAAATCCACAGCGAGCCGTTTCATGAAATCGATGCGAGGTTCAATATCCAACCCGATGGCAGCCCAGGTGAGATCATTCTCCCGGGTCCAGGCAAGCAGATTGTAGTATTTTTGGGCAGTCTGGTGGACCGTATCCAGGCTTGTCCAGTATCCTTCTTCAGGCGTCAGCAAAAGCCATGCTGTGACGGGGATTCCGGAATGAGTCAGCTTTTTGACGGCTTTTGCCCTTTCCGGAGAAAAATCGTGAATTCCCATGCTGATATTGGCATTCATCCGCCTGAGCTGTGAAATCAACGCCTGGGATGAAAGCAATTTGTCCAGCTCTGGCGATTCGAGTTCGCAGAAAAAAGTGAGTGAAGGAGGGTTCATCGGTATCCTTTATCCTTGTTGCACCTGCTAAAGCAGGAAATGAGCAAGATGTTCAATCTGTATTACGCGACAATTCGAAGAGTGCCAGGCTGCGAGGATGGAGATCCAATTGAATGGTACCAGAAGATCTGGATTCGGTCTTGAAGGTCTGCAACCCATTTCGGAGCTGGCTGCGGGAAATCAGTATCTTGGGGTGACCAATGATCAGGTCTTCCGGCAGTGTTACCCGAAGCCGGTGATGGTATTGAGGATTTACTGCCGATATGTCAATCCTGTTTCCGTGATCAGATGTAGTGACGAATGCGAACCCGGAGTGTTCACTGGACCATGCGGTACCGGCAAAGATCACATTAGTGAGGCTGCCTGCTTGAGATCCCCGGAAATGGTGGGAAATAAGATTGTAAGCAGCTTGAAGGGGAGAATTATGAAGATCAGTATCGGATAGGTTGAACAGAGTCGCAAAGTCCAGGCTTTTCGAACGGCTGGCGCAGGCAGAGAAAAGGGTGAGGAGGAGAAATACCAGATCCATCGTGTCCAAATCCGTCTGGCGATTACGAATTTCGCTGGCGAGCGATGAAATCATCTTTGAAAAATCGACTCCCTGTTTCACTGATTGAGCGTTATCGAATGAATCAAGCAGCTTTTCCATGCGGTCGATCATTCCTGTCAGGCACTCGAAGGCCATCCTCCAACCAGAGGAAGGTATTTCCTCAGGTCGGATCCATTCAGCCAGGGGAGGAACCTGCCAGTAAATCTCGTCAATGGGGGAATGAAGATCCTGCAAAAGGGTTTGGTTCCACTTTGCATATGCATTATTAACATCGTCGGTCAACAAAGGTTTTCCCATTACGCCATAGTGGCGTAATACCTCGTCAGAACTGAGTGAATTCCACGCAAGATCCACCTTGCCGGCGTATATGTGTGCACTTTCCGGAGATAGCTCCCATGGCTGCCAGGCATTTCCTCCAATGATCCAGCGGGTGATCGGATCTGATTGATCCATAAAAGGATCCATCCCAGACAGGCAATCTGTTCTTATCAAGCGGAGGACTTTGGTTCGCTCTTGCGGGCCGGTCAAATTGCCAGCTCTAGATGCTGACCCCGATAGTGCTGACCAATCATTTGTTGTTTTCAAACCGATTTCCAAGGAAGGGATTGCTTTACCCCAGCGGTCACCTTCAGCCCCTGGTTGGGCGGGCATTACCAGGAGCGGGGGGGTGATCGACTGATCACCTTTCTGTAAGGATTGCAGTGAACTGCAAGAAACGCCCAACAAAGCAGGGTCAAGCTCTATACCGGGGGATAATGCTGGTATGGCCAGCATGAGAGGACGTTTCAAATTTACAATCCAGGATGGTTCTTTTTGAACGGAATTCGAGGGTTTGCGAACCGTGAGCTGTATGGTTCCCGCCTCCCGGGTTTCCGCCAGGAGCACCAGGTTGGAGAGCGGACCCGGGTGTTCTGCCGTGGTGGTTATCAATAGCCCTGTGGGAAATGCCGCGGGATGTTCAGGCGAGATCTCGGCGGCTGATTGACGCGCTTGACCTTCAATCTGAAACCAAATCTTCGAAGGTGGGATTTCTTCATTACCCGAAATCAGCTTCAAGGAAGTGATGGTGCCCGGGGCGAAATTGTTCTGAAGATTGAAGGTGAATCCCGAACGGGTAAATCGAAAGCTGCCAGGGATCAGCATTTTGGCAAGAATGATTTCGGGGAGCGGCATTTGCACCTCTGGGGGGGACAATTACAGCAGGAAGGTTTCGAATAACTTGAAAATGATATTAGTTTTCAGCCAGGGTCGCCAGGGCAACAGACCCCAGAACCCCGGCCCGATTCCCCAGTTGCGGCAGAACGATATACTGATCGATCCCGTCCTCAATAGCGGGTGAATCGACATAGCAGTTCAATTTCGTCCGGGTGAGGATTCTGACCTTCTCGATCAGCCCTGGATGATTCATGACACCGCCCCCGAGGATGATTCTTTGAGGCGAAAGGATCAGCACGAAGGATTGAAGCGCCTGAGCGATGTATTCTGCTTCAAGATCCCACGCTGGGTGATCCACTGGAAGGGATTCGGCAGGTGTGTGCCAGCGGTATTGAATGGCAGGTCCGGCAGCCAACCCCTCAAGGCAGTCATGATGGTAAGGACAAAAACCTTCGTAAGGATCCTTCATTCTGTCGTGCTGCACCACGATATGTCCAAGTTCAGGGTGGACCAGCCCATGCACAGGTTTTCCGTGGGTGACCACCCCCCCGCCAATTCCAGTGCCAATGGTGAGGTAAATGAAATCATCCAAACCACGGGCAGCGCCCCATAATCCTTCACCGATTGCAGCAGCGTTGACGTCTGTGTCGATCACAACGGGAATATTAAGTGCATCACGGACCATTGTCAAAACTGGGGTATTCCGCCAGGCAAGCTTGGGGGTGGAGGTGATGCTGCCAAAGGTTGGAGAAGCAGGGTTAAGGTCGAGAGGGCCGAAGCATCCCAGCCCGATCCGGCTCAATCGAATCCCATGGCTGGCAGCCTGTTCCGCGAAGAAAGCGCATACTTTGGGAATGGTTTGATCGGGCGTGGTCGTTGGAAATTGGGCTTCCACCAAAATACTTTGAGGGTCTCTGGCAATGATGCAATTGAACTTGGTGCCGCCTGCTTCTATCCCTGCCAACCATTCATCCATGAACACTACTCTCCGGCGTATGATCATTAATCATAGCATCGAACTGGTGACAACGAACTTTAAAAATAACTAGTATAATGACTTCACGAGCCGCGTTCCACTGGTTAACAAGCCAAAATTTTGATCTAGGCAATCAGCCAGCATAATTGATTGTCTGCGTCAGAAAAATCATTTAATGAGGAAGCCATGGACTTATTTACGAAATGCCGAGAGTACACGATTGCGAAAAAAGCGATGGAAGAGGGGATTTATCCTTATTTCATCCCGTTGAATGAAAATGAAGGTACAGAGGTGGTTTTCCAGGGGCAGCGCTTGATCATGTGCGGCTCGAACAATTATCTTGGTCTAACCACGCACCCCAAGGTTCGCGAAGCCGCAATTGAAGCTGTCAAGAGGTTTGGCACCAGCTGCACTGGATCACGTTTTCTCAACGGAACACTTGCCATGCATGAGCAACTTGAGCACGAATTGGCGGATTGGGTCGGCAAAGACGCAACCCTGGTTTTTTCCACCGGAATGCAGACCAACCTGGGGACCATCAGTTCCCTGATCAGCCGCGATGATGTGGTTGTTTTGGACAAGGATGATCACGCCAGCATCGTCGATGGTGCCCGCCTGGGTTATGGCAAGATAGAGCGCTTCCGGCACAACGACCTCGAACATTTGGAAAGGGTTCTCAAAAGCATCCCTGAATCTGCCGGAGCTTTGATCGTGGTGGACGGCATGTTCAGTATGGAGGGCGATCTCGCTCCCATCCCTGAGATGGCTAAAATTGCGAAGAAATTCGGCGTGCGGTTTATGGTGGATGACGCCCATGGAATGGGAGTTTTGGGCGGCGGTCATGGCACGGTGGCACATTTTGGAGCAACCAAAGATGTGGATCTAATTATGTCCACTTTCAGCAAATCCTTCGCCTCCCTGGGTGGATTCATTGCTGGAGACGAGGACACCATTCACTATATCAAACATAATGCACGTGCCCTGATTTTCAGTGCCAGCATTCCGCCCGCCAATGCTGCAGCTGCCCTGGCAGCTCTGCATGTGATGAGAGATGAACCGGGACGAAGTCAACGCGTGTGTGATATTGCGGAGAAGATGCGCAAGGGATTCACCTCCCTCGGGTTCAACATTGGCAATTCTGTCACGCCGGTCATTCCCATCATTATTGGGGATGATGAAAAGACCTTCCTCACCTGGAAGAAATTGTTCGATAACGGGGTTTTTGTTAACCCAGTCATTTCGCCTGCCGTGACTCCAGGGCATCAACTGCTGCGCACGAGCTATATGGCTACGCATACGGACGCCCAGATGGATCATGTTCTGGAAGTTTTCGCAAGCGTTGGCAAAGAGGTGGGTTTGATCTAGAATCAGAGAATCATACGGCCGGTCTGAATTCAGACCGGCCGTTTTTTATATCGAAATTGCTACCTGGTGAAGTAGAGGATTCCGATGGTGTTCGGTCCGCAGTGGCTGGCGATGGTCGCGCCGGCATGAGTGATAGCAACTTCCTTAATGGGTGCGATTTTGAGCAGTTCTGCCTTCAGGTATTCAGCATCATCATCACAGTAGGTATGGGTAATGAAGACCCGTTCAAGGTCGATCTCGCTGAGTTTCGCCGTGAAATCCTCCAAAAGAGATTGGAGAGCCTTCTTCCTACTGCCGCCCACTTTCTTTTTCACGCCCAGCGTGCCGTCGGAACTTACTTCGATCACGGGACGGATCTTGAGTACACTGCCCACAACCATCGACATGGCAGAACATCTGCCGCCCATGTATAAATAATCCAATGTGTCGATGGAAAATGAGCAATAGGTCTTGGGAACAAGGTACTGAATGCGGGTGGTAATCTCTTCCGCAGACATACCCTGATCGCGATATTCGGCTGCTTTCAATACCAGCAGACCGATGGCGGAAGAAAGGGTCAGGGAATCGATCACGTAAATGTTTTGGCGGTTGAGTTCGCTCTTTGCCAGCAAGGCATTATGAAAACTGGCAGACAATTTGGATGAGATTCCAATATAGACAGAATCACCGTAGGATTTGAAATTGAGGGCAAAAGCTGGCATGGACGGTGCTGAAGTCTTTGGCAGTACGCCGCTTGCCTTTACCATTTCAAACAATTGCGGCGGAAGGATGGTCTCACCGTCGAGGTACGTTTCATCCTTCATCTGGACATAAAGGGGGATGATGTGAATTTTATTCCCAGTAATTTGTTCTGGACTGAGGTCGCAGCATGAATCTGCAAAGATTTCGACCATAATAAGCTCCCATGGATTTGGATTAATGAAGGAAATTGTGGGCTAAGAACTAAAACCAGCGGCGGAATTTGAAATAAGCCAGCATGCCCACAGCGATGACTACATAGATCAATGAAATTACCCAAAAACCTACGGGTGATTCAAGACCCGGCATAAATCGAAAGTTCATGCCAAACACACCTGCCACGAAGGAAAGCGGAAGAAAGATGGTAGAAACGATGGTCAGGGCTTTCATCACTTCGTTCAAACGCAATGAAGTGGAGTTTAAGTAAATATCCATGGATCCGGAGATCACGTCCCTGATCGCATCGGTCAGATCCTGAATGCGGATCAAGTGGTCGTACACATCCCGAAAGTAAACCCGTGAATAAGATTGGATCTGCGGAAATTCATCCCTGGAAAGGCGGTTGATCACCTCGCGCTGGGGAGAAATGATACGGCGCAGACTCATGATACCATGTTTGAGCGAGAGCAGTTTTTCGAGAGTCTGTGGCGCAGGCTTTGCCACAACTGCATCCTCGATCCAATCGATTTCCGACTCCATTTCATCGATCAATGGAAGGTAATCGTCCACGATGTTGTCGAGTATGGCATGACAGAAGAAATCAGCGCCATGACTGTAAATGCGTGAATCCCGGTCAACACGCCGCCATATGTTACCCATGACCGGCATTGTTTGTTCGGTATGACAGGTGACCAGGTAATTCTCACCGAGGAAGAGGTCGAGTTCAACTGTTTGGAGCTCATCGAGGGAATCGTCTGCCAGGATTGCCTGGAAAATGATGAAGATGTAGTTGACGTAGTCATCTACTTTTGGAATCTGGTATCCGACTGAAAGGCAATCCTCAATCGCCAGTGGATGAAAATGGAATTGTTTTTCCAGCACATCCAGTACTTCATCATGAGAGGCCTCTTCGAGGCTGATCCAAACAAAACCCTGTCCGGATGACAATGCGGTGTGCAATTCCGCTGGGGAAAGGTCTTTTCTATAATTACCTTCAGGGGGAAAATAGCAGTTCTTAATCACTGTCCCATTTTATTATGAAATGCCAAATCCGTCAGTAATGAGTAGCATGAATCATTCCCTGATAAAATGGAGCGATAAGGTAAAGGATGGACAAAGCATAATGGAAAATGAACAATTGTTCCGTTTGATGAAAAAGTTGGAAGACTCCTTCATCCCCGAAAAGGCAGCAGAAATGGGAGGGGTATTTCAATGCCACGTTTTGGGGGTTGCGAATGGAGACTGGTTGATGACAGTGGGAGATGCGAAATGCCAGATCACGCCGGGAACGGTGGATCAACCGCGTGCGACCCTTGAAATTGCCAACGACGACCTAAAGAACCTGCTCAACGGAACGCTTGATCCTATGAAGGCTTTTTTCTCAGGAAGAATCGATCTCAAAGGCGACGTCAGTTCAGTGATCAAATTACTTTCGATGTTCCGGTTGAACCCGGACAGATTTATATAAAAAGAACCGGTCGAAAGACCGGTTCTTTTTATGTCTGGCTAAAACAAGCCCCAATCGCCGCCAAGACCCTCTTCCATCATGGAAAAATCCCAGGTTTCCATTCCGAGATCAACCCCCACTGGCATTGAAACGTTTTCTTCTGCTTTCTTGCGCATGGCATCGATCATTGCCGGACCGTAAGGGCAGAATGGTGTGGTGAGGATCATATGGAGCACAAGACCGCGCTCATCGATGGTCACATTACGGATCAACCCCAGTTGAATTACATTGAGACCCAATTCGGGATCGATCACATCGCGCATCCCTTCCCTCAGTTTCTTTACTTCGTCAGGGTGAGTCGCTTCCGCATCCCAGGCGGGACGATTCGTTCCGGGAGTGCCGCCAATCATTTGGCCACCTCGCGGGTCTTTTGATTTTTGATCACATAACTGCAAAGACTGTCGCCATTCAAAACGCACTGAACCTTTTCGGTTGGAATGGACAGCATGGTCGAGATAAGCGTCTGGTCCATGGCGCAAACCTCGGGATGGTTTTGACCGATGTGATAGAAGGGACAGGCGACCTCGTTGATGCGATATTCGTCGCCGTCCTGTTCCCATTCGATGCTGAAACCTTCATGCTCAAGGTTTTCCTTGAGCCGATCCAGTTTTTGCTCAAGGGGGAGCGATTTCATTTTTGCTCCCTGTTCCACTGCCAAATCCTTCGCCATGTCGCTGAAAAGCTGGCGGAATTCTTCCTCGGGAAGGGTCTGCTTCAGGCGGGTGAGAAGCCTGTCTGTCAACTGCAGATACCGGGTGGGAAATTTCTCCTGACCAGTTTGGGTAAGCGAGTAGACCAGGCGTGGACGTCCCACACCGTGGCGTTCTTCTTCAGCCACAATGAAGCCCTCTGCCTGCAAGTTGGTGAGGTGATGGCGGACAGAGATGTTATTGATGTTCACCGCTTCAGCCAGGTCGCTGATGGTGGAGCGCGGATTCATCAAAAGAGTTTGCATAATTCGTTCACGTGTACTTTTCATAGATGACTTTTCTTCCTGCCTAAGTTGCTCAAAACGAACTATACCATAAACTGTCAATTTATGTCAATAATATCATACAAATTATAAATACAACGAAAGTGAATATACTAGAGAAAAATGAACAATATTGACCGTGCAGGAAGAGAGTGATATAATCCCGCTGCAAGTTAATAATAGTGAATATTATTATAAATATTGATGATATAATCATCGCGATCAATGATCGGAGGAGTGAAACCACATGGCAGAGTTGCAAATCAAGGATTTGAGGGTCACTATCGAAGGGAAAACCATTTTAAATGGCGTCGACCTCACCGTTCCCCAGGGGGAAGTCCATGCCATTATGGGACCCAACGGGACCGGAAAATCCACCCTTGCCTACACCTTGATGGGACATCCATCATACATGGTAACTGGCGGTGAAGCGCTTTATCGAGGAATCAACCTTTTTGATCTCACTCCTGCTGAAAGAAGTCATTTGGGCTTGTTTCTGGCTTTTCAATATCCTGTTTCGATACCAGGTGTAACGGTTGCCAACTTCCTGCGCACGGCAGTTAACGCCAAACGCAAAGCGAAAAACCCAGAGGACAAGGGCATTCCCATTCCTGAATTCCGCAAGCTGTTGAAAGAGAAAATGGAAATGCTGAAGATGGAAACCAGTTTTGCCGGGCGATACCTTAATGAGGGTTTTTCGGGCGGCGAAAAGAAACGCACCGAAGTTCTGCAAATGGCGATGCTGGAACCTGAGATTGCCATTTTGGACGAAACAGATTCAGGACTGGATATCGATGCGCTGCGCATTGTCTCAGAGGGCGTAAACCTTCTGCGGGGCAAGGACCTGGGGGTGATGGTGATCACTCACTATCAACGTTTGTTGAATTACATCAAACCGGACGTGGTCCATATAATGATGGGCGGCAGAATTGTTGAATCTGGCGGCCCCGACCTGGCATTACACCTTGAAGAGCATGGATACGAGTGGGTGCGCGAAAAGTATGAGAACGGCGTTGCCACACTCTAGGCTGTGACTGGCTTAAGGAAAACACGATGAGTGCTGATCAAAAACCGAACTTTCTGGATGATTTGGGATCTTATCAATATGGATTCAAAGATCCCGAAACATCCGTGTATAAATCTGGCAAAGGGCTGAGCGAAGAGGTCGTCCGCAAGATTTCGGAGATGAAGGGCGAACCTGAATGGATGCTGGAATTCCGCTTGAAGGCCCTGGCACATTTCAACCTGCGTCCAATGCCCTCCTGGGGGGCTGACATCAGCGGATTGAAGTTCGACGATATCTATTACTATGTTCGTCCCACAGAGGCTTCCAGCAAGGACTGGAATGATGTTCCGGACACGATCAAGAATACATTTGACAAACTTGGGATCCCGGAAGCCGAGCAGAAATTCCTGGCAGGTGTCGGTGCGCAGTATGAATCCGAAATGGTGTATCACTCGATCCTGGAACACCTGGAAAAACAGGGTGTGATCTTCCTGAGCATCGAAGATGGGTTGAGGAAGCACCCTGATCTTTTCAAGGAACACTTCGGGACGGTTGTGCCCATCGAGGACAACAAGTTTGCCGCTTTGAATTCGGCAGTCTGGTCCGGTGGATCTTTCGTGTACGTTCCAAAGGGCGTCAAAGTGGATCTGCCGTTGCAGGCTTACTTCCGCTTGAATGCTGCCAATATAGGTCAATTTGAGCGTTCCTTGATCATTGTAGATGAAGGCGCCCAGGTGCATTACGTGGAGGGCTGTACAGCCCCCACTTACTCAACCAACTCATTCCATTCCGGGGTGATCGAAATCATCGTTAAAAAGGGCGCCAGGATGCGTTACACGACCATCCAGAACTGGTCGACCAATGTTTACAACCTGGTGACACAGCGGGCGATGGTGGCGGAAGATGGGACGATGGAATGGGTGGACTGCAACCTGGGTTCAAAAGTGACCATGAAATATCCATCCTGTTACCTGATGGGACCACGCGCGCATGGCGAAATGCTTTCAGTTGCCTTTGCCGGGAAGGGTCAAACCCAGGATGCCGGCGGCAAAATGATCCATTTTGCTCCGGGAACCACTTCGAAAATTACCTCCAAATCCATCAGCAAGGACGGCGGCAGGGCTTCTTTCCGCGGCCTGTTGAAAGTATATGAAGGTGCCAAGGGTGCCAAGTCCAGCACTGTGTGCGATGCGCTCATCCTGGATCCACAATCCCGCTCGGATACCTATCCTACAATCGAGATCGACGAGCAGGATGTGACCATCGGGCACGAAGCCTCGGTCTCCAAGATTGGCGAGGAGCAGCTCTTCTATTTGATGAGCCGCGGTCTCTCTGAAGAAGAAGCCACCACCATGGTGGTTTCCGGGTTCATCGAACCGCTGGTCAAGGAGCTGCCGATGGAATACGCCGTGGAGATGAACCGCCTGATACAACTGCAAATGTCCGGTTCGGTGGGATAACCGACCATGCTCACATCAATTTTAAGGAAACGATCATGACAGAATCACCTGTTGTTATCCGCCGGTCTCGAATTCCGCAGGCAGAATCGCAAAAGGAGTTTGGGTTTTCACCCCTGTTGAACGGCGGAGATTCTTATTTTGATAAATACCTGGCGGAAGCCTGGAAATCCTACCAGAGCCTGCCGTTTCCGACGGTCAAACAGGAAGCCTGGCGCTGGACCGATATTTCCAAAATGCCATTGGAGACCTTCCGGTTGGAAAAGGGAAATACCCTTTCGTCGGTTCCCGCATCGCTGCTGGAACCGGTGGCTGATGCAGTGCATGGCGGCGAAATTTTACTGACAGGAGAGCATCACCAATTACACCTTGATCCGGATCTGGAAAAGCAAGGAGTCGTGTTCACCGACCTGCAGAGCGCTGTAAAAACGCATCCGCAACTTATTGAGAAGATACTCGGCAGGATCATTTCTCCTGCAGAAGATAAATTCGGTGCTCTTTCAGGCGCCATGACAAACAGCGGAGTACTGCTCTTTGTACCGCGCGGGGTGCAGGTGACATCGCCGCTGCATTCCCTTTTGTGGGTGGCAGGGCAAAATGAGGCTGCTTTCAGCCATATCCTGGTGTACCTGGAGGAAGGTTCCAGCGCGACCTATGTGCATGAGTCATCCTCTCCTGAAAATGAAACTGATGCAGGATTTCATTCCGGTTTGATCGAAGTTCATGTTGGCGAAGGCGCGAACCTGAGGTTTGTGGAACTGCAATCCTTTGGGGAAAATATCTGGAATTTTATGCATGAACGTGTGCGCGTGGAAGGAAACGGCGAAGTGGAGTGGATCTTCGGCGCTTTCGGCAGCAAGCTGACCAAGAATTTCTCAGAGTTGGAATTGGTTGGCGCGGGAAGTACGGGCAAAATGTCTGGGTTCTACTTCTCGCAGCACGAACAGCACCTGGATTATGACACGCAGCAGAATCATCTGGCACCTCACACCACCAGTGACCTGCTCTTTAAAGGTGCACTGCTGGACAAAAGCCGCTCGGTCTGGCAGGGCATGATCTATGTGGGGAAGAATGCTTCCAAGACCGATGGTTACCAGGCGAACCGCAACCTGGTATTGAGCGAGGGAGCCAGGGCAGATTCGATCCCGGGGTTGGAGATACTCACGGATGACGTCCGTTGCACCCACGGTGCAACTGTGGGCAAGGTGGATGCCGAACAGCTCTTCTACCTGGAAAGCCGCGGGCTATCGAAGGAAGATGCGGAAATGATGATCGTGGAAGGATTCTTCGATCCGATCATGCAACGCATCCCTTTTGAGGGCGTGAAAAAGCGATTTCAGATGGCAATCAATCAAAAAATGAAGCAGCTTATCAAATCCTGAGATTGAATTAAGCTCAGTATGCTAAAATTTAAGGATCAATCTTTTATGTTTGGAGATGGAAAAATGGCACAAGCTCCCTTTATGCGACCCCCGGACCATGAATTCTTGTACGAGGTTGGCGATACGGTTGAGGTATTTTGTGATCATGACAAGAATGGCGAACGGGTACGAGGGTGGCTGAAAGGGATTGTGGTACAGGTGGATCCCAAAATGGTGGCCGTGCAGTTCAGAACCAATGTCTATCTGACGGACGGATGGATGGTTCCTGATCATATTCTCTGGTATCCGCAGCATTCTCCACACATTCGGATGCCAGCCAAGAAAGCCGTAGCTGGTTAATTTATTCAGAATGTTGGGTCAAATGCAGACTGCAACCAAAGAAAATCTTTATCGAAAAGACTTTCCCATTATCAGTAGGGAAATCAAGCCTGGCGTTCCTTTGATTTATTTGGATTCCGCTGCCACATCGCAAAAACCCGAGGTTGTCATTCAGGCGATGGACCAATATTACCGCTGGACAAACGCCAACATTCACCGCGGTGTCCACACTCTGGCGGAAGAGGCGACTGCCCAGTATGAAGCCAGCCGCGAGAAGGTAGCCAGGTTCATCGGTGCGAACAAGACGCGCGAGGTGATCTTTACGCGAAATACCACTGAGTCCATCAACCTGGTAGCGTATAGTTGGGGTCGGAAATTCCTCAATGAAGGCGACCTTGTGGTATTGACCGAAATGGAACACCATTCCAACCTCGTTCCCTGGCACATGCTGGCAGCAGAAAAGGGAATCCGGCTTGAATTCATCCATGTGGATGATCATGGGGAACTGGATCAGGAATCGTATTTGAAGCTCCTGGACCAACATCCGAAGTTGGTCAGTTTCACGCACGTATCCAACGTGCTTGGGACGATCAACCCGGCGAAAAAGATGACGGAACAGGCGCACGCGGCTGGAGCTGTGGTTCTGGTCGACGGAGCCCAGTCAGCGCCGCATATGAGCGTGGATGTTAGCGATCTGGGTGCCGATTTCTTCGCTTTTTCTGCACACAAGATGCTTGGCCCGACAGGTATTGGCGTGTTGTGGGGCAGGGAAGCGCTCCTGGACGCGATGCCGCCCTTCCTGGGCGGCGGTGACATGATCCGGCGGGTATATTTGCGTTCTTTTGTGCCGAATGAACTGCCCTACAAGTTTGAAGCCGGTACTTCTGCCATTGCGGAAGCCATTGGCTTTGGGGCAGCGATTGATTATCTCAATTCGGTGGGGATGGAAATCATTTCCTCCTTGGAACACGACCTGGTGTGCTATGCGCTGGAGCGACTGGGAACCGTCAAAGGACTTCACTTACTGGGTCCTGAAGCGAAAAAACGCGGCGGCGTAACGGCATTTACATTGGAAGGGGTGCATCCGCATGATGTGGCACAGGTACTGGATGCCGACGGAATTGCGGTTAGGGCCGGGCATCACTGTGCCATGCCGCTGCATGACCGCTTCAGCCTACCCGCAACGACACGCGCCAGCTATTACCTTTACAACACACGCAGTGAGATTGATCAACTGGTGATCTCGCTGGAAAAAGTCAATAAACTCTTCAATTGATGGAAAACCATGGACGATCTTTATCGAGAAGTGATCATCGAGCATTACAAGAATCCTGACCACAGAGGTCACCTGGATCCGCATGACATCTCATTCGAGGATGAGAACCCCTTATGCGGCGATCATATACGCATTGACCTGAATGTGGACGAGCAAGGCATGGTCACAGATGCGAAGTTTGACGGGCACGGCTGTGCCATCTCTCAGGCAAGCGCCGACCTGCTCCTGGATTCGATCATCGGGAAGCCGGTGGACGAAATCAAGAAATTGAACAAGGTGGATGTTTTGGATTTGCTGGGGATTGAATTGGGACCCGTCCGCCTGAAATGTGCCTTGCTTTCCCTGAAAATCCTGAAAGCCGGGGTGTACGGTTTGGGTGAAGCCAGCGATGAGCTTGTGGAAGGAGACCAGGATGACTGATCTGGTGGAAACAGCGTACACTTACTATCAAATAGCACCGGCAAAGGAAATTCCATTGGGAGAGCGATTGTTCTTCGAAATCGAAGGAGAGTCGATCGTTCTCTTTGCCACAAAAGCCGGTTATTTTGCCACCGGGGATGTTTGCTCGCATGATGGCGGAGCCATTGGGGATGGTGAACTTGAAGGATTTGAGATCATCTGTCCCCGTCATGGGGCGAGGTTTGATATTCGCAGCGGTAAGGTGCTGAGATTGCCAGCAGTGAAGGACATTCCGCATTATCCGGTCCGTGAAGTGGACGGGGTGATTGAAGTGGGTGTGGCGAGGAAATCGTAGTAAATATGGTGATGAATAAGTAACTAGGTTGATAGACCATTCCCCCGACCCCCTTCCAGTAGGAAGGGGGCGTTTATTATTAGTGAGGGTGTTTGCGGCTCTGCCGCAAACACCCTCACTTGATCTCCGAATGAAATCTGTGATATTTATATGCAATTCTTGCTCAGTCGCCGTCAAAAGAACCAATGATCCTGAGAATATCGAAGCCTTCAGCGAAAGGACGTTCGGCAAGCGCACCGTGGCGGATGAGAGTTGCCCGGGTGACTTCAGGGCTGAAATAGTACTTATCAACGTAGGTGTGATACTGGCTCAATGCCAGGATCTTTCTCTCCACATCTTCTGCGGTGACCTCCACCAGGAAGTTGGGGAAGAATCCATAACTGCTGCGGATGACATCGAAACCCAGCACGCTGATACCGCGGAATGCGCGCAATGCCTCCTCGGTCACCGTTCCATGATCCTGGTGCAGGTCAGCCTTGGTGTGTACGAAAACCACATCTGGACGGAAATCGTTTTTGAGCTGAATAAGATACTCAAGGATCTCCTGGCGGGCGTGCGGGAAACGGCGGGTTTCAAACTTACCGACCACCACGTGATCATCCTGTACACCCAACGCCGACATGCTGGCGCGATTCTCAGCCACGACCTTGGTCAAAAGAGGGTTCTTTTGATTGTCGGAAAGGGTGACGCACAGAACCTCGGAGGTCTTCGAGATGTGCGCGATCAATGCGCCGCAGCCGAGCTCGATATCGTCGGGATGCGCACCGATGAAGCAGACCTTGCGTCCAAAAAATCTCATATCCGTATTCATGCGACTCACTTTTTGGCGAGAAATCCACCCACGACCTTGGTCATCACCAGCTTACCATCTTGATCCAAGCGGCGTTTGGCTGCCTCGGTAATGGCAGCCATGATCTTTTCAAAATCGCTGCTGCTCTGGAAGAATGCCGACCAGAGTTTGCGGTCTTCCGACATCGAAGCCCGGGTGTACTCAATATACGGCTCCACCGAGTCAAAGGTGAGGGGATTTTCAAAGATGTGAATCTCAACCTTGGCGTAAAGAGACTTGATGGTGGTTAGAAATTCCGATGAGTATCGCGAGCTGCCCGGCATGGGGGGGATGGGCTTGTTTGTGGCTTCGCGGATGATGTCGTAAAAGATCTTCTTGTTCTCAGGCATGGGACCGGTGGTGAAGAGCCTGCCGCCGAGCTTGGTCACGCGGTGCATTTCACCAATGGTGAAGGGAACATTCTCAGCGTAGTAGATGGCAAAGCAGCAGGAGATGAAATCAAACTCGTTGTCCTCGAAGGCGAACCGCTTATTGAAGTCCAGATTCACAAACTGCATATGACTCTTGCGGCGGGCATCTTCATCGCGGGCTTGTTGCAGCAGGTCTTCGGAAACATCACCGCCTACGATTTCAGCCTTTCCATTCAACCGGTCGTAGTATGAAAAGCACTGTTTTCCCGAGCCGCAGCCGACATCCAGAATTTTGCTTCCGGTCTGCAGGTTGATCAGATCCAGCATCCAGGCGTCGATATCACGGGCGCCAAACTTATTGTGGATATCGATCCTTTTGGCAAGGTCCTTTGTGGTTTCTTGAAATTCGATCTTCATTTTCCCTCGTCAAGTAGTGATGAAATAAGTATAAAAGATGTCGATGCAGTGTCAACGAATTGCAGCTAGCAAATACGAGGAAGCATTTCTCCTGCCAGCATGTCCAGGATGCGTGTGCCCCCGATTTTTGTCTTGAGCAGGACCCTGGATTTGGGGGATTCGCTCACTGCTCCGATGAGGGCGGCATCTTTGCCGTAAGGATGGGCGTGCATGGCGGCGAGCGCCTGATCCGCTTCCCCCCGGGGAACAATCACAATGACCTTGCCCTCATTCGCCACGTAGAGCGGGTCAAAGCCGAGCATTTCGCAGGCTGCGCCAACTGCCGGTTTTATTGGCACCTTTGATTCATCCAGCGTGATGCATACCTGACTCTGACAGGCAATTTCATTGAGCGTGGTCGCCAGTCCGCCCCGCGTTGGATCGCGCAGCACATGCGTGTGGGGAGCCGATTGAAGAACAGATTGAATCAGGTGATTCAACGGGGCAACATCCGATTTGATCTCGGTTTCGAAACCCAGTTCGCCGCGCGCTGCAAGCACGGCAATACCATGATCACCGAGGGTGCCGGAAATGAGCACCGCATCGCCGGGTTTGGCCTGGGCGCCGTTGATGTTAATGCCAGCCGGAACCCAGCCGAAGCCGGTGGTGTTGATAAAGAGCAAATCTGCCTTGCCCTTCTCCACCACCTTGGTATCACCAGCGATGATCTTCACACCAGCTTCCTTTGCTGCTTCAGCCATGGAAATGACGATCGATTCGAGCAGCGCAGTGGAAAGCCCTTCTTCAAGGATGAACCCGGCAGTCAGACCGACAGGAACCGCGCCTGACATGGCTACATCGTTCACAGTACCGCAAACTGCCAGCCGGCCAATATCACCGCCGGGAAAGGTGAGGGGGTACACGATGTGCGAATCTGTGGACACTGCCAGCCGGGCTGATTTCTGGTCTTGCGAATTTACTTCGGCAAAGTCGTTTCCTGCAAGAATCTGCGGTGCGGTCAGGTGAGGTTGGAAGATCTCCTGGATGAGTTCCTGGGTCATTCGTCCGCCAGATCCGTGCCCGATGACGATCGAGTCGTGATGCCGAAGCGGAACCGGGCAGACCGCCCCTTCAAAGGTGGGTGTGGACTGATTGCTCATGCATTTACGCTTTCTGTCCGGGCGTAGCGGAAATAGGCAGCACAGGCACCTTCAGAAGAGACCATGGTCGCGCCAAGCGGATTTTCAGGAGTGCAAAGCGTACCAAACGCGGGACACTGGGTGGGTTTCTTGATTCCCTGCAGAACCTGCCCGGCGATGCAAATTTCAGATTCGCGGGTTTGGATCTCGCCGACGTTGAAGCGTACTTCGGCGTTGAAATCATCATACTCTGGACGCAGGCAAAGCCCGCTCTGGGGAATGAGTCCAATACCACGCCAGTTTCGGTCGCAGATTTGAAACACCTGCTTGAGGATTCGCTGTGCGGGGATGTTGCCTTCACGGTTGACCACCCGAGAGTAGGCGTTGTCCACCTCGTGGCTCCCGGCTTCAAGCTGTCGCACATTCATCAATATACCGTTGAGCAAATCGAGAGGTTCAAAACCGGTCACGGTGATGGGTACCTTGTATCTTTCGGCTATTTCGGGATACTGCCAGTAGCCCATAACCGAACAAACATGCCCTGCAGCCAGGAATCCCTGCACACGATTGGTGGGAGAACTGAGGATGGCTTCCATGGCGGGCGGAACTGTCACCTGGGAGACCAGGATGGAGAAATTGGTCAGGTTCAAGGCTTTGGCTTGCAGGACTGCCATGGCATTGGCAGGAGCGGTGGTTTCGAAGCCGATGGCAAAAAAGACCACCTGCTTATCGGGATTTGCCTGGGCGAGTTTGACTGCATCCAGCGGTGAATAGACCACCCGAATCTGGCCACCCCTGGCGCGGACCGAGAAGAGATCGCCGTTCGATCCAGGCACGCGCAGCATGTCGCCAAAAGAACAAAAGAGCACATTGGGCTGGGCGGCGATTGCCAGCGCTTTGTCCACCAATTCAAGCGAGGTCACACAAACCGGACAACCGGGTCCGTGCACCAATTCAATCTGAGGAGGGAGAAGCTGATCGATGCCGTTCTGCATGATCGAATGCGTCTGACCGCCGCAAATTTCCATCAGTACCCAGGGACGGGTGACGATGCGGTGGATCTCATCCACCACATTCTTCACCAGGGCAGCGTCACGGAATTCTTCAAGATATTTCATTATTTACCTGATCAGGAAGAAAGCCCGGCTTCAATTTCGCCAAGCTCGCGGAAAGCTTCGAGCGATTCCAAGGCTTCAGTCTCGCTGAGTACGCTCAGGGCAAACCCCGCATGGACAATGACATAACTACCAATATTGGCTTCTGGAACTGCTTCCAAGCAAGTTTCGCGAAAGACACCGCCAAAGTCAATCTTTCCCATCCGCATTCCTGCAGAGTCGTAAGTTTCGATGATTTTACCGGGAACAGCAAGGCACATGGTTTACCTCTTGTCGTTTACTTTATGGTTGATGCTGCAATGGCTACCTGACCCAGGCTAATGCCGCCGTCATTGGTGGGCACCTGATGGTGGACAAGGGTGGTGAATCCTTCCTCATCCAATCGCTTATGGGTTCGGGTCAGCAGGGTTTTATTTTGCCACACTCCACCCGAGAGTGCAACGGTTTGGATTCCGGTCTCAGACCGGATTTTAAGACACGCGGCAACCAGCATCCTTGCCAATCCGTTGTGGAATCTGGCTGAGATGACCGGCACAGGTGTATTCTCGTGAATATCAGCAAGCAGTTGCTCAAGGAAGCTGCGGAGGAGGATCTGATCAGAATCGAGTTCGAAAATGTATTCATTCGATTCGGATGGTGAAAACTGATTCTCCAATTCGATGGCAGCCTGACCCTCATAGTTCACTTTTTGACGCACCCCGGCGAGGGCAGAGACTGCATCAAAGAGGCGCCCCATGCTGGACGTCTGCGGGGTATTGATGGACTGCTCCAATTGCGAACGCAGGACCGTTCGTTCCTCGCTGGTAAGTGATATCACGGGAGGAAGGTTGATGTTCCAATCCACCCCGGAATGCCACAACAAGGCGAGCGCGGTACGCGCAGGGTTGCGGATGGCTGCATCCCCTCCGGGGAGGGGGAATGGTTCCAAATGAAAACGCCGCTGGAATCCGGCATACCCGCCCACCAGTACCTCGCCGCCCCAAATGGTGCCATCGGTGCCGAAGCCCGTGCCGTCCAAGATCAATCCGATCACAGGATCACAGGCGGCGACACCGTTATCCGCGAGGCAGGAAGCCAGGTGGGCATGGTGATGCTGCACCTGCACAATGTGTAAATGCTCATCCTGTGCACGATTTTGCCCGTAGCGTGTAGCCAAATAATCAGGGTGGAGGTCAACCGCGATGAATTCCGGCTGGATGCGGAAGAGACGTTGAAAATGCTCGATGCCGGTCTCGAAGGACTGCAGCGTTTCGTAGTTTTCCAGGTCACCAATGTGGTGACTGACGAACGCGTACTGATCCCGGGTCAGGCAAAAGGTGTTCTTCAATTCAGCACCGCAGCCGAGGATCATCCCGGGTGATTTGACGGGTAGTGGCAGCGATTCGGGTGCATAACCTCTTGATCGCCGTACCGGGTAGAGCTGACCGCGATGGGTGGTTACCACGGAATCATCAACGCGCATGTGGATGGGCCGGTCATGGAGCAGGAAAGCATCGGCTATTGGTGCAAGACGTTCTTTTGCATCAGTGTCGACGTAGGCAATGGGTTCTTCACTCATGTTGCCGCTTGTCATGACGAGCACCCGGGAGAAGCCGGGTTCGGGTTCCAGCAGGAGCAAATGCAAAGGAGTGTAGGGAAGCATAAACCCCAGGCGCTTTTGTGTCGGTGCAGCATCCTCTGCGATCGTTGAATCGGATCTTTTTTCAAGAAGGACTACCGGGTGCTGGGAAGAAACCAAAAGATCTTCTTCTTCAGCACTAACGACACAATGCTCACGGATGGTTTCCAAATCAAATGCCATCAGGGCAAAAGGTTTGTCGCTGCGTTTCTTGCGATTGCGAAGTTTGCGCACCGCAAAGGCATTTTCTGCATCGCATGCCAGATGATAACCGCCCAAACCTTTAACTGCGACGATCTTCCCAGTTTTGAGCCATTCCCTTGCGGTATGAATTGCGTCGTCTTTTTCCGCGAGACGGTGTATGCCATCGGTGAACCAAACTTGCGGACCGCAAACAGGGCAGGCCGTTGGTTGGGCGTGAAAGCGGCGGTCGAGCGGATTATCGTATTCCGTTTGGCAGTCTGGACACATTTCAAAACCGGACATGGTGGTCTTTGGGCGGTCATAGGGAATATCGCGGATGATGGAGAATCGCGGTCCGCAATTGGTGCAGTTGATGAATGGGTAACGGTAGCGTCTATCGGCAGGGTTGAAGAGTTCGCGGCGGCAGTCAGGGCAGATGGACATATCCGGCGAAATGGGAACAAAGTCACCCTCGTGTGCTTCGCTGGCGATGATCCTGAATTCAGAATAGCCGTTGACTGGTACGGGAGAGGTTTGAATATCGTCGATGCGAGAAAGAGGCGGAGCGTTGTACTGCAGCTCATGGAGAAAGTTATCCAGTGAGCCCTGGTCGCCGTTAATTTCAATCTCAACACCGCTGGAAGTATTTTTTACCCAACCAGTCAAGTGGGAATTTACGGCAGTGGTATAAACAAAGGGTCGAAAACCCACTCCCTGCACGATCCCTTTGACTAAAACATGAAGTCCCTGAATCAAAGAACCTTCTATTCCTGACTTGCGGTGAGGATTTGACCTTTTATCCAATCAATCCAGGGTTCCAGTCCTTCTTCCGTGCGGCATGAGACCGGGAAGGTTTTCAACCCGGGATTAAGCAGTTCCACACCCTTGGTGAAGTAGTCCATGTCAAACTGGACGTAGGGTTGAAGGTCGACTTTATTGATGATCAGAACATCCAAACCGCGGTAGATATTGGGATACTTATAGGGCTTGTCGTCTCCTTCGGGTACCGAGGCTACCAGAAGGTTGATGTTTGTGCCCAGGTCAAACGCAGCGGGGCAAATCAGATTGCCGACGTTCTCCACGATCACCAGGTCAAGTTCGGCAAGCTGTAATTGATTCATACCTTCGCTCATCATGACAGCATCCAGGTGGCATTCGCCGCCGGTGTTAATCTGCACTGCCGGCATTCCGGCAGCGATCACCTTGTCGGCGTCGATCGTCACGGGAGCGGTGTCACCTTCAATCACGCCGATTTTGAATTCACCTGCCAGTCGTTTGATGGTCTGCAGGATAAAACTCGTCTTACCTGCACCCGGGGATGCCATGATGTTGATGGAGAATACGCGATTTTGCTTGAATAAGCGGCGATTTTCATCGGCGATACGGTCATTGGCACTGAATATCTTCTCAACGACAGGTACTCTGATGGCGCTCATGTAGATTTGATTACCTCTTTTTCGATTTCGATACTTTCGACATAGAATTCTTCGCCCGAAACCACCCGGGTGTTGAAGCTGGAACAGCGGGGACAGGGGGTGAGTCTTTCAGGAATGGTATATTCCATTCCGCAATCCTGGCAGGCGAGTTTGGCTGCAATTCGTTCAAAATGCAGCGCAGCGCCCTGGCAGATGGAATTTTCTGCTACAAGCTCCCAGTAGAAACTTACAGAATCATCCACGATGCTTGATAGCTGACCGATCACCAGATTGATCGCAGTTACTCGTGATGCTCCTGAATTTTGTGCATATTCACTGGCAATATTGAGAATGCTCTCGGTTACCGATAATTCATGCATGGCAACGGAATTATAACTCAAATCGGACTGGAATTATGGGATTTGTGACCTTGTTTCTCCGCTATTCCTGCCCGAGGGAGGTTTTGTGGTTCTGCGATGCAGCCACGAGAAGGTTCATTAATTCGAGGCGTGTTGTCAGAAAGCTACGGGCAGCCACATTTGAGATTCGCTTATAAATGATATGGCCAATATCGTGATCCAGTTCGCATAATGCAATCAATTTCTTGCTGTCGAATTTCAGCAGCGAACAATTGGTCAAAGCGGTTGCTGTTCCCGTTCTTTGGCGCACAACTGGGGTCAAGGCAGACCAGCCAAGGATATCCAATGGACCCAGGTGAGAGGTTTCAGAATTACCGCAAACCGGTACAAAAATCTCGATTTTGATGTCGCCCTCAAGAACGATGTAGACAGAATCAGGCTTTTCTCCTTCGCTCAGAACAATCGAATGAGAATCAAATTCCACAATTTCTGCTGCTTCAGCCAGTTTGGCAAGCTGAAATTCTTTCAGGTCCAAGAACAATGGGATCGTTTTTAGTACCTGGATGATATCTGGATAATATGCCATTGACTCTTTTCCTTTGGTTTCGATGCATTCTTAACAATACCCGGTGAATGTCTATACATGTAGTGAATTCCATCATGTTTCAACGTGTGTGCTGTCACCTGGATTGAGAAGACGACGATGGTTTGGTTGATTTTATTGGCAGATAAACCGCAGCATAAATGGCGCCTACGAAGAACGCACCTCCGATGATATTACCGAGCGTGACTGGAAGAAGGTTGTTGACGAGAATTCGCTGCCAGGTAAGCTGACTCAGATTTAGCGCTGTTGAGGTTGCATATGCCGGGTCAAACGCTCTGATCATCCAACCCAAGGGTAAGGCATACATATTGGCGACGCTGTGCTCAAAACCTGCAGCAACGAAGGCGGTAATGGGAAATATGATGGCGGCAATCTTGTCTGCTATGCTACTGCCGCCATAGGTCATCCAAACAGCCAGGCACACCAGAACGTTGCATAATATTCCCAATGCCAGTGCCTGGAGAAAAGGATAGTTGACCTTGACCAGGGCAAGATTGAGGATGGTTTTTCCCACCTCACCCTGCCCAAAACGGTATTCGCGGCTGAGAAAGACAAGCCCGGCAAGGATCACTGCTCCCAGAAAATTGCCAAAGTAAACGAACAACCAATTGCGAAGCATGGAGACCATGGAAATCTTGCCGTCGATCCAGGCGATGACCATGAGCGAATTTCCAGTGAACAATTCGGCTCCGCCCACGACAACCAGGATCAAGCCAAGGCAAAAGATCAACCCTCCCAGAACCCGGGTGACCCCATAGGGGAGAATTCCACCTGCACCGGTGGTGATGACCGTTGACAACAGGCATCCAAAACCGATATACATACCTGCGAGCATCGAAAGGAACACCATGCGGCCAACGGGTAGTTTTGCCTTGTTGATTCCGAAGGTCACTGCACGGCAAATCATATCAGCATGTGTGATGGATTCGATCTTGAAGGATCCTGAGCTCATGAGTCCCCCTTTGCGCGGTGATGGGTAGGATACAACCATTTTAGTATAAGATCGACCGCAGTTGTAACCAGCGATGCGGTCATTTCTGAAAGGTCACTCGAAAAGCCGAATTCAAATCCGCGTATTGATACCAGGATAGCCTCGGGGGATTTGTGATAGACCGATGAGGTCATTGCGAGGAGAGAATTTGGCGTCAGATGATGGGTAAATGGCGAATGCTGGTAACCCGGAACCAGAACCTCGAAATGCACATCCTCAGGAACGGACCCGGTATGGGCATCAACAAAACACACCTGATCATATTCTGCCAGGAGCTCGCTGAATTCGGGGACAAGCTGAAGTTGGAAAAGGAAACTTACTTCACCGCATTTGACCGGAGAATCGCTATCGAATAGGTTGATTTGCGCATAGCCAAGAGATCGCAAGACCTCCTGAAGCACATGCCATGCCACACCATCATCCTGCCGATCGACATTTCCGTATCCAATGATCAGCGTTCGCATTCTTACTCCTTGAAAAAGAGCGATGCAGGATTGGAACCTTGCATCGCCCTCAATTCAGTTCCTAAAGTGTGTTGATCATCCGCGAGTGACGGTTTGGATCAATTTGTCCTGTGAATCCCGCATCTCAACGATCATCGGCATTTGACCGACAGCATGGGTGGAGCAGGAGAGACAGGGGTCATGTGCGCGAATGGCAGCTTCAACGCGATTCAACAGACCTTCGTGGATTTCGGGACCGGTGATATAGGTCTTGGCTACTGAATCTACAGCCTCGCTCATCGCCCAGTTATTGTGACCGGTCGATACGATCAGGTTGACTTTCGTCAATTGGGCGTTCTCATTTGCCCAGTAGTGATGGATCAGGGTACCGCGCGGCGCTTCAATCACGCCCACACCTTCAGGCTGCAGGTTAATGCAGGTGTTCAAAATGTCGCGGCTGAGGATATCGGGATCGTCGAGCAGCACTCTGACATTTTCGGCAGCGTAAAGGGTCTCGATCAAGCGTGCGTAATGGTAATACAGGGTGTTTTCCACGGGTTTGCCGTTGTTAATGGCTTTGAATTTCTGCAATTCGGCATTGGCAAGCGGTGTGGTAATGGATTCGCTGTTGTTGCAGCGTCCGAGAGGTCCAACGCGGTAAACGCCCTGCGGATACCCCAGTTTCTTGTAATAGGGAAATTTCAGGTACGACCAGTTTTCCACATGTTCGGCAATGTAATCCAGGTAATGGCTGGGGTTGAATTTCTCCAGTTCTTTACCCGTGGAATCGATCAGGCGGATGGTACCGTCATATAGCTCGAGGGCATTGTTTTCATCCACCAGACCGAAATAGCCAGTGGGGAAGACAGCAAACTTGTTGATGTCTTCGGCGTTCTTTTGCGCCCAATCTTTCATGATGGCAAGTCCAACCTGGATGGTGGCAATGGCATCATCGTAACCGGCCAGGATCTTTTCACGCTCAGCAGCGGAAAGGGCCTTGTTCACCCCGCCTGGAACAGCAAAGCTGGGGTGGATGCGGCGTCCGCCGAGGGTTGCAATGATCTCCTGACCCCACTTTCGAAGTTGGATGGCTTTGACAGTAAGCTCCGGATTGGCCGCCAACAGACCGCCTGCATTGCGAATGGCGGGATCGGCATCAAAACCCAACAGAAGGTCGGGTCCTGCCAGTTCAAAGAAGTGCATGCCGTGGCTCTGTACCACCTGACCCATATGCATCAATTCACGCAGCAGGGCAGCGGGGCGGGGAGGCGGAGCGCCGAAAACAGCATCGCCTGCCTTGGCAGCAGCCAGGTGGTGGCTGACGGGACAAATACCGCAAATGCGCGGGGTAATCAAAGGCATTTCAATGACCATTCTGCCTTCGCAGAATTTTTCAAATCCGCGGAATTCATTCACATGAAGGTAGGCGTGCTCCACTTTGCCGGCATCGTTCATGCGGATGGTCACCTTGGCATGCCCTTCGATACGGGTCACAGGTTCAATTGTGATTTTTTGTGCAACCATGGTTTATTCTCCTCAACTAATGCCAGTGAAGCTTGTCGCCCTTGATCTCGGGTATGCGGCCCTGGGCGAGTTCGGCAAGTACATAAAAGATGGTATCGGCATCAGGCGGGCAGCCAGGTACGAACACATCTACAGGAACGATATCCTGCAAGGCATGCACCTTCATGGGAACTGCCAGCTCGGGGTCATCGGGAATCTTTCCGCTCTCGTCCACACTCTCGGCTTCGACGTAGGCACGTCTTAGCGATTCTTCGATCGTGAAGAAGTTGCGCATGGCGGGAACGCCGCCAAAAACGGCGCAGTCACCCAGTGCCACCAATATTTTGCAGCGGCTGCGCATTCGTTCAGCAACTTCCTTATTGGCGCTGTTATTGATGCCGCCTTCGAGGATGCCCACATCCACGCCAGATTCATCTGGTTCTTTCAGGTCGGTAATGGGGCTGGAACGCAGATCAGCGAGTTCAAGCACGGTCGCCAAGCGTTCATCCATATCCAGCAAAGACATATGGCAACCAGCGCAGCCTGCCAACCAATCTGTAGAGACCTTCGGTTTACCCATATTTTCTCCTATCCAAATCTACACAGGTTTATTCCAAAACCACGGATGAAACCCGCTGTTGCAGTTCTTTTTCCCATGAATTCTCAAGGGTGAAACCAAGTTTTGAAGCCAGGGCAGTCAGGGATTCTTCTGCAGTCATGATTTCTTCAGCCGGTGTGATTGCCCGGTGAGCCTGCTGCAGATGTCCGTCGAGGTTGAGATAATGCCCGCCCTGTTCCAGCCAATTGGTGGATGGCAGGACGACATCGGCGTTGGCGGTCAACGCAGAGGCATAGGTTGCCTGAACGATCTTGAACGGCACTTTTTCGACATCTTTGATCATCTTCTGAGATGCATCGTCGTCGCCCAGAACTATGAAAGCGACCTTGCTGGCTTTGAAGTTCAACGGATTCTCAAGTTTCAACTGTGAAGCTGCAAGGCTGTTTGCATTGCCTTTGACAGAAATGATCCGTGCATCGATGAGTTCAGCAAAATCGGCGATTGCAGCAGGCAGAACACCATTTTCAACGAGAATGACAGGTTTCTCGCCGGAGGCGATCACGAATGCTGCGTCGAGATACTCTTCCGATTTCAGGCCGGTCTTGGAAGCAAGCGCATCCAGATCACCGGCTTTGACGGCTGTCTTGCCTTTGGCAAGCCCAAGTTTGACTACTGCAGCGGTCAGGGCATTGAGCGTATCCTCAATGGACCCCTTGCCAGCCTTGAGAGCTTTGTTGGCCAGGCGATCCAGCTCGTTTTCCTTCGTGTCAACCACCAGGAGCTTGGTGCCAGCGGGTACGGCGCGCTTGGTGAAGAATCCGACCACTTCGTGGTAGCTCACCAGATCAGCACCCAGCACGAGGATGGAATCGGCGGCTTTGAGGTCAGCCAATTTACCTTCGAAGGCTTTTCCTGATTCCTCTGCTAATTTGGCAGTAGATCGTGTGAATTCGCCTTCTTCAAGGGTGGTCAGGTTGGTGGAGCCAAGTTTGCCGCCAAACAATTGCTTGAAGGCGGAGAGTGTTTCCACAGGCTGGCGGGTGGAAATGACTGCGGCAATCTCAGCCGAATTCATTCCTGCAGATTTCAAACCGTTAGCCGCAGCAGCGATGGCTTCTTCCCAGGTGGCGGCCTTGAGTGCACCGTCTTTGCGAACAAGCGGTGTTGCAATACGGTCGCACTTTTCTTCCATGGCATCGAAGCGGCCGAGCTTGCAGATCACACCGCCGTTGATTTCGGCATCCCAATTGCCATTAATTTTGACCAGGTTGTTATCGCGGGTCAGCACGTCGATTCCACAGCCAACCGAGCAACCCACGCAGATCGTCTGGGTGGTGTCAGCCTGGGTGTCGTGACCGTGATAGGCGCTCCAGCGGTCGATCAACGCGCCTGTTGGGCAGACCTGGACGCAGGTACCGCAGGAAATACAGGTGCTTTCGCCCAATGCCACACCAGTATCGGCTACGAGCAGGCTTTTCGCACCGCGTTCCTCGAACCCGAGGGTATAGTTGCCCACCAGCTCACCGCATGCACGGACGCAGCGGCGGCACAGGATGCAGCGGTTGTTTTCCATGATGATGTAGGGATGGGAGGCGTCCACCGGGTAGGGTTGGAAGTTGGGTGAAAGCGGCCAGTGGGTCATGCCTTCGTCATAAGCGGAATTCTGCAATTCGCAGTCGCCGCCTGAAACCTGGCAATAAGGGCAGAAATGGTTGCGTTCACTGAAGATCAAGGTGAGAACGAACTTGCGTGCATCCAGCACTTTCTGCGTATCCGTGTGGATGACCATATTGTTGCTCACGGGCATGGTGCAGGAAGGCTGCAGAGTGCGGGCGCCCTCCACTTCCACCAGGCAAAGACGGCAGCCGCCATATGGTGTCAGCTTGGGATGGTCGCAAAGAGTTGGAATGTGAATTCCGGAACTTTGCGCTGCACGAAGTACGGTGGTGCCTTCAGGAACTTCAATTTGTTTGCTATCAATTGTAACCGTGACCATTATCGAATCTCTCCTGTCAGGAAATTCTGATGAGTTCTAGATCTTCTTACCGCTCATGGGACAGATGCCCATGGGACAAACTTTGAGACGGATGTGGGCTTCCACTTCAGCGCGGAAGTAATTCAGGATGTCGCGGATGGGGGCGCCGGCAGTCTGCCCGAGCCCGCAATTGGAAAGCTGATACAGATTTTCGTTCAACACTTTCAGGTCATCCAGGTCCGACATGCGGCCGGTGCCTTCAGAAATGTTGGTCAAAATCTCGTAAATGCGCTGGGTGCCGATACGGCAGGGATTGCATTTGCCGCAGCTTTCCTTGCGGAAGAAGTTCACCAGCGATTTTGCCAGATCAACCACGCAGGTTTCTTCATCACAGATGAGCAGCGCACCGGAACCGAGGGCAACGCCGGCTTTGCTGAAGGAATCGAAGTCCATCGGCGTATCCTGCAGGCTGGCGGGGATGATGGAACCGGACGAGCCGCCGGTTTGGGCAAGTTTGAAGGCTGCGCCGTGCTTCATGCCTTTGGCATAAATGCTGATCACCTCACGCAGCGTGATGCCCATGGGCACTTCGATCAATCCCGTAACGTTGACGTTTCCCAGAATGGTGTAGACCTTGGTACCGGGGCTGGAGGGGGTGCCGAAACTGCGATACCACTCAGCGCCGTGACGCAGAATGGGAGGTACGTTGGCCAGGGTTTCCACATTGTTGACCAGTGTGGGTTTACCCCAAAGACCGTGGGTGGTGGGGTACGGAGGACGCGCCCGGGGTTCACCCCGTTTGCCTTCGATGGATTCGATAAGGGCGGTTTCTTCACCGCAAATGTACGCACCGGCGCCGCCGTGAACATGAAGTTCAAAGTTGAAATCGGTACCCATCAGATTCTTGCCGAGGAAACCCATTTCGTGCGCCTGCTCGATGGCTTTGGAAAGACGTTCCTGCGCCAGACCGTATTCACCGCGAATGTAGATATACCCTTCATCGGCGCCGACTGCATAAGCAGCAATTGTCAGGGCTTCGATGATGGAGTGGGGATCGCCTTCGAGGATCAGGCGGTCTTTGAAGGTGCCAGGCTCGGATTCATCGGCGTTGCAGATTACATATTTCTTATTGCCGGGCGCCTTGGCTACGAATTTCCACTTGGAACCTGTGGGGAAACCCGCTCCGCCGCGTCCGCGAAGGCCGGATTTTTCGAGGACAGTGAAGATATCAGCGGGCTTCATCTCGGTCAGGGCTTTGACAAGCGCCTGATAGCCATCATGGATGAGGTAATCATCGATTGAATCAGGGTCGATGATGCCGGCACGCTCCAGGACAATACGCTGTTCGGCTGGCAGGGTACCCTTGCGGGCGCTGAGCCAGGCGATACGACCGGTGAGTTCGCGGGCAGGAGCCTGGAATTCGGAAGCAATTCTGCCTTTGTAGAGATGTTCTTCCACCAGGAAATGAACGTCTTCGGGTTTGACTGGACCGTATACCACCGCTTCGGGGTACACGATCACGAGAGGTGAGGAGTCGTGACGACCCACATCTCCCACCATGGTCAAAGAAATCTCATCCTGAAGCCCAAAACCTTTGATTTCCTTCTGCAAAACCTGATAAACCTCATTCGCACCCCGTTCGATGCTGAGAGGATCACTTGAAACCAGGACCATTGATCTGAATGCTTTCATGATGGTCTCCTTAGTGATATTTCGCAAGGATGGAAGGGACGTTGGCGGGTTCGACGTTGCCGTAAATATCACTGTCGATCACCATTACAGGGCCTACACCGCAGATGCCAAGGCAGCTTGTGGTGATAAGAGTCCAGTTACCATCAGCGCTGGTTTCGCCATCATACAAATGGAGTTCGTTCTGGAGCGCATGCCATACTTCCCTGCCGCCGACAACATGACAGGGAGCACTCTCACAAAACTGGATGACGTGTTTTCCCCGCTGTTTGGTGGAAAGCATTCTATAGAAGGATGCAACCGAAAACAACTGGCTTTTCGGAACACGAAGTAAAGCACTGATTTCATCAAGAGCTTCCTGGGGCAAAAAACCTATCTCGCGGTTAAGGTCATTGAGGATGGGAATCAACTCATCCTGCGATGCGCCATAACGCTCCACCGTCGCTTTTACTGCATCCTTTATTGCTTTGCCGTCTTTGGCATCAATTGACATGCGATCCTCCAAAGCGTGGTTATCAGGGTTAGTACCGTCAGATATCGGCCTGACGAATATCTAATTAATCACGACAGCGTTAAAGTTGCACACCTGCTTGCAAATACCACATCGAACACAAATATCAGGATCAATCACATGAGTCTGGCGCCGCTCTCCGCTGATGGCATTGACCGGGCAGTTGCGGGCACAAACGGTACAACCGGTGCATGTTTCGGGCAGGATTTCATATCGAATGAGCGATTTGCAGACCTTTGCAGGGCATTTCTTCTCATAGATATGAGCTTCAAGCTCAGGGCGAAAACGCTTGAGCACAGAGGCTACAGGGTTGGGGGCACCCTGACCCAGACCGCACAGCGAATCCTGGCTCACCTGTGCACATAGCATTTCAAGAGTGGGGATATCCTGCGCAGTGCCCTTGCCGTCGCAAATTCGTTCAAGGATCTCAAGCATGCGGCGTGTACCCACTCGGCAGGGGGTACATTTACCGCAGGATTCTTCCTGGATGAAATCCATGAAGAATCGGGCAATATCCACCATGCAGGTTTCTTCGTCCATGACCACCAGACCGCCCGATCCCATGATGGAACCGGCTTTGGCAAGTTCTTCGTAATCCACCGGGGTATCGAGGAATTCAGGTGTAAGGCAGCCGCCCATGGGGCCGCCAGTCTGGATGGCTTTGAATTCCTTGTCATCCTTGATGCCGCCGCCTACTTCGTAGATGATCTCGCGCAGGGTGATGCCCAACGGAACTTCGATCAAGCCAGGCCGTTTGATGTCACCGGCAAGCGCAAAGGTTTTGGTGCCCTTGGATTTTTCGGTGCCAAAACCTGCAAACCATTCTGCCCCTTTGAGGATGATCTGGGGGACATTGGCATAGGTTTCAACATTGTTGATATTGGAAGGTTTTCCAAACAAACCTTTGACAGCAGGGAAAGGCGGCCGCGGGCGGGGTTCGCCGCGGTTGCCTTCGATGGATGCCATGAGGGCAGTCTCTTCGCCGCAAACAAAAGCACCGGCACCGATGCGCACTTCAAGGTCAAAATCAAAACCGCTGCCCAGGATATTCTTTCCGAGCAAACCCAATGCCCGTGCCTGGTCGATGGCGATTCTGAGGGTTCGTACGGCAATCGGGTACTCGGCACGGCAGTAAATGTACCCCTGTGAGGAACCGATGGCAAAGGCGGCAATGAGCATGCCTTCTATCACTGAATGGGGATCGCCTTCGAGGACACGGCGGTTCATAAACGCGCCGGGATCGCCTTCATCTGCATTGCATATGACGTATTTGGGAGTGTCTTTGGAGGCACGGCAGAATTGCCATTTCTTGGCAGTCGGGAAGCCTGCACCGCCGCGACCGCGGAGGCCTGATTTCATCACCTCGTCAATGGTCTGTTCCGGGGTGTATTCGGTCAGAACTTTGCCCAGCGCCTGATAACCATCCTGTGCCAGGTAATCTTCAATATTTTCGGGATCGATGACACCGCAGTTACGTAGGACAACGCGAACTTCCTTGGCGGTGGGAGCGCTGAGCTCCTCATCAACCGGCTTTACTTCCTGATCGACAAACTTTTGAGCTACACGCCCTTTGAGGAAGTGTTCTTCCACCAGGTAGGGGATGTCGTCAACGGTCAGGCCGACATAGTGAACGCCTTCAGGATAGACCATCAGCTCAGGACCGCGGCTGCATGATCCAATGCGCGAGGTTTCAAGGACCTGAACCTCGTCAATTAATCCCTGGGCAACCAGTTCGTCTTGCAATGCATCCTCGATTTCGTGTGCACCCTTTGACAAGCATTGGTGATCCACACATACGAGAACATGAGATCGATAATACGCCATTTGAAATACCCTGTTTTCGTTATTTGATATAAGGTTCTGACAGGTGCAAATTACATTGGAATGACATGGTCTTGAACGATGGTATGTTTGGCAACATGATCGCGAACGATGCGAGCGGCAATCTCTGGGGTTACCTTGCCGTAGGTCACTTTGGGCTCCTCGCCGATGATGACCTGGACGATGGGTTCTTTTTCGCAAAGGCCGATACAGCCAGTCTGCGAAACGATCACGCCATTCAGAGAATCGCTCTCAATGGTATCGAGGATGGATTTCATGGCATCGCGGGCTCCAGCAGCGATTCCGCATGTTCCCATACCAACGATAATCTGTGCAACACCAGATGTAGCCTTGGCGGTTTTCTTGTTCAAAGCTTCCTCGCGCGCACGTTTCAAATCTTCAAGACTCTTAATCGTGGTCATTAGCATCTCCTGCGGATTCAGGTTTTATACGATTTTGCTGGCATAACCAATTTGTGTTTCTTTTACGCCGGTTACCAGCGTTTCGCGTAAATAGCTCAAAACAGGCGGCTCGGTCATCGCCACGCCATCCAGGGTTTCCTTGATGGGGGCATCATCGAACACAAATTCCCGGCCGTTGAATTGATAGGTAAAAACCCAGTGGATACCCGGGTTCGTTGCCACCAGGTTAAGGATGGTGGTGGGAAGGTCGC
The DNA here is from genome assembly GCA_039683035.1 of Anaerolineaceae bacterium. Classification (GTDB taxonomy): domain Bacteria; phylum Chloroflexota; class Anaerolineae; order Anaerolineales; family Anaerolineaceae; genus UBA6107. The sequence goes on from JBDKSE010000016.1 coordinate 130,432, forward strand.
CCAAGGGCATGCGGTCGATGTGACTGCGTTGAAACTTTACTTCGATTTGGGTGCCAGCACCCTTTTGCGATTCGATGGTCAGCGAACCATTGCAAAGTTCCGCAGCTTCCTTCAGCAAGGGGATTCCCAGACCCACCTTGCGGGTGGTCCGGCTGGTGACGAAAGGGTCGATCACCCTGGCTACTGTTTCCGCATCCATCCCGCGGCCGTCATCTTTGACGCTCATTTGTAAAAGGTCAGATTTATCGTCTTCACCTACAAAAATCTGGATATTCCTGGCGTCAGCGGCAATGCTGTTTTCGGCAATATCTAAAAGGTGAAGGGAAAGCTCACGCAAGGTACCTATCCTTGTTCTTGAACGGACTTCAAAGCCTGGGGCAGCTTGTTAGGACGCATCTTGCCCATGATGTTTTCATCCACCATGATCACCGGTGCCTGAGAGCAGGCTCCCACACAACGGCATATTTCCACGGTGACCTGACCATCAGCCGTAGTCTGACCTGGTTCAACGCCCAGGATCTGTTTTGCTTTCTCGAGCAATTGGGGTGTACCTCCCACGTAGCAGGCGGTTCCCATGCAGAATTTCACAGTATGCTTGCCCCGGGGTGTGGTGGTGAAGAAGGAGTAAAACGAGATCACGCCGTGGACGCGTGAATAAGGAACCTGCAGGCGTTCAGCAACGTATTCCTGCATGGGTTCGGAAATAAAACCGATCTTGGCTTGAAGTTCATTTAGAACCACCATGGTGGCACCCGGGCGAGTAAGATTTTCGTCGATCACCCGATCGATGATGCGAAGCAGATCTGCATCATTCAGTGGATCATTTTTGGGTGCTTTGATCATTACATTCGTTGTTGCCATTGATTTTGGGCTCCAAGTAGAAATATAGATAAACCTTGTGAACAAACCCTGATTCAAACGCTATCAGTTTATCCTCGCGGACGCAAACAGACAATTACTGAATGTCATGTAATTGACAAGCAACTTATCCAAAATCAGAGCTTCAAATTTACAGAAGACCAACCGAGACATAATTCTAACCGGATTTTGAAGAATGCACAAGTTCAGGACACCTTGAGCGACCTTCCTTCGATATTGCGTATAGCCATCCTAATTTCATTAATAGTCGGAGATTCGAGAATGAACTCGTTTGCGCCAAGAAGTTCATCCAGCCGGTGCGCATCACCGCTGCGGATCAAGGGGAAACCAGTAAGCTGGGGGTATGTCTTGATGGCATCAGCCATCTGCAGATTCCGCGAAACTTCCAGGACTTCCAGAGGAATATCGTTTGGGACGAAACCGAGAATCTCGAGCAGCCCAAAGGCTTTTCGATTTACATGCGCTGGAATGAATAATCCGCCGAGGGCACTGACCAGGTTGAATGCGGCATTGATGGTTAATGATGAGCTGACGATCAGGAGTTGATCTTCATGACGAATGAAATCGCCTGTCTCATCCACAACGAACTGACCCCCAAAATGATCAGGCTGATTTTGGATGTGCGGAAGGGTGGGCGCAACGATGGTCTGGAAGCGCAGCAATGAATCGAGGCGGTCAAACAGGCACAGGCAGTGGACTTCCTCCACCGTTTGCAGCTCCATCCCTGGAAGGACAATCAGCGGGGTATTTTCAGCCGCTTTTTGAACAGCCGACACATTGGCAGAGGCGTTGTGATCGGTGATGGCGATTAAATTGATGCCGAGATCGAGAGATGACTCAACGATCAACGGCGGGATCATCTCCACTTCGGCGCACGGCGAAAGGACGGTGTGAACATGCAATTCCGCCCGGTGAGTGTTCACAACGCTCCTTTTACTTTTCTTTATTCATTCCCGGGTTTACAGCGAATACCGAGTTCCCAAAGGATTCCAGAGGTGTAAAAAGAAGGTTTTCCTGTGGAAAGCAGGATGACGCCTTCTTCATTGGCTTTGGCGATGGTTGCAGGTTCTGGTTGCGCGCCTTCGGTAATGATGATGGCAGAAAGGTCCAGCAGCGAGGCCACCGCCACAATGTTGCCATGTGCCTGGAGAGTGACCCAGATTGATTGTCGGGCAGCACCTGACATGACGCAGCTTAAGAGATCGGATGCATATCCGCATGTGGGGGTAATGGAAGCGAAATCCTTTGGTTCAGTCAGCGGGATCAATTCAAGGGCATCGATAATTTGCTGCAAATTCATGTCAACTCTCCTTGTTTTGGCTAAATCCTTCACCCATGGTCTCTTCCTTGGGGAGGAAGATCTTCATCTTGAGATTTGTGCCCTTGTTGATGATCGATTCAAGGCGCATCGAATCCACGCAGCGTTGAATGTTCACCAACCCCATGCCGGCGCCAAATCCGAGCTCGCGGACGTCGTCATCTGCAGTGGAGTAACCCGGCCGCATGGCAAGGTCCACGTCCTCGATGCCAGGACCGTCATCATAGACATTGATTGAAATTTGATGGGGTTCGATTTCAGCGCGGATCACACCCCCGTTGGTGGTGTGGATGATCAGGTTCATTTCTGCTTCATAAACTGCGATTCCGGTCCGGCGGGCGATTTGCGGAGTGGCACCCAACCGCAGCAAGGCGCGTTTGATCTTTGAAGAAGCAGCACCGCCGTGTATGAAATCGCCCTTCTTAATGTTGTAGCGCATGATAAGGCTGGTGCGGTCGCTTACGATGTCCTCAAAGAGGTGGCTGGCGCGGTAACGCCTGACTTCTTCCTCATGATAATCGTGCTGCAGGGCGGTCAGAATACCGCGTGTCAAATCTCCCTTGGTGATGATGCCAACAAGCTCACCTTTGTCATCCACCACCGGGAAACGACCAAACCGTTTGGAGGTAAATAGCTTGAGCGCTTCGACCACTGGATCGGTGCTGCGGATGGTCTGCGGATTCTGTGTCATATATTGCGAGACACTGGCCTTCAAGTCACTATTCCGCAGGCAGCGGATCAGATCTTCCATGCTGATCAGTCCAATCAGTCTGCCGTCTGCCACCACTGGTGCTCCGGAAATGCGCCCATCGCGGAATGATTCCAACGCCTCCAACATGGTCTGGTCGGGCGACACCGATTTGAGGACCTTGGTCATCACCTGTTCGACCTTCAGCTCATACGCCAATTCCTCGGTACGGGTGATATTTTCGGCGTCCTGGTCGGTCATGGGCTTGCTATGGGTTTCTGAAACTGCGCTCATTTACTCTCTTTGGGATTAATCGCAATCACAGGTTGGGCAGTTGACGGGGCGCTCCAGGCTGGGAAGCCCTGCCTCATGCAGTCTGCCGCAAAGCTCAAACATGCCAAATGGCGATGTAACCAGAGCGATCCTTTCTTCTTCGGCAAGGTCCAATGTTTCGCGGGCAGGCATTTTTCCGCGAACCAGGATAATGGCAGCAACATCTGCCATTTGTGCAGTGCGCACCACCTGGGGGTTGCACAAGCCGGTCAGAAGGACAGCCTCGGGTTGAATGGAAGCCAGCACATCGCTCATTAAATCAGCGCCGCACCCGCCTTTGACTTCTCGGGTGAGGTCGGCGGATGGATTCAGGAGTTTACCGTCGATCAGGGAGATCAATTCTTTAACATTCATAATGATATCCAGCAATTCAGTAATATTGAACTTATAACAAGGAGCAATTAAGGATATATCATACCTGACTTGCCAATTCAGTACAAGCGACAAACCCTCTCGAATCACTGAAAGGTCAAATCCACGATGGATTATGTTAAAATCGTTGGTATATCAATCCAGAGGAAAGATAAAGATCATGAAGCTTACAGTTCAAAGTGTCAAAGGTACGCGAGAATTCTATCCAGATGAGATGACTGCACGGCAATGGCTGTATGGCAAAATTCGGCAGGTCTCTGAATCATTCGGTTACCAGGAATATGACGGACCATTTCTTGAGAAGATTGAACTGTATGCAGCAAAATCAGGCGAAGAGCTGGTCAAGGAACAGGCATTTGTTTTTCCAGACCGCAACGGTGAACTGATCACACTGCGGCCGGAATTGACACCTTCGCTGGCGCGAATGATTGCCCAAAAACAGGGCGAACTGGTGTTTCCTGCCCGATGGTGGTCGTTTGGGCCTTTCTGGCGATATGAAAAACCACAAAAGGGACGCACCCGGGAGTTTTTTCAATGGAACATCGATCAGATCGGTGCAAATTCGCCTGAGGCTGATGCTGAGATGATCGCAATTTGTGCGACTTTTTTCAAAGCAGCAGGTCTCACGCCTGATGAGGTGCATATCAAGATCAACCACCGCAGACTGATGGACGCGGAACTTTCCAAGCTCGGCGTGGCGGAAGTTGACCGCAAGAAAACGACCCGGTTGATCGACCGCCGGGATAAATTGCGGGCTGATCAATGGGACGCGGCGGTGCTGGAAACCGGATTATCGGAGGAACAGCTTTCGGGATTGAAAACACTGTTGAACGATCCTGAGCTTTGGAGAAAATCCGATGAACTTTCCCGGATATTTGCAGCACTGAATGAACTTGACGTTGCAGAATACGTAAAATACGATGCCCAGATCATCCGGGGGTTGGATTATTATACCGGGGTGGTATTTGAAGCCTGGGATGTCAGCGGTGAGGGCAGGGCGATTTTGGGCGGCGGCCACTATGACAACCTGGTGGCAGATGTGGGCGGCGATGCGCTGCCTGGAGTGGGTTTTGCCATGGGCGATGTGATGATCCTCCTGCTGCTTCAAAAGTACGGCCTCATTCCTGCCCAGGGGAACTATGCCAGCACCGTGCTGGTGACTGTATTTGATGAATCTCTGCGAGGAAAGAGCCAGTCCACAGCAGCAAGAATTCGTGAGGGCGGGATCAACTGCATCCTGTATTCGGACACGGCGAAGCTGCAAAAACAATTCAAATATGCCGACCGACTCCAGCTTCCAATCGTACTGGTGATCGGCCCGGATGAGGCGCAATCAAGTTTGGTGACCGTAAAGGACCTGAAGGGTCATACTCAACAAACCATTGGCGAGGATCAGCTTTTGCCGCTCCTGCGCCAAATCCTTGCACAGGCATGATGCCTGTGATAAAATCCTCTGCGTTCATGGTGGGCGTAGCTCAATGGCAGAGTGCGTGACTGTGGATCACGATGTTGTGGGTTCGACCCCCATCGCCCACCCCTCTTGATGATGAAAAGACCCCTGTATCAGGGGTCTTTCTCGTTAATTTGCGAATCAATTACTGATCCTGCAGAGGAATGTCGGACATTTGAACTTTGGGCGGATTCAACCAGCTTAAGAACCCCTTTCCCTTTCGTTTTTGCGGAACCACCTTGTCGTATGCAACCAGCAGGAGATTGGCACTGAGCATTAAAGCTCCAATCCATTGCAGCGGGGTTAAGCTTTCTCCCAACCAGGTGATTGCCAGACCGACAGTGATGAGAAGTTCTCCCAGACCCAGCAAGGCGGTTTGAATGCCGCCAAGTTGTTTCACGCCCATGAATAGCGTCAAACGTGAAATGAAAGTGATCACTCCGAGTGATACCAGCGGCCACCAGATCACACTTACGGATGGCAGCGTTGGGTGAAATGCCAGGAAGGCGACCACCACAGTGAAAGCCATGGAAAGGAGCGTGTAGAAGGTGACCGTAGGGGCTGGGACATCATAAAGAACCCGCTGGTTGATGAGTATATGCAATGCATACAAGGCTGCTGCGCCAATCATCATGCCAGCGCCAGCCAGGCTTACACCTTGAGAGGATGTACCAACAAGAAGCACGATGCCAGGCACCGAAAGGACCAGACGAGTCAAAGTAATTCGGCTGACAGGCTGGCGGTCAAAAAAGAGCCAGATTGCGACGAACAGGGGGTAGAACGAGTAGAGCAATTGACCCACGCTGGCATCAAGCCGCGACAGAGCGGAATAATACAGGATCGACCCCAAACCGTTCACAATGCCTGCAAGTGCACAGCCGACAAATCCAAGGGGGTGGATGTAGAAATACGAACGCTTAAAAAGAAGGATAAAGATAAAGAGGAGTGCTACAGCCAGGCCAGAACGAACGGCTACCACTGCCAGCGGCGTAAACCCAAAAAGCATCGCCTGCTTGCCAAAAATCGGCGTCAGTCCGAGAAAGACTGCCGAAACGAGCGCGGATGCGATCCCCTTTTGTCTTCCGTTCATTTTCCCCCCTATTTCAACAGCGACCTGACCTCATCGAGGAGGTCGTCACTCATGAAATTACCCTTTTGCATCAGAGATTGTATGCGTCCCTTTAGCCTGCCTTTTTCCTTCGCAGTAAGCTCTTTTGCCGTGATCACGATAATTGGAATTTCTCGCGTCTCCGGCTTGGCTTGCAAAGTGTCCATCACAGAAAATCCATCCAGGTCTGGCATCATCAAATCCAGCAGAATCAAGTTGGGGCGTTCTTTCAAGATCATATCAATGGCATCTTTGCCGTTGGAAGCCTCCACCAGGGTGTAATTGCCTTGCGATTGTAGAATCCGCCTGATTAGCTTGCGTACATCAGGTTCATCATCCACGATGGCAACCTTGGGGAATCTGTCCATGGTCACATTTGCCAGGGCAGCCAGAAGACCTTCCTCCTGCTCCTCCCCGGTTTCTTCTGTTGAGGTTTCGATGCTATGTTCCCATCCTTCGCCCAGAAGGCTGCGTTCCACCGGAACGGTGTGGCCGGTGCAGTTAATCACCACGGTTTCATTGGGCTTGATCTTGCCTGCCCGAAAGAGTTTGACCATACCGGCAAAAGCCACAGCAGCCGCCGGCTCAACAGAGATCCCTTCCATTTTTGCCAAAAGATGCATTGAACGGAATGCTTCTTCGTCTGTCACACTCTCAAACTCGCCGCCGTCGGTCAGCATGGATTTTCGCAGCAACGTGTACGTCCGACCTGGATCGCCCGTGGCGAGGGTTTCAATTCGCGTACGAGGAGAAAGAACCGGGACCGCCTGATCTTTGTTTTGCCGCCATGCATGCACCATGGGGGCGCAACCTTCCACCTGTATCAGACCTAGTTTGGGTGTTTTTTTGATCAATCCCATCAACCTGAGTTCGCGAAATCCTTTGAACACTCCCAAAGGACCCATCGCGCCGCTGACTGACTGAATGTACCAATCCGGTGATTGCCAGGTCTGATTCGGATTGGCGCTGTCTCCATTTTCTCCTGCCAGGGCACCGACCTGTTCGGCAATTTCAAATGCAATGGTCTTCATGGATTCGACGCATGGAATGCTGCGTGCTCCAAGATCCTTGAAAATTCCCCGTTGCTTCGAGAATTGATCCGCAAGCCGTTTCGTCAGATCATAGGATCCGGTGATCTTGACCACCTGGGTTCCATAAATCGCCACCTCGCGCATTTTGATTGCTGGAACCAGGCTGGTGAGGAACGCCCAGAGTTTAATGCCCGCCCTGGCAGCATAGGCCGAGTAGGAAATGGCTACATTGCCGGTGGATGCGCAAACCATTTCGGTAATGCCTGCTTCCTTAAGGCAGGCGATGGTTACCGCAGCCTGTCGGTCTTTGAAGGATGTGGTTGGACCCTGGCGCTCATCCTTAATGTAAAGATTGGGAAGGCCAAGCATCATTCCCAGGTTTCGGGCGTGGATGAGGGGAGTTCCCCCTTCACCCATAAACAAATCGCGGTTCACCTGCTGGATCGGCAGGAGTTCACGGTAACGCCATAGGTCGTTCGGACGATTGGAGACTAACTTCTGAAGGGTCTGAGCCAGGGCGGCGTAGTTGTATCTTGCTTCCCGCCATTCACTGCCGCATTTGGGGCAGGCGGGGGATTTGATGTCATATTGAGCCTTGTGACCACAGTCAAGGCATTCGGCGTAGAAAGTTATTGGCATGGTTCAGGCAATCCTATTTCGATAAATTGATTTTATATTTCTGCAAGGCGGCTTCCAGTTCATTCAGTAGTTCCTGTTCCTTCAAAACGCTCTTGGAGATCAAACGCGGACCCATATCCGCAAGTTCATTCCTTTGCTCTTTCGATAGATCAGCTCCGGTAAGGATAATCACAGGGATGCGGTTAAGGCGTTTGTCTGCCCGAATGCGTTCGAGGACTTCCAAACCGTTCATACCATCCATGAATAGATCAAGAAGGAGGATATCGGGGGTCATACGTTTCATAGCTTCCAAACCCGCTTCACCGCTCAGTGCAGGTGTGACATGGAACTGTCCGCTCTGTTCAATCATCTTCCGGATCATGCGTTGGTCATCGTCACTGTCATCAATGAGCAATACCTCGCGGAAGGTATGATCCCTGTCAAGGCGCAGGATGGCATTGCTGAGGTCATCTGCTGCGAAGGGTTTGACAAGATAATCCGAGGCTCCCATGCTGAACCCTTTTTCCTCTTCTTCGAGAATCGAACAAACGAGGATGGGGATGTTGCGGGTCAGCTCGTTTTCCTTGAGCTCATTGATCAACTGCCAACCGTCTTTTTGAGGCATCATAATGTCGAGGGTGATGGCAAAAGGTTTCAATTCGATTGCTTTGGCGACCGCCTGTTCAGGGTCGGTCAACGGAACGACTTTGTACCCATTGGGTTCAAGGAAGCGCTGGTACAACTCGATCACTTCGCCATCATCATCGATGGACAGAATTACATTTTCACCGAATTTCAACTGGTTCTGATCGATCCGCTTCTCCTCGGGAATGGGAAGGGTAAAGTAGAAAACTGATCCCTTACCGATTTCACTGCTAAGCAAGCCGATTTGGCCACCATGCATCTCGATCAAAGAGCGGCAGATGGAAAGTCCCAGTCCAGTGCCGCCTGTTTTGCGGGTGGGCGAATCGTCCACCTGGGAGAACCGTTGGAAGAGCTTGCTCTGATCAGCCGGGGCGATACCCATGCCCGTATCGGTGACCGTGACGAGGACTTCCTGCTTGCCAAATGGATTCTCAGCGATCTTCGCCTCGATGGTGATCGAGCCTTTTTCCGTGAACTTGACAGCGTTGGAAATCAAATTGATCAAAACCTGTCCAACCCGGGTCTCGTCGATCATCAATCTGGGAATGGTGGAATCCACTTTTTGAATGACCTCGATCGGTTTCTCCCTCACCAGACCGGCGGTGTTGGAGATCACACTGTTGACCACATCAGAGAGGTTGACCGATTCAAGCTGAAGTTCCATTTTACCGGCATCGATCTTCGAAAGGTCGAGGATCTCATTGATCATGGTTAGCAGGTGCATGCCGGATTTGTAAATGGCGTTGATATCCTGTTCCTGTACATCATTGATTGGCCCATCGATGCCTTTTAAAATCACCCGCGAGAAGCCGATGACCGAGTTAAGAGGGGTACGCAGCTCATGACTCATGTTCGCGAGGAACTGATTTTTCACGCGGTCCAATTCCTGCATTTCAGTGACCGCCTGCTGGCTCATTTCGTATGCCCTCGCGTTTTCAATAGCGACTGCAATTTGGTCTGAAAGGATTTGTAGAACGCTCAATTCATCCTGTGTGAAGGCAGAAACACGTTTAGACTGGACATCCAATGCGCCAATGACATTACCGCCAATCTTCATCGGGATGGCCATTTCAGCTCGAGTTTCGGGCAACAGCGGGTTGGGGTAATAGATTGGGCTCTTGCTGACGTCATTGACCACCACCGGATTGCCTGAGGCTGTGCAACTGCCAATGACCGATTTTGATCCGATTGCGAGTTGGTGATGTTTCTTCTTTAATTCCTCACCAGCTTTGCCGGTTGATTCACTGATCTGCGCGTAAGTGCCTGTTGGATCGATCAGGAAGATGGAGCAATGGTAGAAACCAAAGCGGTCTTTAAGCAGGGTGACGATCCGCGAAAGGAGGGTATCAAGTGAAAGAGTGCTGGTGGTATCGCGGGCGATTTCTGCCGCAGCCTGAAGCTCCAATGCACGCCGCTGGGCTTCGTTCAATAACCTCTGGCGCTCGATGGCAACGGTGATGCTGTTGCCTACCACCTGCAGTAAATGAAGCTCCTCAGATCGAATGTCCGAAGGCTTTGTGGAACCTGTAGCCAAAAGACCGATCGTAGTACCACCTGCCTGCAAGGGGATGAAGCAGCCGCTAATGAATCCCAGGCGGGCAAGATTGCGTTGATTTGCAGCAGGAATCGCAGATTTGCTGAGATTACTGTACGCATAGGGTTCGCCATGATCGAAGTCGATAAAACTCAAGGTTTCAAAGGGCACGCGTTCGGTTGATTTGAAGTACTTGCCTTGCGAAGTGTAAGCTCCGATCACTTCCAGATCACCACTGCGAGCTTTGCTGCGTGTAGGTGAAACAAACAACAGCAACTGCTCGGCATTCTTGGGTAAAACTGTCTCACCGACCAGGCGGGTGAGGTCGTGCAGGTCGTGCGCCTGGGCAATTCCGCTGGAGATTTTGTATAGCAATTCGGTTTCAGAAAGAGCTTCCTGGGTTTGCTCGAAAAGGTTCAAGTTTTCAACTGCGGTGGTCAACTGGGAGACCAGCGGAGGGAAGGTATGAACCTGTTGATCCATGAATTGGTCGGTCAAACTCGATTGCAGCAACAATACGCCGATTTGACGACTTGTAGACCAAAGAGGCAGAACTGCCATGGAATGCACATTTTGGCGCTTGAGGATCTCCCGCACGGAAGGATCGAGATCCGAATTGGCGATATCGTTGAAGAAAGAAGGATCCGGGTGATTGAAGATGGGTTCATAGAGTGTTCGCAGATACTCGGTGCCGACGGGCGGGGGCGGCGTTCCAACCCCGTTATGGTGACTGGCTGCAACCTTCATATTCTCAATTTGACCTTCCTGGTCCGTAGAGAACAGAACCAGAACGCCGCGGTTGATCTGCTTTGAGCTTTCGGCGGATAGAACTGCGGCGACCATTTCCGGCAGGGTGTTTGCAAGGGCAAGCTTGTGTGAGGCAGAATAAAGCTCTCCAGTTTCAGCAAGCGAAATCTCAAGCCGTGAAAGCAATCCTTCGCGGATAAGAGTATTGGCGTATGCGTCTGAAGCAATTCTCAAGACTGCAATTTCATCCGGTGTCCAGGAATGAGGTTCGCCGTGATTTTCGAAGGCAATAAAGCCAACCTGCTCATCCTGCGTTTGAACGGCCAGCAATAAAAGGGACTCTATACCCGTTTCTTGAAGAAATTCTTCATCAGATTCATTGCCTGTATTTCTTGAAAGCGAGAGGAACCCATGTTTCTTCAGTTCTTCCGTCCATTGCGGATGACTGCTGCAGGAGATGACATCCGGTCTCAAATTCTTTTGGCGGGGCTTCAGTGAAAGCGACTCAAAAACTGATGCCACTTTCCAAATGGATCCGCCATCCGGGTCAGTGGATGGAGCGGCATAGTAAATTCGCGTCGAGAGCGACGCACTGGAAAGTGCTTCCAGTACCTGCGGCGTGGCTTTTGAACCGCGCTCTGTCAATGCAGCCACAGCCTGGGTGACGTTCTTTTGGAACCGCTCACGCACCTCGATGATTTCGAGCGCATTTCGAATCTCTGCAAAAAGGTTGGCGTTTTCCAATGATGTTGCAGTCTGGCTGGCGATCGTTGAAAGCAGCTCTTCCTGTACCTTATCGAATGCATTTTCCTTAGAAAAGTCAAAAATGCTGATCACGCCAATTGCCCGGTCGCCCGCAAGGAAAGGAATCGCCAGAAGTGATTGGGGAATGCCTCCCGGATGATCGAGTGAACTGTCGCTTAGAATCGACACAGCGTCTGTTTTGATGAGCAGGGGTGTCTTGTTCTTGATCACTGATTCCTGGTAACCCTGTCCAATTCCTCGATCCGGTAGTGTGACATCCTTGCCGTTAAACAGGCATACGGGGAAAGTCAATTGTTGGGTATCCGAATCCACCATGGAGATCATCAAGTTTTGCGTGTTGAAGATTTCCTGAAGACTGCTTGTGAGGATGTCAAATATCTGAGCGCGGCTGACAAGACTGCTGAGGCGTTGACCAATGGTGTTCAGCGTTGCCAAATCCCGGTTGCGGCGGCTGGTTTCCTCTTCGGCTTTGACCCTTTCGGTCAATTCTTTTCTTACCGCCGAATACAATTGCGCATTTTCGAGAGCCAGTCCAAGCTGACGTGTCACTTCTTCGAGTAGAAGACGGTCATCTTCAGACCAGGTCCGTTCCGGGTTCACATCGACGAGTTCAACAACACCGGCTTTTCTATCCCGTACATGCAGGGGTGAAGCCAACACAGCCGGGGTATCTGAAAATGAGCCAGTGGCGGTAATTTCATCAGATGAAAAGCTTTCCAGGGCTTCCTGGGTCCAGACATTTTCTGCGGGTTGGAACTTGTTATTCGACATTGCCAGGCCGGAAATGGGAATGGTTCTGACGGGGATGCCATCGATCAAAGTTGCCTGATTTGAACCTGGCAGCGTACCAAGAGGAGCAGTTTTGGTGAGTTTAAAGAAGTCATTATCCAGAGTTTCGATTTCGGAATTCTGATCATCTACTGGGGGAAGAGACGACAAATCCGTTGATAATGGACTGACAATTTCTGCTTGCTCCGGATTTTGCCTACGGGCATGAATGTTGACCGACTGCAATTCACCTCCATCGCCATTGGACGGGTTGAAGGAAAAAACGTAGACCTGATTCTCGGTTCCATCGGCTGTCAGATTGACCGATATCACCGCAGGAAACTGGCCATTCTTGTAGAGAGCAATTATGGACTGCCGTTGCAGATCCGACACAGGTAAATCAAAAATCGAATGGTCTGAGTCTGTTTCCAGCAGAGTATCTAGCAAATCTGATGCTTCCCTGTTGCAGGTAAGAATTCGTCCTTCAAGGTCAGTGATCCAGGTCAGGGGATTACTATTACCATCGCGCTCGTCGTTGGAAGACGCAGTGTGGAGTAGATCCCCCAATTCTTCGTTGTGAATCGCTTCTTCAAATTCCATGGCAAATCTCCCGGTTCACTTTTGTTGCCCAATCCATTTTCTGGCTGCGGCTTGATAGGAATAATTAACTCTGAACCTGCCAGTCTTCATCGATTTAATCCAGTGCCGTTGAGCGAAGCGACCTGGTTTCGGGTTCTTCGGAGCGGCCGCCCGGCAGGTTAATGATGATCTGCCCATCGGTAATGCCCAGATTGTTCTTGAGTTCTTCAAGTGTGATTTGCAGCATTTGCTGCGGATCATTCGTGGAGCGAATCTTGCTGGTGATCTCGAGCACCTTCCGTTCTCGTTCTGCCCGCCTGACGGTACCCTCAAACAAGCGAGTGTTTTCCAGGGTCTGAGCCACCTGATCTGATACTGCCTGAACAGTAGCCAGTTCATTTTCACTCCAGACATACTCTTCCTGGCGGTCTTCCTGAAGCTGAATCACTCCAATGGTCTCACCACGCAAATTGATAGGCACTGCCATTACCGATCGTCGTTTGGCGGCATCATCCGGGATGGCCAATGATCTAAAAATCGGTCTTGAGGTGTTGAGTACCGTTTCGATTTCAGGCATGAAATCATTGACCGGAACGAGCCCGTCAGGAGTGTATTTATAGCTGGTATTTCCCGGTTCAGATGTTCGCCGCGACCATTCCTGGTTCAAGTACTGACGATGGAGGTTTTGAGCTTCTGCAAGGGCTTTGCGGGTTTCTTCATAAAGCTGATTGTTGCTGATGGCAACCGCAATCTGGTCTGCGAGGGTGGAAAATAGGTCGACATCCTCCGGAGTGAAAGCATTGGATTCAATACTCTGTACATCCAATGCGCCAATGACCCGGTTTTCTACCTTAAGCGGAAGGGCCATTTCAGAACGTGTGTCAGGAAGATCGGGGTTGTTGAAAAACACGGCATCCTGACCCACATCTGTAGCGATACGGGGTTGTCCTGATTCTGTTACGTAACCAACAATGCCTATCTGTCCCACTTTCAGACGGTGCTGACGGGCAAGCATGCGGCGTCCTCCTGCGGAATTGGCTGCCCGAAGAACGGCATATTCACTGTTGCTATCCAGGAGGAAAATACCCACGTGATAAAAATTGAAACGTTCATTAATCAATGTGGTCACGCTGGTAAGCAAGGTCTCAAGGTCTCGAATCGACACTACATTGCGGGCGACATCTGCCACGGTTTGGAGCTGGGTGGACCTGTAGCTCAGCGCTTCATTTCGTCGGGCAAGCTGATCCGTTCTTTCCTGGACCCTCGACTCCAACGTTTCCACCAACTGCCTTAGCTGGCGGGTCATCATGTTGAACGTTTTGCCCAGCAAGCCAATTTCATCATTGGATTGAACTTTGGCTTCCGATGTCAGATCACCAGCAGAGATCTTCTCGGCAGTATCAGTCAATTGCAGAATGGGACGGGTGAAACTGTTGGAGATGGTGGTCAGCAGCACACCCACGATACCTGCGATGATGGTAGCGATGATGGTGGAAAGCTTGTTTTGTGCATTGCGTGCAGCGATTAATTTGGTTTGCTCCTGCAGGAAGACCAACTTCCAGGGATGATGCTGAAGCGCAACTGCGGTGGCTGAGTCGACATGAGAGCCATTGTCTCCTGAGACTGTGACTGTAAAATACCCACCTGTGGAAGCAAGATCGAGTGCTGACGCAAGATCAGTCTGATTCGTTGAAGTCAGTTCGCGGGGGAGGTATGACGGCAGTTTTTGAGCCTGCAGCAAAGACTGGTATGTATCAGTTGACAGCGGAATCAGGGTACGGTAGACCAGGTTCGGACTGTAACCATCCGCCAACCTGAGACCGTTTTCGTCCACCAGAACCGGGTAGGAACGGGCGCCAATCAGGCCAACATTTGACTGGATGATCGTTTGGAGAACCAGGGCATCGAAACGACTCCGCAAGTATCCAACGGTTTGGTTGGTAACATCTCGGATTGGAGAAATGAACACCAGGTAGGCATCCCGGGTATTGGCTGGAAAGATCACTCCTGTGGAATATGGAAGGCCAGTGCTTTGTACATGCTGGAAATAATCTGCAGCAGCTTCAGAACTGCCAATGAACGTGCGGTCTGTGTCAAAAAGATCAGTCCCTGAAGGATCGAGCAACGCATACGAAGGTGAATACTGCTGTTGCTTGGTTTGCAGTGAAACAAAGGTGGAAGCAAGTTCGGTCTCTTCCACAGTTTCAGACCGGTGATCGGCCGGCAAAGCAAGGTACCTTTGAATTGCGGGCAGGTCGGTTTCTGTTTGGATCGCATCCAGGTTTGTGGAGAAGAAATTATCCACAGCAGATGCGGTTTGGTTCGCGGCGACGCTGAGGCTTTGATTGGATTGCGCCTGGATCTGATTCTGTGTGAACTGGTTGGAAATCAGCGATAGGATAACCAGCGGCACAAGCGTCAACATCAAACCGCCCAGCATGAGTTTCACGCGCAGCGATGCTTGAATCAATCGTAGGAGCAGAAGGATAAGGAAGACAGCAACCAGAATGACTGCAGCAATGACCAGACCCTGAGTTACTGCAAGGTCGTACCTTTGTGGAACAAGATTGAGACTGCCAAAAAGAGAAGAGGCAATGGCTGCCAAAAAACCTATGAAAATGGCATTCTCAATGTTTTTGCCAGTCAATTGCATTGATCCGATAATCAACGCCAGGACCCATGCAATGATTGCCAGGGGTAATGATACCTGCGGGGAGAGAACCACGGCCGAACCGACAAATGCGATTTCGGCAGCCACGATGAAAGGCAGTCCAATCGAACCCGGGTTTGTTTGCCAGATCTTGAATAACTCAAGGAGTCCAATCAATCCTGCAATGCTAAACGCTCCTGAGACGATAAGGTACTGCCATACGTTGTTCAGTATGCCCAGAACAGCACTACCAACAGCCACCGAAACAATGAGGATCACGCCTGCAGTCAAGGTGATGGATCTATATGAACCCTGAATTTGCGGGACCATTTCTTCTTGAGAGCGAAGTTCAGGATTGGTTGGTTCGACGTTCATAAAATCATCTCCTGCAATGCCTCATTGGGTGTCATCTGGCATCCCTCGTCTTGAGTTGGATTCTTACTTCTCCCACACCCATAGTTTTTCCAAGTTCCTGAACGGTGGTTTTTAGAATTGAATCAATATCTGTTGCGGAGCGCACCCGATCGGAGATATTTGATACAAGGTGTTCGCGATCCGCCCGTTCCTGGATTTCTTCAAGCAGGCGGGCATTTTCAAGTGCCAGCGCAAGGCGTTCAGACGCTGAGTTAACCAACTGATTGATCTCGGCAGGAGACTGGTCGCCTTCCACCTTGAGGTTGATCATCCCAAGCACTTGATCACGAAGCTTGATGGGAACGGAAATCGTTGCGGTTTTTGCTGATGAAGAGTTGGTATCTTTACTGGACTTACCGGCAGCAACTGCTTCGCTCGGTGGATTTGAGTTTTCGGTAATCAGGCTGGCATCAGATTGGCTGTACCGGTAATAAAATTTCTTCCTCGAACCTTTCAAATGCGCTTGCCAGGATTTAACGGTGGTGTTCGTTTCTTTTTCCGTGATCTCTGAAAGCTGTTTTTCGAGATCATTAACTTTCATAGTTCGGTCTATGGACATCGAAAGCGTGGCTGCAACTGTCAGCAAGAAATCAACGACCTCTTCATCAAATGCGTTCGGAAGGGTGGATTGAGCATCCAGCGCACCGATGACCGTGTTACCAACGAGCAATGGAACTGCCATTTCCGACTGGGTAAGCGGAAGGAAGGGGTTCTTGTAGTGAAAGGTATCCTGGGTTACGTCAGATGCGATGCGGATTTCACCTCTTGCCACCACAAAACCGACCACGCCCTCCTCTCGAATACGGAGCTTATGTTGACGGGCGAGCATTGCTGCGCCTGCTTCGCCAACACCGGCTTTCAAAACAGCGAATTCGGACCGTTCATCTTTGAGAAACAAGGCGGTGTAATAAAAATCAAACTGCTGGTTGATCAAATTGACAGCCGTCTGCATAAGCTCGGAAGGCGAAGATAATTGCGAGATTTCACGGGAAATCTGCCTGGCTGCAATGGAAAGATACCTTCGGCGGTCAAGCTGCTTTTCCAGCGCGATGTTTTCCCTTTGAAGCGCTTCATCCTTCCGGGATATTTCGGCATCCTTGCTGAAAGTTCCGACCAACCAATGCTTTAGTTCGGCAAACCCGGATGCGACTGCAAATGAGAAAATCCAGGCAAGATAAGTGGTCATTGCCACCAGGCTCACCCAAAAGATCACCGAATTTTCATCCACCAGAATATTTTCCCAGCGGATCAAATTCGCTGAATGCAGCATTGCGATGAGGATAACGGCTGCCACTTCAATGATCAAAGCTGCCCGCCAATGAAGTTGTGTATGAAGCAAGGCAGAAAGAGCAACACTCATCAGTACAAAAATCACCCCAAAAGCTGCAAAAGGCTGCAAGGATAGACCGGCAATCCCTGCCAACCCAAAAGCCCCGACCAACAACCAGACCCGTAGATCAGATGAGAGGAAGCGCAGGAAGGCGGCTCCTACTGTTAACAGGAAGAAAATGACGCCAAGAGTGCCGGGAAGAGGGTTGCGGGTCTGCAGAGTTGAGTACAACCCGGCGAAGAGGAGGAGTGTTGCCAGGATGAGCGTTCCGTTGGCAATTTGCTGCAACCTTTGAGAGGTGGAAATCTCGATGGAACTTGCCGAAATCTCGGGCTGCTGCGGGGTCAATGAAAGGTCACTTGATTGATCGCTCATGAATTCACCTCAGATTCAAACCCGGGTTGTTGATTGGTTACGAATTCATCAGGAGGTATCAGGGAAATTGAAGCTTCCGCGACGGATGGAAGTCTGCCAAATTCGGCAACTGCAGTACGCAGGATTTCATCGATGGTCTGCGCACGCGAAAATTGAGCAGAAATCTGGTTTAGTTTTTGTTCCTGTGCAGCCGAACGTTGAGTTTCTTCGAGCAATCGGGCATTCTCGAGCGCAGAAGTAATCTGTGAAGAGATCGCCTGCATAAATTCCATCTGGTCTGCCTGGAGCTGATCACCTTCGATATCCAGATTGATATATCCGATCACTTCGTTACGCAAGGTAAGCGGTACTTTGACAGTGGATGGTTCACCTGTCCCAGAGGCACCTTTTGGATTCTCGTAGGCGACTTCCAATCTGCCTGCTGCGCCCAGTCTTTCTCCCCAGGCTTGCTGGACAAATGCACGATTGAGGATCTGGATTTCTTCCAATGTTGACCGCGTCCGGTCGAAGGAATTTGCTTTTTCAAGTGCCACCGCCATTGAATCGGCGAGACGCTGAAGCAATTCAATCTGATCTTGTGAAAAGGCATTCGGTTTCGAAGATTGAATCGACAATGCCCCCAGGATGCCATTCTCGGTCTGGAGGGGCAGGGACAACTCTGAGCGCGTTTCCGGTAGGTTGGGATTGTCGAAATGGACTGCTTCCTCACCCACGTCCAAAGCAACGCGCGATCGGTGGGTTTGGGTTGTCCAACCGATCATCGAATATCCACCGACTGCCAGGCGGTGTCTGTTGGCAACCATCCGACGGCCTTCTTCACCAGTGCCATATCGCAGTACTGCGTACTCGTGCGCTGGATCGATCAGGAAAACGCCGACATAATAAAGGTCATACGTTTCCTTCAGAAGGTCCGCTCCCTTCTGGAGCAAATGTGAAGGATCTAGGATGCTGTGCAAAAAACGGATGATGGAATCAGCTTTTTCGTTTTCAGACAGACGGACTTCCAATTCACCTGCCCTCGCCTGTGCATTTGCCAATTCCTGAATACCTGCTTGCTGCACTCTCCCAAGTTCAAGGATCGCAAAATTAAGTGAGCGCTTTAGGATGCCAATCAAAATCATGACGAGAATTGCCGTGACCAAAACAAGAATTGCGTCCATAAGCACGGAACTCTGAGTGATCACAATCACCCGGGAAACCTGTCCCGCCGAGGTGAGCAGGAACCATACCATCAGGAAAGCAGCGCTCACCCCCGCCCAGATACGCGAAAACCTGGCCTCAAGGGTTGTACTGACAACAATCACGTAAACCAACCAGGGGATCAGAGATTGTCCTGACCACCCAAACCGGACAAAGAGGATCTGGATCAACGCCAGGAAAATAAAGGCAAGGACTTGAGCACGCGTGCTGCCGGGTATCCTTCTGACAAGAAAAGTCAGTCCAGAACAAATGAGGACGACACTGCCAGTGATCAGTAAAAGAAGGTCCAATCCTTGAGAAAGAGAAAGCAAGGCATGAGCTATCAGAAAAACTCCCGCCAGGCTACCTGCCAGAGAGAGAATGCGAATCAAGATCTCTTGCGACCCCTCCCAATTGACTTTGGAGGTCGATTCTTGCTGCCGGCTATGATCAAGAGGAGAATTCAAGTTATCCATTATTCACCCTCCTGGAGAGCAGTTGTTGATGAGGCAGTAAATCCGCTGGCACCAGTGTTATCCAGACCTGCAGTGAGTTCAATGCTTGCATGCTTGATGTTCAAGGCGCTGGCAATCTCTGACACAGAGGTCTGCATGATTGTTTCCACATCTACTGAACGGCGGATCTTGCTTGTAATTTCGTAAAGCTGTTGTTGGCGATCGACCTGCAATCGCACTTGATCCACGAGTTCGATATTGGAGATAATCGAAGCCAGGTTGGTGGCCAACGTGGTGATGATTTCCTGATCGGTCTCGTCGTAGGCGGCTGGTTCAGTGTTTTCCACATTGATCACACCCAGTAACCGGTCCTTGTAGGTAACCGGTACGCAGACAATGGACTGAGATTCGGGATTGACCGGCTGTTTTGATGATTCGGCAGACGCTTCATCAATGTGTAATGTGTACTTCTGGAGTGCAGCAGTTCCAACAGCACGCTCGCCAATATTGATGGTAGTGGAGGCTAGCGTAATGTCGGGCAAACCGGCATATGCTTTGACTACCAATTTTCCGCTCTTCACAGGGCTCCAGAAGGTAATCTGGTCATTTGCCATGGTGAGCCGCAAAGTTTCGACTGTCGATCGGATGGCATCGTCCACTGTGGAGCTCTTGCCAGCAACTGCGGTGATCTGGTGAAGCAGGCGGTGGCGGCTGAGGGATGATTCTGTTCGGGTGAATAGTTCTGCGTTTTGGATGGCGATTGCGAGTTGGTCAGCCATTACCTGGAGGATGCGAATATCATCTTCAGTAAAGGCGTTTACCCTCGTTGACTGTACATCCAATGCGCCGATCACCTGACCGGAGTTGACCAAAGGAATGCCAGCCTCAGCACGTGTTTCAGGTAAAAGCGGATTGGGATAGTAGTTGGCTTCCTGCGAAACATCGTTGACGATGACTGGATTTCCGGTAAGTGTGGTTTGTCCAATGATCGAAGGCGAGCCCACAGCGAGTTTGTGCCCTCGTTGTTTCATTACCTCACCGGCTTCACCCGTGGATTCCCGCAAAATAGCATTTTGACCCAGCTTATCCAAAAGGAAGATGGATGAATGGTAGAAACCAAAACGCTCTCGAACCAATTTGACCAGCCGCTGCAGTAAATCTGAAATTTGCTGCGAGCCAGAACTGGTATCGCGCGCAATTTCGGATGCTGTCATTAATTGGTTTGCCCGGTATTCAGCAAGCTGCTGCATGTTCTTCAAATCGGTAATATCGCGGCCGATGGTCAGAAGTCCATTGACAGCCCCATCCGTACCTCTCAATGGTATCTTGGTAATCAGTTCCCATCTGTCGTTCCCGTCTGGCTCGGCATGCTTTTCAATTTTGCCCAGGAGCGACTCTCCGGAATTCATCAACTCCAGGTCTTCCTCAGCCGAGGATTTGTCTTCTGGAACGTGCCCATCTCGGTTTTCTTCTTTGCCAGACGCCAATAGCGCCTGGCTATTGCGGATCATCCCTCCAGTGCGGTCTTTGAACTCAACACGGTCGGGGGAATGGTCGAGCAGGGAATTGAACAGGAATCGTTCCTGGTCGTATGCCTGCAGCGCTTTCAAACGAGCTGCCAGCAGCTCAGCATTCTGAATATTGATGCCTACCTGCGGGGCAATGGTCGTCAAAAGCTGTTCGTCCGTTGGCGTGAAGCGCCGGGGATTCTGATGATCCATTACCGCCATAGCACCGATCACCTGTTCGCCCATCCTCAAAGGAACTGCAAGAAAAGATTGAGTCGTCAATGTTACTTCCGGGGAATGGATGGTTCGAAGACCCAGGGTCGAGACCTCTTTGACCAATATCGCCTGACCTTTGGTGATCGTTTGCGAAAAGAGATCATCGGTGATTACATAGGGATTGACAGCTACGGAGTCTTGATCAGAATAGTAGGGGATTTCAAGTGAGTCGTTCACCTCCCGGAATAGCGCAAGTGCAAATCCAACCTCACCGCCCATGGCATTTGTGAGTTGCTCATGAAGACGTTTGGCGAGTGAGGGTAGGTCAGCTTCTGTGGAGGTGGTTTTGCTGATTGCATCCAGCGTGGACAACTCACGGTTCTTTTGATTGAGCACGGATTCAAGACGAAGTTTTTCGAGCACCCCACCGGTGGTCTCAGCGATGGTGGAGATGGGTTGAACCTGCTGGGGGGAGATGGGGGTCTTTTCACGTGATCCGACCGCAATCACATGGGAAAGGGAAGCACCTTCCATCACGGGGATCAAGGCAGAGGATTTGCATCCACGCCGGGAGAAATATGAGTTCAGACCGGCATATTCAGATTCGTCATCCAGGGATTCAATGAAAATGGTCGATCCATCAGAAAGGCGGGCAATCCCCTTGCTGAATGGTATCGTGAATCCCTTCAAAGATTGATCGAGACGGGTGCCTTTGGGGTCAGTCAGCGTCGCCAGTTGTACCTGGTCTTGCTGAACGTCCATAAAGAAGCATACATAATTGGTTTGATTGAAAAGATCGGTAATGTGATTGATCACTTCTTCACGTGAACCAGCTTTTGAGATCAATCGTTCAAAGCGGGCAAAGACTGCTGCCTGTTGAAGGTTGTTGACGGAAGTTTCTGTTGCTTGAACATTACGCAGCCCTGCCGATATCTGTGTTGCAAAAGCATTGAAAATGGATACCGATTCGGAGTCGAATATGCCGCTCTCTGCACTTTGAATGTCAAGTACGCCGATGACAACATTCGAAAGCGTGATCGGCACCACAATTTCTGACCGGGTCTCTGGGAGCAGATAGGTCAACTGGTGGGTGGATTTTTCCAGAGGGATATTATCTTCAAGACGTGGTTGCCGGTTTTTTGCCACCCAGCCGATCAAGGAGGTTGCATTCACCGGTACGCGGTTCATATCCGGAAGTTTGTTATCCGGGTTCGGACTGCTTTGCTCGATGAGAACCGTGTTTTGATTATTTTCATCGAGAAGATAAACCGATGCCAGACTGATGTTGAATTTCTCTGCCAACAGCTTTACCGAGCGCTGGAAGATTTCAGCGCGTGAAGGAGCAGCAACCGCTTCCTGCGCGATTTCTGTGGCGGTACGCATCTGCCGGGTTCTCTCTTCCACCCTGGCTTCCAGCGAATGATAGAAATCTGTCAATTGCTGGACCATGATATTGAATGAGTACCCCAACAAGCCAATCTCATCATTTCGATTGACGTTTGCTCTGAATGACCAGTCGCCGGAAGCAAAATCGCGGGCATGCCTGGCGAGATCCACCAATGGCAAGACGATGCGGCGCGCACCAAAACCGATGATCAGGCTTGTGAAGAGCAAGGATGCAGCCAGCAAGATCAAAATGAATGGGAGCAGCGACTGTAACTGGCCGAAAATCGAGCTGTCAGGAACCTCAATCACCAGGGAGGATTGAATTTCCTTGATGTGTGTGATGGAGGAACGAACAGGAACATTATTTTGAGCAACGTAGGCGACAGTTTTACCTGCTTCCATAAGGGGAGCGTAAGTATTCAGGGTCGTCTGGTAGGATTGGGCGAAAGTTTCCTGGGCGATGCTTTGCTGAATGGGGTTGTAACCGGCAAATTGCTTGTTGGTAGTAATAAAGAATGCATGGGTGGATGGGAAAAGGCCATCTGCATTCCGCAGCAAATCTGTGAGCAGTGAAGGGGTGGAAAAGCCTACGAAGGTCAAGCCTGGACCGCCAAGGGGATTTCTATAAAGTTTGGTTGTCACCAGAACGAGTTTGTTCGGGAAAAAGCCGCCCGGATTGATCATCAGGGTATTTTGATCTGTCTGAAACATTGAGACAATTGCGAATTCATCGGTCAAGGGTTTGCCCACCAGCGAAGACCGTGAGGAAGAAATCACGTTGCCTGCAGAATCGACAATGGCAAGCAGGCTGAAAATATCCTCGGTAGGCGTGGAAATATAGGAGTTCAAATAATCGGAGATATTTCTCTGAGCAGTGTAATATCCTGGGGTCGAGGATCCCTGGTAGATTGTCAGAATGTTTTCGTTGAAGTTTGCCTGATTGTTCAAGTCAGACAGCGCTTTCTGCCGTGAACTGGACAGCGAACTCAACTGGTTGGCATAGTACTCGGAAACAGTCTGTATCTGCAATGATGCTTGATCGAGCATGAATTGCCTTGTTCGCAGGAAAGACGCAGTTCCGATGATCAACACAGGGATCAGGGAAACGATCAACAAGCCAATGACAACCGTTCGTACAAGGCTGCCGCGAAAGGAGGGAGTGGCTTTCGAATCGACGACCGGGACTACCTGTTCACTCATGAGAACTCCTTAGGCGTATTCCCATACCGATTTTCCAGAGAGGATCCTGCGGATCTGATCTGGGAAGCGGTCAGGATCAAGAGGTTTGCCAATGAATCCATCAAAGCCCGCCAATTTAGCCGCCCGCATCTGATCGAGTCCTGCTACGGCGGTCACAGCCACAACGGGGAGGTGGCGCAGGATTTCGGATTGGCGGATCTTGCGGAGCGCTCCGTACCCGTCTTCATAGGGCAATCGGATGTCCATTAAAACCAGATCGATATTGGGCAGGGAAGAGGCGTATTCCACCACTTCATAGCCTGACGTTTTCCACTCGCAATGGACATGGAGTGTATCAAGCATGCGGGCAATTAACATGAAATTGCCGGCGTTATCTTCGACCACCAGTATGGTAGGTTGTCTTCCTGGAACATCAGAACCGCGCGCGACGGTTTTGTTCTGGTCGGAAGTATCCACGGGTAGGGAATCAGGCATGATGTTGAACCATCCTTTGTTTGGAGTTAACCAATGAACCTGTGAATTTGAGTCAGCAATTTTTCAATATCAATGGGCTTTTCCACGTACCCATCGCATCCAGCGCGTAAAGATTTTTCGCGATCTCCGCGCATGGCATTTGCCGTGATTGCGATGATGGGAATTTTCCTTAACCCGTTGATGGTCTTGAATTTCGAAGTCAGGGTGTACCCATCGACCAGGGGCATGTTGATGTCCATCAAGATCAAATCCGGGCGGTATCGATGAAGGATTGAGACGGCTTCATAGGCATTGGTGGCTTCGAGCACCTGGTAATCTGCGGAATAGAGCAGGCGCCGAACCAACAGCCGGTTGTCGGAGTTATCTTCGATGTGCAAAATCAGCTTTTCATTATTCATGGGAACTTGCACCTCATCAACGGACGATGTTGCGCTGCAAAGAAGGGTCTGCGAATCGTATTAATGAAATTTAATCCAAGTCGAATCATTATAACCTGCCAGGATGTTCAACTTGTTGCACAAAGCATGCCTGCAACCTACAGATTTGAAAGGAAGATTCATTGAATTGCGGAAGGGCTCTGTGCAATTTGATAAGCGGAACGTAGGGAGGGAGGTCAAAAAGAAAACGACCTTTTCAGGTCGTTTGCGGGTAAACAATTGAGCGGGTGATGGGATTCGAACCCACGAATACCACCTTGGGAAGGTGGTGCCTTACCGCTTGGCGACACCCGCAATGATTCGAGATTATAGCTTTCTCATAGTTCCCTGTCAAGTTAGCCCTGTTCGTATTGATATTCCTGAGACGATCAGGTATTGTCAAAAATGGGTATGGTATAATTTTTTAGATATTCACGAACAAAGTAATTTGGAGCGACATTTGGCAGCCAATCCCATCAGCTGGCTACTTGGATTATTTTCACTGGACATCGGCATTGATCTTGGCACCGCCAACACTCTGGTCAATGTGCGCGGCAAAGGCATTGTGATCAATGAGCCCAGTTGGGTGGTGATCAACAAGCGGACTAAAGAGACCATCGCGGTCGGTGCGACAGCAAAAGAGATGGTAGGCAGAACTCCATCCAATTATGTTGCCATCCGCCCCCTGCGCGATGGGGTGATCTCTGAATTTGAGATCACGAAATCGATGCTCGAATATTTCATTGGCAAGGTGCACCAGCAGACCATTGTTCCCATGCCGCGACCACGGGTTGCCGTGGGCATTCCATCCGGTGCAACCGAGGTCGAAAAGCGTGCGGTGTACGATGCCGCCATGGCTGCCGGTGCCCGTGAAGCCTACCTGATCGAAGAACCTCGTGCAGCAGCACTGGGTGCAGGACTGCCGGTCAATGAAGTCAAAGGGACGATGATCGTGGATATTGGAGGCGGCACCACCGAGGTCGCAGTCATTTCGATGGGTGGTGTGGCGGTATCACGTAGTCTGCGTGTCGCCGGCGATGAACTGGATGTCGATATCGTGCAATATATCCGCAACAAGTACAATCTGCTGATCGGCGAGCGAATGGCGGAGCAAACCAAGATGACGATCGGATCAGCTTATCCGCTTCAATCAGAACAGACGATGACCATTCGCGGCAGAAACCTGGTCACCGGGCTGCCGGGAACCATCGAAGTCTCCTCCATCGAAATCCGGGAAGCCCTTTCGGCTTCGGTGCAGGTGATTGTGGATACCTTGAAAGATGCGCTTGACGAAGTACCCCCGGAGCTAGTGTCGGATCTACTTGACACAGGGGTGTGTCTGGCTGGCGGCGGAGCTCAATTGCTGGGTTTGGTGCCGCGGCTGCGTGAAGAACTCAACCTTCGTGTATGGGTGGCGGATGACCCTCTGACCTGCGTTGCCCGCGGTGCAGGGATGGTCCTGGAAAACCTGAACGCTTACGAAAAATTCCTGGTGAGCCTGGATCGGATTCGTTCATAAGGACGATGCAAGTTCAACAAGCCAAATAAATGAAAAGAAACCCTTCAAGAAACCTTCAAATCATGACGATCGCGCTGATCGTCGTGGGGGTTCTGATTTTAGCCATAAGTGGATTTCTGGGTGAGGTCGTTGGCAAAACGCTGACCCCGGTTGTCGGAGCGCAAAGCTGGTTTGCTACCCGGTTCCAGGCAGCCATTGATTTCTTTACAGATCCCCGGGATGTTGCAAGCCTGACGGCGAAAAACACCCAGCTTGAAAATGAAGTCTCTCAACTCCAATCTCAAATTATCCAACTTAAGCAGCAGCTCAGTGAAACGGAAGTTCTTTATTCATTGCTGGATTTTGCCCGCCAGCGACCTGAAAACAAATACGTGGCAGCATCGGTTATAGGGCGCGATCCCAGCCCATTTTTACATTACGTGATCATTGATCACGGCTCGGATGACGGAATTCAATACGGCATGCCGGTGGTCACCCAGCAGGGTCTGGTGGGCAAAGTCGATGCTGTGACGGCGGGTGCGGCGCGCGTACAGTTGATCACAGATCCAGGATCCGCTGTGAATATCAGGTTGGAGAATGCAGGCGTCGAGGGTCAGGCGGTTGGATCTGTTACAGGTGACATTACCCTGGAGATGGTCGGTCTTTCAGCCACCCTTTCTGCGAACGACCTGGTCTTGACATCAGGGCTGGGAGGGGATTATCCTGCAGATATCCTCGTCGGGCAGGTGCTGAACCCCAGCCATGAACTCAATTCGCTTTTTCAGACGGCGGCAATTCAGCCTGTGGTCGACTTTTCCAAACTTAGAGCGGTTTTGATCATTACAAACTTCACACCTGTGGACATAGCTCCGCTCACCCCAGCCACAGCCCCTTAAACCCATGGCACTCCTTGTTCAAGTTGTTGTATTCATCATTTTGGTTATCCTGCAGCTTGCTGTCGTTTCGGCGGTTCCTTTGCTGCACGGTATGGCTGACATACTGCTAGTTTGGGTGGCAGCCTGGGCATTGCTGAGTAGAGGGCGAAGCGCCTGGGTATATGCTCTTGCGGCAGCAACAAGCACGGCATTTGTTTCAGCCATCCACCCTATTGTGCCATTCGTCAGTTACTTTTTGGTGGTCCTGTTGGCGAGATTCTTTCAAAACAGGATCTGGCAATCACCATTCATGGCACTCATTATCGTCAGCTTTGCGGGCTCTCTTTTGCAAAGCTTGATTTCCTACATCGCTCTGACGATTTCAGGAGTGGGTCTCGATTTTCAAACCAGCCTTGTGCAGGTGATCATTCCCACTCTCTTCTTGAACCTTCTAATGGCTTTGCCGGTCTATGCCATTTGCAAAGACCTGCATCGTTCTTTGTATCCTTATGAGGTAGAAATTTGAATAACGACGATTTGAACTCGAAGGGGTTTGAATATTGGCGTTATCGCGTAATCTACATCCTTTTGGGTGTGGTCTTTGTTTTCTTCGCGATCAAACTATTCGATATGCAAATCCTAGGCGGGGCTGACTATAAAACCCAGGCAGATGAAAACCGTCTCAAGGAAATCAGTGTTCAGACCACCCGAGGAACGATTTACGATCGGAACGGTTATGTACTGGCGCAGAATGTCCCATCTTACGATGTGGTGATTACGCCCGCCAATTTACCAGCCGATGCGGGTACAGTGGAGAAAATCTATCGCGAGCTATCAGATTTGATCGGAGTTCCCGTATCCAATGGCAATTTGACCGATGAGACTGCCAAGGCGTTCACTCCATGCCAGACGGATTTCGGGATCAAGGAAATCTATGAGATTGGTGATACCAACGCACCATTCTCACCTGTCAAGGTCAAATGTAACGTTGACGAAAAGACCGCCTTGCTTGTCAAGAGCCATGCTTCCGAGTGGCCCGGTGTGGGAATTGCCGTGGAGTCCGTGCGCAGCTACCCAACGGGCTCGCTCACCGCTGCTGTTGTCGGATTCACTGGTCCAATTACCGCCGAAACCAAAGCTGATTATGATGCCCTGGGTTTTGTAGCCGGACGTGACAAGGTAGGCTTTGCCGGCGTGGAATTGACCATGGATGATGTTTTACGGGGAACGAACGGCTCCCGCCTGGTGGAAGTGGATAATGCCGGCAAGGTTCTCAAAGATGTTCAAGCTCCAGTAGACCCTGTTGCAGGCAATAACATCGTTTTGACCATCGACACCAGGCTCCAATCGGCTGCCGAGGCGGCATTGACCTATGAAATGGACTGGTGGAACACCCACCTGGGCAAAATCAAATCGCAAAATGGTGTAGTGATCGCTATGAACCCCAAGACCGGTGAAATCCTGGCGATGGTTTCGTATCCTACGTATGAAAACAACCGCATGACACGCGTAATTCCGGCTTACTATTACAACCAGCTCAGTCAGGATCCACTTCACCCCATGCTTAACCATGCGATTTCAGCAGAACTACCCCCGGGTTCAGTGTACAAGATGGCGGCTGCAATTGGCGCTTTGAATGAGGGAGTGGTTGCTCCGGACCAGAAGATCGATTGCCCGGGTGTGATTTCAGTGACTGAAAAATATTCCACCAACGATCCCGGACGGCAGCAGCTATATTACAGCTATGACCGCGCTGGACATGGCACATGCGACTTTCTAAAAGGTGTGTCGCTTTCAGACGATGTCTATTTCTACAAGATCGGCGGCGGCTATCAGGACGAAGTGCCGAACGGTGGTTTGAATGTATGGCGCCTGCAGCAATATGCCCAGGCATTGGGCTACGGCACAGTATCAGGAATTGAACTTCCTGGAGAAGCAGCCGGGCTCGTTCCAGACCCCACATGGAAACGCATCAACCAATTCGAAAACTGGTCTGTGGGTGATACCTATATCGCCACGATAGGCCAGGGGTATGTTCTTTCAACGCCTTTGCAGGTGTTGGAATCATTCGCCACTCTGGCAAACAACGGGGCGCATATGAAGCCGACCATCATCAAGGAAGTCACAGACTCGCAGGGGGATGTGATCAAACCATTTACTCCTACTTTATTGTGGGACATCACCAAGGATCCGGTGATCAACGTGCTGGACAGCACGGGCAAACCCACTGGCGAAAAGAAAACTGTGGAACCCTGGGTGATTGATTATGCCAAACAGGGAATGCGTGAGGTAGTGGTTAGCGGAACCTCTTCAAAGATATTTGCGGATACAGACCTTCAACTGCAATCCGCCGGCAAAACAGGCACGGCGGAATACTGCGATAATGTCGCCCAGGCAAAGCAACTCTGCAAACCTGAAGCCTGGCCGACTCACGCCTGGTACACCGGTTATGCTCCTTACGACAACCCCGAAATCGTGGTGACAGCTTTCGTGTACAACGGCGGTGAAGGTGCAAGCGTGGCAGCGCCCATTGTCCAGAAGGTACTCCAGGCATATTTCGACCTGAAGGCGGCGGATTCAGCGGCTGCCGGTACTGGAACAGGCCAGTAAGGAAGAGCAAGCATGTTTCGAAAAGAAGTTTGGCGTCATTTTGATTTCTTCCTCTTTGGAGCTGTGGCATTCCTGTGCATCTTCGGGATCATCATGATCCGGTCTGCTGTGGCAGGGAATGCAACGCTAATGGGAATTGACCAACGCCAGGCACAGTTTGTAGGTATTGGATTGGCAATCGTGATCCTGCTTTCCGTGATTGATTACCGGTTCTGGGCGAGCATTTCAAAACCCCTTTATATCTTCACCGTGCTATTCCTGGCGGTGATCCTTGTGGTAGGTAAAGTCAGTTTTGGCGCACAACGATGGCTGGATGTGGGCTTTGCTGTCATTCAACCTGCAGAAATCGCCAAGATCGTACTCATTCTTGTTCTGGCAGACTACTTTGGAAAAACAGAAAAGGCTCAGAAGGATATCAAATGGACCCTGCGAAGCTTCTTGATCCTGGGTTCAATTGTGGTCTGGGTATTATTGCAGCCCAATCTGAGCAATTCCATTGTTTTAATTGTGATCTGGTTCTCCATGCTGTGGATCGCCGGGTTGCCAGCCAAATATATTTTTATCCTGGGAGGAGCAGCGATCGTTTTGTTTGTGATCGCATTTCCTTTTTTGGAACCTTACCAACAAGGGCGCATCCTTGATTTCATCACCCAGAATCCAAATGCCACTCACGGCAATATGTACAATGTCAATCAGGCAAAAATATCCATTGGCTCTGGCGGCTTGCTTGGTCAGGGATATGGAAACGGAACACAGGTGCAACTCAGATTCTTGCAGGTGAGGCACACTGACTACATTTTCTCAGCGATTGCCGAGGAATTTGGCTTTGTCGGAACCCTGGGTGTGGTTGGGACGCTGGTATTCATCATTTTGCGCTGCCTGCGCATCGCTCGGAACGCTGCTGATGTTTACGGAGCCATGATCAGTTATGGTTTTGCCATCCTGATTTTCTTTCAGACGATCGTGAATATCGGGGTAAATTTAAACGTTATCCCGGTTACCGGATTAACCCTGCCATTTATCAGTTACGGAGGCAGTTCACTGGTATCATTATTGATCGGCATCGGGTTCATTGAAAGCGTTGCCGTCCATCATAATATCGGATAGACAGGAAGAGAAATCATGGTAGATCATCCAGCACCCGCAAGAGTCAGATTTGCTCCATCGCCCACCGGTCATATGCACCTGGGATCCGCGCGCACTGCTTTATACGATTACCTGCTGGCGCACCAGACGGGCGGGCAATTCGTGCTGCGGATTGAAGATACCGACATCAAACGGTATGTTCCCGGCGCTGAAGAAGAGCTGATGAATGGGCTGCGCTGGTTGGGGATCGATTACGATGAAGGACCTGACAAAGGCGGACCTTATGGACCGTACCGCCAATCGGAGCGCAAAGAGATCTACCAGGAATATGCCCATAAACTGATCGATACAGGACATGCTTTTTATTGTTTTTGCACGCCCGAGCGACTGGCAAGGGTGCGTGAGGAACAGCAGAAGCGCAAAGAACCGCCGCATTACGACGGAACCTGTCGAAGATTATCGAAGGAAGAGGCTGAGGCGCGCGTAGCGGCTGGCGAAAGCCATGTGATCCGATTCAAGACACCCAAAGATGGAACAACCACCGTGGTGGATCATTTGCGGGGCGAAATCACCGTGGAAAATCGCACACTGGATGACTACATCCTGGTCAAGTCAGACGGATGGGCGTTGTATCACCTTGCGGCGATGGTGGACGACCACCTGATGAAGATCACGCACGTCATCCGCGGGTCTGAATGGCTGCCGACTTTCCCGTTGCATGGATTGATCTGCCGGGCATTTGGCTGGGAGGAACCGGTATGGATCCACCTTTCGGTGTTCCTTAAACCCAGCGGCAAGGGAAAGATGAGCAAGCGCGAGTCGGCAGAGCTGATCAAGGACGGGTATTCCATCTTTGTCAAAGATTTGCGCGAATTGGGCTATACCCCGGAAGCAGTGGTGAACTGGATTTCGTTGATGGGCTGGAGCTATGACGACCACACAGAGTATTTTGAGTTGAAAGACCTGGTGGAGAAGTTCAGCATCGACCATTTAAATCCTTCGCCTGCTGCGATCAATTTCACCAAGCTGGATCACTTCAACGGGCTGCACATCAGGGCTTTGAGCGACGACGAATTAACAAAGCGCATTCTGCCATTTTTTACGGAAAAGGGCATTGCTGCAACGTACGACAACTTGCGTAAGATCACACCAATCCTGAAGGAGCGGATGGCGACTTTGGATGAATCGGTGCCCCTGGCAGGTTTCTTCTTCCAGAAGGAAGTCACTCCGAAACCCGAGGAGTTGGTGGCGAAGGGGTGTACGGCAAAAGAATCGCAGGCGATTGTATTAAAAACGATCGAGCTGCTTGAGCCACTGCCGGACATGAAGCTGGAACATGCAGAACCGCCGATGCGCGAATATGTTGAAGCTTCGGGGTTCAGCGCAGGACAGGTTTTTGGCATGGTGCGCGTAGCCGTGACTGGGCAGAAAGTCAGTCCGCCGCTGTTTGAGAGCATGGAGATCATCGGCAAGGAAAAGGTGATGCGACGCTTGAAAAGGGCAGCAGAAATACTGGGGAGCATGTAAAGATTTTACAACGGCGGAGAGATCCGCCGTTGATTTTTAATTTTGGGTCAAAAGGGAAGGTATAGCAGAGTAAAGAATGATCCTCAGGTGCGCATCATAACGAACATAGCGCAGGGCGTGTGCAGGCTCGAACAGCCTCAGGATGACAGGATAAGGGCGGAAGGATTTTGGTATCCCCTCGATGGGGAGAAACGTCGACCCATTAACGCAAAAGACAGGAGAGTTGCTCCTGTCTTTTTGGCTGTCGGGGCGAGAGGATTTGAACCTCCGACCTCTTGCACCCCATGCAAGAACAGTGCTGAGGGTCTTTCAGGCTACTTGCCACCTCGGAAAAGGCAGGCAAGTACGCATTGTCTTTGACATGTGAAATCTTGGCAAGTAGTCTGAGAGTCATTTGATTTCTCTTAAGATTGATCACTGTTTCAGAAATGAATCCAGCGGATGACATTCGTCACGTTTTTGGTATTACACCTTTTGTTTGATTGCTGTAATATAAAAGTAGATTTCCTTTTATCTTTTCGAATTCTATAATTCCCCCAGGGTTGTTTTTCTAGAACGGTTGTGCTACAATCAACGCAGCCGACACGGAGAAGGGGAGCGATGAGAAATTTGCTTTTCAGCTATCAAGGTTCTGAATTCGAGTTATCACTCTCTTCGAGTTTGGAAATCTCTTCAGTAAAAATCTTGACCGCCTCATCGGAGTCGGGAGAGATTCCGAGTGATTCAATCCGCCTAACTGCTTTTTCAAGCGCTGATCTTACAGCTGGTGGTAACACAGCTGCAGGATCTGCTGAGGCAGGTCTTTCGTAGCCAAGTAATTCATAGACTTCCGGGCCTAATTTCGAGGCTAGAATTTTTGCCGAATCGTAATTTGGAAGGTTGTTGCCAGTACGCCATTGCGTGTATTGGTTGACCCCAACCCCAAGATACCTGGCAAAATCGGAATAACTGGCGATACCACTTTTCTCGGTATCACGCCATTCTATAAATTTTCCCATCATCCATTCTTTGAAATTCACAATCATATTTTATCAAATCTCTTGACATTATGATACATTGTGCTAAAATAAAGTTATGAGTCTAACAACAACTATGAATGGTAACAACAGTGGAGGCAAAGTGGCTAAAGGAAAAGATGTTTTTGTCCATACCAGGCTGAGCGAAGTCGAATCAAAGAAGCTCGAATACCTGACCAAAAAGCAGATGAACGGCGGAAATGTTTCTTTGACCATTCGGAACCTGATCAATATGGCATATGAGGCTGACGAGCAGGTGAGGGAGAATGCCCTCAGTGAGCCGGCACGAGAAGCATCCGCCCAGGAATAACTGACATTTCGAGGAGAAGCATAAGATGGATACCCAAACCCAAATCGAAAGTTCACAGAACGCCCTCAAGAATTTGACCGAGATCCGTGCGGGTTGGATCGAGATGGGGCGCCACTACATGGATGATCTGGTCAAGATCACCCTTGAATTGGGACACCCGGTAATGCGCAGCGGTGCCACCGTATTCACAACCCAGAATCTCACCCTGATCTATCGCCTGGATGAGCATTGGGTTCCCCTCGGTGGAGTTGACCCCTTCAACAATCCTTTCCGCGGGCAGGTGATGAACATCATGGTCACTGCCGGTAACTTCATCGATCTCGAAAAGAAATGTGGTTATCGCGGGCGCGATGCGGAGCTCCAATTGAGGGAGCATCGCGTTGCCGTTCTCCATTCCGCGAACTTTGACTTTGAAAAAGCGGGCATGCCAGCGCCTTACGAGCTCTTCATCCCGAACTTCAACAACTGGCTCGATGAAGCTCTCTCGTATCTCCCAGAGGCTAATCATCGTGTGGAGCTCAGAATACTCAGGGCTCTCGATTCCCAGGTACAGGAAATTCGCAATGAACTTTTTTTGGATGGACCCGTCAGTTTTTTCTCTCATGCTCCAAATGTAGCACAGTAGAACCCCTAGTGCGCATATCCGAGAGAAGTCGAACAGAACTCAGGGAGTTTTTGAGGAGAAGTCAGACATGCCAGGTCCATTGATCACAAAACAGAGCAATGCCGGGAAATTCGTCGACCAGGCAGCGAAATATAACCGGGTGGTCCGGGTGGAGCTATCCGCTCTCAATCTGAGTATCGGCCCGATTCCGGTGGATGCTGCCCGCCATTTGATCAAGGCAATCGAAGCTGCATCCTACGCAGAAGCCTACCTCAACAAAACGGGAGTCCCGGATCTGCAGCTGCCACTCTTGAACGACTGGTGCGAACCTGTGAGAGATCTATGACCTACCACACGGCACACGGAAAAAGGGGTGGCTGCTCTCACCCAGTCGATCGGGTAACGATCGTCACCACAGGATCGATGCACTTCGATGGAGAACCCTGGGATGACTACGACTCGATATTGATCTGCCTGGATTGCGGAAAAGAAGTCATGCCGGACCAGGTAGAAGAATCAGAATCGGAATCAGAAATGGATTTCATACCAATTTAGGAGGAGCAATGACCGAATCAAATGCACTTGCCACCCAGCGACAACCAACCACCCTGCGCTCGTTTATGAACTCAGAGGGCGTCATGAAGCGTTTTTCAGACATCCTGGGGGATTGGAATGCCAAAGCCTACGTTAACAGCGTTTTGATTGCTGTTGCATCCAACACCACCCTTCAGAGCTGCAGCCCGGTCTCGATTCTGGAATCCGCTCTCCGTGCGGCGACGCTTCGCCTTTCAGTGGATCCATCCACCGGTCAGGCGCACCTGGTGCCCTTCAAAGGAAAATGCACCCTGGTTCTTGGGTACAAGGGTATCTATCACATGGCGGTTAGGACCGGTTGGTATCGCTACATCAACCTGGATAAGGTTTATGCCGGCGAAGAAGTGGCCTATGACCGCAAGAGCGGCCTGTACCAGGTCAATGGTTACCCCACAGACAAGAATGTGGTGATCGGCTACATGCTCAATTTTGCCAGCCTCAAGGGGTTTGAGAAGAACTTCTATATGACCTGGGCAGAATGCATGGAACACGGCCGGAAATACAGCAAGAATTTCACCAGCCCGGATTCAGTCTGGCAGAAGGATCCTGATGCGATGGTCCGCAAGACGGTCATTCGCATGGGACTGCTCAAATGGGGGTACTTGGACCCCGCTGACGTCCAAAATCTGAAAGAAATGGACTCGGATGCCGACCAGGAAGTGGTTGACGGAGAAGCAAAGGACATTTCTGACCGCAGCGTTTCTATGGAAACAGAAGTCAAAACGGAGATTACCGCAGCTCCTGCAGTTGAGTTTCCGACAAGCTCGCCTGAGGAACCGCCGGATGAACCTGAGACACCCGCCCTGGATGATGAAATCCCCGACATTTTTAACTCGAAGCCAGCGCCTGAAGATCCAGCGTTCGCTTTTGATGGTGAAAAAATCGTGACAACTTACGCCTCGATCGCCGGGATCACTACCAAAATTGCCTCTCAGACTCTGCATGATTTGTTTAGAGCCGGCAAGATAGGAAAGTTCGTCACCATCAAAGAGATCACCAGGATCGCTTCAGGGGGCTGATATGGACCAACAAATCGCTGTTGTGCAGTCGATTTTACATGAATGCATCTCTGGGGCAATCACAAATGCTCTTAAGCGGACGCTCAATGACCTCAAGGCAAAGCTGAGCGATCTGGTGGATACCAAGGTCATGCTTGAGTCGAATTACACCCGCCAGCGGATCACATTGAATTTCAAGATTTCCGTACTCCGCCAGGCGATCGCAATCAAGGAGAAGCAACTCTAGCCTGGACCACTCCCTGGGTCCATGGTCAAGGAGAATTGTCCTGTCCTCTCCTTGACCAAAACCTGGGGATTGGGTGTCCCTGGGCTCCTCAAAAAAGGGTGGCAGCCGCTTCCTGCCACCCCAAGGAGATCAAAAGTGATGACCATCACATGCAAATTCAAACCCACTTCAGGAACCAGAGTCCACATTTATCGAGCGTCATGGCTGGTCATGCCCAAGATCGGCGATCAGGTTCACCTGGTATGCCAGGGACTTCCTGCAGGGGTAGGTAGGGTTCTTAGAATTTCAGAGCGTGAACGTGATGTATTGATCGAGGTGGCTTAATGCCCAAATATCGGCAGCTCTACACGAAAATTGTTGACTCTTATGATATGGCAGCCATGCCAGACGATTTCACCAGGTTGTTCTATATCCTTCTTTTTGTAATTCTTGACCGGGAAGGTCGCGGGGTTGATAACCCTGCATGGTTGCGGTCAAAGATGTATCCCCTGCGTGAAGATGTAAGCCTTGATCAGATTAATGCGGCAATGGTCTGGATTGAAAAACGTGGAATGATCATCCGGTACGAGGTCGACGGAAAGAAGTATTTTGTATGTCCTAAGTTCTGCGACCTTCAGTCAGGAAGAGAGAAAGAAGCGGAGTCAACCATTCCCGCACCAGCTCAAGAGTTACTCCGGAATAGCTCCGAACCTACTACGGAGAAGGTTTCGACCTACTCCGCGTCAATACAATGCAATGCAATTAACAATGCAATGCAGATGCAAAAACAAGGCAAAATTCAACCTTTCTCTGGAGTAGCTCCGGAGCAAGTCCAGAGTGTCAATTCTTTTTCTCAGGAGTTTGATCCTTTTGCTTTAGGCGTCTTTAGGGCGGTTACGGGGATGGTTGCTATTCCTGGTGATGCAGGTCCGGTGCTGAATGCCATTGATGCACTGCGCTCGAAATACTCCACTGAACACAAAATGATCGATTATCTCAAACCGTTCTTTGGAGCTTGGGTGAGCCGAGGATGGTCTCGGACAAACAACGCCTGGTTGACCTCCTGGGCTGTGGCAAATGACATTCCCAAGCAAAAGAAGTCAAAGATCGTTACTGATCGTAATGAAGAAATTTTGAAGGATGCGATGGAAAGGGCAGAAAATGGCAACCAATAAAGAAATTATCAGCATGATTGCAGTCATGTCCCTGGCGTATCCCAGATACGAACTGAAGCCGGGCACAGCTGAAGTCTACTCAAAGATCCTGGCAGACATTCCTTCTGAGGTCCTTGAGGCAGCGATGAAAGAAATTATGGCGAATAGTCCCTTCTTTCCAAGCATTGCCGAATGGCGCGCGAAGGCAATCGAACTCATGCTTGGGACTAGGAATTTTCCGACGGCTGGCGAAGCCTGGGAATGTGCCATGCGTGAAGTGGCGAGGTGTGGCGAATATTACCGCTACAGCGAACGTCCCAGGCTGCCGGCCTATGATCACCCGCTCATCGAAAGAGCTGTAGATGTGATTGGATACCCGCGTCTCGTAAACAGCGACAACCTGGTGGCAGATCGGGCGCATTTCTTCAAGATCTATGACGCGCTTGTGCAGCGGGCAAAAGATGATGCACAGATGCTGCCGGAATCAAAACAACTTTCCGAAAAGTTCCGGTTGAAACAACTGGAGTGGAGCCATGACTGAAACCAGAGTGCAATATGCTCCGGAGCTCGTAAATACGATTGATGCAGTAGAAGTGTCTGCCAGGAAGGTCGCTCTCCTCAGCCTATTGGATCGCGGGATCGTGATCAAGAAGGAATGGGACGATCTGCTGCGGGATCTGCGAATTGCCGGCTTGACCGAATCCTTGGCTCAACTGCTGCGCTATTACAAGCATTACCGGATCGATCAAATGGGAATGCCTCTGCCAGAACCTCTGTTTAAACAGGAAGAGAATCCAGAACCCGAGCCGGAATTGACCATTGTTCGCGCGCAAACATATTCAGCCGGTCCCCAGGATTCCGAATACATCCCCTGGAGAGAATCATTGAAGATCTGGAATCAGGCGATCACCGAGCTCCGCAAATCCGGGAAGATTCCGAATGCCGATTTTGACACCTGGATCCGCTCCCTGCGGCCGGCGAAGATGGAAACTGGCCATGTCACCATCAAGGCGATCAACAAATATTGCAAGGTATGGGTGGAAGAGAACGCGATCGCACCCCTGCGGGAATCTTTTGTGCCCTTCCTGGGCGAAGACGTAACGATCGAGATCGTTGTTGAAGACAAGTGAGGAAAACTATGGTTGATCTACCAGTGGGTTATTTTCCGGCATATCTGCTAATTGATCACATCCTGCCCAACCCTGAGCAGCCAAGGAAGAAGTTTGACGAAGAGGAATTGCTTTCTTTGTCCGAATCGATCAAAGCGCACGGGGTATTGAATCCGATCGCTGTCAGTGCTGTGCCAGTAGGAGATGCCAAAGGATCCTACAAGTACACGCTGATCGACGGCGAACGGCGCCTGAGAGCTGCAAAAATGGCGGGGTTGGAAAAGATTCCGGTGATGGTTCACGGACCCAAACAGGACGACGAGAACCTTATGCTGGCCATGGTTGGAAATCTGCAGCGGTCCAACCTGAATCCCATTGAAGAGGGCAATGCCTATAAGCGCCTCAAAGAAATGGGATGGACCTATACGAGGGTGGCACGAGAAGCGGGAGTGAGCTACCAGGTGATCCTGCACCGGGTGTCCCTGCTCAATTTTGACCCGGCTATTCAAACCCTGTTTGCCAACCGCCGGCTCCCTCTCAGCCCGAATGTGGTCATCGCCTTGAATATGCTCCCTGACAGCGTTCGTACCAGCATGGCGATGAAATTCGCAATGAACAATACGTCGCTTCAGAGGATCGAGATGTTCTGCCGTCGCATTGCATCCAAAACCGATGCTGAACATTTATCACGGTCGAAGAGGTTCCCCAAGAGCGAAACACCCAGTTTGAAAGTATCCGACTTTGCCGATTCTCCCTCCCTCCAGGCACTCAGCGCGGCGGGTTCACTGCCAGCATTTGCAGTGATCAAGACCGCCGCGCAAGAGACCTGCGAGGAATGCGCAATCCGGGATTCGGCTTCGCTTGAGATGTGCCAGGATTGTCCCGCGATCCTGTTGATGAAGAAGATCCATAAGGCCAGTCAGAAAGCAGAAACAGCCTCATCCAAATCTGCATCCTGGATCACAAACTGACGTTTCCACAGAAACAGAGGAGAAGAAATGAGTGCTGAATTAGTCGAACTATTTCATTTTGCTCTGGAAGATGTCCGCCCAAATCCTTTTCAAACCAGGGAGAGCGAAGATCCCGAGCACATCAAGCAGCTGGCAGAATCGATTCGAGCCCATGGGTTGATGCAAATCCCCACAGGAAGAGCAATTTCCGATAGTGAGGTGGAGCTTGCATTTGGCCACAGCCGGCTGGCAGCTTACAAGCTGTTGTTTGAGCAAGGGATTGAAGGAGCTCGATACTTCCCGGTCAACATCAAAGAACTGACAGATCCTCAGATGTTTGAGATGGCCGTGGCTGAAAACCTGGAGCGCAAAGATCTGACACCCATTGAAGAAGCCAAAGCCATGCAGCGGTATATGGTTGATTTTCACAAAACATCGGCTGAGGTTGGAACGCTCTTTCACCTCTCAGATTCAGCAGTGCGCAACAAACTCCGCCTGTTGGGGCTGCCCGAAGAGGTCCAGCAGGGATTGAAAGAACGCAAGATCACCGAGGGATCAGCTCGGGAGGTGCTCACCTGGTTGGAGCTTCCTGAAGATTTTCGGTTGGAGCACTCCTATCACCTGAGGAATTGGAACCAGAAAAACGATAAATCAATAGATCCAATTATCGACGCGGTGATGAAGGGATCAAACTCCGAGAACATCCATGAAATGGTTACCGATGTTGTAGATCGGGGGAACAGATTATCAGAAGCGCCCTGGAAGTGGGATGAACAGTTGCTCGGTGATGGCATTTTCGGGTTGTGCAAAGGCTGCCCTCAAAAATTTGAGAGGGAAGGAAAGGCAATCTGTGTCAACGATGAGTGTTTCAAAGCCAAAAGACACGCCTGGCAGCAGCGGTATCTGCAACAAGCCAGCCTGCTTTCAGGAATACCAGTCCTTGAGAGTGAAAAGGATCACGATCACTATTACCTATCTCAATTCAGTGCCTACAACTCAAGCTCAATGAATGCATTGAAAAAGAGCATCGCCGGGCATTGTGAAAACCTGCGATTGGTTTTTGACAGCAGCGCTGTAAGTTCTGAAAAAGAGAATCACCTGAAAGAGCTTGGCTTTCCGAACGCCGAGATCCTTTGCAGCAAACGATCTGGATTCTGCACCTGCATGAAAATGGCAGATCGCGGAATGGAGATCAAAGCCGGCGAAGATGGAAAATTGGATTCTGAAACACTCAAAGAGGCGAACAGGCTGCGCAGAGAACAGGACCGCCTGGATACCGAACTGGTAGACGCGATGCAGGCAAAAACTGCAAAGGTCATCTACCAAGCTTTGAAAGAAGGCAGCATTGAAATCTGGTTCGAGATTGCCCGGCGGGTAGATTATGGAATGGGCAATGAACTCAGATGCCGCGATTCGGTAACGGTCAGTGATATTCAATTTGCGATTGCCACCAAGCTTGCGGTCGCCAACCGGTACAACAACACTCCGAAGGACATGGTGAAGGAATTCAATAAATGCCTAAAAAAACTAGGACTTGATCCATTGGACTGGGAGATCGAGGCAGAGCCACAACCAGCGGGGAAAACGCTGATGGAAGTATTTGACGAAGAAGGGGAGAAAGAATGAACGAGCGACCGATTTTGTTTTCAGATGAAATGGTACGGGCGATCCTGGATGGAAGGAAGAGCCAGACGCGGCGGGTGGTCAAGGAACCAGTATCGATTTCTCAAAAGATGGCCGGTGGAATAGCCAGTCATGCTCCCATGGTCCTACATGAAGGAAGCTGGTTCAAACCTGAAGAATGGTCTCCCTTTGGCAAGGCGGGTGACCGGCTGTGGGTGAGAGAGGCATTTTCCTACACTGGTTTTGGCAACAC
This sequence comes from Anaerolineaceae bacterium, assembly GCA_039683035.1. Classification (GTDB taxonomy): domain Bacteria; phylum Chloroflexota; class Anaerolineae; order Anaerolineales; family Anaerolineaceae; genus UBA6107. Next base: position 171,303 of record JBDKSE010000016.1, read on the forward strand.
TGTGACGAATCAGGTCATGTACCGTGCGGATGGCGATCAGGCTGACCGATCTCCTATATGGCGACCTTCGATCTTCATGCCGCGATGGGCGAGCCGAATCACGCTGGAGATTGTGAATGTGCGGATGGAACGGGTCCAGATGATCAGCTATAAGGACGCGCGGGCCGAGGGAATGCCGATCGATTATTCCGGAGATTATTCCTTCGATCACACAAAGATGGGCGGATACCAGGCGAATTTCCGACGGCTGTGGGATTCGATCAATGCAAAACGCGGGTTTGGGTGGGATGAAAATCCGTGGGTGTGGGTGATCGATTTCAAGAGGGTGGAGGAATAACATGACGCGGTTTGTCCCTCAAGGAATGATGATCGATTTCAAGAAAGAGCTGAAGGATCTGAAAGCTCAAGGCAAGATTGACAAATCAGCTGCAGATCTGCGGCAAAAGGTCTTCATGCGGATCGCTTCGAAGTACGGTCCGAAATTCGTTCAGGAGAACGGCAGCAAGGTGACGGCTGAATTGAACGCGGCGATCAGCGAGGTGCGGAATGGCTAATGAAAATATTCCTTCTTATATTGGAAAGTTGAAGTGCGGATGTGTGATCTCTGCTTGTGTCGATGACGGAAAGAACCCTGAAATGGTCAAAGAGTTTTTGACTGAATGCATCAAGGAAGACGAGATCATCGAGCGCACGACTGTAGGATGGGTTCGGGAACATGGATTTGAGAAATGTCAGGCTCACAAAATCGAACAACCCGCGTTATTTGCAGAGGTGCGGAATGGGTAAAACAAAAATCGAGTGGGCAGATCGTGTATGGAATCCGGTGGTGGGATGCACTCCAGTCAGTGCCGGCTGCGCTCACTGCTATGCCAAGCGGATCTACGACCGGTTCTACCAGGATAAACCATTCAGCAAGGTCCAATTGCATAGAGAACGGCTATTCCAACCGCTCCACTGGAAGAATCCTGGTCGTGTTTTCGTGAATTCGATGAGCGACTTGTTTCATCCGGATGTGCCGTTTTCTTACATCGATGATGTCTTCGGGGTAATGACCGGTTGCCCGAAGCACACTTTTATGGTTTTGACCAAGCGCCCAGAAAGAATGCTCGAGTGGTCGAAACAATACTACCTTCCTGGAGCATCAGGGAGTGAAAATGTCTGGCTCGGGGTGACTGCAGAAAATCAAAAGGCAGCAGACGAAAGGATCCCCTTGCTCCTGGAAACGCCGGCAGCTGTGCGATTCGTCAGCGCGGAGCCGATGCTGGGGCCGGTGGATCTGAGCAAGTATTTATTCGCTGATCCATCCAGACCTAATTGGGCGCGGTTGAATATGTTGCAATGGGTGATCTGTGGTGGCGAAAGCGGACCGGGAGCGCGACCCATGCACCCGGATTGGGCGAAATCTATACGTGATCAATGCCAGGCTGCTGGCGCTCCCTTCTTCTTCAAGCAGCATGGAGAGTTTACCTACAAAGGAAGATACGGGGTTGAGCGAGGTAACTCCGTAGAAATTGGAGATGCATTCCAAAGGGTCGGCAAGAAGAAAGCCGGTCGTCTGCTCGACGGCGTGGAATGGAATCAATATCCGGAGGTGAAATAATGGCTGAATGGACCAAAGAAGAACGGGC
>JBDKSE010000017.1:0-349052 GCA_039683035.1 Anaerolineaceae bacterium
TCTCCTTTCTTAAAACTCCTTAATTCAACAATGCTATAATCACGGCAACTATGGACGAGCAAACCGTGAAAACGCCACCAGACACCTTCACCCCGGGTGAAAGCGAAAAGGTGATGACTCTCTTCGGTCACCTGGGAGAGCTGCGCAAGCGGTTACTGGTCATCCTCGTGGGGCTGGGGGTGGGGGTGATCGCCAGCTTTGCCTTTGCCGACCGGCTGATCCAGTTCCTGGCGCAGCCCATTGGCGGGCTGGCGAACCTGCAATCCATCGAAATCACGGAAAACGTGGGTGTTTTCATGCGGGTGTCGCTGCTTGCCGGGTTCATCATTGCCTTTCCACTGATCGTGTTCGAAATCATCGCCTTCATCGTCCCCGGCTTGAAAGCCAGCGAACGCAGGTGGATCTACCTCTCCATTCCGCTGCTTTTCATTATGTTTGTCGGGGGTGTTGTTTTCACTTACGCGGTGATGCTGCCGGCGGCTGTTCCTTTCCTGATTGGTTTCCTGGGAGTGACCACCGTGCCTCGGCTCTCGAACTACATCAACTTCGTGACCAATCTCATGTTCTGGGTGGGCATTATCTTTGAGACTCCGCTGGTGGTTTTCATTCTGGCCAAGCTGCACATCGTCAATGCCAGACAGCTTCTCAAAGGCTGGCGTATTGCGGTGATCGTTTCAGCAGTGGTGGCAGCGGTGATCACGCCCACAGTGGATCCGGTGAATATGGCGCTCTTCATGGCGCCCATGCTTGGGCTATACTTGTTAAGTGTCTTGATGTCGGTATTTGCACGTTAGGGTGCAAGGAGGTGGGCATGTTCGGTGGCAGGATCGGTTTACCTGAGCTTTTGATCATCCTGGTGGTCGTTTTGCTCTTGTTCGGGGTCGGAAGGATCTCAAAGATCTCCGAAGAGCTTGGAAAAAGCATCCGCGCTTTCCGCAAGGGCATGAGCGGCGAGGAAGAAAATAAGAAAGAGGAAGACAAGAAAGATAACGGGTCAGGCACGCCTTCATAGGTTGGAAGGTATCTGCTCAACCTTTTCTATCGGTTATGGAAATCTTTAACATTGGTCCGCTGGAGCTGCTGCTCATTATCGTACTGGCTTTGATCATCTTCGGTCCCGAAGATCTGGTCAAGTTTTCGCGTTCTGCCGGTCGGTGGCTTTACAGGGCGAGTAAATCAGAATTTTGGAAATCTGTGGTTGGAACCTCGAAAGAGATCCAGGACCTGCCCAAGCAAATCATGAAGGAAGCCCAGATCGAAGAAACGCTAAAGGAATTCAATGCCATGAACTCCTCGAAAACACCTTCCGGGTCGGAAGAGGCAACCATCCTCCCGCCAGGTGACCATCCGTCAAACCCAGAAAAAGAAGCCCCCGAAAGGAAGGATGAACCACCCGCCGGGGGATAATCTCCGCGAACAGTGCGTTTATCGGTATTCTTAATGGTCGACCAGAGTATAAATATATTCAACGGAGTTCGTCATCTCAGCAATGCCATTCCTTTGCATAAAGCGGGTTGGGAAGGCATTGCTCGTTTGGAGGTAGAAAACCTCCAATGAGACTGCTCCTGGTATCCAACAATTCCCTCGCGCGCAGCGAGTATGTTTCTGCATTGACACAATCTTCTCTGGGGATCAGCGTGGAAGAATGTTCCACGCTCCAGGAAGCACGCAAACGACTTGACGGCAGATCCAGGGCACTTCCTGAGTTCCTGGTATGTGACGTCAATCTTCCAGACGGCAGCGGCTTAAGTCTCCTCAAGGAAGTCAGGCAGCGCAGACTGCCGCTGGCAGTGATCCTGCTGGCTGACCAGGGCGGCGAAGAGGCGGCTGTCGGCGCATTGAAGGCCGGAGCTGATGATTATCTGATCAAGAAGCCGGAAACCGCTCAACAGCTCGCGGCGGTCGTCATGCGGGCTTTGGAGCATTCTCAGCAGAACAGCACCCAGCAGGGCAACCCCATCCGGGTGCTTTACCTTTCAGAGAACGACGGCGAGGTTGATCTTGCGCAGCGCCATATGGAGCTGTATGCGCCGGCGATTCAACTTGTTGCTGTCAGCGACGAAACCGGGGTGCTGGAAATGCTCTCACCAACTGACGGTGGGGCGGGTTTTGACCTGATTCTGTACGATCTGGTTCCCGAGGATGCCAACCCGCTGCGGTTCATCAACCGCTGGCACGATGAGTTGAATTCAGAACCTGCCCTGGTGGTGATCACCGGACAGGGAAGCGAGGAGATCGCCGTTGAAGCGCTGCAGATGCGCGTTTCAGATTATGTGGTCAAGCATCCGGGATACCTCTTTAGATTGCCTTCAGTCCTGGAAAATGTTCATCATCTGAAGGAGTTGGAAAAGGAAAAGACCGCTCTGCGCTTGAGCGAGGAGCGCTTCCGCCGGTTGGCAGAAAACGCGGACGATCTCATATTCCGGCTGCGGGTGGAACCTGATTTTGCATTCGAGTATATCAACCCGGCTGTAAAGCAGATTGTGGGGGAAGAACCTGAGGCGCTATATCGCGATTTCAAACGCATCTACCGCCATGTGACTTTTACCGCCGGCGATCTGGCGGGTTTCATCGAGCGGCTTTTTCAGGGAGAGATCTCAAATCCGGTGCTTGAGCTGATCACATCAAACGGCGATCATCGCTGGCTGGATATCCGTTCGCGGCTGATCATGGAGGAACCCCTGGGCACCACGTTACTCGAAGGGATTGCCCGGGATATCACCGAGCATCTGCACCAGGATGCGCGCATAGAAAACAGCGTCCGCAAGCTGAACGGGCTGCATTTGATCGATTCGGCGATCAATTCCAGCTTCGATCTCAAGCGCAATTTGCGCCTGTTCCTTGAGCAGTCGGTTTCACTGCTGGAAGTGGACGCGGCTGATATTATTCTCTTCGAACCCAATCTATCAAAACCCCGGCTTTTCATCACCGCGGGGTTCGGATTGCGGGATGAATTTCCGGCTGGAAAGATCGAGGATTTCCACCTGGTGGACGAGTCGATACTCGAGCGCAGAACCATCCACGCATCCGTTGAACAGGTACGGTATCAGGCACCGGCGTTGTTTGAGGCGATGAAACGAGAGGACCTGTCTGAAATGTGGGCTGCGCCCCTGGTGATCAAGGGACAATTAAAGGGTATCCTCGAAGTATTTCAAAAGCATGAAAACGAGCGTGATGGAGAGTGGAGTACCTTTCTTTCCATGCTAGCGCAGCAGGGGTCCATTGCGTTGGAAAATAGCCGCAGTTTTGAACGGCTGCAGCGGTCCAACCGCGACCTGGTCAGGGCTTATGATGAAACTCTGGCTGGTTGGATCAACCTGCTTGAGCTGCGCGATAAGGAAACCGAAGGGCACACGCTGCGGGTGCTGGATATCATGATCGATGCGGCTGAGATGTATGGGTTTCACGGCGAGGAGATGGCAAATCTGCGCCGCGGTGTGATCCTTCATGACATTGGCAAGGTCGCCATCCCTGACAGGATCCTGAACAAGCCGGGACCGTTAAGTGAGCAGGAATGGGTGATCATGCGGCAGCATCCGCAACTGGCTTATGAGATGTTGACGAGAATCGATTACTTGCGTCCGGCGGTGGAGATTCCGTATTGCCATCACGAGAGGTGGGACGGTGGGGGGTATCCCCAGGGGTTGAAGGGCACCCAGATTCCGCTCAGCGCGCGCATCTTTGCCGTCATCGACACATTCGATGCACTGATCAGCCACCGCGCATACCGCCGCCCCATGAGTTTGGAGGACGCATTGAAAACGATTCGCTCCCAATCAGGCGCGCAGTTTGATCCCGAAGTGGTGGAAAAGTGTTTGCCGCTGCTGCAAAATTACGCGCAGGGTATCCGGTAACTCGTTCCCTTGAAAAATGATTAAGCCTGCGGAGGCATCAGGTTTTTCTTTTCCTGGGCTTCTTTTTCCTGGGCAATTGCCTGGCGGCGCTGAATATATCCCTGCATCAACTGCAAAGCACCAAATACGATGAATCCAATTGCCAGGTAGTAGGTGGTGTTGCTGGTTTCTTTGGCAAGGTAGCTGACTGCACCAAAGACGATGCCGACCACCGTCATGATGGCTCCCAGGATCAGGGTCTTGCGGGCATCCGCCCGGGTGGTCGCCTGCATGACGCGAATTTTGGTTTTGCCCGAAATGTACCCTTCGGTGTCTGAAAGGTCACGCACTCTCACCCACCCGCCTTCTTCGGTCTTTTCGACCCGCAGTGTGAAGAACGGATCGCCCTTGGATAAGGTCTTGATCAGTCCCGAAGTGGATGAAGGCTCGGTGCGCATCTCTGCGCTTGACTCCACCAGTTGCACTTTGCGCAGGCCAAAAATGTGGGCGTCGCCGCTAATGAAGCCGTGAAGCCCTGAATCGAGGGTGACCTCCACCCAGGCCAGGCGTTTCTTGCGCACGACCTTGCCAATTTCAAACTCCTCATCTTTGTGCAGGGTCGCCACGGAGATGGTTTGTTCCTCAGGAGAAGAAAATACCTGGGTTGATTCGTCGGTCAAAATAGCCCTCATGGGATTATTCCTTTCGAACGCTAAACGAGTGTCATGGTGATTGGCATCACCGCCGGATAGGTCAGTCTTCAATCCGCCATTCGTTCAGGCGGGCGCATTCATTCAACCAGATTTCATTTTCCATTTTGACAGTTATCGCGACCGAGGTGGGCTCGGGTTTTCCATTGATCGGTTCAGTCCACAAATCAGCGCGGGGATATTGCTGTGAATCAGTGTGAAGACTGCCCAGTTCGCGCCTTACTCTGGCCTGTGAATTTCTTTGAATCCCCCAGGCAATGCCCAGGATCAACAAACCAGCTCCGAGCACAACATACCAATAGGATTTGACCAGAGTCAATAAGCCAACCGCCGGGATGAACGGGGTGAGGAGAATGATTCCCACACCGGCGAGAATGCCTGCGATATTCGCGAGCCTGTCCATTCGCCTGGATTGGACTCCCAGAGGAGTGTCGTCTTTCGCATAGGTATCGGGAGCGATCAGGTATCCCTTTAAGTAGCAGGATTCGCATAACGGCAGGCGCACCAGCAGCCGGTGCTGGATCCTGTATTTCCTGCCAATCTGACGGAAGGGAATCTGATCGGCTTTGATCATCAGGCGGTGGGTCTCAAACCTCGCTGCAGGCTCGGTATTGCAGTGGGAACATCTGCCTGGCTGGCTGATGATCAACTCCTTCGCATCCAGATTACTGACTACCTGGTAGGGAACCAACATTCGCATGTGAAATCACTCCTCATCCCATTTTATCTTAAAAAAACCCTCCAGGAGGAAGCCCTGGAGGAGATGTTCAGCGAATTTGACTTTCCAATGCCTTGATCCGCAGCAATAGGTGGCAAAGTATGACCGCAATCGCGCCGGAATCCGCTTTGCCGATTGAAAGGAGCTCCAATTCCGCGGCATGCTGCTGCCTGGCGGCAGAAAGCTCAAGTTGAGAGGGATCGGGACTCAATTCAAATGTCCCGTCACGTTTGATTACTTTGTTCATGAGGTCACCTCCACGATGATCATCCCTCTGCCAGCTGCAGCATAGGTGCGCCGGTCGGCGGGCTGGATGATGAAAAGACCAGGTATAGCGGTGGAGAGGTTGATCTCTGCCTTGCCCTGGGTGAGCTGCAGGGTTTCAATTGTGCCGTTGAGGTCAACATCAACGCTGGGCTGACCGGGGCAGGATACCAGGATCTTCACCTGCGGATCTGCAACATGGACGCGCACCAGGTCACCGGGTTGGTTCTGTGCTTTGAGGGTGAAGCGGTCGGCGTACTCGGTAAATGACTGGGGGGAAAGGTCCATGGTTTCACCAGGCTGCAGGGTGAAGTCGTCGCCGCGCTCGGCGTAGGTCTTGATGGTTCCGTCAGGATTGCGAAGGATATAGATCATGTGTTCAACCTCATTTCCAAGCCAGGATGCGATAGAAGCCGGTGGAGGATTCGCGCCGGGTGGTGTAGGCGGTGCCGGCAAAGCCAGTCGCGCCGGCGTTGACGATCACATTTGTGGCATCACAATGCACGGCTGATTTGTACGAGGATGCTGAATTTTGCACGACTCCAATTTCAGCCCACTCGCCTGCGCCGGCAGAATCAGCGCAATGGTAAAGGCGAATAAGACGCGGGAATTGAGCCAGTCCGTGGGCTTTGAAGTACGAGCCGCCGGCAGCGCAGGCAAACCAGCCGGAGTCATAATCTGCGATCGGGAGCTGGGAGAAGGTGGGCACCAGGGTGGTGACGCTGGTAATGTTCGAGCCATCCCAAGTCACCTGACCAATGAGCCGCTGATCTGTGCCTTCGACCGGCGAGGTGTTGACTGTGAGGGTGAAGGTGGAGCTGCCGGCAGATCTGACCGCGAACACGTACCAGATGGCAGCTGCACCGGAAAACATGCCGGCTGGAAGGTCGACGTTGGCATACGCCTGCAGCATGAAGCCGTTGATCATGAGGGTGGGGGGAAGGCTGGCATTGAAGATGATCCGCAGGCGGTTGGTGGCCAGGTAGGTGAGGGTGACACCCTGCACATAGCGTTTGAGGAACGCGGCAAGGTCGACGGTATCAGCGTTGGCTTGACCCAGGCGCAGGGCGTCCGATCGCAGGTTGTTGTAATGAGCGGCAAGGGTGGGTTGAGCGGGTGCAACGTCAGAGCTTTGGGGGTAGGGCATGGCTTATCTCCAATACGAGGTATCCCAGGTGAGGGTGCCATCCCACACAGAGAGGTTGAGCTTGGCAGCATCGACCGGCGGGAAGTACACGCCGGAGTTGTTGAGCTGGCACTTGATGAGGGAGTTATAGGGCATGTGGCGCTCGTCTGCGGTCCATCCGATGGCGAAGAGGTTGACAAGGGCGCCGATCGCGCTGGTGAGAATGAGACCGGACTTTTGAGCCAGGTACGACATGAGCATGTTGTAATCTTGCATGCGGGTTTTGCTGTGCGGGGCGCCGTCGGGGTTGATGGCGTTATCAGCAAGGATCACGTCAAAGAGGACCCACACCATGATGCTGCCGTCAGAGCTGACTTCGCGGGTGATCTGAACTCCGCCGGGGCGGGTGCTCTCGCCGGGTTCTTCGTTGACCAGGAAGCCGTAAGGCTGCCCGCTGTTGAGGGCGGGATGGGTGAGGGTGATATGGCAATCCTGACCGATGGTAGGCATCAGATGCGCTCCCGGTGATCCCACTGGTCAAGGGCAAAACCGCGGGGGAACCCGAATTCCTGCAAGATCTTCTGTCCCGCCAGGTTCTTCTGGAACAGTTCGAGGCGCAATTTTGCGACCTGCAGCAATTGGCTGATTTCCCCCGGTTTGGCTCCCATTTTCTCCTGCAGCATATGCACCCTTTGCAGGCAGGCATGACCCGCGGCGCCGTTGACCAGGGCGGTCTGCAGACCGTCAGGCAGCGAGGTTGTGCTCGCTGAGTCCAGCCCGCTGAGGGTGTGGCACGCGGCGTAGGTGACGAGCAGAGTATCTCCCGCCCTTGGTACGGTCTCTCCCACAAAGTGCACCACCGGCTGCCCGCCGCTCATACGGTAGGAGAACTGCACCTCGGGCTCCAGGTCGAGAGTGATGCCTGCACCAGTGTAGCGGATGGAAATGAGATAGAGCGGGTCGTTCAAGCCGGATAGGGACTGGTCTCTTCCGTCGGCGGCGAGGACCGCGCTTGATTCGATCACCTGGGGCATGCGGGTGTCGATTTCCTGCATTGCCTGGCGGATGCCCTCTTCAAGGCTGGCATCGCTGAAGCGCAGCGAGGAGGAATCTGCCAGCACTTCGCGCAGGCGGGCTATGATCTGGGTTAAAACCATCACGACGATTCTCCATTCGAAGATTTCTTTTTTGCAGCGGGAGGAAGGACAATGAGCGCAGGCATGCCATTATAGGCTTCAGGGGCTTCCTGCCTGGGCAGCAGCCCTGCGGGTTTGAAGCGCGACCGTGCGGTTTGAGGTGTTGAAGGGGGGTCAGGTCTTTCCGCCTCCGGGTCATCCATCACCTCCTTGACTTCATCCGCCGTAAACCATAGCTTGCGTCCGTCAGCGGTGATGACCACCATTCCTCCGTCCGGGAGGCAGCGGAAGGAGAGGGGCGCGCTGCCGCGCCCCCTGCTTTTGCTGAACGGACGGGCAAGAAGCTCCGCTGCCCGTTGATGCGGATCACTTTTGGGTGACATTGCTGCTGCCCTCGATGGCCACGCCTGTGGAGTAAACCGCCAGGGCTGCCACTGCCGTTTGGAGAGCCTGCCAGACGCTGATCTGATCGGTGAGATAGGAAGCCAGCGTGGCGATGAGCGCTGCCACCAGCACCCAGAATTTGCGTGAGCGCAGGATCTTTTGAATTTGTTCTCTGAAAGTCATTTTGTTTTCCTTTCAATACCTTGGGGATTGATTTCTTACCGTCCCTCGTAAGGGCGATTCATGAATCGCCCTTACATTGTTGGCGACATCGGGGTGGTCTGTAGGGGCGTATGGCCATACGCTCCTACCACGGTGAAATCGTCAGGCGACATTGGCTTTGAGGTAGGGGCGATTCATGAATTGCCCTCACTTTATTGGCGATCTCGGGGTGGTATGTAAGGGCGTATGGCCATACGCCCCTACCATGGGGAAATCCTTACGCGACGTTGGCTTTGTAGAGCGGGCGGTGATCCGCCACAAAAACGCTCACCAGGTGGCGCACCTTCATCCTCAACTCATCATTGGTGAACAGTGCACCCGAAGTCTCGCCATCGCCAATGAAGATCTCCGGCAGCAGACCGAAACGTTCGGCGATGATGATGCCAGGCGCCAGGCGCGGGTCTGCCACTGCCGCCCAATCGCTGACATCACTGAACTCGGGGCAGGTGATCACATCGCCCATCTGACCCTTTTGCATGTTCTCAGAGAAGATGCTGGATTCGTGGGCAAAGGACGGGTAAAGGAGGTTCATGCCCGTCAGGCGCAGATCGCGCGGAACGACCAGGTAACGCGCGTCCAGTGCGAGTTTGGGGGCGGTGCCGCCCGTGCCCACCACCATGGGCTGGTTGTAGATGGCTTTGCCCGCGGCTTCCCAGGCGGCAGCACCGAGCGCTGTGGTGCCCAGGTTGCCGTGATGCACGGCATCAAAGACGTTGTACGTGTCCGCCATCACTGGACCCACTCCCGCGTTGGAAGTAAAGACCTGCCCGACAAGAGCGGAGATGCGCCGCAGCGCTGCCGATGCCAGCTTGCGCGGGTACTGGCGCAGCTTGTGCGTCTCGTCGCGCTCGAACATTTCGAGCGTCAAACCGACGTAGCCCCCGTATTTCGACCAGGCGCCTGTCTCCGCCGAGTCTTTGACCGGCAATTCGGTATAGGCGGCGCCTTCAGCCACGGTGGGCAGCACGGTGACCTCGCCCACGAGCACCCCGGTGATCTCCTGCAGGCTGTTGAAATGCTCCACCTGCACCAGCGGCTCCCACCAACGGTAGCCCGAGCGTCCCAATTCCTCCCACTGGGTGAGGATGAGCTTGTTCATGGCGTTCTTGAGCACACCCGGCAGGTCAGCGGAGGCTGCGAACTGCGCGCGGCGGGCATCATAACCGCCGCTGAACGCGTCATCTCCGGTCATACGCAGGTACAACTCGCGAATGCCGCTCAGTCGGGCGGGATGGATGTTTTCCAACCCCTCCGGTCGTTGGGCGCCGAGCAAATCGTGTACTGCAGCGCTGATCTGATCCTCTGAAGAGGTCATCTCGCTGATCCGACCCGGACCCTTGACCACGGTGCCTCCGGTCAGCTCACCCACCAGCTCGCGGGCGCTGCTGATCTCCTGCTGCAGTTTTTCAGGATCGAACACCCGGTCGCTGAAATGGCTGCGCAGGCGGCGATTGACGCTTTCAGGCAGGTTGGCAGACGAAAGTGCGGTTTCGAGCAGGCAGGCGCAGGTTTTGAGCTGTTGGTCCTGTGCCGGAGCAGTGGGTGATTCGGGAAGAGAGGATTGCAGGGGTTGTTCGTTCAAGTTGATCTCCTTGGTTGGAATGGAATTGGATTCCGGGGATGGATTGCCGCTGGAAGGCAGAAAAACGCCGCCCCGCGCGGGATGAACGACCAGGTCCACGGAAAAGACGCGTTGAATGCGGGTCACCCGGCTGCCCTCGGCACTGAATAGCAGGTCAGCCGAAAACCCGATTTCAGGCAGCTGAGGAGTGGATTGATTGACCTCATCGCCAAGATCGCGCAGCACTTGCGCCGAGGGTCCGGCCGGCGTGAGCTTCAGGCGGATGCCGTTTCGCTTGGCATCCCAAACTGGCCGGCTGCAAATCCCCGCCAGGTCGCGCACCGAGCGCCCGCTCCATGAGTGGTCGATGAAGCTTTGCAACTGGTCCCAGAGCGGCAGAGACTCCTGCAGCACTTCGGGGGTGAACTCCCAGCCGTTGCCGGTTCCTGCGGTGATGGCGAGGATCTCAAATTCGCCCTGCGGGCTGCAGGAAGCCGTTCCAGAAAAACACTGCCGGTGGGATTTGTCCTGGATTGTCTTAGGTGTCATTTACAGGTTTCCTCCTTCCAATGGATCCTTCGGCTCTCCGGTTTCAGCATCCAGGGTTTTGACATCCGGCAGGGCTGAACTTGAACGGTCAGACGGCGCTGGACCTGCCGCCATACCACGGGCAAGCATCTCCTCCACGTTGACCGCCTCGCCGCTGAAGCGGTACACCAGGCGCAAGAATTCGGCATCGTCGATCAACCCGCGGCCGCGCGTCTCGTTGAGCACGCTGAGAATGCTCGATGCAGCCATGGCGAGCGACAGGTTGTCGCGGGCGGAAATATCAGCCCCGTGGATGTGTATCTCCGCCTCCCTCGGCACCCGCGGGTCGACCATCGCCCTGCGCTGAACCGCCTTTTGCAGCAGGTCGCGCATCAACCAGAGGAAGAATTTCTGCCGCTGTTCAAAATGGCGGTAGGTGGGACCCCCCGCTGCCTCAGCGGTTGTACGGGTGGTGCCTTCTGGTTCCGCCAGGAAGTGCAGCGGAATTCCCGCTCCGGCAGCGATCATTTTCTTCAGCGCCAGCCCGTCATTGGCGGCATCGTCCGCCTCAAGCGCCGGGTGCAGCACATCCCAGGTCTCGCTTTCGTCGGTCACCAGGATGGAACCGGGCGACGGCGGAGCGGCATTCAGACTGGCCTGCCTGGCGCGCCGTTCCGCTTCTGAGGAGAAACGCGATCGCACCACGTAAAGGAAAGCAGTGCGGAAATGATTCAGACGGGCGCGGTCTTCCAGCCAGCTCGCATACCGGCTGAGCCAGCGCAGCACCGGTCCCAGGTCCGATTCGCCCCAGACAGATCCCACCGGTCGATTGATGGCGTAATGAAGTATGGCGGGTGCGAAGGTGCCGCTGCTTGATGGCTGCTGATGGAGATCAAAGACCGGCCACGTTTGAGGTTCGCCGCCGAGGGCTTCCGGTTTCATCTCAAAGGCAGTTTCCTGGTCCAGGTCATTCCCGCGGGTGAAAATGGTTTTCACCTGGCTGGCAGGAACCGCGCGCACATAGGTCATGCCCGCGGCATCGCTGCTGAGCAGCAGGAAGAGGTTGCCGCTGCGGGTGAGCTCGTCACACCACTCGTAGGCGCGGATGGCGAGGTTGTTGAGCGGGTGATCCCAGAAGGAATTCAGGAAAGCCGAGGTGGGAGCGTGCGGGCACGAGAAGGTGATCCCCCCGCCGACCACGTACTGCGAGGTCAGCCCCACGATGCGACGTGCCAGGGGGTTGACCCGCCAGGCTTCGAGTGCGTCCTGCAGCAGGCGGTCGCGGTCGTGCGAGTAGCGGTCAAGGTCCGAGGCGCTGCCGTGTAATCCGCGGTTGAAAAAGTCATCCGAGGCAGCCAGGGCGGAGCGCACTTCGCGGTCCACCTCCTTTTGCAGCCAGCGGGAAAGGAAGGAACGCTTTTGGCTCATGCGGGCGTTCCATCAGCCAGCTCTGCCAGATCGTCCAGGCTGCCATTGAAGAGGTTCAAGTCCACACGCGTGGAAATGCCCCCGATCCTGCCGGAGCTGGAGTATTGCCAGAAGGTCCAGCCTGCCCACGGGTAAACTTGCAGCGGCCGGCCGGTGGTATAGTGCGCCAGCCACAGGGGATAAGCCGTCGCCCATTCGGTGCTGCTGCGTATGATGCGGTTTTGCGAAAGCACCGGTTGTGGCAGGTAGGTCGACCAGAAACCGGGCGAGGTATAGATCATGCCGCGCCTGCCGGTCAGCTCCTCCACCTCCTGCAGGAAAAGCCTCAGCGCCTGATTCATTCCCTCCTTTCCGAGCCCGGTGGTCTCAAGGTCCACGCAGGGCGGCAGGCAGGCGCGCTTCCCCACGCTGGCTTTCAACACCGCAGTATAGTGTTTGGCTTGCTGGATGGGGTCAAGACGCGGCAGAAAGAAGTGGTAGCTGCCCGGCAGGATGCCGTTCTCAAGCGCGCCGCGCACATTCTGTTCGAACATCGGATCTTCGAAGCCCACTCCTTCGCTGGCTTTGAGGATGGCAAAATTGATCCCGCTGGCTTTCACTTTCTTCCAGTCGATCAGTTCCTGGTAGTGGCTTGCATCAATTCCGTAAAGCATTGGTTCTCCTTGTCTGGCACGAAGCAATCGTTGAGTATGGTGGATGAATTTGGGTTGGCTTTAGAATTTCCCCTCCATTTCCCTGAGCGGATCGGCTGCCTGGACAATCAGGGCAGGCGCTGCGATGGTCCAATCACGCTGCTCGAGCAGGGCGCACAAAGCCGCTGAAAGGATCCAGTCATCGTGCAGCACCTCTCCGGATTGGGGATCCCGCGTTCCATCCGGCACACCCCAGCGGATGCGCTGTTCGGGTCCGGGGCTGACGCTGAAAATGCAGCTATTCAACTGCCGCAGGAACTCCACCTGATAATCCACTTCTGCAGCGCTCAGCTCCGGGCTGTATCTCGGTTCCTGCCAGCGGTGCGAATCGATCACCGCCAGGAAGTCCCATCCCAGTTTCGATTTGGAGGCTGCGTTGAACTGGAAGGGGATCACCCGACCAGGCAGCGCGTTTTCCAGAAAGGATGCCAGCCCGGCGCCCACCCCTGTGGCGTCCACCGCCACTGCCTGGACTCGCCAGTCAAGCGCAATGCGCCGGATCTCCTGCAGCAGATGGGTGTGGTTGGCTCCCAGCCACTGCCAGCGCCGTACCGGTTTGTATACCGGTTGTGGCAGGGAGGAGGCATTCTCCACAGGGCTGTGGATAACGTTGTCCACAGATGTGGATAACCCTTCACGCTGGGAACTCACCTCCACCAGGGTAAGAGCGGTGGCATCGCGGGCGGGGTTGGCAAGGCTGAGCTTGCCGTCCATGCCGCGCACGCCTTCGTCCTCCCCGGCCACGTCCAGCAGTAGTGCGTAGTGTTTGCCTTCCACCGGGGCAGCCGGAGGTACAGAGTAAATCGCGTTCTCCAGCACCATGCGGGCGATCCGCTCCGACGGGAACATGCCGCCTTCGCTGTCGATCTCTTCTGAAAAGTACTGGGTACGTACCAGGGGGTGATCCCGTCCCTGGCGGGCGACGATTTCCTGAACATGCCGGGCGTAGGAAGGCACCTCGGCGCACACATCTTCTGCGCTGCGGGTGAAAACCCGCCGGATGCCGTCAGCGGCTTCGGCTGCCCGGGCGGCGCGCAATTCGCGTCCCAGCAGGGTTTGACTGGTCCAGGCAGTTCCCCAGAAGACGCACGTCGCATTTTTCGAGGCTGCCATGGGTGCAATCTCGCGGTCGAATTTATCGACCAGTACATCCTGCGCTTCGTCCACTTCGAGCAGGGTGGATGCCGTGGCTCCCACGATGTTGCTTTCGGGGGCAGCGGAAAGAAAGGTAATGCTCGACCTGCACAGGCGGTAGAGGGAACCCGCTTCTTTCTGCAGCAATCCGCTGACCAGGATGTTTTTGTTAACCGTGCGTTCAAGGCGGCGCATGGCATTCAGTGCCTGGGGCTGCAGGGTGGGCGAGACCTTGATCAGGTCCACCGAAAGCTGTGAAAAGACCGAGAGCAGGTAGGTTTCTATTTGAGCCTGGAGTTCATTCTTGCCCGACTGGCGCGGGAACATGACCACGAAGGTCAACCCCTTGCGCAGCAGGACAGAATCAATGACCGCGTCGAAGACCTCGCGCTGATAATTGCGCAGTCTGGTCCGCGAGGCAGCCCGTACGAACAATCCCGGGTTGCGCAACAGCTTCTTTGCCGTGCCTACATATGCAGCCTTGTTCATCATTCTCCATTGACCGGAACCGCCGGCAAACCGAACCGGATTTGCAGACCGAGCAGCAGCCGTCCAATTTGCTGCTTGAGACGCTCATCTTCCAGGCGCTGACGCCGGATGCGCCGTAGTGTGCGCAGGTTCTCGCGGTCTTCTGGGCTGAGCGCGGGAGGACCGGATTTACGGCTCATGGAGTTCCTCCGAAGCGGGTTCGAATTCGGCGCAGTAATCGCGAAACTCCGGCCACTCTTCGCGCAATTCGTCCAATGCCTGGCGAAGCAGGGATGCCTGGTCCAGTTCGCCGGCTGCCAGGTCGTGCTGGGCTTTGACCATGCGCGCCAGTTGCGGAGCAGCCTTGCCCACCTTTTCAAGCATCTCCAGCAATTCTGCCAGACCGGTCTGTGCGGTGAGCTTGGTCTGTATCTCCTTGATCAACCTCCTAAGGAATTTAATTTCTTTTTCGAAACCCTCATCCGTTTGGGGAAGCGGCTTGCGCGGCATGAACACCTCCATTTTTAGAATTCTTGTTCTATAATTACAGCGACATTTTGCCACCTTTGGGGGAAAATTACTACTTGCCAAAATGACAAATTTGGGGGGCAAAAGTTGCCGAAAGGGCAACTTTTAAGGGGATAAATAAAAAGCCGTTCCGCAGAAATGCGGAACGGCAATTCAAAAGACTTCTCGTAATTGAAGATTCTTTAGTTCAAAGAATTTTACGCGGGTTACAAATGATCAACTCATTCTTTCCGGGTGGATGGATTTCCATTCCGAGTAGGCATCATCCGAGGTCATTTCGTCGCGTTTGACGAACAGATAGACGACCACCAGGGCGATCACCAGAGCCGGAATGAGCATCATATATTGCGGATACAATCGGGTATAAACGATGCTCCCAAGGTTTTGCATGGCTGGCGGCGAAATCAATGTGATAATAACCGCCCCTACTGCCATCACGGCTGCAAAAACGTAAAAGAATCGTTGGTACCGCAGTTGATCCACCGGATGTCCTTTGGCTGGATAACCTGCCCGATATGCCAGGAAAAACCCGGCTGCCATGAAAAACCATCCCACACTTGTGCCAAACACAGCAGTCCCGATCCATGAAACAGCCAGGAATGCCAAAAGCATGGGAATCAGCCTTCCGAAGATGTCATGAACGTGGCGCTCGGTGGCTGCCTCGCAGGTGGGATGGAATGTGTCAAAATACCGGTAAAAGACATTTTGTTTTCGATAATCACGGATGCACAATCCAGTATTGCCCGCACGATTGAATAGAGTCAACTTGCGCCCGCACACCGCGCACGTGGATGCTGTCATAGAACCACTCCTTTTCCATGTACTTCATTATACAAACTTATATTAGATAAACAAGATACAAATACTCTTCAAATATCAAGAAGTGTGGAGAAATGTGAGAAACGGTGCCTGTTAAGGTTTGTACAACATACAAGAGGGAAAGCTTCACTGCCCCAGCAGCCAACGTACCAACTGGCTGAGGATGATGGCATAAAGGAAGCTGGCAAAGGTGCCGATGATGATATATTCCGCTTCCATGCGGTTTTCGCTTTCCTTGAACTCTCCAAAGCGGAAAATCGACTTGGCGGCGATCAGGAATCCGATTCCTGCATACTGACCTGCCAGGACGAACACCAGGATCAGCAGGCGCTCCAGGTAGCCGATGACCTTTCCGCCGTCTTCCAAACCCTTGATGGGTTTTTTCCCTTCGGATGGAACCTGTTTGATTTGCCTGGCGTAATTCCTGTCAAGCTGCGCCTGGTAGGGTGCCATCAAGCCCCCGATCAAGCTTCCCCCGCAGGGAACGAGCAGGATCACAGCCGTGGCGATCACCACCACCTGCCAGGCGAAAACCGGCTGCCATGTAAACCAGGCTGGCAGTGCAGTGCCGAAGGTGACTACGTATCCCGAGACGCCGATGATCACCACCGCGTGCAGTGCCTGATCCACAAGTTGGATCCAGACCTTCCTGGTCTTCAAGCTGATCTTTCCCCAATCGATGAGGAAATGGGTGACGCCGGTGATGACCGCCACCAGCCACAAATTCCATGCGCCGATCAGAACATAAGACAGGGCGGCCAGGATGGCGCTGTGCAGCAGCCTTACCGGCCAGCGCTTCTTTTGCAGGCGGATCCAGCGGAACTGCAGCACGAAATCTCCCAGCAGGTGCGCAAGCAGCAGGATCATGAACACGCGGATATAGTCTGAACTCAACATGGGTCACCTGCCTTCTTCCTGTCTGGCGGCATGCTCGACGATCTTTTCAAAAGACGCCAGGCTCTTTTTCACCCGGCTCCAACCTGCGGCTTTGAGGATCGCTGAAACTGATGCCTGGGTAATGGGAGCGGGCATCCATTGTGCGGCGATCTCATCCTGTTTATACCCGTGCAGCGCCAAAAAGACCGCCTGCGCCTGACCAGGGCTCCACCTGCTGACGATGAAATCCAGCAGAGCGGTCATCCCGTCAACTGCCGGCTGCAACAGCCCGTCACTTTTTGGGAAAACCACCGCCATGCGTTCCGTGCCAAGTGAATCCAACATCGTTCCCGAGAGCGTAAAGGCTTCGCCGTCTCCGGCAGAGACATTTTCCCGGGGGATGAAATGGATCCTGCCAATGCCAATGGCAAAGCGCGTATCCAGTTTTTCTTCTTTGAAGGAAAAGCGCAGATAGCTGCGAATGAAAATGCCCACCTCGAGCGATTCTTCTGGCTGTTGACATACAAGCTGCCAGCCGTCGCCGCGGAAATTGCTGATGGCGTAGGTCACATTGCCAGGGTAATTACGCATCAGAAGTGCGGACAGGCTGGCAAAGGTGTTATAGAGCGCCACGCGCTGATTTGGCTGCATTTTCGATGAACGGATGATGTCGCCTGTAAGTACTGCCCGCCAGGAGCTGTCTTCAGTCATGGGCCGCCTTTATGCCTGAGAAGGTTGAAAGAATCTCACTCTCTTTATAGCACATAAATATAGATAATACAATCTATAGAACGTGAATATTGATGAAATCATCTATCACTGGTTGATGAGGTGATATTGATGATATTGTCTATAAGTAACATATAGTGGAAAAATAATCTATACCTGAAAATAAGCATTGTGAAGGCTTGGTCTCATCATTGAAGACCTGGGTGCCTTAAGCACAAAGGCTCCCACCTGCCTCCCCCGTTTGCGCAGTAACCGCGAAAACGGGAGAGAATTCGGTGTCGATTTGGATTGTGTAAGGTAGGGTGCATCAACGAAACCACAATCAAAAAGTGCGTTCGACAACGAACGCACCTTACACTTAAAAACATAACGAGTCCCTCTCCCGGTCATGCCTGGGAGAGGGAAGGAGGGTGAGGGATGAACGCACAGGGTCGATCACACCCTCACGGCAGTATCTGAAAGTCGATCCAGGTGCCTTCAGAAAGCGGCAGGGTTACTGTTTGCGCCGGTGGGAATTGGCCGATCAAGGCGCACGCGCTGTTGACGGTGTTGCTTTCGCAAGTGTATGAGTCAAGCCTCAGGGTCCATTGCCCGGTCAGTGAGAGTGGCAGATAGATATACCACTCACCGAATGCATCAGTGTTGCCCACATCCTTCTGCGGGCTGGTATTCGAATCTTCTGCCAGGAGGGAAACTCCAACATGTGATGCGGGATTCTTGCTCGACGTGTATACATGCCCTTTGATCGTAAGCACGTCGGTCGGTGCAATCACCGGCAGGTCCATGGCGAGCCCGTCCAGGGTGAGAAGTGCTGATCGCATCCATCCGTTCTTTTTGTCGGCGGTCTGCACCTGGTACCAATCACCCGCGGGCGCCTGTCCCAAAACAAGTACATTTTGTCCCTGCTCGTAGGCAGAGAGGATATCGAAGAGCATTCCAGGACCGTATCTCAGCATCACTCCAGTCTGAAGCACGGCATTCTGGGGAGCGGGTGTGGCTTTTGTCTGAATGGTCAATAGAGGTTCAGGCGGTGGCGCTGCTGTAGTGATGGCAGGGAGTGGGACGGAGGATGGTGTGACCTCCACTGGAAGGACGACCGCGGTAGGCGTCGGGGTAGGCGTCCCGGCACAAGCTGCAAGCAGCAAAACCATGAAGATCAAGGGGGAAAACATGGACAACCGGCGCATGGAATATCTCCTCGACCTCCCGCACAATACCCGGGAGGTACGACCATAGGACGAAAACCGCTGCGGGTTGGTTCCCTCAGGTGAGAAAAATGGATCCGAGACCGCGAACGAGGAGCGCAGTAAGCGTGGCGACGGCCAGGGTGAAACCCACGATCTTGAGCATCTCGCGGGTGTTGAATTCGCGTTTGAGCACCGCCAGGGTGGGCAGGCAGGGAATGTAAAAGACGATGAACACGGTATAGGTCAGCATTTGCAGCTTTGTCAGCGCCTGGCTGAAATCAGCCACGCCCATGGCCTGGCGCAGCATGATCATCGAAAGCTCCTTGCGCAGCACCCCGAAGATCAACGGCACGCCGGTTTGTGCGGGCAGACCGAGCGCCCAGGTGAACGGGCGCACCAGCGTGTCGAGGATGGGACTGAGTTTGAAATAGGTCAGCAGTGCAAGCGCCACGCTGCCGGCGATCAAAAGCGGCCAGGCTTCGAAGATGAAATCCTTCACCCTGAACCAGGTCTTTGCCCATACGGTCTTCAACGTGGGCATGCGGTAGGTGGGCATTTCCAGGATCAGACCAGGGGTGTCTTCTGGAAGCAGCCAGGTGAGCAATCGCCCCATCAGCGCAATCACCAGGATATTGAGCAGATAGATGCCCAGCGCCCAGGCGGGTCCAAGATAGAACGCCACCAGGCCGAAAATGACCGAGAGGCGCGCGGCGCAGGGTACCAGCACCGCCAGTGCCGCCGAGATGAAGCGGTCCTTCTTCTCATCGAGAATGCGGGTGGACATGACCGCTGGAATGTTGCAGCCGAACCCGAGGATGAAGGGCACAATGGCTTTTCCGTGCAGTCCAATACGGTGCATCAGCCCGTCCATGAGAAAGGCAATGCGAGGCAGGTAGCCGATATCTTCAAGGAAGCCGAGTCCGATCATGAACGGCACCAGGTAAGGCAGGGCGATGGCAAGACCGCCTGAAATTCCCTGCACCAGCCCGGAAAGGAGTTGAGCCCAAATCGTCCCGGAGCCGATCGCGTTGATCATTACCTTGTCGAGGCTGTCGAAAAGAGCCAGCACAGGTTTTTCGATGAAGCTGCCCGCCTGGAATACTCCCTGGAAAAACAAATACAGGATAACGATCAGCGCAACATAACCCCAGAAAGGATGCAGGAGGAGATCGTCCACCTTTTCGCGGAACGAAACCGTGCGTTCCTGCTGTTGAACGTAGGACTGAACAAGCTCGTCTGCTTTACGGTGGCGATCGAGTGCTGTGGAAGTGCTGTGGTTGAATTCGGAATCCAGGGGAATCGAGCCTGCCATTTCAAGGGTTTTCAGGAACAGGGGTTTGACTCCGCGCCCCTTTTTGGCGACCAGGGGAAGTACCGGAACGCCGAAGCGTTCCTGCAGGCCCGGTCCGTCAATTTTCAGCCCCATGCGGACAGCGTCGTCCATCATGTTGACTGCCACGACCAGCGGGCGCTTAAGCTCAAGCAGTTCGAGGGTCAGTTCAAGCCCCTGCGAGAGGTGGGTACCATCCACCACGTTGATGACCACATCCACTTCGCTTGACGATAGGTAGCGCTGCGCTTCGGCTTCAGCGGGGTTGGTGCCTTCGAGGGTGTAGGTCCCAGGCAGATCCACCAGGTCGAGCACCTGACCAGCCACGCGCACCTTGCTCTCGGTGAACGTGACCGTGGTGCCAGAAAAGTTGCCGGTCTCTGCTTTGTACCCGGCAACCTGGTTGAACAACGTGCTTTTCCCGCAGTTGGGTTGTCCAATCAGCGCAATTCTCATGAGATCTTTTCAACCAGTATCTGTGCGGCGATGCTTTCACCCAGGGCAATTTCACGTCCGTTGATGCTCAACAAAATAGGTCCTTCAAATGGTGCAATGCGTACCACACGGGCAATATCACCGGCAAACAAGCCGTACTGCTGCAGTTTTTGCCGCATGCTTGCTTTGGTCCCCAGACCCAGGATGCGTACGCTTTCGCCGGGTTTTGCTTCAAGAAGATGAATGGACGTGGTGGTCATGGGAGTGAAATTATACAATAGAATACGAAAACCAGACCAAATCAGTCTAATTCATGATGACTCATCCAGTAAAGAAAAACTCAGCTTGGAATTGAGGTTCCTTCAGGTAAATCAGGACCCGAAATTCTGCTGCAGCCAGAGCCGCCACTCTTTATCAAAGGTAGCATAATCCACTCCCAGTGCCTGCTGGAGTGCGGCATCGAAATCCTGAAGGTCGTCGTCCGCCCGCGCCAGTTTCCAGACCGCATCCATGCCGCCGTAATTCTGCATAATGTACACCACCAGCGATTCTGATTCGGCGTAGGCAAGGCTGACATCCGTTTGCAGCAAATACAGGTGCATCAGGTCCTGCTGGTTATACGAGGCGGTTGAATCGATGATGGGAATGAGCCGGTCCTTCTGAAGACCGTCAGTCACCTCATAGATTCGTGTGCTTTCGCTGACCATTTCTGCCAGTCCCTCCTTGAACCAGTCCATCAGCTTGCCGGCGTTGTCAAAGGCGCGCATGTGGGTCATATGCGTGTATTCATGAACCAGGGTTTGCTCGAGGGCTGCCTGCCACCCCAGGGTGGGGTCATAAAAGCCAAAGTTCATCGAGTTTGGAGCGAAGACCACAATCTCATCCATATTGTCGCTGCCGCTGGAGTTGTAGTATGCCATGGCATTCGGGTCAACAGCGGGGTTGACGCTGTATCCCGGCAGGATCTTGACCAGGGCTTTTTCCTGGGGCAATTTGCCGAGCTTGGCATTCACCTTTTCTGCAGCCGTTTCCATCAGTTTCATGATGTCGTCGTTGTACGCCCGATCCCATGGATAGATTTCGAAGATGAAATGTTCTTTTTCCACCCGCTCGGGTTTGCCAACCTGTTCTTTGCCCGGCTCTGAAAGCACCCAACGCTCACCGTTGTAACGGAACGTCCAGTCGGCTGCCAGTGAACCAAAGGCGGAAATGTGCGCCATGACGTAGCCCTGGTCAAGGCGGGTGATCTGCTGAGCCGTGAGTTCATAATGCACCTCGCCGGCAGAGACCGATTGCTGGAGCGTTTCGAACCAACTGGTGACCATGCGTCTGAATGGAAGGTTCTCCTGGTCCACGGCCTGGGCAAGCAGCTCGGGATCATTGCGGTTGTACGCGCGCGCGTAATCATCCAGGGCTTCCTGTACCCCCAACCGGACCTCTTGATCGGTCAACGAATTGACCATGGCAGCCGCGTCAGCAGTGGCTGTGGGGGTTGCAGTATGGGATTGAATCAAACCGGTCAATTGATTGGGAAGGGCAGCACATCCCTGAAGGATGAACAGGACCAAAAAACTCAAACTGAGTGCAAGGCGTGGCAAATTTTTCATTTCCCCTTATCCTGAATGATCCGATGCATCTGGTTAACTATAGCATACAGGCTTTGATCGCGAATTATGGAGAAATTATCGAGCTTAAATTTGCCTCTTGACACAGCATATCTCCGGGAGTATATATAACGCTCGTTAATAATTAAGTAGGATTAACTATGCCCATATCGAAAAGACCCAATGAAATTGTTAAGGAATTCACTTCGCTCATCGGCACCCTTGGTCAGCGGCAATTCGCCCAGTATATGTACAGCAACGGCCTGTCTCATCCGCAGATGATGACCATTGGTCGTCTGTACAGGCACGGCGGGGTGGGGATATCAGAGATGAGCGCCCATATGGGGACGACTGATGCAGCCGTCAGCCAGTTGATCGATCGTCTCGTCAACCAGGGTTTCGTTGAACGCAATGAATGCCCGGCAGACCGCCGCAAGAAGGAAGTGGTATTGACTGCAAAAGGCAGGGCGGTCATAGACAGCCTGACTGAACAAAGCGACCACCTTGTGGATGCCATTCTGGAGCAAGTTGCCCCGGACAAATTACCGATGATCACCGAAGCGATGACTGTCATCCTTGAAGCCGCGCACAAAGTGGAGGTCGGAATGGATCTCAATTTTCGCCGCCCGGTAAGCACAGGCACGGATGACACTGGCAAAGAGATCGTAGAAGAGCAGCCTGACATTAAGCCGCCATTTCCATTACCCTCATTCCGCCCTCCCCTGGCGAAGAAATAGTATTTCCAGGATCTGACGACCAATGACTGATCACTATCTACTAATCACGAATCACGAATCACTGATCACTTATTCTCTTTATTCATAGGAGTCCCATAGAATGCTTCGTTTGGCAAAATACCTCAAACCTTATCTTTTACTGATCCTGATTGCTGTTGCCTTGCTTTTTGCACAGGCTATGGCAGATCTTGCCCTGCCCAATTACATGTCCGATATCGTTAATGTCGGTATTCAGCAGGGCGGCGTGGAAAGTGCCGTACCATCCGCCATCCGCGCCAGTGAGATGGACCGGTTGACCCTTTTCCTCACTCCGGAAGAGAAAACTACTGTCATGACAGATTACACCCTGGTGGATAAAAACTCGCCGGATTATTCCGCGACCGTAGCCAAATACCCGGCTGCTGCCACCGAATCTGTATACGTGCTGAATACGACGGATTCCGCGGAACTCTCTAAGCTCGAATCACCAATGGGCAAAGGCTTGCTTGCCGTATCCATGATCGAGCAAGCGATGGCTGATCCGGCCAAAGCCAAAGCGCTTGGCGCAGCAGCAGGCGGCTTTGATCTCTCCAAGTTGCCAGCCGGAACCGATCTTTTTGCTTTGCTTCAAAAGCTGCCCGCAGCACAGTTGGACACGATCACCTCTGGTATCAACAAGACCTTTGCTTCCATGGACAGCAAAATGCTCAACCAGGCGGCAGCCGGGGCTGTAAAGAACGAATACCAGGCGCTCGGCATGGATGCAGGCAAGTTGCAATCGAGCTACATCTTCCGAATTGGACTGTTAATGCTGCTCGTGACGTTGGCATCCGTGGTGTGTACTGTGCTTGTCGGATACCTGGCATCGCGTACAGGTGCTGGCGTGGCGCGAGATGTGCGCAGGGCAGTCTTCTCCAAAGTCGAGGGCTTTTCCAAAGCCGAGTTTGACCAGTTTTCCACTGCCTCGCTGATCACCCGCACCACCAACGACATCACGCAGATACAGATGGTGATCATCATGTTGATGCGCATGGTCTTCTATGCACCCATTATCGGCGTGGGAGCGGTCATACGCGCAGTACAGAAGAGTCCATCCATGACCTGGATCATCGGTCTGGGTGTGGTCATCCTTCTTGGTTTGATCCTTTCCGTATTTGCCATTTCGCTGCCGCGTTTCAAGAAGATCCAGAGTCTGATCGACAGGCTCAACCTTGTCAGCCGCGAGAACCTTTCGGGCATGCTCGTGATCCGCGCATTCAATACCCAGTCATTCGAAATGAACCGCTTCGACAATGCCAACAAAGATTTGACCCAGAATTCACTCTTTGTCAACCGCGTATTCACAGTGATGATGCCGATGATGATGCTGCTGATGAACGGTCTCTCGGTGCTGATCATTTGGGTGGGAGCTCACCAGGTGGCTAACTTGACCATCCAGGTGGGCGACATGATGGCATTTCTCCAATATGCCATGCAGGTGGTCTTCTCCTTCCTGATGCTCTCGATGACCTTTATCATCCTGCCGCGGGCTTCGGTTTCCGGCGGGCGCATCGCTGATGTACTGAAGGTGGAACCTTCTGTACGGGATCCCGAAAAGCCGCAGAAGTTCGCTGCCGGAAGCAAGGGTGTGATCGAATTCCGTGATGTTGGCTTCCGCTATCCGGGGGCTGAGGAAAACCTGCTCTGCGGAGTCACCTTTACAGCCATGCCTGGTGAAACCACCGCCATCATTGGATCCACCGGCTCCGGCAAATCCACCGTGGTCAACTTGATTCCACGCTTCTTTGACGTGACCGAAGGCTCCATTCTTGTCGATGGGGTGGATATTCGCGATGTCAGCCAGCATGACCTGCGCGACCGCATTGGATACATCCCCCAAAGAGGCTCGCTTTTCTCGGGAACCGTGGAAAGCAACCTGCGCTACGCGGATGAAAACGCCACTATGGAAGACCTTCGAAGGGCAACGGAAATTGCCCAGGCATCCGATTTCATCGAAAAGATGGATGGCGGGATGAAAGCGGAAATTTCGCAGGGCGGTACCAACGTCTCCGGCGGACAGAAACAGCGCCTGGCAATCGCCCGCGCCCTGGTAAAGAAACCCGACATCTACATTTTCGACGATGCGCTTTCGGCACTGGATTTCAAGACCGATTCCGCGCTTCGCAAGGCATTGAAAAAGGAAACTGGTGAAAGTACCATGATTATCGTTACTCAGCGCGTTTCGACTGTCAAGAGCGCAGATCAGATCCTGGTCATTGATGATGGTCAGATCGTTGGCAAGGGAAAACATGAAGAGCTGATGCAGACCTGCGAAACTTACCGCGAAATTGCATCCTCGCAACTCACCGCGGAGGAACTGGCATGATGACACAAAATCAATCCAGAGATCAAAAGGCTCCGCAGCAGAACCGCCCGATGGGCGGACCGATGGGAGGACCTCCGGGAATGCTTCGCGGAGGTGAAAAAGCCAGAGACTTCAAGGGAACGATGTCCAGGTTGCTCGCCGCTCTGCGACCGTATCGGGTGAGCATCATCATTGCACTGATCTTTGCAGTTGCTTCCACAGTCTTTTCCATTATTGGTCCGAAGATCCTCGGTAAAGCCACCACCAAGCTCTTTGAAGGCATCGTCGCGCAGATCTCGGGTACCGGTTCCGGCATCGACTTCGCCTACATCGGCAATATTCTGTTGATGATGATGGGTTTGTATGTCCTTTCCTCCCTGTTTGGTTTTATCCAGGGCTGGCTCATGACCGGCGTTTCCCAAAAACTGACCTACACCTTCCGCAAGGACATTTCCGGGAAGATCAACCGCCTGCCTCTTTCATACTTTGACCATACCACCCAGGGGGAAGTCCTCTCGCGCATCACCAACGATGTGGATACGGTCAGCCAGACCTTGAGCCAGAGCCTTTCACAGATGATCACCTCTGTGACCACTGTACTGGGCGTGCTGGTGATGATGCTTACCATCAGTTGGACGATGACCCTTGTGACGCTGCTCATCATTCCGCTCTCCTCGATTTTCATCAGCTTCATCGTCAAGCGTTCGCAGAAGTACTACAAGCAGCAGCAGGATTACCTGGGGCATGTGAACGGTCACGTGGAGGAAATGTACGGCGGTCACATGGTGATGAAGGCCTTCAACGGTGAGGCGAGCAGCCTGCAAAAATTCGACGGCTTAAACGGCACCCTGTTTGACTCTGCCTGGAAATCGCAATTCCTTTCCGGCTTGATGTTCCCGGTGATGAACTTCATCGGCAACCTGGGCTATGTGGCAGTCGCCATCCTGGGCGCCTACCTGGCGGTGCGCAATCTGATCACCGTGGGTGATATCCAGGCGTTCATTCAATATGTGCGTTCGTTCACCCAGCCCATCGCACAGATCGCCAACATTTCCAATACCCTGCAGCAAACAGCCGCCGCATCTGAGCGGGTGTTTGAATTCCTCGACGAACCCGAGGAAGCCGCGGATGTGCCGGATCCTGTGAAACTGACTGCAGTCAAGGGCAAAGTTGAATTCAAGGACGTTCACTTTGGGTATGATCCTGAGAAGATCATCATCAACGATTTCAGCACTGAAGTAGAACCCGGGCAGAAAATCGCCATCGTGGGTCCGACTGGCGCCGGCAAGACCACCATGGTCAAGTTGTTGATGCGCTTTTACGATGTCAACCGCGGATCGATCCTGGTGGATGGGCACGATATCCGCAGCTTCACCCGCGATGATCTGCGTACGATGTTCGGCATGGTGCTCCAGGATGCCTGGCTGTACAACGGAACGATCATGGAGAACATCCGTTACGGCCGACTGGACGCTACTGACAATGAGGTGTACGCCGCAGCGCGCGCAGCCAACGTGGACCATTTCATCCGCACCCTGCCCGACGGCTACAATACCGTGCTCGATGAAGAGGGCTCCAATGTGTCACAGGGTCAAAAGCAGCTTCTCACCATTGCCCGTGCCATCCTCTCCGACCCCACGATCCTCATCCTCGATGAGGCCACCAGCTCGGTGGATACCCGTACCGAGGTGCTCATCCAGGAAGCCATGGAAAAGTTGATGACCAACCGTACCAGCTTCATCATCGCCCACCGGCTATCCACCATCCACAACGCCGACCTGATCCTGGTGATGAACAAGGGTGACATCGTGGAGCAGGGCACTCATGAAGGCTTGCTCGCCGCCAACGGCTTCTACGCCAACCTGTACAACAGCCAGTTCGAAGAGGCGGACATTTATTGATCCCTGCCTGATTGAATTCCTGGCTTAATCGTAAACAATCTCCCCGTTGACCATTTGGTCGACGGGGAGATTGCAGCAAATGAGAAGTCTGGGGGCATATCAGGGATGCACCCTAATTGACAGCTGGGCTTATTATCCCAGCTTGATTGGATTTCCGCCGCATCGCGGCGGAAATCCAATTATTAACATTTTCCCCCTTCCTGAACCCGGGAAGGGGGCAGGAGGATGGGTCTTAACCAGGTGGGAAGGTTAAATCCTTCCACCTTGTTTACCCCCTCCTTGTTTTCATACAGCATTTTGGTTATCTACGATCAAAGTTGGGTTTCGGGGAGTTACTATTCATTTTGAAATCCTCGTATTACTTCCACTCAACCCAACCTACAATTCGATCCCCTTTCTCAAATGGGACCAGGACGAAAACGTCAGCGACGCGTCCCATTGATTGTCTCGTGTTCTTTCCCCTGAAAATGTGAAATTTCGCCGCATAGCGGCGAAATTTCACATAATAATACTTTCTCCCCTTCCCGATTCGGGAAGGGGGCAGGGGGATGGGTCTTAACGAGGAGGCAATGCTAACCTCTTACGCCTCCCTTAACCTCGCCTTGTTCTCATAAGGCAGGATGAACCGCCGCCGATCTTCGTCCGGGATTTCAAAGCCCGCGCCCGCCTGGATCTGCTCAAAGATCACCTGGCGTTCCATAAATTTGGCACAACCAAAATCGGCGCATGTACCGCAGTTGTCCAGACCGCGTTCGATGGCGCATGGCCGCACCGGGCAGCTTTGATCGATCAACTTCGGATTCTCGCTCATGCAGCCGTCGCATTCGATGGCTTCCGGCGGAATACGGAAGCCGAAATACTTGAACCAGCCGTCGCTGAGCACCTGGCGGTTTTCAGGATGTGCGTCCACGTTCGGCTTGTATGCCAGGCAGAGATCGCAGCGGTAACCGCAGCGCGTGAGGATGGGTTCCATCTCTATCCCTTCTTTCTTGACACCATATATGCCAGAACCCCAGCAAGCAGGATGAGGATTGCCGCAATCCCGCCTGCGATGAAGAGATTAAAGTCCGGTTTGACAGGTTGCTGTGCCGTTTGTGGGGCAGATTGCGGCTGCACGGTGGCAGCAGGTACAGTGGCGGCAGGTTGTGCCGGTTTGAGGCTGACAAAAACCGCGGTCGAATATCTGGGAACGGAGAATTGACCCTTGCCGGAATCAAAGGCTGCTGTCTTCACCACGGCGTCCACCGAGTTGACCTGCACAGGATGAAGGGTAAACTGCTTTCCCGTGAATGCTGGATCGCTGAAGTTCATCCCTGCCCCTCCGGCGTTGATCAGCACCACGATCTCACCGTAATTCGGGTCCAGGTTCTGCTTGTCCTCAATCCGCATCACGATCAAGCCGGGGATCTGCTCAGGTCCATTGTTCAGGAAGCTGACCATGCTTTTCACCTGCCCGCCAGTTTGCAGGCGGAAGAGCGGAGAGCTCTTGCGGATTTGCAGGAATTCCTGGAACACCTGGCTGGAAAAGGTGATCTCCTCCTTGCCTGGCTTGAGAGCCGGGTCGGCGAGCAGCGGTTTGTAAATGTCATATTTGTCGGTGCCTTCGATGGGCAGCCCCACTCCCCAGTTGTCTGTCTGCAGCGTCCAATCCAGTTTGTTGAACCAGTCGCCGGAATCATAGGAATTGCGGTCAAGGGATTTCGAACGCAGGATGTCATCACCGGCGTGGAAGAAGGGAATGCCCTGTCCGAGCATGGGAATGCTCAGCGCCAGGTTGTTCATGCGCACCCGATCCGCCAGAATGACCGATTTTGCTGCCTTGAGCTGGATGGCGTCGAAGATGGTCTCATTGTCGTGCGCTGAAACGTAATTGATATTCTCCTGGGGGTCCAGGGTGTAACCGGCGGCGGAACCGTTATAGTACACATGTGCCCCGTCCACGGTATCGCCATTGCTGCGCACGATCTGATAATCACGCAGGTTGCCCGCCATGCCGAGCTTGATCCAGTCGGTGTAATCGAACAGCTCAGCTTTCTGCTGCTCGGGAGTTCGTTTCTCTGTAAGGCTTGGATTGAGCAGTAATCCGGTGGTGAACCCCTGCAGCCGTGGATCATCGAAGGGATTGCCCCCCCGGGCGCCGTCGCGCAGGCGGTCATTGAACACCCCGATGCCTGTCCCGCCGATATTCATCTGCGTGGCGTTGATGCCGCGGGCGTTGTTCGCCACCTCGCCGAAGTTCCAACCCTCGCCGTAAAGAAGAATCGCTTTGCCGTCCACGCCGTCTTTCTCGGGGGTGAGTGTATCCAGCGCGGCGCGCACCGCCTGCATGTCGCTGAGCATATGGAAGCCCATCAGGTCGAAGCGGAAGCCGTCCACTTTGTATTCCTTGGCCCAGGTGACCACCGAATCGATCATCAGTTTGCGCATCATGGTGTGTTCACTGGCGGTATCCTGGCAGCAGGTGCTGGTCTCCACCTTGCCCTCGGTGCTGAGGCGGTAGTAATAGCCCGGCACGAGCTTGTCGAGCACCGATTTGGGGTCCTGCCCGCTCTGCGAGGTATGGTTGTAAACCACGTCCATCACCACCCGCAGACCGGTCTGGTTGAGCGCCTGCACCATCTCGCGGAATTCGACGATACGCGGGGTGCCGTTGGGGTCGGTGGCATAGCTGCCTTCAGGCGCGGTGTAGTGATACGGGTCGTAGCCCCAGTTGAAGCCGTCTTCGCCGCGAATGAGCGAGACCGCCAGCGCCTGCTGGTCTGAATCGGGCGGGTAGGTGGCCAGCAGAGCATTATCCACGGTCTTCCAGGTGCTCTTGTCTTCGTTGACGGAAGCAATATCAAACGCGGGCAGGAGGTGAATGTGGGTCAGTCCCGCTTTTGCCAGCGCGGCCAGGTGCTGCATACCCAGCGAGTCCTTGACCGTGAAGGCTTTAAAGGTGCCGCGCAGTTCCTGCGGAACACTGGTGTCGCTGATGCTGAAATCCCGGATGTGCAGCTCGTAGATCACGCTGTCTTCGGGGGTCGCCAGGGCAGGCTTCTGCAGGTCTTTCCAACCCGCGGGCTGCAGGCTGGCGTCTTCGAGGTTGACGATCTGGCTGCGCAGGCTGTTGGTGGACAGGCTGAGCGAGTAGGGATCGGTGGTCTGGTTGGTCTCGATCTTGCCGGTGGACGGGACATAGACGATTGCTTCGTACAGGTAATACTTCCCCTTCCAATCCGGCTGACCGGTCAGGCTCCACACCCCGGTCTTTTCATCATAGGTCATGGGGAGCTTTTGAGAAGAGGTGGTCAGAGCATTATCGAAAAGCAGCACGCTGAGAGCAGTGGCAGTCGGCGCCCACACGCGCAGGGTGGGAGTGTCATCCTCAAAGGTGACGCCGAGCGGTCCGTCATAGGAATAAACCCCGTCCAGCGCTCCGGCAATCTGCACACCGGTGGCATCGATCACCTTGCCCTTGTCATCGCGCACCACTACCGCCAGCTGTCCTTTCAATGCCTCCGGCAGGGCGGCAAAATCCTTGGGGTCGATCTTAAAGGCGGAGTACCCGCCCAGGTAGGGGTTGAGCTTGAATACATCTCCGCCCGGACCGGATTTACTGAAGGTGAGCGGGATTTCCCTGCCGTTCTGAACCCCGTCCGAGGTCAACGCGAGGGTGGCATCGGGTGAATAGAAAAGGGCGTAGGTGTATTTGGGAGATCCCACCACGTTCCATAGGATCGTATCCTGGTTGACCCAGATGGCTTTGAGCTTGGCCAGGCTGCCCTTGGGAGCGCCGCTCGTGCTCAACACCAGTTCAGCTTTGACCGTGTCGTATCCAAAGTAGATTTCATCGCCGTCTTTGGCAACAGTGAAGGATTGCGGTTCGGTGGTCGTGGCGACCCCCTTTTGCTCGATATTCAATGAAATGGAATACGTACCGGCTTTCAGAGCTTTGGTGGTGAAGGAGTATGTCCCGTCGCCTTCAGGGTCTTCCAGCCAGCCGCGCAGGCAGGCGGGATCATTGTCCTTGGTGCAGTCAATCTGGGTTTGAAAATCGCCAATAGCATTGATGATGGGCGTGTTGAAATCGTCGGTCACCCAGTGGGTGTTCGGGTCGAACAGGAAGGTCACCTGGATGGGAGCATCCACCGCCAGGGGAATATCTGCCCCGCCCTGCGACGCATTTTTACCGTAGTTGATATCCCATGTGCCGTTGATGGCTGCCTTATAGCGCGGTCCCTTTTTGTCCTGGTCGTTGTTGGGAGTGACTTCGAAGGTACCCTTCCAGATGCCGCTGACCGCATCATAAGTCAGACCGGTCTTCTCACACGAGGGCATCCAGTCGCCGGTGCATCCCAGTTCCGATTGCAGCGTTCCGGGGATGGTGACGGTTTTGATTTCCACATCCGCTGCTGAAACTCGCAGGGCGAATGCGGGGCTCGCAAGCAGCGCCACGAGCAGCAAAAAATTGATCACCAGGAGCAATTTGCTTTTCATTTTCACAATCCTCCAATAATCCAGTGAGAGGGATCAGTTCAGTTGCATGTGTGGGGAGTTGGTGTATTCTTTATTATAGTAAGAATTGTTTCAGCGTGTTTTATCTTTGGGGGAAATGAAGTTCAAAATCAGGCGTCCTTACTCGATTACGTTGTCTTGTTCTCTCTTTATCGGGATAATGGGCGTAGCTTGTATAATAAGGAACAGTGTATGACGGAGACCTCGAATGTTGAAAAGGTTTGAAGCGATCAGCGGCATGAAGGGCTTTATGGTGGTCTGGGTGGGGCAGCTCATCTCGGTCCTGACCTCCTCCATGTCGGCGTTCGCTCTCTCCATCTGGATGTACGAAAAAACGCAGAGTGCCACCGCCATGGCGTTGATGCAGGTGTTCTTCATCACGCCTTTTCTTATCATGTCGCCCATCGCTGGCGTGATGGTGGACCGCTACAACCGCAAGCTGATGATGGCGATCAGCGATGCGTGTTCATTCGTTGCCACCGCTGCCGTTCTCATTCTTTTTGCTTCCGGCAACATGCAGACCTGGTACCTATACCTGGCTGAAATTCTTTACGGAGTGGGAAATACATTCCAATGGCCGGCGTATTCGGCAGCCATCAGCACCCTGGTGCCCAAGGAACAGTTGGGGAGAGCCAACGGCTTGATGTCGCTGCTCGAAGGCGGCCCGGGAGTTGTCGCGCCCATGCTGGCCGGGGCGATGCTGCCCCTGGTGGGTCTCACCGGCATCCTGGGGCTGGATGTGGCGACCTTCATCCTGGCGCTGGGAGCGTTGCTTATGGTTGTCGTCCCCCAGCCGAAGATTTCGGATGAAGGCACGAAGGAACAGGGCAACCTGCTCCAACAGTCCCTGTTTGGCTTCAAGTACATTTTCAAGCGGCCCAGCCTGCTGGCGCTTCAAGGCCTGCTTTTGGGTGTCAATTTCTTTTTTGGCATTGGTTTTGCCGTCATTGCTCCCATGATCCTGGGGCGCACCGGCAACAATAGCATCATTTATGGAAGTGTTCAATCCGCCCAGGCGATCGGTGCGGTGGCAGGGGGCGTGATCATGAGCGCCTGGGGCGGGTTCAAAAAGCGGGTGAATGGCTTCCTGCTGGGGATGGTCATTCCGGGACTTTTTGGCATGACGATCTTTGGGCTGGGCCAGGGCCTGCCAGTCTGGATCCCGGCAGCGATCATGATGAGCATCGCGGGTCCGTTGTGCAACGGCTCGAATCAGGCGATCTGGCAGTCGAAGGTGCCGCAGGACCTTCAGGGTAGGGTCTTTTCTGCCCGCAGGTTGATCGCCTGGTTGACCACGCCCATCGTACCCATCATCGGCGGCACGCTGGCGGATTACGTCCTCGAACCTGCGATGAAATCCAATACCGCTCTGGCACAGACCTTCGGACCGCTGGTCGGCACAGGGGTGGGATCCGGCATGGGATTGATCCTGGTGTTTTGCGGGTTGTTGGCGTCCATCATCGCTCTTTCCGGTTTCTTTATGCCGGTGGTGCGGAATGTCGAAACCCTGCTGCCGGATCTGGGCGTTCAAAGCGAACCCGAATCCGCGCATTATCCTGGTCTGGAAGTGGAGTTGTAGCATCATCAGGCTGCGGTAAATTCAACACTTTTACCCCACTTCTCAGAGTTGTCCCAAAAGATCAAATTTATTCTTGAAATCTGCAGATAGATGTTTGAAATCTGTTATTGCCGCCTCCTGTAGGGGCAATTCATGAATTGCCCCTACTTTTTGGAAACCCCCTGAATGTGAAAGATAATTAAAACTATTAAGATAAAATTAGTAATAAATAGCCTATAATGAATGTTATGGGTATTCATTTGGGGCGGATTTTGGTCACCGGAGCAACAGGGTATATCGGCGGAAGACTGGTGCCGCGCCTGCTCTCAGAAGGGTATGATGTTCGGATCCTGGTTCGCGACGCTACCCGGGTCCAGAACTACCCGTGGGCGCATCAGGTGGAAGTGGTACAGGGAGATGCCCTGGATGAAGCGGCGCTGACTGAGGCAATGAGGGGGATGGGTACTGCCTATTATCTGATCCATGGCATGCAGGGGCCGAAGCCTGATGTTCGCCGTGATTTGAAGGCCGCCGCCAATTTTGCCTCAGCCGCTGAAGAAAGTGGGGTGCAGCGCATCATTTACCTGGGCGAACTGGCCACGGGAGAAGAGAAATGCACTCCGTACCTTGAATCGCGGCACCAAACAGGGCGCATTCTCAGGGAAGGCAAGGTGCCTGTTACCGAATTTCGTGCTGGCATGGTCATTGGTTCCGGCAGCGTCCTTTTCGAGATGGTGCGGTACACGGCTGAACGCCAACCGTTGTTTCTCTGCCCCCGCTGGTTCTTCACCGAAGCACAGCCCATCGGCATTCTCAACGTTCTAGACTACCTGACCGCCGCGCTGACCTGCGACGAAAGCAAAAACCAGGTGGTCGAAATTGGCGGAGCCACCCGCATGACCTACGCGCAGATGCTGATGACCTATGCGGAGGTGCGCGGGTTGAAACGCCGCCTCGTCCGTTTACCATTGTCTGCGCCCGTATTATCTGCCCACTGGGCATCCATGATCACACCGGTTCAATGGCAGGTGCTGCTTCCGCTCATCGAAGGGCTGCAAAGCCCGAGCGTAGTCAGCGATGATCTAGCGGATCGGCTCTTTCCAGAAATTCGTCCCATGGATTTCAAGACCGCGCTCAACCTGGCGCTTGGGCGCGTTGCCAGCGACGACGTGGAGACCTCGTGGAGCGATGCCCTGGTCAATTCCCTGGGCGATGACCGTCCGGTGACGCTGACCACCAGCGAAGGCATGATGCTGGAGCGCCGCCGTTTGAAGGTTGACTTAAATCCGGAGGCTGTTTTTCAATCCTACACCGGGCTGGGAGGCAATCGCGGCTGGCTCTTCATGGATTGGGCCTGGCGCATCCGCGGATGGATGGACAAGCTGGTCGGCGGGGTGGGTCTGCGGCGCGGACGTCGCAACCCCGACGAGTTGCGTGTGGGGGAGGCACTGGACTTCTGGCGTGTGGAAGAAATCATCCCCGGCCGCCTCATCCGCTTGCGGGCTGAGATGAAGGTGCCCGGAAAGGCCTGGCTCGAATTCCAATCCATTCCGCAGTCCGGAGGCGGCACACTCCTTACTCAGACAGCCTATTTTGCTCCGCACGGGCTGGCGGGATTTCTTTACTGGTATCTCTTGTATCCCATTCACAGCTTCATCTTTAGCGGTATGATCCGCAGAATTGCGCAGCGGGCAGCCGGCCTGGTCGAGAATGAAGGTAAATCGTATGGCTTTGAGTGACTTGATCCTGGTGACAGGGGTGACCGGCTATGTGGGCAAGACCCTGATCCCGTTATTGTTGGATAAGGGTTACCGGGTAAGGGTACTGGTGCGCGATCCCTCCCGGTTGAGGGGTGTTGCCTGGTTGGATTGTGTGGAAGTGGCTGAGGGAGATACCCTGAATTTGCAGAGTCTCTCGCAGGCAATGCTCGGGGTCTCGTCTGCTTACTACCTGGTTCATAACATGTCCAGCGGGCGTCATTATGTCGAACGCGATATGGAATCTGCCCGGAATTTCACTGCCAAAGCTGAAGAAGCAGGGGTGAATCACATCATCTACCTGGGCGGGCTGGCAAACATGGGTGAAAAGATCGGCCGGCACATGCAGTCCCGCATCGACACTGGAAATACCCTTCGAGAGGGGCGCACACCGGTAACCGAATTTCGCGCCAGCCTGATCATCGGTTCGGGCAGCATCTCGTTTGAAATGATCCGCTATCTCACCGAACAACTGCCGGTCATTCCCGCACCCGCCTGGCTGCACAACCGTGTTCAACCGATTTCCGTGGAAAATGTTTTGGACTACCTGGTCGCTGCCTTGGAGGATGAAACCAGCCGGGGAAAGATTTACGAAATCGGCGGCGAAGACGTCATCACCTACCTCGAGACGCTTACCACGTATGCCAGCCTGCGCGGACTGAAACGCAGCATCATCATCCTTCCGTATCTGCCAGTACCGCTGCTGGCTTATTTCGCCAGCAAACTCACCCCCGTTCCCATGCACATTACGCAGCCTTTGATCGAAGGCATGCGCAGCAGCAGCGTGGTCAAAGACGGTTCGGCTTTGAAGGATTTTCCCGGCGTCCGTCTGATCGACTATCGGACAGCCGTCCAAAAGGCTCTTGACCGGCTGGTGCCCAGCTATCTTGAGCTGAAGGAAAAGAAAAAGGAAGGTTCCTACCGGATGATCCAGGAAGGATTCCAGGTCGAAATCCAACGCGTGGAATTCGAAGGTGATCCCCTCCAGGTGTACCAGACACTGACCACCCTGGGCGGTCGGAAAGGCTGGTTGTACCTGAACTGGATTTGGAAGGTGCGCGGTTTGATCGACCGCCTCCTGGGCGGACCCGGAATGCGCGGCAGGCCTCTTACCGGGCTGCTCGCTGAGGGAGATCAGATCGATTTTTACCAGGTGGAAACCCTGCGCCCTGGCAGAATGATGCGCTTGAAGTCAGAGCTAAAGGCGCCGGGAGCTGGCTGGATGGAATGGCGCGTTCATCCCCGTGCGGAGGGCAGGGTGGAACTTGAGCAGATCGCTTACTTCATACCGCACGGACTGCCGGGTTTTCTTTATTGGAACATCCTGCGCCCGGTGCATCTGATAGTGTTCAAAGGAATGATCCGGGCAATCGCCAGGCAATCAGTGCTCGAGCAAAGGCAATCCGATGAGATCGAGTTGCTGCTGGAAGAGGAATAACGCCCAGCGTTCTGGTTGATCACATCTCTTCGCGGAAGAGCAGCCCATACTTTCTGCGGGCAGCCAGCCAGGCCTTGCGCAGGATCTCAAAGACTGCCTTTGGATCGGGTATGTTCCGCAGCACAAGCTGAGGGGTTGAGGGATCCGCTCCGGTGATGTGAATGTCGCCGAGGTTGAGCATCCTCTCGCTCAGGTGTTGGCTCACATCCAGGTCCTGGATGCGGATCAGCTCATAATTCTCAAGATCTTTTCCCAGCAACCCTGTCGAAACCTTGATCCTTTCGGAAGTGAGGGTGTACGACTCCACGAGCGAAAGGAACGGCCGGCCGTGCCAGAGAACCGTCTCTTCATCTGACGGGTTGGCCGCGGCAGCCTTGACCCCCGGTGCGCCCGGCAGGTCGTCCAGCATGTCATTGACTGCCAGCAGCACCTGGTTGGTCACGGCATCCACCAACTGGTTCTGCTTCTCAGAGGGAAATTGCGAGAGATCGACTCCGCTCTGCGCAAGCCCTTTCCACACACTGCCGTTGATGCGGCTCCGATATTGATCCAAACTCATCGTTCACCTCCCTGGTAGAAAACATCTACGGGTAGTGTAGCAGAAATGGGAACGGCAGGAAAGATGGGGGATAGAGAGTAATAATTCTCGGTATTTGGTTGGAGCATTAAGCTTATTATTTCTCTCGGTACTTATTGGGATAAAATCGTTTGTATAACATATTTGATGAAAAGTGTTATACAATCTATTTTGTTCATCAAAAGTGTTATACAAAATACTCAAGTAACTTGTGCTTTATTAACGAAGCGAAAAGATATTTTGTATAACACATTCCTGTAAAAGTGTTATACAATTTATTTTGTTCATCAAAAGTGTCATACAAATTCCATAAGTAACTTATGCTGAATAAAGGAAGCGAAAAGATATTTTGTATAACATATTCCTGTAAAAGTGTTATACAATTTAGTTTGTTCATCAAAAGTGTCATGCAAAGTAAACCTGCGCAGAAATTCCATAGGCGGAAAATGAAACCATATACTCCGATAGCCCTACCTCCTGATACTACGCACTGGAATTGGCCACAACTAATATCCAGAGTTAGTAAAGCAAGCGCAGCTTTAGCTTATTACAATGGTATTTTGGAGTCTATGATCAACCCGGAAATCTTTCTCAGCCCTTTGGAGACAAAAGAAGCTGTTTTTTCATCGCGTATCGAAGGCACAGTTGCCACAATTGACGAAGTTCTAAGATATGAAGTGGATTTAAAACCTGAAAACAGTTCAAAGCAAAACGATATTATTGAAGTATTAAACTATCGGAATGCAACTCGTCTGGCTAAAGATTGGCTCAACCGTGGGATGCCTTTCAACGTCACGATGGTTTGCGCAATCCAGGAACACCTTATGGAGGGGGTCCGGGGAAAAGATAAGAATCCTGGGGAAATCAGGAAGGAACAGGTATGGATAGGACCAAAAGGCAGCAAGATTGATAAAGCGTCGTTTGTTCCACCAGAACCTACGGGTCTCAAAACCCACTTGGATAATCTCTTCGCTTTTCTTGAAAGTGATGAGCATGAAATACTCATCCAGACAGCAATCATGCATGCACAGTTTGAAATCATCCATCCTTTCATGGACGGAAATGGTCGTACTGGTCGGATTCTCATCCCTCTATTCCTTTGGCAGAAAAAGCGGCTTAAATCCCCCATGTTTTACATTAGCGAGTATTTTGACGAATTTCGTGATGATTATATCGGCAGTTTATTATTAATTTCGCAGAAGAAAAATTGGGAGCAATGGGTCAATTTCTTTTTAGGTGCAGTGATCACCCAGGCAGAACGAAATGCTGATAAGGCAGGTCAAGTTTTGCAACTTTATAATGAAATGAAGGAACTTGTGGTTAATATCTCCAACTCGCCCTTTGGTATCAAAGTATTGGATACCCTTTTTAGCATGCCAATATTTAGGAGTACAGATTTCAAGCAAATATCTGGATTGAATAGTCAAACGACATATCGGATTATCACGAAATTCAAGGAAGTTGGTATCCTTAGCACTTTAAGAAAAGCAGCGGGGAGCACACCCGAAGTTCTTAGGTTCGATAAGCTCTATAACTTGCTTAATGATTAAGATATAGACTTTCACGATTTACTGCAAAAGATAAATCCGAAAACAGCAAAACCGATCCTGACCATCCGGATCGGTTCTGACAGCTCTCCACTCTCCACTCTCGTTTCCCGCTTTTCCTGCTCACTGATTACTAATTACTGTTCACTTCTTTTTGTGGACCCGGTAGGATTCGAACCTACGACCAAGCGATTATGAGTCGCCTGCGCTAACCGCTGCGCCACGGGTCCCTCAAATTCAAATTATATCATGATCATCCGCACCCTCCCCTTGACCAGACAAGCGGGGCGGGTTTATAATTCAACAGTTGAATATTGGAGCCCAATGACCTTAGAAAACGGCTATGACCGCGACCTCGTCATCCTGGAGCAGATCGAGCAAGACCCTGATACCACGCAGGCAGCGCTCGCTTCAACGCTCGAGGTGGCCGTGGGTACGATCAACTGGCACCTGAAACGCCTCATTGAAAAAGGGTATGTCAAAGTCAGCCGCGTGGAACGGCGCAAGCTGAAGTACATTATCACGGCTGAGGGCATTGCCCTGCGCACCCGCCTGACGTTGAATTACATCCAGAACTCCTTCAATCTCTTCCGCCTGGTCCGCAAGCGAATGCAATCTGCCATTGCCGAGGTCAAAGCGGCGGGCTATGACTGCATCCAGTTGAAAGCTTCCGGCGACCTGGCAGAAGTTTGCCGCCTGACCTGCATGGAAGAGGGAGTGACCATCAAACAAGATGGCGCCGCTCCCATCCTTCGCGTTGAAGGATTGAAAATCTTTGTCGAAATGGAGGATCGTTCTCACCATGAGCAGTGAAACCTTCTGGAAAGACCGCCGTGTGACGGTGACCGGCGGCGCCGGATTTTTGGGATCT
The DNA here is from genome assembly GCA_039683035.1 of Anaerolineaceae bacterium. Classification (GTDB taxonomy): domain Bacteria; phylum Chloroflexota; class Anaerolineae; order Anaerolineales; family Anaerolineaceae; genus UBA6107. The sequence continues at coordinate 38,919 of JBDKSE010000017.1, forward strand.
TTTGTGACCGCCAAACTCAAAGCCCAGGGTGCGGATGTGTTCATCCCCACCATCGAAAAATACGACCTCGTGCAAAAGGAATCCATCATTCAATTGCTGGAGGATTCCAAGCCGCAGATGATCATTCACCTCGCAGCCCAGGTGGGCGGCATCGGCGCCAACCGGGCGCATCCTGCGGATTTCTTCTACAGCAACCTGATGATGGGCGTGCAGCTGATCCACGAAGCCTACCTGCGCAAGGTGGAAAAGGTGGTCGCGCTGGGAACGATCTGTGCCTACCCCAAGTTCACTCCCATTCCGTTCAAGGAAGAGGATTTGTGGAACGGTTATCCTGAAGAGACCAACGCTCCATACGGTCTGGCGAAGAAGATGCTCCTGGTGCAGTCGCAGGCGTACCGCCAGCAATACGGCTATAACTCCATTTTCCTCATGCCGGTCAACCTCTACGGTCCGCGCGATAATTTCAATCCCGCCAGCTCGCATGTGATCCCGGCGCTCATCCGCAAGTGCATCGAAGCCAAAGCTGCCGGACGGGAATCCATCGAGGTCTGGGGCGACGGCTCGCCCACCCGCGAGTTCCTGTATGTTGAAGATGCCGCTGAAGGCATCCTACTGGCTGCGGAAAATTATAATTCCTCCGAACCGGTCAATTTGGGCTCGGGCATGGAAATTTCGATCAAGGACCTGGTGGAACTGATCGCCCGCCTGACCGGGTTTGAGGGCAAATTGGTCTGGGATACCAGCAAGCCCAACGGTCAACCGCGACGCCGGCTGGACGTGAGCCGCGCAGAAAAAGAGTTTGGTTTCCGCGCGAAGGTCAATTTTGAAGAAGGTCTGCGCCGCACCATCGAATGGTACAGGCAAAATCATCAATAATCGGGCAACCATGACGACGAAAGAACTGGCACTGCAAAAACAATACACCAAGGTGGTGATCAAGCCGCGCAAGGGTTGGGTACCGCTCAACCTGAAGGATTTGTGGGAATACCGCGAACTGGCGTATTTTCTCACCTGGCGCAATATCAAGGTGCGCTACAAGCAGTCTGTGCTCGGCATTCTCTGGGCGATCATCAAGCCCTTCCTCACCATGGTCGTCTTTGCCGTCATCTTCGGCAACCTGCTCAAAGTCCCTTCAGACGGCGTGCCGTACCCGATCTTCTCCTACGCCGCAACCCTGCCCTGGGAGCTCTTTGCCGCATCGCTCACCGCGGTGGGCGGCTCAATGGTCGCCAGCGGCAACATGATCTCGAAGATCTACTTTCCGCGCATCATTCTGCCGATTTCCTCGGTTCTTTCCAACCTGGTCGATTTTGGCATCGGATTTGTGATCCTGATCGGCATGATGATCTTTTACAAGATACCGCTGACGGTGAACGTACTCTGGACGATCCCCTTCCTCCTGCTGGCACTGGTCACAGCATTGGGTGTGGGTCTCTGGCTGGCAGCATTGATGGTGCGTTACCGTGATGTAACCTACATCACAGGATTTCTGACCACGCTTTGGTTCTATGCTTCTCCGGTCATCATTTCGACTACCACCATCCCCGATAAATGGCGGCTGATTTACTCGCTCAACCCCATGGCGGGTGTGATCATGGGCTTCCGATATTCGCTGCTGGGAATTCAAATCCCCATTCCGCTGTACGGTATGCTGCTTTCGGCGGGCATTGCAGTCGTGATTTTGATCAGCGGGCTGTACTACTTCCGCCGCATGGAAAAAGATTTCGCAGATATGATCTAACCTTCAAGGATGCACTGCATGGGCAACCTGGCTGTAAAAGTTGAAAATATTGGCAAGCGATACAAAATCTTCGAAGAAGTCAATCGTTACGAGACCCTTCGTGATGTGATCGTCCGTACCGTACGTTCGCCGTTCAAAACACTGCTCAATCCCACCGGATCTGAGACGTTTTGGGCGCTGCGCGATATCAGTTTTGACCTGGAACAGGGCAAGGTGCTGGGCATCATCGGCAAGAACGGCGCCGGGAAGAGTACCCTGCTCAAAGTTCTCTCGCGGGTCGTCGAACCCACCGAGGGGATTGCCGAGATCAACGGACGGGTGGGGTCGCTGCTTGAAGTGGGTACCGGATTTCATCCCGAGCTCACCGGACGCGAGAATATCTATCTCAACGGTGCAATTTTGGGCATGCGGCGTGCAGAAATCGACCGCAAATTCGATGAGATCGTGGCTTTTTCCGAAATCGACAAGTTTCTGGATACCCCGGTCAAGCGCTATTCAAGCGGCATGTACATGCGCCTGGCGTTTGCCGTATCTGCCCACCTGGAACCGGAAATCCTGATCGTGGATGAGGTGCTCGCGGTGGGTGATGCCGAGTTCCAGCGCAAGTGCCTGGGCAAGATGAGCGACGTGGCTTCCGAAGGACGCACGGTGATTTTCGTCAGCCACAATATGTCCGCCATTCAGCGTCTGACGCAGGAATGCGTCATTCTGGACCGCGGTAAATTGGTTTTGCGCGCTCCCACGGCAGAGGCGGTGGATTACTACCTGGCTCACGATATGGAACGCGGCGGTGAAAGAAATTACACCCCCGAGGAAATCCCTTCAAGCGCTGATCCTTTCATACCGGTATCAGTACGGGTAAAAAACAACGGCGGCAACTCGACCGATTCCGTTCGTTCCATCGATCCGATCACCATTGAGGTGGAGTACAAACTGACTGCTCCCATTACGGGATTAAGGGTGGGCATTTACCTCATGACCACCCGGGGAGAGTTCGTGTTCACCTCATTTGATACCGATGAACCTGAACGGTTTGAAAAATACAGTACCCGCAACCCGGGGCATTACATCAGCCGCTGCACCATCCCGCCGGATGTTCTGAACGAAGGCCGCTTTGTGATCGGTTTCAACGCCAGTTCGTATAGGGTCAAACGCTATTTTGCCGATGAACGTGCGGTCAATTTTGATGTCAATTCCACGGGCGCGCCCGGAACGCAGTGGGCTGAAGTCCGGCAGGGTCCAACCCGCTTGCGCCTGGGCTGGGAGATCGAGGAACAGTAGATGAAAACAGGTCAAAAAGATACCCTTAAGCGTTTTCTGGGCGAAATTCCCCTGACCGCTGAGCTTTACTGGCTGGTACGTCAGCAGAACGGTCAGACGCATACCCGCTTCAACTTGCGTCATTTGCAGGACAAACTTCCCGAGATGGTCGAAGAGACGCGTGCCCTCAAAGCAAAAGCTCAACCTACAGGCAAAAAGATTTTCCTGTTTGCCACACTGCACTATTGGATCGAACAGGGTGCGATTACTGCCCTGGGACTGGCGGCCGAGGGTAATGACGTCACCATGGGTTACCTGCCTTTCGGCGACTGGTTCACTGATCTTTCCAAATTCGATCTTCGCCGGCAAAACATCTATGCCCGTAAGGTATTGGAACCCGCCCAGGATCTGATCAAACCGGTTAGCTTTCTGACTTCGCGTTCCTCTTATGTGCCCCTTCCGACCGCGCTGCAGAATGCTGTCAAAGAGGTATCCATCTACGATACACAATACACGCTTCAGATCGAAGAAGTCGACGAGAGCAATCCCACCTATCAGTTCAGGTTGAAGCGTAATACCGATGCCGCGCAGGCGCTTTATAGTTGGCTGCGTGCCATGAAACCGGATGTGGTGATCGTTCCCAACGGGACAATCCTGGAATTTGGCATTGCCTACCGTGTTGCGCGGTTCTTGAAGATCCCCACCCACACCTATGAGTTCAGCGACCAGAAGGACGCCTTCTGGCTGGGTCAGAACGCTGAGATCATGCGCCAGGACACTTCACAAATGTGGCAGGCGGTGCAGGATCAGCCGCTGACACGCGAGCAGTTTAGCCGCATCAAGGAAATGTTTGAAGCCCGGCGAACTGCCCGTACCGCCGAGAATTTCACCCGCCAGTGGCAAAGCGAACCTGCCCACGGAGCACAATCGGTGAAGGAGGCACTCAAGCTGGACGATCGCCCGGTGGTATTGCTTGCCACGAATGTTCTGGGCGACAGCCTCACGCTTGGACGCCAGGTTTTCACCAGGACCATGGCAGATTGGGTCGGCCGCACCATTCTCTACTTCATCGGCCGCCCCGATGTGCAGCTTGTCATCCGTATTCACCCCGGAGAGATCCTGACGCGAGAATATTCGATGGTGGATGTGGTGAAAAAGACGCTGCCTGAATTGCCTGAGTATATTCACGTCATTGAACCGGCAGAAAAAATCAATACGTATGACCTGATCGAACTGGCGGATGTGGGGTTGGTCTATACTACAACGGTTGGACTGGAGATGGCGCTCAAGGGCATCCCGGTGGTGGTGGCAGGTCAAACCCATTACCGCGGACGCGGATTCACGTTTGATCCGCTTTCCTGGGTGGATTATTTTAAGATCCTCGGAAGGATCCTGGAGGATCCGGCATCGTTCCATTTGGAAGAAGAGAAGATTGACCTGGCCTGGCGCTACGCCTACCACTTCTTCTATACCTTCCCGCTGCCCTTCCCCTGGCATGTCAAATTCTGGGGAGACTATGATACCCACCGCATCTCGCAGGTGATGACAGCAGCCAATCGCAAACGCTTTGAACCTGCATTCCGCTACCTGGGTGGCGAGAGCCTTGACTGGAACGCCATCAACAGCCACCGCACCCACGCGGGTTGATCGTACGGATCATAAGGAGCTGAGACTGTGGCAGAGAATCAATACACTCACCTGCTTTATCGAAGGCAGTTTTTTTACGGACCGCAGCCGGGAGGATTTGAGGGCTGGAATGTTGCCTCGATGCCTGGCGGCAATTTCATTTCCTCGCATCCCAGTCTGCAGGTGACCCGGAAGGTGGAAAACGGTTTTCAGGTCACGTTGATCGGGTTCATTCTCGACCCTGTAACTCAAGGCCAGGACAATGCCGGGATTCTGGAAGATCTTTGCAAAGCATCCCAGACCATCGATCAATTCATCGAGGCGACCGAAGCCTACGGCGGACGCTGGGCGATGATCGTCTCCCGGGGTGACCGCACGATTGTTTTCAACGACGCTGCAGGCACGCGGACGATTTACTTCCACTTTGACCATGAAAACCGCGCCTGGCTGGCTTCACAACCAGGATTGCTCGCAGACCGGCTTGGTTTTGTCGAGTCGGATGACTCGCAGGAATTCAGGGCATCACCCGAATTCCAGAAGCGCACTGAGATCTGGTGGCCGGGAGATGTGACGCCTTTTGACGAGGTGCGGGCGCTGCTCCCCAATCACCTGCTCGACCTGAACTCAGGCGAGGTAAAGCGCTACTGGCCGGTCAAACCGCTGCAAAAGATCTCCTTTGAGGAAGGCACCCGTCAGGCGGCTGGAATGCTCAAGGGCATCCTGGCGGCCGCGCACGCGCGTTACCCCATGGTGATGTCGCTTTCCTCCGGCCTCGACAGCCGCACGGTCTTTGCGGCCTGCAAGGATTTTGCCCGGGAGATGCCGGTCTTTTCGATGAAGTACCGCCATTTGACAGACGACTCCGATGATATCCGGGTACCTCGGGAGATTTCTCAAAAACTTGGACTGGAGTTCCAGATTTTCGACACCACCCAATACCAGAGTGAAGAATTCCGGCAGATCTTCAATCGCAATGTGGTGGGCTTGAAGACCGATTGGTCGAATATCGCCGAATGCCGCTATGCCAACCTGCCTGCCGACAGTATTGTGCTCAAAGGGTCGATTTCCGAGATCATGCGCTGCCGCTACTGGAGCGTGGGGGTCTATCCCCGCAAGGTGGATCTGGAGTACATCATCAACCTGATGGCCTATGTCGGAGGGCGGACAGAGTTTGTACAGAATGCCCTGAGCAACTGGCTGGTGGATGCCCAGCCCGCAGAAAAATACAGCTACAAACTGCTCGACCTGCTTTCCTGGGAAATCGAGGTGGGCAGGTGGTATTCGCTGGGTCAGACGCTGTTCGATATCGCAGGTGAAGACTTCACCGCCTTCAATTGCCGCAGGTTCTACAATACCATGCTGGGAATCGATCCCAAATACCGCAGCTACCCCTATCACGCCGCCCAGCGGGAGATTGTTCGCATCCTCTGGCCGGAACTGGCAGAATTCCCGTACACTCCCAGCCGGGCACTGCCGAAAAAGACCTTTAGGGACACCCAATTCTTTGATCTGCTGCGCTCTGCAAAGAAAATGATAAGGAAGTGACCATGGACTGGACAAAAAGCGTTGTACTGGTGACCGGTGGAACCGGATCTTTTGGCAAGAGATTCATCAAGATGATGCTGGCTGAATATCATCCGGCGAAAATCATTGTTTTCAGCCGCGATGAACTCAAGCAGCATGAAATGCGGGTCGCCGGTTATGACGACCCGACCCTGCGATACTTCATCGGCGACATTCGGGATGAGCAGCGCCTGCGCCGCGCCTTCGAGGGCGTGGATGTGGTGATCCATGCTGCAGCGCTCAAACAGGTGCCAGCCTGTGAGTACAACCCCAGCGAGGCGATCAAGACCAACATCCTGGGTTCCGGCAATGTGATCGACGCTGCCATTGATACCGGTGTCAAGCGCGTGGTGGCACTCAGCACTGACAAGGCGGTCAACCCGGTCAACCTCTACGGCGCCACCAAGCTGGCAGCCGAGAAGCTGATCATCCAGTCGAATGCATACGCTGCCGGCAAGAACGCGCGCTTTTCCTGCGTGCGTTACGGCAACGTCGTTGGCAGCCGCGGTTCAGTGGTGCCGGTGTTCCTCAAGCAGCGCGAAACCGGCAAGCTGACCATCACCGACGAGCGCATGACCCGTTTCTGGATCAGTCTCGAGCAGGGTGTGCGCTTTGTGATCCGCGCCGCCGAGACCATGTCGGGCGGCGAAGTGTTCGTGCCCAAGATTCCATCCATGACGGTGGCGGATCTGGCAAGGGCGGTTGCCCCCGAGGCAAAGTTGGAAGTGATCGGCATCCGTCCGGGCGAGAAGCTGCATGAAGTTCTGATCTCGGACGACGAAGCCCGGCAGACCATCGAGCTGGACGATATGTTCGTGGTGCAGCCGGCTGAAACGCTGTGGTTTGGGCGCGATTGGGAAACCCGCGGCAAACATCTGCCGGATGACTACCGCTATGCCAGCAACACCAACACCCAGTGGCTTACGGTGGACCAGATCCGCGGCATCATTGCCCCGATTGAAGAAGACTATATTGCCGGGAGATTGGGATGACCCGCTTCCTGGTGACCGGCGTCGGCGGGCTGCTGGGCTTGAACTTTGCCCTGGCGGTGGATGGCAAGAAGCACCAGGTGATCGGCGTGGCAAATACCACCCCCCTCACCTGGGTCAACTTCAAATTCCTGCAGGCTGAACTGACCGAACCGGGCATTGTCGAAAAGTTGGTCGATCAGACCAAACCGGATGTGATTTTGCACACCGCTGCCATTGCCAACATGGAAGCCTGCGAAGCCAACCCCGATCAGGCAGCCGAGGTCAATGGCAAGTTACCCGGCGTGATTGCAGAAACTGCCAAAAGACACAGTATCCAGATGATCCACATTTCCACGGATGCGGTATTTGACGGCGCAAAAGGGGATTATCTTGAAACAGACACGCCCAATCCCTTAAGCGTTTATGCGCGTACCAAACTTCAGGGAGAACAGGCAGTTTTGAGAGCCAACCCCGATGCGCTGATCGCGCGCGTGAACTTTTACGGCTGGAGCATCACCGGCAAACGCAGCCTGGCCGAGTTTTTTGTCAACAACCTGGAGCAGGGCAAGCCTATGAAGGGCTTCACGGATGTTCTTTTTTGCCCGATGATGGTGCTTGACCTGGCGGACATGCTGGTGGAAGCAGCCCGCAAGAAGCTGCAGGGCATTTATCACCTGGTGGGCGCACAGCCGATGAGCAAGTACGATTTCGGTGTCGCCATTGCCAACACCTTTGGCTATGATCCTGTACTCATCTCACCCGCTTCGGTCACGGACGGCGGTCTGGTGGCGGCGAGGTCGCCCAACCTGACTTTAAACACCGAAAAGATCACCGCAGCGTTGGGGCATGACCTGCCGGATTTTGAACGGGGATTGGCGAAATTCCACGCGCAGTACCGGCACGGCTTCCCCCAGTACATTCGCTCGCTTTCATAAACGGCTGTATTTCGATAATCTACAAGGAGTCGAAAATGGACGTCAAGATCGGTGAACACCTCATTGGCCTGGATCATCCCACCTACTTCATTGCCGACATCTCTGCCAACCACGACGGCGACCTGGAGCGGGCGAAGTTGCTGATCCGCCTGGCAAAGGAAGCCGGGGCGGATGCCGCCAAATTCCAGAATTTCCGCGCCGCAAAAATCGTCTCTGATTACGGATTTAAAGCCATGCAGGGGCAGGTGAGTCACCAGGCATCCTGGAAGAAATCCGTCTTTGAGGTCTATTCCGACGCCTCCATCCCCTTTGACTGGACGCCGATCCTCAAGGAAGAATGCGACCGGGTGGGGATCGATTACTTTTCTTCGCCTTACGACTTCGAGGCTGTGGACTACCTGGATCCCTTCGTTCCGGCACACAAGATCGGTTCCGGAGACATTGACTGGACCGAGATGCTGCTGTACATCGCCCGCAAGGGTAAACCGGTGATCGTTTCCACCGGCGCAGCGGATATCGGCGATGTGCAGAACGCGGTGCATACCGTTCTCTCGGTCAACAAGCAGCTCGTGCTGCTGCAGTGCAACACCAATTACACCGCCAGCCCGGTCAATTTTGACCACATCAACCTGCGGGTGTTGAACACCTATCATGTGATGTTCCCCGACCTGGTGCTCGGGCTTTCGGACCATACCCACGGGCACGCCACAGTGCTGGGTGCGGTCGCCCTGGGTGCGCGGGTGATCGAAAAACACTTCACCGACGATACCATGCGCATCGGCCCCGACCACCCCTTCTCGATGACCCCCCAAACCTGGCGCGACATGGTGGACCGTACGCGTGAACTGGAACGGGCTCTCGGCTCTGCGGATAAACGGATTACCCCCAACGAAAAGGATACCTCTGTCGTTCAGCGCCGCTGCCTGCGGGCTGCCCGCGATATCAAAGCCGGTGAGGTCTTCACCCGCGAGATGATCGACGTGCTGCGCCCCGCCACCCCCTGCGCGATCAAGCCCGGACTCATCCCCGCGGTCATTGGTTCGCGAGCCGTGAAAGACATGCCGAAGGGCAAGGAACTTTACTGGACGGATTTGGGCGAATAGATTATGCGGGTCCTATACTTCACACAGGGATTTTCTCCACATGATGAACGCTTTCTCACTGCCCTGGCTGGCTCCGGGCATGAGATCTTCTTCCTGCGTCTGAATGCGGAACGCTCTGTAGAATTGCCAGTTGGTGTGCAGGAAGTCACCCTGCCCGGATTGGAAATTGACCTGCAAAAACGGTCCTATACTGTGATCGTCCGCAAACTGCAAGTGCTCCTTCGAGAGCTCAATCCGGATGTTGTGCACGCAGGTCCGCTGCATGGTCCAGCCTGGCTGGCTGCCCGCACGGGTTTTTCACCCCTGGTGAGCATGTCGTGGGGCGCTGACCTGCTGGTGGAAGTCGACCGCAATCGTCAGATGCGCTGGAGAATCATCTTTACGCTTTCCCGAACCGCCGTGCTGGTGGGTGATAACAGAGCGGAAGCACAAAAAGCGGTTGCCATGCGCTTTCCTCCTGAACGCATCCGCCTCTTCCCCTGGGGGGTTGACCTGGAGCACTTCAACCCGCGTAAGAAAGCCGCCCTGCGCAGCAAACTGGGCTGGCAAAAGGATTTTGTCTTTCTCTGCAACCGTACCATGGAGCCCCTTTACGGGGTGGATGTGGTGGTTAACGCATTCATCCGGGCAGTGTCAAGCTGCCCCAGTATGCGCCTCCTATTGATGGGCAAGGGTTCTCAGGAAAGCGAACTTCGCAGACTGGTGGACCAGGCAGGTTTGACGGATAAAGTTCATTTTGGGGGCTTTGCCGCCCGGGACGAGTTGCCGGGCATTTACCGCAGCGCCGATGTCTATGTCAGCGCCTCGCATTCTGACGGCAGCTCGGTCAGCTTGATGGAAGCCCTGGCATGCGGCAAACCCGCTCTGGTTTCCAATATTGCCGGAAACAGGGAGTGGGTGGAACCCGGTGTGCAGGGTTGGCTTTTCGAGGATGGAAACGTCGAAGAACTTGCCCAGCGCATGACCGGTCTGTGTGAAAACGGCGTCGATCCGCAAATGGGCAGGAATGCGCGCAAACTGGCTGAGGAAAAAGCCAACTGGCAGGTGAACTTCCAAACCCTGCTCAGGGCTTATGACCTGGCGCTTGAACTTGAGAGGACCAAAGCATGAGACCGCGCACGGTTGCCTTTATCCAGGCGCGGATGAGCTCTTCGCGGCTCCCCGGCAAGGTTCTGAAGGAAGCCGGTGGGCGGGCCATCCTCGACCGCATGGTGGAACGCGTACGGAAGGCGAAAATGTTGGACCAGGTGGTCGTTGCCACCACGGTCGATCCATCCGATGATGAAATTGCCCGATTCTGTCAGGCTCAAGGCATCGAATTTACCCGCGGCAGCCTCAATGACGTGCTCGACCGCTACTACCAGGCTGCACGACAATATTGCGCAGAGATCGTGGTGCGCCTGACCGGAGACTGCCCGTTGGTGGACCCCGGCCTGATTGATGATGTGGTCAACGCTTTGATCGAAAACGCTGCCGATTTTGCCTGCAACCGCCTGCCGCCGCCTTTCAGCCGTACCTATCCCATCGGGCTGGACGTGGAAGCGGTCACCTTCGCGGCATTCGAGCGCGCCTGGCGTGAAGCCAAAGAGAAACACGAACGCGAACATGTGATGCCTTACCTGTATGAGGTGCCGGGCCGGTTCAGGGTGGTGCAGCTTGACTACAGGGAAGACCTTGGCGGCCTGCGCTGGACGCTGGATACCCCCCAGGATCTGGAATTCCTGCGTGCTGTGTATGCCGCACTCGGCAATCGCAATGATTTTTCATGGCTCGAGGTGCTGCAACTGGTAAGAGAGCACCCTGAACTGTCAGAGATCAATGCCGCCGTGAAGCACAAGAGCATGTTTGATATCGATTCCCGCACTGGAGGCGAAGCATGACCTCCGCACCGTTGATCACCCTGTTCACATCGCCGAAACCGTTCAACAACCCGCATATCAACGTGATCCAGCGCAACGCCATCCATTCCTGGGTGGAGTTGGGGGACCAGGTGGCGGTGGTGCTGCTGGGCGAAGAGGAGGGGCTGGCGGAAGCTGCTCGCGACCTGAATGTGCTGCATCTGCCACAGGTGGAGCGCAACGTGAAGGGTACCCCCCTCATCAGTTCGCTTTTCCGCGAAGCGCGCGGAGTGAATCAGAGCCCGCTGCTGGCTTATGTCAATACCGACATCATCCTGTTCCCGGATTTCGTTGCCGGAGCATCTACCCTGCTGAAACAGGCCAGGGAATTCTTGATGGTGGGTCAGCGCTGGGATATGCAGATCACCAAACTCTTGGATTTTTCCGCTGGTTGGCAGGAATCTCTGCGGGCGGATTGCCGGGCGGCGGGAAGACTGCATAAACCCATGGGCAGCGATTATTTTGTCTTTCCCCGGTCGTGCTTTGAGCAAATTCCCGATTTTGCCATCGGGCGCGCCGGTTGGGATAATTGGATGATCTACGAAGCCCGTCAGCGCGGCTGGCAAACCGTGGACGCAACCGCGGATGTGATGATCATTCACCAGGATCACGACTACTCGCACCTTCCGGGCGGTCAGCCGCATTACCGCCTGCCCGAAACCGGTGAAAACGTGCGCCTGGCAGGCGGCAAGCGTCATATTTTCCTGCTGCGGGATGCAAACCTTGTATTGCAGGATGGAAAGATAGCACGTAAACCGCTCACCTGGAAGAGCTTCTGGCGCGAAGTGGAAATCTTTCCCCTGGTCAAGCTGCATTCGGAATTTTTGGGCAGGCTGCACTTCGCGATCTTGCATCCCAGGAAAGCCTATGAAGAGTGGCGCAAAGCCCAAAAAGAGCAACCCGCCTTTCAGGAATAAGAGAGTCAATCATGCGTATTGGTCAGAATCCAGCCAAGTTTGCCAAAGAAGTTGAAAAACCCGAACGCGTCACCGTGGCGGTGTTGAATTACATCCCTTTTCTCAGCGGCTTTTATGCTGAAATGCTGGACGTGCTCAAGGTTTGCCTGAATAGTCTCTACCAAAACACCACCGCCGCGCATGACCTGCTGGTCTTTGACAACGGTTCCTGCAAAGAGGTTCAGGATTATCTCCTCGCGGAGCATCTGGCAGGACGTATCCAGTTCCTCTTCCTTTCGCAGAAGAACCTGGGCAAGGGCGGTGCCTGGGATATCATCTTCCCGGCGGCTCCCGGCGAGATCATTGCCTACACCGACAGCGACGCCCTTTTCTCGCCCGGCTGGCTGGAAGCCTCTCTGAAGATCCTTGAGACTTTTCCCAATACCGGCATGGTCACCAGCCGTCCCTTCCGCACCCGCGAGCCGCTCATCACCAGCACCCTTGAATGGGCGAAAAGCAATCCCGAGGCGGCTTTGCAGGAAGGTCAGCTTTTGCCCTGGGAGACCTTCCTTGAATTCAATCTCAGCCTGGGCGCTGACGAAGCCGAGATCAGGCAGTCGTATCAAGATACCCGGGATTATCGCATTACCTACCACGGCGTGACCGCCCAGGCAGGGGCTTCGCATTGGCAGTTTGTCGCCCGCAAGGATGTGCTGCTTAAGTTCATCCCATTCGAGATGAATCGCCCCATGGGGCAAGTGCTCAAACTCGATGAGGCGGTGAACCAATCAGGTTTGCTGCGATTGATGACCGCCGAGCCGTACGTGATGAACATGAGCAACACCGTGCCCGCCCACTTGCGGAATACCGCACTGGCGGCTCCAGTGAGTGAACAAGGGCTTGGGAGGAAAATTCTTGATTTCGCCCCTCTCAAGGCGCTGTTGATGAGGATCTATAACCTGATCTTCCGTTGGTATAATGCCCGATAATCCGGAAAGATCATAAGAATTTGTGAGAGTGTTAATGAAGACGGTTTTGATTTATGTGGATCATGGATTGATGATCGGTTACTACCTGTACACCGGATTGGCTGCGCAGTTGACTTCCAAAGGCGTGCGGCTGGTCTTCCTGGTACAGGATGACTTGATCGACCAGATGAAGAAAGAATTTGCGGGCAACGACCTGATTATTTTTGAATCCTCGCGTGAGCAGGCTACTTTGCAGTACCAACGCACCAATAATCCAGGTTTGTATGAACTCATGGAATACGTGCGCGGTTCGAGTATGTCCCCCCGCATTCCACTGACCTATGTGGATACCCACCGCAGGCGGTTGGAGTTTGGCGCAAAAGGGAAGCGGAAAATCGCCCTCAAAGCCCTGCGCCCCATGATTTCCATTCTGCGCGGTTCAAAGATCGCCCGCAAAGCTTATCGCAGGGTTCAGAACAGGCTGTGGCATACAGAAATCTTTACAGACCTGTTTGACAGGTACAAACCCGACCTGGTGATCTCCTCCACAGCCGGTTGGCGGCTGGACCGCTACTTCCTGAAGGAAGCCAAAAAACGCGGCATCCCCTCTGCCATGACGGTGATCGGATGGGACAACCCGAGCGCCTTCGGTCTCCCCGGAGCCGATGTGGATAATGCCATCGTCTGGTCAAAGATCCACATATGGGAATTGGGCGACGGATTGGATTGGCCGAAGGAGAAGATCCATGTCGGCGGCATGCCGCTCTATGACGGCTACCTCGAAAAAACCTGGCTTATTCCGCGTGATGAATACTTCGCCATGCACGGGCTGGACCCGAACAAAAAGTTGATCGCCTACGCTGCCACTGCCCTGTCCATTTCGCCCAACCTGCATATCGTGGAAGATCTGACCCGCATTATCACCGAAAACAAGCTCTCCACGCCTGCGCAGTTGCTCATCCGCCTGCACCCCAATCACTTCAAGTCCCAGGGGAATTACCAGGAGGAACGCGAAAAGATCTACGAGGTCACCCGGAATTGCCCGGATGTGCATGTGGTGGCGCCCAAGGCGCTTTCCGGCGGGTTGCCGCGGTATTCGGGTGAGGATTTTCCTGAAAAAGCATCCATGCTGGCGCACTGCGATGTTCTGGTTTCCATTTATTCGACCATGGTCGTGGAAGCTGCCCTGCACGACAAACCGGTGGTCAGTGTATGCATCGATTCACCCACGGGTTGGCCGGACAATTTCTGGATTCCTCTGCACGAAGTCCCCTTTTGGCCGACCGCAGCGCGCGTGGAAAAAGCACACGCCGCGACGCTCGCTTTCACTTCAGACGAACTTGTGTCAAAATTGAACGCGTATCTCGAACATCCGGAATTGAACCGGGAGGACCGCAGACAGTTTGTCGAGCAGGAATTGACTTTTCTCCACGGCGAATCAACGCCTGAGACCGCCCGGCATTTGCTGCAGCTTTTGGGATTGGAATCATGAGTACAATAGTACATTCCTTCAAGATTGGTGAATATTTGATCGCTCCCGGCGCGCCGGCCATGATCGTGGGCGAGGTGGCGCAGGCGCATGACGGCAGCCTGGGCACCGCTCACGCCTTCATCGACGTGATCGCAGATGCCGGAGCGGATGCAGTCAAATTTCAAACACACATTGCGAAGGCTGAAAGCTCGCCCCAGGAACCCTTCAGGGTCAAATTCAGCTTTCAGGATGCCACGCGCTACGATTACTGGAAGCGCATGGAATTCACGTCCGAGGGCTGGCAGGGGCTGGCAGATCACGCCCGCAAACGGGGTTTGATCTTCCTCTCTTCACCGTTTTCCGAAGAGGCGGTAGATCTGCTTGATCGAATTGGCATGCCAGCCTGGAAGGTCGCATCCGGTGAGGTGAACAACCCCTTGCTGCTGGAGCGCATTGCCAAAACCGGCAAGCCGGTGCTTCTCTCTTCCGGTATGAGCAGCATCGCCGAGATCGACGAGGTGGTGAAAGCTATCCAGGCGCTAAACTTGCCGTTGATGGTGCTGCAATGCACCTCCAAATACCCCTCCAAACCTGAGGATGTGGGTCTAAACATGCTGGAGACCTTCCGCGAACGTTACCAAACCCCGGTGGGGCTTTCCGATCATTCCGGCAAGATCTACCCCGGTCTGGCGGCAGCCGCACTGGGGGTGGAAATGATCGAGGTTCACGTCACCCTCTCACGCCAGATGTTCGGCCCGGATGTGGTGGCTTCGCTTACGCCCGGGGAACTTGCTCAACTTGTGGAGGGGGTGCGCTTCATCGAAAAAACCAAAGCCAACCCCATGGCGAAGGATGAAAATGCTGCTTCGATGAAGGAAATGCGCGCTCTCTTTGGCAAGAGCCTGGTTGCCGCCAGGGACCTTCAAGGCGGAGAGATTCTGCAGCGCCGGGATGTCACTGTACGAAAACCAGGAACGGGTATTCCTGCAGCGGATGCCTTTAAATATATCGGACGAAAACTAATCAAAAATGTCAACGAAGATGAATTCTTCTCTTCGGGTGATTTCGAGGAAAAAGCATGAATAAACGCAAGGTTTGTGTGGTCATCACCGCGAGACCGTCTTACTCGCGCATCCGGTCAGCCCTGTTTGCCATCCGCAATCATCCTGATCTTGAACTGCAGATCGTTTCGGCAGCCTCCATGCTGCTTGACCGGTACGGGCAGGCGGAAAATCACCTGGAGCAGGATGGTTTTAAGCTCGATGCACGCGTCTTCATGGTGCTGGAAGGCGAAAACCTGGTCACCTCTGCCAAGACCACCGGGCTGGGTCTGATCGAGCTCGCGACCACTTTTGACAATCTTCGCCCCGATATGGTGGTGACGATTGCCGACCGCTATGAGACCATGGCAACCGCCGTCGCTGCTGCTTACATGAACATTCCGCTGGTGCACATGCAGGGCGGCGAAGTGACCGGCAGCATTGATGAAAAAGTGCGCCACGCCATCACCAAGCTCGCGGACATTCACCTGGTGACGACCGAGAAAGCCTTTGAGCGGGTGGTGAAGATGGGGGAGGATCCCAACCGGGTGTTCATCACCGGCTGCCCGTCCATCGATATTGCCGATGAGGTGTACCGCAATCCCGGCGAGAAAATCGATCCCTTCGACAAGTACGGCGGCGTGGGCGCCACGGTGGACCTCTCCAACGGCTACCTGGTGGTGATGCAGCATCCTGTGACCACTGAATACGCAGATGGAAGGCACCAGATCACCGAGACGCTTTATGCGATCAAGGATCTTGGATTGCCGACCCTCTGGTTCTGGCCGAACGTGGATGCCGGATCAGACAGCGTTTCAAAAGGCATCCGCTCGTTCCGCGAAACAGAAAGCCCCACCAACATTCACTTTTTCAAAGATATTCCGCCCTATGACTTCCTGCGGATGATCAACCGCAGCCGCTGCATCATTGGCAACTCCAGTGTTGCAATTCGCGAATGCTCCTACCTGGGATTGCCTGCGGTGAATATTGGCAGTCGCGAAGGTGGACGCGAACGTGGTCCCAACGTCATCGATGTGGGCTACAACCGGCAGGAGATCAAAGAAGCAGTGATGAAGAACATCTCCGGTCCGCGCCCTGAACGGGTGACCCTTTACGGCGACGGTCACGCTGGCGAACGGATTGCAGACGTGCTTTCATCCGTTGAGTTGACCTATACCAAACGTCTGACCTATTGAGGCAGTCCATGAGCACGAATCTTCCGAAAGTACTGGCGATCATCCCCGCGCGCGGCGGATCGAAAGGCGTGCCGCGCAAAAACATCCGCATGGTCAATGGCAAACCGCTCATCGCCTACACCATCGAACCCGCCCTGGCGGTCAAAGACCGGCTGCACCGGTTGATCGTCAGCACGGATGACGAGGAGATCGCGGCGATTGCCCGCGAGTACGGTGCTGAGGTGCCCTTCATGCGCCCGGCGGATCTTGGCGGCGATAAGATTCCCATGGTACCGGTGCTGCAGCACGCTGTAAAGACCGTCGAAGAGATGGACGGGGTCAAGATCGACTGGGTGCTTCTGCTGCAGCCAACCTGTCCCTTTCGCCTGCCGGAGGATATCCTGGCAGCATTGGATCTGGCGGCAGAGGGCGGCTGCGACTCGGTCATCTCGGTGGTGCGCGTGCTCTCCCATCACCCCATATTGATGAAGAAGATCGAAAACAATCAACTGCTGCCGTTCATGATCGAAGAGGTGGAAGGCACCCGCCGGCAGGATTATGCGCCCCCAGCCTACATGCGCAACGGGTGCATTTATCTCACCAACCGCGATAATCTTTTGAAGAACAATTCCATCTGGGGGAAGACCATCCGCCCATACGTCATGCCCGAGGAACGCTCTGTGAATGTGGACAGCGAACTCGACATGAAGCTTGTGGAATTCATGCTCGAATCCAGACCGACCTAACATTGGGGAGACATCGCCATGTGCGGCATTTCCGGTATTTGTGGTACCCATTGGAAACCTGATCAACTGACTGCGATGGTCAGCGTGCAGAACCACCGCGGACCGGACGATGCCAAAACGTGGATCAGCCCCGATGGGCTGGCGGGACTGGGACAGGACCGTCTGAGCATCATCGATCTTTCCAGAGCCGGCAGCCAACCCATGCCGGATTCAACCGGACGGTACTGGATCACTTTCAACGGAGAGGTCTACAACTACCTAGAGCTGCGCCGCGAATTGGCTGATTACCCTTACCGCAGCCATACCGATACCGAAGTGGTGCTGGCTGCGTTCATCCAGTGGGGCGCGTCCTGCCTGGACCGCTTCATCGGCATGTTCGCTTTTCTCATCTGGGATACGGAGACCAAAACCCTTTTCGCCGCCCGCGACCGATTTGGGGTCAAACCCCTTTATTACCATACGAACGGAAATGGGCAGCTGACACTGGCAAGCGAGATCAAGGCGCTTTTTGCCGCCGGAGTCGCACGCCAGAGCGATGCGGTTGCCTGGTCAAATTACCTGGCAGTCGGTTACTACGATCATTCCCCTCGCACTTTCTGGAAGGATGTTTCCGTGCTGCCTGCAGGTCATTTATTGACCTGGAAGGATGGGCATTTGACCATCGCCAAATGGTACGACCTGGCTGACAGGACTGCGGAACTGGATGATCGTCCGCTGGATGTCGTCGAAGAAGAGTACACATCCTTGATGGAAGAAAGTATCAGGCTGCGGTTTCGGTCGGATGTACCGGTGGGCATCAACCTGAGCGGCGGATTGGATTCGTCGGTGCTGCTGGGCGTGGTGCGCAAGGTGCAGGGAGAGGCGAGCACCGTAAAGGCGTTTACCTTTTTCACCGGCGACCCCGCCTATGATGAGCTGCCCTGGGTGCAGCAAATGCTTGCCCATACCCGGCATCCATCGGTGGAGTGCCTGCTCTCGGCAGCGGATGTTCCCGCGTTGGCGCATTCGGTCCAGCAGGCGGAGGACGAACCGTTTGCCGGATTGCCCACCCTGGCGTATGCCAGATTGTTCGAAATTGCCCGGCAGCAGGGCGTGATTGTGCTATTGGACGGCAACGGCATGGACGAACAGTGGGCGGGGTATGACTATTATGAAACCTCCCTCGCCGGAGGAACAGCAGGTACCGTACAGGGGACGCGGGAAAGCCCGTTCCGGGTGGATTGCCTGATCCCCGAGTTTGCTGCGCAGCACGAATCCTTTGAACCCCGTAAACCGTACGCCGATAAACTCCGCAATCTTCAATACCGCGATATCGTTTACACCAAGATCCCGCGGGCGATGAGGTTCAACGACCGCATCTCCATGCGCTCCTCCTGTGAGCTCCGCGAACCCTTCCTGGATCACCGCCTGTTTGAAATTGCCATCCGGCAGCCGGTGGAGCGGAAGATCCAGAACGGCACGCGCAAGTGGATGCTGCGTCAAATTGCACAAAACCTTGCTCCATCGGGAGTGGTGGAAGCCCCCAAGCGTCCTTTGCAGACCCCGCAGCGTGAATGGCTGCGCGGACCGCTCAAAGAATGGGCGAACGGTCATATCGAGAATGCCATTTCCCGCCTGGATGGAACCTGGCTCGACGCCGGAGCAGTCCGCAGCGCCTGGACGAAATTCTGCCGGGGTGAAAGCGACAACAGTTTTTATATCTGGCAATGGATCAGCCTGTCACTTATGGAGATTGGCGGATGAAGAAGCTGCGAATACTGATTGCAGAATCTGAGAACTACTCCCCGGCAGCGTTGGAAATCTACCGCGGGCTGGGGGAGGTACGCCTGGCTCAACTGGACAGGCAGGGTCTGCTCGCGGTGGTCAAAGACTGCGAAGTATTGGTCATTCGCCTGGCAAATCAGATCGACGAGCAAATCTTTGCATCCGCCCCGAACCTGAGAGCGGTGATCAGCCCCACCACCGGCCTTGACCATATCGACCTGGAAGCGGCTGAAAAACACGGCGTCAGGGTACTCTCATTGCGCGGCGAAGTGGAATTCCTGCGCAGCATCCCGGCAACAGCCGAATTGACCTGGGCGTTGCTGCTGGCACTCACCCGCAGGATCCCTGCGGCGTTCGGTTCGGTGCTGTCTGGCGAATGGCAGCGCGATCTTTTCAAAGGGTATGATCTGGCGGGCAGGAGATTGGGTATTCTCGGCCTGGGCAGGGTCGGATCGATCGTGGCGCGCTACGGAATCGCGTTTGGCATGCAGGTCAGCGCTTTTGACCCGGCTCCAGTACGCTGGGTGGAGGGTGTGAAGCCCGTTGCAAGTATGCAGGAGCTATTTGCAAATTCAGATGTGCTCTCGGTACACGTACCGTTGAATTCCCAAACCACACACCTCGTGGGGAGCGCACAATTGGATTCGCTTCCGCCGGGGGCAGTGCTGATCAACACCTCGAGGGGCGACGTGATTGACGAAGCCGCCTTGCTGGCGGAACTGGAAGGCGATCATCTCGCTGGCGCGGCTCTGGACGTGCTCTCGAACGAACGCTCCGGTGAACTCTCAGATTCGCCGCTGGTGCAATACGCCCGCTCACACTCGAACCTGATTCTCACGCCGCACATTGGCGGAGCGACTTATGAATCCATGGCTGCGACCGAGGTTTTCATGGCGAAGAAACTGGGGGAGTATTTGCATTCCCTGAATATGTAGGAAATTGTCGAATTGACCTCTTTGCTTGGATCGTTTTCGAAAATAAAAGAATTGGTAAATCAATGGGTCGACCAATTTTTTGGGGGGGTGATGAGTCGTTGGTGGAAAAAGACGACCTGACATAAGCGATAGGTCCAAAGTCTTTTTTCAGGTTTATTAATTGTTATAATTTATATTCGAAGACCTTTGGATTCGCGACGATCATTCTGAAAATTGACAGGTGGGAATGAAAAGCATAGCTGTCATCATTCCAGCTTATAGGGTGGAGGAACACCTAATTGGAGTTATCCAATCCATACCTGCGTCTGTGGATTTCGTCATTGTCGTAAATGACAATAGCCCGGATAACACACTGGAGAAAGCATTGAGCCTGGATGACCCCCGGCTTCATGTATTAACCCATACCCAAAATGAGGGTGTAGGTGGAGCAATGCTCACGGGCTATTCATATGCGTTAAAACTAGGCGTGGATATCGCAGTGAAGGTAGACGGCGATGGTCAGATGGATCTTCAATACCTTCCTGCACTCCTTGAACCCCTGGAATATGGTTACGCAGACTATACAAAGGGAAACCGGTTCCTGCATTCAAGTGAACTCAAGAATATGCCATTTATTCGCTTAATTGGCAACATAGCGCTTTCTTTCCTAACCAAACTTGCCAGTGGTTACTGGAATATATTTGACCCCACCAATGGTTACACCGCTATCACTTGCGAGACGATGTCGCAAATACGCCCTTCAAATATAAAGAAGGATTACTTTTACGAAACCTCTTTGCTCTGCGAACTCCGTTCGTTGGATGCAGTGATTGAAGATGTTCCCATCCCGGCACTCTACGCGGATGAGAAAAGCTCGATGAATGTAATAAAAGAAACCTTCAATTTTTCGGCCAATTTAATCCAACGAGCTTTTAGGAGATTCTTCTTCCAGTATTTCCTTTTCAACTTCTCGGCTGTCTCAGCATATATTGTTAGCGGATTTATTTTAGGTATTTTTGGGATTATTTGGGGAGCCATTTTCTGGCATCGCTCATCTATTACAGGAATACCTGCGACCACCGGCACGGTTTTGATCGCAGTTTTGGCAATCATACTTTCTGCTCAACTTTTGATTCAGGCAGTTGCGCTTGACGTGGAGTCATCACCGCGACGTACATATTTAAAGGGCTATTCTGCTAGCCCACGTATTCCAGGATCGCATCCATTGTTGGGCTACTTCGATCAACACCTTAAGGCAGGCACCGTTAGTATTACTCGTGAAGGTAAATTCAAGGGCACTGGGGCTTCGGCATCCAGTGGATCTTTCAAGGCAGCGGATGCCCTTCGATGAGTAAATGAAATAACAAAACAACCGATTCTAACCATCACCTTGACCCACGAATACCGAGCACACAAATTCTAAAGAACCTCAAGAAGATGATTCGTATGAATTCAAAAATCACATTGACCCTGCACAATTTCGGTAAGGTTCCCAGCTTGCTTTTTCTGCCTTTTGCATTTCCCAGAAAATTTTTCAGGTTGGCTTGGACTGGATTGACCAACCCCAGGCTTATGGGTGAACTTGTAGAACATTTTCCTCATCGTAAATGGATACAATCGAAGAAATTTGCCACATTTATCGATGTTGGCAGTTTTATTGGTTCTTCCTCATTTGCCATACGTGTGATGCGACCTGATATCGATATTTTTGCTTTTGAACCAGTTCAAAGTAATTATGAGTTTTTGATTACGAATATGAAGAGTGATATGCAT
Source organism: Anaerolineaceae bacterium (assembly GCA_039683035.1). Lineage (GTDB taxonomy): Bacteria > Chloroflexota > Anaerolineae > Anaerolineales > Anaerolineaceae > UBA6107. Next base: position 60,763 of record JBDKSE010000017.1, read on the forward strand.
TTTAAGGCCTATCAGGTGGCTCTCGGCAGTGCAAATGGATCAGGAGAAATTCATCAAAACGCATTTCCTGCATCTTCCTCGATTCTGGAACTGGATGAGCAACATAAGCGTCAATATCCGTATGCGGCCAGTACCTCCCGGGAGAAGGTCCAAATAGCCCGGTTGGATGATTATCTCGCAGAGATGAAAATCTCTCCCCCCGTTTTTCTGAAGATTGATGTGCAGGGATTTGAGTTGGAAGTTTTGAAAGGTGCAGAAAACTGCCTGGATCAGGTCGAGTGCGTATTTCTGGAAGTTTCTTTTCTACCCTTGTACAAGGGCCAATGTGGATTTGATGGTATCCATGAGTTTTTGAGCACACGAGGTTTTGTTTTTATGGGGAGTTATGATCATCAATATACGAAGAGCGGTGATTTGATCCAGGCTGATCTGTTATATTGCAGAAATCCTGGTTCATGAGTGTAGATTAATTTGGAAACCTGATCTATGGACTTTTTTGGCTATCTCATACTCATTGGCTTGATCTACGGTGAAGCCCAGTTCTTGATTCGGATGATCAAGTTCCCGGCACACCTGGCACTGCTCGCTGTAATGCTTTTGGATACCCTCATAATATACGGGTTTGCAATGGCAGGTGCATTACCCGCCGGGCTGATATTTGTAATTGTGCTTTCGCTGTTAATGGCTGTGGGAGCGGTGATCAAATCAAGGTTTACCAATACCGAAAGCTGGTTCAACCTTCCAATCGCCGCATTTTTACTGATCTCATTTTTCACTTTTCTCTACACCCGTGGGACGATGTTCTACATTTGGGATGAGTTTTCCCATTGGGGGGTCATTTACCGCTACCTGATGACCGTGCAGGCACTTCCCAAAAATTTGAACGTAATAATAGTAACTTACCCGCCATTTTCGCCTTTATGGCAATATTTCGTCGCAAAGGTTGTGGGTTTTAGCGAAGCGAATGCATATTTTGCCCATATGATTCTACAATTTACTTGCATCATTGCATTGTTCCCTGCAGAGAAATGGTCAAATGTATGGAAATTCTCGATCGCAATTTTGGGCGGCATCCTATCAGTCTTCATTCTTGGGTTCCTCTTCCAAAGCCTATATGTTGACTTGCTTATGGCGTTGCTCTTGGCAGTTGCATTCAGCCAATCCCAATTTGAGGAATCAACCAGATTGCCAAAAGCAATCATGATGTTGCTGGTTGCGCCAGCACTTGCGCTGACAAAACCCACAGGGATTGAGCTTGCATTGGTCGCTATTGTTGTTTATCTTGCGAGCCTGGTCAGGAAAGAAAAGAGACAGACGGATAAACAACATGCAATCTGGGATAGCCAATGGCTCAAATTTGGTTTGCAAGCCGTCCTCATACTGGGTATGACACTGATTACATGGTCAACCTGGGGAAGGTTTACCAAGGATTTTGACTACAACAAGGTTGTCATCCAGAAACAGAGTACGCCAATCACCTTGGAGGAAAGCTTCCCTCAAAAACCGGATGAGTATGTACAGAACCTCAAACAACAGGAAATCAACCTTCGTTTGAATACGGGAATTTTCATGCAACCAAAAATTACCCGTATTAGTATAGGTGATATCTTTCAATCGTTTACCCTGCAAGCACCTTACCGGACCAAGTTAATCGCCCAAAATTTTATCGATGTCTTTTCCAATAGGACCATCGGCTCTTCAAAGGTAACGTTGAAATGGGTATTGGTTGTCATTCTGTTGCTGACTGCATTGAATGCACTCATCTTATCGGGAGGAAATAAACCCTTAAGAAACCGATATTTATTGGTTAATGGGATGTTCTTGCTTGGATTCTTACTTTACGCTGTCTCGCTTTTTATGACTTACATCGTTATTTTTTACCCTTCTGAAGCCATTGGTGTGCCATCACTCCAACGGTACCTGGGTACCTTTTTGCTCGCCTGGGGACTAATGAACCTGGCGGTGACATTCCAAATATCCACCTCCACTGAAGATTATTGGAGTTATAAACTTGCGCCCTTGATTATCTTCGCATTCACAGCAGGGAGTCTGCTGTTCATTCCAACTCAACAATACATACACCTGCCGCCATCACCGATCAAAGATCAATTTGATGCGGAAACAGTGTATGAAAAGGTTTCCCAGGTCAAATTCACTCCGCAAGATAAGATCTATGAGATCTATTCAGTGATGCCAGCAAACTATGGGTTCAAACATTATGTGATGCGCTACCTTCTTGCGCCGACAGCGTCAAATAATGAGGGCTGGTCGATTGGCAAGAAAGAGGGCGAAAACGACGTTTACACAGCAGACCTCACTCCTGAGGAGTGGTTTTCCATTTTACGTACACAGGGATATACCTATGTGCTGGTCACAATCAGCGACCAGGAGTTCTGGGATCAATATCGGATTCTTTTCGATATGTATTCCTCTGATTATTCGCAACCCCAACTATTCAAAGTGACTCCAACCGGACTAGAATTCGTACCATTAAGCTGACAATGCCGATTTACATTGGAGGATATCGTGGCGGGTAATTCACTAGTCGGCAAGTTAATGACTACATACCGGCGATCGAAATTCCATAATGCTAAAAATGGTAAGTTACTAGCATCTGTTTTGGCTAAATATGTATCTTTGCTGCCTCAAAAGGAAATTGTCAAAAAGATAGGGGATTGGAAATATCACCTTGATTTAACGCAAGTGATTGACAGTTCCTTATTTTTTACTGGATCCTTTGAGCCAAATGTCGAACTGCTTCTCGATCAATTCTTAACACCCGGGATGACTGCTATCGATATCGGAGCCAATATTGGTTACCATACGTTGCGAATGGCGCACCACACACAACCAGGGGGTCTTGTTTACGCAATTGAGCCTTCCCCGTGGGCATTCCAAAGGCTTATGAGAAATCTTGCTTTGAATCCCTCAATTGATAATGTCAAAGCTTGTCAGATTGGTTTGTCAGAAAAGGAACTGGGGAATGTTTCTGAAAGTTTTGTGTCAAGTTACTCTCTCTCAGATCATAGCGACCAATTGGATTCCACATTGGTAAGGATGACCAGTTTGGATGAATTTGTCATTAGTGAGCATATTAATAAAGTACACTTTATAAAGATGGATGTGGACGGTTATGAAGGGAAAATAATAACGGGTGGCAAACAGATTCTTAAAAGAGACCACCCTACCATTATCTTCGAAATTACACCATCGAAGCTAATGAAAACAGGATATGATCCCTTTGCTTTGCTATCTTGTTTGACTGAATTTGGGTACCTACTTTACACTGATGATCTCTTGCCCATTAAGAAATTCGCAGGATTCATCGAAAATCACCAAGAAGATGACTCGTCGATGATCTTTGCGAAAACTGGGAGTCTGGACAATACCAATTGTTGATAAAGAGGATGTGGAGATATTCCAGATTTAATTGGCTGTTGAAAAAGCGATCTCATATGGAAATATGGAGAATTATCGGTATTCGGCGGGGTATTTGAAATGAATTGGATTGCTGCTTTCATTTTCGTACTCCTCATCGCCGGGGAAGGGTTATTCTTCTCCCGCATTTTACGCTTTCCGGCACATGTTGGTCCTCTGGTAGCCATTTTGCTGGATACGCTGATCCTCTATGTTTTTGGAGTGAACAACTCACTGGCTGCCGGGTACCGGTTCGTGCTGATCCTTGCGACTTTGCTCAGCGTTGCAGGGTTTTTCTATCCCAAGAACATAAAACTGAACACCTTGTTACCCATTCCCATTGCCGCATTCATTTTGATCTCTGTAGGTATTTACTTCTACACCCGGGGAACGGTGTTTTACGATTATGACGAATATGCTCACTGGGGACTGGTGTACCGTTATTTGATGACAATGCAATCCATCCCTGTCAGCCTGAGCAATGTTACCGTGACCTACCCGCCTTTTTCAGGTCTTTGGCAGTACTTTACATCCAGTTTCCTTGGTTCTTTTGATGAAGCCAATGCTTACCTGGGGCATATGATGGTGTTGTATGCTGCCATTCTGGCACTTTTCCCTGTTCGTTCATGGAAAAGTTGGGGCAAGTTCCTTCCCGCATTGATCGCAGCGGTATTTTCGGTGTTTGTAATGGGTTATACGTTTCAAAGCCTTTATGTGGATCTGTATCTCGGGTTGTTATTCGCTGCGGGACTGGCGCAGATCGATCTCAAGGGAGATTATCCTGCTTCGTCTTCAGTCACCGTAGGATTAATCGCAGGTGCACTGACATTGGTCAAGTCGACAGGTTTTCTTCTTGCCCTGATTTTGATCACCATTTATGCCATCTGTTTGATTTATTCTAGAGTAGCAAAAAAAGCATCTCTCCTCCAAAATGCCGGTTCTTTCCTTGCAGTGTTCCTGATTGTTATTATTCCAATCCTCTGTTGGAATAGCTGGGGTAAATTTTCGCAGCCGCTTGTCCTGGATCGTTTGACTTTTGAGTGGATGGGAACTCCAACCTCTTTCGAAGAAAGTTTCCCCCCAGATATTGCTGCTTACCAGCAGTCACAGCAGAATCACGAAAATGATATTTTCTTCTTAAAAAAAGTTCTCCTCCAACCTGTGGATGAAACGATCACACTGCAAGGCGTTTTTGAATCGTTTTCAATTCATGCCCCGTACCGTACAAAGACGATTGCCGCCAAATTTGTGGATACATTCTCAAACACTCCCATGGGCGGAGGAAAAGTAACGCAAAAATGGGTCCTGGTTGGAACCATCTTATTGGGGGTGATCAATCAGGTCTTGCTGAGAAAACAATCAAAATTGGCCCGGAATCAGAACGGGATACAGAACTTGCTGCTCCTGGTGGGATTTGCGCTGTACGCTGCTGCCATATACCTGGCATATATTTATCTGTTCCTCCCAAATGAAGCATTAACCGTCCCTTCCTTTACTCGCTACCTGGGCAGCTTTACACTTGCGTGGTGGTTGGCAAATCTGGCTGTTATCTTTAGAATTGCGGATTTACCTAAACCAGAGTCGGAGAGCCATATTGCCTTTTGGGTGATGATCGTCTTTTCACTGGCTTGCCTGCTATATTTACCGACTAGTAAATATATCCACATACCTTATCAACCTATTGACGCCCGTTTTGACGCCGAGGCACGCTATCAGAAATTGAGCCGGGCAGGATTACAAACAACCGATAAGGTCTATGACCTCTGGCCGAGGGATCCGCAGGGCTTCAGATATCGCCATACCGTGATGCGTTATCTGCTAACGCCTGTCGGGTCGAATGTGGAACAATCCTATCTGGCGCATTATGACTCAAATGATGGTTCATATATCCAGGATTTGTCTCCTGACCAGTGGATGGCGCTGCTGCATTATCAGAACTATACCTATGTGATGGTGACTTATTCCGATGAGAATTTCTGGAAGACGTATGGCTCGCTGTTTGACTATCAACCGCAGGATTGGGGTCAAACTTACCTGTACAAGGTAGGCGCTACGGGCCTGCAATTTGTTCCGTTGCAGTAAATTCTACTGGACCTAAATTCGAGGATCCAATTCTGAAGAAGTAAATCGAGGAAAATGTCATTGATTTCTTCCAATCCCCGAGTTTCAATTGTTACCCCATCCTACAACCAGGGGAAATTTATACGCCAGACCATCGAATCGGTTTTGAACCAATCCTATCCGAACATCGAGTACATAATTATCGACGGCGGGTCAACCGATTCGACTCTGGATATTCTTGCCTCCTACGGAAACAAAATACAATTTATCTCCGAAATGGATGAAGGACAGACGGATGCCATCATCAAAGGTCTGAATAGATCAACAGGGGATATCCTGAGCTTCTTAAATTCAGATGACATGCTTCTGCCAGGTGCAATTCAAAGGGTAGTGGATTCGTTTGTCAATAGCCAGGCTTTATGGTTGACAGGCGATTATCAGATTGTTGATGCCAACGGGAAACAAATCCAATCGTTTGTTATTCACTATAAGCGACTGATGCGTCGATGCTCATCAATAGGCATGATCATGTTTGCCAATTACATTGCACAACCTTCCACCTTTTGGTCACGTGAATTAACAGAATCAGTTGGGAAATTTGACGTTTCCCTTCGATATACGATGGATTATGATTACTGGCTTAGGGCTTTCATGATCGCTCCGCCACTTATCCTGAATGCCCCTCTCTCCGCTTTCCGTATTCACTCAGCATCGAAAGGGGGAGTGGAGTTTGATCACCAGTTTGATGAAGAATTGGAAGTTTTGAAAAGATATACTGGAAACCGATTCATGATCTTCTGCCACAAGTTGCACAATCAAATCATCAAGTCGGTCTACCGGATCATAAAGTAGCCCTCCCTGCTGACAGACATGTGACACGCTGATACAATAGGCGTAGAAGAACTCGATCCTGTATTTTCCCGTCAAGCCAGGATTGAAAATCCATTCCCGGACGACTCTCCATGAAATTTCTCATTGCTGGTTTTGGCTCCATCGGACGCAGGCACCTCAACAACCTGAAAGCGTTGGGCGAGACCGATCTGCTGCTCTACCGCACGCACCATTCCACCCTGCCGGTGGAGGAAATTGGTGATGTCCCCGTCGCGTATGACCTGGCGTCAGCGCTGGACCAGCATCCTGATGCGGTGATTATCTCCAATCCGTCATCCCTTCATTTGGATGTGGCGATCCCCGCGGCGAGGGCTGGCTGCTCGATCCTGATGGAAAAACCGGTCTCCGACTCCTTTGACCGTATCGATGAGTTAAAGCAGGCCCTTCGCTCTGGCGGGGGCAGGTTCGTCACCGCCTTCCAGTACCGCTTTCATCCTGGTTTGCGCCAGGTGAAAGCCTGGCTCGAAGCGGGCGAAATTGGGGGCGTGGTCTCTGCGCGCGCCCGCTGGGGGGAATACCTGCCGAACTGGCATCCGTGGGAAGATTATCGCAACAGCTACGCCGCCCGCAAGGATCTGGGCGGCGGGGTGGTCAATACCCTTTGCCATCCATTGGACTACCTGCGCTGGATGTTCGGCGAAGTTGAGTCGCTCTGGGCGTATACATCAAACGCCAGCGAGCTCCATCTTGAGGTGGAGGATACGGCGGAAATCGGCTTGCAGTTCAAGAATTCAGTGCTCGGTTCGGTGCACCTGGACTATTTGCAGCAACCCGGGCAGCACACACTGGAAATCATCGGAAGCCGCGGCACGCTGCAATGGAACAATGCGACCGGGATTGCCAGGCATTATCATGCCGCCGACCAAAAATGGGTCGAAGTGTCTCCGCCCTCCGATTTTGAGCGCAACAAACTCTTTCTGAATGAAATGGCTCACTTCATTCGCGTAGTCAAAGATGAGGAGCAGCCGTTGTGCACTCTTGCGGATGGACTGTCGGCGTTGAAGCTGACGACGGCGGTGCATACTTCAGCGAAGCTCGGATGTCTGGTAAAATTGGATGAGTTTCCGGAGGACTGATGAGCACGATCTTCGATAAGTTTTCGATGCAGGGGAAGACCGCCTTGGTAACCGGCGGTGCCGGATTGCTGGGAAAGGAGTTTTGCCGCACCCTGGCTGAAGCCGGCGCAATCGTGTATGCGGCTGAACTCACACAGGATCTCTCGGCACCGGTGGCAGAAGAGCTCAACCGCATCGGCTTGCAGGCAAAAGCCATTGGCGCAGATATAACACAGCCGGATTCCGTCAAACATATGGTGGAGCAAATCGTTGATGAAACCGGACGCCTCGACGCCGTGGTCAACAGCGCCGCGCTCGATCCGAAATTTGATCCCACCCACGCTTTTTCAGGCAACAATGCCTTTGAAGATTACCCGCTTAGCTCGTGGCAGCAGGCGGTGGATGTGAACCTGACCGGCGCCTTCCTGGTTTCGCAAGCCTGCGCCCGCCAGATGATCAAACAGGGCAAGGGTTCGATCATCAACATTTGCTCCATGTACGGTCTGGTGGGACCCGACCAGAGGATCTACGAAAAACCGGGCAAGCCACAGGTCTACAAGCCGGTGTATTATCCCGTCACCAAGGCGGGTATCCTGGGTCTGACGCGTTACATCGCCACATATTATGCCGGTACCCAGATCCGCGCCAACGCTTTGACCCCCGGCGGCATCTTCAATAACAACGATGAAGTCTTCCTCAAGCAGTACTCCGCCCGGGCAGTCATGGGACGCATGGGAAATAAGGATGAAATGAACGGCGCTGTACTCTTCCTGGCTTCCGATGCTTCTTCGTATATGACAGGTTCCAACCTTGTTGTGGACGGGGGTTGGACGGCATGGTAGACAGGCTGGAAGTCCTGGCGGTCATTCCTGCGCGCGGCGGCTCCAAGGGCATCCCCCGCAAGAACATCCGCGATTTTGCCGGGGCTCCGCTGATTGCTTACAGCATTGCTGCTGGACTGCGGTCCAACCTGGTCACGCGCACCATCGTTTCAACCGATGATGAAGAAATCGCCGCGGTGGCGCGTGAATACGGCGCTGAAACGCCCTTCCTTCGCCCTTCAGAACTGGCGCTCGATAACACCACCGATTTTCCTGTCTTTGAACATGCCCTTCGCTGGCTGGCAGAGAACGAAAACTACCGTCCCGATATCGTGGTGCAGTTACGCCCCACCTCGCCTGTCCGACCGTTGACCTGTGTGGATGATGCCATCCGCATGCTCCTGGACCATCCAGAAGCGGATTCCGTCCGCGGTGTGGTGGAAGCAGGCGAGAATCCCTACAAGATGTGGCGCTTTGATCCTGATTCCGATACCATGAAACCCCTGATCGGCGTGGATGGGATCAAGGAAGCCTATAATGCTCCCCGCCAGATCCTGCCGAAAGTCTACTGGCAGACCGGGCACATCGATGCGATCCGTGTGTCTGCGATTCATCAAAAGCATTCGCTCAGCGGAGACGTGATCCTTGGCTTGGTCATCGATCCGAAATTCACCGTGGATATCGATACCCTGGAAGATTGGAAGAAGTACGAATCGCTGGTCAAAACTGGCGGCCTGCAAATGGTGGACCCGGTCAATCTGCGTAGAAACTGGCCGGTGGATCCGAGATTGCTGGTGCTGGATTTCGACGGGGTTCTGACGGACAACCGTGTTTGGGTGAACGAACAAGGGCATGAAATGATTGCCGCCAACCGCTCCGATAGTCACGGGCTGGCGCTGCTGCGCCAGGAAACACGCATCGACGCCATGGTGCTGTCACGCGAGGTCAACCCGGTGGTGGCAGCCCGCTGCAGGAAAATGAACCTTCCGGTGATACAAGGCGTGCTGGAAAAAGGCGATGCCTTGCTTCAGATCTGCTCTGAAAAGGGGATCCGCCCCGACCAGGTGATCTTCATGGGAAACGATGTCAACGACCTGCCGGGATTTGCCGTGTCGGGTTTTACTGCGGCACCGGCTGATGCACAACCCGAAGTCATCCGCCGTGCAGACCTTGTACTTAGCCTTCCAGGCGGACGCGGCGCGGTACGGGAATTATGTGATACCTTACGCGAAAAATATACCATCGAGCCAAAAGCTTAAGGACTGGAGAGACAATGTCACGGGAAATCAAGATTGGTGATCGCCTGGTGGGAGATGGACATCCCGCATACATCATTGCGGAGATCGGCATCAACCATAACGGCGATCTGGATATGGCAAAGGAAATGATCAAAGCTGCAAAGCATGCCGGGGTGGATGCAGTCAAGCTCCAAAAACGCACCCCCGAGCTTTGTGTACCGCCCGAACAGCGCGGTCAGATGCGCGAAACGCCCTGGGGATACATCACCTACCTGGATTATCGTTACAAGGTGGAATTTGGCGAAAAGGAATATGCCGAAATCAACCGATTCTGCAAAGAAGAGGGCATCACCTGGTTTGCCTCCGTGTGGGATGAACCTTCGGTGGACTTTCTGGAACCATTCAGCCCGGTGTGCTACAAAATTCCGTCCGCGTCATTGACTGACAACGCGCTGCTCAAGCACATCCGCAGGACTGGCCGCCCGGCGATCCTGTCGACCGGAATGTCGACCATGGATCAGATCAGAAGCGCTGTTGAGGTGCTGGGCGAAGACAACCTCGCCATTACTCACGCCACCAGTACTTATCCCTGCGACCCCGAAGAACTCAATCTGCGCATGATCCAGACTCTGCGCGATACCTTCTCCTGCCCCATTGGATATTCGGGACACGAGGTGGGGCTGGTAACCTCGGCAGTGGCGGTGGGATTGGGCGCCTGCATGGTGGAGCGGCACATCACCCTTGACCGTGCCCTGTGGGGCACCGACCAGGCAGCGTCTGTGGAACCGGGCGGTTTCGAACGCCTGGTCAAGTACATCCGCGTGACCGAACAGGCGATTGGTGACGGGGTCAAAAGAGTCTATGACAGCGAAAAACCATCGCTGAAAAAACTGCGCCGGGTGCAGGATTGACTTCCTGGAACATCGACCGCATCCGGTCTGCTGTTTCCCAGCGCTACATTCATTCCATCAGCAACCGGCGCTGGCAGAAACTAAACTTGCGGGTCGCCCGTATTGCGCCTGCGGCGAACCAACCGCCGGTGATCATTTTTAATGCCTCCACACGCCTGGAGGCAGTCAGCCAGAACGCAGCCTACTCATTTCTCTCCAGCAAGGCGTTAACACTTGCCGGAGTGCCGGTGATCTATTTTGCCTGCCGCGCCGGTCTCACCCGCTGCGTGTTGGGCAGCAACCGCGACGATGTTCACCAGGAGCCTCCCTGCAAGCACTGCATTGCCCAGTCGAGGCGATTGTACGAGGGGAACAACGTCCGCTGGTTTGAGGATCGCCCGGTACCTGAAATCGATGAATTGATCATCAGCCTTTCTGTGAATGAGATGGAAGGTTTTGTGCATCAGGGTGTGCCGCTGGGCAGATGGGCAGTCAATTCGCTGCGCTGGGTGCTGCGCCGCCATCACCTGGCGAATGACGATGCCACCCGCTCGTTCTTCAGGCACTTTATCCATTCCTCGTGGAATGTCTATTCCCAGTTCACCGCCCTGGTGGAGGAATCCCATCCGCAGGCGGTGGTGGTGTTCAACGGCATGTTCTATCCCGAAGCCGCGGCGCGTCACGTTTGCCTGCAAAAGGGCATTCGCGTCATCACTCACGAAGTGGGGCTGCGACCGTACACTGCTTTCTTCACCCCCGGCGAGGCGACAGCCTACCCCATCCACATCAACGATGATTTTCAGCTTGATGACGCGATGAACCGGCGTCTGGATGCATATCTGGCAGACCGCATGCAGGGCAATTTCACGATGGCTGGGATCCGCTTTTGGCCGGAGATGAAAGGGTTGGATGAGTCCTTCCTGGCAAAGGCAGCCCAATTCAAGCAAATCGTGCCTGTCTTCACTAACGTCGTTTTTGACACCAGCCAGGTGCACGCCAATACCCTGTTTCCCGAGATGTTTTCCTGGCTGGAAAATGTCCGCCAAACGATCGAACACCATCCCGAAACGCTCTTTGTTATCCGGGCGCACCCCGATGAAGGGCGTGCCGGCAAGGAGAGCCGCGAAAGCGTGGCGCAGTGGGTGAGCAACACTGAAACTGACAAACTGCCAAATGTGATCTTTGTGGATGCAGGTGAACGCCTGAGCTCCTATGATCTGATCCAGCGCTCGCATTTTGTGATGGTCTACAATTCCACCATTGGGCTGGAAGCTTCGATCATGGGCAAGGCCGTACTTGCCGGCGGGAAGGCGCGCTTCACCCAACTGGCGACATCTTTCTTTCCCCAGTCGCTAGAGGAATACAACCACAAACTTGACGAGCTGTTGACCTCCGATTCCATCACTGTCCCTGCGGAGTTTCAAGTCAATGCCCGGCGCTTCCTTTATTATCAACTCTATGTCACTTCGCTGCCGTTTGATGAATTCATCGAGGATGACGGCGTATGGAAGGGTTATGTGAGGTTGAAAGGCTTTCCTGTCGAATCCCTCAGCCCTGAACGCTCGTCCATCATGCGGGTCATCAGTGATGGGATCTTGCGCGGCGGTCATTTCGAGCTCGAGCCATGAAACCCACAGTATCCATTATTATCCGTGCGTATAACGAAGAAGAGCATATCGGGCGGCTGCTGACCGGCATCAGCCACCAGACCATTACCGGCCGTCAGGTGATCCTGGTGGATTCGGGCTCGCAGGATGCAACAGTTCAAATTGCCAGCCAGTATCCGGTGGAGGTGGTTTCCATTCCGCCGAATGAATTCACCTTTGGTCATTCACTCAACAGGGGCATCCAACATGCGAAAGCGGACCTGTTGGTGTTTGCCAGTGCGCATGTTTACCCGGTCTATCCAGATTGGCTGGAAACACTGCTCAAACCCTTCGAAAACGAACGCATTGCCCTCACCTACGGAAAACAGCGCGGATCGGAGAACACGGCTTTTTCGGAGCATCAGATCTTCAAAGCCTGGTTTCCCGATCAGGCTGATCCGCACCAGTCCACCCCTTTCTGCAACAATGCCAATGCTGCCATTCGCCGCACGCTTTGGGAGCAAAATCCCTATGATGAGACGCTGCCCGGACTGGAAGACCTGGCCTGGGGGCAGTGGGCTTTTGATCAGAATTACCTGCTGAAGTATGTGCCTGAAGCCGAAGTGATCCACGTGCATAACCAGTCCACCGGTGGAATATTCAACCGCTACCGCCGCGAAGGGATGGCTTTCAAGAAGATCTACCCTCACGAAAATTTCACCCGCCGCGACCAATTCCGCCTGTTCTTTCAGAACGTCTTCAACGACTGGCGCGAGGCGATGCGATTGAAAGTATGGAGCAGGAACTGGCAAAAGATCGTACAATTTCGGTGGAACCAGTTTTCCGGCACCTACCAGGGGTACCGCCAGTCGGGACCGCTCACCTGGCAGCTTAAACAGGCATTTTACTACCCCAATCAGGAAGGCGTTTCCGTCCTCAATGAACGTGAGCGTGAAGTGACGCCCATCCAGTATCGAGAAAAGTAAGCCAAATCGGGAGGGACCATGAAAAAACCAAGGATCGTCGCACTCGTTCCCATGCGTCACCACTCGCAGCGGGTACCTGGCAAGAATTACCGCAATCTTCATGGAAAACCCCTCTACCAGCATATTCTCGATACTCTTCAAAACGTTCCCGAGATCGATCAGATCGTGGTGGATACTGACAGTTCCGAGATCATCCAGGGGATTCGCAATAAGTATCCGCAAATCACAGTGATCGATCGACCGGATGAGCTGCGCGCCGACACGGTCTCGATGAATGAGGTCCTGCTTTACGATACCTCCCGGGTGAGCGCCGACCTCTACCTGCAAACCCACAGCACCAACCCCCTGCTCAAGGCAGCCACCGTCTCCCGTGCCATTCAGACGCTCAACAACGCCTTTCCTGGCTACGATTCCCTTTTCTCGGTCACCCGCCTGCAAACACGGCTCTACGATGAATTGGGGCGGGCAATCAATCACAACCCGGCGGTGCTTATCCAAACCCAGGACCTCCCTCCGGTCTTCGAGGAAAATTCCTGCATCTACCTCTTCACCCGCGAAAACCTGGTCCAGCGCCGCCACCGCATCGGCGAACGCCCCTACCTCTTTGAGATCGACCCGGATGAAGCCTGGGATATCGATGAGGAAGTGGATTTCACGCTTGTGGATCTTCTGCTCAAATCCAGACAGTGATCCCCGGCTCTTCATCGACTCTTCTACCGCTCAGTAAGCAAATAAAACCTCATTGCCCGCCGCTGCGATAGTCCGCGCGCTGTAATTCAATCGACCATTCGCCCGATCTCCTCCCCCCACATTCCTGGTACACCCCGCTGTTGACTCAATCATCGGTATAATAGGGGGAAACAATCCAGTTACAAGGAAATGCCAATGTCTGTAGTTTTGATCACTGCTCCTTATCTTCTTCCATTTTGCGAACGCTTCAAACCAGTTTTTGAACATTACGGAGTAGAAACCATCACTCCGAAGGTAAACGAACGCCTGGAGGAAGCAGATCTCCTGGCTTATGCCGGTCAATTTGACGGAGCGATCTGCGGCGATGACCGCTATACCGCCAGGGTGCTGAAAGCCTGTTCCCCGAGGCTGAAAGTGATTGCCAAGTGGGGCACGGGCATCGATTCGATTGATCAGCAGACTTGCGCTGAACTGGGTATCGCAGTAAAGAATACCCCCAACGCCTTTACCCTGCCGGTGGCTGATTCAGTCCTGGGTTATGTTCTGGACTTTGCCCGCAAGCAGTCGTGGATGGACCGGGCGATCAAGACCGGCACATGGCAAAAGATCCCGGGTAAATCGCTTTCGGAATGCACCCTGGGCGTGATTGGCGTAGGGAATGTGGGTAAGGCTGTTTTGAGGCGGGCACACGCATTTGGCATGACCCTGCTGGGAAATGACATCGTTCCGGCAGCAACGGATTTTGTAGCCGAACTCAAGGTGGAGATGACCAGCCTTCCAGACCTGCTGAAGCGGTCAGATTTCGTCAGCCTGAATTGCGACCTGAACCCCACCAGCCTCCACCTGATGAATGCAGCCGCATTTGCGTCGATGAAGCGGGATGCCGTATTGATCAATACCGCCCGCGGTCCGGTGGTGGATGAACCTGCGCTGGTCGATGCGCTGCAGCGCGGCTTGATTGCCGGAGCCGGGTTGGATGTGTTTGAAGTGGAACCCCTACCGGAGAATTCGCCGCTCAAGAAGATGGACAATGTGCTGCTGGCTCCGCATAATTCGAATTCCAGCCCGGCTGCCTGGGAACGGGTGCACTGGAACACCATCCGAAATCTGCTGCTGGGGCTTGAAATCCCGATCAATGATTTTGAATCCTGGAAGACAAGGGTCTGAAAGAGGCTTTCATGGACGAGGATAAAAGAGTGGTTTTGATCACCGGCTCGGCGGGGGGCATAGGCAGGGCAGCGGTGAAGCTGTTCGCGGAAAAAGGGTGGCGGGTGATCGGTGTGGACCGCAATCCTTTCGGTGCCGATTTCCCCCAGAATGGACTCTTCATTCAGAATGATGTATCCAACCCAAATGAGATGGCGGAGATCTATCACAAGGCCGAGAAGTTCAGCCCGGTTCTGCATGCCGTGGTCAATAATGCCGGCATGCAAATCTCCAAGCCGATCCTCGATACCACGGTCGAGGAGTGGGATTTGACCATCGCCACCAACCTTCGCCCTGTGTTCATCGGAGCCAAGTATGCCCACCCGTTGCTGGTCAAAGCCGGCAATGGTGCCATCGTAAATACATCGTCTGTGCATGCCATCCAAACTTCCGCCAGCATTGCGGCTTATGCCGCCAGCAAGGGCGGCATCCTGGCATTGACCCGCGCCATGGCGATTGAATTCGCCAAAGATAATATCCGGGTCAATGCGGTGCTTCCAGGCGCTGTGGATACTCCCATGCTGCGCAGCGGAATGGATCGCGGTCACGTGAGCGGACCGTCAATCGCTGATCGGCTCGACAACCTGGCGCGTAAGACGGTCAACGGGCGCATTGGCACCCCGGCAGAGATCGCCAATGCCATCTATTTCCTGGCGGATTCCAATCAATCTTCATTTATGACCGGGCAGGCGCTGGTGGTCGACGGCGGCGCCACGGCAAGGTTGAGCACCGAATGACCACCCGCCAAAAGATCGTTCAGACAATTCCGGTACCGCTGGCAAACACGTTGAGAGACGTCCGGGATGGCGTCAAAATGGCAGCTGCCTGGCCTCAGGCGACCTTCCATCCCTGGCGTAGGGATTCGATCCGCAAGCTCAATGCGCTTCGCAATTCACATACTGGCGAGCGCTGCTTTATTATCGGCAATGGTCCCAGTCTGAAAAATACCGACCTGTCCAAACTGCGCGGTGAATTTACCATTGGTATGAACCGCTTCTACATGGCGTTTGCGGACCTTGGTTTTACCACCTCCATCCTGCTCACGGTCAACGACCTGGTGATCGAGCAGTGCGCTGCAGACCTGCGTTCGCTCCCCATTCCGACCTTTGTCTCATGGCGGGGGCGGAAGTGGATCCAGCCCGCAGCGAACCTCAGCTACCTCTATACCTCGTACGACCTGCCCCGGTTTAGCGGCAATGCTGCCGGGCGCTTGTGGGAAGGCGCGACCGTGACCTTTGTGGCGATGCAGCTCGCCTATCATATGGGGTTCAAAGAAGTCGTGCTGATCGGCGTGGACCACAGTTTCGCCACCCAGGGCAAGCCCAATACCACGATCACCTCGCAGGGAGATGATCCCAATCATTTCAACCCCGGGTACTTTGGCAAGGGGTTCCGCTGGCAGTTGCCCGATCTCGAAACTTCGGAGATTGCCTATACCCTGGCGCGCGAGGCATATCGCAAGGACGGCCGCGAGATCGTCGATGCCACGGTGGGGGGCAAGCTTACCGTCTTCCCCAAGGTGGATTACGAGTCACTATTCAAATGAGCCTTTCCGGGAATCCTCTCGTCAGTATCATCACGCCCAGTTACCAGCAGGCAGCCTTCCTCGAGCAAACCATGCGCTCGGTGCTTGATCAGGACTATCCCAATATCGAATATATCGTGGTGGACGGCGGTTCCTCGGATGGCAGCCTCGAGATCATTCAGAAGTACGCCGGCAAGCTGGCCTGGTGGGTGAGCGAGAAGGACAACGGACAGGCGGAAGCCATCAACAAGGGGGTGGCGCGGGCAAAGGGCGAGATCATTGCCTGGGTCAATTCAGATGACCTTTATCTCCCGGGTGCAATCTCAGAAGCGGTGAAAATCCTGCAGCAAAATCCTGAGGCAGGTTTCGTATTTGGCAACGTCCGCGTGCTGGACGCCGGCAACCGTGTGCTAAACGAGCTGCACTACGGCAGGTGGGGGCTGCGCGAACTGATGAGCTTTCACATCATCGGGCAGCCGGCGGTATTTATGCGGCGGTCTGCTCTGCCGGAGGACGGATTTCTGGATCCGTCCTATCACTTTCTATTGGACCATCAACTTTGGTTGCGCATAGCCATTAATCATCCAATTGTTTATCAACCGCAATTTTGGGCAGCAGCGCATTATCATCAGGACGCAAAAAACCTCGCTCAGGCGGCGAAATTCGGCGCCGAGGCGCTGCGTATGGCAGAATGGATGAAAACCTCTCCCCAGTTTGCAGCGCAGTACCTGCAGCATGCCAATGAGATCATCGCCGGGGCGGAGCGGACCAACGGTTTCTACCTGCTGGATGCCGAACAATATCAACTGGCGTTCAAAGCTTATATGCGGGCATTCTTTCACCACCCGGGGACTGCACTTCAAGACTGGTACCGCGTGGGGTATGCGCTGCTTGCTCCCCTGGGTCTGAAGGGGTTGAAGCAGCGCCGCCTGAAAAACCGCGCACGGCGATTGAATCAGGAATCGGACGTGAGGGGCACGAAATGACAGACAACAACGCATCTTCTCCCCGCTGGATGTCCCCTTCACGTTGGCTGCTCGCGGGGATCGTGATCTTGATGCTGGCTGCCGCTGCCTGGATCCGTTCCAGGGACATTGCCGCAGCTCCGCTGGACGTTTCACATTCCGAGCAATTGAGCTTCATTTTGACCGCCAGGGCATATCAGGCTCCGTCCATTGCCGCCGAACCCGGACTTCCCACCTGCGCTGATTATGCTTTGCTTTCACCGGACGCGCCTGTTATGCAATGGCTGGATGCCGGATTGGCGGGGCTTTTCCATGCAGATTTGATTTCAACAGCGCGCTCGGTTTCGATCATGGGATGGATGTTGGCGAGCCTGCTTTTGTACCTGCTGGTCCGACGCCTGTCCCGCCCGCTGACTGCGGTAGCCGTTCTGGCGATGATGGTCTTCATGCCGTTTTCGATTCAGTTCAGCAGGGTAGTGCTTGCAGGTTCATGGGCGATGTTCTTTGCCCTCCTGGCGATCTGGCAACTCTGGCGCTGGATGGAAGCACCATCCTGGGGCAGGGCGATTCTCACAGGGGTGTTCGGTTCAATTGCGGTTTTGATGCAGGCTCAATGGCTGTATATCCTGCTGGGCGGATTAATCGCAGCCTGGAGGGGCAGCCAGAGTATGAAGCGCGACTCCATCGCACAGGGTTTGCTCATGGCAGCCTTCCTTATTGCGCTGAGGCTTTCCGCTGCTCTCTTGATCCATCCTTCCTCGCCTTTGGCTGCCTTTTTGGGATTGGATGGGTTTGCCCTCGGACTTTCGTCGCTCAAACAGTTGGTGCGCCTGGAATTGCGCCTGGAAAGTATCGTTGGTGTGTTGGGGATCGGTTTCGCCATTCTGGGTACGCTGTTGACGCAAAAGGGTACCCGGCGCAGTCTGCTTATCGGACTGTGGGTGGGATTTCTGCTCATGTGCCTGATCTTTTTGAAGCCGATTTCTGAATCCATTTATTCCCTTTACCCGGTCTTCCTGCTGGCTGCGTTGTCATTTATCCCGCTGTTTGAGCTATTGTTGGATGCAATGGGTGAGAACAAACTAGGCTCGCTCAATTTGTGGGCGCTGGTCGCGATTTTGATCATCGCCGCAGGGCTGGGGAGTATCGACGGCCGGCGCCTGGTCAAAGCCAACCCCGAACAGATTCCGGTGGATTTCTGGATCGGTGCAGGAGAAAAGCTGGGCACCCAGGCAGTCTTCCTTTCCAATACCAACGCGGTCACCCTTCCCCTGGCGGTCTACGGCGGAGTACAGCCTGCCTGCATAGCTGCCTCAGGCGATTGCTCGAACAAAGTGGATACGATAGCAGAACAAATGCCTCAGGCGGAACTCTACTTTGTGTTCTTCAGGAACGATCTCGAGAAAATTCTGGCGGCAAACGACCGCCTGGCGTTGAGCGAGTATCACTGCGACCTTGGCAGCGGTGTGATGATGATCCCGCTGACCAGCAACCATCCTGCCTGCAATGCCACGGACGGTCAACCATGAGCACTGAGATGACGGATACCCGCGATTCGATTTTCTTCCTGAAATATTCGCGCAAGCTCGAGGCGGCGTTGTTCTCGCTGTTGATCTTGCTGGGCATCGGCGTCCGACTGCTGGACCTGACCGATCTGCCCTTCGATTTTGCCGCCACCCGCCAATTGCATTCGATGATCATTGCCCGCGGGTTCTATTACCAGATGGATACACCCGCCACTCTTGCCATGCCCCAGGATTTGCGGCAGTTTGGCATCAACGCCAGTCACGGCGAGTCGATCATCGAACCGCCGATTGTCGAATGGCTGACAGCGAATACCTACCGCCTGGCAGGCGGTGAGAATCTGGTCATTCCACGGCTCTATTCGATCTTCTTCTGGGTACTCGGAGCCGGCGCCATCTATCTTCTGGCGAAAATGCTCACAACCCGCAGCGGAGCGTTCGTGGCCATGGCGGTGTACCTTTTCACACCTTTCGGGGTCATCGCCAGCCGCTCATTCCAACCCGACCCGCTGATGATCTGCCTGGTAAGTTGGGCGCTCTATTTTCAGCTTCGCTGGCACAGGGACGATACCTGGATCACGGCTGTACTGGCAGGAGTTTTCACCGGGTTGGCGGTCTATGTCAAAGCTATTGCTGTATTCTATGTAGGCTTGCCCATCCTGGCGTTGGTGCTGAACAAGGGATTCAAGAATTGGATTCGAAACCCGCGCGTCTACCTCATGGCAGCCCTGGCGCTGATCCCGGGCGCCATATACAACCTCGTCAGTGCCACGGTGGGAGGAAATGCTTCTGCAATCTTCGGTACACGATTCTTTCCCAACCTCTTCGTCCAGGTGGAATTCTATGCAGGCTGGGCGACGCTTATTCGGGGTGCGGTGGGGTTCGGCGCTTTCCTGATGGCACTGACCGCAGTATTATTGTTGCGAAATCGATCGCACCAGGCTTTCTTCGGGGCGATGTGGCTGGGGTATATCCTGTTTGGGTTCACGGTCGCCTATCACATTTCCACGCACAACTATTACCAACTTCCTGTTTTCCCCATCGTCTCGCTGGGTGTGGGCATCTTTGCCGGTGAGATTCTCCGCCGGTTGGAGTCAACTGCACCTTCCTGGATCGTTAAAGCCCTGGTCTGGTTCGTATTCTTCTTCCTGATCGCGGTCAATATCAACGAGGTCAGGGGTACGCTCTACGCTGAAAATTACCGGCCTGAAAAGGCATTCTGGGCACAACTGGGTGACAAGATCGGGCATAATTCAGCGGTCATTGCGCTGACGCAGGATTACGGCGGCAGATTGAGTTATTTCGGCTTCGTCAATCCGCAGATCTGGTCAACCACCGGCGATTTTCGTCTTAGCGCCCTCTCTGGAAGCACCAACCCGGATGTGGTACAGCTTATCAAGGAAAAAACTGCGGGGATGGACTATTTCCTCGTCACCGCGCTGAACGATTTCGATGCCCAGCCCGCGCTGAAGGAATACCTGCTCAGCCATTACTCTGTTGATCAGGGCAACGGCTATTATTTGTTTGATCTTCACAAACCCTTGACCCCTTGAGGTTGAAGGTAAAGCTCTACATCGGGTTTTCTTGAATCACCAGAGGATCCTCTATTGGAAGCAAACCGGTCGGACAAGTTATTGTTTTTCGGCAGCACGAGATGGCTGCGGGCTGTCTTCGTGGCTGTGATCCTGCTGCTGGGAGTGGGCGCCCGGCTGGTTGATCTTTCCGATCCGCCGCTGGATTTCGCCGCAACCCGACAACTGAGATCGCTGATCATCGCCCGCGGGTATTATGATGCCATGGATACACCTTCCACCCGGGCAATGGCACCGGAGGACCGCCAGTTTGGCATCGCGGCAGGGAATGCTGAGGCCGTCATCGAGCCCACCATCATGGAGCACCTGACGGCCTATACCTATGCTTTGCTGGGTCGGGAGGATTTCCGCATTCCGCGCATCTGGTCGATTCTCTTTTGGGTGCTTGGCGGAATTCCGCTTTATCTGCTGAGCCGAAAACTGATCGGCGATACCGGGGCGTTGGCGGCGCTGGCATTCTATGAATTTACACCCTACGGGATCATTTCGAGCCGCGCATTTCAACCCGACCCGCTGATGGTAGCCCTCATCTGCTGCGCGCTTTACTTCCAGTACTGCTGGTCTGAAAGAGATACTCTCACCTCCGCGATTCTGGCAGGCGTGTTCACCGGAGCGGCTGTGTTGGTCAAGACCACGGCAGTGTTTTTTGTGGGCATCCCGTTCATCGTGCTGGTTTTCTCCACAGGAATCCGCAAGGCGCTTCGCAACTGGCGGGTGTACCTGATGGCTGTCATTGCGTTGCTGCCCGCGATTCTTTTCACGGCGTGGAATTCAACCCGCGGCGGAAACGCCGGAGCGATTTTCGGTTCGCGCTTCTTTGTTTCTCTTTACCTTCAGCCGCACTGGTACCAGAGCTGGTTCATGACAGCAAAGTCAGTGGTGGGCTACTTTCCGCTGTTCCTGGCAATCCTGGCTATTTTCATGATCAGCGTCAAGAAAACGCGTGCCTGGTATCTCAGCCTGTGGGCAGCTTATTTGCTGCTGGGAATTGTGTTTTCCTATCACATTTCCACCCACGATTATTATTCCATGCCGCTCATCCCCATCGTTGCCATTGGCTTTGGTCTGGTGGTCTCGCTGCTCTTTGAACGGCTGCAGGTGGTGGATATTGGTTGGTTCGCAAAGGTGATCGTACTGGGGGTGCTTGCGTTTGCCTCGGCCCTTTCACTGCTCAAAGCCCGCACCGACATGCTCTCGTCGGACTACCGCTATGAGATCACCTATTGGAAGCGGTTGGGTGAACCACTCGGGCGGAACACAAAAGTGATTGCCCTGACGCATGACTATGGTTACCGGCTGGAATACTGGGGATACATCCGTCCTTCCATCTGGCAGACCACCGGCGATATCACGGTCGCCAACCTGTCAGGCCAGCAGCAATCTCCCTTTATGCAGCAATTCAATTCTGCCACCAACGGGTACGACACCTTTTTGGTGACCTTGATCAACGATTTCAATTCGCAAAACGAACTGCATGACTACCTTTTCGCGCATTACCCGGTTGAAGAGGGCGAAGGTTATCTCATCTTCGACTTGCGGCACCCGCATTAACCATTCCGAAAGGTTGAAATGAACGAGTTCCCGCGTGTTTCGATCATCACCCCTTCGTTCAACCAGGCAAAATTCCTGGAGCGTACGATCGTTTCTGTGCTCGGGCAGGATTACCCCAACCTGGAATACATGGTCATTGACGGTGCCTCCACCGACGGCAGCGTGGAGATCATTCACAAGTACACCGACCAGCTTTATTACTGGGTCTCCGAACCAGACAGGGGTCAGACCGATGCCATCAACAAGGGTTTCGGGCGTGCCACGGGCGAGATCCTGGCATGGCTCAATTCGGATGATACCTATGCCCCGGGAGCAGTGATGCAGGCGGTTTCCTTCATGCGGCAGCATCCCGACGTGGGGCTGGTGTACGGCGATATGAACTTCATCGACGAAAATGACCGGGTCATTGGGCAGTTCAAATCTGCGCTGACCGACCTCAAACGGTTGCGCAGGGGATACGTTCATATTCCCCAACCCGCGGCGTTCTTCAGGGCAGATCTCTGGAGGCAGGTGGGTCCGCTGGATCCCTCTTTCTTTTTCGCCATGGATTACGACCTGTGGGTGCGGCTGGCACAAAAGACCACTTTCGCCTATTGCAAGGGGCAGACGTGGGCGAATTTCCGGCTGCATTCCGGCGGCAAGACCGTTGTGTCTGATGACCGCAACTGGCCGGAAATCATGCGGGTGCATTATCGCGACGGCGGTTCCGTGTTTTCTCCCATCGTGGCAAAATACTGGCTTCGAAAACTGCTTGCGCCGTATATCAACTGGCGGAGGCGCAGGATGTTCGATCAATCCTGATAACAGGTTCTGATCGTGTACAGACGCATATTGACAGAGTGAATCATGAAAGGTTATGATACCGTCAGGCTTGAATGGAGGTAATAATGGTAGATCAACTTTGGGAAGTGCTGCAAACGAAGTTCTGTGAACGAGCGTCCAGCGAGGTCGATCTCGAAGCGAGGAAACTCCTGCCGCCGGAAGTGCTTGGCGAACAGCCGGCGAGGATCACCGGTCACCGCTGCTCCAATGGTCAGGAATGCATGATGTTCGGGCAGGCCGGCTGCACCTGGTCGGGCTCCAATCCATATCTGGACCCATTCAGCGCATAAGGTAAAAGAAATAAACCGGGCTCAGCCTTTCAAGTGCCAGAACCGTTCAACCATTCTACTTAGCACAATTTTTTTTACTAATCAATAACGCTATGATCCTGAGCAAAGCGCGGGATTATAGCGTTGATTAATCTTCCCTCTTCCCAATTTGGGAAGAGGGTCAGGGGGATGGGTCTGCTACCAGCATATGATAAATTGGCATTTGCATCCTAATTGTTGGGTCGATGTGAAAATCATCTCTTTTAAGATAGCTTGCCGCTTAACCTCAATCCAATCTGCTTACCACTTCACCTGTACAAACAAATAAGGGGCACAGCGCGCTGTGCCCCTACAAAGGTTCACTCTGAAATATGAAGCTTTAGGAAATCACTCCCAACCCCTTACCCACCTTTTCAAAGGCAGCCAGACCCTCTTCCAGGTCGGTCTGGGTGTGAGCGGCTGAGATCATCACACGGATGCGTGCCTTGCCCCTGGGAACGGTCGGGAAGCCCAAAGGAGAGGCGAAGATCCCTTCGGCGAACAATTCGCGCGAGAAGCGTTGGGCAACCTCGGCTTCGCCAAGCATGATCGGAGTGATGGGGGTAACGCTCACACCCGTATCAAACCCCATGGCTGCCATTTCGCGCTTGAAGAAGCGCGCATTTTCCCAAAGCAGGTCCACCAGGTCAGTTGATTCTTCCAGCACGTCGATGGCTGCGATGCAGGCTGCCACGTCCGGTGGAGTGGCGGCTGACGAGAAGAGGAACGGCCGGGAGCGCTGACGCAGCCACTCGACGATTTTGGCATTGCCTGCCACCACACCGCCCATCACGCCAAAAGCTTTTGACATGGTTCCTACTTCCACATCCACCCGCCCGTGCAGGTGATAATGGTCCACGATGCCGCGGCCGCCGTGCCCCACCACGCCCTCGCCGTGGGCGTCGTCCACCATCAGCATCAGGTCATATTTTTCGGCGATGTCGGCGAACTTGTCCAGCGGGGCGAGGTCGCCGTCCATGCTGAACACGCCGTCGGTGATGATCAAACCGCGGCGGTAAGTCCCCGCAGCTTCCTGAATCGTTCGTTCCAGGGCTGCCGGATCGGCATGCGCAAATTTGATGTTCTTCGCGCCTGAAAGCCTGCAACCGTCGATGATGCTGGCATGGTTCAGCTCGTCAGAGAAGATCACGTCCTCCTTGCCAACCAGGGCAGGGATGGTCGCCAGGTTGGCGCAGAAGCCGGACTGAAATGTGATGGCTGCTTCGACCCCTTTGAATTTTGCCATGCGCCTCTCAAGTTCCAGGTGCAGGTCCATGGTGCCTGCGATGGTCCGCACGGCGCCGGGTCCGATGCCGTATTTGAGCAGCGCTTCGCGTGCTGCAGCCACCAAACTGGGATGGTTTGCCAGGCCGAGATAGTTGTTGGAGCAGAAGTTCAACACTTCCCGCCCGTCCACAGTCAGCCTTGCGCCTTGCGGCGAGCTTAGGGTGCGGATATTGTTGTAAAGACCAGCTTCCTTGAGCGAGGAAAGCTCTTCAGAGACCCATTCCAGTTTCTTGGACATAATCACCTCTGCGAAAAAGATTCCGCTGGCAGACAGCCGCGGATGCATTTGTTTTCTCTACGATTATACATCGAGATGAACTTCAACCAGCCGCCCCAGCTCTCTGAGGAGCTTCAACAGGGCTTCTTCACTCCCCGGCTTGATGCTGGCAACCTGGGGCGAAATCATCCTTTCCAGGTACTTTGCTGCCCGCGGGTCTTTGAAAATTGTTTCCAACAGTTCTGGACGCTCCGATGTAAGCAAAGTCGCCCTTTCCATGCTGGCTTCCACCCCGAACTTCTCATACCTTTCAAGAAGCTGGCTGAAACCCGGTGGAATATTGACAACCCCAGCCCTTTTGAGCAAGATGTTGAGCTGGGTGGGCTTGAGTCCCTGGTCGATTGCATTTTTCAATGAATCGGTGGTGATGCAGTACACCACCTCAGACGCCGTTTCCTTCTGCAATTGGCAGAACCGGGCAATCTGGTAATGCAGCGCAGCCTGAATACCGGCAGGAAGGTGAACGAATCCGCTGCTGGTGGTTTTGACGGCTCCCGCAGGGGTCGTTTTCAGAATTGGCGCCTGAGCGGAAAACAGATATTTTGCCATGCGGGAAATTCTGAAACTTACTGCAGCTTTCCCGCGGCCAGTCGAACCCAGGTCCAGCACGCCCAGCCAGTGCAGCGGACCGTTGATGAGGTAGCGGAGGAGATACCCTTCCACATCATCCCAGGCATCAAAGCCGTGCAGGTATTGATTGTCTGATTTTCGGCGGATGAACCACGATTCGTATTCTCCGGCCGCCCGTTGAAAATCGGGTTGGCGGAGCTTGATTTCAGCAATCAGCGATGGGAGGCTCCACCAGGTATCTTCCCGCAAATCTCTCAAAGCTTCAATCAGCAGCCTGCGGGGGTTTCCAACCGGGTTCGACCAGGTTCCTTCAAAGATCAACCCCGGAAGCATGCGCAGATCGTTGATCTTTTCGCTTTTCTGCCACAGGTCAAAATAGAATAGAAGGCTTGCTCCTGCTTCTCTTTCCAGGATTTCCCGGCTCTTTTCAGGTGCCACCTGATTGCCCGGCAGGACCATTCCTGCAGATTCGAGCAATGCCTGCTCGAAGGCAAGCCTTACAGGCAGGGTTTCCGCCAGCAGAGGGGGATAAAGTGGATTTTTGCGTAATTCGGCCAGGAGCGTGGCAAGACGGTCAATCAGATTGCCGCCCGCAGGGGTGATGACGGCATGGTCCGCGGCAGATGCAGGGCGGATTTCCAATGCGGATGTTTTTGCATCTTGTTCTCCGAAGAAATTCACCCATTCATCCGGGACATACAGATATTCCTGAGGTTCCCCGACTTTGCCGAAGAAGCCTTTGCCGATGAGACCCCGGTACCAGAGAATCTCGGTCACAGAAACGGGATGCAAATCGGGTTCCTCGCGTTTGCGCCATCCTTCGCCCTGGATGCGCAGCTCCCCGTATTGGCGTGTGAATTGAGATGCTGGAACCCTGCCGGTCTTGAGTATCAACTGCCACGCAGATTGCGCTTCGGCGGGCATCGCCTGAATAACCTCCAACGCCAGTTCGCGCTGATTCAGGCTGGCAGTGAGGACTTCCAGCGCCTCAGGGAAGCTGCTCGACGGCAGCTCAATCCCCCAGAGACGGGCTATCCGTTCGAGGAAATCCAGATCGGCATCCCGCAGCATATGACGAAGGTCAGGCATGGGTTTCACTGCTCCGGCATACCAGGCGGATGGCGGCGGGCACACTGCTCACCTTAAGCCTGGTGACCTTTGAATCGAGTCCGGCAAAGATCTCGCCGTCCGTGTGAATGATGAGCGGCGCGTCGGATTGCAGGTCCAGCGAATTGAACGAACCGGATCTCACAAAGGGCAGGTCATTTTGCCTGCCTTTCATATAGGCGGTCAGAGCACGCAGCATATTGGGACGCGATATCAATTGCACTGCCGAATACGAAAGGGTGTTATCGTTCAGGCTGCCGTCTGGAGCGATCATAAACTTACCGCCTTCGCGCACGCCATTGGCAATGATCAACATCAACAATGTTTCCTGCCATTCCAGTCCGTCTTTCCGGGCTTCGAAATGAAATGACGTGTAATTGAAAAGGATGGCTCTCAGGGCAGCGATCAGATACACCCAGAACCCTTTGAACCAGCGTATTTCCCGCGAGTAGATGTTGATCAGGGCATCAAAACCAATTCCCAGGGAATTCACCCAGTATTCTTTTCTGCCCAGGTCGTCTTCCACCACGCCAATGTCCACACTTCTGCTGGGGCTGCTTTGGGCGAGAGCCAAAAGGTCTTCCGCAGTTCCGTGAAGTCCACCTGCAAAAGAAAAGTCATTGCCCGAGCCTAGCGGAACGATTCCGAGTTCTGGACGCAGCATTTCGGGTATCTGCATCAGCCCGTTGACCACTTCATGGGTGGTACCATCGCCACCCAGTGCGATCACGCGTTCAAACCCTGCTTCGGCAGCATTTTGAGCCAGGATTATGGCATGTCCATGCTCCCGGGTGATCGACAGTTCCATTTCAGTAGACCCGGCGATGCTTTGTTCAACGACAGGCAGAAAAGAGGCCGACAAACCCTGGTTCGACGTGGGATTAAAGATCAATCGTGTGCGCATGAGCATTTCCTGGGACGAAGTGATGAGCCCTAATGATTATACCCTTGCCGATATTTTGACCGGAGCCTTTCAACCCTGTGAATTGACGCACTTTTCCCTTGCCTGTATAATCTTTTCAAGAACTCCTGGTTTCAAGGAAGTTTCATGGCTTTAAAAGGCAATCTTCGCGAATTCTCCATCACTCAATTGATGAATTTGATCCACATCGCTGCGAAAACCGGCGCGCTGTATGCTGAGGGGTCGGGCGATACTGTTGCGATCTATTTTCGTGATGGAAAGATCTCGTTTGCCCAAAGCTCCAACCAAAGTTTCGATCTTCTCAAAGTTCTTGCCTCCTATCGCCGGATCAAGCGCGCCCAACTGGTCATTCTTCAGGAGAAATTCCGGGAAATGCAGCCCGCCGAGCTGGGTTTGTACCTGGTCAACGGAGGCTACCTTGAACAGGAGGAGATCCTCGATACGCTCCAGCAGCACTATGTCTCCGTGGTAAAGCAGCTCTTTGCCTGGGAGGAGGGGTCTTTTCATTTTGAAGGCGGTGAAAACGCACCGGCGGGCAACATTCTGGTCCGCGAAAGCATGGAAGACCTGATCGTTGAAGGCGCCCATCGGTTGAAGGAATATGATCACCTTAAAGATGAAATCCCTTCGCTGGATATGGCCCTCAAATTCTCTGACCGGCCCGGAACCAACATCCGCTCGATTAACCTCACCAGTGAAGAATGGAAAGTGGTATCCTACGTCAACCCCAAGAATACCATTGCCCAGATCGCTCATACCGCCCACCTGAACGAAATGGAAATCCGGCGTGTGGTTTACGCGCTGGTCCAGGCTGGCATTGTTGAGATCATTCGACCGACCACCGGACCGCTCAATTCTCCTATTCGTACCTTCACCACTCAGAACAAGGAAGAACAAAAATCTGTTGTCAACCGCCTCATCGACCGGATTCGATCACTGTAAACAGGACGAAGGATTGTAATTTATGCAAACACAAACCGTGAAAATCGTGGTGACTGGACCCTTCAACTCGGGCAAGACTGAGCTGATCCGATCCGTGAGTGAGATCGATGTTGTCTCCACAGAAAAAAGGATCACTGCCGAAGCTGAAAAGGTCAAGGAATCGACTACAGTCGCCATGGACTTTGGACGCATCACAGTGGATGACGACCTGGTGCTTTTCCTGTTTGGCACCCCTGGTCAAAAACGGTTTGACTTTATGTGGGAAATCCTTTCAGAAGGAATGTTGGGCTTTATCGTCATGGTGGATAGCACCCGCCCCGAAACCTTCCGGGAGGCGCGGTCCATCCTCGAAACCTTCCACGCATATGCTCCCACGCCGTACATCGTGGCTGCAAACAAGCAGGACTGCGCTGATGCCTGGGAGATCGAGGATATGCGTGTAGCCTTGCGTCTGGACCCCAGTATCAAGATCATGCCATGTGTTGCCAGAAAGAAGAGTTCGGTCAAAACAGTGCTGCTCGAACTCCTCTACGGCATTCTGGCTGAAATGGATACCAAATCATCCTGAAACGAGGAAACTTTCATTGATCGATCATTGTCCCGCATCTCCACAAGAGTTGTACCTGGACGGTCTTGCATTGATTTTGGGGGAGAGTGGACTTGAAGAACTAAGCAGGCAGGATCTCGAGAAGGATCTCTTGCCTGCCCGGGTTGTGACGATGGATAAGATTGCTTCGCGATTGGCGGCGTTCGCAGATCCGTTGGCTGCGCAGGGTCTGTCGCTCATGGCTGGACGGGAAGAATTCAGCACATTGCTGCGATTGTGCGGCGAGGAGACACCTCTGCTCGATCCATCCATCCGCATGCTTCCGCCGCGGCGGCGCATTGCTAAAGGTCTCGATGCAATGCTTCATTGGTTGAAAGATTCCTGGGGATTGGCTTTCTCGATGATAGAAAAGGATCAGTCTGTCATTGTCAGCCTCCCGGATGTGCCCGTTGCTGAGGAAAGTCAAAACGCGAATGCAACATACTTCCTTCAAGGCCTGCTGCAGGGCATGCTCACCTGGATCAGCGGCGGGAAATTCTACCCGGCGCATATTGAACAGACTGCTGGAGGACATGAGATTGTGATCTCTTGCAGCCCGATTGATTGAATCAAACGGGAGCGGAAATGTTCACTTTGAATGGATTGATTGCAGTTGCCCTATTTGCGCTGATCGGGTATTTGATTGGCAAATACATTCCGAAACCAAAACGGTACAAATCCTCAACGGTGATCATCGTTGGAGTGATCCTGCTTGTACTGGCAGGGCATGTGGGGGTTTCCACTCGGCTGGTGAGCATTGCGGGCGTGGAAGTCATGCTCAATGATGCCTTGCAGGGCTTGCTGATGGGCATTCTCATCCGTTTGGTCCGGGATCATAAATAAAAGAAAACCCACCCGGCGTGATCACCGGGAGAGATCCTTTCTACAATTTGTAAATCTGCGAGAGTTTCAGTCGGCTGCAGGAAGAACTTCCTCTTCCGCCTTGGCTGCTGCCCTGGCTCTTTTTCCTTCCATCGTACGCATGAATGCCACGCCGAAGAGGATCAACAGGCTGCCGCCGAACTGACTGGGCGTCATCCGCTCACCGAGCAGGAAGTAGGCTGTGATGGTGGTGAACACCGGTTCCGAGGTCATCAGCAGGTTGGCAACCGAAGATGGCAGGTGGCTCAGGCTGATCAGGTAAGTGCCAAAACCCAGCAGGGTGGGTCCCACCGCCAGTGCAAACAGGATTGCCCAGCCTGCCATGGATCCTTCTTTCCAAAGGATGCCAGCCGCTGTTGCCGGGGTACCTGGTAATGTACCAACAAAAACCAGGTTGATGCCTAACAAAAAGAGCGAAGCAAAACCGAAAATGTACGGCAGCGTGGTCCAGGGGCTCAGGCCGCGCTGCGAGGCAAACCGTCCCATCAGGCTGTAAACCGCATAAAGCAGCCCTGAGAGCACCCCGGTCAAAATCCCTGCCAGGTTGGCAGACAACTGTGATTGGTCCAGGATACCTGAAACGAAAAAACATCCCCCAAAGGTGAGCAGGATCGCCAGTATCTTGACCCAATCCAGTGCTTCCTTGAGCAGCCACCGCCCCAGAAGGGCTGTAAACGCTGCTGAACTGTAGACTAGCACTGTAGAGATGGCTGCGCCGTTCAACGCCACTGAGAGCGTCCAGGAGGCATTGAATAGGGCCAGGACGAAGCCGTAGAGCACCAGGTAACCCACTTCGCTGCGGGTGACCTTCAAAAGCATGGGTTTGACCGCCAGCAGCACGAGCAGGATCGCTCCGGTTGCCATCACATCACGCCAGAACGCCAGCGCCAGTGCCGGCATATGGTAATCCTGGGTGAGAATACGGATCAGGATGGCGGTGGTTGAAAGCAGCAGTGCGCTGATCAAGGCGGCAGTATAGCCGCGGGAGACGGACGATTTTGACGCTGGGGTAGGGCTCAATGCATTCTCGAAAAAACAGGAATGGGTTGCCGCGTAATTATAAACACATCCCGGCATCCGTGCGATTTTTATGGCAGGACCGGGTATGGATTTCCTGATCAAATTTGATCTGCCAGTCGAAGGGAATTTTCTTGACAATCGCGCTTTGACCGGGTAAAATTCCTTTCACCGCCGAGATAGCTCAGTTGGTAGAGCACACGACTGAAAATTGTGGTGTCCTGGGTCCGATTCCCAGTCTCGGCACTAAAACGCCCAACCAGGGCGTTTTGGTTTTAAACTTCGAATATCAATGGAACTTTACACATCGGGTATGATATTAGGGAGGAGTTCGATCTTGAAATCTTCCCGCAGGTGGCTTGTTGGATTGGGGATGATCATTTTGATCGGTATTGCCCTGTCTTTCAGCCAACCTCCGGTTTCTGCAAACAAAAGGTTGGAACATCCCTCAGCCACACGATCCCAGCCTGTTCCCACGCAATCCATTTTGAGGGCATCCACGCTGTCCCCGGCACACGCCTGGGTACCCAAATCCATGCCAACCTCGATTATCGAAATGCCGCCTGAGCAAACCCTGGCGGAGGCTGAAATCCCTGAGGAATCGCCTGACTACTTCTACATTCAAAATATCTCAGGTCACCAGCAGTGGTTCAGCATTGGATGTGAAGCCAGTGCTGCGGTCGATTGGGCAGCTTATTATGGCGTGCCGATCAATGAACGTGAATTTCAAACGCTCTTGCCGGTTTCTGATAACCCCGACCTGGGATTTGTGGGCGATGTAAAGGGAGCCTGGGGACTGACTCCGCCAGACGATTACGGCGTTCATGCTGCCCCAGTAGCTGACTTGCTTCACTGGTACGGTCTGGATGCCATTTCGCTCAAAGGGATGACCCTGGATGAACTTAAATCGAGCGTAGCCCAATCCAAGCCGGTGATTGCCTGGGTGGTGGGAAATGTCACTTACGGCACGCCGGTCGAATATGTAGATAGGGAGGGAAACAGCACCATTGTGGCTGCATATGAGCACGTGGTTATCGTCACGGGGTATAATTTTGAGTCGGTGAGATATTTGAACAATGGCACCTCTTATGATGTATCCACCAAATTGTTCATGGAATCATGGGGAGTGCTGGGAAACATGGCCATCGTGATGGGCAGCGGGACCGTGGAGGAGTAAGCATGAACAGCGGAAGCGATCTGGTTCCTGTTGATCTGGCGGGCGCGTTCATCGAGCCTCTTTTCTTGAAAAATCAGGTTGGCAAGGTTATAGGAATCACTTCAAAAGGGATCTTTCTGCTTTTTGACGCCCGCGTACTTTTCCTGACCAGTGAAACGCATCGAAACCCATTCATGCTGCATATCTTAAATAGCGCAGATTACCCCCAGAACATTTCTGCCAATCAAGAAGTACGCCTTGAGGATCAGATGCTCTCGGTGGGAGAAAAAAAGTATGATCTGCATTCGATCTCCCGAATCGTACCTGACCCAATTCCCCTGCACAACCTGGCAGAAACTCACCACAAGAGCTCGGCTCTAATTGTTACGCTCTTTCAAACTCTCAGTCTCCCAACTCATAACGATTCACTGCTATACATTGTCGACGGGCTCTTAACTGGAAAAGAACCTTTGGATCCCACGCAGCAAAATATCTGGGCAGCCGTCAGTCAACTGCGGCAAGGAGTGCGTTCGCAGAACCTGGATCTTTGCGGTATGGCTCTGCATCGCTTGATGGGTAACGGGAAAGGGCTTACCCCTTCCGGGGACGATCTCATTTGCGGTTTTCTTTTGGTCTTGAATTCAATAAACCCCGCCAGCGCCCGGGAGAGCGGGTTTATCTCAGCACTGAATAACCTCGGGGTTTCCATGGCTCAAACCAGAACCTCCTGGATCTCAGCGAATTTGATTGAAGCTTCCACGAAGCGCCTGGCGGATGAAAGGGTGGGGCGGGTAACCCGGTTGTTGCTGGGTTCTTGCAGAATGGACGCAGTGATCATTGCCCGAGGGCTGGAGTCGTTTGGCAATTCCTCGGGCATTGACGCGTTTGCAGGAATGGCTGCCGCTCTGCTGCCTTAAAAAGAAGCAGGGGCAATTCTTGAATTGCCCCTGCTGGACTTACGCTCTTGCTTGAGAACTAGACCAGGATTTCATCCGGGACGATGAGTTCTTCGTTGGCTTTGCGAACTTCATCGGACACGTTGAAATCGAGATCGGCACCAGCCATCTGGCGCACATACTGCTTGATGAGCTGATCCCAGTACTTCTTGGTGACATAGTACACCCGGGCGCCGCCCAGCTCGTGCTGTACCTGGGGCCATGGATAGGAAGGCTGAGCCATGCCGAGACCCCAGCGCATCCAACCATTGTAGGATTCATAGGTTGCCCACCATTCCTTGTTGCCAAGGATTTCAAAGCCGTAGTAGGCTTTGGCGTAATACATCACTGCACCGATACGGCCGCCGCGGACGAGAGCCATGGTGTGCAGGGAGATGTTGACATCCTCGCTCATCAGACGACCATTGGCGAAACCAGCCCATTTGCCATCGATCAGACCCACGAGAGTATAGGGGTCCTTGAGGCGGGAGCGGTACCAGCCGAGGATCTCGGAATAGACACGGGCGCCGACGATATCATAGAAGTCATGGTCGACATGCATGAGTTTTTCCATGTAGGTCAACATCTTGGGGGCTTCTTCGAGGCGGGCTTCGCGGATGTATAGCAAGCGACCGTCCTTCAGTTTGACCTGCGCACCGGGCCAGGGTTTAAGATCCATTTTGGGGCCTTGCAGCAGTGCCTCAACTTCGCGGGCATCGATCTGCAGGGTTTCTTCAGATGCTTTCTCGGGCAATTCGAATTTCACGGCTAAACTCCTTCTAAATAATTGTTAATTTTCTTACTAAGCCAGGTTGGCTTTGGTAAGCGTGTTGAGTGATTCGACGTGCTTGGGTTCGTAGCAGTCGCCGAAACGGGTCTGGGGCAGGGTGGCTTTCTTAGCCATCAGTTGCTCGTATTCGTCATCTTCGACGAAAGCAACACAGCGGCCGATGGAAGACTCGCCATCCACAAAGCGCCAGGGGAAGAAACCGATTTTGACGCGGCGGTTGAGCAGCAGATCGAGGTCGCCGCCCAGGCATTCGGCATGCAGCACATGATGGTTGAACATTTCGAGGTGCATGAACTGATATTTGTCATCCGTGTAGAATTCTTCGAGGCTCTTGCCGAATTTCTTCTGGAAGACTTTCTCAGCCTGCTTGGCCTGGCGGGGCATCCAGTTGCGGATGATGGTGTTCATGGGGTGGTCAGCGGAACCGCAGTCCACGCCGATCCAGCGCAGTTCAAGTTTCTTGGCCCATTCAGCGAATTCGCGATCGGGACCCGGATGCTGAACCATGTAGCGGACTTCGTCGCCAGTGGGCATGTCCCAGCCGAAGTGGTGGTAACCGGTGTGGATGATGAGGATGTCGCCGTGTTTGACTTCGACGCGGTCCAACACCTGCTTGGAGGTGTAGACGTCGTAATCGCCAGCGCAATCGCTCAGATCGACGACAGCGGCATCATGTACCAGGTAATCCATATCCAGGCTGGCGATGTCTTTGCCAGGTGTCCAGAAATGGCACTCGCCGTCCAGGTGGGTACCCAGGTGGTTGGAGTGGGTGAGCAACTGACCGTTGGCGCCGTTTGGAGCGAGGCGTTTGAAGTATTTCACCTGCAGAGGTTCGTAGGTGGGCCATGCGGGTGTTGCGATACCTAAAGGCAGAGTCAAATCAATGATCTTCATATGCTATTCTCCTTTGCAAAATTGACTAACAGAGTTTGCTGAATTCATCGAACGCGTCCTTGAAGACTTTTTCAGGGGCACGCAGAATGCCTGCGCCGATGCCGCCCACGCCTGGATCCTTGTGGGCGATGCCGGTGTTGATCTTGGGCATAATGCCTGTTTCCATGATCTTGCGCACGTCGAAGCCCAGGGGAGTGCCGCGGAAGTTGAGCACAGGAATCGTGAAACCTTCATGCTCACTAAAGGTGATCTCGTACGCTTCGAGAGTGCTGTCAATTGCCATTTGGGGTGAACCGCCCACAAACTTGACGATGGCAGGTGCAGCCGCCATGGCAACGCCGCCGTAGCCGGCAGTTTCAGTGATCGTGCTGTCGCCGATATCAGGGTTGGCATCTGCTTCGCTGAAGCCCGGGAAGTACAGACCCTCCACCATGGGTGCGGGTGCCGTGAACCACTTGTCGGGGAAAGCGCTGATCTTGATGCCGAAATCGGTGCCGTTGCGCGCCATGGTGGTCATGACGCTGCTGCCTTCGATGCCTTCTGCGGGCTCAAGGGCTGCCTTGCCGGCGGGCATGGAAAGATTGAGGAAGAAGTGGTCGTTCTTGTCGATGAATTCGATTACTTTTGCCAGGGTTTCATTATCGTTGCTGGTGCGGGCGAGAGCGGGTGCAATGGCGCGCAGGAACAGTGAAGTGGCGGCGCGGTTGCGGTTGTGGCACTCGTCGCCCATGTGCAGCGCCTGTGCGATCAATGCTTTGATGTCGATGCCGTCGGGCATGGTGTCAAGGGCACGTTTGAGGGTGGGATAGAGCACATCTTCCATCCAGTGCAGCTTGGCGTAGACTTCGGGTCCCATTCCGCCAAAGCGCAGGACCTTGCCCAGGCCTTCATTCTGGGTGGCGTAGGCTTTGTTGCCGAATGCTTTGTTTTCCACGATAAAGACCGGCATGTGGGCAGAGACGACGCCCGCCATGGGACCAACAGTGTGATAGTGGTGGCATGGGGCGAATTCGATCTTGCCG
Organism: Anaerolineaceae bacterium; assembly: GCA_039683035.1. GTDB lineage: Bacteria > Chloroflexota > Anaerolineae > Anaerolineales > Anaerolineaceae > UBA6107. The sequence continues at coordinate 96,277 of JBDKSE010000017.1, forward strand.
GAAGCAGCAAGTTTCTCAGCTTCCTTCTCGTCCTTTGCCAGCCCTTCGTAGATCAGTGCGCCCATGACAGCACCGCGGGTGGGTCCGCACATGCGGTCCCAGGTGATGGGAGGACCTGCGTGCAGGATGAGGTTGGGTTTGTATCCCGGGATGGTATCGATCGCCAGACCCATGCCCACAAGCACCGGGCGGGCTTTCTTGATGATGTCCACGACCTTCTCGTTGGCTTCGTCGATGGAGATGCCAGATTTGGTCATGCGCAGATGGCGGATGCCTTCCTTGGGAGGGCGCCAATCCACGTCCACCACGGGAACGTCCTGATCTTTCATCGGTTGGATGAAACCCTGTAAACCAAGGTTCACCACTTCGATGGGCTTACCGAATAAATCTTGAATTTTTCTTTCTGCCATTTCACGCTCCATTCTTTGGCCGGTAAGCGGCTCTCAGGAAATAATATATCCAGCGAGACGTGAAGCCATCGCGTTGCTCTTGAGGACATGAACGCCGGCTGCCTGGAGCATTTCGGTGGTGCGGCTCAGGCATTGCGGGTCTTCCTCGGTACCGGTAACGGATGCGACGAAGAGCACTTCGCGGTTTTCCTTCTTTGCAGCATTGCGGGCTTTGATGATCGCTTCGCCCAATTCGGCTGCAGGGTCGGGATGCGCACCGTAACCGATGACCACATCGAGCATGATCACCGCCACCGAAGGATCTGCAGCTTCCTGCAGAATTCGGCGGATGCGCAGATCATTATCGATCATCGGGTGCGGGCGGCCGACGGTGAATTCTTCTTCACCCAGGTCAACCACGCAGTCGCCTTCGCTGTGGGTGGCATCCTTCATCTTGAAATGCTTGTCGAGGGGTGCGTTGGAGTAGATCTCAAGCTCGAAGTTGTCGCGCCAGATGACCTGGCTCTCGTAGCACAGCGTGCCGCCTGAGAAGAGTCCGCGGAGGTGTTTTTGACCGGGTTTGAGCAGCTTCTTCAGCTCAACAGCCTGTTTCTCGGCTTCCCTGGCTTCTTCGCTGATGGTCGCCTGGATGTCGTCGATCTTTGCACCGGCGAGTTTGGCGGCGGTCAGGCCTGCCTCTTCGAGAGTGCTGACCACGATGGCGTTCGCAGGCAGTTCAGACGCACGTGCCTTGCCGCCCAGGAGGCAGATTACAGTGGGTTTCTTGCTGGCTTTGACCTGCGCGAGGAGAACCTGTTCCACTTCCACGTCGGGGAGCTTGCTGACCATGAGGATGACTTTGGTGGCAGGATCAGCCTGCAGGGCTTTGAGCCCTTCGATGTACATGATGCCGCCAATTTCCTTCTTTACATCGCCGCCGCCGGTGCCAATACCCTGGGTGATGCCCACGCCGTTTTTGGCGAGCAGGGTGCTGGTTTCCTGAAGCCCGGTGCCTGCGGCTGAAACGATGCCCACAGGACCGGCAGGAATGACATTGGCGAATGCCAGGGCAATTCCGTTCAAAATGGCAGTGCCTGCGCCGGGACCCATCACCAGCAGGCCGTGATCGCGCCCGTATTTCTTGAGCGCCAACTCGTCCTCTTTGCTGACGTTATCTGAGAAGAGCAGCACGTGCATTCCCTGGAAAAGACATTCCCAGGCTTCTTCAGCGGCATAACGACCGGCAATGGAGATGATGGCAACATTGGCATTCGGGTGCGATTTCTTTGCACCGCGTACCGTCTTCGGACGGAATTCAGATGCCTCGCCGGAATCGGCTTTCTTGTTGAGCAGGGCTTCTGCTTCTGCCAGAGCGGCATCGGCGTCGCCTTCTGTGTTGACTGCAATGATCAGATCGTTGGGTGAGGCTGCCTGCGCTTCAGCGGTTAGCAAGCCGCTCTGTTCAAGAAGGGATTTGTTTGAATCCGTTCCCATCATGACAGAAGCGTCTTTTACGCCGGCAAATTTGACCAATTCCTTTGCAACCAGCATGAGACTGACTGAGTCGTGGTATTCACTGGTTTTGATTAAGGATTTGACTGTCAACTTGGCATTCCTCCTTTCAATTGAAAATTAGGGGATCAGGATGGGGAAGATCATCTGCATCAGGATGCCGGCTGCCAGAACGGAAGCAACCTGTCCGGCGGCATTGGCGCCCAGTGCATGCATGAGGATGAAGTTGTTGTTGTCCTCTTCGAGGGCAACTTTCTGTGCCAGACGTCCGCTCATGGGGAAGGCGCTGATGGCTGCCGCTCCCACAAGAGGATTGATCTTGCGGCCGGAAAGTACGCACACCAGCTTGCCGAAGAGCAGACCACCGATAGTGTTGAGTGCAAACGCCAGCAAACCGAGGATGAGAACCCGCAGCGTTCCGGTGTTCAAAAAGGTGGCTGCCTGCATGGTCGAGCCAATGGTGAGGCCCAGGAAGATGGTGGCTACGTTGGTGATGGTATCTTTGGCGGTATCCACAAGACCTTCCACCACACCCGATTCCATGATCAGATTGCCGAACATCAACGTGGCGATCAACGGAGCAGCTTCGGGAAGGAAGATGGCTGCGAAGACGGTGAGGATGATGGGGAACAGGATGACGGTAAGTTTGGAAACCGGCCGCGGTGTATATTCCATGTGGATCTTGCGCTCAGCCTTAGAGGTGAAGAGGCGCATCAGCGGGGGCTGAATGATGGGCACAAGACTCATGTAGGAGTAGGCGGTCACGGCAATGGCTGCTGCAAGACCGGGGGTCTCGAACAGGCCGCCCAGTTTGGCATTGACGTAGATCACGGTCGGACCGTCAATGGCGCCGATCATGCCGATGGCGGTAGCTTCGGCGAGGTTGAAGCCGAGCAGAATGGCGATAATCAACGTGGCGAAAATACCCAGGTGGGCAAGTGCGCCCATGATGAACATGATTGGCTGACTCAGAAGCGGACGCAAGTCGAGCATGGCTCCGACGCCCAGGAAGATCAGCAGGGGAAATAACTCGTTGGAGATGCCGGCTTTGTAAAGGATTCCAAAGAAACCTTCCGGGCCAATCATATTGGCAGATACGGGTAAATTACCGAGGATGCATCCAAAACCGATGGGGATCAGAAGGTTGGGCTCATATTCCTTGAAGATGCCAAGGTAGATCAAAAACAGGCCCACCGCCACCATGATCAGTTGCTGCCAGGTAATGTCGAGTAATCCGCCTAATAAACCTGAAAAATCCAAGGTCATGGCTGATTCCTTTCGCGGTTATTCGATGTCCAGTAGTGCAGCACCATGGGCTACCCGGCTGCCGTTACTGACGTAGATTTTTGTGACGGTACCATTGCGTTGAGCACGGATCACGTTCATGGCTTTCATGGCTTCGATGACCACCAACGGGTCATTCTGCTTCACTGTTTGACCTTCACGCACTTTCACAGAGTTGATCACACCGGGTAATGGAGCTTTGACGGTGTTGGCGCCAGCTTCCACGGGGGCTGCAGCCGGTGCAGCAGCTTTGGGGGCGCGGACGGCGACGGGTACGGCTGCAACAACAGGAGCAGCCTCAGCCGCATCGGTTTCAACGTCCAGGTTTTCTGCGATAACGGAGAATTCCTTGCCGTCCACGGTGAGGGTGACCTCATCCGCGCGCGGGTCGTTCAAAATTTCGATTTCGTATGGTTTGCCATCAACTGTCAAGCGGAAGTGTTTCATTTCGTTCTCCTGGATGTCACGCTCGCATTCAAGCGTCGATTCAGATGGAATTGGCCCCAAGAACTGAGTGCAGAGCCGGTGGTTTGAGATGCGCTGGAAAAAGCTGATTGGGCACGGGCAATGGCTACAGCGATGGCTGCCACGTGAGCCAGATCAGTTTCCTCTGACAGGGGTTCGGCTTCAGCTTCGAGTTCTTCTTCTGCGCCTGATTCCTCTTCTTCCGGTTTGTCTTTCAAGTACTTGGTCAGCAGGCTGATGAGCCCTGCAAACAAAGATAACATCAGAAGAAGGACGACGATGCCGATGCCAGAAATCTTAAGAGCTAGACCCAAAGTATCCATTAATTTACCCTCTCACTACAGGGGGATGTTGCCGTGTTTCTTGGGTAGTGATGAGGATTGTTTATTGCGAAGCATGTCCAGGGCGGTGATCAACCGCTGGCGTGTTTCACTGGGCAGGATGACCTCATCCACATAACCACTGGAAGCAGCAGCGTAAGGATTCTGGAATTTCTCTTTGAACTCATTCACCAGTTCAGCACGGGCGGCAGCCGCTTCTTCAGGAGCTTTTGCCTTGAGTTCGCGTCCGTAGAGAATATTGACCGCGCCTTCAGCGCCCATCACTGCAATCTCGGCAGTCGGCCAGGCGTAGACCATATCGGCATGGATGTGCTTGGAGCTCATCACAATATATGCACCGCCGTAAGCCTTGCGGGTGACCACCTGCAGCTTCGGAACCGAAGCTTCGGAGTAGGCATAGACGATCTTGGCGCCGTGGCGGATGATGCCGCCGTGTTCGGTGACCGAACCGGGCATGAATCCCGGGCAATCCACAAAGGTGACCAGGGGGATGTTGTAGGCATCGCAGAAGCGCACGAAGCGGGCGATTTTGTCTGAGGCATTGATGTCGAGCACACCGGCCATCACTGCAGGCTGGTTGGCAACCACACCCACAACTTCGCCATTCAAGCGGGCGAAGCCGATGACAGCGTTCTGTGCGTAAGCCGCCATCACCTCGAAGAAGGAACCTGTATCGACGACGTGATTGATGACATCGAGGATGTTGTAAGTTTCATTCGGGTTCACCGGAACGACAGTATCCAATGATTTATCGGCACGCAGGGGATTGTCGGTGGTGGAGATGCGCTTGGGGGCTTCGGTGTTGTTATCGGGGATATATTCAAGCAGTTTCTTGACGGTGTTGAGGGTATCATCCTCATTGGCACCGACAAAATGAGCCACACCGCTGATGGAGCTGTGGGTGATGGCGCCGCCGAGGGTCTCGGCATCGATTTCTTCACCGGTAACGGTCTTGATGACTTCAGGACCCGTGATGAACATGTTGGACTGACCCTGGGTCATGACGATGAAATCGGTCATGGCGGGTGAGTAGACTGCGCCGCCGGCGCTCGGTCCAAGCATGACGCTGATCTGGGGGATCACGCCGCTTGCCTGAACATTGCGGTAGAACAGCTCACCGAAAGCTGCCAGACTGTAGATGCCTTCCTGGATGCGAGCCCCGCCGCCGTCGTTCATGCCGATTACGGGCACGCCGGCTGCCATTGCCAGATCCATGATCTTGGCGACTTTTTGACCTGCAACCTCACCGTACGATCCACCCATAACAGTGAAATCCTGGGCAAAGATGGCTACCTTGCGGCCATTGACGGTGCCGAAACCAGCCACCATACCATCGCCGAGTGCCTTATCCTTGTCCATACCGAACTCCACGTGGCGATTGGTCATTAAACCATTGATCTCCTGGAAAGAACCCTCGTCCAGGAAAGCGGCCACACGTTCACGGGCAGTTCGTTTGCCCTTTGCATGTTGGGCGTCGATGCGTTTCTGACCGCCGCCCAGTTTCATTTGGTCACGAAGATCTGCCAATTTCTGATTTACGGCAGCATGACCTTGTTCAGTTTGCTCCATTTAAACCTCCAAATAAAGGAATAATGATGGGGGGAGAACTTACGCTCTAAGTTTAGATTCACATGTCTGACATTTCAAGTGATAGGATTCGCTTCATCGAATGTTGATTGTCATATAGATATTGTTTTTGCAGCCCTTCATCTACCAAAACAAAAAGGCAGAAGAAATCCTTCTGCCTTTTGACGAACCATGGATCAGTGATCCTATTCCCGCTGGTATGGCTTGAGCATGGCTGCAGGAGCCTGGGCGTTACGTCCGCCGATGGTCAGTGCCAGGATGGTGACAATGTAGGGCAGGGCGAGAAAGAGCTCGTACGGCAGTTTGAAACCCAATCCCTGCAAACGAAGTTGGAGTGCAGATACACCGCCAAAGAGCAGCGCTCCCCACAACACCTTGATCGGCTGCCAGTTGGCAAAGATGATCAGGGCGATGCATACCCAGCCGCGGCCGGCAATAATGCCGAAGGTGAAGGAACCCAACTGGGCGATCGAAAGGAACGCGCCGCCCACTGCCATCAAACCGCCGCCAATAGCCAGGGCCAGCGTACGCAGGCGGATGACGTTCAACCCGGCGGCGTCGGTAGCCTCAGGGTTTTCACCCACCGCCCGAATTTGAAGGCCGAAATTTGTCTTGTAGATGACCCAGCCAGCGATCGGGATCAACGCGATGGCGATGTAGGTGAGCAGGTACTGGTTGAAGATGGGTCCCAGGATGGGAGAATTCGAGAAGATGGAGAGCTGCTGAAAGCCTTCGATGCTGGGGTTGACCTGGCTCTCGCCAAAGATCAACCGGAATCCAAACAGGGAAAGTGCGGTCAGCAGCAGGGTGATGCCAAGACCTGAAACATGCTGGTTGACACCCAACCGTACTGCAAACAGGCTCATCAGCAAACCTGCCGCAACACCGCTGAGCAGCGCGGCCAGCAGCCCGAGCCAGACGGAGCCGGTGTTTGCAGCAACTGCAAAACCGGTGAAGGCGCCAAAGAACATGGTTCCTTCAATTCCAAGGTTCAGAATGCCTGCCCGTTCACAAAAAAGTTCGCCGAGGGTGCCAAAGATCAATGGAGTGGCAACCCTCAGGGTTGCTGCAATTAAACCTACCAGGAAAGTATCCATCAGACCCTCTTAATCCGATAATTCTGCAGCAGGAACATCGCCAGGGTAACCAGCAGCAGGGTGTTTTGCACCACATCGCCCAGGTAAACCGGCACACCCAGCACGCGGCTGACGGTTTGTGAACCGGTGCCGATGAGACCGATGAACATTGCTGCCACGGTCGCGCCGATGGGGTTAAGACTGCCCAGAGTGGCGACGATGATGCCTGTGTAACCGAAACCATTTGAAATGGATTCGATCAGGTGGAAGTGGATGCCGCCGATCTCCACCGCTCCCGCCAGACCGGCAATGGCACCGCTGACCAGGGCTGCAGTGAGCATGGTTTTGGTGGTGTTGATGCCGGCGAATTTGGCACCGGTCAGGCTTGCGCCTGTGGCGCGCATCTTCAGACCCAGCGGGGTGCGTTTGATGAGCACATACACGATTGCCACCACCACCAGGGCGATGATGAAACCAATGTGCAAGCGTGATTTTGGTATCAGGCGCATCAGGTGCGCTGCATCGCTGATCTCGGCCGACTGAGGCCAACCTGAGACCGGGCTGCGCCAGGGACCGTTGAGCAGCCAGCTTACGAAGTACATGACAATGGAGTTCATGAGCAGCGTTGTCACGACTTCATCCACCTTCAGCTTGACCTTCAGCAACGCCGGGATCAAAGCCCAAAGCAATCCGCCCACGCAGCCTGCGAGGATCATCAAAGGGATGACCACAATCGAAGGCGCTTCGGTGAAGGTAATGCCCACCCAGGTGGCTGCAATGGCGCCGGCATAAAGCTGACCTTCTGCACCGATGTTGAAGTAGCCCGAGGTGAAGGCAAATGTCACCGCCATGCCTGTGAGGATGAGCGGTGTGGATTTGACCAGCACTTCCAGCGCCGAGAACTTGCTCGAAAGTGGGGTGATGATGAAATTGTAGAAGGCTGAAAACGGGTTGGCGTTTGCCAGCACAATCAGAATGGAACAGATCAAAAAGGTGACCAGAAATGCCACTACCGGGATGATGGCAACAGCCCATCTTGGGGCAGGGGCGCGTTCAATTTTCAGTTTAAGCATTGAATATCTCCTCCCCGGCCCTAGCAGGCGCCAGCCATCATCATGCCGAGAGTTTCGGCGGTGGCATCAGCAGCAGGGATGATTCCTTTGATGCAGCCTTCGTAGATCACTGCAATCCTGTCTGATAGGGACATGATCTCATCGAGATCTTCGGAAAGGAGCAAGACTCCTGCTCCCCGGTCGCGTTCTGAAAGCAGCTTTTTGCGCACGTATTCCGTGGCGCCCACATCCAGGCCGCGCGTGGGCTGCGAGGCGATCACCACCTTCGGCTTGCGGCACAAGGCACGCGCCAAAATCACCTTTTGCATGTTGCCGCCGGATAGCGTACGAAGGCGGTCATTCGGAGAGGCTTTAATCTGGAACTCGGCGATATATTTCTTTGCATTTTCGGCGATCTTGGCCTGATCGAGCATGCCGTTGTGGGTAAATTTGTCCAGATCCTCAAGCGCCAGGTTCTCTGCCACCGTAAGATTGCCGATGGAACCTTCATGGCGGTCTTCAGGGGTGCGGCCGACGCCGGCATTGCTGATTTCCGAAGGTTCAGCCGCGGTCAGCTCTTTGTCTTCCAGCATGACAGTGCCGCCAGAAGGTTTGAGCAAGCCGGTCAGCACCTCGGTCAATTCAGATTGGCCATTGCCTGAAACACCTGCAATGCCAAGAATCTCACCGCCATGAACCTCGAAGGAAACCTCTTTGAGCACTTTCAAACCTTGCGAATTGGTCACGCTCAAATTGCTGATCTTGTAAATTGGCTTTCCAGTATCGCGCTTTCCCTGCCGGCTGATGCCGAAGGTTTCTCGTCCGACCATCATATTGGCAAGTTGCTGCTGGGTGGTATCTTCCTTGCGGACGGTGCCGGTGACATGCCCGTCGCGAAGAACAGTAATACGATCGCAAACAGCCATCACTTCGTTGAGTTTATGGCTGATAAAGATGACCGAAAGTCCGGATTTGACCAGACGGAGAAGCGAATCGAAGAGTACATCGACTTCCTGAGGAACCAGAACTGCTGTAGGTTCGTCCATGATCAAGATTCTGGCATTACGATAGAGTGCTTTCAAGATCTCTACCCGCTGCCGTTCACCGACAGAAAGCTGTCTCACCAATGCGGATGGATCGACATGAATGCCATACTTTTCAGAAGCTTCTTTGACACTGGCTTCAATTTCAACTTTGGATATCGTAGCTTTGTTGTGGTAGCCTAAAACGATGTTTTCCGCAACGGTTAAGGTGGGAACAAGGGTAAAGTGTTGAGTAACCATGCCGACGCCAGCCTGGATCGCCTGCTTGGGTGAGGTAACATCGATTTTCTGTCCATCGATGAAGATCTCGCCCGCGTCTGCCCTGTAAAGACCATAAAGGATACGCATTAACGTCGTTTTTCCTGCGCCATTTTCGCCCAAAAGGGCATGAATTTCACCCTTTTCAAGGCAAAAATGCACATTGTTGCTTGCCAGAACATTGCCAAATTGCTTTGTAATGCCCTGCATCTCAACTGCGTACATGATTTATCCTTAATTGAGGGCGGCAGGGAATTTCCCTGCCGCCCTTCTATGAAAATTAATTTACTGCAGCGGGTTGGGCTTCGTCAACATCTACCCGGAAGAGACCGGATTTGATGTCAGCCTGTTTCTGGGTGACTTTGGTCAACAGGTCCGCCGGGATCTTGGATTCAAGATTGTGGAAGGGAGCCAGGGTAGCGCCGCCCTTTGCCATCATGCTGAAGTCCTTCAGATCCATGGAGGTATAGCTGCCAGCTTTGACCTGGCTGATCAGATAATCCACCGTCGGAGCCATGTCCCAGACCGGGCTGGTAATGACAGTATCGGCAGCCAGCGAGTTCTGATCGCTCATGTTGCCAATGGCCAGAATGCCTTTTTCCTTGGCTGCATCGATCACACCAAAGCGTTCGGCATACAGCACGTCAGCGCCGCCATCCACCTGGGCGAGGGCTGCTTCCTTCGCAGCAGCAGGATCGAACCAGCTGTTGATGAAGGTGACCAGCACTTTGACATTGGGATTGATTTCTTTGGCGCCCTTGATGAAGGCATTCACAAGACGGTTGACTTCGGGAACAGGGTATCCACCCACGACACCGATGGTGCCTGATTTGCTCATGCCCGCGGCAAGCATGCCGGCGAGGTAAGCAGGTTCCTGGATCCAGTTGTCAAACACTGAGAAGTTGGGGTCTGCCGGGCCAAGACCAGAACCGAAAGCGAATGCGATATTGGGGTAGTCTTTGGCAACACGGCGAACAGCTTCTTCATTACCGAATGCATCGCCCATGATGATGTCGGGTTTCTGCTGATCGGCAACTTCGCGCAGGATGCGTTCCATGTCACCTGAGTAACCAATATTCTCGGTATAGGTGTAGTCGATCTTGCCTGCATCCTTGGCTGCATTCAATGCCTGGTGGATCACGCCATCCCAGGGCTCTTCAATGGGGGTGGCAAAGGCACCAAATACTTTGACCTTGCCGCCGCTGGTCGTACCTGTGCCGGTCTTTGCGCATCCAGCTACAAGGGATGCGATGATGAGAACGGCGATGAGAACGGGTACCAATTTCTTTGACATTCTTTTCCTCCCGATCAAACAAATGAAATGGAATGGAATCACTGACGCTACTCAAACCTTGATTAACCTTTATCCTCCTCTGTGAACAGGGATTGCATAGAATGATTCGGGGTATAGCTGCTTCAATCATTTACCATGAATTCTGCGCGACCGCTCAGGGACACGTTCCGCATGGAATGCCTGATCCGTATTGAGGTGAAGCCGGGATCTCTGGCGAACTGATATGACTTGGAGCGAGCTATCTACCTTTAACCAAAAACGGGAAATGTTTAATAAACTATATAAGTAACCAAATTGCTTGTCAATCAACAATTCCCTGTTATTCAAATGACTTTTGTCACTATACAAAATGCCGCAGGGATTGAGCTGCTCCCCCTGCGGCACTGAACTGTGAGCCTTACCGGTGTTATTTCTTGTTGTTTTCCCTGTAGATCTTGTCCATCTGGGCCTGGTCGACCACCTTGCCGTGGCTGATGACCGCAGCAGGAGCTTCATGGAATCGCAGGGCTTCAAGTACGTTGGGTTGATCGAGGACGACAAAATTGGCGGTCTTTCCCACCTTGAGGCCGAAATCTTCCACACCAATGCATTTGGCAGGGATGGTGGTTACCATGTCGTACAGGGTTTCCATATCTTCTCGGGTGGTGTACCAGAGCAGATGCGAGTTGAGGAAGGCTACCTCGAGCATGTTATTGCGCCCGTACGGGTAGTAGGCATCAGAGATGTCATCCTGACCCAGGCAGACCGGTACGTTCTCTTCCTGCAGTTCGCGAACGCGTGCGTGCAGAGGACCGGTATGCGGATCGGAAACAAGACCCATGCCAGCTTCCTTGAGCAGGTGGGCAAGCTTTTGCAGGTAGGGTTTGGGATACAGCGCCATGGCACGGGCGTGGTGGGCAAGCGAGCGGCCCTGCCAGCCGGTCTTGATGGTTTCGAGCGCCATCACTTCCAACGAGCGTAAACCGTTATCTCCGGCATCATCCACGAGCATGGAAACAGGTTTGTTGAATTCCTTGGCGATCTCAAAGCAGATGCGCACATGCTCTGCAATGGCTGCATCGGTGTATTCGATCCAGGGAATGCCGCCGACTACGTCGCAGCCCAGTTTCATGGCTTCGCGCAGCAGCTTCTCGGCGCCGGGTTCGCGCACCAGGCCATCCTGGGCGAATGCCACAACCTGGATATCAACGATGCCTTTGAATTCTTCACGGGCTTTGAGCAGCGCCTTCACACCTTCAAGCTTTGCCTTTGAATCCACATCGGCAAAAGCGCGAATGTGGGTGCAGCCGTAGCGGCCGGCAAGAGCGGCAGCTTTGCGCACGTTCTTGATGATCCAGCGCTCGTCGTAGTTTTCTTTCACCTTCATGGCGGCTTCAATGGCGGTCATTGCCTTGCCCATATCGGCGCCGTGATAGTCTTTGAGCGCAGCCTCATCCATCATCATCAATGTGTACACTTTGCACAGGTGCAGGTGCGTGTTGACGAAGGATTCGGTAACCAGGTTGCCGGCTGCATCGATTTCAGTGCCAGCCTTGGCTTCGATCTTCGGTTCGATGGCTGCGATCTTGCCATTCGCAATGGCAATGTCCACCTTTTCATTGGTGCGCAAAACTGCATTTCTGATGATCAAATCAAATTTCTCGGCCATTGTCTCCTCAATCTCGATAAAATTGATATATAAAGTGTAAAAAACTGCTGGAGGGAAAACCTCCAGCAGTTATTCGTTATTTCACCAGACCTGCATCCAGCATGGCAAGATAGATCTTCTCCGCTGAATATGGAGGTCCGGGCAGCCGAACACCGATGGCGTCATAGATCGCATTGCCGAGGGCGGCGATGGTGGGGACCATGGGGTGTTCACCCACTCCGCGGGCACCCCAGGGACCGTCATCCTGCGGGACTTCGACATACGGCGTTTCGATCTTGAAATTGACATCGGGGGCAGTCGCGATACGGTAATCCACGAAGCTCGGATTGGTCGTCACACCCTTCTTGAGCTTGATCTCTTCGAACATGGCTGAGCTCAACCCCTGGATGAAGCCGCCTTCGATCTGAGATTGAACAAGCACCGGGTTGATGGCGTGCCCCACATCGAAGGATGCGGCTGCTTTGAGTACTGTGATCTGACCGGTTTCCTTGTCGATCTCGATATCTAGCGCTTCGGTACCGGTGGTGTAGTGCACCACAGAACGCGTGCCCTGTCCGGTTTCTGGATCCAGACCGGTGACGTAGGTAGGCATGAAGTTACCGCGTCCGATGATGGGACCGCCCACCCAGCCCTGGTCATTTTCCTTGGGAATACCGTAAATGGCGATGTTCTTGAGCGAGGTTTCGTTTTCGGTCTTGTAGGAGACGACCACACCATTGACGATATCCAGATCTTCAGCGTTCTCGTGCCATGCCTGGGCGACCACATCCAGGATCTGTTTGCGGGCATCCAGCGCGGCATTACGGACGGCATTACCCATGCTCCATGTCAGACGGCTGGCAACGGTTTGCCATTCGTATGGGCTGTACTGGGTATCCACAGGTCCGGCGATGCGCACATTTTCGTAGGGAACACCGAGGGCTGCGGCTGCCATCTGTGCCATGACAGTGAAGGTACCCTGTCCAATTTCCTGGCCGCCCAGGCCCACAGTGATATGACCATCTTCGGCAAGCTCCACCCAGGCACTGGATCCAGCGTTGGGGGGCATGGCAGGAGCCTTCCACATCGAGGCGATCCCTCGTCCGCGCAGCTTGTTGGGGCTGCTGGGGGTTTTGGGTGAATTCCAATCAATGGCTTTGGCAGCATTCTCGATGGTCTGTTTGACACCGGTTTCGTGCATGATCATGCCGGTATCCAGTTTGTCGCCGCCCTTGACCACGTTCATTTTCAGGAACTCGACCTTGTCGATGCCGGCTTTTGCTGCCAGCTCGTCGATTGCCTGGTCCAGGCCGGTGTGCAGTTCAGACATGCCGAACCCGCGGTAGGCGCCGCCGATGGGGTGGTTGGTATACACACAAATGGAATCGGTTTCCACATTCTCGATGTCATAAGGACCAGAGCTTGAATAGCCGCCAGCACGGGTGACATTGACGCCGTACTCGGTGGAGCCGCCGCCGTCCCAGTACATGGTGTTTTTCAAGGCAATGATGCGGCCTTTTTCATCGCAGCCGACTTTAAGGAAGGAGGTCAAGCCCTGGCGCACGAAGTTGGTGTAGAACTCCTCTTCGCGGGTGAGTACAAATTTGACCGGCCAGCCTTTGCACTTGGTGGCCAGCGCCACAGGGAGGGCTTCCATGGTGACGCCGGCTTTGCAGCCAAAGCCGCCGCCAACGAACGGTGCAATCACGCGCAAATCGGTGGGTGAGATACCCAGGGACTCGGCGATCAAAGCGCGTTGGGCAAAGGGTGATTGTGAGGACGCCCAAAGGGTGATTTTGCCTTTTTCATCCATCATTGCCACGGCAACGTGGGTTTCAATGGGCACGTGCTGAATGTGAGGGATCTTGAATTGTCTCTCGACGATATATTTGCATTTGGACCAGGCTTCTTCCAGGTTGCCTTTGCGGATCTTGAAGTGGTTGGCAATATTGGTGCCCGGTTTGGGGAAGATGAAGTTGGGGTACGAATACTCGGCCATGTTGGGGTGCAGCAGGGGAGCTTCCTTGGAAGCACCGTACACCGGATCAAACACAGGTTCGAGTTCTTCATACTCCACGTCAATCAGGTCGAGGGCTTTCATTGCGATTTCGTTGCTGATGGCGGCGACTGCAGCCACGCCTTCACCGATGAAGCGCACCCGATCGGTCGCAAGGATGGTCTTGTCCTTCAAATACAACCCGATTTTGTTAGGGAAATCAGCCCCGGTGATGACGGCTTTTACGCCAGGCAGTGCCTTGGCTTTGCTGATGTCCACCTTTTTCACCAGCGCGTGGGGATACGGGCTGCGTTTCACACGGGCATAGAGCAGTTTATTGCCGAACTGAATATCGTCCGTATAGACAGCAGTACCGGTCACCTTTTCGTAAACATCATTACGCGGTAAATTTGCGCCGATAATGCTGGGACTCTTTTCTTTATTTTTCACGTTTGCCATAGATCGGCTCCTTAGAGGATAAATTCATCCCAATCTTTACTCTGCACCAGACCTACATTCTGGCGGCTTCCTTGACTGCGTCAACGATGCGCACATAACCCGTGCAGCGGCAAAGATTTCCAACCAATGCTTCACGGATTTCTGATTCGGACGGATTGGCGTTGCGCGCCAGCAGCGCTGTGGCAGAGATCAGCATTCCAGGGGTGCAAAAACCGCACTGTACACCGCCGGTTTTGATGATTGCCTGCTGAACCTTGCTCAATTGACCACCTTTGGCCAGACCTTCCACCGTGGTGATATTCGCGCCTTCGCATTCGGCAGCCAGAACCATGCAGCTATTGACGGGTTCCCCGTTCATCAACACGGTGCAGGCACCGCATTCACCGGCGGTGCAGCCATTCTTTGTGCCGGTAAGCGAAAGCTTTTCGCGAAGCATCTGAAGCAAAGTCATATTGGTGGGAACATCTACCGTTTCAACCAGGTCGTTGACGGTAAGAGTGATTCTTTGAAAACCCATAGTACCTCCAAATATTGATCAAACAGCCGCATGGCTATTTGCTGATTTTCTTCCAGACTTCGGCTACTGCTTCGCGGGTAAGGTTGCGTACCATGAACTTGCGATAGCGGGCGGAACCTCGCACATCATCGATGGGGTTCACTGAATCCATCGCAGCCACTCCAGCTTCGGATATTACTTCAGCGGTAATCTTGCTTTCTGCCAGAACGGCTTCAGCTTTGAATGATTCGTAAGGGGTGGGTGCGACTGATGCCAGAGCAATGCGGAAACGGTAACCGGATTTTGTTTCGGCCGTAGGATATCCCAGAACGGCAACGCCAACGATTGAAAGATCGCCGATGGTGTTGCGCCCCAGTTTCTTGTATGTACCGACCAGGCCCTTGGGGGGAATGGGGAAGGAGATGGAAACAACGATATCTCCCGGTTTCAATACAGTCTTGCCAGGTCCGAGGAAGAAATTGCTCAGGGGAACGGTGTAGAAACCGTTGACACCATGGACGTTGAGCACGCCGTCAAGGATCATGCATGTGCCGATGGTATCGCCGGCAGGAGAAGCATTGCAAATATTACCGATAATGGTTGCACGGTTGCGAAGTTGATAACTGGCCACCGAACGGGCAGCTTCTGCCAGGTTGGGGTAATGTTTGAGGACATCGGCGTTGGACGCAACCTTGTTCATGGTTACTGCTGCGCCGATTGTCAAACCCTTTTTGGCGTCGAAGGTGAGG
Source organism: Anaerolineaceae bacterium (assembly GCA_039683035.1). GTDB lineage: Bacteria > Chloroflexota > Anaerolineae > Anaerolineales > Anaerolineaceae > UBA6107. The sequence continues at coordinate 111,905 of JBDKSE010000017.1, forward strand.
TCTTTTACGCCTTCGAGCTGCTTGACATCCACCAGAGTGCCGGTTTTCCAAATGCCGTCGCGCAAGCGGACGAAGCAATCGGTGCCGCCGGAGAAAGGCCGAGCTTCACCCGCGTGGTCAGCGAGGAATTTGCTGGCTTCTATTAAAGAGGTGGGTTTCAAATACTCTAATTCTGGGAGTCCTGGATGTGGATTGATCATATTTGTTCCAGTCTATTTGTGGTAGCGTGTTTTCCAGCGAGAGTTCACCGGAAAACACGCTACAAGATGTTCCCTCTCATGATGAGAGGGAGTTGAAAACGATCAAAAGCTACTCGTTGATGTTCTCACGTTCCTTCACACCAAACCATGAGGGTTTGACGATCAGGAAGAGCGCATTGAGGATGATGCCGGCGAAGGCAGCGAAAACAATGGCCGGAATGCCGCTCGGGAAGATCACAGGGATCGGGAACGGGAAGAGACCATTGGGCAGGCCCATTGCACCACCAATGCCGAGCACGAGGATGGTCGCGCCGACAGCCAACTGCTTGGGATCAAACAGGTTGACTTTTTCGCTTTGGATGAGTGCAATACCTTGCATGCCAATGACACCGAACAGGTAGATGGAAAGGCCGCCAACGACTGCGGTGGGCAGGGTTTCAACGATGCCAGCCAGCTTGCCGATGAAGCCTAACAGGATGGCGATCACGCCAGCAGTCATCAGAACTGCGGTGGAGTAGTTGCGGGTGATGGCCATGAGGCTGTTATTCTCGCCGTAGTTGGTGCCTGCGCAGCCGCCCAGGAAACCGACGACCAGGTCATCGGAACCATCAGCGATCAGATTGAGGCCGATGAGTTTCTTGATTTCGATGGGTTCGCGGCCAAGTTCTTTCGCGAGGGCGTCGATGTAGAGGCTCATCTGATACAGGTGGGCGGTTGATTCAGGAACGGTCGCGATGGCGATCAACGCGATGGAGAAGACAGCGCCCCAGGCGTGAGGATCGGTGAAAGCGGGCAGGGTGACACTGGGAACGCGGACCCACTCTGCTGCGGCAATCTTGCCAAGGTCAATCAGGCCGAAGGGCAGTGAAACCAACCAGCCAACGATTGCGCCGAAGAGAATGGGGAGCATGCCCACGAGACCTTTACCCTGCAGATACACAGAGAATGCAATGGTCACGACAAGGGTGATGAAAGCAACAGCCCAGTTCTGTCCAGCTTCTGAGAGGGCGGTACCGGCAAGTGCAATACCGATGATGATGGCGACTGAACCGGTGATCGTGGGAGGAAGCACTTTATCCAACGCTTCCTTGCCGACTGCCATGATCAGAAGGCCAATGAGGATCTCAACAACCGCAGTACCCATGATGCCAACCTGCACGATGCGGACGCCTTCGGGGCAGTAGGTCGCAGTGCTGGCGAAGCAGTCATTTGCATACAGGCTCATGACCGTGATGATGACGGAGATGTAGCTGAATGATGAGCCGTAGTACATGGGGATGCGCCGGCCTGAGACGAGTAGGGCGACGATCGTGCCGATGCCCGATGCCATCAGGGTGACGCCAACATCGAATTTGGTCAGGATCGCGACGAGAACTGTCGCGGGGAACATGGTCAAAACCTGCTGGAAACCCAGCGAGACCATGGCGCCAAATGGCGGGACATCCTGTGGCAGATATCCTACAGCTGACTTTACTTTTGTTTCTGCTGCCATATTCTCACTCCTTATTGATTTGGTTAGTAAAAACAAAAAAGAACACACAAAGTTATTTCGGCCGTACCCTCACGTTTTTCGTTGCACCTCCGCTTATCCCGATTTTGATGCCACCTGGGAACAGGTTCGACAAGAAAAGAGCCAATCCACTTCACCCTTATTAACCCAATTTAATGTTGCAGGTTACTGAAGGCAGAGATTGACTCTTGATAAGCCGCCACAAATGACATTCGATACCGATGTCACAGCTATACTTTTGATCGAGATGATTTCGAATTGGTATCATGAGCTCAGATTGCTCGATCCTACAAACGGGTTCAAAGTGATCTTAACGATAACAAACAGTGCTTGTGACACCCATTGGAATAGCTTTAAAAGTACAGTTGGCGTCTGTACCTTTCTTCTTTTTTTATTTTTCGGCAGAATTATGTGGAATTATGATAGCATGGATAAAAATCAAATTCAAGTTTAATTGTCAAACAATAAACAAAAACAGGATAAATGTAATCTCGTGGAAAGTGATCGCAATTCTCAAAATCGGAGGAACGTTTACTTCCCAAGGATTGACAAACCCGTCACTTTCCAACATAATCAATTTTTACAGGGCTGATAATTATCGCCCTTCATCTTATTCTCGATTTGCAGGACCCGAAAATGAAATTTACCGCCGGCACGATCGTGACCATTGTCGTAGTGCTCCTCTTCTATCTGCGGCTGATCATTTTGCAGCGCCAGAAAGTGAAGGTTGGCCGGCTGCAGTATTCTGCGGCAGATCAGGCCAGGAAAAAGAAGAAGAAGGAACCCGAGCCATTGGATGTTCGCTGGGGTGCGCTTGGAGTGCGGGTTCGCAACTGGTGGTTAATGGGGGCGGGGATTGTCTTGATCGCCTTTGGAGCGGTAGTAGCAGCAACCCATTTCCTTAGTCCGTCTTTGTCTGCCGCCTGGTGGGTGCCCTTGAATATTGGTATTGGACTCATGGCAATCGGGGTGAAATAATATTATGGCAGATGCGCACAAGAATTGCCCGGTCTGTAATCAAAACGATCTCGTTTTCAAGGCGAGACAGTTGTATGTTGAAAGTTTGGCCAGGATCAAAGCCTGGGATACGGCTGAGACCCCGGAACTGGATCGCTTCTTAAAGGAAAGCGGTAATAACAATAAAACAAAGGCAGAAACCCGCAAGATCGTCATAGACCTGCTTAAGCAATTTGAACCCCCTTCCGGCAAACCCCAGACGCTACGCAGCATTAGCCCTGATATGGTAATGGTTGTGTTCGCAGCCGTGGCAATCTTCTTCCTTTACCAGATCTACGTCACCCAAACCTCCGTTTTCTGGTTTATGCTGGCAATTTTCGTGATACTTTATGCAAGTTACATCATCTTTCATAAGAAGATCATTGCCCGATATGAGAACCAGAAAAGTATGGATACAGGTTCTGCCGAAGTTATACAAAAGGCAATCGGCAAATGGATGAAGGTTTCCTATTGCCTGAGAGACAACGTTGTATTTGGCGTGAACAACGAAGCAACAGTGCCGCTGGAGCAGTTGACCAGGATGCTGATCATGGCAAGCCTTCCGGAGAAGAATTCCGCAAATTAATTACGGCAGGCTCAGCAATATTGCTGAGCCTGATTTCTTTTCCCGATTTTGTTGTCAAGCTTGCCTTTTGAAATTGATTGTAATATTATTAACCTTGCCTTAATCAAGGCAAGGCACCACAATCATTCTCAGGAGGAGAGAAGTGAAAAAGAGAACCAGTTTCTTGTTCGTATTGCTTTCTGTTCTCGTACTTAGCACCCTGGTTTTGAGCGCTTGCGCCAAACCCACCGAAGCACCAGCCGCGACGACAGAGGCACCCACAGCCGCTCCTGCGACGACTGAAGCTCCCACAGCCACTGCTGAACCCAAACCCCTTGGCACCGCTGACAATCCCATCATCATGGCGCTGGCGCCTTCTGCCACAGCTGACCAGTTGACGGTAGGCGGCGACGCAATTGCCAAGAAACTGAATGAGCTGACCGGTTACAGCTTCAAGGTCATCATCCCCAACAGCTACACTGCCCTTATCGAAGCCATGGCTTCGGGCAATGCCCATATTGGCTGGATGCCGACCTTTGCCTATCTTTTGGCGAAGCAGAAGGGTGCCGCGGATGTGGCTCTCGTGACCGTGCGCAATGGCGCAGATTTTTACGGCGCGCAGTTCGTTGCCAATGTTGCCAGCGGCTTCACCTCGTACTTTGATCCCGCGACCAACAAGAACACTGCAGATGCAGCCACCGCCCTTAAGCAATTTGACGGCAAGCGCCCCTGCTTCACCGACCCGCTGTCCACCTCCGGCTACATTATCCCCGGTGGTCTGCTCAGCCAGTACGGTGTGAAATACAAGACCCCCGCCGCTGTGCAGGGTCACCCCGCGGTTATTTCCGCTCTTTATGTTGGCGGCATCTGCGATTTCGGCGCTTCCTACATTGATGCCCGCACCAGCATTCAGAAGACCTACCCGGATGTGATGGAAAAGATTGTGGTCATCTGGCGTACCGACAACATTATCCCCAACGATAATGTTTCCTACTCTGCCACCATGCCCGCCGATGTGGCTGCCAAAGTTACCAAGGCTTTGTTGGACATGTCCGCCACCCCCGATGGTCAGGAAATCCTGAAGAACATGGGCTACGAGATCCAGGGTTTGAAGGAAGCCAAAGATTCCTTCTATGATCCCTTCCGCGCTGCCCTGCAGGCTTCCGGCATCGATATCACTACGATGGTCAAGTAACAAATCAGTTTCGCAGACGGGGGGGAGAGGTTTTCCTCCCCCCCTTTTTTTCGCATATGTAGAGGATGCTAAATTGCTAAAAGTCGAACATCTCACCAAGGTTTACCCTGGGGGCACCGTCGCGCTAAAGGATCTAAGTTTTGAGGTGAACGACGGCGAGTTCCTGGTAGTGATCGGACTTTCCGGTTCCGGGAAATCCACCCTGCTGCGCTGCATCAACCGCCTGATTGATCCTACTGAAGGCAAAATCACCATGGACGGGGTGGATATTACTGCGGCCAAGGGGACCGAACTGCGCCACATACGGCGGCATATCGGCATGATCTTCCAGCACTTCAATCTGGTCAAGCGCTCAACCGTGATGACCAATGTTTTGAACGGGCGCCTGGGATATTTGAATCCCTGGACGTCCACTCTTGGGATCTTTCCCAAAGAGGAAAAGGATCGTGCTCATCGGGCTCTCAAACGCCTGGGAATCGATGGAAAGGTTCACGACCGGGCAGATGAGCTTTCAGGGGGTCAGCAGCAGAGGGTGGGCATTGCCCGCACCCTCATGCAGGAACCCCGGTTGATCCTGGCGGATGAACCTGTTGCCAGCCTTGATCCGGTGCTGGCGCATTCGATCCTGCAATATCTGGAACAACTTAACAAAGAAGACAAAGTCACTGTGATTTGTTCTTTGCATTACCTTGACCTGATTCAGCGTTATGCCACCCGGGTGATTGGTTTGAAGGACGGCGTCAAAGTATTTGAGGGGCTGCCTACCGAAATCAACCGTGTGAAATTCAAAGAAATTTACGGCGAAGAAGCTCAAGACATTCGCGCCGCTGCTCTCGAATAAACTCATGACTCAACCCAAGATTATCCCCAAATGGTTGGCGGCGGTCTTTTCAGCAATCCTGCCCGGATTGGGACAGGTGCTGCAGCGCCGCATTAAAGCCGGGATTTATATCTTCCTGGCATTTGGAACATCGCTGGCGGTCGTGTTTTGGTACGGCAAGTTCAGCGGTGAGGGAATGACTTCGTGGCTGGTTATTCCCGTCCTTATCTGGTTGTGGAATATCTTTAATGTTGCGTTTTTCCCCAGGGCATCATCGGCAATCCTGCCGGTGGTGCTGTGGTTGATCCTGGCGTATGGTGTGGGCGGGCAGGTGACCGAATTCAATATCCCTGCCTTGTTTGCCAATGCCGGAAGATCGAAGACCATGATCAACGAGATGTTCCATCTCGATTTCACCCAGCCGCGTACTGAAAAGCGGCAGGGGTATTCAACCATTCAATCTCCATGCTCGCCAACGCCGCCCGAACCGCTGCGGACCACGGGTGAAATTGACGTAAGCGTTGTTCAACCCTGTGCAAATGTAGGTGACGTCATTACCATCATTGGGACAGGCTTTTGGCCCAATGAGGAGGTGGATTTCGCCTGGAAGAACCCGATCGGGGGGCAGGCGATGAATGCGTCTGCCACTGCTGATGCGAACGGACGGGTGGAGCTGAGCTGGCAGGTGCTTCCGATTGTGCACTCGACCGCTCCCGACCCCACCATTCCGCAAATCCACCGGGTGGAGCTGACTCAGGCGCGCCCCATAGGCGGGATCGAGCTCTCTGCAACCGGGGGCTATATTCTGCAGGGAATTGGTGAGACGCTCGGATTGGCATTCCTTTCCACCGTGGTAGGCGCCTTGCTTGCCATTCCTTTCGGCTTCCTCGCCGCACGTAATTTGATGACAGGCAACCCGGTGGGAACCTTTGTGTACTTCGTTGTAAGGACACTGCTCAACATCACCCGTTCCATCGAGGCACTGATCCTTGCCATCATCTTCGTGATCATTGTCGGCCTGGGACCTTTCCCTGGCATGATCGCGCTCACCGTGCATACCACGGCAGCTCTTGGCAAGCTGTATTCCGAAGTGATCGAAGGCATTGATCCGGGTCCAATTGAAGCGATCAGGGCAACCGGTGCAAACTGGCTGCAGGTGGTGCGGTATTCCGTCATTCCGCAGGTGGTACCATCCTTTACTGCACTTACCATCTACCGCTGGGATATCAACGTTCGTTCTTCAACGATCATCGGTTTCGTGGGAGGTGGAGGTATCGGTTTCTTCCTCTGGCAGTGGATCATCCTGCAGGATTTTAGAGCAGTCGGTTCTTCATTTGTCGCTATTGCGGTGGTGGTGATCATCCTCGACTTCGTCAGTGCGCGCATTCGCGAACGGTTGGTGTGATATGAGCCGAATCAAATCCATTCTCAAACTCATAGGCAAGGCTTTACTACCAATTGTCCTGATTGGATTTCTCATATTCAGCATTCGTGTGACGCAGCCTGACCTGGGCAAGCTGATCGCTTCTGCTCCCAAAGCCAAAGACATCCTTTCTCAATTGCTCAATCCGCAATTGATCTCACGCGAGTCGGAAAAGACCACCCTCTCGCTTGTTTTGCCTGTTCCATGCGGCAGTGTTCCCAACCCCCAACTTGCAGAGTCAGGACCGCGATTGGTGGTGGATCCGGCTTGTGGCAATGTGGATGACAAGGTCACGCTTTATGGATACGACCTGCCCAAGAATGCCGATCTTTCACTGCGCTGGGTCCTGCCGACAGGCGGGTTGCTGAGCATCCGTAATGCGAAGACCGATGCCAACGGCAATTTGAAGGAGACCATCGAGATCCGCCCGATCACCGCGGTTGCCAATGGAACCGCGGCTCAAATCTCAACTGAGATCACGCTGCCGAATGGCAAGATCGTCGCATCCCAGACGCTAAACGAAGTCGTGGACGCAATGTTTGTGACCATCTTCATGGCGCTTATTGCCACAACCCTGGGTACGATCATCGCCATTCCGCTGAGTTTCCTTGCATCTTCCAACATCATGCGCAAGGGTAAGGTGGGTACAGCGGTCTACTTCATCGTCCGTAGTTTCCTGAGCATCATCCGTTCGTATGAATCACTGGTGCTGGCGACCATCTTTGCCCTGATCGTGGGATACGGCAGCCCCTTCGCCGGCGTAATCGCGCTGACCATCACCACGGCGGCATCGCTGGGAAAAATGTTCTCCGAGTCTGTTGAATCCATCGACGAAGGTCCCATCGAGGCGGTCACTGCCACTGGTGCTTCCCGCCTGCAGGTGATCATGTACGCCGTGGTTCCGCAGATCATCCCGGATTTTCTATCGTTTACCATCTATCACTGGGATATCAATATCCGTATCTCCACAGTGATTGGTTTTGTGGGCGGCGGCGGTATTGGCTATTTCCTGTCGCAGCGTATCAACACACTTCAATACAGCCAGGCGGGCACAGCGCTGCTGGCGATCATCATGGTAGTATGGGCGTTGGATTTCCTCTCTTCGGAAGTCCGCAAGCAATTGATATAACGATTCATAGAAGAAAGCGGAGGTGGATAATTCCATCTCCGCTTTTTATGTTAATGCGACTGGTAGGGGCGAAGCATTGATTAAGCAATTCGCATTTTATTGAAGTTGTTGGTAGATCAATGCTTCGCCCTTACAATGACGTTGATTACGTATTTAGCAATTCAATGTGGTTGCGTTATAGCCAGCCTTGCAGCCAATATACTCCCATCCCAATATACTCCTTCAGTGACTTGGTCAGCAGGGAGAGATTGCTGTAATTGGGAATGAGGTTAATCAGTAATTCCTCAATATTGGGATGCCATAACCGCGCCCAGGCTGCCTGAGTGACTGTGAAATCCGCCGGGGCAGGGGTTACATCACAGCCCTGTTTTTGAAATAAGCTCATTGCGCGAGGCATATGGGTGGCAGAGGTGACCAGCAAGGCGGTGTGATACCCATTTTGCTTCAACCATGCACAGTCTTCGATCGACTCTTCGTGCGTGTTCCGCGAGTTGCCGAGAATGGTGACATTCTCCGGCGGAACGCCCAGCATGGTCAGGACCTCCGATGCGTCCTGGGCTGGCGATTGTTCGCTGCTGCTCAGGAACTCAATATCTCCTCCTGAGAGCAATACATGCGTGGATTTTCCCTCATGGAAAAGCGCCGCTCCATAGAAAAGGCGATCGGCGGCTGAATTCAACTCAACAGTGGGGCGTGGGGCGTTGCGGGGTTCAGTGGCTCCGCCAAGAATGATAATTGCGTCTGCTTGCGGCAGTTCCCCCTGGGGAAGATACCGCCATTCCAGGCTGCGTGCCAGGCTGAAGGCGAGGTAGCGGTTCCCGCCCAGGAAGATGAGCAGAAATGCGGCAATCAAGAGTACTTTGGCAGCCCGACGATGTTTCCACAAGATCCAGGCGAGGGCAAGCAACAGAACTGAGGCACCCAATGGGTAGATCAACAGGGGGAGGAACTTGGATAAAAAGATAAACATGGTTTGTTTTCCGCAAGATTTAATATAGAATCATTGATTAACAGTCTATTCCAAGGAGAAGACAATGGACTATAACTATCAGCAAGGGCCATCATTTCTCGTAATTGTACTTTACATCGTGGCAGTGGTTTTCTACCTTTATTGCTCCTGGAAGATTTTTGAAAAAGCAGCCAAACCTGGATGGGCATCAATCATCCCCATTTACAACACCATTGTTGGCCTTGAAATCATTGGTCGACCCTGGTGGTGGCTCTTCTTGCTCTTGATCCCGATTGTCGATATCGTCATCGGCATCATCATGGTCTTTGAGCTGGCGAAGGTATTTGGAAGGGGCACGGGATTTGGTTTCGGTCTGTTGTTATTGCCTTTCATCTTTATCCCCATCCTGGCGCTGGACGACTCGCGATACCTGGGACCTCTCGCCAATTCCTGATCGATTTTCTTTACCTTAACCCGGCTATGTGCGCATATCCGGGTCATTTTGGTATATTTCAGGTTGCTTTATTGATTAGTGAATAGTATGATATTTTGAGGAACCAATTCTGTCGTTGTTGAACATTGCATGAAAACGGACATACCGGTCATACGCACAAAAATTATCATTCCGCAGCGCCGGCGTGAGATCATTACGCGTCCGAGGTTGTTGACAATCCTGGACGATATTCTGGAACTCAAGCTATTGATCCTGGCCGCGCCTGCGGGATACGGCAAAACCTCATTGCTGGTAGATTATTCAAAGCATACGCAATTGCCGGTATGCTGGCTGGCGCTTGATCCATTGGACAACGATCTCAAACGATTCGCCACGCACCTGATTGCTTCCATTCATATGCGTTTTCCTGAATTTGGTGAAGATTCAAATTCTGTTCTAGCGACGGTGAACCAGGGAGAGATGGATTTTGACCCCATTGTCTCGGCGATGGTCAATGATGTCTTCGACCACATCAGCGAGCATTTTGTCGTCGTGCTGGATGATTATCACCTGGTGCGAGACAGCAAGGATGTTGAAGCGTTTTTCAACCGCCTGATCCTTGAAATCGGCGAGAATTGCCATTTTGTCATTGCTTCGAGAACACTGCTGACCTTGCCCGATCTTTCGCTGCTGGTTGCCAGATCACAGGTAGGCGGGTTGAGTTTCGAGGAGCTTGCCTTTCTGCCGGAAGAGATCCGTCAACTCCTGGAGGTCAATTATCACCAGCAGGCAGACGATGGACGGATTGGCGAGCTTTTGGAGCAAACCGAAGGATGGATTACCGGACTGCTCCTCTCCACCCAGCTTTCGCAGAAAGATAACCACGAGCGTCAGCGGGTGACCAGGGTTTCGGGGATTGGCATTTATGAGTATCTCGCCCAGCAGGTTTTTGACCGCCAGCCGGAGGATATTCGCGGCTTTCTTCTTCGCACTTCCCTGCTGGAAGAGTTTGATGTTCAAATGTGCGAGCGGATGCTGCGTCCGGTGGATTCAAGACCGCGGGCTGCCTGGCAGCAGATGATCGAACGCGTATTGAACGACAACCTTTTTGTGGTCCAGGTGGGTGAGACCAATGCCTTTCTACGGTTCCACCATCTTTTCCGCGATTTTCTGCAAAACCGGATGCGGTTGGAGCGCCCTGAAGAGACTGAAAAGATCGAGAAGCGGCTGGCAGAATTCCTGGAGGATCAAAACCAGTGGGAGCGTGCCTATGCCATTTATGCACGCCAGGATGATACGCAACATATCATTTCGCTGATCCATCACGCTGGACCTGATCTGATCGCCGGCGGACGCCTTGTGACGCTTTCAGAATGGTTGAATGCTCTTCCTTCAGAAACTTTGGACTCTCATCCTGAGTTGTTGTCGCTCAAAGGTTCAGCATACCTCGTCACCGGGAATATCAAGGAGAGCCTGACGTACTTTGACCAGGCTGTGGAAAAGCTGCAGAACGGCTCACAACTGGATCTGGCAGATGCCTACAACCGCCGCTCGGCAGCGCTGAGGCAGATGGGTGAGTTCACTGCCTCGATGGAAGACGCTGAGAATGCCATCCGCTTGTCGAAGGATTCTCCAAAATTGGTGCTGCAATACGCCGAAGCCTTGCGTTCTCGAGGTATTTTGCTTACGTTTCAAGGAAAATTGAAGGAAGCTTTTGCTGATCTGAACGAAGCTGCGGCGATTTATCGACAACTAAACCTTCAGGGCGATGTTGCTAAAGTACTAATCGAACTGGGCTGGGTAAATCGAAAACTTGGACAATTTGAAGACACCCAAAAGGCGTACACACAGGCGCTCGAGATCCTTCAATCCAATGGTAATGCCATCCTTTCCGCAAATGTGTTGAACAATCTTGGTGTTCTGCAATACTTGCTTGGTCAATTCGAAAAGGCTGTACAGACACTGGACAAGGCGTTGCAGTATTCCAAGATTGCCTCATATCCACGAATGGAAGGGTATACACTCAACAGCCTTGGCGATCTTTATCGAGATCTGGGATCGTATTCACAGGCTCAATCTGCATATGACCAGGCTTGGCAAGTGATTACTCCTATTGAGGATAAAACCCTGGAAATGTATCAGTATCTTTCCATGTCCACATTGGAACGGATGGTGGGTAATACTGATAACGCAGCCGAATTCCTTCACAAGGCGATTGAAACGACTGGCTCAAGCCATTCTGACTATGAAAATGCCATTTTTGATGTAGAAAGTGCGATCCTCTCGTTAAGAATGGGGCAGTTGGACGAAATTGGAGTGCCACTGCAAAATCGTTTACGTTTCTTCGACAATAAAGGTCATCGTATGGAGGCTGACAGGACAAAGCTTGTCCTTTTTGTCTTGCTAATGCAAAAAAACCTTGTCAAGTCAGCAGAAAAATTCTGCGCTGATTTGTTCGATACCCCTATTTCCCCGACTTCAAAACCTGCCCTGCTGAACCTGGGTAATGAATTCAAGGATACGCTCCTGGACTCTGCCCGGATTTTCCCCAATAATCCGGGTTTGCTCGAATTTGCTGCCGAAATGGTCGAGCACCAACGCAAATTGCCTGAGATCCGCAAAGCATTGCGCGGGAAATCTTCGATCATTCCCAATGCACCCGCCCATATCGTCATCCGAACGCTGGGAAAAGCCCAGGTGAAGATTGGCGACCACCTGATCACCACTGCTGAATGGCGTACCCAGATGTCGCGGGATTTCTTCTTGTATTTGGTAGCGCATCCAGAAGGAGCGACAAAGGAAGAGATTGCCGAGGTATTCTGGCCGTACAGCTCTGCGGAGGCAATCCGCCTGCGGTTCAAAAATACCATCTATCGGGTGAGGCGGGCTGTTGGAACGGATGCCATCACCTTCGTGGATGAGTATTACCGATTTAACCGCTCAATTGACTACGAATATGATGCTGAAGAGTTCTTGAATGAATTGAACGCTGCCAACGCCAGCAATTCGCGCCCCGACCAGATCAAGCATTTGAAAGCTGCGATTGCCGATTATCATGGTATATTTCTACCCAAGCTTGACATGGAATGGGCATTGGTTCTGCGCACTCAAATGCAGCACGCTTTCATGGATTCGCTGATCAAACTGGCGAATTTGTACTTCCAGGCAGATCAGTACCAGCCGGCGATCCATACGGCGAACCGCGCTCTGATCGAGGATCCCTGCAACGAAGCCGCCCACCGTCTGATCATGCTGGCATATGCGGCCATGGGCAGCCGCGCTGAGGTTGCCAGGCAGTTTGAAAAATGCATCGCCATTCTCAAGCGAGAATTGAACGTTGAACCCGCTCAACAAACCAAGGCACTGTACGATATGTTGACGCGCTGATACCCTCTTCAATCCCGGGCGGTTTCCTTTTACAATTGCATGGACTTTCTAACTCCAGGTTGACCTTGAGGAGGCTTCATGTCCCCTTTTATCAAGAACCGGATGGTTTTGCAGCCTATTTTGCATCCTCATTTGCATCCCAGTTTGCATCCTGTTTTGCATCCTGTTTTGCATCCTGCGGGGGTGGATAATTGGCAATAGACATAACCCATATTCTAGTTCCATTAAAAGGAGACCCGAAATGCACACCCTAACCTCTAAAGCTGCTTGCTTCGCCATGCAACACGCGAACACCATTCGTATTGTATTGGTCGTCATGACCCTGGCTATGTTTATTTTCGCCGCCGGTGCCGCTGAAGCTGCAGGAACCGTGGGACGATAAACAGCGTAAATGATACTGGTCTTTGCAGTCTTCATCGGTCTGGCAGCCGGTCTCATCCGCGCATGGGTGAATAAAACCAAGTTCCAAGTTCCTGAGCTTCACTACCCCGGATTAGTGATCCTCGCATTTGTTCCCCAATTCATCGCATTTGCACTCCCTGCCACCCGCTCAAGTCTGCCCGACTCAACGGTATCTGCCCTGTTTAGTTTTTCTCAAGTCTTTCTGCTCGCGTTTTCGATCCTTAACATCCGTAACAAAAGTTTTTGGCCGATGATCCTGGGTGTGTTCCTGAATATCCTGGTGATCAGCCTGAACGGCGGATGGATGCCCATCAGCCCGGAAACGGTCCAGAAACTTCTCCCGAATGCACCAGCCGGTGCCTGGACGATCGGAAGCCGCCTCGGAAACGGCAAAGACATCGTTCTGGCAAGGGAAGCAACGAAGCTCTGGTTCTTTTCAGACCACCTGACGCTTCCTGACTGGGTGCATTACGGACTGGCTTTCAGCATAGGCGATCTCTTGATGTCGGCTGGAGTCATCTGGTTGTTATGGTCCATGGGAAGAAAGACTAAAAGTACTTCCAAGGAGTTTAGCCATGAGTAACATCTTTCATGATTTTGATCGTCCCGAATCCAAGCCTTCTTTGAAAGAAAAAGAATTCAGTCGAATTCTGACTGCGGCAGTGATCAGTGAAAAATTCCGCAAGCTCTTGCTCTCAGATCCTGAGATGGCTGTCCGCATGGGATATGGCGGCGAAGCTTTCCACCTGGATCGCGCTGATACCCGCAAGCTGGCTTCCATCCGCGCCACTTCTCTGGCTGATTTTGCCCGCCAGATGAACAATACCGGCGCCATGGTAGGGATTCCCTGCACAGCTGCTGATTAATCAGCTCGCAGCAATTCCATAAAACTCACGACCAACTGAAGTTACAAGGGGGGCGGTTGATTGTGCTCTGATATGTGATTTGTTCAGTTGGAACAGGCATGAGCCATTTTATCTATAATGCGCCGTATTATGTTGCGGGAGCTGCGCCAACGCCGCTTCGCAAACCAAGAGAGAACCTGGTCGATCTCTCAGACCTCAGCCATTTCCTGCTCGGCGCAGACACTCCTCAAGAACTAATGGAAGATGCCACGAGGCACATCGTAGACATCCTGGGAGTGGATTACTGTAAGATCATTCTGCTCGAATCCAATCAGCGCTTTTACACGCGGGCAGCATATTACCGTAATTACATCGTCGTGCGCAATCAGGCAAACCTGCCTGAAAGCAAGGCTGTGGAAAAGCTCTTTAACAACATACTCGATTCAAACACCTTTTTCACCATCAACGCGGCAGATAAAGGTCTGACAGTGGAGGAGCGGCTCGCGCTGGGATTGAACTCAGTCTCACGCGTGTGCATCCTGCCAATGTGCGTTGAGTTGAACCGTATCGGAGTGATGGTCATCGGCGACGGATTGGGTTTCACGCTTGATCTGCAGCGCGAAGATACCCGTTACCTCATCGATCTGATTACGGATCAGCTTTCGAATGCGATCTATCGATCGCGCATCAACCAGCAGCTTGAAAATTTTAGCCTTGAAAGTGTGCTGGCACTTTCAAAAACACTGGAAACCCGCGATCTCAACAGCGGGAATCACAGCAAGGGGATGGCGGAACTTTCTGAAAAGGTAGCCATCAAGATGAGGTGCAATGCCAAGGAGATCCGTGAAATATGTTGGGCTTCCTTGCTGCACGACATAGGCAAAATTGGAATCGAAGATCGCATCCTCCGGAAACCGGGTCCGCTGGATGATGCGGAGTGGGAACGAATGAAAACCCACCCCCTGATCGGAGCGCAGATAGTGAGAGAGATATCCGGTCTCGAATCACTGGCGCCAATGATTGAGAGCCATCACGAACGCATGGATGGCTCGGGGTATCCGAAACACTTGAAGGGAGATGCAATTCCCCTGGGTGCAAGGATACTGGCAGTAGTGGATTCTTATTGTGCGATGACCGAAGGAAGGGTTTACCGACCGGCGCGATCGCACGAAGAAGCCATGCAGGTTTTGTTCGATGGTATGAATACGGCTTTCGATCCTGAAGTGGTCAATGCTCTAGCGGAGGTTTTGAGTCAGTAGTTTCGGGTTGGAACTGAAATTGGTTATGTCTGCTCTTTGTTAACCCTTGGGAGGGGTTGACAGGTTCCTAATGGGGGAAAAAATGGATGGCCATCAAGTTGAGCCATCCATTCGCATTTAACCACCTGATAATCCAACCTCATCCAAAGACAGCGGGGTCTCCTCTGACCTGTAATATTTCTCCAATGTACATTCTGTGAAAATCTCTTTCCGGGTAATGTCCCAGGACCGCTGGGTCTTTGAATTGGTCCGGGTCGAGATCATCTGCATATATCTTGCGGCACTCGAGGATCAGGGTGGCTTCAGCGAAAACCGGAGAATGAATGAGATCTCCGCCAACCGGGGTGAGGGATGTATTCGCGAGTTTGTTGCCGTCACGGCCTGATTGCGTCCCGAGCATTTGCAGCGCACTGCGATATTCTGCCGGGAAGGCGCAGAGTGAGAAATCCGGACTGCTTTCCATGAAAGAGAAAGTGTGCCGGGTGGGTCTGACAAACACCTGGGCAACCGGTTTGTTCCACAGTGTTCCCAGGCTGCCCCAGGAGATGGTCATGGTGTTGAAACGGCCGGAAGTATAATCACCGCTTGTGAGAAGGAACCAGCCGCGGTCAAACAACGAAAGCGGGTTTGATACGAATTCTTGCATTGGAATGAGATTCATTGACACCCTCGGAGGAATATTTCCTTTAGTTTACCTGCAAACAGGCAAAAAAACCGGCGGGGTGCCGCCGGAGTGGGATGGATTCGATATTTCTAATAATTAGCGCTTAAGGCGAGACTTTGAGTATTGATCTTTCCGCTGACTTTGCCGAAGCCGTAGGACTTGTAGTAGTCAGCAGCATTGCCCTGCAATGGCGATGCAATGATGAATGTGCGTCCCCAGGAATCATTTCCGTTGCGCGAAAGGCAGGTCTGCAAGACGAGGACGTTACCCAGCCCGTAGGTGCGGTAGAAAAGATCGGTGCTCGTGAGCTGAACACCAGGATTGGAAAGGTCGACGAAATTGGAATAGGGCGAGTACGGATCCATCGCCTGGTACATTTGGATCTGGCTGATCTTGAAAAGTTCAACAGAGCCATCTCCATAAACCACCGAGAGGATGTCGCCGTACTGCAGGTTGTAGAAGTTGGCACCGGCGAGGGTGTTGTGAGCCAACAAGCCGGTGGATCCGTACTGGCTGGCAATGCCAAACTGGGTCAGGGTATTGGCTTTGGTTGAGACGAAAGAGGAATTTCCGCCGGGTTGCTGCACCACCGGAAAGGACATCACATTCGGAGAGTAAATGCCCACCAATTGTTGGCTGCGGCCGTTGCTTACCGAACGTGCGAAAGCAGCCAGCGATTGCAGGGTGGACGAAGAGGAACCCTGTACCGAGGCGAAAGTGGTATCTGCAAATGCTGTGGACAGGGGCGAGAAAAAGAAACACGCTGCCAGGGCAGCGGCGAGGATCAATCGGAGGGATTTTTTGGAGACGAAGCTCATGAATATTACCTCTGCATAACAATAAATAACCGTTCTATTACTTGCTGGATAAACGTATTATAGTTATACATTGGTAATAATTCAATAACATAAAGATAATACTCAGGAAAGCTTTCAAACCTGTTAAGTTGGAGATGGAGAACGGACAGGGAGATTTGTTGATTGAATTCGAATCGCCAAGCCTCTATAATCAGAAAAGAGAAGAAGCAAGGGGCGCCGCATGTCTAAATTGAGAGGAATGTTCTTCCTTTTTCTATGTCTGGGGTTCGCTTCTGGATGTGCGGTTTCAAAACCCACACCCTCTCCGCAGCCGACTGTGCAGTTGACACCTCTAATATTTCAGCCGACGGAGACCCAAGTTCCAGCCACTCAGACACCCACCCCTGCACCTGTGCTTCCTGGGTTTACGCCAACAGCCAGGATCATGCATCTCTCAACCCCTGAAGATCCTGCGGAACGATTCGAATCACAGATTCTGGATGCGGACTCATCAGCTTATGCAAAATCCAAGCGTGTCGCCGGGGGTGATAATTTCGATGCCGGTGAATTTGAACGCCCGTTCAACGCCGAAACCATGGACCAGTATTTTCCAGATCTCGATATCATCGAGGCTGGCTTGCGTCGTTCGGGCGATTGGATCTATGTAACCATCAAGCTTGCAGGCATGCCCAAAGGTAGCCTACTTTCTGAATCCTACGGGGTGGAAATCGATGTGGATGCTGATGGCCGGGGTGACTTCTTGATCATTGCCAGTAAACCCGGATTGATGTGGTCGGTGGATGGTGTTTCCATCTGGCGGGATGCCAATCGTGATGTTGGCGGCGGTATTGCCGTCAAGGCTGATGGCAGCAAAACCGGTGACGGTTTCGAACTGCAATTGTTCGATTCGGGTAAGGGTTTCGATACGGATGCCGCCTGGGCCAGGGTGAACCCCAATGATTTCAGCTCGGTGCAGATTGCCTTCAAGAAGACAGTGATCGATAACGACAAGGCGTTCCTTTGGAACGCATGGGCGCAAGACAGCATCCAACCCTCCCTGTTTGATTACAACGACCATTTCACCTTGGCCGAAGCTGGTTCACCCCTGCCCGCACAGTCGGGGGCATACCCATTGAAAAAGCTCTCAAAGGTGGATAATACCTGCCGGTGGGCGGCGGGATTCTCGCCTACCGGTGCAGAACCTGGTCTTTGTCCGCTTTCGATCGAATCGGCAGGGAACGGCGGTGAAACATTTATTCACGGGCTTGTCTGGTACGACCGGAACGCGAATTTCTACCAGGATCCTGGAGAACCGGGATTCGAAAACCTGGAGCTGGTTCTTGCAGAAGGTATCTGCGGTATGGGTGGAAAGATCCTGGTCAGCGCCACAACAGCGATCAACGGCACATACGAAATACACGGTGTACCAGCGGGCAGCTACTGCCTGACGGTGACCGGTCCCATCCCTCCAGGCGTCAAACCGGTAAAGGGTTCAGGACCCCAGACGGTCAACCTCAAGGCAGGGGCTGAAGTAAAAGTGAATTTTCCCTTCGTGTTGTCCAGTCCCTGATCAGGAAGTCCTCGAAGTAGGGAATCAAAAAGACCGCCAAATCGGCGGTCTTTTCATTATCAGAACAATACTGCGCTGCTCAGGCTTCCACGGTTGGTTTGGCAGGACCAAGGTCGCGGCCGAAAATGGCAAAGTAGATCGTTCCCAGCACACCGAAACCAAACGCAGCCAGAAGGTTGATTTCGGGTTCGATTGCCCAAAGGAAAACGCCGCCAAAGGCAGCCAGGCTGACGATGGAATCACGAATGAGATAATACACCCCGAACACGGCCGCCTTGTGGTCTTCGGGCGCCAGGTCGAGAATGAGTGCTTTGCGGGTGGGTTCCCCGAACTCCTTCAAGCCGCGTACGACAAATGCCAGGATCATCATGGGCAGGTTTCGCGAAAAGAGCAGCACCAGCGGGAAGAGGGTAAAGAATCCAAAGGTCAATAGCACGAACGGTTTCTTGCTGCTGCGATCTGCCAGGTACGCCACGGGAATGTACACCAGCATGGCGGTGACCATTTCCACTGCCGAAAGCAACCCAAAATCCAACTCGCTGATGTGATTGATCTCCACCACCCACAAGACGATCAGCATATCCGGAATTTGCTCGCAAAAACGGATGATCGTATCGGAGATCAACAGGTTGCGCAGATCAGGGGTGATGAACTTGAACATCGCAAACGGATTGCTCAACGGATCACCCTTGGATTTGGTGTTCTCTTCCTTGAGCATGATTTGCTGGACGATGAGAGCGATGATGCCGAATACGAACGCTACCATGAAGGCATACCGGATGCCCTGCAATTGACCGTAAGCGGTGATCAGGGCACCGCCGATGATCGGACCAACAGCCTTGGGGAGCCGCTTCGTGATCGACACCATGGAGACTCCCATGGTGCGTTTATGATTGGGCAGGTTGGATGAGATCAGGCTCATGGTCGCGGGCAGCGATACCGATGACCAGGCCAGGTAGAAGAATGCGCCCACCAGAACTGCCGCCCAGCTTTGAAAGATGATCACGATCGAATATCCGACCAGGGCGATGATGTTGAACACCACCAGCGAGCGTTTGTATCCCAGCCGCTCGCTTAAATAAGCCGCGGGGAAGGAATACAAAGCGCCCATCAAGTTCTTCATCCCGCTGAGGACGCCGATGATCTCCAGGGAGCCGCCCAAAGCCTGGATGTACAGGGGCATGAAACGGTCGGCCATCCATTCACCGATACCGATGAGGATCACCATTAATAACAGGGCGGTGATATTCTTCTTCAGGCTCAGGAATTGGAAAACCTTTTGAAGCAAATTCGGTTGAGGTTTGGGATCAGTTTGTGGAAACATATTATGCTTTGGATTTCAAGCGAAGGTCAGATCTTAGTTTGTCCATCACCTTTTCAGCAGCCTTCATACCCTCGGTCATGATGTCATCCGCTTTGGAGAAGTCCCATTTGGAAAACTGCAAAACCTCAGGTCGAATGTAGCAATCGAATTCTGATGGATCTGGAAGGGTGGATCGCGACTGCATAATTTCTATCATATCCATGATCACTTCGATGGGATTCTCGGGTTTCTTGTTTGGTCCCTCATGCTTGGTCAAATCAACTGCAATGACGTAATCAGCACCCATCGCTTTGACCTGGCTGACCGGAAGGTTATCGAGGATGCCGCCATCCACCAGCATGCGGCCGTTGATCTCGACGGGATTGAACAACCCGGGGATGGAGGCGCTTGCCCTAACCGCAGGTGCCAATGGACCGCTATCCAGCACCACCTTTTCACTGGTCACAATGTCAGCGGCAATGGCAGCAAACGGAATATTGAGATCTTTGAACTCACCGCTTCCGATCTTCTCGCGGAGGAAATTTTCCATGGGAGAGGTATCGAAAAGGGAGAGCGAACGGAGAAGCGAAGGACGCAGAAGCTGAGGCCAGGACATTTTTTTGAAAATGTCTGCAATGTCATCCAGGGGAATTCCGGCAGCATAGGCGCAGCCGACGAGCGCACCGGCGCTGGTGCCGGCAATCATATCCACTTTCACTCCCTCGCGTTCCAGCACCTTTAGCACTCCGATGTGGGCAGCGCCGTGAGTGGACCCCCCGCTCAGAGCTATTCCGACCTTGGGCTTAAGAATTCCGAATTTATGCACAAATC
Source organism: Anaerolineaceae bacterium (assembly GCA_039683035.1). Lineage (GTDB taxonomy): Bacteria > Chloroflexota > Anaerolineae > Anaerolineales > Anaerolineaceae > UBA6107. The sequence continues at coordinate 132,183 of JBDKSE010000017.1, forward strand.
TCATGCCAGGCCTCCTTGTTAAGTCTTTCCAATTATACGGGAAAAGAAGGCTGCCTGGCTGTAATTTTAAATGTGGATCAATCAGGACGCCTTTATTGGATGCCTAGGTAATTGCGTATAGCCACGAAGTGAACTTTACTCCGAGATTGATGAGAGAATCGCGTTCAGGTGTACCAGTTGTTCCGATTCCGATTCGCTTTTGGCGATTGGCAGGACCGCAGCATACGACCAGAGCTGAAGTGCACGGGGGACCAATTCACTCCGAACGACAGCGATGGCAGCACGGTACTTTCCCCCGTCCAGAGCTTCGATGCCTTCGATCCATCCATGCGAGTGTTCCAGTTCCAGCGGTCCCAGCTCATCCACGATCAGCAGGTCGCAGGGTGTGCCCTGGCGTAAGATTTCCGATCCCCAGGCGAGGGCGGCATCATTGAACTTCCAGTGGGGGGTGACGGCATCCGGAATCTCTTCACGGGCTGATGCGAGGAGGCGGGTTTCACCGGTGGCAAGGTCCTGAACGTTGATTCCGGTCTTGATCCCCTTGGTCAATACTGCCGGAGAAATCACTCCACCTACTGTCAATCCCCTCTCGCGGGCTGCCAAAACAACCTTCTGGCAGAAGCGGGTCTTGCCGGCTCCCCTTTCACCAGTGATGATCCAGATACTCCCCGAATCCGGGCTCATGAGATCCTGCCCATGGATTTGACCACCTGGATGCCATCGACCCTGATGACTTCGACCGGTACGCCGTAAGCCCGGGTGAGTTTTTCACCGGTGAAGGTTTCTTCAAAGGTGCCCGCGGAAAGTACCTGTCCGGATTTCATCAGAACGATGTTGTCGGCAGCGATCAGTGCAGCTTCGGGGTCATGAGTGGTGAAAAGGATCGTTGTGCCTTCCCGGCGTAGTTGATCCAATATGCGCAGCGTCACATTGCGGTTCGCCAGGTCAAGGTGCGACGTGGGTTCGTCGAGCAGCAGGATCCTTGGTTGCTGGGCAAGTGCTCTCGCCAGAAGCACGAGCTGCTGTTCACCTCCGCTTAACGCCGGCATAATGCGGTGTTCCAGAGATTGAATGCCGGTTTTGACCAGGGCTGCACGTGCAATTTCAATATCCTCGGGTCCTGGCAAATCCAATGGATTAAGATACGGCGCCCTTCCGAGCAGCACATATTCGAGGACTGTGTATTCAAAAGGCACATGTTCCGATTGGGGAACCAGGCCCATCCACTGGCTGAGACTGCGGCGGGAATACTGACTGAGGGGGAGGTCTTCGAGCAGGATGCTTCCGTGAGCGGGTTTGCGAAGTCCCAAGAGCAGGTGAAGCAGGGTGGTCTTGCCCGCTCCGTTAGGACCGAGAATGGTGGTGATCGTTCCTGCGTTGATCTCGAAGGAAACCTGGTTCAATGCTGAAACAGGAGCGTTTTCGTAGGCAAAGCTGAGTTCTTCGATGGTCAACAGGCTTTTGGTGCTCATTGCTTCACCCTCAGATTGGGTTTGACCATCAGGAAAATGAAGATCATCGCGCCGAGCAGCGAGGTGATGATTCCCAGTGGAATCTCTCCGGCGGTTAATGTGCGTGCCAGGGTATCGCAGAGGATGCCGAAAATGCCCCCCAGGCTGATACTCAACGGGATGAAATTGGCCGCATTGGCTCCGCTCAACCTGCGGGCGATGTGGGGCACGATCAGGCCGACCCAACCCACGATCCCCGCCACCGAGATGACCACGGCGGTGATGGCTACCGCAGCCGCCAGCAGCAGGGTGCGCTCACGGCCCACGGAAACCCCCAGCGAAAAAGCCGTTTCGTCCTCCATGGCCAGCAGGTTCAAACGCCAGCGCATCAGGTAGATCATCACCAACCCCAGGATGACCACCGGCAGGATGTAAAGCAAGCTGCGCCAGGTGACCGAATAGAGTCCGCCAAGAAGCCAGAAGACGATCTCCTGCAACTGTGAATTGGGATCCGCCAGGTATTTGAGAATGCCCAGCCCGGCAGAAAACAGAGCGGAAACGGCAATGCCCGCCAGCACCAGCCTAAGCAGCCAGCCGCCGTAACGCATCTTTCGGGCAAAGAAATAGGAAAGCGCCAACCCGAGCACGGCAAACAGGGTGGCGACACCTTCAACCGCCAGGGGATTGGTGCTCAAAAAGATGATGCAAAAGGCTGCGCCGAAGCCAGCCCCCTGGGAAACCCCCAGAAAACCCGGTTCCACCAACGGATTGCGAAAGAGCATTTGCATCACACCGCCAGCAGCCGAAAGCGACATCCCCAGCAGCATGGCGGTGATCACCCGCGGCAGCCGCAGGTTGAGCACCAGCCGCTGTGCCAGGACATCGTCGTTCAAAAGGGAAGGGTTCATCCAAAAAGGATGAGGATAGCGTCCGATGAACAATGCCAGCCCCAGGAACACAATTGGGGTCAGGACCAAAAGTATGCTTTGCAGGGTTTGTCGTTGGCGTTGATTCACGGCAGGTCTCAAAAAAGCCGGGATGGGTGATCCATCCCGGCTGGCATTATACCTTACTGTGCTTTGACGATGGGTTGGATCTGGGTGTTGATTACACTTTTGTCCAGCATATACACGGTCTGATAAAAATCAGTCACCTCTACTTTGATATCCACGCCTGAAAAGGCTGCTGGCTGGATCTTTGCCGCCAGCCAGGTGAGGCCGAGCGTCCAGCGGGGGTCCGGCTGGTCCCAGCTCAGAAAATCACCTGGGAAGGCAAAGAGTTTCTGATTCTTGACCGCGTCCAATTCTGACCACTGCGGATCATTCTTAAGATCGGATACCACTTTGTCGGCGTTTCCTGAATAATCCACGATGAAGATCATTTGCGGTTTCCAGGAAGCAATTTGTTCCAGGGTCACAATCGTCCACCCTTTGGGATTTGAGGCGTCCAGCCAGGCAGGGGCACCGCCTGCCATTTTGACCATGTCGGTTTGCAGCCATTGCTGGGGTGCCACATTGAACGCCACGGTGCCGCCTTTGGCGGAATACTGCAGCAGAAGCACGCTGGAGCGGTCTGAGTCTTTCAAATCCTTAAGCGCATCCGTAACAGACGCGACCTTCTTCAGGTAATAAGCAACCAGGTCATCCGCCCGAGCCGGATCACCGAAGATCTGGCCGATGGTTTTCACGTCACGGAAAAAGGTCTCAGGGGTTTCAAGGTTGAGGTAGACCACCTGTATGCCCAGGGTTTCCAACGGCGTTCCCAGGCTATCCTTGAGATAGTCCTTCATGATCACCAGGTCAGGGTTGAGCGGAGCGATCTGTTCAGCGCTGACCGTGTTTTCGAGTCCTGTTTTGGTATCGATCTTTGGATCGACCACCGAAAGAAAATTCTTTCCGGTCTGGGTGCCCTTGCCGTAGGAGATGACCCGATCCGCTGCCTCGGGGAACATGTAAAGCGCGTCGATGATCAGGGTGGAGGCTTTCCCTGCGACCACGATGCGCCGGGGTGCTGTGTCAAGAGTTACCGAACGTCCGAGAGCATCTTCGAGTGTGACGGGAAATGCAGCCTGCGTTGGCTCAGCGGTAGGATTATCAGTGGCGGCAGCAGGAGGTTCGGTGGGAGCAGCGGTTGCCGCAGGGGTCGCCTGAACGCATCCGGCGACCAGGCTGAGGACTGAAAAAAGGGTTAGTGATATCAATAACAAGTGCTTTTTATTCATTTTCTACCTCTATGATGGAAGTGGGTTCCTGAATCTCGCGTAATTCTGCTTCCAGCCAATCGACCATCGCCTGGACCTGCAGCACACGAAATCGATAAACGGATTGGGAGAAGGATTCGCCGCCTGATGCCCGCTTTACAGCATCACGCGCATTTTTCAGCCAGGTGCGGCAGTGGCTGAGTTGGGTCCGCATCAATACAGGAACCTGGTCAGGTTGATGTACTTGAAGGTAATTCAACTTGAGCATAAAATCCTGGCGGATTGCCCTGGGGTGAGTGACCGGCGATGTAAGCCAGGCTTTGAATTCAGCCCTGCCTTCACCGGTAAGCTGGTAGACCTTCCGTCCAGGGCGCGAATCACCCGGCTGTAGGGTGACCGAAAGCCAGCCCTTCTTTTCAAGCTGCTCCAATACTGCGTAAAGATTCGGCAAATTAACTTGCCAGATCAGACCGATTCCCTGCGGGTTGGAGAGTTGTTTGTGCAATACGTAGCCGTAAGTCGGTCCAGCCATTAATTGACCCAAAAGGGCATACTGAAATTCAGGAAATGGGTTGGTTTTTCCTCTGCTCATCGCTTTATACTCAATTATTGAATAATGTTTAGAATAACATTGCAGCGGATTTCTGTCAATTTGGTTTTGTTACGGTTGATGATAGAATTATGAAAATCGCATTAACTGGAGGTTTTCAAATGGCTACCACACAGGGTGTCGATCTGGCAAAGGTTTTTGGCACAGTTGCAAAGACGCTTGGCGAAAACCGGGATTCGCTCAACCAGGCGGATGAGTACAACCATGACCACGGCGACAACATGGTACAGACGTTTGACGTGATCACCCGCGCCATGAAGGAAAAGAAGAATGCCGCTCCGGCGGACCAGTTGGAGTATGCTGCCCAGCTTCTCCGGCAGCAGACCAATAGCGGTTCTTCACAGCTCTATGCCCAGGGTTTGACCGATGCTTCCACTTCTCTTGCGGGACAAAAGACGATCACCGCCGATAATGCCATGCAGTTGATCCAGGCGCTGCTCGGCGCAGGGCAAACCCCTACCCAGGCTCCAGCCGCTGGCGGAGATCTGCTGGGTACATTATTGGGCGGGCTTGGAGGCGGTCAGACACAGCAGGCACCGGCAGAAGGCGGCGACCTTTTGGGCGGCTTGTTGGGCGGGTTGACCGGAGGAACGGGTACCTCAGGCAGCCAGCAGGGCGGGGGAATCGATCTGAATACCCTGCTTAATGCCGGGATGAGTTACATGCAGACCAAACAATCCGGCGGCTCGAACATGGATGCTTTGCTGAACGCGGTGGTCGGCAGCAGCCGGATGAACAGTTCGGCAGCCCGCTCTCAATCGGGCACCCTGGTGGCCAATACCCTGATGCAGGTGCTTTCCAAAGCTCTTCAAAAGTAAACGAAAGGTGCATAAAAACAACTCCGGCGTCGCCGGAGTTGTTTTTATCCATGCCTATTGGTGTGCGTTCATCAAACCGTTTATAATTGGCTGGTTCATGCATACTGTGAACGGGAGAACCTTGAAACCTACTGCCTTCATCTATTATCTTCGATCGATATTCACCCTTTGGCGGGGAATCAAAAACCGCGGGATGCTCGTCCGGCTGGCATTGCATTTGCCGCTTGACCGCCCCTTTGAGGTTATACTCAGCGACGGCACCCGCTTTGACGCCCTCACGCTGATGGATGTTTGGGTGCTCAAGGAAACCATTCTCGACCGGGTCTATGAAAAGGCGGGGGTTCCTCTTCAGAAGGGCTGGACGGTGGTGGATATCGGCGCTGCCCAGGGTGATTTTGCTGTCTGGGCGGGATTGCAGATCGCGCCCGGGCGACTGATCGCGGTGGAACCTTATCCCCAATCCATCGATCTGATCCGCGATAACCTGCAGAAGAATGACATCAATAATGTGACCATTCATGAAGGAGCCATTGCTTCGAAGAATGGAGCCTCACGGCTGAACCTGGTGACCGGAGAGGCTGCCCAGCATTCCACCGCTGATACCGCTGCTTCGAACGGTCAGATTGATGTGAATGCAATTACCCTCGCAGACCTGTTTGCAGAGCAAAGGTTGCAGCATTGCGACTATCTGAAAATGGACTGCGAAGGGGCGGAATACGACATCCTATTCAGCTCCAGTGAAGGATTATTGCGTACTGTGAAATGCATCTGCATGGAAGTGCATGATGGTGTGACCGCTTTTTCCAGGCGTGATATGCGCCAATTCCTGGAGAGCAGGGGATTTACTGTGAAAATTACACCCAACCCGGTACACGGCAATCTGGCGTATCTCTATGCAGAAAGGCGTGCTTAGTCATGACCCTGGGGCACCACCAACCTGTTGAATCGTCCGACGCGACGAAGGATCACCTCTGGCGGCAGATCAGCAGTTTGCCGTATTTTCGCGGATTGCTGCGCGCAGTGGAAGCACGTTTCTATGAGAACATTGATCTCCCCGCGCCTACACTTGACTTGGGTTGCGGCGACGGACACTTTGCCACCCTGGCATTCAATCGTCCCCTTGAAGTTGGCCTCGATCCATGGACGGGTCCCATACGGGAAGCCATCCAGCGCGGCGGGTATCTCGAAGTGATCCAGGGCAGCGGCGACCGCATCCCCTTTGAGGATGGACATTTCAACAGCGCGGTCAGCAACTCGGTGCTGGAACATATCCCGGAGCTCGATCCTGTTCTGGCGGAGATGGCGCGGGTGCTCAAGCCCGGCGCGCCTTTCATTTTCTGTGTTCCGAACCACAATTTCCTTCCTGCGCTTTCGGTCAGTAATTTCTTCGACCGCATTCACCTGCGTTTTCTGGGGGATGCCTACCGCAGCTTCTTCAACACCATCACCCGGCACCACCATTGCGATGATCCGCGCACCTGGCAGGCGCGCCTGGAGAAGGCAGGTTTTGAACTGGTGGATTGGTGGCACTATTTTTCGCCCCGCTCCGAGCACGTGCTGGAATGGGGGCATTACTTTGGTCTGCCTTCGCTGATCACACGCAAGCTCTTTGGCAGGTGGATCCTTGCGCCGTACCGCTGGAATCTGGCTTTGACCAGGGCGGTTTGCCAGGCTGCTTACGACGAACCGTCCATTCAGGCGGAAGGGACGTATACTTTCTATATCGCAAGACGCAAATAGAGCCGGGTGAGGGAATTGATCATGGACGAACCCAGTCTGCTCGATTATCTGGAAGAAAAGCTGGGCATGCGGAAGAAGGGGAATTTACTGCAGGCGCCAGGCGAACAACCCCCCGTGGAGCCGGGGACCGAAAAAGAGAAACACAAGTCCAGGTTACCCTGGAGCTCTCTGTTGGCGATTCTCGTGGCAATCATTGGGCAGCGCATGCTCGAGCCTGCCACGCGGAATGTCGAAATCGCGATTTTCCTCTTTGCCGTGGCCGCCGGATTTCTGGTGCGCGCCATTCTGATCCGTGAATGGCAGATCGCCCCCCTTAAAGAAGCTGAAGCCCAATCTCAAAACTACGGCATCCGCAGGGTGCCGCTCCTCTTCCTGCTTCCGCTGCTGCTCATCGCCTTCTTCGCGTTCAGCGGCAACCGCTTCACCCTGCTCAATGTTCTGCTCTGGCTGGTGTTGATTGCCACTGCCCTGGCCGCATTTTGGATTCCGCGCCATCCCGGGGGTTGGGAGCATTTCAAAACCTCCGTACGGGATTTCCTTTCCAACCCGGGGCTGCGTCTTAAGCTCTCAGGCTGGGATATTCTGCTGTTGGCGGTAATGCTGATAGCGGTATTCTTCCGCATGTCCCAGTTGAATGCCATCCCCAATGAGATGATCAGCGACCATGCCGAAAAACTGCTGGATGTCAACGACGTTCTCAACGGGCAGACCTCGATCTTTTTCACCCGCAATACCGGTCGCGAAGCGTTCCAGTTTTATCTCACGGTTTTGGTGATCAAGCTCTTCGGGACGGGTGTGTCCTTCCTCAGCCTGAAGATTGGCACCGCTTTGATGGGATTGGTGACCCTGATCTACGTCTACCGCCTGGGAAAGGAACTTGGCAACCGCTGGGTGGGGCTGCTGGCGATGCTCCTGATGGGTATGGCATACTGGCCGAATGTGATCAGCCGCATCGCGCTGCGGTTTACACTCTATCCCCTCTTTGTTGCTCCCGTTCTGTTTTATCTGCTGAGGGGCTTGCGCACCCTCGACCGAAACGATTTCATCCTCGCAGGTGCGGCGCTTGGCATCGGTTTGCAGGGATACAGCTCCTTCCGCATTGTGCCCTTCGTGGTGACTGCAGGTGTGTTGATCTATTTGCTGCATAAACGCCTTCCCGGCGAACGCAAAAACGCTCTGTGGGGCTTCGTTCTCGTGACGCTCTTTGCGGTGATCCTCTTTCTGCCCCTGGGAAGGTACTGGACCGAGAATCCAACCATGTTTGGACTCCGGGCATTCAGCAGGCTCGGATCCACCGAGCGTCCGCTGCCCGGACCTGCCGGATTGATTTTCCTTTCCAACCTGTGGAATGCTGCCATCATGCCATTCTGGAGCGACGGTAATGTCTGGGCTCACTCGGTCACCAACCGCCCGGCTCTGGACGTCGTGACCGCAGCGTTATACCTGTTGGGGATCGTGGCCCTGGTGGTGCGCTACATTCAGCGGCGCACCTGGCAGGATCTCTTCCTGCTGCTTTCGGTGCCGCTGCTGATGATGCCGTCCATCCTCTCGCTGGCTTTCCCTGAGGAAAATCCGGCGCTCAATCGCACCGCGGGGGCAGCCGTGCCCATCTTCATTATTGCTGCCATCTCGTTGGAAGGATTTCTTTCCAGCCTCTGGATCAAGGCGCGGGAGGGCGTTGGCAGGGTGGCGGTGGCTGCCGTGGGTGTCTTGCTGATCTTTGCATCCGCTTCGCAGAACTACGACCTGGTATTCAACCAGTACGCGCAGTCTTATGCGCAGGCATCCTGGAACACTTCGCAGATTGGCAGTGTGGTGAAGGATTACATCAAGTCGGGCGGGAGTGTGGATACCGCCTGGGTGGTGGGTGTGCCTTACTGGGTCGATACCCGCCTGGTGGGTATTAATTCGGGGTATCCCACCAAGGATTATGCCATCTGGCCGGACCAGTTTGGCCTGACCACCGCCGAAACGCGTTCCAAATTCTTCATCATCAAGGCGGATGATATTGCCGACCTGGATACCCTCAAGCAGCTCTACCCGTCAGGGGTGGAAACACTGTATACCAACGCCTATCCGGGCAAGGATTTTTACTCCTTCTATGTTCCCCCGGTCGGCGGCTGAGCGGGTAATTACGTTTGTAAAAGGTGTGTTCGATTCCGAACGCACCTTTTTTGTTTTTCGTGAATACGAAAGGATTTCCTTCCTCAATTTCGCGTGGCTAAATGGAGTACGCAACGCAAGCCTCCCCCAATTCCATGTTTTTCGTAATTGGGGGAGGTGGGAGGGGGGTCTTTGGCAGGTGGCGATGAATCCGTTCCCCTATGGCACTCCGTGCGCAGCAAAAAGCATGTCATTCTGAACGAAGTGACACTTGCACCGCACTGCGTTCGGTGCACACTTGCCCTGGCGGGCAGTGCCAGGGGTGCAGGTGAGAATCGTTCTTAACAACCAATGCCCTTCAACATTACTGTTTGCATCGAGTAGGACTAAAGCCGCATTAAGAACGATCCTTCGGCTTGCGCCTCAGGATGACATCACTAGTGGAGAGATGCTCATGCCGGTCTGCGTTCGTGATGACCGCGTTTGAAATTACCTCGTCAACCTCACGGTATAGCGGTAGCGGTCACCGCGGTACAGGATCTTGACAAATTCCACCGGGCGGCGGTCCTGGGCAAACAACACCCGTTCGCTCAGCAGCAGCGGAGCTCCCTCCACAATGTGCAGAAGGGCAGCTTCCTCGGGCGTTGCCAGTGTGACCTCCAGCGTTTCATCTGCTTCGGAGGGAATAATCCGCAGTTTTTCCTGTAGAATGGTATAAAGCGAACCCCTCGTTTCCATCTCTTTGAGGGTGATGTCCTGCCCTTCCTTGAGCGCCAGGTACGAGGTCTGCAGACCGATGGGGGTATCGTTCCCCAGGCGGATGCGTTCGATGCGCAGCACCCTGGTGCCGGCGGGGAGTTCAAGCTTTTGCAGGATCTTGGGGTTGGGCACCACCCATTCCAGCGAGCGGATGATCTGCCCCGGTTGGATGCCGCGCCTGAGCAAATCTTCCGAAAAACTTGTCAGTTCGAGCATGGCTTTTTGCAGTTTTTGCGGTGAGACGAAGGTCCCCCGGCCTTGCTCGCGGTAGAGGTAACCCTGCCGGACAAGGCTGTCGATGGCTTCGCGGATAGTGGTGCGGCTGATGCCGTACAGGGTTTCAAGTTGGCGTTCAGAAGGGATGGCAGAACGGGGCTGCCATTCGCCGTCGTCGATCTTCTCGCGCAGCAGCGCAGCCAGCTGGTGATATTTGGGTATAGCGTTGTATGGATCGATCATTCTTGACATTGCAATCCCAAAGTGGTAAGATAGAAACGATCACTGGTCATGTGGTCACTACCAGTTAGATTATCCAACATTTTGATGGTTTCGTCAAGTGGAGATTCGCGAAGGATGATCAGCTCTGAGGATGAGATCCACCGCATTGTGAAACAGGTGGTGTCGCGCACCCTGGGTGAACGGCAGCAGCCCGCGGCAATGCCATCTCCCAAGCCAATGTCCGCTCAACCTGTGACCGGTGTACCCGCAAGCATCCCCCCCTCCCCTGAAAAGAAAATCGTCGCCATTGGTACAGACCATGGCGGTTTGGAATTAAAGGAAACACTCAAAACGTCTCTCGTTGAAATGGGATACGAGGTGATTGACTGCGGCACACATACCAGGGATGCGGTAGATTATCCTGACTACGCAGCGGCAGTAGCGCGCCTCGTTGCCAGCGGCAAGGCCTGGCGCGGTGTGATGATTGACGGCGCGGGCATTGGCTCGTGCATGGCTGCCAACAAGATCAAAGGTGTTCGCGCTGCCATGTGCTACGACTACGCCACCGCGGTCAATAGCCGCGAGCACAACGACGCCAACGTGCTCACACTTGGCGCGGGTTTGATTGGCGTCAACCAGGCGAAGCTGATCCTCAAAACCTGGCTCGCGACCGAATTTGGCGGCGGCAGGCATGCGGGAAGAGTGAACAAGATCATGGCGCTGGAATCCGGCGAAATGAAGGATGGAAAATAAGATGAGTCCTGATGCGAAAATGATTGAACAATTGGTGGAAACCATTACCCGCGAAGTGCTGCTGGCCATTGCCGAAAAAGAGGAAATGCAAAAGAGCGCCGACGGCTCATTCTGCGTGGTTGATATTGCCGAGGGCGTCAAGGTAAAAACCTGCTTCGACAATGCCGGTCACGTGGTGAGCGCTGGTGCCGAACGCTTGACCTCCACTCTGGGTGTGATCCCTGAAGATATCAGCCTGGCGCGGATGATCGATCACACGCTGCTCAAACCCGATGCCACGCAGGACAAGATTGCCCAATTGTGCTTCGAAGCGCGCAAATACCATTTCGCGTCCGTGTGTGTCAATCCCACCCATGTCAAACTCTGCGCCGACCTGCTCGCGGGGTCGGATGTGAAGGTATGCACTGTCATCGGCTTCCCTCTGGGCGCCACCTCACCCGAGGTGAAGGTGTTCGAGACCCAGACGGCTCTCAAGAACGGTGCCACCGAAATCGACATGGTGATCAATATCGGAGCGCTCAAATCCGGTGATAACGAACTGGTCGCCCGCGATATCCGCGGAGTGGTCGATACTTCGCACAAAGCCGGGGCGCTGACCAAGGTCATCATCGAGACCGCCCTGCTGACCGACGAAGAAAAAGTGGTTGCCAGCCTCCTCTCCAAGGAAGCCGGAGCGGATTTCGTCAAAACCTCCACCGGGTTTTCCGGCGGCGGTGCCACCGTGCATGATGTTGAGCTGATGCGCCGCACGGTGGGACCCACCATGGGTGTCAAAGCTTCGGGCGGCATTCACAACCTGGAGGAAGCTGAAGCCATGGTTGCTGCCGGCGCCACGCGCATCGGAGCTTCAGCCGGGGTAAAGATCATGCAGGCGGTGTCTGAAACCACCCCACCCGCTGCACCTGCCCCTGCATCAAAGGGATATTGATCCTAGAATTCAACCCCGGTTCAGATCGGAGTCAAAATGCTGATTGCCAGAGTGATAGGAACCACCGTTTCCACCATCAAGGATGAGAAGCTCGCTGGTAAAAAACTGCTGATCGTGCGCCAGACGGACGAGCACGGCAACCCGGTGGGCAAGCCCTTTGTGGCGATCGATACCGTGGATGCCGGTGTGGGCGACCTGGTGCTGACTGCTGCCGGATCAAGCGCGCGGCAGACCAACATTACCCGCGATACCCCGGTGGATGCGGTGATCATGGCGATGATCGATTCACTGGAAGTGGAAGGCGAGACCGTCTTTCGCAAGGCGTAAGGGGATGAATCATGGCACTCGATAAGGATCTAGCCTCCATCCAGGAAGCCCGCGAATTGGTGAACAATGCCTTTTCCGCCTGGCAGATATGGGCGAAAGCCAGCCAGGAGCAGGTGGATCGGGTGTGTGCTGCCATGTCTGAAGCTGCCTTCGGGGCTGCTGAACGTTTGGGCAGAATGGCGCAGGAAGAAACCGGCTACGGCGTTGTGGCGCACAAGAAGCTCAAGAATGAGTTTGCCGCCCGCAACGTCTGGGAGAGTATTCGCGATATCAAAACCGTGGGCGTGATCGGGCGGGATGAGACGCGCAAGATCGTGGAGATCGCCTGGCCGATGGGCGTGGTCGCAGCACTGACACCTTCCACCAATCCCACCTCGACCGTAATCTTCAAGATCCTAATAGCCGTAAAGGCGCGGGATGCCATCGTTATCGCACCGCATCCCTCTGCGATTCGCTGCTGTTACGAAGCGGCCATGCTGATGGCGCAAGCAGCCGAAGCGAATGGCGCTCCCAGGGGCTTGGTCAGTTGTATGCAGAACATCAGCCTGCCCGGCACAAACGAACTGATGACCCACAAGTACACCGCGGTCATCCTGGCAACCGGCGGCACCCCCATGGTGCGGGCTGCCCATTCCACGGGCAAACCTGCCTACGGGGTGGGACCTGGCAATGTGCCGGTATACGTTGACCGTTCTGCAGACATTGAGAAAGCAGCCAGGTACATCACCGCCTCCAAGGCGTTTGATTGTTCCACTATTTGCGCCACCGAACAGGCTGTGGTGGCGGATGCTCCAATCTCAGCCCGCCTGGCTCAATTGATGCAGGAGCAGGGCGCCTACTTCACCAGTGAACGCGAAACCGAGTTGCTGCGCAACCTGCTCTTTACCGCCGACGGGGCCATGAACACAGCCACTGTTGGCCGTCCGGCGACCACGCTGGCAGCCATGGCAGGTTTTGCCGTTCCAAAGGGAACCCGGGTGCTGGTCTGCCGGTTGAACCGCGTGGGCAAGGAAGAACCGCTTTCCCGCGAGAAGCTGACCACCGTCCTGGGCTGGTACGTCGCCGACGGCTGGGAGAAGGGCTGCGAACGCTGCATCGAGTTGATCCAGTTCGGCGGGCGGGGACACAGCCTGATGATCCATGCCCGCGACGAGAAGGTCATCCTGGCGTTCGGACTCGAAAAACCGGTCTTCCGCATCGCAGTGAACACCATGGGTACCCTGGGCGCCATCGGGTTGACCACGGGCGTGATGCCCTCGCTGACGCTGGGCGCAGGCGGGGTGGGTGGTTCGATCACCGGCGATAACATCACCGTCTATCACCTGTTCAACGTCAAGCGTCTGGCATATGAATTGTCTGCTCCTCCGGCTGCCGCCCTGGCACCCGGCGAACCGGCTTTAGGGCCGGATCCGTCGGAAGTTGAGGCGGTGGTGCGGAGTGTTGTGGAAGAGATCTTGAAAAATCGTTGATCTTGATCATGAATACCGAAAGGATTGAAAAATGGCTTTGGATACTGCTCTGATCGCGTTGGGAATGGTGGAAACCAAGGGGCTCGTGGGTGCCATCGAAGCTGCTGATGCCATGGTAAAGGCGGCAAATGTGGTGCTGATCGGCTCCGAATATGTAGGCGGCGGCTTTGTAACCGTGATGGTTCGCGGCGACGTGGGCGCTGTCAAGGCAGCCACCGATGCCGGTGCTGCGGCTGCCAAACGGGTTGGCGAACTGGTTTCGGTGCATGTGATTCCACGGCCGCATCAGGATGTCGAGATGATCCTGCCCCAGAACTCCAAGGGCAGCATTGGCGGACGCGCGGCTGAAGCGAAGAAGTAACCCTGTCCAGGCGAATGGCTGACAGAGTGGGTGACGCTTTCCACATCACCGATCCTGCCCTCTACCTCGCCAATGCCGAACCGTTGATCGTTCCATACGGCAGCAATGGGCATCCCATGCCCGGCACACCTGATGCTTCAGGCAGGCTGCGTGTGGGAGTGGACCTGGGAACTGCCTACACGGTTCTCGCGGTGTTGGATGAGCAGGGCGGCGTGATCGCCGGTGAATATGCCTTTGCACAGGTCGTGCGCGACGGGCTGGTGGTGGATTACATCGGTGCGGTGGATTTGCTGCGGGAGCTGCGCAAGCATGTCGAAGCACGTATTGGACGCGAATTGACCCATGCTGCCAGCGGCTTCCCGCCCGGCGTTCCAAGGGCTGAGGTCAGAGCCACAGCCAACGTGGTGGAAGCGGCAGGCATGAGATGCGAGATGCTGGTCGATGAACCGACAGCAGCCAACAACGTGCTCGGTCTTCGCGACGGCGCCATTGTGGATGTGGGCGGCGGCACCACGGGTGTTGCGGTGTTGAAGAACGGCAAGGTGGTCTACACCGCAGATGAAGCCACCGGCGGAACGCATTTCTCGCTGGTCATCGCTGGAGCACTGGGCATTTCGTTTGAGGAAGCCGAAGCGCTGAAGAAGGATCCCGTCCAGCAGCAGCGGCTGTTCCCCATCATCCGCCCGGTGATGGAGAAAGTGGGCGTGATCGTGGACAGGCATTTACGCGGCACTAAAGTGGATTCGATCACGCTTGTGGGCGGAACGACCATTTTCCCGGGCATGGCTGGTGTGGTGCAGGAAGTGACAGGAATACCCACTCACGTTCCTGAACATCCGCTCTTTGTCACACCGCTGGGAATTGCACTTTCGGATACGCAGGAATTGTAAGGAGGTCTGATGGCTGAACAGTTTTCACTCAGGGCATATACCTTTCTCGACCGCATGCAGGCGCAATATGCAGCCTTCGTCGGCACCATCACCCAGGGCGACCTGCCGGTGGAAGGCATGGCGTCGCTGTATGTTGAAATGGCGCCGGGTAATGAGGTCTTTCGGGTGGTGGATATCGCCGTCAAGGCGACCGAATCCAAGCCAGGCGCGCAGATCGTCGAACGCGAGTTTGGCATGTTCGAAGTGCACTCCCTGAACCAGGCGGCAGTGCTCGAAGCCGGGCAGGTGGTGCTCGACCGGCTGGGTCTCCGCGTTGAGGACCGCATCAAACCCGAGGTGGTTTCCACCCAGGTGATCACGCGCATCGATCCCTACCAGGCACAGCTTCTCAACCGCTTCAGACGCGGCAGCATGCTCGTGCCGGGGGAGACCCTGCTGGTTTTGGAATGCGCACCTGCGGCGTATATTAATTACGCCTGCAATGAGGCAGAGAAAAACGCCAGCATCAAAATCGTGCATGTCTCTTCGGTGGGACGATTTGGCAGAATGTGGCTTTCGGGCAGCGAAGCGGAGATCATCACCGCCAGGAATGCCGCCACCCAGGCACTTGAGGCGCTTGAAGGTATCAAAGGGTGAAGCTCACCCCGCTGACCCTTGCGGCCGGCTGAAGGAAAAGGTGAACGATGGCAAAACAATTTCTGACTGAACGCGATATTGAAGAATTGGCGCGCCGCGGCGAGATGACGCTGACGGTCAGCGATTCAATGGTGCTGACCGACCTGGCTTTCGAAAAGGCGGAAAAGCTGGGCGTCAAATTGGTTCAGCCCAACGAGCAACCCCCGGCGGCACCTGTACGACCCTATCTTGCGGCGGAAAATCCAGTGGTGATGAGCAAACCCAAGCCCTGCTGCCAGGAGCCGGTTGTGCGGGCGGACGACGAGCTGAAGCAGCGCATCCGCGATGCGGTCAAAGCAAAGCTGGGCAATCAGATAGACCCGGCGCTGCTTGAGACCATCATCACCCGGGTGTTGAACAACGTGGGAGTGAAGTAAGATGCTGCTGGGTCGGGTCAAAGGCACCGCGGTTTGCACGGTCAAGTACCCGGGCACCGAAGGCTTGAAACTGCTCGTCGTGCAGCCGCTTGACAGGCATCTCGAGCCTGTGGGAGCATTGCAGGTGGCAGCGGATGCGGTGCAGGCGGGACCCGGAGATCTGTGCGTGATGGTGCGTTCACGCGAGGCTTCTCTGGCGCTGCCGGAGGTCAAGTTTGTGCCCGTTGATCTGACGTTGGTGGGCATCGTTGATGAACTTGAGGTACGCCCTGACGGTGAGTTTGACGTGACCCTCAAGGCTGGAAGAACATTATTCACTTAGGTAATCATGATCCTTGCTAAAGTTGTTGGAACAGTGGTCACCACCATCAGTCATCCCCACTACAAGGGCAGGCGGCTTCTGGTGGTGCGTCCATTGGTGATGGAAGGGGAGGGACTTGAAGAGGACTTCATCGCCCTGGATAATACCCATGCCGGCATTGGTGATACGGTGCTGATCAACCGTGAAGGGAACGGTGCCAGGCAGGTGCTCAAGAACCCGGACGCCTGTATCATCTCCTTGATCGTCGGAATTGTTGATTCAGTTCAAATTGAAGAATAAATGCGGCCGCAATGGCCGCTTTTTGAATTAGAAGATTTTCCCAAGCTGTCCTTTTATCTTTTTCCCTGTAACAGTGTGAGATTTCGCCGCTGCGCGGCGAAATCTCACACTTAAGAACATTTTCCCCTTCCCATTTTGGGAAGGGGAAGGTTTATTAAGCTGTGATTATTTTGGTTGTCTCCGATTTTTCTCAAAGGCATTTTGTGTATTTCCTGGTCATTGTGTTAGATTTCGCCGTATGCGGCGAAATCTAACACTTAAAAACTCTTCCCCCTTCCAGGGGAAGGGGGTCAGGGGGATGGGTCAATAGACGATTCGTTACTTGCCGGTTATTGCCTGATCACCAGCAAAATATAGATAATCAGTTTCCTGGGTAAGCCCTTATTTGTAAGTCGCAGCGAGATAAGCAATCAGCGCCGTGCGTTCGTCGGCAGTCAAAACCGCACCGCGTGCGATCATACTATCCACGATCTGCGTCCAACCGTCTGCACCTTGCTGCTGCCCGTAAACCACTGCCAGACCGTGGCAACTTTGGCATTTTGCCTCGAGGATGGACTTGCCATCGAGCGAGGTACTGCCTGATGAACTGGCCGTCGGAGATGTACCCCCAGCGGAGGATGAGGACGTGGGATTGGGAGTTGATTTGCTGCAGGCAACAAGACTTAAAGCGAAGATCAGCAAGAGAATGAATATCAAAACACGGCTATTCTTCATACATCCTCCTTGAATGAATACTAGTGTACTGCAATAAGGCCGCAAACAAGAATAGGATTTGCGAAGCAATTTCTGCCCAAAACGACGAAACGATTGATCCGACTTGACCTTTTATTAATTTAGTATTAAATTTAGTTCATCCTTGCAATGACAAATCAGGTGAAGATGGACCAGGCAAATATCCTTGTTGTCGAAGATGACGATATTGTGGCTTTGACGATTGAACGCTGCCTGAGGCGGGAAGACTATCGGGTTACGCTCGCGAATTCCGGTGTCGAAGGCCTGCAGCAGGCAAGGCGCCATAAGCCTGAATTGGTGATCCTGGACGTGATCATGCCGGGGATGGATGGATTCGCGGTCTGCCGCGAAATGCGTGCCGACCCCATCCTCTCCGAGGTTCCCATCCTCTTTTTGACCGCCAGGACCAAACCTGAAGACCGCATCATGGGTTTCCACGTGGGGGCGGATGATTACCTGAGCAAGCCATTCAATCTGGACGAATTGACTTTGCGCGTGCGGGCAATTCTTCGCCGCACCCAGCCTAAACCGGCCTCTGCCACTTCCGAACAGGGTGAAGTCGAAGGGGCGGTCAAGCCTTCCACCGGACCGCTAAAGAATGAATACAAACTGAACATCAAGGGATACATTCTGGACACAAAATCCTTTGAGCTGGCAATTCCCGGCAGGGATGTGGTTCGGTTGACCCCCATCCAATTCGATCTTCTTTATCACCTGATGAGCCATCCCGGGGAGATATTCTCGCCCGCCCGCCTGCTGGATGAAGTATGGGATTACCCTTCAGACGCCGGCAGTCCGGACCTGGTAAGGGTGCATATCAAGAACCTGCGCGAACGGGTGGAACTTGACCCGCGCGACCCCACATTTATCGAAACAGTACCCGGTTTTGGATATACCATCCGGGCATAGAAATCACCCCCAGGGCATGGAATCCTTTAGCACATCCATTGGTGAATCTGAGCTTGACCTGATTGAAATGATGGACGAGGTCATTGTGGAATCCAGCTCGCTTTCATCTTTTCTTCAGATGGCGCTGGATCTCATATGTTTTGGACTCAAGAAAACATCGGGAGGATTGGTCATCCTTCCGAATTTACGTCAGGAAACCCTGCTGACGGTCTGGCATAACCCCCAACCTGGATGGATCACTCAAAATGGCGATCCTTCAACAGAACTTGACGCGCTCATTCTGGCTGTCAGGCAGGATACAGCAGAGCATTCTGAAGATCGGATGCATACCTACCCTGTGCTTAACAGGCGCAAACTGATCGGCATTTTGATCCTCAAAGAAGCCGCCGTTTCAACGGGAGAAAACGAAACACTGCGCATCCTTTCGCGCATGATCGGGCAAAGGGTGCGGTATTTTCAGGCAAACACTGCCACAATCGGCAGAGATCAACTGAACACACTTTTACGTACTTTCAATGTGAGTGCAGGTTCGGCGGATGAAATGAAAATGGCCGCCGAAAAGATCCTTGCCAATGCCATCAAGGTGTATGGCGCATCAGCGATCATCTTGTTGACCGTCGGGGAAGGTCCTGGTTCATCTGCCAGACGCCAGGTGTTCCTGGCATCCAAATTCGCTACCGAATCGCAAAAGGTCAGTTTTACGGACGGATTGCTTCGTTCCTGCATGGATTCAGGGGAGATCATGCAATGGGGGAATTTGACGACCAATTCGAAGGCTAACACGCTTATCGACAGGGTGGACGGTGTGCCTTGCGCCACGATGGTGGGAGTTCCGATGATCCTCAACGGGCAAAAGAAGGGTGTGATCGGTATTCTGGATTCACACGTTTTCCCGCTTGACCCTGTGGATCAGAGCCTGGCGATGTCAATCTCGGTATGGATGGCCAGGGTGCTTCACGGGGAAGAAATTACTCAAAAGATCAAGGAAATGGACGATGAGCTGGCGCTGAAGAAATTGGAAGCCGCGAACTCGCGCAATGCCTTGAAAGTGCTTTTTGAAAGTTCCCCCTTCCTGTTTTATATCATCAACCAGGATTACAAGATTGTCATTGTCAATTCCAACCGCGCAAAGCTTGCCGGGGCTTCGCCGGCTGATTTGGTTGGCAAGGTCTGTTACGAAGCCCTCTTTCATAATTCCGAAGTCTGCAAAGGCTGCCTCGTGAGCACGACCTTGCGCACAGGAAAGAGCACCAACCGGTCCAAACGAACCTGGTCGAACGACACACCTTCAGATTGGGAAGTAAGCTGTTACGCCATCACGAACAGCCAGGGGTCAGCCGTTCAGGCAGTGATTTCGGAACAGGATGTGACTGAGAAACGCCGTCTTGAAGCCGAGCTGCTGCAAAACGAAAAATTGGTCGCCACAGGACAGCTTGCAGCAAGCGTGGCGCATGAGATTAACAACCCGCTGGCCGCCGTTATTGCCAATGCCCAACTCCTGCTAAAGGACATTCCCCCCCAAAATCAGGATATGATCGAATCTGTCAAGCTCATAGAGTTGGCGGGGCTGCGCGCTTCGCATGTGGTGAAGAACCTGCTTGGAATGGCCCGCAAGGAAGAGTATATTTTTACCCCGATTGATATCAACGAATCCATTCAGGATGCGCTGAGTTTGCTTTCGCATGAATTCGTGGCCAGGCCGATTGCCATACGCTTTGAAAGAGGGCAGAACCTGCCTGCCATCATGGCGAGCAGGGAAAACCTGGAGAGCATTTGGATCAACCTGCTGATGAACTCCATGGAAGCCCTGGATGATGAGCCAGGCGCGATCGAGATCAACACTTTTTATGATGAGGGAAATTTCTACGTCCTTTTCAAGGATAACGGGGTGGGGATCCCTGAGGAACAACTGGGTCGGATATTTGAACCCTTCTTTACCACCAAGAGTCACGGCCGGGGAACGGGTCTGGGTCTCTCAGTGGTGAAGCGCATTGTCCAGGCACATTCCGGAAGCATTCAAGTGGATAGTGAAATCGGGAAAGGCACCACGTTTACAGTCATCCTCCCTGAAATACAGGCAGATTCTGGGAACAGGTTCCCAGATAAACTCTAATTCTGGTTCCAGAGTCAGGGGCTTTTCATGAATCAGCCAGTTTGTTGAAATACTGCAGTAGGTAGTTCCCTTGGAATTTAGGAGTTACCTGCAAATAGGGTGTGATTTCGTCGCGTAACGACGAAATCACACCCTTAATGAATTTCCCCCTTCCCGATTTGGGAAGGGGGCAGGGGGATGGGCATGTACAAGAATTGCACCGTCTGTTGCTGCCAGGTTTGTCAGCAGAAAGATGCCGTCTTTCTCATTCTTTAACAGCCCCGTTCATTTGGCGAAATAACGTCCTGATCTACTTCAGCAAATCCTGGGGAATATTTCCGCCATTATCGGCAATTTTCTGCAAAACGGTCTTCTGAAGCCAGACATTCATTTCAGAATAGTCGCCGCCGATCTTGTCAGCGGGACAGCCTAGTTCATTGGCGAGCTCTTTGCGGGTTGCCAGGCTGCTGTCGAGTCCCAGAAGCTTCAACAGGTCGACGATTGAAGTTTTCCAGTTGAGTTTTTGAGGATTGGCAGCCGCCATTTTTTCCAATTTGCTCATTACATCCACGACTTCAATCTTTGCCACAGGGGCTTTTATTTCAGAAGTTTGGTGGATCTCGGGGTAGACCACCCCGGGTTGAACCGGTGCAGTTGGTTTGGTTGCAGAGGTTACCGTGGGCGCCGGGCGGGAATCCCCAGCAGCCGCACTCGGGGCAGTCGGAGCGGCTGCCGGTTTCTTCAGTCCAAGTTTCTCAAGAATGTTCGAAAAGAGTCCCATTTTATATCCTTTCATTTCAATAAGATATCAGTTCCTAATTGAACCATACATCATTATAGATTGGTTCGTACGCCAGTACAACATACCCGGGTCATCAGGCGGGTAGCTGGTGCGTGAAATACCCGCTCAAATCTGTCAGGAAACTTTCAGGAATTTCTTCGCTTTTGACTGCTATAATCAAATGACAATTCATCATTTTCCCGCTGAAGAATTCAATTCAATCGATCACGTTGACGTCCGTTGGTGCTTATGAGCGAGGATACCACTGTCCGCGAATCTGTGATCAATCCAACACGGTGCCCTTTTATCGGTTTCCGCAAGAATTCATTCGGAATCGTTGGAACAGCATCTCCGTTGCACTATTGCCATAAATGCGACCCTTTGAGTGTGCCTTCTGAAGATTTACAGAAGCAAATCTGTCTGACACCCTCTTTTGAAGACTGTCCTCTTTACATCCAGGCAGGGCAAGGTTCCATCCCCCCCGATTTGCGATGGAAATACGCTGAACTACTCAACAGCAAGAAATATGCATGGTTGGGCATCCCTCTGATGCTGGCGGCTGTACTGGTCATTGCCCTGATCTCGGTGAATCAGGCTGCTGGTTTGAAACCCATTCCAGTGAGCGGCCTGATACAATCGACAAATACATTCCGCCCGTCGGCTACCAACACCGTCACGATCCCTGCGGGGGGATATTTACCCGGGCTGCCGGTTTTTGACATTCACCTGGCATCTGTCACTCCCTTCCCTACAACCACGATCACACCAACCAAACTACCCTTCTTTCTGCGGTTATTCCGTTCAACTGTCACACAGTCAGCCAACAATCTGCCGCCAGGGCCTCCTTATTTCTTTGCCACCCCGACATATACTCCCACTTTGACTCCCACACCAACGCCCACGCATACCGGGACGCCCACCCGTACTCTGACGACCACCCATACCGGAACCCCCACACCAACCCCCACTGTAACCCGAACGCCGACCGAAACGGATACCCCGACTCAAACCTTTACACCGACAATCACCCTGACGCCGACCCGGACCTATACACCAACCCCAACCCGAACGCCCACCATAACCCGGACTCCGACGATAACCTATACTCCTTCAATCACCAATACGCCCAAGCCAACACCTACTCCAAAGAATACGAATACACCGCGTCCTTCCAATACGCCAAAGTTTTCTCCAACGCCCACAATCACCTTGACTCCCAGTCAGACTCCCACCCCAACAGATACCTATACCCCGCTGCCGACGCCTACAGACACGCCAATTCCCACCCCCACGGATACTCCGATCCCGACCGATACTCCGATCCCAACCGATACTCCTACGACACCTCCTTGATCCAGCATGGACTCCGCACAAATCCTCTTGAGTTGAACTTCGTTGATTGGTGAATATGCCCAGGGAATCTGACAAGCTTGAATCCGTGATTAATCCCACCCGCTGCCCATACCTGGGTTTTCGAGATGATGCGTTTGGGAAATTCAAAACGGCATCACCGCTTCAATATTGCCACAAATCGTCTCCCCTGCGCGTACCATCCGCCAGATATCAAAACGAGGTGTGCCTCTCGCAATCGTTCAATGATTGCCCTCTTTATCTTCAGCCGGAATTTACACCTCTTCCAAAAGAGATGCAGTGGAAGTATGCCGCCCTCCTAAATCACCGGAAGATTGCGGCAATTGGTTTGACCCTCATACTTTCAGGCATTCTGATTTTCATCTTGATAAGTGCCAATCGGGCTTCTAGTTACTCCCAAACGGCGGATACCATTCCAGGTGAAAACGCAGTTCGTCTTGCGCCGTCTCCCACGAGTACCGTCACGATTCCTCCATCGGGATACTTGCCTGCGCTGCCGCAATTTCATTATGATCTCGCGACCGCTACACCCATCCTCATAAGTACATCAACCCCCACCAAAATCCCCTTCTTTCTTCGTTTATTCAGGCGCACACCCGCACCAGGGATCACAGAAACCCGGGTACCACCGACATTCACCTTCACCCCGACACTGACGCCCACGTCGACGCCTACATCGACCTTTACTCCAACGAATACACCAACGGCCACTCCCACAGTCACCCATACCTTTACTCCAACAGCCACGCTTACTCAGACACCAACAGCCACGCCAACAGCCACAGATACACCTACCCCAACATCGACCAAAACCCCGACGCCGACAAATACCGCGACACACACCAGTACACCCACACCGACTTTTACCTCCACACCGACAGATACCCCCGTACCAACGCCAACCGACACTTATACCCCGGAGCCGACCTCAACAGACACGCCTGTTCCGACCGACAATCCCACGCAATTTCCTTGACAAATGCAGCTCCCCGGTTTGATGAGATGCCCCGAGTCTGATCTGGTCCAGGACGGGGAGTGCAAGGTACGCCACCGGAGGATGACAATTTCCGGAGGATCATATATTCCACTCCCGAAGACCCTTCTCTCCCTTGACGCTGCTGTTCTTTATGCTATACTGGGGTACAGTATATTCAGCACTCAAGGGAATTTATTATGCCAATTTATGAATATGTCTGCTCCGATTGCGGGGAGGAATTCGAAAAACGCGTCAGTTTTTCAGAGGCTGACCAGAAACCAGTCTGTCCAAAGTGCGCCAGTCTCTCCACACACAAGAAAATATCCATCGTCGGTTCGTTTGGTTCATCATTTGCAGGAGCAGCCAGTTCTTCAGGTTCCAGTTGCGGATCGCACGGCGGCTTTAGCTGAGCAGGCTGATTATCGCCGGCCGTGTGCCGGCATTCATTTTCATAAATTTTGATCCAGAGGGAACGAAATGAAAGCTGCTGAATTCAACCGAAAAGTACGGACCAGCATCAAACCGTTGATAGTGGACCTTTGGGCGCCGTGGTGCAAACCCTGCAAGGCGATGGAGCCTTCGTTCAAACAGGCAAGTCAGCAATATGCCGGCCGGGTGGAGGTTTTGAAGATCAATGCCGATGAATCCCCGGAGGTTTTAAAGAGTCTGGGTGTGATGAGCATTCCCACAGTGATTGCGTTTGGCGGTGGCAAAGAGATCATGCGCCGGACCGGGATCCAATCAGCCGCCGGTTTGGAAATGCTTTTTGAGGCAGCCCTTCACCAGCAAAAACCCGCGGTCATCCCGCCTGCTCCCATTCATCGGGTCATTCGCACTGTATTGGGAATTGCATTGCTGATCATTGGCTGGTTCAGCGGGCAGTCTATTTTAATCATGGCTATTGGCGGCGTGGTGATTTTCAGCGCCTTTTATGACCGCTGCCCGGTGTATCGGGCAGTGATGACAAAGCTCAAAAGTCTGTTCGAAAAACAGGGCAGCAAGGAACAATCCAGTTGATCGTTTCTGGTTGAGAACACTGCTGAAATTAAACCGCAACCGGCAGAGAAATCCTCTGCCGGTTATTTATTCGTCAATCCCCGTTTTTCTATTTCAGCCAGTAAAAGAAACCCTCGAGCGCTATGGCATATACCCGGTAGGGTTTTGGTCCAACAAGTGGTTCACCGTTGATAAATAGGGTGGGCGTACCATAGAAGTTCGTCTTGCGGATCTCGGTAAATAGCTGCTGCACACTGGCCTCAGTTGCCGGATCAGCCATACAGGCATCCAGGCTGGACATATCCAGGTTCAACCCGCTGAGGATTGCGCGGGTGGCATTTTCATCCTCCAGCAGAGCAACATCCTCGCTGAACAGGGCGTCATTCATTTGCCAGTATTTGGCAGGGTCTTGCTGGTAAACACAGTATCCAACGCGGGATAGCGTGTCCGTTTTTAATTTGGTTGGATACTCTCCAAAGTAGAGCTCCGGGCCGTACTTCTCAACCAAGGCGCGGATTTTGGGATAGGCTTCCCGGGTGTACTCACAGGCGTAACATCCCACAAATACGATCTGATCCTTTGATCCTTTGTTCATCACCGGCCAAAGGTTCAGGTCAACATTCTGCAGGGTGAGGCTGCTACCGGACGGGTTGGTGGGCACCGGGCAGGCACCGCCCGTGACGGTGGAGGTCTTTGTATTTTCGCCGGTGGGATCGAACACACAAAAACCTGTCGAATTCGCCCCGTTGCACGAACCGGTGGTATAGAAGAGCACAAATCCTCTAACAAACATCACGCTTGCTGCCAGGAATATGACAAAGAAAATCCAGGCAAGCAGCTCAAAATTCTTGTTCAAGAAGCGCGCGCTTTTTTCTGACCGGGTGATGACCTTGCCAAGGATCTTGGCTTTCATTTTCTCGTCAAAGCCGGTGGTGCATGGTCGGAAGGTGATGCGGTGGAAGACACAATCCAGCGCTTCTTTGGCCAGTTGGCGGTTGGAGGCGCTGAAAATGCCCAGAATGGAGAGGACGATTGCTGCGACAATGCAAAACATGGGCTAGAGCACCTTTCTGATCTTTTTCAGGTTTTCCACAAAGATTTCTACTTCGGTCAGAGTGT
Organism: Anaerolineaceae bacterium; assembly: GCA_039683035.1. Classification (GTDB taxonomy): domain Bacteria; phylum Chloroflexota; class Anaerolineae; order Anaerolineales; family Anaerolineaceae; genus UBA6107. The sequence continues at coordinate 157,659 of JBDKSE010000017.1, forward strand.
TGTAGAAATACACGGATGAGCGGACAGAGCCTTTGATGTGGCGGGAATTAAACCACGAATGGACACAGTGCTGCCCCGAGCGCACGCAGACGTTCGCCATCTGGTCGAGCATGATGGCGACGCGGTGTGAGTCAATCCCCTCAATGTAAAAGGTGGTGATTCCACCCCGTCTCGCCGGGTCGGCAGGACCGATAAGTTGCAATCCATCGATCTCTTTGATCCCATCGTTCACTGCCTGGTTGAGCAGCAGTTCCTGTTTTTGGATGAAATCAAAACCCACATTTTGAAGGTAGCGGGCAGCCTCTCCCAACCCGATGATGCCGGCATAGTCCTGCAGGCCGGCTTCGAAACGTTCAGGCACGGGCAGGAATTCGCAGGAATCGTAGGTCGAATTGGCTACGGTGTCGCCTCCCACCAGGAAAGGCGTGAGTTGATCGAGGAGCTTCGCCTTGCCATACAATACCCCTGTGCCCGAGGGTCCGAGCATTTTGTGACCCGAAAGCGCCAGGAAATCCACATCCAGCGCGCGGACATTGATCTTGCGGTGGGGGGCAGTCTGGGCCGCATCCAGCAGCACCAGGGCGCCATGTTTGTGCGCCAGCCGGATGACTTGCTCCGCGGGGATGGTCACGCCGTCCAGGTTGGAAGAGTAGCCCAGCGAGACCAACTTCACCGGGTTGCTGAGCATTTTTTCAAAACCTTCCAGGTCGAATTCGCCATCCTCTTTTGTGGGGAGGATTTTGAGTTGGATGCCTTTTCTTTTGACCAGCATTTGCCATGGAATAAGGTTGGAATTATGCTCTTTTCCGCCGATCAGAACCGCATCTCCGCTTTTCAAATCCAGCGAATTGGCCACCAGGTTGATGCCCTCGGTGGTATTGCGGGTGAAAATGATCTCTTCCTTTTTCGAAGCGCCCAGGAACCGTGCCATTTGACTGCGCGCATCGTCGCATTTTTGAGTCACCTGCGCAGCAAGTTTATGATAACTGCGCCCGCTGCAGGCGGGAAAGTGAACATAATAATCGTTCATCGCATCAATGACCGATTGCGGTCGCAGACTCTGGCAGGCTGAGTCCAGGTAGATAATTGGACTGCCGTTGTATGTTTCTTGGAACAATGGGAAATCGTGGCGGACAGCGTCGAGATTCATTCTTGTCTCTGAATGCATGGAATATTGGTTTTATTATAATTCAGCTTTTTTTCTCCTTTTCAAGATCCAGGTTTTTTCGACATTCGGAAACTCCCTTTTTGAGATATTGCTTGTATGAACAATCCTTTTTTGCTATAGTCAAAAAGATCAAGCGAGGGAAAATGTCAAACAAAACTTTGGGCGTAATTGGAATGATCCTGGGCGGGGTGATCGTCGTGGCAGACCTGCTGGTGGGATTGTTTGGATGGCCCTGGCTGCAAAACCTGGCAGGGTTTCCGTCCGTGGGGTTTGGTTGGAAAAAGGTCACCCTGCTCATTCTTGGCGGATTGATCTTGCTCGTGAGCGCAGTAATCTACTATCTGGGAAGACGGCTTGAAAGAATGCAGAAATAAGATCCTCCAGCATTGAACGTCAAGCCTCCTTTCTAGAAAACAATTTGGTTTTTCAGTCACAATTACCTATTGAAGCAACAGAATAGTGTGATCATTGAAGATCTTTCAGTCGATCCCCGACAGGTGGCTGCTTCTGACAAGTTTGATCTTACAGATTGGACTGGGATTGACCCTTGGTCACGCCTATGACGACCGCATCAATCTGGCTACGGGTTACCTGGTGGGAACAGGGCAGAACCCGTACCTTGCCCAGGATTTGACAGCGATCTTCGGCGGCAGTTCGTTCAAGGGCATGACCAGCATGGGATACCCGCCGCCCTGGCCCATGATACTTGGCTTGATCTACCTATTATCGTTCAAACTGGTCCCCAACCTGCTTTTATACAACCTGGCGGTGAAGATACCCATCATCGCGGCAAATCTTTGCCTGGCGTTTGCTGTTCGCCGGACTCTACTGCAAATGGGGACGGACGCGGCCAAATCGCGTTGGGCGTGGATCTTCATGCTCTTCAATCCCTTCTTGCTGCTTGCAACCAGCGCCTGGGGTCAGATTGATTCAATCGCGGCGCTGATTGGATTTTCATCATTGATGAAGTTGGCTGAGAATAAAAAGATTGGTTCCGCCCTACTTCTGGCGTTGGCGATATCGGTCAAACCCATTGCGATCCCACTGATTCCAGCAGTCCTGGTCTATATGAAGGGGGATGATCCGCGGGATCAAATGCGATATTTGGGGCTGGTTTTTGCTGCCGCCGTGATATTTTGTGCTTTGCCGTTTGTTATTTTTGGATGGGATCCTTCCATCATCCTTAAGAATTGGAACGCCACCGTTACGGTTGGCGGTGGACTTTCCTTTCTTTCCATTCTGAAATTCATAACGGGTTCCACCCACCTGAAAGGCGCCTGGCAGATTCTTGGAATGCTCTGGCTGCCGGCATTGGTGACTGCGGCGATCCTTCTTAGAATTCATAAAAGGGGCTTGGCAGCTTTGATCAGGATGAGCGCAATCATGTTCTTAATCTTCTTTCTCTTCCGATCCTGGGTCTCTGAACCCAACATTGTCATGCTCCTGCCGCTTATTCTGATTCTTGTTGTTTTGGGAGGGCTGCCTGCATGGGCATTGCGGTGGGTTTGGCTACTGCCTTTGGTTTTCAGCTTCTTCAATATGGCGTTGGTGCAGTTGCTGTTTCCAATCGCTCCAGCATTGATGATTTCCCTGATGCACTGGTTGGGGGGTCTTGGCGGTGTATGGCAAATACTGGGTGCGGTGACGGCCGCTTTCTGGATGGTGTATGAAGGGAAAACGCTTCAAAGGCTGCTTCACTTGACGAAGTCGGAGAGTCAACCGGATTATGCAAATTGATATTCCTTCCACCATTGGCGTTGCCCTGACGATTTCTGACCAACCAATGCAGGCATCAGAATATCCAACCCGCCGGCTGATGAAAGGTATTGTGATGTCGCGCGAAGGTCTTGATTTAACGGAGGAAGCCGTTGGATTCGGGGTTCCGGTGGTCAAACGTGGAATCGAGACTTACTTTCCGGGCGGCATGGATTTAATTCGCCTGCCGGGAAGCTCCATCCAGGCGTTCACTGCCCGGTACAAGATCAACCTGGTTGAGAGGATCATGCAAAATGGCCGCACCATGGAAAGGCAACCGGCTTTTTATGGTTTGAAGAATCTGATGGCAGCAATGATCCGCAATATTCCGCTGCTGCGCAAGCCCCTGACCCAATTATCTTTGCTGCTGCGCGCTCAAAATGATTGGGAGACAACCTATATTCCTGGGGAGGAGGTAGGCTTCATCGAGGTCGCATTCGGATTTTCCCGTCAAAACAACACAATTGAGGTTGGTGCAGATCTTTCCGCCCTATCAATGAACGGGATTACTGAAGTGATCCTGATGAACGAGCAGGGTGGAAATATCTTTGACCGGTATCATGAGTCCAATGGCGTTCATCTGGAAGGAACGAAAATTGGCGCGTGGGATGAGGTCTTCGCAGAGGAAGCAGCTTTTGCCAGCTCAACCCAGGGCATCGCTTTTTCGATAAAGAGAATTGAAGGAACACGCCTATTTCGAGGTCGCGAACTCATTGACAAACGCCTGGCATGGTCAGGTTTTGGCATTTCTGTACCGCCAACGGTCAAGTCTTTGAATTACACCATTAAGCTGGAGAGCAGCGCATGACCTCTGTGTTGTTGGTCTACCCCTTTTTCAAACCCCGGCGCGACAGGTCGGTTTTTCGCTTTCCGCCGCTGGGGATTGCCTATATTGCCTCCAGTCTGCAATCAGCCGGTCACAAGGTGACATTGCTCGACTGTACTTTTCGAAACCGAAATGATGCTCTGAAGGAAGCCAGGGCGGTTCAGGCGGATGTGGTGGGGATTTACTGCATGGCAACATTACTGGATGACTGCCTGTGGTTTTCCCATGAGCTGAGGGATCAAACCCGTTGGATGATCGCCGGGGGACCCTTGCCCACCTGCGGACCGGAAACATTCATTCACGATTTTGATTATGTCGTGCTTGGCGAAGGCGAAAAAACGATTGTTGAGCTCCTGGAAGCATTCAATGAGAATCTAGACATAAGCAAAGTAAGCGGCATCGCATATCGAAATCGGCATTCAGGAGAAATCGTCTACACTCAACCGCGTTCTTTTATCGAGGATCTGGACAGGATCCCATTTCCAGCACGCGAGTTGCTGCCGAACACGCACTATCAAGCCCAGGGGCAGCGCAAGTATGGTTTTTCGATCTCCACTGTGATGAGCACGAGGGGTTGTCCGTACCGCTGCGAGTTTTGCTCCAATGTGGTCTTTGGCGGATCCTACCGTGAACGGTCGGCTTTGAATGTGGTGGACGAGATCGAGCACACTTTGGCGCTGGGTTACGACCGTATCTCATTTGCCGATGATGTGTTTACCTTGAACCGCGCCAGGGTGATGGCAATTTGTGATGAAATTCGCCGGCGCGGTCTTCATTTCGGCTGGGAGTGCCTTGGCAGGGTGGATAGTATGGATGCCCAACTGGCAGAGACCATGAAGTCTGCCGGGTGCAGAAGGATTTACTTTGGCATTGAGTCTGCCAACGATGCCATCCTCGAGCTCATGAACAAAAGGATCACGCCCATTCAGGCAAGAAAAGCTGTTGAAATTGCCCACACCGCTGGAATCGAGGTGGGTGCTTTCTTTATCGTGGGTTACCCGGGGGATACAAATGAAACCGTTCTTCAAACGCTGCATTTTGCTGCAGACCTGCCGCTGGATTACCTTGGATTGAGCATGCCGTACCCTCTGCCGGGAACAAAGCTCTTCGCGCGAGTCCGTGAGCGGATCGACCGAGATTGGCATCCGGAGGAAAGCCTGTTTGGCAGCCACGTGCTCATTTTCAATGCCGATTTTTCCGAGCTCAAAATGTGGTTTGGGATCATCAAAGGACACGCGCAATTCAGGATGAAGAGGCTTCTCAAGGGGCATCTCCGGTTCTTGCCAAGAGTTTTCGAGAAGGTCACTGACTGGATATTTACGATATTGCGGTGAGGATTTTGCCAGCCTCGACAGTTTAATCCGACGTAGCGAATTGCCGCATTGTTTCAGCAATACGTGCGCGCAGCCAGGTTTCATCAAATTCTGAGGCATAAACAAATGTGACTTCGTTCTCCACGTTCCAGTCCATGGTTGGATTCACTCCGCTGACCTTATCGAAGAGGGTTGAACCGGGAAGGGGAAAGGGTACATTGAAGGAGATCTCATTCAGCGGAAGCGAGAGTGCAAGTTGAAATGTCGATTCGATGGATTCGAGGGTTTCACCAGGATAACCGACAATGAAAAAACCGCCTGTCTCCACCCCGTTATCGCGAAAAGTGTGTACGGCTTTGATACCATCCTCGACTGAAGCCCTTTTGTGCATTAACCTGAGTGTCTCCTGGCTTCCAGATTCAAGTCCAAAATAAACCTTGCGGCAGCCTGCCGATTTCATCATCCTGGCGATTTCAGGTGTAATGCCGTTAACGCGCGATAGGCAGGTCCAGCCCAAGGGAACCGCTCTCATTCTTTCACAAAATTCCTTTAAGTAATTCAAATCCAGGGTGAAGTTATCATCGGCAATCCACAGGTTGTCATAACCCCATTTCTGAATGTCGCTAATCTCATTGAACACCGAATCAAGAATGCGGCGGCGGAACAGGCTGCCGAAGATTGGCTTTGAGCAAAAATCACAGTTAAAGGAACACCCGTAGGTGGTGATGATCGAAGTGGTCCGCGTTCCATCCCGCTCCAGTCCTGCTGCCTGATAGGCCGGGTGGTCAAAATCACCGCGGTATGGGAGCGGAAATGTATTCAACTGTTTTTCAGAATGATGAACGGTTGGGTTTTCCGCATGAATCCCGTCAAGGTGGACATACAAGCCTGCATGGCTTCGCAGATCCATCTTTGACAGATTCACCCGATTGCACGAAGAGAATGAGAAGTATGACGCGCAGAATTGAGGAAAACTCAAGTCAGCTTCACCGCGGAAAATCACATCGAAGGCTGGAATGAAACGTTCGGGAAAAAGCGTGGGCAGCGGTCCTCCGGCAGCAAGCAGACTTCCCGGTAAATCCTGGCGGACAATTTGCGCCATGCGGAAGGCATTGCGGCTGAGGGTGATCATCGAATAAATGCCAATGATGTCAGGTGAATAACTGCACAGTTCCTTGCGAATCTGATCAAAGGTTTTGAATGTGCAATCAAATACCCTAATTTCGATACCCAGTTGATGAAGCTGCGCCGCGAGGGATGCAATGCCCAGCGGTGTGAATAGGATTTCGGTAGGGGCATGGGTGCGAAAGTACGGGTAGACAAGTGCAACTCTAGGCATTTTTCACCGATGGTAAGGCATTAACCGCTTCCGGCAACGTAAACAAAAACGTACAGGATCACTCCGATCAACGTGGATCCCATATACAGGGCGTACGAAGTGCGCATGAATCCCTTGTAGTTTGAAAACTGCAAGGGCTTCGGCATCAACCCATTGGCTCGCAGAACAATGAACAAACCCAGAACCAATCCAAAGGCTCCCACCAATCCGTGAAAGAAAGTCACCCCATAGGTTCCTTCCAGCAATTTGGCGGGAATTCCAGGAACGATGTTCTTTACAAAGGAGGGGATCATCACCACGATAACCGCAAGTGCATTCAAAAGGGCTGCCGCTGTTTGAACCCAGCGGTGAGCTGTTTCTTTGTGATGGAGTATCAGCCGCCAACCAAGGGTGAACAGTCCTGAAGATAAAAGGATCAGGACAAGAGTGACATCAGCGTACAATAACGCCCGAGTGCCCAAGAATCCTGGTCCATGCAGCAAAGATATCATGGAAGGATCACCCTTATTCCACTTGCTTTAGCATAGTTAATGCAAAATCTGACAGGAAAACCTGCTTCCTGTGGGTAAACGGGCAATATGGGTTGGTGTTGAATTTTTAGAGTCCGCCGAATACAATCACTCCGCCGAGGAAACCCAGCGCAATGGTGATGGGAAAACTGACCAGGTATGCGAGAATGTAAAATACCCTGGCGGTTTTGACATGGAACAGATTGGGGTACCTCCATCGCAGCAGGGCAGTTGCAGCGGTGATGACGAAGAGGATGATCCCCAGGATGATCTTCAACTTGTAATATGGAGCATTTCCATTGAAGAAGTGAAGATTATCCCGGATGCCCAGTGCGCCGGCAATGATCGCAGACACTGCGGCAAGCGATATGTCAGCAAAGGCGATCTTTTCAAAGATCTCCTTTTTGAAAATTACTGCGAGAAGAATGAAAAAAGCTGCCCCGCCTGCCAACCCGATGGGGAAATGAACAAACATGATATGCGGCGGATGTACCTGGGTGATGGCATGGATGATCTTTTGAATAATTTCCATGGATCCCTCCAATGAACCTTTGTGCATTTATTATAGAGTAAACCGCCGCAAATTTATACGGTCTACCGAGGGAATTTGCGCGAGGATCCGATCATCCTGCCAGGGGAAGCTTGATGAAGACGTTGATGAGCAACCAGTAAATGCCTGCGGCCAATGCGGCTGTTACCGGTATGGTGATCAACCAGGCGGAGAGGATCTCGCCTGCCACACCCCAGCGCACCTTGCTCAGGCGCTCGGCTGCGCCCACTCCCATGATGGCTGTACTGACCACCTGGGTGGTGCTGGTTGGGCCGCCGAGCAGTGACGCGGTAAGCGTCACCAGGGCCGATGAAATCTGGGTTGAAAAGCCGTGGATGGGTCGGATTCGATAAAATTTCGATCCAAGTGTACGGATCAACTGCCAGCCGCCCAGTGCGGTACCCATGGCGATGCCGGCTGCACAAATCAGAATCACCCACCCGGGAACGATGAAACTATTGATTTGACCGCTGATCAGTAATCCCAGCGTGATCAGCCCCATTGATTTGGGTGCATCATTGGATCCGTGACTTAATGCCAACCCGAATGACGTCACGATCTGCAGCTTTCTGAATACGCCATTGATCCGGGGAGTAGCTTTCCAGGAGAGTAAAAAAACGATCTGAGCGACCAGGTATCCGGCAAAAAAGCCGAGAACCGGTGATATAAACAGGGAAATCAAAACCTTGATCACACCAGCCATAAAAATAGCATGAACTCCAGCCCCCATTACAACGCCACCGATGATGCCGCCAATCAGGGCATGAGAAGAACTGCTGGGGATACCCAGAATCCAGGTCACGACATTCCACAGGATGGCGCTGAGCAACGCAGCGATGATCACCTGCATGTTGAGGTATTGCGGATCTGCAATTTGATGGCCGATGGTGTTGGCAACAGCAATACCGAACACGAACGGACCTGCAAATTCAGCCACGGATGTGATCAGCAGGGCAGCCCGGGGTTGGATTGCCCGCGAGGAGATCATCGTTGCCACGATGCTGCTGGAATCGTGAATGCCATTGAGAAAAGCATAAATGACGCCCAGAGCAATCAGGGGAATGAGAGAAACGGGCATTTGATTCAGCTTGTTTTGACGACGATATCTGCCAGTACATTGGCGGCTTCATCACCGCGGTCTGCTGCATTGCTGAGGTGACGATAGACCTCGCGCAGCTTGAGCATCTTGATCACGTGGCGCACGTCATCGGTTTCGCTGAACATATCTGCCAATGCCTCGCGGTATACATCTTCCACCCTGTTTTCGAGTGCCTTGGCGCGCTGCGCATGCTCTGCGGTCACACCGGGGTGATCCTGCAGGCGTTCCACCGCTTTCATCAGTTCAAAGGTAGCATCCCTTAATAGGGAGGTCATGCGAATCATATACGAAGTGGGTTCAACTTTGAGGATCACGATTTCTGACATGGTACTGAAGCCGTAATCCAGCACATCATCAATGGCGCGCGAGAGGGCAAAGACATCTTCGCGGTCAAACGGGGTGATGAATGTGCGGTTCAGCTCATCAATCAGAATACGCCGAGCTTCATCCGCTTCCTTTTCCTTTGCGGTCAATTTATCAGCGGTCAGTTGGTCTGGTTGGGTGACGTATGATTTAAGCAGCTCCATTCCCTCAAGTGTGATGGATGCCTGTTCAAGGATCAGGTTGATAAAGACGTTGCGGCGTTTCCTGAATATCTTCAGCATGGTTTCAGCCCTCCGGTGGTTGGTAAAAAGCATGCATGGCTTTTTCATGCAATAAAAAAGAGCTCGCGTGAAGGTACTGCGATATGGATTTCAATAGTGTATTTTACTCATAATTGGATCATAATACTACAGGATGAACTTGGGAATTCATTCAAAATCAATACACCCTTTGACTTAAATAATTCGTATAAGTAGTTAGGATGAGCAAGGCATTCAAATTCATGAGGGAACGATATGGACACAAAAGTTCAGGAATTCTTGAAAGCCAAACGCATGGCTGTGGTCGGTGTTTCGCATAATGAACAGAAGTTTGGCACAGCGATCTATAAGGAACTGAAAGGTCAGGGGATTGAGGTCTACGGCGTCAATCCGACCATGGAGATGATCGACGGCGACAAGTGCTACGACTCGCTGACAGATTTGGCAGGCAAAGTGGATGGTGTGGTCATCAGCTTGCCGCCACAAAAGGCAGCCAACGTGGTTCGGGAAGCTGCCGCGGTAGGACTAACACGAATCTGGCTGCAGCAAGGTGCCCAATCAGCCGAGACTGCCCGGGCAGCACGGGAGGTCGGGGTCGATCCGGTGGAGGGTAAATGCATTCTCATGTATGCCGGTGAGGTGAAATCTGTCCACGCTTTTCACCGCTTCTTTGCCAAGCTTTTCGGACAATACTGAACCCGGATGAGTAAAATTCTGGTTGCTTACGCCACCAATTCGGGCTCCACGCGCGAAGTGGCAAACACGATCGCTGAAGAATGGGTCAAAGCTGGACACACGGTGGATGTGCGCAGGTGCCGCAAAGTCGACCGCCTGGATGGTTATGATACGGTCATCGTCGGCGCTCCGATGATCTTTGGCTGGCACGCTGAGGCGCTGCGGTTTGTCCGGAGGTATCGTGCGGAATTGGCTGTCAGAAAGACTGCCTTGTTTGCCTGCGCCATGCGGTTAACGCTGCCCGAATTGGTAAACGCCTCAACGTTGGCGATGACAATTGACCCCGACCTGGGTGAAAAACCTGCCAAAAGCGGTTCCCTGTCGTTGAAGGAACGCTTTACAACCCTTGATTATTACCTCAAACCCATGCTGAAAGCGGCATCAGGCGTCCATGTTGACAATCTGGCGTTCTTCAAGGGCAAACTGGAAATGTACCGCCTTAAATGGTGGCAGGCTGCATTTGTGATGCTTGTCGTCCAGGCACCACCCGGCGACTATCGCAACTGGGATTTCATCCGTTCATGGGCAAATTCAATATTTGCTGACTAAAAATGAATTTTTACAAAAAAAGCAGGACGATTCATCAATCGCCCTGCTTGTGGTCGTTGCATAAGCCGGATTAGCTACCCGACACCGCACTCCAACCGTTTCAGGTCGGACCTGACCATGCGGCTTACGAGTTCAGGAAATTCCACAGAGGGAGACCAATTCAAAACGTTTCGGGCTTTGCTGGAATCACCCGATAGGATGATCGTTTCCGCCGGGCGGTAGAATTTTGGATCGACGACCACGTATTTTTCCCATTCCAAACCGGCCTCGCCAAATGCTGCTGCGACCAGCTCGCGGACAGAATGGGGTGTACCTGTGGCGATGACGTAATCGTCTGGTTCGGGCTGCTGCAGCATCAACCACATGGCACGTACATAATCGGGGGCGTAGCCCCAATCACGTTGGGCGTCCAGGTTGCCAAGCCGAAGTTCATTTGCCATTCCCAGCTTGATACGGGCAACGGTGCTGGTGACTTTGCGGGTGACATATTCAAACCCGCGGCGTTCTGATTCATGGTTGTACATGATGCCGTTGCAGGTAAAGAGGTGGTAGGACTCGCGGTAATTCCGGCAGAGGTGAAATCCTGTCACCTTGGTGATGCCGTACACCGATCGCGGATGGAAGGGGGTGGATTCGTTCTGAGGCGAGGAATCTGCTTTGCCAAACATTTCACTCGATCCGGCAAAATAAAACCGGCATTGCGGTGCACATTCCTTGATGACTGAAAGAATGTGATGTGTGCCGTTAACATTGGCATTGAAGATGGCAAATTCCTCGTCAAATGAATAGCTGACGAAAGACGCTGCTGCCAGGTGGTAGCACTCATCAGGCTGCACCTGCTGGATGATGCGGAAAAGGCTCGGGTAACTCTCGATGGAAGAGGCATGCAAAATGACCCTGTTGAGGATGGGCGAGAGCCTCCACAAGCTGCGCTCAGGATCCTCAAGCTCGACCCGCATGACAAGACCGTGAACCTCGTAACCCTGCTCCAGCAATAGTTCTGCCAGGTAGGAACCATCCTGCCCTGAAATTCCGGTAATGAATGCTTTTTTCATATTGTCCCTCTGAAAGCATCTGATTGGAAACATATTACTCAGAAGACGAAAATACCAAATTCAGTTTACCACGTTCAAGATGAAGAGCGAGAATAATAAAGGGAGCAGATCTCTATTTGAAAAATCGAGGTCTGCTCCTGATTGGGTTCACTCTACCAGTAAAATTGAATCACAGGAGAGTTGGCCAGGCTAGGCCAGGAATTGGTCCAAATATCTCTTGGAAAGTTTCAGGCTTTCCAGTATCTTCTCGCGGCTGCCTTCAAAAGCGCGGTCCTCCACTTCGATGCAGGCAAATCCTTCGTAGCCGATATCGGTGAGAGCCGAAACGAATTTACTCCAGTTCACATCTCCCAGCCCGGGAAGTTTGGGAGCCATGTATTCCAGGGGATAAGCCATGCAGCCGACTTCGGCAAGTTTTTCAGGGAACAATTTGATGTCTTTGAAATGGACATGGAAAAGGCGGTCTTTGAACTCGTAAATGGGCTTGATATAGTCCATTCCCTGCCAGACAAAGTGGCTCGGGTCAAAATTAAGGCCGAAATAGGGACTGGGAATGATGCGGAACATTTCACGCCAGATACGCGGTGAAGTCGCCAGGTTTTGCCCTCCCGGCCATTGATCGACACCAAAAAGCATGGGGCAATTTTCGATGGCGACTCTAACGCCCAGCGATTCTGCGTATTCGATGATGGGCGGCCAGATGATCTTGAACAATTCCAGGTTTTCTTCAACTGTTTTGGACTGGTCCCGTCCGACGAAGGTAGTCACGAGGTTGACGCCCAGTTTGGCGCTGCCGGCGATCACCTTGCGTAGATGCTCGATGGCGGCATTGCGTTTCTCCAGGTTGCCGTCCATGGGGTTGGGGTAGAATGCCAGCGAGGAAATGTCAATGCCACTTGCCGTGCAGGTATTCTTGATTGATGCAATGGCATCCTCGCTCAGATTTTCCACATCGATATGGCTGACGCCGGCATAGCGTCTTTCGGCTTTCCCTCGCGGCCAGCAGGCTACTTCAACACAGCGGAAACCCAGGTTGGCAGCCACATCGATCGTTTGCTCAAAGGTCCAGCCGTCCAAAATGGCACTGATAAATCCGATTTTCATGGATGATCCCTTTCAAAGATGTTTGATTGCGACCGTACAGCCGGTATGGGAGGATTCGATGCTGGCAAAAATCACCCGCATGGTCTTTAAAACCTCGGCGCCCGAGATTTCTGGTTCGCGGTGCTCCACCAGGCTTTCGACGAATGCATCGATGATGCCTGACTTGGTCTGGTTGTCGTTGGTCTGGATCTTGTCCGTCTGGTACAAAATACGGTCGCCTTCGCGGGTGGTTACCGTGATCGAATAATCTGGATCATCGTAGATGCGCATGATGCCCTTGGTGCCATAGATCACCGTGCTGTTATCCTCTGCCCCGTAATGCGTCCAACTGGCGGTCATGGTACCCATCGCACCGCCGCTCAGGCGGTAAATGCAGAAGGCATTGTCGTCCACGCCGATCAAATTGCCGCTGGCATCGCGTTTGTCGAGGGTGGTCAGTTTGGCGGTGGTTTCCACCACCGTCTGTCCGGTGATGAAGTGGATCAAATCGGTTTTATGGATCCCCAGGTCTGCCATGGCACCCATTGCTGCTTTGTTTTTATCAAAGAACCAGGTATTTTTACCCGGATCGATGCTCCAGGTTTCTGGTCCTCCGTGACCGAAAGTGGACCTGAAGGTAACGATCTCACCGATCAACCCTTCCTTCACCAGCTCCCGGGCTTTGACATGCGCTTTTGCCAACCGCTGATTTTGCCCCAGCATTAGGAACTTGCCTGTTTCTTTTGCAGTCTTGACCATGGCTTCGCAATCCTCAAGGGTGGTAGCCATCGGTTTTTCGCACAACACATGCTTGCCGGCTTTAAGTGCTGCAATCGTAATTTCAGCATGCGATGTGTTGGCAGTGCACACGCTGACCGCATCAATTTCGGGATTTGCAAGCAAATCTGACACCGAAGAATAGGCTTTTCCGCCGTACTTCTTCGCCAGATCATTTGCCCGCTCAAAGTTCAAATCGTAATAGCCGGATAGCCTCACATTTGGGTTGGCCGCATATTCTGGAATATGCCGAACCTGGGCGATTTTACCGCATCCAATAATGCCTACTCTTAACATCTTGGAATTCCCCTTTCTGGGACGAATGAGTGCAAAACGAGAATCAGGAACTGCTGTCTTTTTTCTGCAGCAAGACCGCGCCGATGACGATCACACCTTTGAACGCTTCACGCAGGAAGGGTGGAACACCCAGCAGGTTGAGGAGGTTGTTCATCACTGCAATGATCAGTGTTCCCAGTACGGTGCCGAGGATGGTACCCTTGCCGCCTGCCATACTGGTTCCGCCGACAATCACGGCGGAAATGGCGTCCATTTCATAACCGCTGCCGGCGTTGGCATAGTCCATCGAACCGATACGGGAAACCTGGATCACAGCGGAAAGGCTGACCAGGAATCCCATTAAAACGTAGACCTTGCGTTTGATGGCGTTTACATTCACACCCGAAAGTTTCGTGGCGCGTTCGTTGGAGCCCACGGCAATTACCTGCCGCCCAAAGGAGGTGCGGGTGGACACGATATATAGGGCAGCCGCCAGGATGAGCCAGTATATGATTGGCATGAGCAACTGACCACCGACACTGATGCTTGCGATGTTTAAAAAGGGTTTGGGAACCACAGGTGTATAACCTTGCATGAAATGCTGGGTGACACTGCGGAAGATTTTCATTGTTCCCAGTGTGGCGATGAAAGGCGGCAGCTTTCCCCGGGTGACCAGTAAGCCAGTGACCTCTCCCAGGATGATGCCGAAGATGATCCCGAGGATGATGGCAAAAATATACGCCGGAACCCCGGTGATCCCCATTCTCTGCAGGATTCCCAAAGGACCGGTGTCGATCAGCATCATGAGCACGGCGCCGATTGCAACCAGGGTGGATCCCACCGCCAGGTCAATGCCGCCAGAGATGATCACAAAGGTCATTCCCAGGGCAATGATGCCTATTCCAGCGTTGTTGCGTAAAATATTGATCCAGTTTTGCAGCCAGGTTCCGAACCAGGTGCCGACGGTATCATAATTGAAACCCAGGGCGAGTGTCTGCAGTACAATCATGACGATTAATGCCATACCTGTACTGAACAGGAGATTGGTCATCCACATATTCCGGAACCAGGAAAAAACATTGGTTTTCTTTTTGGTTTCAGATTCGCTCATTCTTCGTCTCTTCCTTTACTTAATTGAGTAGTGTTCCGGTTGCCAGGCGCATAATGTTGTGCTCATTCATGGCCTCACCCTTGAGTTCGCCGTGCAGTGCACCGTGATACATAACCAGGGTGCGGTCGCAAACTCGAACGATCTCCTGCGATTCGCTGGAGAGCACCACGATGGCGACGCCGTTATCTGCCAGTTTGAGGATAATGTCGTAGATTTCTTCCTTGGCGCCCACGTCCACGCCCTGAGTGGGATTATCGAGGATCAAGAGTCTGGGCCGGGTACAAAGCCACTTGGCGAGCACCACTTTTTGCTGATTCCCGCCGGAAAGACTGGTGATCAAATCCGTTTTTTCTTCCAGCTTAATATGCAGATCCTTCACCTGTTCATCAAATTCCTGGTTTTGCTTCTTACGGTTGATAAATCCGAACTTCGAAATAAGAGGCCAGGACACGATCGTCCCATTCTCAAGAATATCCATATCCTTTAAAATGCCGTTTTCCTTGCGGTTGCGCGGCAAATATCCAATGCCATAATCCAGAGCCTCGGTGGTGTTGCGAAGCTTGATCGGGCGTCCTTCATAAAAAACCTGACCGGTATAATCACTGCCGGCGCCGAAAATTGCCTGGAACAACTCCGACCGTCCGTCCCCCAACAAGCCGGTGACACCCAAAACCTCGCCTGCCCGAACAGTGAATGAAATATTGCGAAAGTTCTTTTCATCCGTCAAATTCTCGGCGCGCAGGACGTCATGAGATACTGTTCGATCTCGCTGCAATGCCATGGTGCGGATGTCATGCCCCACCATGTAGCGCGCCAGGTCATCGGTGGTTACCCCTGAAACAGCACCTTCCGCGACCATCTTGCCATCCCGAAGGATGGTATACCGGTCACACACTTGCTTGACTTCTTTCAATTTATGAGAGATAAAGACAATTCCAACTCCCTGCTCTTTCAGGGTGCGGATCATTTCGAACACCCGCTGGATTTCCGGCTCGGTCAGCGAGGAGGTGGGCTCATCCATGATGATCAGCGAAGCTTTCATCAGCAGCGCGCGCGTGATCTCCACGATCTGTTTGTACGAGGCATCCAGATCGCGGACCATGGTTTTGGGATCGAGTTCCAACCCCATGCGGTCGAACACTTGTTGGGTCTGGCGGCGCATTTCGTCTGCATCCAGCAAGCCATTTTTTCTAACCAATTCCCGCCCGATAAACATGTTCTCGTATATCGGAAGATCGTTGATCAGGTTCAATTCCTGGTGGATGAAGGCGATGCCTGCGCCGAGTGATTCGGCGGGAGTTTCAAAGGTGACCGTTGATCCATCCAGGATGATCTCGCCGCTGTCAGCGGGCAGTACACCGCCCAGAATGTTCATCAGTGTCGATTTGCCTGCTCCGTTTTCACCCAGAAGGGCGCAAATTTCTCCCCCTTTGAGCGAAAAGTTGACATGCATAAGCACATCATTGGCGCCGAAGGATTTGCAGATGTTGTGCATTTCAACGATCATTATGGTTTCCTGTCTTCTTGATAAAGAGGCTATGGCAGCGCCATAGCCTCTTTGCTTGCCTTGATTCTTGTTGCTTTAGCTTTTAATGTGCTGATTTAGTAAGGTGAATTTGCATCAAGGAACTTGTCAACATTGGTGCGGTCGACAATGGTGGTGGGGATGATCACGACGGGTTCAACCTTCTCACCGCTGAGGATTGCAACAGCTTCCTTGACTGCATCCTTGACCATGGCCGGGCTGTAGGTTGCAGATTCAAGCCAGATGTCGGTATTCTCGGGCATCATCTTGAAGTATTCCTGCATACCGCCGCCGCCAGTGATGACTTTGATGTCAGTGCGTTTGGCTTCGCGGATAGCCTGGAGAGCGCCGATGGTGGTCTCATCATCCATGGAGTAGACAGCGTCGATCTTGGGATTGGCGGTGAGGATGTCAGCCATATCTTTCAGACCGTCTTCGCGGGTGAACTTGGTGGCGAATTCGAGGACTTTGACATTCGGGGCGATCTGAGCCATGGTGTCCATGAAGCCCTTCTTGCGCAGTTCAGAAACTGAACCGGAGGTCGGGACGGACAGCATCACTACAGTGCCTTCGGTGCCGATTTTGTCGACGATGTATTTTGCGCCGCCAACGCCCATGCCTTCATTGTCACCGGAGACACGGTACACACCCTTGGCATTGATTTCGATGTCGAAGTTCACAACGGTGACACCCTTGTCAATGGCTGCCTGGATGGGCACTTCCATACCTTCCCACTGGGGGAAGGCGACGATTGCCTGGGCACCCCAGGTCAGAAGGTCGTCAAGCTGGGTGGTCATTTCTTCAGCATTGCTGCTGGTGTACAGCTTGTACTCGACCTGGTCGCTCATTTCCTTGGCCTGCTGTTCAGCGTTGTAAGCAACAGCAGCAACCCAACCGTGGGTGACGGCGGGAGCCAGGATGCCGATCTTGTATTTGGCTGCGGCAACAGGGGCTGCGGTAGTGGCAGCAGCGGGTGCTTCAGTGGTTGCAGCGGGCGCGGTTGTCGGAGTGCTGGAGGCACATCCGGCAAGAACGAAGCTGGCCATCATCAAGACGGCGATCAAAACAACAGCAACTTTCTTCATCAGATTCTCTCCTTCTAGATTTTTTCTTTGATCATCATCAAGGCAGAATTGCCCTGATGGCTAATCCAACTTGGGTGAAGCGGCGGATGATTCGCGGACAATTAGCCGGTGCGGTAAAACCACCTGGTGCGGAACATCCTTTGCCTGCGACATTAACGAATAGAGGAGCTGCATGGATTGCCTGCCCAATTCATAGCAGGGTTGGGAAACCGTGGTGATGTACGGGTGAAACTTGGTGGTGTCTTCCACGTCATCGAAACCGATCACGGTCACATTTTCGGGGACGCGAAAACCCATTTCGCGGGCTGCGGTAATGGCGCCCAGCGCCAGAGTATCGGAAATGCAGAAAATGGCAGTCGGTCTGGGATCCACGTTCATCAGGTCCCTGGTTCGGGCTTTACCGCTGGTGAAGGAGTAATCGGGAGCGGCGTACGCAATGTAATCTTCCCGCACTTCGATGCCGTGAGTGGCAAGGGTATCCCGGTAACCCCGCAGGCGGAGGTTGGTGGAGAGGTACTGGTTCTCGCTGCTGACCATGGCGATTCGTGTATGGCCGAGGGAAAGCAGGTAATCCATGGTCTGCACTGCAGCCTGGTAATTATCAATGGAAACGTGGGGAATATCGACACTCGGGTCGAATTCTGAGCACTGCACCACCGGGAACTGATTGGCATATTCCAGCAGCCAATCTCCTCCCAGGTTGCTCGCCATCAGAATGGCGCCGTCGACGCGGTGTCTTTTCAGCATCTCCAAACCTTCCCGTTCGCGGCTGAGATCATCGGCAGTGGTAAAGATCAGGGCGCTGTAACCCAGGTTGGCGGCTGCATCGCCGATGCCTGACAGGATGTGTGCATAATACGGGTTGGTGACGTTGGGGGCGAGCAGGAGGATGACCCGGCTTTCGTTCTTGCGCAGATTGCGGGCAAGCAGATTGGGCTCGTAGGAAAGTTTGCTAATGGCGGCATAGACGCGCTCTGCTGTCTCCGGGCTGACCGTGCCCAGATTGTTCAGCAGGCGCGACACGGTGGCAACCGAAACCCGTGCCTCTTTTGCAACATCCGCCATTGTTGACATTTACGGCTCCAAAATTACCGGTAATAAAGTTGTTGGTCACACGTACGGGTGATGTAATCGATTACTGTAATCGATTACATGCAATATCTTAGCACGCCGTAAATCCAATGTCAATAATTTTCATGCGAGGTTGGGTCAAATCTGACAAATGTCATGATGCTGATATGACAAAAATCACCGCGGGAAATGTAATCCCGCGGAGAAGTTTTCCGATGAAGTATTGGTTTATACCGAAGGTCAAGCCCGGGTAAGCTCCTCGAGCAATCCAACCACCGTCAATACCTGCTGGCGGGTGACTCGCTCTGAAGGCACGCCGCGGACGATGCAATCCATAAAGTGTGAAAGTTCTCGGTGAAACATCCCGGTTGGCGGCAGGTTGATGCCGGTTGGAATGAGAAGGTCCTCACGGGTATCAAACTCGCGCACCGGTTGATCAAACTGGTAAGCCACCACCCGGGTGCCGTCGTTCACGACCACCGCATTCTCAAAGTAGACCCGCCAGCGGGCGGTGAAGGGAAAATCGGCGTTGAACCAGGCGGCTTCCGCAGCAACACTCAAGTCTGGATAGTTGTAGGTGAAGCGGTAATGTTCCTTGTAGCTCTTGTCTTTCCCGCCGGTACTGGTGAAGGAAAAGCTTTCCGGCTTGCCGAACAGGCTGACGATCAGGTCGAGATCGTGAATATGAAGATCGAATGGCAGCAAACCGCTCTTTTCGCGGTCAAAAAGCCACCCATTCTGCACCCAGCGCGGGCAGGCGGAAAGGCGTTCAAAGAAAGCATCCAGGGGTTTGCCGTATTCACCGCTGGCTACCAGGTGATGCAGAACTTCCGCTTCCCTGGTGAATTGAAGCACCTGGGCGACGAAGAGCAGTTTGCCATTTTTGTCAGCGAGCGCAAACATCTTTTCAGCATCTTTTCGGTGCAGTGCCACCGGCTTTTCGGTAATGGCATGCATCCCCAATGAAAGCGCCTGGGTTACATGCTCCTTGTGCAGAAAAGTAGGAGAACAAATATCCACCACATCCACCTGCGCAGCGCGCGCCATAGACGCAATGTCTTCATACAGGGGGATTCCCCAGGACTCAGAGCATTCCCGGCTTTGGGGGGTGATACCCACCAGGGCAGCCACCTCGCAGCCTTCGATATGTTGGTAATTGTGATAGTGGACCGTACCCATGCCGCCCGTGCCCACCAGTCCGATTCGGATCATCGCAAAACCTCCAATATTCGCCTGTCAGGACGAGGCAGGCAATGAATCGATAAATTAGATCTCCAACCCCAATCCCCGCAGGTAGACTGCTGAGTCGCGCACCGCCTGGTTCACCTCTGCCAGATCTTTCGGACCCGCCTTGGTGAATTCGATCTCGATGCTCATCGGGCAATCATTGCCTGCCCTCTTGAGCATGGCGAGAATATGCGGAAAGTCGATGTACCCCTTGCCCAGCGCCGGGAAATTCCACTCATTATGCGCACCATCTTTGTCCTTGATGTGCATGTAAGCGATCTTGTCGATGCACCCGGGGATGTCGTCCACCGGGTTGACATCGGCGAAGTACATCACGTTGGCGGTGTCGTAATTGATGCGCACCCGCGGTGAAGCCACCAGGTCGACGATTGATTTGATGATGGCTCCCGTGCTGTGCTCACCGTGGTTTTCGAGCACGAGGGTCAGACCGTACTCCTCGAGATTGGGGACCAGGGCGCGAATGTGGTCCGCCACTTCTTCATTGGATGCGACCGCTTTATCTTTCAGATGGGCTTCTCCAATGGAGGAGGCGATGTAGGTGCAGCCGAAGAAATTTGCCAGGCGCATGTTGGCGATGAAATCAGGAATACGCTCGGTATCCATTAAGTTGGTGTGACCGCTCATCGAAAAAGGTGTGATGTCCGCCCGCTTCAGGCGGTCCTTGACCGACCAGAGATACGAGTAACTCATTGTGGGGAAGACATGTTCCGTCCAACCCTTGGTGGCGGTCAGTTCGATGAAATGAAATCCTGCTGCCTGGATGCCTTCGATGGCTTCCTCGATGGTAAACCCATGGTAGCAGTTGGAATTTACGGCAATGATTCGCTTCATGGTTGATTGTCCTTCCGATATCGGTAGAGTGTAATCAGTGTTGTCCCATCCAGCGCTGGTCGCTGATATCCGAATTCGTGTCAGCCTGGGATTTCAGATTTTCCGACTTTGAACGGCGTCCCAAATGCTGCATCGGAGAGAATTGGCAGGTTAACCTTCCGGCTGATTGGATGGGGGTTCGCTTTCAGCGGATGAGGGTAAATCCTCACCGGTCACTTTCGGCATGGGTTGGGTGGGTTCCGGTTGGACTCCGGCACTCGGTTCCATCCCCTCCAGCGCGCCTGAAAGATTCGCAGTCTGCTGTTCCAGGTTGGTAATTTCCAGCTCGGCATCTTCCCATTTTTTCAAATACTTGTCGCGGTCAAGAGCCATTTCGTCCAGCTTTTGCTGCAGACGGCTGTGTTCTGCTTCCAGCAGGGAATGTTTCTTTTTCTGCGAGGCGGAGCTCCAGCTTCCTTTGACCCTGCCTGGAATCGAAACAAGAAGGGTGATCAGCACGCCCGCACCCAGAGCCACCAGCAGCGCCACAGCCAGCGATGTGTGAAGGCTCCAGGTCACAAAGGTGATGGTCACGATGGTTGGATTTTGAACGGCAAACACGACAGCCACTATGGCGATCAACAACGCGAGGATCAGGAAGATTTGCATGGAATCACTCCTTCCATTTGACGCTTATTGTAGTTTATTTTTGGCACAGATTGAATCCCGTCAACCAGTCAATCGCAATTGCTGGCTTGGAAGATAGCTTAATCGGAGATGGATTAGTCACCCTTGACATTCATAAAATTCAGAGCGAATTTGTCACAATTCGTGCAATAATGATATCAGGATAGAGATGGACAGGAGGTTGGTATGAAGATCAGTGCACGAAATATCATCAAGGGAAAAGTCAAAGAGATCATTCCCGGTAGCGTGAATTCGGAGATCGTCATCGAAACGCAGCACGGTGAGGCAATTGTTTCAGTGATCACCAAGGACTCGGTGGAAAACCTTGGACTGAAAGTCGGCAAGGAGGTCTACGCGGTGATCAAGGCATCCAACGTCATGGTGGCGGTGGATTGAATTGCGCGTAGCCAATTAAATATGATGGATCGTTATCCGGAAGCATCTGCACTTCCCTGGCGGGCGTGCAGATGTTTCCTTAAAATGATAAACTAATCCCATAACCATGAACAAAACTGGTCAGCTTTTCACATTTGAAGAGATGGCGGAGTTGGAACGCCGGCGGCAGGTGGCGGCAAGTCTGAGCGGCACCCTGGAATTGTTGAATTCTGATCAACCGCTGGATACCATCCTTGACCATATTGTCCGCCAGGCCTGCCAGTTGATGAACGCTGACGCTGCAGCCGTTTATCACCTTCAACCCGATGGAAAACTGGTCATTCAATCGTTTGTCGGCCTCTCCACCGATTACATTCAATTTGCCAACATTCCCCTGGGCAAGCTGGCAACAGGACGCGCAGCATTTTTAAAGCGTGCCATCAACATTCAAGATACCCGTCATCTTTACGAAGCGACGAATCTGGATGATGAATTGCGGAACGCGCTGCGCACTCTTGCCAGGAACTACCGCTCGATCATTGCCAATCCCATTGATATTCGTGAAGAAAGTTACGGCTCGCTGACGCTTTACTATTCACAGACGCATAAAATCACCGAGGAGGATGCTGACCTGGTGAAGGATTTCTCCACCCAGGCAGCGCTCGCCATTGACAATGCCCGACTGCGCCTGCGAACGCAGCAGGATGCCATTGTCCAGGAACGAAACCGCCTGGCGCGCGAACTGCACGATTCGGTCACGCAAACGCTCTTTTCAGCCAATCTGATCGCCAGCAGCCTGCCCACGGTGCTCAAGCGCGATCCTCAAAAAGGCGAGGAAGGGCTGAATGAACTGTCGCTCTTAACCCGCGGCGCTCTGGCAGAGATGCGTTCGCTGCTCCTTGAATTGCGTCCGCAATCCCTTCAAAATGCCTATCTGGATGATTTGATCACCCAGCTCAAGAATGCTGCTGAAGGAAGATTGCGCAAGCCGGTGCTTTTTACCTCCGCCTGCCATTACCGTCTTCCGGAAAAAGTGACTTTTGCCTTCTACCGCATCACACAGGAGGCACTGAACAACATCGTCAAACACGCAGGAGCAAATCAGGTTGAGATCGACCTGCAATGTGAATTGCTTCCGGATGACCGTGTTGACCAGGTCAGGCTGTCGATCACCGATGATGGCTGCGGATTCGAGGATTGGCAGACAGGCGCGGGGCATTTGGGGTTCAACATCATGAATGAACGTGCTGCGATGATTGGAGCGTTGTTGACCATCGAAAGTCAGGTCGATTGCGGAACACGGATCCAGATCTTATGGCATAAGGAGGAGACACAACCATGAGCCAGCCTGATTCGATTCGGGTGATGATTGTCGATGATCACGCCATGGTGCGCAGCGGGTTGAGGATGTTCCTGCTGGCATTTGATGACTTGCTCCTTGCCGGCGAAGCAGCCAATGGGTTGGAAGCAGTTGCCCTGGCTGAGAGCGCAAACCCTGATGTCATTTTGATGGATTTGATCATGCCCAATATGGACGGATTGCACGCTGCCCACGAGATCCACCTCAAGCATCCGCAGATCAAGATCATCGCTTTGACCAGTTTCAGCGATCCATCTCTTATGCGGGATGCCTTGAGCGTGGGTATATCGGGTTATCTTTTCAAAGACGCCAGCGCCAATGAGTTGGCGACCGCCATCCGCTCCGTTCACGCCGGTAACACCATTTTTGCTCCCGAAGTTGCCCAGGCGCTGGTCAGCACCGGCAGCGCGGCAGAAACACTGCTTGAACCGCTGACCCCTCGCGAGATGGAGGTGTTGATGCACATTGTGAGAGGAAAAACCAACGCAGAGATATCGCGGGCATTGACCCTCAGTCTTTCAACCACCAAATTCCATGTTTCCAACATCATGTCGAAGTTGAATGCCCATAATCGGGGTGAGGTGATTTCACTGGCGTTGAAAAACCGCCTCGTCGATCTTCCCAAGCCCGGCAGTGAATAACCCGATTATCATGGGGTCCGCAGCGAAGAGTAGATCCTCATAATCTGCAAAGTAAGAATTGACTGTCAATAGCCCGCACAGCGAATTACGAGTATCTATTCGTTTCGGTAATGTTTTCTTGGTGTTTGGTTTTTTTCAATATAAACATAGCGTAATTCCGCTGCAACGCAGCGGAATTACGCCATTAATAAAGAAACCCCCTTCTCGAGTCGGGAAGGGGGCAGGGGGATGGGCTTGTATATGAAAGTAAAAAAATTTTCCTTGCATCATCAATCTTTTTTATCAAATGAACATCACATTCCTGAGGACTCCTGTACTTAAGTATGGCTTCCCCATAGCGGAACCCAACCTGATGACCAGTTAAAAGACTGGTCTGCCTCACGGCGACAATCCCCCCTCCTCCCGATAAACTGATTGTGGAATTACCCCAATCATTGGAGGAGGATTTTGATGGCAAAGTTCATTATGATCCAACCTGACAAATGTACAGGCTGCAAGAACTGTGTGCAAGCCTGTAGTTATGTCAAGGAAAAACAATTCAGACCCTCGGCCTCGCGTATTCATGTATACAGCTGGGAGAGGGAAGGCATTTCTGTTCCGATGATGTGCCAGCAGTGCAGCGACGCTCCTTGCGCATCGGTTTGCCCCACGGGTGCCATGCACCGCGTGGACGGCTCCTCGCTCATCGACTATGATGCCAGCAAATGCATCCGTTGCCGCATGTGCGTCCAGGCTTGCCCGTTTGGAAATGCCATTTACGATTCGGTCACGGACAGGATTCTGAAGTGCGATACCTGCCATGACGACCCATCTTGTGTGGCGGCCTGCCCGGTCAAAGCCATTGAGTATGTGGATGAGAACATTGCCACCCGCTCGCGCAAGAAGGTTTTTGCCACCAAGTTCAAGGAAGCTTTCAAGGAGGTGGCATAATGAACGGCTGGACTGGAACAACCCTTCGCGTCAACCTCACCACGGGTGATATCAAGAAAGAACCCACCAACCTGCAGGATGCCCGCAATTTCATTGGCGCCCGCGGTCTTGCCAGCAAAATTCTGACCGATGAGATCGATCCAAAGATCGATCCGCTCAGCCCCGCAAACAAACTGATCTTTGCCCCCGGACCTCTCTCCGGAACCATGGCTCCTTCAATGGGCCGCTATGATGTGGTCTGCAAAGCCCCGCTCACGAACCTGATCGCTGCCTCCAACTCCGGCGGTTCATTTGGTCCTGAACTCAAGTTTGCCGGCTATGACATGGTCATCCTTGAAGGTGCGGCGAAGAAACCTGCCTACCTCTGGATCAAGGACGATGCGGTTGAACTGCGCGATGCCTCTGCCGTGTGGGGCATGAACGTTCCCGACACCACCGATGCGCTGCGTGCCGTCACCGATGAAGATGCCAAGGTAGCCTGCATCGGTCCTGCAGGCGAGAAGAAAGTCCTCTTTGCATCCATCATGAACGAAATGGGTCGTGCAGCCGGACGCTCCGGTGTGGGCGCCGTCATGGGTTCCAAGATGCTCAAAGCCATTGTGGTGGTGGGCACCAAACCCGTCACCGTGGCTGACCCCGATGCCTTCGAAAAGGCAGTCATGGTTGCCCGTGAAAAGATCAGCACCCATCCCGTGGGCGGTACCGGTCTGCGGGTTTATGGCACCGATGTTCTGGTCAATATTCTGAACAGTGTCGGTTCATTGCCCACCCGCAACTTCCATGATGGTTATTTCGCCAATGCCGATAAATTCGGCGGCGAGTCCTTGACCGCCAAGTATCTCACCCGCCCGCGTGGATGCTTCTCCTGTATCATCTCCTGCGGCCGCGCTACCAAGGTGACCAACCCCAAATTCGCCGGCGAAGGTGAAGGTCCCGAATACGAATCTGCCTGGTGCTTCGGCTCTGACTGCGGCATCGACGATATGGATGCCATCACCAAGGCGAACTACATTTGCAACGACCTCGGCCTGGATACCATCACCATGGGATCCACCATTGCCTGCGCCATGGATCTCTACGAGAGCGGACACATTTCGCTCAAGGATACCGGCGGTATGGCAGTTCCCTTTGGCGATCCCGAGCTGATGGTCAAACTGGTGGAAATGACGGGTAACCGCGAAGGCTTTGGCGATCAACTGGCTGAAGGCTCCTACCGTCTCGCCACCCGCTACGGTCACCCCGAATTCTCCATGACCGCCAAAATGCAGGAAATGGCAGCTTACGACCCCCGCGGCGTGCAGGGTATCGGCTTGAACTTTGCCACCAACAACCGCGGCGGTTGCCATGTTCGCGGCTACACCATTTCGCCCGAGGTGCTCGGTGTGCCCTTCAAAGTGGATCAGCACGCCACCGAAGGCAAACCCGGTCTGGTGATCACTTTCCAGAACCTCACCGCAGCCCTTGATTCTTGCGGTACCTGCCTTTTTACCACCTTCGGCATTGGCGCCGATGAACTGGCTGCCTTGCTCTCAGCGGTGACGGGCATTCAATACTCCACCGAAGATTTCATGAAGGCTGGTGAGAGAATCTGGAACCTGGAGCGCATGTTCGACTTGAAATCCTGGATCACCGCCAAGGATGACAAGATTCCGGAACGCATGATGAAGGAAGCCATTCACACCGGCCCCTCGAAAGGTGAGGTCAGCCACGTGGATCAAATGCTTCCCGAATACTATCAACTGCGCGGATGGGACGCCAAGGGTGTTCCCACGCCGGAAAAGCTTAAGGAATTGTCACTGGCATAAGCACCATCTCACGAACAGTATCCCCTCTCCTCCATCCTCGAGGGGAGGGGGTACTCTGTTGAAACAAAGAGGAATCGGATGGTCATCAAGTATTTCGCAACCCTGCGCGACGTCACCAATATCAAGGAGGAAAACCTGCATCTTCCGCCGATGATGCTGAGTGATTTGATCCAGCACCTATGCGGAAAATACGGCAAATCCTTCGAGAAATGGGTCTCCTGCGACCATGGAGGATACGGTGCTCTCAGTGTGTTCCTGGTGAACGGCAGGGATTATCGCAGCCTGGATGGGTATGAAACGAAACTAAAGGATGGCGATGAGATTTCCATCTTCCCGCCGGTAGCCGGCGGCTGATCTTCAGATACAGATACCGGTAGGACTTTACCGGCGTCTAGGGAGTGGGCAGTGAATGCTCTGGTAGGTTCTTCATTGATCGTATTGCTTGCGGGAGTCGTCCTGCAGCTTCTGCTCGGAAAGGTTCTCAGCCCCCGGTTGAAAGGGTGGCTGGCTTTCGGCACCGGAATTCTTGCCTTCGCTGCGGTCGCCTCCATGGCGCCTGTCATTCTACAAGGGCAGGCGGTTGAGCTCAACCTGTTTCCCTGGCAGGCAGAATCATCCTTTGACCTGTATTTCGACGGGCTGAGTTTCCTTTTTGCATTGATGGGCACTGGCATTGGCAGTGCCATTTTGTTTTACTGCATCGATTACATGGCGCATGAAACGGGTACCACCCGGTTCTACGCTTTTATGTTGACTTTCATTGCCGGTCTGGTGGGCCTGGTCTCAGCCCACAACCTGTTGATGGTTTACCTGTGCTGGGAATTGATCGGTCTTTGCTCGTATTTCCTGGTGGGATTCTGGTACCGTGAGAATGCGGCGGTCAACGGCGCCCGCAAGGTGCTGGTGATGACGCACATCCCGGGCTACGCGCTCTTGATCGGAATTTTGCTGCTCTACAAGGGATCGGGAACCTTTGTGTGGACCGATCCGGCTCTGGCAGCCCAATTCTCCACCGGCGTTTTCATTCTCTTCCTGATTGCCGCCATGGCGAAATCGGTCATGTTCCCGCTGCACACCTGGATCCCGGAAGCGATGAACGCTCCCACACCGGTCTCGGCGTTGCTGCATTCTGCCTGCTACGTCAAAGCCGGGGTTTACCTGGTGGCGCGCATGGTTTCGATCTCTCCATGGCAGCCCTCCTGGCATGTGATTTTGATGGCGGTTGGCTGCGCCACGATGGTGGTGGGTGCACTGTACGCAATGATCCAGACAGACCTCAAACGACTGCTGGCTTATTCCACCATCAGCCAGCTCGGCTATATCATGACCGCGTTCGGCATCGGCACACCACTTGGCTTGCTGGCCGGTGCTTTCTATGTTTTCAGCCACGGACTGTTCAAAGGCACGCTCTTCATGTGCGCCGGGGCAGTGCAGCACGCGGCTGGCACGCGCGACATGCGTAAATTGGGCGGTGTTGCGCGGAGGATGCCGAAGACCGCAATCGTCTGGCTGGTGGCAGCTGCTGCGATCATCGGCGTGCCCTTCACCAACGGATTTGTCGCCAAATGGCTGCTGTATGACGCAGCCATGCAATCCGGCGCCTGGGTTGTGGTGATCATTGCCTGGCTGGTTTCCACCTTCACCGCATTCTATATTCTTAAAGCCACCGTCAGCGTTTTCTTTGGCGAACCGTCCCCTGAGCTGAAAGTGGAAGAATTGCACGAAGCCTCCCCACGCATGGTGGGGGGAATGGGTATTCTGGCGCTGGCCTGCCTCTTCTTCGGCATCGCTCCCCAGGCTCTGGTGCGATGGATCGCTGCTCCCGCTGTCGGAGCGATGAATGCGACCATTCCCGCCACGGTCTCATTCCTCGGACTGCATGTGGCAGGCAGCGGTGCGCCCGTGACCGCAGGTGCAATCCTGACCATTTCTGCTCTGCTGGTGATCCTGGTCATTTTCGCGTTACGCAAGCCCGCACCCAAAGGAGTCTCCTCCTTCACCGGCGGCGACCCACTGCCGGAGGGGAATACCCTGAACGCGGTGGATTTTTCGGAATTTGCCGGGGATGCCTTTGCCCCATTGATCAAAGCCACAGACCCGGACCCGCTCTATCTCGGTATCTGGAGTGGGCTGCAGAAATCGGCAGGCTGGGTCAGAGGTGCGGCGGAATTCCTTGAACGAAAACCCGCTTTCCTGGTGACCGGGGGAGTGGTCATCCTCACAGCGTTGATCCTGGTGCTCTAGGCGGAGGTAGAAAATGGCATTAATGAAAACTACTGGTTTGGATTGGCGAATTGCCTTCACCGCTATCACTGGAATGATCTGTCTGGCTTCGTTGATCTATTCTCGCTTCATTTCACAGGGAAAATGGTTTCCCTGGGTAAGCCTGGCCAGTACCGGGTTGATCATCACAGCGCTCTGGCTGCCGGGAGAAATCTCCCGAACGATTCTACTGGATGCTGCAGCCCTGGTGCTGGTAGCCCTGGTCTGGTCGCAGGACAAGCGGGCGGGAAGGCTGTTCCTCGCAGCGGTCCTGGTTGGTTCGATCCTGGTGGCAGCAGGGATGATGCTGGGCGGGTTGTTCCACGAAGGTGCAGCCCAGCCGGCGGGGCTGACCGCAAAGGCGGTCATCGCATTGGTGTTGATTGGTTATGCCATCAAGCTGGCAGCCATTCCATTCTCTTTCTGGCTGGCGCCTTTGAGTGAACGCTCGTCCGCCATGACTGCGGTACTGGTGATTTCGTTGCTGGACATGGCCGAATTGGGCGAACTGGCGGCGCTGCGCTCAAGCACCCCCTGGCTGTTTGCTGATGCCCAATGGATCTGGATTGCGATGGCGCTGCTGAGCATGTTCGGTGGTGCGCTTCTGGCGTTGGCTCAAACCAATGTACGGCGCATGCTGGCGTTTTCAACCATTGACGACGTGGGCTATCTGCTGCTGGGTCTGGCAGCCGGTTCGGTCGGCGGCGTGCTCGGTGCTGCCATCGGAGCGCTTTCGCACTCATTGTGCAAATTCCTGCTTTTTGGTGCAGTGGGCGTGGCAGAAGATGATCTGAAACATCCCCTCACCACAGCCGACCGCGGCATGGCGGGCAGGCATCCGGTTGCCGGAGCCGCCTTCATCGCCGGTGCGCTGGGCATGATCGGCATTCCGCCTTTCATCGGCTTCCTGGGCAGGTGGCGCCTGTATTTCAGCGGTATTGAGGTTGGAAGTATCGCCCTGGCGATTGCCATGGCTGCAGCTACCGCATTGGCGCTGCTTTACTACGTGCGCGTCATTCACAGGGTCTGGCTGGGACAGCCGGTTGAGCAGTTGACTTCCGCTCCGGGAAATTCTTTCTGGGTGGGGGCGGTGTTTATCGTGTTCATCGTTTTGATGATCGTGATCGGGTTGATCCCCTCCATCATTCCAGGATTGGCGGGAGGTATGGCATGAGTGGTATTTTTGACAGGTTGATATCCATTTCGCGCAGGCGCTCGCCCTGGGTTTACCGCGTCAACGCCGGGTCTTGCAACGGCTGCGATATTGAGGTGGCGCCTTGCTTTAGCCCGCGGTATGACGGTGAACAGATCGGTGCGGTGCTGCAGAGCAGCCCCAAGCACGCCGACATTCTCTTGATCTCAGGTCCGGTGACGCTGCGTACGAGGGACATGGTGAAAGATGTCTATCAACAGATTCCCTCGCCGAAGGCGGTGATCGCCCTGGGGTCCTGCCCGGCAAGCGGTAATGTTTTCAGCGGCAGCCCCACAATCGTCGGCTCCGCTGAAGCGGTCATCCCCGTGGATCTGTACGTGCCGGGTTGTCCGCCGCGCCCGCAAGCCATATTGGAGGCAATCCAGACCGCTGCCAGAATGCTCGAAAAGGGTGAAACACGATCTCAAAAGGAGGCGCAGCATGACTAACTGGTGGCTGCAGGCGCTCTTTTCCATTCTCATCTGGCCCGGGTTGTTGACCGGGGCGCTCATCGGCTGGTTCTTGCTCTGGGTGAGCCGCAAGATCGTGGCCCAGTTCCAGGGCAGGCAGGGACCGCCCTTTTACCAGCCTTTCTTTGACTTTTGGAAGCTGCCGGGGAAGAAAACCATCATTCCCTCCGGCGCAAATCCATTCCTCTTTTATGCCCTGCCGGTATTGAGTGTGATCTCGGTGGTGCTGGCACTGGCATTGGTGCCTGTGCCGGGAGGAAGCGTCATTTCCTTCGATGGGGATCTGGTGCTCTTCATCTACCTGATGGAAATGCCCGCCCTGATCGACGTGATTGCCGGTTTCGCTACCCGATCGGTATACGCCCAGGTGGGATCCTCGCGCGAGGCGCTGTTGACCCTCGCCTACAACCTGCCGTTCCTGAGCGCGCTAATCGCGCTGGCGCTGAAGTGGAAATCCTTCCAGCTTGCAGCATTTTCATCTGCACCGGTCACCCTGGCGACGGTCGCAGCGGCACTGGCGTTGTTCCTGGCACTCCTCGCCCAAATGAAGGTCAATCCCTTCTCCATCCCCAATGCCGAGCAGGAAATTGTGGCAGGTATTCACGTGGAATACAACGGGCTGCCTCTGGCGCTCTTTGAACTGACACACGCCCTGGAACTTTCCGCCCTTGTGGGCTTGATCGCCAGCCTGTTTATCGGACCTTTTGGCTCGGCATGGATCAAGCTGCTTGTCTATTTGGCAGTGGCTGCGGTTGCGGTGATCCTGCTTAATCTCGTCTCCGCAGGCACAGCCCGGCTCAAAGTGCAGCATGCCTTCCGTTTTTACTGGACATGGGGCGTTGCGGCAGCGGCGGTGGTGTTCATCACAGCGCTGGCTTTCTAAAGGTGAGGTGAGCATGAACATATTCAATGTACTTTTCGGCAACTTTTCGAAACCCAACCGGACGCGTACTCCCAAGGATGTGGTGCCATTCCCGGCTGATTTCCGCGGCGAGCTCTTGCACGATCTGACCCAATGTGTACTCTGCGCCACCTGCGTTTACGTCTGCTCGCCGGGGGCGATCACGATTGAGAAAGGCGAAGAAAGCGGATCATGGGAGTATGACGGCGGTCGTTGTACTTTCTGCGGGCGCTGCGTGGAGTATTGCCCCACTCATGCCCTGTCTTTCAAAAACCAGTCAGCACCCACGGTCAATGAACGCTTTGCTGAATTGACCTGGCATGATGTGGAATATCGTCATTGCACCCGCTGCGGTGCATTGATCATCCCGCTGCCCCACGAGACACTGGTGCGGCTGTACCACTCCGAAGAAGCCGCCCGTCAGGCAGCCCAGGCGCACGAGTTGTGCGAACGCTGCCGCAGTCGTGTGCACAGCGAAGCCATCAAAACAGGTATCAGCGGGACAAGGAATTAACGGTGGAGGAACAATGCAAGATCTGATTGAAGAATTGATCAAACTCACCTGCGACTGCACGCCGTTCGATTGCGTGGACGGCACCTGGTTCACCTCTTCGAATATCGACGTGGTTGCACTGGCTAGATTGATGCTGGAACACCAGTTCAGGCTCTCCACCGTGACCGGTGTGGAAAGACTGGATGGTGAAACCGATGTGATCTATCATTTCATCCAGCCGGAAAAGGCGGTCAATATTCGGACCACGACAAAGCATCAGCATCTTCCATCCATTGCCAACGTTTTACCTTCTGCGAACTGGATTGAAAGAGAAATCCGTGATTTGTATGCCGTCCAGTTTGACGGGCATCCAGATCCGCGCCCGCTGGTGCGCCCAAAGGAGATGCCGGAAGGCTTCTTCCGCGCTGGTGTGATCGAGTCAGCCAAAAAGGAAAGAGAGGAAAAGCAAAATGCCGTATAAACTTCCTCTAGGTCCCATTCATCCTGCATTTGAAGAGCCCTACAAGGTTACCTTCTCCTGCAAAGGCGAGGTGATCGAAGATTGCCAGGTGGAGGTGGGCTTCGTCATGCGGTCCATCGAACTGCTGGCACAGCGGCGCAATTACACCCGCGACCTGGTGCTGGTGGAACATGTCTGCGGGATCTGCTCCAATGTGCATGCCAGCACTTTCGCCATGGCTGTGGAAAAAATTGCCTCCATAGAAGTCCCCGCGCGGGCGAAATACATCCGCACCATCATGGCTGAACTGGAACGTTTGCACTCGCACCTGCTGTGGGCGGGTATCGGCGCTGAGGATATCGGTTATCACAGCATGTTCATGGAGATTTACTACCAGCGCGAGCGGGTGATGGACATCCTGGAAGCCATTTCGGGCAACCGGGTCAACTACGGCATGATCGCCCTGGGCGGCGTGACCCGTGATATCGCCGACCCGGCCGCCATTTTGGCAGCGGTGACCGAGGTGCGCAAGACCCTGGCAAATGTGGTGGTTCCCATCTTTACTCATGATCCAACAGTCACAGCCAGGACCAAGGGCATTGGCATTCTGTCCAGGGAAGATGCATTGGCTTACGGCACAGTGGGTCCGCTGGCAAGGGCTTCGGGCATCGAAGAAGACATCCGTGAAAGCGTGCCCTATGCTGCCTACCAGGAACTGGGGTTCAAACCGGTAACGCTGCAATCGTGCGATGTGGAAGCGCGTATCGTGGTGCGGGCATTGGAAATGCTTGAATCGGTGCGGCTGATCGAGGAAGCGCTCAAAAATCTGCCCTCCGGTCCTATCCGCCAGTCAGACATACCGCTCGAGATCCCGGTGGGCGAGGCCACCGCCCGTTCTGAAGCCCCGCGCGGCGAGGTGTTTTATTATGTGGCATCCAACGGCAGCGATACTCCTGTCAGGGTGAAGATCCGCACGCCGTCGTTCGTGAACATTCCTTCGATCCGCGCCATGGTCAAAGGGCAGTATCTGGCGGACATGCCACTGATCCAGGCATCCATCGATCCGTGCTGCTCCTGTACCGACCGTTGACATTGTGATTTACAGGGCGCCTTGCATATTTTGGATGTATTTGAAAAAGCGGTTCAACCGGAGAGGGTATAATTTGCTCATGGTTGAACCGCTTTCGCAACAAGAAGTGTTCCGATATTCCCGCCATCTGCTCATCCCGGAAGTGGGGTTGGAGGGGCAACTCAAACTTAAGTCCACATCTGTTCTTATCATCGGGGCAGGCGGGCTTGGCTCGCCGGTGGCGCTGTACCTAGCAGCCGCTGGGATCGGGCACATCGGGCTGGTGGACGATGATGTGGTGGATGCCTCGAACCTGCAGCGCCAGGTGATACATGATACCCCGCATCTGGGCAAACCCAAGGTGGAATCGGCACGCGAACGGCTCACTGCGCTCAATCTTTTCGTCCAGGTGGATGCCATTTGCGACTGCTTCAACGATCAAACCGCTGAAAAGATCGCCGCTGGATATGACATTCTGGTGGATTGCACCGATAACTTTTCCACCCGCTATTTGATCAATGACCTGTGTGTTTTGACCGGGCGCCCTGACATTTACGGCGCGATTTTCCGCTTTGAAGGCCAGGTCAGCGTGTTTGATGCACGCCGCGGTCCGTGCTACCGTTGCATCTTTCCCGAACCGCCACCGCCTGAACTTGCGCCAAGCTGCTCTGAAGCCGGCGTATTGGGTGTGGTCCCGGGTGTGATCGGCTCGCTGCAAGCCACCGAGGCAATCAAGGTTGCCCTTGGAATTGGTTCCCCTCTCTATGGGAAGCTGGTCCTCTACGACGGTCTGGACGAATCGTTTCAGACTTTGAAGCTGCCCAAGCAGCCCGATTGCCCGGTTTGCGGACAGCATCCCAAAATCACCAACCTGGAAGAATCCGGGCACTTTTGCCAGGACGAGGAATTCATTCCAATCTCGGATGCCGAAAAGATTTCACCCTCGGAACTGGATGTGATGATGAAATCATCCACTCCCCCGGTTTTGATTGATGTGCGCACGCCTGTGGAACAGCAGGTCTCGCGCATCCCCGGGGCAGTCTCCATCCCCTATGAACAGTTGGGAAATCACTTGGATGAACTGAACCGGGACCAGTCCATTGTGGTCTTCTGCCGGGTGGGCAAACGATCAGCCCGGGCGCTCAAATTGCTGCGAGAGGCTGGATTTACCCACGTCAGGAATCTCAGTGGGGGCATCAACGCCTGGGTGGAGCAGGTTTCTCCGCAATCCTACCAGTATTAATTGGACCACCCCAAAGTAAAAACCTCAATTATTCAGGTGAAACCCAGCGGATTATGCCGCTCTCCTGGGCGTCATACCCGCCCAACTGGTGCAAAAGCTGGTGGAAGGCATCTGCCTTCAGCCAGGCGGTCAAAGCTTGAATTGCCGGCAGTTGGAAAGTCCTCTGCCGGACGACCAGGTCATACCGTTCGCGGGTGAGGAAAATGAAGTCCAGTCCGTAGGCTTTCGCGGCTGCCTCAAGCCCGATGCCAACATCGGCGTGACCTTCCGCTATTTCTGCTGCCACCTCGGAGTGGGTCATCCTTTCGACTGCATAACCCCGGAGGGTGCCCGGGTCGATGCCCACCTCATGAAGCCTGGCATCCAGATAGACCCTGGTGCCTGATCCTGGATTGCGGTTGATCAACCTCACATCTGAACGGACAAGATCTTCGAAACGGGTGACGCTTTTGGGGTTCCCCGGCTGAACCATGAATCCCACCTGCCGGTGCGCCAGGGTGATCAACGCGATGGGCTCGTTGGGTAACAACGAATGGATTGTGGGAACGTTGTACTCTCCAGTTTGGGCATCCCAAAGGTGCGACCCGCTGATATCCGCTTTTCCCTCCGCAAAAGAATGCAGCCCCGACAGGCTGCCTGTGAATTCAAGGTGAAGTTGATAGCCAGGGATGATTTCACCAAAGTGCGTGGCAATCCATGCGACTGCCAGGTCGTGACTGCCTGCAAAGCGAAGAGTCTTCAGCCCGGTGCGCGGTTGAGCCTGGGAAACGGCCTGCCAGCGGTTTAAAGCAATGCGAAAGGCATCTTCCGCTTCACCGGCTTCATATCCAGAGGTCATGACGTCCAGCAGGAAGGTTTCGGCGCGGTGGATGAGGTTCGCCCTGCGAAGTGTGTCTTTTTGCTCCGCACTGACCGGGGCGATGACACGGGTTCGTTGGCCCACGTGCGTGGAGACCAGCCCTTCGTTTGCCAGTTCCTGTATCGCCCGCTGGACGGTGCCAATGGTACAGTGCCAGATGCTGGTGAGACTGCGGATGGGCGGCAGCGCGGCACCCCGCTTCAAGGTACCGTTTTCAATATCCCGACGGATGGAATCTGCAATTTGAAGGTATAGATAATCTTCGTTGGCTCGGTAATTCATACAGCAACTCCTGGTTGAATCGTTAATACGATAGTTGGGAGTGAGACCTGAAGATTGTCATTGACATTCAACAGGCTGAACGTTATGATATTAAGTATAACTGTATCTATACAATTATACAGTTTATATAACAAATGTCAAGACTGGAAATACCTGCCATGGCTGGGAGATGCATTTTGTTGGCATTCTCTCGCTCAGAAATGCGATGTTTACTTTCAGGCTTCAATCACCTGTGAAGCCAAATCTTACGTTAGGGAGAAGGAAATGAAGAAGTCTGTATTTTCTTTACTTGGATTGATTGTGGTGTTCAGCATGCTCCTGGCAGCCTGTGCCCAACCCACGGCAGCCCCAACGGCTGCGCCGACCGAGGCAGCCACCACCGCTGCTCCCACTGTAGCTGCAACAGCTACCGTGCCCGCTCCTGAGAATCCTGATTTGATTCTTGCAACCACCACCAGCACCCGCGATTCCGGCTTGCTGGATACGCTTTTGCCGCTTTTCGAGCAGCAGACCGGCTACAAAGTGAAGATGGTGGCAGTGGGTACCGGTGAAGCGTTGAAAATGGGTCAGGAAGGTAACGCCGATGTTCTACTGGTTCATGCTCCCGCTTCAGAAAAGACCTACATGGATGGCGGATACGGCAAGGACCGCTACCTGGTGATGCACAATGATTTCATCATCGTGGGTCCGGCCGATGACCCCGCCAAGATCAAGGGCAGTGCAGCCACCAAGGACGCCTTCACCGCGATTGCCAATGCCAAAGCGCTCTTTGTTTCCCGCGGTGACGATTCGGGCACGAACAAAGCCGAACTGACCCTGTGGAAAGCCGCGTCCATCACCCCCGAAGGCGACTGGTATATCAAGACCGGTCAGGGCATGGGCGACACCCTGCGAATCGCTTCCGAGAAAGCCGGATACACCCTCACTGACCGCGCCACCTACCTGGCACTCAAGGATACCCTGAGCTTGACCATACTCTTCGAAGGCGACAAGGCGCTGCTCAACATTTACCATGTCATCACTGTCAATCCCGACAAGTGGCCGAAAGTCAATTACACCGGCGCCAAAGCCTTCGCCGATTGGCTGGTTTCCGCTGATGTGCAGAAAATCATCTCGGAATTCGGCGTAGACAAGTACGGACAGCCCCTATTCTTCCCGGATGCAGGCAAACCTGAATAGGAAGTAGAATTAGGTAACATGCAGAACATCCTGGAAGGGATTTGGAAAGCGATTCAACTGCTTTTGCAGGGTGATCCGGAGGTGATTCGGATCACCCTTCTTTCGCTGCAGGTTTCCATGCTGGCAACGGTGATCAGCCTGGTGCTGGGGCTGCCGCTGGGGACATTTCTGGCTCTTGCACACTTTCCAACGCGCCGGTTCTGGATCAGCCTGATCAACACTGGCATGGCGCTGCCCCCGGTGGTGGTGGGATTGGTGGTTTCCATTTTCCTCTGGCGCAGCGGACCCCTGGGCGACCTGCATTTGATCTATACCCCCTGGGCGATCGTGATTGCCCAGGTCTTGATCGCTTTTCCCATGGCGGCGGGGCTGACCATCTCTGCCCTGCAGCAAATGGATCCGCGTTTGCGCGTCCAATTGCTCGGATTGGGCGCTTCGCGGGCACAAATGATCCTTTCCCTGTGGAAGGAAGCCCGCCTACCGCTCACGGCTGCCTTGATCGCTGCGTTCGGCAGCGTGATCTCAGAGGTGGGCGCTTCGATGATGGTCGGCGGCAACCTGCAGGGATCCACCCGCGTGTTGACCACCGCGATCGTGCTCGAAACCAGCCGCGGCGAGTTTGCTTCTGCCATTGCCCTGAGCCTCATTTTGCTCACACTGGCGTTCCTGGTCAACTTTGCGTTGACCACTTTGCAGCAGCACAGGCGGTAAAGCGATGACCACACTGCTTGAATTTCACAACCTGGTTATCAAAGCTGATAAAACAGTCATCCTCGATCTGCCTGAAATGGCGGTCGACCGTAATGAAGTGCTCGTCGTGGTAGGTCCCAATGGCGCAGGCAAGAGCACCCTGTTGCAATCGGCTGCCGGTTTGCTCAAGCCCACCAGCGGCAGAGTTTACTTCACATCCCATCCCGAGCTTGCCGGGTTGGAATACCGGCGCAAGATCAGCACCGTGTTCCAATCCCCTTTGTTGATGTCGGACACCGTTCGGGCCAACATTGGCAGCGGGCTGAGGTTCCGCCAGGTTCCGGCATCGGAAATACAGCGCCGGGTGAACTTCTGGATGGAACAGCTTCACATTTCGCACCTCGCCAAACGGCGGGCGAACAACCTTTCCGGTGGAGAGGCGCAGCGGGTCAGCCTGGCGCGGGCGTTCTGCCTTGAAACAGAACTGATCATGATGGACGAACCCTTCAGCGCGCTGGATACACCCACCCGTCAAGAATTGCTCAGGGAATTACGCGAACTCCTTTCACGCACGGGTCAGACCTGCATCTATGTCACCCACGACTTGCAGGAAGCGCTGGCTGTGGGCGATCGTGTGGCGATCCTGTTTGAAGGCAGGCTGCATCAGCTCGAAAAAGCGGCAGAAGTATTCAAACACCCCAAAACTCCCAAGGTGGCGGAGTTTGTGGGCGTGGAAAATATCATCCCCGGAACAGTGAGCAGCAAGACCAATGACCTGCTGCAGATCCGGGTGGATGGGATGATGCTGGAGGCTGTCGGCACAGCTTCCATAGGCGACACCGTTTACGCCTGTCTGCGTCCGGAAGATATAACCCTTTACCCCGTTGGAGCGGATGGGCGTACTTCCACTGCCCGAAACCGACTGCCCTGCCGCATCTCGCATTTGATCCACCAGGGTCCCCTGGTGCGAATTGAGCTGGATGCAGATTTCCCTTTGACCGCTCTTGTTACGCGCCCCTCGGCAGAGGAAATGAACCTTGCCGCGGGTACCGAGGTACTGGCGGTATTCAAAGCCACCGCGATCCATTTGATCGAATCCGGCCATGCCCATCGGGATCAGGCAAGCTAGAATTCCTGAACTCCAAATTCACAATTCAACCCATTCATGAACCGGAAGGATCCTCTCCGCCTCATGATGATTCTTGCGCCATCACTCCTTCCCGACGAGTGATAAATTATGATATATTGAATTATCTTTGTCATAATCACCGTGCGAGGGCAAAGTCTATAATGGTGTTAAAATATCTACTCGGACAGATTTGTGAATTCAATGGGATGGCGACAGGCAAACGATGAATATCACAGTACAACTCTTCGCAACCATAAAGGATCGGGTCGGATCGCCGCAGGTGACTTTGGACCTCAATTCCCCGGCTACTGTGGAAGACCTGTTGGAACAGCTCGTTGAAAGATTCCCGGCGGTCGCGCCCAGCCTGCACAGCATGATCATTTCCGTCAACCAGGAATTCGCTGACCGCTCACACGAGATCACGCCAGCGGATGAGATCGCCCTGTTCCCGCCGGTTAGCGGCGGTTAATGTGAGAAAGGTTGGATTAGTGGTGGATATGAACTCAATCATTGACTCTTTTGCTCACATCACCCCATGGGAGGTTGCCCATGCTGGTTGATTCTTTTGGCAGAACGATCACCTACCTTCGGCTGTCACTCACCGACCGCTGCAACCTGCGCTGCGCTTACTGTATGCCGGAGGAGGGCATCCAGTGGATGCCCAAAGAAATGGTGATCACTTCGGATGAATTTGCCCGATTCGTAGAGGCTGCCGCCAGCCTGGGAATCACCAAGGTCCGTTTGACCGGGGGAGAACCGCTGGTACGGCGGGATATTGTCGAAATCGTGCGCAAGATTGCGGCGATTCCCGGCATCACCGACCTTAACCTCACC
Organism: Anaerolineaceae bacterium; assembly: GCA_039683035.1. Taxonomy (GTDB): domain Bacteria; phylum Chloroflexota; class Anaerolineae; order Anaerolineales; family Anaerolineaceae; genus UBA6107. The sequence continues at coordinate 196,988 of JBDKSE010000017.1, forward strand.
ACCAATGCCGTACTTCTCGAAAAACTCGCCAAGCCCCTGAAAGAGGCAGGGTTGCAGCGGGTGAACATCAGCCTCGACACGCTTGACCCTGAAAAATTTCACCGCATCACCCGCTTTGGTGATTATTCAATCGTTTGGAAAGGCATTCTCGCGGCTGAAGAAGCTGGTTTGGAACCCATCAAGATCAACAGCGTGGTAGTGCGCGGATTGAATGATGACGAACTGCCGGCTCTGGCGACTTTGTCGCTTGATCATCCCTGGCATGTCCGCTTTATCGAGTTGATGCCCGTTTCCAACGATCAGGACTGGGGGATCGATTTGCCGCCCGTGGAGCATAGGTATTTCCCGGTGCAGGAGATGTACGAAAAATTAGCCGGTTTGCACCTCGAGCCAGTATCGGAGATCAACAGTGGGCCGGAGAGAACATTCCGCATCCCCGGCGCACCCGGTACGGTCGGTTTTATTTCGCCGGTGGGCGATAAGTTCTGCCAGGAGTGCAACCGCATCCGCATGACTGCAGATGGTCACCTGCGTTCCTGCCTGTTGGTGGACGGCGAGATCAACATCCGCGAAGCGTTGAGGTCCGGCGAAGACTTGAGACCGTATATCGAACAAGCGGTGGCAGCCAAACCCGAAGGACACAAACTGGCAGACAGGATGACGCCTCAAACCCGGCACATGTCTCAAATCGGTGGTTGAGAAGATGTTCGCATAGTCAAAAGGGGAAGGGAATATGACACAGGAACTGACCCATCTGGATGAACAGGGCAGGGCGCACATGGTGGATGTTTCCGAAAAATCGGAGACTCTGCGGACGGCCATCGCCCGCGGGGAAGTGAAGATGAAACCGGAAACCCTGGCATTGATCCGCGCGGGGGCAGTGAAGAAGGGTGATGTGCTGACCGTGGCGCAGATTGCAGGCATCCAGGCCGCCAAACGCACCGCTGAATTGATTCCCCTCGCCCATCCCCTGCCGCTGACCCAGGTGGAGGTGACACTGGAATTGTCGGACGAACTCCCCGGTGTGCTGATCAGCGCAACCGCGCGGGTCACCGGCAAGACGGGGGTGGAGATGGAAGCACTGACTGCCGTTTCGGTGGCGGCACTGACGATTTACGACATGGCCAAAGCTGCTGAGAAGACCATGCGCATTCAGAACATTCGCCTGGTTGAAAAGCACGGCGGCAGGTCGGGAGATGTGGTCAATGAATGATTTCCCGCTGATTATCGCAGTGACAGCCGATGAACTGGACCTGGACGAACTGGTGGAAAAGATCACCCTGCCTACGACCGGCGCGGTGGTGATTTTTACCGGAACGGTCAGGGGTGTCACTCACCGCGAAGATCGCGAGACGGAATATCTGGAATACGAAGCCTATGTCCCCATGGCGGAAGCCAGGATGATCCAGGTGGCAAATGAGATTCGCGAGCGCTGGCCCCTGGTGGAAGGGATTGCCTTGGTGCAGCGCATTGGCCGGTTGACTCCGCGTACACCCACCACGGTCATCGCCTGTGCTTCAGCTCACCGCGATGAGGGCGTGTTCGATGCAGCGCGCTACGGCATCGACCGCTTGAAAGAGATCGTGCCGGTCTGGAAAAAGGAAGTGGGACCCCAGGGGCAGGAATGGGTGGAAGGGCACTATCAGCCCAAATCCGGCGAGTGAATTCTTGATCTGCATTGTTGATCAGGGTACGTCGATTCCGTTCGGAACGTAGTCCAGGTTATGCACTTCGATGTTGGCTGCGCGCAGGAAATCCTGCGCGTTTTCGTCGATACGGTAGCCCACATGGTAGATCAAACGCGTGATGCCGGCATTGATCAGCGCCTTGGTGCAGTTGATGCACGGAAAATGGGTCACATAGCAGGTGCTGCCGCGGGTGGAAACCCCGTGCAAGGCTGCCTGGATGATGGCGTTGGTTTCAGCATGGATCGTCCTTACGCAGTGACCTTCCACCAGCAGGTGACCGATCTCGTCGCAGTGGGGCTGCCCGGCAGGAGAACCGTTGAAGCCGGTGGTCAGGATGCGTTTGTCGAGCACCAGCACACAGCCTACAAAGGCACGGTCGCAGGTGCTGCGCTCGGAAACGGCGTAAGCGATTTTCATGAAGTAGGAATCCCAATCAGGGCGCATGGCAGGCTCTCCTTTCGAGCAATGATAGCATAACCTCTAAAACGTTGCTCGTCCAAAAGCATGAACTTTCTCCTGTCTGCTCGAAATTTCACAAAATCAATGATAGTATAGACGTGAAAATCACCCGCGCAGGAGAAAACCATGATTGAAGAAACCTTTGAATATTCTGCAGGATCCGAAACTCGCCAGATCCCGCTGACCAGGGTGCATACCCTCATCCTGGGGAGCGGTGCCGCAGGATTGAACGCTGCAGCCCAGCTCAAACAAAACGGGGTCCCGGATTTGTTGATCCTCACCGAGGGATTGAACATGGGCACTTCGATCAACACCGGGAGCGACAAGCAAACCTATTACAAGCTCTCCCTCGCCGGCGCCGATGCCGACAGTCCGCGGGCGATGGCGGAAACCTATTTTGCCAACGGATCGATGCATGGCGACCTGGCATTGATCGAATCCAGCCTGTCGGTGCGCAGTTTCATCAACCTGGTGAACCTGGGCGTCCCCTTTCCCCGCGACGAATACGGACAATTCGTGGGATACAAAACGGATCATGACCCGCGACAGCGGGCGACCTCCATCGGACCCTATACCTCCAGGGAGATGTGCATCAAGCTGATCGAGCAGGTCAAAGCCATGGAGATCCCGGTTCGCGAACAGCGCAATGTGATCGAGCTGATCACCCTTGGCGGCGGTGACCTGCGTATTGCCGGCTGCATTGCCCTGGACCGCGACGGAAATTTCGAAGCCTATCTCTGCGAGAACATGATCTTCGCGGTGGGCGGTCCGGGCGGATTGTATGAAACCAGCGTCTATCCGCCGGTTCACACCGGCGCGATTGGATTGGCTCTGAAGGCTGGTGCAAAAGCAGCCAATTTGCCAGAAAGCCAGTACGGGCTTGCTTCAACCAAGTTTCGCTGGAATGTCTCCGGCACCTATATGCAGGTTATCCCGCGTGTCATCAGCCGGGCTGCGGATGGGATTTCGGATGAACACGAATTCCTGCCGCCGTATTTCCACACCACATCCGAAATGAACGGCATGGTCTTTCTCAAGGGATATCAATGGCCTTTTGATGCTCGCAAGGCAATTGGAGGATCGTCAATCATCGATATCCTGGTTTATATCGAGACCATGGTCAAGGGAAGAAGGGTGTACCTGGACTTCAGAAAGAATCCCGACAGCTTTTCACTGGCAGATCTCCCCACGGAAGCCCGCGAGTATCTGGAACGATCGAAAGCTACACAATCAACACCCATCGACCGCCTGTGGTTTATGAATCCCGGAGCGGTTGAACTCTATTCGGAGCATGGTATCGATCTGCGAACAGAAGCGCTCGAGGTGGCAGTCTGTGCGCAGCATAACAACGGCGGTCTTGCCGGCAATATCTGGTATGAATCCATGAATATCAAACATCTCTTCCCGGTGGGTGAGGTGAACGGCTCGCACGGCGTTACCCGGCCTGGAGGTTCAGCCTTGAATGCCGGGCAGGTGGCCGGGTTCAGGGCAGCCGAGTATATCGCCAACCGCTACAACCAGTGGACAATGGACGAAGTTGCCGCCAGGAAGAGCCTTTCACGGACCATGTCAGCACTCGACCGCTGGGCAGAGGATTGCCTGACTGCAAAGACCCCCTGGCTTGAAGAAATGAAGGAGGTTCAAAAACGCATGTCCCGCGCCGGAGCCCACATTAGAGACAAGGAACGGATCAAGACAGAAGTACCTCAAGCCTGGCAGCAGATCAAGCGCCTGGAGGAAAAAGCCTGCAAAGTGGATGACCGCCGCACTTTGAAATATGCATTCAGATTAAGGCAACTGACATTTGCTCACGCAGTTTATCTGGATGCCGTTCAATTTGCCCTGAAGAGTGGTGTGGGCAGCCGCGGGTCTGAAATCGTACTCGATGCTGACGGCGTGCAGGTGCATGAACTCCTGGATGCTTCCTGGAAGATCCAGCCCGAGGATACGGCGTATCGCAGCAAGGTGCTCGAGTCACTCCCGCAGGAAGACCACGTCAGCCACCAATGGGTTGATTGCCGTCCAGTCCCTGAAACAGATACCTGGTTTGAGACCACCTGGGCGCGGTTTAGAAAAGGTGAAATTTACGATTAGGTTGAGTTTCCCGATCAGGTTGTGCCAAAAGATCAAGTAGAACATCCCCCGAAGTAAATAGGGGGATGTTCTTTGTACGAAACTGTAGGGGCGATTCATGAATCGCCCCTACTCCCGCCCCTTTTTCTTTGAATTCATTGATTTATGACATTAATCACTTGCATTAATGGAACATTAAATGCGATAATACCAAATGTCATTCGGCAATGTCGCATAATTGAACCAATCTTTGCAAGAAGGGACCCAGACAATCCCATGCCGTCTCCCAGTTCCAAGCCCAGACGAACCATCGCATCCGTCCAACGAGCCCTGGATATTCTTAACCTGTTCAATAACGGGCAGGTGGAATTGGGCAACGCCGAGATTGCCAAATTGGTGGACCTTCCAGTGGGCACAGCTTCAGGGTTGATTTACACCCTGAAGGTTAATCACTACCTCGATCAAAACCCCGAAAATCGTAAGTACCGGCTGGGACTCAAACTCGCTGAAAGGGCTGCCGTTCTGCTCGATCAACTGGATATCCGCAAAATCTCCGCTCCCTTCCTCGAGGAGCTGCGGGTGTGGTGCGATGAGAGCGTCAACCTGGCAGTGCGCGACGGGTTGGAAGTGGTTTACATCGAGCGACTTTTCGGCAATCACTCTCTCGGCATCCGTTCCGAATTGGGTAAGCGCGGCCCGCTTCACAGTACAGCTCTCGGCAAGGCAATCGTGTCATTCATCCCCGAATCTGAATTCAATACCATTTTCAACAATTACCAGTTCACCGCGGTCACCCCGCACACCATCACCGATCTGGAGAATTTCAAACTGGAAATCGCCAGGGTTCATACGAATGGTTATGCGGTCGATGAGCAGGAAAACGAACTTGGCGGACGCTGCGTTGGTGCTCCGATTTTTGACCACAGCGGATATCCCGTTGCTGCGGTCAGTATTTCGGTACCCATCCAAAGACTCCCTGACGAAGATGTGGCTAAATTTGCTTCAAAACTGATCCTGACATCCAATGCCATTTCCAGAAAAATGGGTCATACCCGCGCTTGAGCCGATGATGTGTAATCATCTTTTACTCCTTTAATCTAATCCCTGGAGGTGAACTTCCCCAATCTCGACGTTGTATCGTTTGCCGGACATGTACAACTTGCAAAACCACCTAAAAAGGAGAAAGAGAATGAAGAGGAATTTGTTTTTTGTTGTTGCGATCCTGATGATCGCAGCCATGGCGTTAAGCGCCTGCGCGCAGGCCACCGCCGCGCCCACCCAGGCGCCCGCCACCACCGAGGCACCGGCGGCTGCAGAGACCACCGCTGCACCCACCGAAGCCGCACCCACCACCCCCATCAAGATTGGCACCTCGCTGCCTTTGACCGGTGAATTCTCAATTACCGGCACCAAGCACCGCGACGGCTACCAACTGTGCGTGGACCTGATCAATGAAGCGGGCGGCATCAACGGCCGCACTGTGGATTTGGTGGTCAGCGACAATCAATCCGATGTGGACACCACCCTTGCGCAGATGGAACGGTTCATCAATGTGGACAAGGTCGATTTGATCTTCGGCACCTTCTCCAGCAAACTGACCTTCCCCGCCACTGCCATCACTGAAAAAGCCAAAATGCTGCACCCGATCCCCTCTGCTGCAGCGCTGCGGGTTTATGAACGCGGTTTCAAATATCTCGTTTACTTCCAACCCAACGCCGCAGAGTATATTGGCGCTTCCCCTGTCATGATGATCAAAGACCTCATTCCTGCAGATCAGCAGCCAAAGACCATTGCACTTGCATGGGCGGATGATTTCTATGCCAATGCTCTGATCGCTGGCTTGACCGGTGAGGATGTGAAATTCACCAATGACGATGGCACTGAAAAGACCGTCAGCCTGGCTCCAGGCGAACTTTCAAAACTCGATGCAAAAATCGTCTTCAAGCAGCAGTGGCCGGAAGGCTTCACTGACTGGACGACTCTTGCCGCATCCATCAAAGCCGCGAATGCCGACTATCTCTTTGCCCCTGTCACCTCGGCTGATGAGGCGATCAACCTGGTCCGCGCTCTCCAGCAGGTCAATTACAATCCCAAAGGCATTTTCATGAGCCAGGGTGCACAGAAAGAATTCGGCGAAGCTCTCGGCTCCGCTGCCAATGGCATCACCATCCAGGCCTCATGGCATCCTCTGGCGAATTTCACCGGTTTGCTGAATGGCAAGGAATTCACCAACCAGATGTTCCTGGATGCCTTCAAGGCAAAATACGGCGTTGAGGGCGGCGAAGATGAAGCCATCCCCTTCGCGCTCTGCCAGGGCATTGAACAGGCTGTCCGCGCCACCGGTTCCACCGACAATACCGTTTTGCGCGATTGGCTTGCCGCCCGCACTGCAGAAGATCCCGTCAAGACCATCCTCGGTGACTTCTACTGGGATTCACGCGGTCTGCCCATCAACAAATCCTTCATCATGACCCAATGGCAGGATGGAAAACTCGAGTTCGTCTATCCAACCGATGCCTTCCCGGGTGTCAAACCCCTTGTTTATCCAAAACCCGCCTGGTAATTTTGACAATGATTTTCTCCGTGTCTGGCTCCGGCCAGACACGGAATCCTTTTTGACCTGCCTTGATAAGAGTCTGCAGGGTTGATGGAGTCACAATGGCATTACTTGAAATTAGAGGGTTGAATAAGAGTTTTGGGGGGATCCAGGCTGTGAGCGACTGCAACATATCAGTCGAAGAAGGCCGGATCACGAGCTTGATCGGACCGAACGGTGCCGGGAAAACCACGGTTTTCAATCTGGTCACCGGGTTGCTCACCCCGGATTCAGGGGAGATCCTGTTCGACGGTAAGAAACTCAACGGTTTGCAGCCGCACCAAATCACGCGCATGGGGATAAGCCGCACATTCCAAATCACGCGCGACCTCCAGGAAATGACCGTCCTGGAAAACATGGTTGTTCAATCGCAGGTGCACGGCTTCTGGGATATGTTTGGCGGAAGTATGTTAAAAGAGGAAGAAGAACGGGCTATGGATCTTCTTTCTTTTGTCGGCATCACTCACCTGGCCCATGAAAAATCAAAGAACCTGTCTTACGGACAGAAAAAGCTATTGGAATTTGCTTCGGTGCTCATGTCTGACCCGAAACTCCTGATGTTGGATGAACCGGCTGGTGGTGTGAATCCCACCTTGCTTGAGAGCATTATTGACCGCATCCTTGAATTGAATAAAAAAGGGATCACCATACTTATCGTAGAACACAACATGGAACTGGTAATGAAGATCAGTGATCCCGTCATTTGCATGGCTTACGGCACCGTCCTGGCTTCCGGATCTCCCAAGGAGATTCAGGATAACAAGCAGGTGCTCGAAGCCTACCTGGGAGAATAATCATGGGAACGCTTGTCATCGAAAATGTTGTAGCAGGTTATGGCAGCGGTCCTGACATCCTCAAGGGTCTCTCTTTGACGGTGGAATCATGCAAAGCATATTGCATCATCGGACCGAACGGAGCCGGTAAGTCCACTCTGATCAAGACCATTGCCGGGTTGCTCAAACCCAGGTCTGGCAGGATCGTTTTCAAAGGTGAAGATATCTCTGGTTTGCGCGCTGACCAGGTTCTACAGCGCGGCTTGTGCTATGTGCCGTCGGACCGCAGTCTTTTCCCTGATATGACAGTCAAAGAAAATCTGCGCATGGGCGGCTTTGTCATGCGCGATTCGCGTCTGGTGGATCAACGCATCGACGAGCTGTTCGTACAGTTCCCCATTTTGAAGGAAAAAAGCGCACAACTGGCAAAGACTCTTTCAGGCGGACAGCAGCAGTTGGTGGCGATTGCCCGTGCCATGGTGCTCAAACCCGAGATGATCATGCTTGATGAACCATCACTGGGGCTTTCCCCGAAGGTGGTGCAGCAGATTTTTGGCACGATCACTGGCTTGCGCGACCAGGGGCTGACCATCCTGCTCGTGGAACAGAATGCTCGCAAGGGTTTACAGATTTCCGATGTGGGTGTGGTACTTGACCTGGGTACCAACAGCTTTGAAGCTTCAGCGTGCGATGTATTGAATGACCCGCGCATCCAGGAGCTTTATCTTGGCAAGCGCCACCAGACGGAAGCTGCGGAGGAATGTCAATGAACCAGATACTGCAAATTCTCATGCTGGGTCTTTGCCTGGGCGGTGTTTATGCCCTCATGTCTTCGGGCATGACCCTCATTTTTGGCGTCATGCGCATCGTCAACCTGGCGCACGCCGCTTTCATCGTTCTCGGTGCATACCTTGCTTTCTGGCTGTTTAAGCTCTGGCATGTCGACCCGATTGTCTCGGTTGCCGTGACCATGCCTGCACTCTTCCTCATTGGAATTGGCTATTACCGCCTGGTATTTGCCAGGCGCGCAGACAACCCCCGCTTCACTGATCTCACCGTGTTGATTACATTTGCCACGGGTCTGGTCATCGAAGGCGTTCTGGCGTTCTTCTTCACCGGAATCTACCGCTCCACCACCCCGGTGTATGCCCAAAAATCCTTCCTCTTTGGGGATTTCTTCCTGCCGCAAAGCCAGGTGTATGCCACGGTGATCAGCATCGTGTTGATCGTCTCCCTGTGGCTCTTCCTGCGATATACGCGCATCGGAAACGCCATCCGCGCCACCATGCAAAACCGCAATGCCGCACAGGTTGTAGGCGTGAATGTCACCTGGATCTCAACGCTTGCCTTTGGTATCGGGCTTGCCATGGCAGGTGCATCAGGATCGTTGATCAGCTTCATTTTTACCTTCTATCCGGCAAAACACGTTGCCTGGATCGGTATGATCATGTGTCTGGTCGTCCTCGGAGGCATGGGCAGCCTGATGGGCTCGTTGGTGGCTTCGTTCCTGTTGGCAACGGCAGCAGCATTCGTTAATTTCTATTTTGGGGCTTCGTATGCTCCTATCACCTTCTATCTGGCTCTGTTCCTGATTCTCCTGTTCCGTCCACAAGGGCTGTTTGGCAAAAAGGTGGAGGGATAAATGGCTGAAAACACCGTGAATCAATCGTTAACAACTGAAAAGACGTTCCTCCAACCCAAAAAAGGGAATATGTGGGTGAAGGCGGGCATCCCTCTCGCAATACTGGCGGTTCTGATCCTGCTGCCTGTCTTCCAGATCGTGGAAGGCACGTTGAATTACTGGCTTCACATGATGATGTATATCTTCTTATATGTGATCATGGCGGTGAGCTGGAATATCATCGGCGGCTATGCCGGTTACGTTTCATTGGGGCATAACGTCTTCTTTGCCTTCGGCGCATATTTCGCGGGTATGCTTTACCTATCCACCCGCATCTCCCCCTTTGTCAGTGCACCCGTCGCCGGGATTCTGGCGATGGGATTCGGCATGCTATTTGGCTTGATTGCCCTGCGTACCCGCGGATCAACGTTTATTATTTCCACCATCGCGCTGGTACTGCTGGTGGCTGAATTGCTCGATAATTGGAAGTTGACCGGCGGCACGAACGGGCTGGCCATGCCGATGATCGCACTGGACGGACGGGTTGCCAAGATCCCCTATTACTACTATCTCCTGGCTGCCATGGTGCTTTGCATCATCATGGCGTATTTCATCAAGCACAGCAAATTCGGCCTGGCATTGCGGGCGATCAGTCAGGATGAAACCAAAGCCGAAGTTGCAGGCATCCCCACACGAAGCTATAAGATCCTGGCTTTCGGCATCAGCGGGCTGTTCATTGGTCTGGCAGGATCGCTCTGGGGTTCCTACCTCACTTACCTTCGCCCTTCCATTTTCCTGACCGTGGCACTTGGTACAAGCATCGTTTTGAACACGATTTTGGGCGGCAAGGGTACGGTGGCAGGACCCATCGTGGGAACAGTCATCATGACCTTGATCAACGAGTTAGTGGTGGCAAAACTGGGGGCAACTGAACTCAACATCGTTGTCACAGGTTTGATCCTGATCTTTGTGCTTCTCTTCTTCCCGGAAGGAATCGTGGGCAGCCTCAAATCAGCCAACAAACTGCCTTCTTTCCTGGATTGGGATTAACGCTCCAGATTTATTGTTGAAAAATTCACCGAACAAGAGGGACTTATGGACTCAAAGAAGAAAGTAGCGATCATTACCGGGTCCGGCCGGGGCATCGGCCGGGGAATGGCAATTGCCCTTGCCAGGGCTGGATGGTCGATTGTGATCAATGACATTGGCAACCCAGAACCCCCCAAGGAAACGCTTGACCTGGTACACGCAGAAAGTGCCGAAGGCTTGATCATCCTGGCCGACATTACCAAAGCCGAAGACCGAGCGCGCATCGTCAATGAAACCCTGGAAAAATTTGGTCAAATCGATCTTTTGTGCAACAACGCGGGCATTGGTCCGCGTGTGCGCATGGACATGCTGGAAATCAGCGAACAGAGCATGCACGAGGTCATCGAAGTGAATGCCATCGGACCTTATTTTCTCTCCCAGCTTGTAGCCAATACCATGATCCGCTTGATTGCAGAGAAGAAAATCGATCACGCCAAGATCATCAACACCGGCTCGATCAGCGCCTATACCAGCAGCACCAGCCGCCCGGAGTACTGTGTCTCCAAGGCGATGGTGGCAATGAATACCCTGCTGTATGCTGATCGTCTGGCAAATGAGGGCATCAATGTTTACGAGATCCGGCCTGGGATCATCAAAACTCCCATGACCGAGGTGGTCAAGGAAAAATACGACAAACTGATTGACGGCGGAATCCTTCCCATCAAGCGCTGGGGTCTGCCTGAGGATATTGCGAAAGCTGTGGTGGCTATCGCAGAGGATTATCTGCCTTATTCCACCGGGCAGATTATCGATGTCGATGGTGGTTTTCATATTCAACGGCTATAAGGGGAAAGAATGAAGACATTCGTGACCTTTGGGGAGATCATGATGCGGCTCTCCCCGCCATCGATGCAGCGCTTCAGCCAGGCTCGGTGTTTTGATATTGCCTACGGTGGAGGAGAATCCAACGTTGCAGTATCGCTGGCAAATTTTGGCATGCCGGTCGAATTTGTGACTGCGCTGCCGGCAAATGATCTGGGTGACGCAGCTCTCCAGTATCTGCGGCAATACAACGTGGGAATGCACTTTGTTCAGCGGGGCGGCAGCCGGCTGGGGATCTATTTCATGGAATACGGCGCGGTAATGCGCGGAAGCCAGGTCATCTATGACCGGGCGAACAGCTCCTTTGCCAATCTCAAGCCGGGAACAATCGATTGGAAAGCCATTTTTGCAGATGCCGGGTGGTTCCACTGGACGGGTATCACACCTGCAATATCGCAGGGAGCGGCAGAGGTCTGCATCGAAGCTGCCAGGATTGCCCGCGAAATGGGTGTGACCGTATCCTGTGATCTCAACTATCGGGCGAAGTTGTGGAAGTGGGGAAAACCCGCAAGCGAAGTGATGCGCGAATTGGTCTCGTATTGTGATGTCGCAATTGGCAATGAGGAAGATGCCGAAAAAGTGTTCGGCATCAAGGCTCCGGATTCCGACGTGCTTTCGGGTCAGGTGAGCGCGGATCAATACAAATACGTTTGTGAAGAGTTGAGCCGTCAGTTTCCGCAGTTGAAGCAGATCGCCATCACCCTGCGTGGATCACTCTCTGCAAGTCATAATACCTGGAGCGGTATCCTATGGGACCACGGCAGGGTATTCGAAGGTCCCGCATACGACATCACCCATATCGTCGACAGGGTGGGCGGCGGCGACAGTTTCATGGGCGGATTGATCTTTGGGCTGTCGCAGTTCAAAGGCGACTCGCAGAAAGTGATCGACTTTGCAGTGGCTGCCTCAGCGCTTAAACATACCATTGTTGGCGATTTCAACCTCGTTTCAGTCAAGGAAGTGGAGAAATTGCTGGCAGGCGACGCTTCTGGCAGGGTCAGCAGATAGGGAAGGATAACATGGCGAGCTATAGCAGACTTAAGGTGTTCACAACGATGATCGAGACCGGTTTCGTTCCCGTCTTCTATCATCCGAATGTGGATATTGCGGAAAAAGTGATCCTGGCATGCGTTGAGGGCGGGGCGACCTGTTTCGAGTTCACCAACCGCGGAGACCAGGCGCACGAGGTGTTCAGCGAATTGATCAAGCGCTTTAAAAACGACAAACGCGTGATCATGGGGGCTGGGACAGTTCTGGATGCCGGCACCGCATCTTTATACATCCAACTCGGAGCGAATTTTGTCGTGGGGCCTGTTTTGAACCCTGAAGTTGCCCGCGTATGCAACCGGCGGCATGTTGCCTACATTCCCGGCTGCGCAACCACAAGCGAGATTTCCCAGGCGGAAGAGCTCGGTGCTGAAATCTGCAAGATCTTCCCCGGCGGCGCCGTGGGAGGCCCGGCATTCGTCAAAGACGTGTTGGGCCCGCTGCCCTGGGCTCGCATCATGCCCACCGGCGGTGTTGAACCCAGCGAGGAAAGCATCAACAAGTGGTTTACCGCAGGAGTTACCTGCGTGGGCATGGGCAGCAAGCTCTTCCCGGCTGAAACAATCGCAGCCGGCGACTATGCTGCGATTACCCAAAATGTAACCAACGTGGTTGCCTGGATCAAGGCTGCGCGAAAAGGTAAAAATCCGATCGGATGAAGTGAGAAATCATGAAAATTAGCTATCCACGCGTCGCGTCTTTGAAAACTTCGGATGCGTTCACCATGCATGTTCACAATTTGGGGGTCGAGATTCCCTTCGACCGGGAGGTAAAGTCGGGGTCGGGTAGTCCCCTGGCGCAGCCTTTCACACTCGCCAGCGGACGTGTCATCGGGAACCGTTTCTGCATTCATCCCATGGAAGGCTGGGACGGCACCACCGACGGCAAACCCACCGAATACACCGTACGCCGGTGGAAGAACTTTGGCCGCTCCGGTGCCAAACTCATCTGGGGCGGCGAAGCCTGCGCCGTTCGACCGGACGGGCGCGCCAATCCCAACCAGTTGATGATCCTGGATCACACCCAACAGGCGATTTCCGACCTGCGGCAGGCACTGGTGGACGAACACGCCAGTCTCTACGGACGCACGGATGACCTTTTCGTCGGGCTGCAGCTCACACATTCGGGCCGGTTTTGCCGTCCCAATGAGAAAGCCAAACTCGAACCCAAAATACTCTATCACCATCCGCTGCTGGAGAAAATTTACAATGTATCGCCCGAAACCCCGGTGCTGACGGATGCTGAGATCGATGACCTGATCGGTTATTACATCCGTGCTGCCAAACGCGCGCAAACCATTGGGTTTGATTTTGTGGATATCAAACACTGTCACGGCTACCTGGGTCACGAATTCCTCAGTGCCACCCAGAGACAGGGCAGGTACGGCGGATCCTTTGAGAACCGCACCCGCTTTGTGAGGGAGATCGTGGCAGGCATCAAAAGCGAGTGCCCTGGGCTGCATCTGGGGGTCCGGATGAGCATGTTCGATATGCCGCCGTTCCGTCCTGATGAAAACAACATCGGACGTATGCAGGAGTATCGCGACGAGAACGGCCAATACCCGTTCGCCTTTGGAGGCGATCCTGACCACCCCGGGCAGATCAAGCTGGATGAACCGATCGCATTTCTCCATCTGCTGCAGGAACTTGGGGTTGAACTGGTCAATTTCTCCACCGCCAGCCCGTACTACAACCACCATCTCACCCGGCCGGCTTATTTTCCGCCTTCGGACGGTTACGATGCACCGGAAGATCCTCTTGTGGGTGTTGCGCGCCATATTTCTGTGGCAGAGGAACTGCACAAGAATGTTCCGGGGCTCGCCTGTGTGGGCTCGGGGTACAGCTATTTGCAGGATTGGATTCCCAATGTTGCCCAGGCAGTGATCCGAGAGCAGATGATCGACTTTGTCGGATTGGGACGTTCCGCCCTTTCTTATCCAGAATATCCCGCCGATATCATCAATGGGCGTGAAATCGACCGCTGCCATATCTGCCGTACATTCAGCGATTGCACTACTGCACCGCGCAAGGGATTGATCTCCGGCTGTTATCCGCTGGATGAATTCTACAAAGGTCTGCCTGAAGCCGCGGTCGTCAAGGAAATCAAAAAAAGTCTTCGATAAACTGAACTGGAGTGGAAGTGAAAGTAGTCACCTTTAAAGAAGCGGTTGGGGTATTGCGAGACCAGGATACCTTGTTGATTGGCGGATCAGGCGGAGGGCATGCTGTTCCTGAAGCCCTGATCGTTGCCCTGGAAGAACGGTATCTAAAAGAGGCTTCACCCAGAGGCATCACCCTGCTGCACCCCGTGGGTATTGGCGATAACGTCAGCCAGGGTGTGGGACACCTGGCGCACCCGGGGTTGGTCAAACGCATTGTGACTGGCGCCCTCGTCAACAGCCCGGCATTTCAGAAAGCAGCCGAAAAAAACATAGTTGAAGCGTATACCCTGCCGCAGGGAGCTTTGTCAGAGTTGATGCGTGAAATGGCTGCTGGAAGGCCGGGGCTTCTTTCGCATGTGGGGCTGCACACTTTTGTCGACCCCCGCATCAGTGGCGGCCGCCAAAGCAAGTGCGCCGGGGAAGACCTGGTGGAGCTGGTCACCCTGGCGGGTAAGGAATGGCTTTTCTACAAACCCTATCATGTGGATGTGTGTTTCCTGCGTGGAACCACTGCAGATGAAGACGGCAATGTCACCATGGAACGGGAAGCGGTCTTTACCGAAATGCTCTCCATGGCGCAGGCGACGCACCGCTGCGGCGGGGTGGTCATCGTGCAGGTCGCACGGCTGGCACAACGCGGTACCCTGCCAGCGAAGAATGTCAAAATCCCAGGCATGCTGGTGGATCTGGTTGTCGTGGATCCGGATCAGCGGCAGACATATCAAATGGATTATTCCCCGGCTTATGCAGGTGAGA
This sequence comes from Anaerolineaceae bacterium, assembly GCA_039683035.1. Taxonomy (GTDB): domain Bacteria; phylum Chloroflexota; class Anaerolineae; order Anaerolineales; family Anaerolineaceae; genus UBA6107. Next base: position 212,073 of record JBDKSE010000017.1, read on the forward strand.
TCAAAATCCCGATGGGTGAAATGCCGGTGATGAAGCTCGATCCCCGGAAGGTAATTGCCCGAAGGGCTGCTCTGGAATTACGCCCCAACGCCATCTGCAACCTCGGATCGGGGGTTTCCACCGGGATTGCCACCATTGCGGCGGAAGAGGGTATCCTCGATCAAATCACACTTACGAATGAACAGGGGCTGATCGGCGGCGCACCCTCTGACGATGCGGGGGCTGCAATCAACTACACCTCCATCGTGGATCAACCCTACCAGTTTGATTTTTATGACGGCGGCGGACTCGACCTGGCATTCCTCTCCTTTGCCGAAGTGGACCGGGAAGGGAATGTCAATGTGAGCCGTTTCAATGGACGGATCATCGGCATTGGCGGATTCGTCAATATCAGTCAGAATGCCCGCAAGGTGATCTTCAGCGGAACGTTCACATCCGGTGGGCTGGAGATTAAGTACGGCAATGATGAAATGACCATTCTCCGCGAGGGGAAATTCAATAAATTCATGTCTGCGGTGGAGCAAATCTCCTACAGCGGACCTTTTGCCCTGGAACGCAACCAGGAAACGATGTACATTACCGAAAGAGCGGTTTTCTGTTTGACACCGGTAGGAGTGGAACTGGTTGAAATTGCCCCGGGGGTGGATCTCGAGCGCGATATCCTGGCGCATATGGATTTCAAACCGTTGATCTCCTCTCAACTTGCGAAGATGGATGCACGGTTGTTCCGCGAAGAGATGATGCAGATGGCTGCGGATTTGCAGAAAAAGGAACCCTGCAACATACCGACGCGTTTGGGGAAGGAAAACCATATTGACTGATCAGAAAATGCCGATGTCTTCATTTGACTCCATCCCTGTTGAACGGGAAGCCATCCTGGTCACACGTCCGGAAGACGGGGTGGCTTTGATCACCATTGCCTCCGCGCCTCTGGGTGTGCTGCGACACTCGGTCAAGAGAGCATTGATGGAAACACTGGTTGAGCTGGAAAAGGATCTTTCAGTCCGCTGCGCGGTTCTCACCGGCACCGGAAAGGCTTTTTCAGTTGGCTCGGATATCAACGATTTCAGCCAGCAGGTCGGCTGGCTCCTGGAAAACGATTATTGGGAATCCACGTTGAATCAAATGATCGAGGATGCGCGGTTTCCGGTGATCGCTGCCTGTAACGGGCACGCCCTTGGGGGCGGAGCTGTGCTGGCGCTTGCCTGCGATTTTCGAACCGCGGCACAATCGGCGAAATTCGGTTTTCCGGAAGTGAAGGTGGGTGCTTTTGCCTCGGGCAGTGGTACCCAGCGCCTGCCGCGCCTGGTGGGGCGGGGACGGGCGATGGATTTATTGCTGACCGGACGGGTCATCAGTGCTGGTGAGGCGCTCAACTTTGGACTGGTGGAGTATGTTTTCCCGGACGATCAATTGATGTCTGAAACCCTGTCGATTGCGCGCTCAATCGCCGCCTATTCCGGTCTCGTAACTGCTGCCACCAAAAAATGTGTAAATACCGGTTTGCGCGACGGCATGGAAGCTGGTCTTGCGTTGGAAAGCGACTTGCGCGTCAAGACAGGCCGCGGTCCGGATGCCATTGAGGGACGGGCGGCATTTCTGGAAAAACGTTCCCCTGAATTCAATCAATAACGGACCGATGAGACATTATGCGCCTTTTTAATTATCTTCAGTCTGGAACACCCGCTGCAGGCAGGGTTGCCGGTCAATGGGGCATCGATCTATCGCTCGCGGTCGAAGAATACGTGCTGCATCATCGCGTGTCCCATCGCCCAGGCATGAATACTCTTCATTCGTTGGTTGACTGGTTCGCAGGTGAACCTGAGTCTGTCGAGCTGGCACGGATTTCGTCAGACTGGATCCTGGATCAATTACCGGGTTCTGAAGACGAATTCCGTCAGAAACGTATTCTTTTTGATCTCGCTCACACTGAGTTCCTGCCACCCACAGCCCTGACCGGGAAGGTCATCTGCATTGCGGGCAACTATCCTGCTCCTGGAAAGATGGAGAAGCCAGCCTTCCCCACCGTCTTTCTCAAACCCGCAAGCGGCATTACCCTTGACCATTCACCAGTGAGATTGCCGGCCATTACGGAAAATGTTGCCTGCGAGGTGGAACTGGCAGTGCTGATCGGGCGTACAGGCAGGAACCTTTCACCCAGGGGTGCCCATGATTGCGTCGCCGGACTTACCGTCGCAAACGACCTCGGCGACCGGGTACTGGAAAAGCGCACCTCACAGTGGACCAGCGGCAAAATGTTCGACACCTTCACGCCCATCAGTCCATTCGTGGTCACTCCAGATGAATCAAACTGTCCTGGGAACCTCGCGATGAACGCGAAGATCAACGGCGAGAGGGTTCAAATGGGCAATACATCAGAAATGTTCTTCGATGTTCCGGCGCTGATGGTTTATCTCTCCGAGCTGACTACTCTGCAGCCGGGAGATGTGATCCTGACAGGCAGTCCGAAACTGATACGCGGTGAACCGCAGCCCGCGGTCTCGCTGAAACCTGGCGATGAGGTGGAAGTCTCGATCGAAGGATTGGGAAGTGTGGTCAATACCGTGATTTCGGAAGGTCAGGCACAATCATGAAAACTTATCCCATGGCTTTCATCTCGGCTCCGGGGATCATAGAATTTCGGGAGCAAACCTTACGCGACCCTAAACCGCATGAGGTGATGATTAAAGTCCGCTATGCTGCAATCTGCGGCAGCGATCTGCACCTCTTCAGAGGGAGACATCCCTCCGTCCAGCTTCCTTCGGCAGTGGGGCATGAACTGTCCGGCGAGGTGATAACAACAGGGAGTGCAGTAAACAGGTTTGCTGCGGGCGACCGGGTGACCGTCGAACCGATTCTTGCCTGCGGAAATTGTGATTTCTGCCTGCATGGACAGTATCATCTTTGTGCCAACGTTAGTTTTCAATACCGCCAGGGTCAGGGAGCTTTCACCAGCTATTTTTACGCACCTGAAAACAGGGTTTACCGCCTGCTGGATCATTTGGATCTGAAAGCTGGAGCACTCATCGAACCTTTGGCTGTGGCGCTCCATGCGGTGAAAAAGAGCGGTATCCGATTGGGCAACTCGGCGGCTGTCTTTGGCGCAGGGGCAATCGGCTTGCTGGTGACCGCATTGGTCAGCCGCACGAGCGGAGGTGAAGTCTGCTGCACAGATATCAGCGATTTCCGCCTCGAAAAAGCACTCGAAATGGGAGCCTCCAGGACGATCAATTCATCCCGCGAAAATGCTCTGCAATCCATCCTCTCAGCGACGGATGGAATGGGTGTTGACCTGGCTTTTGAAGCTGTTGGGCGCGAAGAAACCCTGGGTGCTGCGCTTCAATCTGTGCGCAAAGGCGGAAAGGTGGTTCTGTTGGGAATATTTGAGGAGACTGAAACCCGTCTGCCGGTTCATCTGTTTGTCCAGCGCGAGATCAGCCTCTCAGGTTCACAGGGGTATGCCTGGGACTTTGAGGATGCCATCCGGCTTGGGTCATCCGGAGCTGTTCCATTGGGCAGTCTGATCACTCACACGGTTCCCCTCGAACAGGTACAGAAGGGGTTTGACTTGCTGGTCACACCCGGAAACCAGGCGGTTAAAGTATTGATCGAGATGCCATCGTAGATTCCGCACTACGTCATAACCGAACCCACCGAACAAAAAGAAGACCTGAAGTGCGATGGAGCCAATCAGGTCTTCTTTTGATTACGGATTCTTATTCTACGATCACCCGGTCGCTGGAAGATCTGCCGAACACCTCGGGTGAGTACATTTCCTCAGCCTTTGCAGGCGGAACGATGAAGGTGCCTGGCGTTGTGGCGCGGGTGTAATAGTTGTACTCATACACTCCGTCCCATAACAGCGTACTGAAAGCTTCTGCGCGATCATCACGCAGGTTTTGATGCTCGTACCATGGACGCCACCACCACCAACCGTAATTCATGGCTGCCGGGTCTTCTTTCGGCACATCCTGCGAGACTGCCAGGGCGGGATTGATGATCTCCAATCCGGCCGGCAGAGGGTCAACCAGGGCAACGTGATACCGGCGGTTTGTGGCAACCAGGGTGATGTGCACCTTCACCCGCGCGCCGGCTTTGATATGCCAGGTGCCGTCGTTGTCGCGAGCCACATCTGATGGATCATCCAGGGCTTCATATTCGCGCTGCACCACGAAACCTGCATCCAGGGCATTCAGGTCGAGATCTGTGGGTGCATAGCTCAACCCCAGACGGTAGTACATTCTGCCCGTTCCTTCCTTGCTAAGGATGATATTGGCTGTTTGATTCTCGGCGCGTGTCTTGGCAATTACCTCAGCCATGGGGATGAGCGTTTCGTGAATATCGGTGGTTCGACCCCGATATTCATCCGCGCCGGCGTAGGTATCTCCCAACCAGAAACGCGCCACGAAATCAGGTGTCTGCGCTTCGTAGGTATTGAAGTAGCGGTCCATCGCCAAAAGAACAAATACATTTTCCTGGGTGTTCTCCCAGCGTCCTTTGGTGCGATGCGCCAGCAGACCTTTGACCACCTTAACCACCAGGTCGCTCTGCGGGTCTTTTTCCATGATGGCGTCCAGCAGGATGGCGTCAGTTCTGCGGTCTGAACTGAGCAGTAGATAGGTCTGATCGGAGTAATTCGTGGTGAAGTTGGCTGCCCCCGCTGTTTCCACAATATGGTTGGTCACGTAGCGCTGGATCGCTTCCAGGTGGGTTTCATTGTCCACCACGCTCCAAAGCCAGCCGATGGCTTCCATGGAAAGATTTTCCAATCCCGCTTCCGTGATCAGCCGGTATGCTTTTGAAGGGTCGTGATCTCCCCACAGGTTGCGCACATACAGCGCATAGGCGCTCAGCGTCTGCCGGGTTTCTTTGGTGTACCAGGCAGGATAATGGTCTTCGATGTTCCGCAGGTATGCCAGACTGGATTGTTTCATTTCCTCGGGCACGGCATAGCCCTTTTCGGATGCCCGATACAGTGCATGCGACGCATGAATGGTATTGAAGGGGATGGATTCAAATCCACGCCGCCAGTAGGGGAAACCGCCGTCGGGGTTTTGCAGGCTCTGAAGTACCTGAATATCGCTGTTCACCGAGCTTTCCAGTTCAGCTGGAGCTGGCAGCCCTTCTGCATGAAAAGACGTCATGACGTCCCGTAGAGCAGAAATAGCCATCATGCGCGAGGCGAGCTGCTCGGTACATTCGAAGGGGTATTTCACGAGGTAGATCACGGCATCAGTGAGCGTTTGCAGCGCAGTGGACGAGGTGCTGATTTCCAATCCCCCGAACTGAGAGAAGACATCGCTGGGGCTGAGAATGGGTTGGGCAACTGCGCCGCTGTCGATCACACCATAGGTGGCAAAGGCTTCTGTGGTGGCAGGCGTATTGACCGGGATCTCGACCACCGCAGCATCCGCATAGGTGCCGGATACAGCCGCAATTTGCACCCTTGCCGTACCTGCCATGACCGTGCTGGCCGGGAAGCGCACTTCCGTTCGGTCATTGGCTGGGATCGTGACCTTGAACCCAGGGTGTGCGAGTTCGAGGTTGGTCGCCCGGGCGATTACCTCCACTTCCAATGTTGTATCTGTTTGGTTCTGGAGGATCACGGGCAGTTCAAAGCGGTCTCCAAAATTGAGGAAGCGTGGGGCGGAGGGGCGCACCATCAAAGGCAGGCGGGCGGTCAGGTTGGATTCACCCGTTCCAAAGCGCTTCCCGCTTTCATCCACGGCCACTACCATGATTCGGTAGCGGGTCAGGTTATCTGGAAGCTTGATGGCCACGCTGGCATTGCCTTGTGCATCGGTATGCACCGCAGGAGCAAAAGTCGCCAGGGGATTGAAATTCGCCCGCAGGGTAATGGGGGTGGACTGGCTTGGGGCTGATTTCAGAGAATCTTCAGTCATCGACCTGCTGTACATTACCATTGGAGTTGCCATGGCAGCAGGTGCTGCTGCGCCGCCGAAACCAGTGTCCCCCTCAATTTGATTAGCCATCTGCAAGGGATTGGCCAGCACGATGCTGCTCCGCGCGTACAAACTGAATACGCCTGAGCCGCGGTTGTTGTAAAAGATGCTGAGCGGGTCCTGCAATTGATAGTCGGTCAGAGCCAGCACAGCTTCATCCACCACCACGGCAGCCAGTTCGGCATTCGGTACAGGCTGCCCGTTTGCGTCGCGAACCACAAGGTGCAGGGTCGTTTCACCGCCTGGCTCGAGCCGGGTGACCTCAGGATCGACATTGAGCGACAGGGTGCGTTGGGCGGGCGGAATACTCAGGCTCAGAGAAGCTGTGGCAAAGGCAGGACGGGGTGCAGCATTCTTCAGCACATTGCCCTGGTCATCTGTCCGGTCCGCTTCACCCACCAGATCAACCTGGATGTTCAGGTTGGGGATGTACTCTTCCTTAATGGGAATGGATAGCGTGGTGGAACCCTTTTTCAACTGGAAACGGGTGGTATATACAAACCCGCTGCGGCTGACGGTCAACAAGCCTTCTGCAGGAGTGAAGGGAGATTGAACCAGAATCTGGGCGGTATCACCGGGAGCATAGCTCTCCTTGTCCGGCACCAGAGTGACCTCTTCCTGGTCCACCGTGCGGGAAGTTTCACGTTCTGCACCGCTCACCCAGCGGGTGAAGCGCGTCTGGTTCACACGACCCAGGTCGTCGCTGACCCGTGCGGTGATGCGGTAGTTGCCGCCCACCGGGGTATCGAAGGAACAGGTTTGCGGCTCCTGTTTTGAGGTCGATTTGCACTCCTGCGGGTCCACTTCCACTTCGGTCCATTTGCCACCCCGGTATTTCCACTCCAGGCGGGCTGCGGTGATGTTGACCGGACGATCCGGGCTGGCTGCTCCATCCAGGTCGGTGACGATAAATTCCACCTTGATGGGCGTTCCCCGTTCAACGAAATACCTCTCGCTGCGCAATCCCACGTACAGCACAGCCGGGTGTACCAGCAGGGTGGTGGAGCCCGCCCATGCCTGGCGGTTGACATCCTCCACGACGGCTTGCGCTTCGATGCTCATGGGCTGGGGATCCTTGCCGGGATCACCCGATTGATCGAACTTCAGGTCAAGGAAATGCATCCCTGCCGCATCGGTCATGCCAGTGTAGGTTTGAGATTCTTCGTCCTGTGTTTGCCAGGGGGAATCCATCGCAATGGATCTGGTCCACCAGGGTGTCCATTCGCCGAAGATGAAATCCGGCCAGTTGGGAGGCGAATACTTGCCTGGTCGGGTGGTAACTGTCCAATCCACTCCGGCATTTGGCAGCGGACCTCCGGAATAGTATTTTGCAGCCACTGAAAGCAACGCACTGCCGCCCGCGAAGTAAGGCCCGCTGCTTTCGTTTTTGGCGGTGACTTCAAATTCAGGGCGGCGGAATTCCTGGATCTGGAATGAATGGCTTTGATTCATGCCGTCGACACCGGAGAGTGTTCCCTGGATGGTCAACAGAACTTGCGCATAGCCAAGATTTACTACTTCGGGAATGGTAAAGCTGAAATCAAAACCTCCCAGCGAGTTGACATCAACAGATCCATCTGAAATCGGGTTTCCCTGGGGATCGGTCACTTTGTAATCCACGCTGCGAACGCTGTTTCCCACCAGGCTGACATCTCCGGTTTGACCGTTGCCGATACGCCGCAGCCAACCCTTGAGATGCACCTCCTCACCGGGCTGGTACATCTGACGGTCATCGAAGATGAACCAGCGGAGCGAATCGCGCGGCGCGCTGGCTGTCCATCCCCCGTCGTCCCATCCGTAGGGGGAGTGGGGCAGCAGAGCGGTATCGTTCCCCAGGGTAGCGGTCAGTGTGGTGGCGCCTGCAGGAATGGCAATGCGCGCGGTGCCATCGCTTGTGGTTGTGAAATCGGGGCCGCCTTTGTCAGGGTGCAGGGTCACCCCGGAAAGCGGGGAACCGTCCCGCAGGTCTGTTGCCCAGACGATCATGTCTGTTTGATCGGTGTAGGCATCGATACCGATATGAGTGACCTGTACCCAGCTCAGAACCGATTGGTAGAAACGCTTGTACTTGTCTTCTTGCGATGTGAACATCCCTGACGGGGGTTCAACTTTGACGATGAAATGCCCATATCCGTTCTTGAGATAAGGGGTCAGCTTGATATCCACTTCCGACAGTTTATCGGATGGAATATCGAGGTTGATGGTTTGATCAAAGACCAGTTTGCCAGGAAGGTCAATCGTGATCCCGCGCTGCTGCCATTGACGGTAATAATTGGTGAAGGCACCCCAATCCGAGGGCTGAACGGCGTAGATTTTCACCACCAGTTTCTGGTAATTAATGACATAGAGGGTCAGGTTGGCTTGCTTTGAGGTGGGATCGAGGGTGACAAGCTGCTTGCGCGGACCGGTCAGGTTTGGCTCCGCACTGCCTACTTGATAGGTCAGCGGTACATCCTCACCCAGGCGCTGACCAAATGTATCCATGATCGCAGCAGAAACGGTCACCGTATACGTGGTTTGAGGGGATGACTGACCGCTGAGAACGATCGAATCCCCATACAAGTTGACTGCCATCCCTGGAAGCTCTGGATTGACCTTGATCATGGTTTCCGGGTCTATGCTTTCATCCAGGGGGTTATTGAAGCGAATATAGAAGGATGCCCCCGGCGGGCATTGATTGTTGCCGTAATAGCAGCCGTGATCTTCCACTCGCAGTGGAGCGTAGGTGGAAAAGCTGAAGGATTGGGCGGTACTCGTCACAGCCGGACCCTCTGCGGAAGGCGTACCCGGTCCAACGGTGATCGAAATGGTGGTCGCGGCGGGGAAGGATTCGACCGTTTTGAAGACCATCCAGCGTCCGTCCTGGGCATTCTTGGTCAAATTGCTGATCGTCTCGTTAGCCTTGATCTCGTCTTCGCTGGCGAGAACCACGTCATAGGGAGTACCTCCGGCATAAAGCCTGATTGTTTTACGCACGGCTGCCGGATCGATCCGTTGGTCAAATTCGAGGAAGATAAGAGGATCCAGAGGTTGGGGAATCCCTTCAGGATATTTGCTCGTCAGCACTGGTGCCGGAGTCGTAAAAGTCCAGGTAACCTCTTTCTCCAAAGCTTCGCCGCTGACCGATTTGATCCCTGCTGGAACGGTGACCCGGTAGGAGGTTGCCTTGGGCAGCCTGTCGATCAGGGTGGAATCGTACTCGAAGGTCAGAGTATTGGTTCCCAGCCAGCGCCAGGTTCCAGGCAGCGAAGGTTCGATTTTGACGGGTACCTCCTGGCTTTTCAAATCGCTGAGGGTTCCCAGCGGGATCATGGGTTGATTGAAGGTAATGGAAACAAAGGGTGCAATGGGGATCTCACCCTCCGGGGCGTATCGCAGCACCTCAAGAGGTTTGGAAGGCTCCACATCGGGTGCGGGAAGGGCGCTTTCTGGTGGGAACTCGTCCTGGATCACGGTGCCGGGGCGGGGAGGGGGCAGTAATTCCACCGGGTAGTGGAAGACCACCTGTTCACCTGGCTCAACGGGCAGATCTGGCAGACGAGTAAAGATGGCGTCGATCTCTGACTGGCTCAACGGCTCTCCTGCCTGAACAGGCAGGGGTGTGGTCGTGGCTTCGACGGGCGCGGTACCCTGCCCGAGACTGACCCGCAGGCTGAAGGGTTCACCTGCCAGAAGGTTTTGACCTCCGCCGGAAGAATCGACAATTCGAGTGGGCATGGGTGTGCCTCCCGTTGGATTGATAAGATTGGGAAAAGCGAACTTGACAACGATCAGAGCGGCTGCGGTAAGTACGATAAGGACAGCAATCAAGACCCCCCGTTGCTGAAACGGCTTGCGGTTTGTGTCCATGGAATTTCCCTCCACGGCTATGACGCTCGGAATGGGGAGCTTGTTCCAATCAGACAGGAAACTTGAATGGTGAAATCGTACAGAACCGGGTTTTTAGGCTTCAATCACAACATCACCCCTGACTCAATTATCCACTAATACAGAACCTGCTGAGGGAAAACCTTACCTAGTCAAATCTTTCAGCGATGAGATTGATGCCGCCTTGATAATGATTGTAGGTACCTGGAAATACAGCCACATCTGGAACCAACCCTGCCCAGGATTCTGAGGGATCTACTTCGACGTGAATCATCCCGGGTACAGGTGACCATGCATAATCCACAACATGTTCGAAAATGATCCTCTGAGACCGGGTGCCCTTCTCGGGGGGAACAAGTTGGTGTGTATTGCCTTTGAAGAACGAAGGGTCATCGATAAGTTGCTTTTCCCAGGGTTCCAACGATCGGGTGATTCCAGGATGAAAGCTCAGCGCGAGGGTGTTCACCCCCTTTTGGCTGGAACGTGTGATCCAATTGGCGCCTGCCTTGTCAAATGAAATTTCGTCGATGATAACTTTCGGAAAACCTAGGATCCTTCCGCCAACTTTGGCAATCCAGGAAGTGACAGGGAGTGTCAATACGTACCAACCCGTCTCCCCTTGAATTTCATTCTTTAGCAATACAGCCCATTCACGGTAAGGCGTCATCGGCCAGGGAAAAACGTGCAGATAATCGGTAACGCAAATACCTACCACGGGTAAGGCAGGCATGGAAAAACGATCGGGCAACAATTTTCTAAAGAGCGACAAATCCTTTGGCGCAAAATGCGTAATGAGACCCTGAAAATCTCGAAACATTCCTCCAGACGGCTCAAAAATGAACTTTTCGAAAATAGTCATCATTCCCTCCAGTTTGATTGTTTTCTAATAGTTCAGTGATGCTGTTTTTTGGAACTCTTATAATACTGCGAATGAATATGGTTCCAATAAATTGAGGAAGATCAGTTCGAAGGCTGGTGTGAGCAGAAGGGACAGGTTCAAGTCTGTGAAAATTGATTCTTGGGCTTATTCAACCGTATCGATATGAATAAGAACAAGCACAGGATTTCATCCTGTGCTTGTTCTTCAGATCAGTGTAAAGATACCACCGCCTTTCGTATCAACGCTTTGACAATCTCCACCTTGGCTTTATTTCTTGCCAGAGGTTGAGATCCTTCCACTGCCAGTTGTCCTGCTTGTAAGGCCAGTTTCTCGTCAGGCGTCTTCCCTTCGAGCAGACTTTCCACCCCCTCGAGTTCGACGGGCACGGGCGCCACGGCGTTGAGCACCAATCGTGCGTCGCGGTACTTGCCTTCCTCGATTTTGCTGCGAAATGCCAGGCTGACGATGGGGAAATCTATGGCATTGCGGATGCGGAATTTCAGGTATTGCTGTATTTCTCCTGGCTCAGGTTCCGGGATCCAGATCTCGTGGATGAGTTCGTCATGTTCGAGAACAGTAGTGCCGTTTTCAGTAGAAGTAAAGAACTCTCTGGCCGGTATCATGCGGAGATTGGTCTTGATCTCGGCGTCAAACGCGATGAGCACTCCACCCAGGTCCGATGCATTGACCGCCACGCAGCCGCAATTGGCGCAGCGTTGGGCTTCGCGGTTGATCTCATCGATCGCGCGGGTGTTGATATCCTCGCCGCGCAGGGTTCGCTGAGTAAATGGCACACGGGGTGACTGCATTCCCTGGCTGGAGCGCAGCGCAGAGGTGTTGACCTTAAGTGCAGTATGGTTTTGCCTGTCATTGCCTTCAATGGATTGCGGCTCGAGATACGCATGGATCTCCCGGGCGGCCAGAGCGCCTTCCGCCATCGCCTGTACCACCACCACTGATCCGCCAGTGACATCGCCGCCTGCGAATATTCCAGGCACGCTGGTCCTGGTGGATTGTTTGGCGGCGGCAATCAATCCGCGTTCAGTGCGCAACTCCTGGGAGGCATACGAAAGATCGGCTGCCTGACCAATGGCTACCAGCACCTGGTCGACTTCCACGGTTTTGGTCTCCGCAGTATCAAACGAAGGGGCAAAGCGGCCGTTATGATCAAATACCGAGGTACAGCGCACCAGTTCCAATCCCGTCAGCCGTCCATCCTGCTCCAGGACACGCTGCGGACCCCACGATGGCAGGATCTCAATGGCTTCCTCGTGCGCCTGTTCAAGGTCTTCAGGGATGGCTGGCATGATGTCAAGGCTTTCCAGGCAGGCCATGCTCACATGCTCTGCGCCTGATCTTCGGGCGCTGATTGCTACATCCACTGCCACACTGCCGCCGCCAATCACCAGCACCCTTTTCCCCACTGGTTTGGCATTGCCGGTTTGCGTCTGGATCAAGAATTCCAATCCAGAATCAAGCAACTCCGATTTTTCAAGCCGCAACTTTCTGCCCTGCCATAACCCCGTGGCCAGGAAGACACTGTCATGCTTTGTTCGCAGATCATCGAGTGTGTACCCGATGCTGCCAACCGTAACCTGCAATTTGAAGGAGATACCCATTCCTTCCAGGGCGCGCACCTGGTCTTGAACCACTTTCTTGGGCAGCCGGTAAGCTGGAATGCTGTACGTCAGCATACCGCCGACCTGCGGCATGCGGTCATAAACGGTGACTGCGTAACCCTGCTTGCGCAGGAAGTAGGCTGCAGTCAAGCCGGTGGGTCCGGCGCCCACAATCGCCACGCTCTTTCCGTTGGTCTGAGCCGGCGGACGATAGAAGACTTCGGCAAGCTCCAGGGAGTGATCACCTAGGGTTCTTTCCACGGCACGGATGGATACTGCCTCGTCAAAATCATTGCGGTTGCATTCCTCCTCGCAATAATGCGAGCACACCCGTCCGGTGATGGCTGCGAGCGGGTTCGTTTGCAGCAGGATTTCGGTTGCTTTCGCTACATCACCCTGGCGGAGTTGTTCCATGTAGGCGGGAATGCCGTTATGGATCGGGCAGCCCCGGGTGCAGGGCGCTGAACTGACGTTCATTCCGCCAAAAATGGAGTGGTAGCGGTTTTCAGCAAACAGGGCATCGCACCAGCGGCCGCCTTTGCGCAGACAGTCGAAGGTGTTGCCGGGATTACGGTAATACCAGCAGCGGGGTTCCTGGCATAGATTCCCGCCAATAGTGGCAATATTGCGGATTTGAGGCGAAGCAATGCTGGCTGCTGCCTGCGCGAGCATGGGGTAGCGCTCTTTGATATCGGAATGTTTGGCGATGGTGCTCAAAGTGGTCAGCGCGCCGATGCGCAGGCCGTCTGATTCCACACGGATCTCGTTGGAACCCTGCAGCGGTTTAAGCCCCACCAGAACGGCTGGCGGCTTGGCGTGGATCTCATCCTTGAGCGTACCCATCAGGTCGGTACCGCCGGCGATCAACGAAGCCCGGCCTTCATTCTCCCTGAGCAGGTCTTCTGCATCATACAGGCTTTGCACCGGAATATATTTGCTCTTTTGAATATTCATCGCGGCACCTCAGATCTTTCCCAATGCATGAAGCACTTTTTCAGGGGTGATGGGAATTTCATTCACGCGCGCTCCTATGGCGTTATAGATGGCATTAGCCACAGCCCGGGGGGTACAGGTAAGGGTACCCTCACCGATTCCGCAGGCGCCGTATTCTCCCGCGCCTTTCCATACCTCGAGCAGCACAGGGTCGATCTCTGGCATGTCGAGGATGGTGGGCATCTTGTAATCGATGAAATTGAAGTTCAGCGGGATGCCGTGCACCGGGTCGTAGATGATCTCTTCGGTGAGAGCTTCACCCAGCGCCATCACCTGTCCACCGATCTGCTGCGCTTCAGCGCCGGAGGCGTACATCACCGTGCCGCAATCGTTGACGATCACCAGGTTGAGCACCTGGGTGCGTCCGGTCGAAGCATCCACCTCCACCTCGGCAAAGCTCGCAATATACGGGACGCCGGTCCGACGGGTATCCGGCTTGCGGCTGACCATCACCGAGATCGGCACCAGGTCGCCTTTCATGAGCAATTCACGAACGCTGATTTCCTTGTCAGCGCCGCGTATCATGCCGGCTTCAATATTCAACTCCCCGGCATCCATTTGAAGAGCATTTGCGGCGAGGGCAAGCACTTTTTGCTTCAGTTCGGCTGCTGCCGCCACCATCACTTCAGATTGCAGAAAAGAGACTGCACTGTCGGTTTGCACACAGTCGCGCATGCCGCGAGCAGTGTCGATGGTGGAGACCCAGGTGATCTCCTGCGGTGTGATACCCAGGAACCCAAGCGCTTCAGCGCAGCCCAGCACATTGCAGGTGTTTGAGCCTGTTCCCGTTTCCACGGTCGGGGCGTCGAGTGTGACCGTACAATCGGGGTGCAGGGTGATGCGCGCCTGAACCTGCCCACGGCGCTCTTCCTGCCATTCGGCATGCCAGCCGGGATGCAGTGAAAAACCCACACCGCGTTTCTTGATGCCTTCGTATGTCTCACCTTCACCAGGTCTGTGGCGTTTTTCCTTCCAGCCGATATGCACGGCTCCGGCTTTGAGGACGGCTTTCAGACTGTCGTCCGGACAATTTCCCCAGGCGTGCCCAAAATTCTTCACCGCCAGGTCGATGGGGTCCATGCCCAGCTTTTCCGCAAGCGCATCAACCACGCCGCCGAAGATAAAATTGAACTGTGAGTTGCCCACCCCGCGCATCATGCAGCCCGGAATATGATTGGTATATACCGCGTAGGATTCCATCTTGAGATTGGGGATGGGCGCCAGGGCTGCCTCCGAGATTTCCGCCGGGGCAAACTTGAGTGCAAAAACCGAGTGATCGGCATGCGCGCCGATATCTCCGATTGATTTATAGTGCATGGCGGTGATGGTGCCGTCCGCTTTCGCCGCAGCCTTGCACTGATACAGCGCGGGCTGTCGGGTATCGTGAAAGCTTTCACGCCGGTTGTGCTTGAACTTCACCGGGTGTCCAGCTTTCCTGGCGAGCATGGCGGTGAAGATGAAGAACGGTTGATCGCCGGTATCCGCCCGTCCGAATTGCCCGCCGACATATTTGCTGATCACTCTCACCTGGTGGATGGGGATATCCAGCATCTGGCTAACGTGCATACGAGTCTGATCGGTGGCGTAAGAATTGGAGACGATGGTCAACTGGCCGTCTTCCCACTGCGCCATGCAGCACCACGGATCCAATGATCCTTGAGTGGGATTGTGATGGCTGGTTTTCATATCAATCGCTACGTCTGCTTCGGCAAATGCCTGTTCCACGTCCCCTTTCACCAGGAACACGTCCGGTCCGCCAACCGGGTCGGCGGGGAGGATGTTGTTGGCTGTGATATTCGGGTGGATCACCGGTGCGCCGGGTTTGAGAGCGGTGAGCGGATCAAGCACAAAGGGCAACTGCTCCCATTCCACCTGCACTAGTTGGATTGCCTGCCTGGCAATCTCTTCGGTTTCTGCAGCAATTGCCACGCCGACTTCGTCGCCCGCCCAGGCAGCATAATCGCCCAAAATTCGCCGGTCGCGGAATTTGTGCCACATCATGCCATCGTAGCTCACCGTGTCCACCGCGTCGGTCCACCCGGCGTTGGTGGGCTTCAAACGGGCTACTTCCGGGTCAAAGCAGGTCAGTATGGCTTTCACTCCAGGGAATTCGGCCGCTTTGCGGGTATCCAGACGTAGAATTCGGGCGCGCGGATAAGGACTGCGCAGTACACTGGCATAAAGAAGACCAGGGTAATTGCGTTCGTTGATGATATCGTCGGCGTAAGGAGCGCGCCCCCTGGCTTTTTCCAATCCGTCAATGCGCGGTTGGTATCCGCCGATAAATTTCCGTGGGACCCGGGGTTTGTAGGCTGTGGTCACGATACACCTCCCAGGGCGGCAATCTTCTCAGCGGCATGCAGCACCGCCTGGGTGATGCCAGCGTAACATCCGCAGCGGCAAAGATTGCCTGAAAGGGCTTCCCTGATCTCATCCAGGGTGGGGTTGGCGTTCTCATTCAGCAAGGCTCGGGCTGACATCACAAAACCAGGAGTGCAATATCCGCATTGCAGTGCCGTGCCGTGCCCCGGTTCGCTTTGCTTCGCAAATGCCTGGATTACCGGATCGTCCTCGGGCAAGCCTTCGATGGTCAGAATGTCACTTCCATCTGCTTCAATTGCCAGGATCATGCATGAGAGCACGGCTTTGCCGTTCAGCAGAATGGTGCAGCCGCCGCAAGCGCCCTCATCGCAGCTCACCTTCAATCCGGTCAACCCCAGTCTTTCCCGAAGGAAGGCAGAGAGGGTGCTCATCGGATCCAGGTCGCGCCCTAGCTCAAACACACGCCATTCGCCGTTGATTCGCATCCTCACCGGTTGAATGGAAGAATCGATCCTTTGATCACTCAAGGTATCCTCCTATGGATAATTGGAACCAGACTGTGCTTTCGGATTAGAATTGATCAGTTGAATAATAGATCGAGGCGGTTATTCATTAAAAAGGTTGGGCAAAATAAACGAGATTTCACCAGGGAGATAAATTGATAACTGATCTTTTAAAGTAGGGGCGATTCACGAATCGCCCCTACTTTTTTATCTGCTACACAAGCCAGCAGGAGTGCTCAGGGAAGCTGATGATCACCTCATCGCCTGCGCGCGGCAGGGTGATGCGTCGTTCGTTGAAGAAATCGGCGCTGAAGGACGATCCGCCCACATTCACTTTAAGGCGCACCACTGAGCCGAGGAAGAGTACCGATTCCACCTTGCCTTTGAGCGCATTCCTGCCCTCACCGGTGCCAATGTGCACTTCTTCCGGCCGTATGGCCAGCCGCGGTTCTGAACTGACATGGCGGTTCGGAGAAGGCTCAAACTTGACAGTTTGACCGGCAATCTTGCAAGTGTTTTGTTTGAGGTCGACATCGGTCACGGGGATGAGATTGAGCTGACCCACGAATTGAGCCACGAACTCGGTGGCAGGGTAGTTGTAAATGCTGGCGGGGGTTCCCACCTGTTCGATGCGGCCCTGGCTCATCACCACCACGCGGTCTGAAAGCAGCAGGGCTTCCTCCTGGTCGTGTGTGACATAAACGGTGGTGATTCCGAGAGTTTGCTGGATGCGGCGGATCTCCAGCCGCAGCTCAACGCGGATCTTGGCATCCAGCGCTGAAAGCGGCTCGTCCAGCAGCAGTACCCGCGGTTGGATTGCCAGGGCGCGCGCAAGGGCGATACGCTGCTGCTGCCCTCCGGACAACTGGTATGGATACTTGTTGATATGTTTTTCCAGATGTACCAGTTCGAGCATTTCCAACACACGCTTGTCGATCTCTTGGCGATCCATCTTGCGTACTTCAAGACCAAACCCGATGTTCTGACCAATGGTCAAGTTCGGGAAGAGGGCATAGGATTGGAATACCATCCCGACATTGCGCTGGTTGGGAGACTGGCGGGTGATATCTTCGCCATCCAGGGTGATGGTGCCGGTATTGACTGTTTCAAAACCTGCGATCATGCGCAAAGTGGTGGTCTTCCCGCAGCCCGATGGCCCCAGGAAGGACACGAATTCGCCTTTTTCCACGTCGAGGTTGAAATCCTCCACTGCGGGAATACTTCCGTAGATTTTGGAAATGTTGGTAAGGGTAAGGTATGCCATAAGTTCACCGTATCAGTGGATTGGGATTAACGCGCCCCGGCGAGGGAGGTTCCCTCAGCCTTGCCGCGGTTGAATAGCTGGATCATTGCCATGAAACCCCAGGTGACCATAAAGCTGATGATCGCCAGGGACGAGGATTCGTAGGTCTTGTTTTGCCCGATCAACGACATGTACGGACCGAATGCCTTGATGCCTACCAGGAAACTGGCCATGGTGTATTCACCCACCACTGTTGCCAGGGTCAGGAATGCGCTGCTGAGGATGGCCACCCGCACATTGGGCAGGATGATGCGCAGTAGGATCGTGCTCCAATTGGCGCCCAAACTCTGCGCTGCTTCGGTGAGCGAGCGAACATCAATGGCAGCCAGACCTGTATCAATTGAGCGGAACACATAAGGCAGCGCAAGCACCACGTAGGCTGCCACCATCAGCACATAGGTTCCAAAAAAGGTATTGGTGAGGAAGAATGGCGCGCCGGAGAAGACGCGGATCAGCCCAAAGACAAGCACGATGGCCGGTACCACGAACGGCAGGATGGAAATGAACTCGATCATTCCGCGCAATTGGGGCAGCTTCAATCGAATCCAATACACCGTGGGCAGCACCAGCAGGATGGCAATGATGATGGTGAAGAAGGCAATTTCCAGCGAAAAGCTGATGGTCTTCCAGAAATTGGGATCCTTGAACACATTTTGATAGGCGAGGAAGGAAAGCTCACCTTTTTTGGCACGCAGTGAAAACGCGAAGGTGGCGATGAGGGGCACGACAAAATAAGCTGTCCCCAATGCGATCCAAACCCATGACCAGAATGATTTGCGTTTCATTGTCTTAACCACCGTTCACTGCGGCGCCGCAGCGTGTAGTAGACAGCCATCATCACACTCATCACGATGATCATGCCCACAGCCAGGGCATAACCCAGTCCTGGATTGTAGTAAATATCACCCTTAATTTGAGAGCCGATCACGATGGTGATGAGGTTGATGAAACCGCCGGTCAACGAATAAGCTGTGGCATAAGCCCCAAAGGCATTGCCAAACAATAGAATCATGGCGCCCAGTATGGAGGGAGTGAGAATGGGGAGTGCGACTTTGCGCCAATAGGTAGCCTGGGTGGCTCCCAGGTTGGCTGCTGCTTCGTTCCATTCCTTGCGCAGCCCATCCAGCGCCGGGGTGATCACCAGAACCATTAGGGGAAACTGGAAATACATGTACGTGAAGGACAGTCCCCAGAAACTATAGAGGCTGAATCCCTGGTCGTAAATATTGATTCCCAGGAGATTTTTAAGGACGAGGGTCATCAACCCGGTGCGTCCGAGGGTGGCAATGAAGGCAAACGCCAGCGGGACGCCGGCGAAATTCGATGCCACTCCGGAAAAGGTCATCAGTGCAGATCGGACAGGTGTGGGCAATTTGCCTACGGTGACCGCGTAAGCCATCAGGAAACCGAGCAGCCCGCCGCCTATCGCGGTGACCAGGCTGATCTTAATCGTTACCCAGTAGGCGTTGAGGACCGAGGGATCGAAAATCCCTGCAAAGTTTGCCAAAGTCACCTTGCCGGTATTGTCCTTGAAGGCTCCCACCAGCAGGGTAACGGACGGCAAAACAATAAACATGAAGGCGAAAATGAAAAACGGGATCACCCCGATCCAGTTCCGCCAGGGCAATGGTGCGGGACGCGCTTTAGGCGCGTCCCGCTTTTCTAGTTGGGTTGAACTCGTACTATTTGACATCAGCACCCACAACACTCATCCATTGATCGCCAATAACCTTCTTGGCATTGTTGATCTGGTCGATGGACGGGAAGGCGATCGGGCCGCTGAAGGTCGGCAGCTTTGCAGCCACGTCCGCATTGACGACGCCGCGTTTCTGCATGTCGTTGTAGCGGATGGGGTGGCAGTAACCCTTCAGCCAGATATTCTGTCCTTCATCGCTGTAGAGGAATTCCATCCATAGTTTTGCGGCGTTCGGATGGGGAGCATAGGCAGAAATTGCCTGGATGTAGACACCGGCAATGGTGCCGCTCTTGGGATAGACCACGGCGATATTGGGATTGCCCGCCAGGGTGTCTTTATCAGCCAGTGCGCTGTAGTCCCAGCGCAGAATGATGGGGGTCTCGCCCTTCGCCACAGTGGACTGCTTGGCGATCACCGGTACGAAGTTGCCAGCAGCGTTGACCTGCTTGAAGAAATCAAGTCCGGGTTGGACATTGTCCAGGGAGCCGCCGTTGTAAAGAGCAGCGGCGTACACGCTCATCTGAGCCTGCGCTGAAGCACGCGGGTCACCAGAAAGTGCGAACAATCCCTTGTATTCGGGTTTGAGCAGATCTGCCCAATCCTGGGGTACGTTCTTCACCACGTCGCTATTGACCTCAAAGGCCAGCACGCCATAGTAGTCGCCGTACCAGTTGCCGTCTGGATCCTTGGAATCCGCAGGGATTGAATCCCATGTGGAGACCTTGTAGGGCATAACCAGCTTGTCGGTGATCAGTTGCGGACCAAAACCATAACCCACGTCGATCACGTCTGGCGCCTGGGGACCCTTGTTGTCTTTGTTGGCAACAATCGCCTGGATCTCATCTGCTGAACCACCATCAGGGTTCAATTCATTCAGGGTGATGCCGTACTTGGCGGAGAAAGTGGAAAGGGCTTCACCATAATTGCACCAGTCGTGGGGCAGGGCGATGGTGGTCAGGTTGCCTTCCTTCTTAGCAGCCGCGATCAGCTCTTCCATGGCTGTCCCGCCGGTGGGCGTGTTGGTCGCTGGTTTTGCACAGGCGCTAAGCACAAACGACAAAACCAGGATCAGTGTAACAATGATAAACATATTCTTGGTCCGCATCTTATTCTCCTTATTATTTGATTGATACAGTTAAGCCTCTGCTTAACAGTTTATTCTAAAGAAGACCGGCAGATATGCAAGCGAATTTGGTGTTTATTTTTAAATGACAGAGGGATGATTGAATCATAAATTATTATATAGTGATTCATAAACAAATGCCATCTTTAGTTCTCAACCGTATCCACGATATTTCTTAATGGGAGAGATTGAAATAACGAAGAAACAGGCCGGGAGGAATCGATCCGGATGATAGAACCTGCCTGAGGTAGAGACAAATTCGGATTTGTCTGGCGCTATCTTGTTTGGCGGCACCACTGCTGTCGTGGAGTGAAACCGCAGGTTCCAAATGTGATCACAGTGTTCCGTTGAATGGAGAGGTTGTTGAACCAGTTCGGGTCGATCACTCCGCTGGATCCAACAGCGGTGACGATATTGGTCAAAAGTGACGGCGAATTCATTCGGATCGTGGCAGAAACCGTGTAGGTGACAGTCGCACCGGCTGGCAACTGGACGGTGTTATCGTCAATATTGCCGCTCCCATTTTCCACGCAACTTCCACCTTTCTCACCATTGCAGGTCCAAAAGATATTTTCCAACGAGCCGGGAAAGAGATTGGAGACAATTGCACGCGGTATGGCGTCGGGACCCGCGTTGGCAGCGGTGATCAGGTAAGTGATCGCTCCTCCGGGCAGCACCTGGGTCACACCGGTGATTTGGGTGACGGCCAGATCCGCATGCTGCATATCAGATGAAGCACACTGCAGACCTGTGCCGTTTGCCTTGAGAATGACCCATTCATTTCCTGAGGTGGTCTTTGTTGCGGCCGCCAGGGGGGAAGCCCCTGCACTCAAGAGAGTCTGCAGACCAAGAGCGAAAGCAGCAAGAGGCGATTGCCTGTAGACTACTGCGCCATTCGAGGTGTAGATTATGCGAAGCAGGTCATGGGTTTCGTCCAGGGTCAGGATGGGATTGGTTCCTAAAGGATCAATATTGACGGCGGGATCCCAGACGCCATTCGCCCGGCGGACCAGGAGTGCAATACCGGTTCCTTTGGTATCACTGCGTTCTGACCGGATGACGGCGTAAAGGGTGCCATTATTTGAAACCTGCAGCGACAGGGGGCTGCCTGTTGACTTATTATTTCCGCTTCCCGGGAGGGCGCCGGGAAGGCTGAATTCATTGGCTAACCAGACGGCAGGAGGATCACCATCCCTGTGAACCTGGAATCCGATCCCTACGGACTTTTGAGCGGACCAGAGCACGCCGATCCTGTTTCCGGGGAGTGCGGCAATCAGAGCTTGATCCTGGCCGGTCACCCCGTTGACCAGTTCGACTGGTCCCTGAAATTGCTGATAGGGGGAATCGCTGAAATAAACCACGATTTTTGCCGGGAGCGGAGAATCCTGGCGGGCAACCAGCCAGAGGCGTCCGGTGGAGTCCAACTCAACGTGCGGAGCGCTGGTGCTGGCCAGTTTGAGCTTCGCCTGGCTTGGGCGCTCACCCCAGGGTTGGTACGCCCCCTGCCTGAATTCAACCGAGATCAGGTTGATCTCCGATTTATCGAAGAGGAGAATATGCGCCAGTGTGCCATCAGGTTTTACTTCAGCCTGCAATTGCGTTGAACCGGAGAGTTTCGACATGGGTGTCCAGGTTTTGTTCTGCAGTTGCCATAACCACATGCCCGAAGTGGCGGCATTCATGGTTAACCGCGGAAAGACGGCGAACCAGCCCCCAAAATAGGTCCAGATCGCGGACTGGGGTGGTTCCCCGGTTTTCAAGAAGGAGGACTGGGGGGTCAATTCGGTGCAGTTGAGGGAGGAAAGCCCTGCAAAAGCTGTGTAATCCTGCTTTGACTGGTCGGAACTGAGCCTGGCATAAGACCGGCCGGAAGGGTTGAAGGTGTACCCGCTCAAGGAAGGGCTTACGGTTCCGCTCCAGTTTTCAGGCACCTTAAAACTGTAATAGCCCCTGCTGTCTGCTGAGACCGTTTTCCGAATGCCGTCCAGGTAGGATAGCTTAACACCCGCTGCCCCGGCGTTGCCGGAGATGGTTATTCCTTGCAAAGGCGGTGCGTTTGTCTGAATGCTTACCATGATCGTGATGGTATCGGCTGCTTTTCCATCCGAAACCTGGACGGTAAACTGGTCAGAACCGCTGAAATTGGATTGCGGCGTATAAGCTATGGACTGACTATTCCCGGTGCCGCCAGCCTGGGCAGTGCCGTGGAGCGCTGGCGTGGCAATGCTCCAGGAGAGATGATCACCCGGGTCCGGGTCGGCGGCGTGCAGAGTGAGCTGAAATGGAGTTGGCGAGCCATTACGAGACATGCTTACGCTTACTGATGCTCCTTCGACAATCACCGGAGGCGTATTGACAGGGATGGGGGTTGGGGCGGTGGAGGTAAAACTGCGCGTGCTGTTCCGCCCATTATCCATACCGTCTTCGGCAATCGCATACCATTCATAGACATTTCCCGGCACCAGACCGCTCCACTCAACGCTGGCCGTTCCGTTTCCGGAGGCAACGGTTTGATCGCCACCGATCTGGGTAAACGTGTCCATGGTGTAATCCAGGGTGAACTGATTGTCGCTGTTGGTGACGAAGAGATCTTGATTGGGGGAATAGGTTTCCACGCGGATTCGGTTCTGCGTCGGGCTGAAGGTCATGATCCTGAGGTATCCGCTCTTGCCTCCCAAGAGCGTTTGATAATCTGAACGGATGGCATAGACTGGGTTGCCCGCCGTACCGTGAAGCGTGATCCGGCTGGTGGTATCCAGGTGCCCTCCCAGCATCAGGAACAAGTTGGAGTGAGATTTGAGCGCATCAAAGATTGCCTGGCCCTGGGTCGAAAGCGTATTTGTATAGGTGAGCAGGTCATGAGTCACAATGATCGCCCGACGGCTGCTGTAGCTGGTCAATAACTGATCCGCCCAAGCCAACACCAACGGGTCGGGCGAGGGATCATATTCAAGGCTGATCACGATGAAATCCATGCCCCCGGCGCTGAAGAATGCATATGAGTTGTCGTTGGTGGATCCGTAATGACCGCCGTAATAAGCCTTTCCCGCAAAACGAGAGGTGCCAAAAGAGTTGTTGAATTCAGAAGTAGAACCAGGAGAATTGGCGGGGTTCTGGTCGTTGTTACCGACCGCGAGGATATAAGGAATGGAAGCAGCATCCAGCAGGTTCATGGCAGTTTCGGCACGCGTCCACTCTTTGGGGCGATAGGACGAGTTGACCACATCGCCGAGGTGTGCAGTGAAAACGATGTTGCGGCTAATCAAATTGTTGACGATCCAACCCGTCTGACCGTTGAAGATTGTCGAATAGGTATCGAAGGTGGGATCGGCTGAGTAGGTCTGGGTATCCGGCAGGACAACCAGGGTGAAATCAGCGGGTTTGATGCGTCCGTAAAATTTCACCCGCAAGGGATCCAAATCCGCATCCTGTACAGTGGCGCTCAAGTTGACCGAGGTGGTGATGCCGCCTGCCTGGTCCGCCGGAGAGGAGGATACAATCACAGGTTTTTGATTTTGCCGGTAAGTTGCGCTGACCGCTTGATCCGCTGCCGGCATGGTCAGAGTATTGGTCAGCGTTTTCAATGCATCATCGTTCGTACCTGACCAGGCTGCGATCCGGTATCCGGGGTTGGGGGCTGCCGTGAGGGTGATGGATTCTCCCGCAGTATATCTTCCCTCGGCGCAGATTGGGGAATGGGTGGGGGCAGTGGTTGGAGGGCTGCCGTTCGCATCCCCGTTGAGTGTGAGAAGATAGCAGGGGATGGGGGCTGCAGGGATTGCGCTGGCCTCCGTTGAGGCTGCCGATTCGTTGTTCGAGGTGTCGACCGCCTTGACCGTATAGAAGTATTCAGTGCCATTGGATAAGCCGTTATCCAGCCGGCTTTCACCGGTCACAAAGATCAAAGGTGTGGGAGGGTAGGCTTCAGCGGTCAACCGGCGGTAGACGTTGTATCCCTTCACGTCCGGGTCGGAAGGTGACGTCCAGTTGAGCTGGATGGACCCATCGCCAGGGGTTGCTGACAACGCCGTAGGGGCTGCTGGCGGCGTGGTGTCGCCGGGCGGTGCGTTGCTGGCGAGTGCGGCAATTTCAGTATCCGAGAGGGCGCGGTTGTAGAGGCGGGCATCATCCAACTCACCCGTAAACCAGCCTGAGGAACCCTCTGAATTGGCACCCAGGATCAGTGTCGCGGTATTGGAACTGACCGGCGTGCTGGCTGCCAGGCTTGATTCCTGAACGCCATTGATATAGAGGCGCAGAGTGCTGCCGTCATAAACGGCAGCGGCATGCAGCCAGGACCCATCGGTGGGGTAGGCGGTTACAGAGTTGACCCGCAGAGAGTCATCTCCGTTGAGGCGGAAGAAAACCTTTTGCGAGGCGGGGGGATCGGAGGAATTTGATGCAGAAAGCGCAAGCTCGAACCCGGCTGAACCGCTGCTTTTGACCATCAGCCCCTGATCTGCTGCTGCTACAGGTTTGAGCCATATCGAGACGGTCAGGCTGGTGGTAAAGGCAAACGCCGGGTCATCGGGAATGGATGCATATTGCGAGGTGCCGTTGAGGATCAGGCTGTGGGCACCAATCTTGCCGGGTGTGCCAAAGAGTGGAGGGTTTATGAGTGTGGCCTCATGGGTGTGAGCCGGGCTGCCATCAAGCAAGCTGGACCCGCTGCCATCGTCCATCCGCCAGCAGCCCACCAGTGAGGGATCGTTTTCGCACATTACCCTCAGACTTCCGGCATCGGCCAGAACGGTCACTGAAGGTTGAGAGAACGGCAGGGATCCCAGGACGAAGATAAATAGCAGGAGAATGCGGGCAAGGCCAGCAAACAATCGCGCTGCCCCACACAGGAGATTTTTCGACTTCATATCCGCCCCTCCCGAAAAACCTCGCTAGGGCGGCAAAAAGCTCTGTAATGAACGAGACCTGAGTGAAGAAAGCGCTGGATTGGGAATGAAAGGAAAGCCGTTGTGAATAACGGAATTCTTAAGAAATAGAATACCTTGCGAGGGAAGGAATGTCAATATAGATATACGCAGGAGGTTGCTAACGCTTCTCATCCTCTGAAAATGATCTTGCGGCTTTTACATGTGGAGGAAGGCAACCCGATCATCTCACTTTGGCAGATTCCTTGCAACATCGGATCAGATTGCAAAAGCAACAAGGGGAGGAGGAACATCCATGCAGCCATTCCGCAAACACGTTGCAATCGCCATTGATGGGGGAGGATTGCGCGGCGTGATCGCCACCCAGGCGCTGACCATGCTGGAGGATTTCCTACAACAGCCGCTGCACGAGCTAGTCCAGTTGGCAGTGGGCACCTCCACCGGGGCGATCATTTCGGCAGGTCTTTGCACCGGCATCTCCGCCCGCAAGATGAACGATCTTTACCTCGAGCTTGGCGAGACGGTCTTTCCTCACAGCCTGCGCAAGGCTCTCTTCCCGCTTACCCGCTACCGCTACCCTGCTGCGCCATTTGAGAAACTACTCAATACCTATTTTGGCAGCCTGCACATGGGGGATCTTTGGGGACCTGCCGCCCAAAAGGATCTGGTGATCACCTCCTACGACCTGGCGCAGAACCGCACCCTGTTCATCAAACCCTGGAAGATGGATTACCTGGGTTGGCCGCTGACCAAGGCGGTACAGGCTTCCTGCGTGGTACCGACCTACTTCGAACCAGTCGAAGGGCGGTACATCGACGGCGGAGTGGGGTCCTATGCCAATCCCTGTTACGTGGCTGCCTTTGAGGCGGTCGAATGCCTGCACTGGGATCCCGCCGAAACCACTCTCATCAGCATCGGTACCGGGCGCGACCCATACGCCTATGATCCTCAAACCAGCGAGCGCATTTGGCCCTGGGAATGGATCGGAAAGGTCATGGGAGTCTTTTCTCAATCTGCCTATGATCAGCAGGTACACCTCGTGGAGACCTACTTTTCGGGCATGGATTTCCGCCGTTTCCAGGTCAACCTGCATGAAATGATTGAAATGGATGACGGCAGCCAGTTGGACCGCCTGGCAGCTTACGGTCAGCACCTCGGACGGAATATCCTGGCTGACCGTACCGACCCAATCCAGGGGGTGTCGCCCAAGCAGCCAGCAGTTTTCCAGAAGGTCTCCGTCTGACGAAATCTTCTCCTGCCGCTCTAATTATCTCAGAATGCAGTGTTGACCTGAGCTTTCTTCGAAATCCCCCATCCATCGCGGATGAGGGATCCATTTTGCCTCAGCTCCTTCCGCAAAGACCTTTTCCCTGCTGCAAACACCAACCTGGCAAGGCAACCAGGCATTTTTTAAGTTTGTATTGCTTGAAATTGCTCGTTAGCGGTGTATAATGATGACTATATCTGATTGATTGTGATTGAATATGAATGAATTTGTCCCCTCTACTGAACGGCAAGCTCAGATCCTGGACCTTTTGACGCGCCAGGGCAGCATCAGCGTGGCTGAGATCGTGACGCAGTTCTCCATCAGTGAAGCCACCGCCCGCCGCGACCTGGAAACTTTGGCGGGTGAAGGCAAACTGCAGCGTGTACACGGCGGGGCACTGGCGCTGCACCAGGCGCCGCCTGAGCCTCCCATCCTGCAACGCGAAGAATGGCAATCCGATGAAAAACAGCGCATCGCCAGGGCTACCGCGCAACTGATCCAGGACGGCGAGACTATCTTCCTGGGTTCCGGAACCACTGTGCTGGAAGTGGCGCGCAACTTGAAAACCCGCAAGAACCTTACCGTAATCACCAACTCGCTTCCGGTGATGAACACGTTCAGCGGGCTTCACGGAATTACGGTGATTGCCCTGGGCGGAATCCTGCGCAAGAGTGAACTTTCGTTCATCGGGCACATCACCGAACAATCCATTCGCGATCTTCGCGCAGACAAGGTGATACTCGGCATCCACGCCATCAGTTTGGAGCATGGCCTGACCAATGATTACCTGGCTGAAACCATGACAGACCGCGCGATATTGCAGATGGGGCAAAAGGTGCTGCTGGTGGCAGATCACACAAAATTCGGCCTGGTTTCGATGAGCTATGTTGCGCCGGTCGAAATTGTTAACACCATTGTGACAGACACTAAGGTGCCTGCAGAGTTAATTGAAGCTCTGCGAGCCAAAAACATTGAAATGATTCAGGTTTAGCGAAGGATACCCTCTCAATGGAATTATCCGAATTCAAACCCAAAGCCAAACTGGTCGTCAAAGAGACCCTCATTGATCGCCCAAAATTCCCGGTGGTTGATGCTCATAATCACCTGGGGTATTTTGGCGGCAATGCCGTCGAAATGCTCACCATCCAGCAGCTTTGCGACCAGTTGGACAAAGCCGGGGTCAGCCATTATGTGGATCTGGACGGCGGATGGGGTGAAGACCTGCTCAAGCAGCATCTGGATTATCTCGCTCCCCGTGCCGAACGTTTTCAGGTCTTCGGCGGTGTGGATTGGTCGCGATGGTCAGAGCTGGGCAAGGACTTTCCCGAATACGCTGCCCGGCGGCTGGAAGTGCAGAAGGGCTGGGGTGCGCAGGGGCTCAAGATCTGGAAGCCCTTTGGTTTGCAGGTGCATGATCACCAGGGAACCCTGGTGAAGGTGGACGATCCGCGCCTGGATCCGATCTGGGAGACGGCTGGAAGGTTGGGACTGCCAGTGCTGATCCATGTGGCAGACCCGGTGGCGTTCTTCGATCCCATCGATGCAACCAACGAACGCTGGGAGGAAATCGGCGCTCATCCCGATTGGGCATTTACCAGTCCGCCGTATCCCCAGTTCATTGAAATCCTGGAGGGGTTGAAGCAAATGGTCCTTCGGCATCCGAAGACCACGTTCATCGGTGCGCATGTGGGTTGTTATGCCGAGAATCTGGGCTGGGTGGGCGATCTTCTCGACCAGGCGCCCAACTTCAACGTCGATATCTCCGGTCGGATCGGTGAGCTGGGTCGGCAGCCGTACACCTCGCGGGATTTCTTCCTCAAGTACCCTGACCGGATCCTTTTCGGTCTGGATGAAGGTCCATCAGTGGAGGGTTATCGCATCGCCTACCGTTTCCTGGAAACCCGCGATGAATACTTCAATTACAACACCAGTGAAGTACCCGGGCAGGGACGCTGGTATGCCTACGGCATTTTCCTGCCTGATGATGTTCTCGAAAAAGTCTATCGGAAGAACAGCCTGCGCTTGTTGAAATTCAAAAGCATTTAACCTCATTATCCGGATATTAAAGGAAGAAAAGACATACATGAACGAAGCTCATACCTACATTGAAATCAAATCTCAAACCCTTGCCTGGCAAAACGCGCTCGACGTGACCTGGGCAGCCGCAGCCGAAATCAAAGCCTTGACCAACAGATACAACCAGGTGATTTTTACCGGGTGCGGATCCACCTATTACCTCTCGCTGGCGGGCGCCGCCTTGTTCCAAAAGATGACCGGCAAGATTGCCCGGGCGGTCCCAGCCAGTGAACTGCTTTTCAATACCGCTGCCGTGGTGGATAAGAAAAGCCCATGCCTGTTGGTTGCCGTCAGCCGTTCAGGTACCACCAGCGAAACGGTCAAAGCTGTGGAACATTTTAAGCAGTCCCGTTTGGGAGAAGTGATCGTGGTTTCAAATTACGACACCAAGCTCTCGAGGTTGTCTGATCTGAGCCTGATCATACCGGAAGGGCAGGAGCTTTCAGTGGCTCAAACACGCTCCTTTGCTTCGATGTACACGGCTGTAACTGCAATGAGCGCCATTGCCGCAGATAGAAACGACTTGCGTATAGCCATGAATGATTTGCCGCAAATAGGTCAACACCTGATGGAAAAGTATGAGAATCTGGCGAAGGAAGTCGGCGAGAGCCTGACTTACGACCGCTTCTATTTCCTGGGGTCGGGCGCACGCTACGGGCTGGCGTGCGAGGTCAACCTGAAGATGAAGGAAATGACCCTCACGCACTCGGAACCCTTCCATTTTCACGAATTCAGGCACGGACCCATGTCGATGGTTGGAGAAAGCACGGTTGTGGTCGGGCTTCTCTCCGATGAGAATGATTCCCAGGAGCGGGCGGTACTTGATGAAATGCGTGCGCTGGGGGCTCGAATTCTGGCTCTTTCAGAATCGCATGGTGATGTGGTTTTCTCTTCTGGCATCCCCGAGGAGGTGCGTGGCGTTTTGTACCTTCCGGTGCTGCAATTGATGGCGTTTTACAGATCTCTGGTCAAAGGCTTGAATCCAGATTGTCCCGAGCATTTGACCGCAGTGGTCACGCTAAACCTGTGACCAAGTCGAAATTGCAATCCAAACCAAGGAGGATGAAATGAAGAAGTTGTTCGCTGTTTTGATGGTTGCGGGCATGCTGTTGGCTGCCTGCACTACCGCTACTCCCACGCCAAAACCCGCCGAAGGTACTCAAGCCCCGGCAGGGAACACTGAGGTTACCTTCATGATGTGGGGAGCCCCCGAAGAACTCACCGTCTGGCAGGCTGTAGTGGATGATTTCAACAAAGCCAACCCTGGCATCACGGTCAAAGTGGATGTTTCTGACTGGGACTCCTACTGGACCAAGTTGAATACGCTGATCGCCGGCGGTACGCCGCCCGATGTATTCGCCATGGATGCTCCCCTCTTCCTCGATTGGCAGAGCCGCGGTGCCCTGCTCAACCTGCAGTCGTACATCGATGCCAACCCCGGTTTCCTGGACGGCTTCTACCCGCAGACGTTGACCGCCTACAAGACCGCTGACGGCTACTACGGTCTGCCGCGCGATTTCCAATCCATTGTGCTCTTCTACAACAAGGACATGTTCGACGCAGCCAAGGTTGCCTACCCGACCGCTGATTGGACCTACGACGATCTGCTGGCCGCTGCCAAGAAACTGACCCTAGACAAGAACGGCGACGGCAAAACCGATCAATACGGCATTTGGACGGATACCTGGGATATGGAATTGTTCTGGAGCGAGGCGATCTGGGCGTACGGCGGCGATATCATCAGTGCCGACCACACCAAGACCCTCATCGGCGAGCCCGCTGCCCGTGAAGCCTGGGCGTACATCGACAGCCTGTACAAAGAAGGCGTCATGCCCACTCCAACCACCTCTGGCGAATATGGTGCTGACCTGTTCCAATCCGGCATGGCTGCCATGACCACCATTGGTCACTGGGCGGTACCCGGTTATGTGGGTGCTGGACTCAATTTTGATGTGGCTCCCATGCCCAAGGGTCCCAAGGGACAGGCGACCAGTGTGAACAGTGCCGGTTTCGTCATTTCCAAGGACTCAAAGAATCCGGATGCTGCATTCAAGTTCATTCAGTTCGCAACGAGTGAAGCTGGTCAGAAGCGTTTGGCAGAGCTCGGATTCGCGATTCCGGTTTTGAAATCAGTGGCTGAAAGCGATGCCTACCTCAAGCAGGCTGGAACCCTCAACCAGCAGGTCTTCCTGGATTCCATCGCCTTTGCCCATGTAAAACCAGTGTTCAAAGGTTACGAAGAATGGGCGGGTGTCGTAGGTGATGGTCTGACACCGGTCTTTGACGGGGAAGCTGAACTGAATCCTACGCTTGATGAGGTTGTCAAAGCTGCGGATGAAGTGTTGGCTAAGAACAAGTAATCAAACCTCACAAGTGGTTTCCCCTTTCCCAGTTGGGGAAGGGGAAACCCGGGAGTAAGCATGAATTACGGTCTCAAGTTGCTCGGACGGGAAAAGATCTGGTTATGGGTGATGCTACTTCCCACCCTGATCGGTCTCGTTTTTGGTACGGTTGGATCATTACTGGCTACATTGGGTCTCAGCTTCTTTGACTGGGACCTGATCAACAAGCCCACCTGGGCAGGATTGTCGAATTACGAAGCACTGGTCAAAAATGCTGATTACGTCAAAGCATTTACGAATACACTAAAGTTTTCTGCTGAATACGTTCCAGCCGTTGTGATCATTTCGCTGCTTCTGGCTGTATTACTCAATCGCAAGATCCGTGGTGTGGGTATTTTCCGTACGATCTACTTTTTGCCGGCGGTCACCTCGGCAGTAGCCTCAGCCCTGGTCTGGAACATGATCTACGGCAAAGACACCGGCTTGCTGAACGCCTTTTTGGAACTCTTCCACCTGGCGCCTGTTTGCTGGCTGTGTGCTGACAACGCCATGACCTCGGTGGTGATCGTCAATGTCTGGGGTGCCATCGGTGAAGGGATGATCATCTTCCTGGCGGGTTTGACCGCCATCCCCAAGGACTATTATGAAGCCGCTTCGATTGACGGTGCCGGAACGGTGAAGCAGTTCTTCCATATCACCCTGCCGCTGATCACGCCGTCCATCTTCTTTCAAACCCTGATCACCGCAATCAACGCCTTCCAGGCGTATGACTACATCTACATGCTCACCCGGCGCGGGCAGGGCAACAGTACAGTTCCTGTGGCGGTTTATTCCATTTACCGCAATGCCTTTAACTTCTTCCGCATGGGCGATGCGAGCGCGCAGGCGATCCAGCTTGCCTTGTTGGTGGCCATTTTCATGGCGGTCATGTTCTGGTGGGAACGCCACTTTGTGGTGTACGAATAGGAGCCAACCATGTCCAAATCCAAATTCAAGCTCCTGGCGGATATTCTCACCTACGCGTTGCTCATCCTGGGCGCTGTGATCATGGTCGTTCCCTTCCTGTGGATGATTTCGGTTTCATTTCGCGAACCCGCGCAGCAATTCTCACGCAGTTTCATTCCGAATCCATTCACCCTGGACAATTACATTCAACTGTTCAAGATCCTACCGGACAATGCCTTCACTTATCTGACGCTCAATAGTTTCAAACTCTCGATTCTCATGGTGATTGGGCAGATCATCACCTGCGCCATGGCAGCGTTTGTCTTTGCCATCGCCAAGTTCAAAGGTCGCAATTTCCTTTTTGCCCTGCTCCTGGGAACGATGATGATCCCTTCGCAGGTTTCGTTGATCCCCAACTTTATCATTTTCAAGTATCTTGGCTTGATCGGTACCCAGTGGCCGCTTATCCTGCCGGCATTCTGGGGCGGG
The DNA here is from genome assembly GCA_039683035.1 of Anaerolineaceae bacterium. GTDB lineage: Bacteria > Chloroflexota > Anaerolineae > Anaerolineales > Anaerolineaceae > UBA6107. Next base: position 244,347 of record JBDKSE010000017.1, read on the forward strand.
GCTTTCGGCACCTTCCTGCTGCGTCAATATTTCCTCACCATCCCCCGCGACCTGGTAGATGCTGCACGCATGGACGGAGCTTCCTTCTTTAGCATTTTCTGGAAAATCTACCTTCCTTTGTGTAAACCGGCGGTGGCAGCCCTGGCGATCTTTGTTTTCAAGGACGCCTGGAATGATTTGCTTCATCCACTGGTGTACCTGCCGACGGACATGCATCAGACCACCCTTACAGTTGGTCTGGCTTTCTTCCAGCAGCAAACGATCATGGGAGGCAAGTTCACCGTCCTGATGGCAGGGGCTTTCCTCTCCATTCTTCCGCTGCTGATCGTCTTTTTCATCGCTCAAAAGCAGTTCATCGAAGGAATTGCCCTCACCGGTGTGAAGCGCTGATCGGTCCTTCGTTAACCCTTATTGCTTGACCATTGGAGGATTCAAAATGACCAAAATCGCATTTATCGGCGCTGGCAGTCTGGGGTTCACCCAGGACCTGGTGCGTGATATCCTCACCTTTCCGCTGCTCCAGGATGCCCAGATCGCTTTGATGGATATCAATCCGGAGCGTTTGGAGTTTGCGCTAACTTCAGTCCGCAAGATCATTGCTGCTGGAAAATACCCGGCGACAGTCACCGCTACGCTGGACCGCGTGGAAGCCTTGCGCGGTGCAGACGTGGTGCTGACCACCATCCTCTCCGGCAGTACCGATGTCTGGCGGCATGACATTGAGATCCCCAAGAAGTACGGCGTGGATATCAATGTGGGCGACACCCGCGGACCCAGCGGTATCTTTCGCTTTCTGCGCACGCTGCCCCCGATGATGGACATCGTCCGCGACATGGAAAAGGTATGCCCCAACGCGGTTCTCCTGAACTACACCAACCCCATGGCGATGCTCTGCGGTGCTTTGCAGCGCCAGACTTCCATCACGGTGACCGGTCTTTGCCATTCGGTGCAGGGTTCCGCCATGATGCTGGCAGATTGGATCGGCGCACCTTATGACGAGATTGACTACCTCTGCGCCGGTATCAACCATCAAGCCTGGTACCTGGAGTACAAGTGGAAGGGACAGGATGCCTATCCCCTGATCTACAAAGCGGTCACCGAACGACCCGAGATCTACAACGAAGAGATCGTTCGTAACGAGATGTTCCTCGCTCTGGGCAAGTTCGTCACCGAATCCAGCGGGCACAACTCGGAATACAACGCCTGGTTCCGCAAACGCCCCGATCTGATCGAAAAATACTGCACCCACGGCACCGGTTGGAACCCCGGGGAGTATGCCTATATTCTTAAGGAATACCAGCAGACTGAAGCCACCTGGAAGGACATCACCAAGCAAGAGCTGGCCAAACCCCTCACTGCTGCTGACCTCGAACGCGGGCAGGAGTACGCCGCCTACATCATCAATGCGCTGAAGGGCGGGGAGCCGTTCAAGTTCAATGGCAATGTGCCCAACACGCAGCTCGTTTCCAATCTGCCCCAGGGAGCCTGTGTGGAAGTGCCCGTCCTGGTGGATCGGGCCGGGTTCCACCCCATGCACGTGGGTGCTCTGCCCCCGGAATGCGCCTTGCTCACCTCGCTTTCGAGCGGGATCGAAGAGCTTGCCATCCAGGGTGCCATCACCGGAGACCCGGTGGCGATCTACCGCGCCATTGCCCACGACCCGTTGACCATGGCAGTCCTTTCCCTGGCTGAAATTCGCCAGATGGTCAACGAAATGTTTGCCCAGAACAAGGATTACCTGCCAGAATTCAAGAGTTTCAAGGTCTAGCAACTGCTAGAGTGTGGTATCGTACTATCGTATGTGCGGTACCACACAAAAAACAGGTGACTTTATGAAATCCATAACCATCGGAAAATTCCGCGGTTTGCAGCAAATTACCTCGGAGAGAGGTACCTTCACCGCCCTGGCTTTGGACCACCGCCAGAATCTGCGCAAAGCCAATCCTGAATTTGTGGATGATGCGAAGCTCTCTTCCTTTAAATTGGACGTCGTTTCAAATCTCGCCAGGCAGGCAACCGCCGTGCTGCTCGACCCTGAAGTGTCGGCCGCACAGGCGATTGCAGCGCATGCCCTGCCCGGAAATGTGGGGCTGGTCACAGCCTTGGAATCCACCGGCTACACAGGCGACGCGACCGCTCGCAAAGCGAAAATCATCCCAGGCTGGAGCGTTGAAAAAGCCAAGCGCATGGGCGCATCGGCGATCAAGCTCCTGGTTTATTACCATCCTGAATCTGAGGCAGCCCGGGAGACGGAAGATTTCGTGTCGGCGGTTGCCCGCGATTGTCAAAAACTGGATCTGGTGTTGATGCTTGAGCCGCTCTCCTATTCTCTTCAGGAGAACACCAAACTGAGTTCAGAGGAAAAACGCCGTGTGGTGGTGGAGACTGCCCGGCGGTTGACCCCTTTGGGAATTGACATTCTCAAAGCCGAATTTCCGCTGGACATTCACGACCCCGATGAATCGCGCTGGGCAGCAGCCTGCCGCGAAATCTCCGAAGCCAGCATCACACCCTGGATCCTGCTTTCGGCTGCGGTGGACTACGATACCTTTGTCAGCCAGGTGGTTACCGCGTGCAATGCTGGCGCCAGCGGCATCGCCGTTGGACGCGCGGTATGGCAGGAAGCTGTGACCATGGGCATTACGGAGCGAAATGAATTCCTGCGTTCTGTGGCAGCCGAGAGGCTAATTCGCCTTACCTCGCTCTGCACCGCGCTTGCGAAGCCGTTCACTGAATCTTATCAAGCCCAGGCACCCTTTGACTGGTACAAGTCGTACTGACCTGCCATGCAATCTGGATCTTTACGCCTGGCAAGACCACTCTATTGTGTTTTATATGCTGCGATGGCAGCTCTTTCCCCGTTCCTGGTCGTTTATTACCAGGAATTGGGACTTAAAGGAACTCAGATTGGCATCCTGGCAGGCTTGCCCGCTTTGATCAGCCTGGTGGGTAGTCCTGCCTGGGGCGCATTTGCTGACCGGACGAAGAAAAAGAAGCTCACCTTGCTCATGTCAATTGGCGGAGCAATCCTGTTTGCGTTGGCAATTTCAGGGTTCGCAACCTTTTGGCTGCTTATCCCCATGGTGGCACTGTACGCTTTCTTCTCATCTCCCATTTTTCCCCTGATTGATAGCTCGGTGATGGCGGATCTTGGCGGACAGAAGCAAAAATACGGACAGTACCGCATGTGGGGAGCCATTGGTTGGGGGATCTCAGCACCCATCATTGGATGGCTTATCGAAATTTCGACCATCAAGGCTTCCTTCTGGGCTTTTGCGGTTTTGATGCTTGTTGGATTGTTGATCGCAGGATTCATTCCTATCAGCGGGCAGCTTGGTGCAGCTTCCACAGGAGAATTCCGCCAATTCTTCACCGATCGCCGTTGGTTGATTTTCCTGGGGATTGCTTTTATCTCAGGAATGGTGCTGGCGATGATCAGCAGCTATCTTTTCATCTACTTGCGCGAACTTGGCGCCAAAGAAGTTACGCTCGGATGGTCTCTCACTGTGGCGACCCTCTCGGAGATACCGGTTTTATACTTTTCCAATCGATTTTTAAAAAGATGGTCACCGAGCCGCTTGATAACCGCTGCGCTTTTTCTCTATGCCATTCGCGCCCTGGCATACACGCTTATTGCTGTACCCTGGATGGCTCTCCTAATCCAACTTCTGCATGGGCCCACCTTTTCCTTGATGTGGATAGCCGGGGTTGCTTATGCCGATGCCATTGCTCCTGCCGGCTTGAAAGCCACGGCACAAGGACTGTTCTCGGGCGTGATATTTGGGGTGGGCTCGGCAGTGGGCTCGATACTGGGGGGCGTGGTATATGAACAATCCGGGCTTGTCAATCTCTTTCGTCTGGCAGCGCTGATCGCGCTGGTCGGCGGCGGGCTTATGTTGATCGTGGAAGGCAGGAAATATGAAAAAGAAATATGACATTCTCGTCGCTGGAGAGATCAACCCGGACATTATTTTATCGGGGGATGTGGAACCCGTCTTCGGACAGGTGGAGAAGCTGGTTGATGGTGCCTCCCTCACCGTGGGGTCCTCCTCTGCGATATTCGCCTGCGGGGCTGCCCGCCTGGGACTGAAGGTCGGTTTCATCGGCCGCTGCGCTGATGATATGTTTGGCCGGTTCGTGCTGGATGAGATGCAAAAGGCCGGCGTGGATACGGCTCCCGCGATTATCGTTGAGGGCGGCTCCACCGGCTTGAGTGTGATCCTCGCGCGTGGGAATGACCGCTCCATCCTCACCTATCCAGGGTTGATCCCCACCTTGCAGGCTGATGAAATCCCCGATGATTTGCTGCGAAGATCGCGCCATCTGCACGTAGCGTCGTATTTTCTCCAGACTGCATTGCAGCCCGGGATGCAGAACCTGTTTGAGCGCGCGCGTACGCTCGGCTTGACCACCTCATTGGATACCAATTATGATCCCTTGGAAACCTGGCAGGGGGTGAATGAGCTCCTGGCTGTGACCAATGTCTTTCTGCCCAATGAGGTGGAGATTCTTTCACTGACCCGTCAAAAATCAGTGGAAGCCGCAGTCAATCACCTTGCCCGGCAGGTAGAAACCCTGGCAGTCAAGCAGGGCGCATCCGGTGCCACAGCCGCTAGAAATGGGGAGCACGTCAAGGTGAATTCCCTGCCCGTCAAGGTGCAGGACACGGTCGGCGCGGGCGACAGTTTTGATGCCGGTTTCCTTTATGGCTACCTTAATCAATGGACCCTGGAGGAATCTCTGCGGCTGGCGGTGATTTGCGGCGGGCTTTCAACCCAGGCAATCGGCGGCACAGCCGGACAACCCACGCTGGCAGAAGCCAGGATCTGGATGGAAAAGTTGGGAAAACAGGGGTAATTTTTCGATGGATATTTTGGATACGATCATTCAGTCACAAAAATCCGGCAAACCGTTGGGCATCACATCCATTTGCTCCGCCCATCCCCTGGTGCTTGAGGCAGCGTTCAGGCATGCCTTGATCACCGGCAAGGCGGTTTTGATCGAGGCGACGTCCAACCAGGCCAACCAGTTCGGCGGGTACACGGGAATGCGGCCTGCAGATTTTGTCGGATTTGTTCATGGCATCGCCAAACAGGTAGGGTTTCCCATTGAGCGGCTGCTCCTGGGCGGAGACCACCTGGGGCCTTTGCCCTTTTCTTCAGAGCCGGCTGATACTGCCATGAAAAAAGCAAAAGAAATGGTTCGCGCTTTTGCCGCAGACGGGTTTGGTAAGATCCACCTGGATTGCTCGGTGAGCTGTTCTGATGATCGCGACCTCGGTCCTGAGATCATGGCACAAAGGGCTGCTGAGTTGGCGGCGGAGGTGGAAAAAACGGCTCTGTCGGAAGGATTTACCGCTCCCCGCTACGTCATAGGTACCGAGGTTCCGGCGGCAGGGGGTGCAAAAGCCGGGGAGGAACATCTTCAGGTGACCCATCCAGAAGATGCTGCCCGGACGATCGAACTCACCCGAGACGCTTTCCTGGCGAAAGGACTCCACTCAGCCTGGGAGCGTGTGATCGCCCTGGTGGTGCAGCCTGGCGTGGAGTTCGGCCACGACGCCATTCACGTATATGACCGTCCTGCCGCGAGAGACTTGGTTCGTTATATCGAATCAGTGCCCAACCTGGTATATGAAGCCCATTCCACAGATTACCAATCGCGTTCAGCATTGCGCGAACTGGTGGAGGATCATTTCGCCATTCTCAAGGTCGGCCCTGGCTTGACCTTTGCGATGCGTGAAGCGATCTTCGCCCTGGCGGAGATTGAAGATCAGCTTTGCGAAAACCCCAGCGGCATCCGGAGTTTGATGGAAACGGCCATGCTGGCAAACTCAGTTCACTGGAAAAAACATTACCAGGGAAGCGAGCGGGAACAGAAACTGAACCGCCAGTTCAGCTTCAGCGACCGTAGCCGTTACTATTGGAATGTTCCTGAAGTACGTCAGGGGCTTGATCGGTTGTTGACCAACCTGGGAAAGACGCCCATCCCGCTGACGCTGCTCAGCCAATACTTCCCTTGTGAATACGCAGAGATACGAGAAGAAAGTTTGGTGAATGACCCCCGTGAATTGATCTTGCGGAGGATCACTCGGGTGCTGGAGGATTACGACGCTGCCTGCTGGAGGTAGGGGGGGCGGGTGAGCAGGGGAGATCAGGTAATATGAATCGTGTCTCTTGTGAGGAATTATCATTTCCGAATCTCACAAGCTGTTGGGAAACCCAGAGAATATTTTCCTCGAAATCATCCACCAGAGATTATCAAGTATCTTACGCACGGTCCTCACGCAAGAAGAAGAGCCAGTCAGGCATCTTTGTCGGACTGGCTCTTTCTTAAGAAGAGTATTCTCCTCGCTAATCGACTGCGACCGCTTTTTGGGCTTTTCTTCTCTCCAATTCGGCCAATAATTCCAAATGACTTTTTCGGGTAATGGGATACCAGATAAGAAGCGGCAATGCAATGAATATCACAATCGCAGAAACCGGTCCGAAGAACAAGCGAATGCCAAAGAGGGCGCGCGAGGTTTGTTCAACGTTGGCGACATAGCCAAATAAGGCCAATGACCAACCCGCTACTGCAATACCGAAGGCGTTGGTGAATTTCGTAATGAAATTCCACATGCCGTAATAAAGACCTTCCTGCCGTTGACCTGTTTTTAATTCGTCATACTCGACCACATCCGGCAGCATACTCCATGGGCACACCCATTGTGCTGAAAATCCCATGCCCGCTACAACGCCAACAATATAAATCAGTGGTGTGGGTGAATGCGGTAGGAAGAAGGTTGAGGCGCATGCCAGGGCAGCCAATCCCAAACCGGCAGCGTAAGCCGGACCTTTCCCGATGCGATCCGTCAAGAGCTTCATGGGATACAAGAAAAGACCGATCGAGCCAAGCATCGAGATCATCACAATTGGCATTTGATCGGCCATACCCAACTGATAAGTCAAATAATAAGGCAGCAGGGTTGTGAGCAGTGTAAAGCTGAAATTGGTCAGCAGGAAACAGCCCATCAACCACATGAATGGTTTGTTTTTCAATGTAGAGGACACCGCTTTGACGGGCGGAATTTTTGCCGGGATAATCGCATCCGGTTTCTCCTTCACGCCAAACGCAGTTACAAAAACTGCCGTCATGGCGATCAAACCGAAGAATAGACCCATCCCGCTGTAAGCGGCGTGTTCGCTTAAGTTGAACTTGCTCATCAGCAGCCCGGCCACAACGGTGGTGGTCGCCGCACCCAGGATATACCCTACAACTGTGAAGATCTCGCGTATGGTTGTGATCGAAGTGCGCTCGTCGTAATCCTGGCTCAGTTCAGGAGTAAGCGCTGAATAATTCACCGAAACAATGGTGTGAATCGTATCGAAAATTAAGAAGGAAAAAAGAACGATCAGAAAAGCGGATACTCCGGTCAAGCCTTTGGGGATGGAGAACAACAGCCAGGTGCCAAGTGCCAAAGGAATTGCGCCAAACAGCAGATAAGGTCGACGCCTTCCCCACCGGGATTTCGTTCGGTCTGATATATACCCAAACAACGGGTCATTGACGGCATCCCATGTCAACTTGCCGACCATCAGCGCGGACCCGACAATGGCTGGATCAATCAAAGCCACATCAGTGTAGTAGATCATTAAGAAGAATTGCGTAATCGCGGTGAGCATGGCGACTCCCATATCGCCGACGCCGTACTTTACCTTGATACTGCCGGGAACCTTATCGCTCATTTTTTCTCTCCTGGTCTTCTGATTTGGAATGGTTTATCTGCATGGCTTGGGCAGCTGCATAGAGAAATTCATCAGCGCGGACGACCTTTACTTTGTTCGAATCCAGTGTCTGAACGAATTGATATACATCGGTGATGGTCGTGAAGTAGGCGAATAAATGGCAGGCAATGAAACGGGGGTTACTACCAGGTTGATCGACTAACTTGCGGATTCCTACCAATGCCTGATCGCTCTCCCAGGGGATCTGTTCGGGGGTCGGCCAGACATTTGCCACAAAGGGACGTTTTCCTGCCATGTACATGGGGGTGCGACCCAGATGAAAATACCCCGCCAGGAACCCCAGAAATTTCCCGGGAGCTTGGCCGTGGTCTCGTACAACCCTCAGGGGTGGATCGCCGATATAGGATGTGGTGATTCTCACATCCGCCAGATCACAGTAACGCGCACTTTCTGCCAGATATGCGGACAAATTACTGGATAGGGGAGGAATGATATAGCCCGCACCTGAAGGACCTGCCACCAGCAGGTCGGTATCTTTCAGTGAGCTGTAATAATATCCCAGCAAAGCCGGGGCGATTTCCACCAACAACGGTTGCATTTCCCAATTGAAAGGCACCTTTCCACGCTCCGGCCTGCGCCAATTACCAAGTTCACCCGTATTCATCAGGGTAAACTGGTCGCCATCAGAGAGTGTAAAGGCTAAATAGACTTTGTTCTCCAGCTTGACTTCTTCGGGATGGATATATCGTTGAACCAATGGGATTTCTGCTGGAAGTTTGCTGTGAAAGCTGTAGTTACCAGCCATGAAAGTGGGGGCCAGCCGCATCCCGTTCATCGATATTTGCAGCATGAAGCTCATCTCATCGTCCCGGTCACTGTGCCAGCCGAAGATGGTCGGGAAAGGCAATGCTTCAACCGCTCGTTGAATTCTTTGTCCCAGTCGGGTTTCAGGCGCACCCAGGCTTAATAAGAAACGCGCCAGCGCTTTGACCAGGCCATCCAACCGGGTGTCAAAGAGAAAATTACGCAAACCGAAAGGACCGCCTATCAGCAGCATGAGCAGACTTTGTCCGATTGTTCGAAGACCACCCTTTTTATATGAAGAGAGACAATAGACAAATAGCTTGTTTTGAACGATGTAGTCAGCGAATTCGCTGCGCTTCCACTGGGGTTCCATGCTGGCAATTTGACCGCTTTTGCATTTGGCAAACAGGTTTCTGAAAGCCCAGGAATAAAGCTCGATTCGGTCTTTGAATTTGCCGCGCAGATCGTGGCGCACGTTGTCAAGCCCTTGATCTTTTGCCCATTCGAGCTGATCGGGTGCAATCACCAGCAGATCTTCCTGGGCAGCCAGCATCAATGCCAGGTTTACTGAATCGATCATTGCAGGGTCCCAAATGACCAGTCCATTCAGCAGGGGTTTATATTTATGAATCGCCTCTACCATGCCAGCCAGTGAATGCGTCACCAACTTATAGGCTGATTGGTAATACTCCAGATTGACCGAATCATTGTCTTTTACGTATTCCCGGTATTTGTTGTACCAGTTCTCGTCCGTCATGTGAACGACATTGGTTTTTCGAGTGCCCGGATCATCGTAGTTCTTATTTATCAGAAAAAGAACGGGTCCTTTTCGGTTTATCAAGCCTTGAAGAACGCTTGCTGTAAGCTTTTCTTCATACCTCAAATCGGTAATATCGAGGAGGTCAACTTCAAAGGTTTCTTCCAAAGGTTATGCCCCTTCTTCCCAAAGAGTTGCCGCTTTTTCTTCCCAGGCTGGGAATAGGTCCGGGTCAGTGGGATAGTTGACGTAATGCTTTTTCAATTTGGAAGCCTTTGTGCTGACAGATAACAGTGTTTTCAAAGATGAAGCCTGGAACTGCCCGCTGATGACTCCCCATAGCATGAAGAACACCATCTTGAGCAGCTTTCCTGTGCCCATCTGAACCTCATATTTCTCCGCCAGTTCGGCGAAATCCTTGCCGTTAAAGATGATGTGATGGCGGAAGAGATAATTGGTATCCCGGTCATTCAATTCAGTGGCTGCGGGTAACTGAGCCATGGCAGCAGCAAACTTGGCGCCCTGATCATGGAAATACGCGGTGTTGTAGCTCCACAAAGAACTGCGGCTGACGTCTCCGTTTCGCAAGGCTCGTAAGGCAGCCGGAAGAGCCGCCCGACAGGCTCCCCAGCCAGAGATAATGCCTTCACCCGAAAATGGCCGGTTTTGGAAAGCCGCATCTCCAACAACAAGGAATCCATTTCCCACCAGGGATAAGGGTGAACGCCGGTATGGCACCAGGCCTTGACGGCGGGAAACCAACCTGCCCGGATCACCCCAATTCCGTTCGCGAAACTCCTTATGCTTCTGCCATGTGAATTCGTATCCGCCGTGCTGGCTCATCCCAATAATAATGTCATTACCATAGGAGCGGTTCCAGAATCCGCTTTCTGACATAAACGAATTGCTGCCGGTAAGCGAACCTTCAGGCAGGTCGGTGCGCAGCTCGAGACAGCAGCAATAGACTTTAGCCGGGTCGATGGGTTTGTTCTCCACCCCAAAATGGTCGGGTAGTCTGGTGCGTATCGCTCCTGTCATGCCTGAAGCATCCACGATCAACTTTGCCCGCGCCTCGAAGGATTTGCCTTTAATTTCACCGGATACGCCGCACAAACTCTCATTTTCGATGATCACATCCGTTACTTGGGCGTTCTCAATGATCTCAACGCCGCTTTGAGCAGCATACCCATGCAGTCGACGGTACAAAGCCGGCAGATTCAACACATAAAATGGATGTTCCACAACATCCGTGATGGTGCGATCAGGCGCCCACATCACCCCTACCGTTTCCAAATGGACCAGCTCTGGCGGTTGGGGTTCGGGCACTCCAAATTCGGCAAAAGCGCTTTGGTCCATGTGAATGATCTCAATATTCTTTCCCATCACATCCAAAGTACGCGCTTCGAGCAGTATGACCTTGACCCCCTCTTTGGCTGCCTGCCATGCGAAGTATGTTCCGGCTGTACCTGCGCCGACCACGATCACATCTGATTGATAGATTTCATCCATATTAGCCCCTAACAATGAATCAAGAGAAATATATGTCGGACAGAGGCAAAGCCTTCTTTTGAATTGGGTTTTGAGCAAAAAGTCGGAGATATGAAAATTTCTTTACGTCTTTCCATAAAATTATAGAACCATTACAAAAACGTTGAGTCAAAAAGATCACCCAAAAATCAGTTATCAAATGAGCGGGATGATGATTGGCAAAGCGCTCCTGGCTGTGTACCGATGGTCTGCGTTCAGGAGAAGAATAGTAAAAATAAGGGAGCAGGCGATTTACGACTGCTCCCATGAGTTAAGGCTGGAAAAGCAAAAATTAAATGTACAAGTCGCGCCTGTTGTAGATGAGATATGCCACGACCACGCAAACGACGATGATCCCCGCCGAGAGAAGCAGGTAGGCTGGATCCAGTTTGCCGCTGCGGAAGAGATTGCCGGCGTCGAAGTACTTGAAGGGAGTGAGGTATTTCAGCCAATCCAGGCTCTCGTTCATCGCGGTGACGATGGAGAGGAAGTAGGCGGTCAGGATAATCGCAACCGCGGTGGAACCGGAGAGCTTGTAACGCTTCATGGCGCATCCCAGCAGCAACCCGACAGCGAGGAAGATCAGTTCGATGACAAACATGCCCTGCATCTCCAGCGACAGGAAGTGGTAGAAGGAATTATCTGGTTTATACGGCTGGACTGCTGCCAGCGAGGCTCCCCAGGTGATCAGCACGAACAAGATGCAGTTGACCAGCGCGGCAAGGGCTTTGGCGGTGACGACCCGGCTGCGGGAAACCGGCAGTACCAGTGAGAACTCGACCGTCTTGTTGCGCTCTTCTTTTGAGATGGTCTCCGAACCCCACATGGCGGCGGCAATGGCAGCCATCAAGGCAAAGTAAATGAACATCACGCCGTAGAAACCACTGATGGTGGTCATGTTGAAGGCGTTCAAACCAAATGCTGCAACCAACCCCTGGGGCATGGAATCGAGCATCTTGATTGTCGCGGGATCGCCAGCAAAGGCGGAAAACTTGGCCACCGCCAAAATGATCAGCAGCAGGATGACCGCGCTCCAAATCAGTAGAGATTTAAATTTGGCTCTTAGTTCACGAAAGAAGATGTTCACAGGTGCCTCCTTATGAAACCGCTGGAACATCGCGGTGGGTATACAGCCAGTAACTGGCACTCAGCGAAACAAGGGTGACTGCCAGGTTGAGCAGCACCAGAGGCATGTTGAAGGCGTGATTCGCAACGATGTAGGCTGCATCCAGGTGCTTGAAGGGAGTGAGCAGCTCCAACCAGACCTGGCCAAACACGCCGGTGAAGGCACTGAGTACATAAGCGCCAAAACCCAGGCCGAGGCCGTAGGGAGTCACGCTGCGGATTCGTTTGACCAATAAAGAGACCACCAGCCCGACGCTCAGGAAGAAGAGCTGGAAGATGATGAGACTGAAAAGCACCAGGACCAGAGTACCCCTATTGTATGCACGCCCCTCGCTGAAGGCTTCGATGGCCAAAAAAGTGCTCGCCCAGATCACCAGGTTGGTGAGGAGCAGGCTGGCGAGGGCTGCCAGCAGCTTGCTGGTGAGGATGCGCGTGCGGCTGACCGGTTTGCTCAACAAGAAATCAGCGGTCAGTTCACTTTCTTCGATCGAAACCAACCCGAAGCCGTAATTGCTGGACTGGATGGCTGCACAAAGCTGGATGAATATGAAAAGCAGACTGTAGAAACCCAGCACAGTCGCCAGATCCATATTGTTCATGCCGAAAGCAGCCCGCAATTCGGGCGGATATTTGGCCAGGAATTCGTTCAAAAGTGCAGCCTGGTCGGCAAATACTGGAAAGAGAGAGAAAAAGAAGAAGGTAAGAGCTGCAATAGACAGCGACCAGATCAGCACCGATTTGAACCGGGAGCGAAATTCATGCCTGAAAATGTTTGCGCTCATCGTCCCGCCTATTCGTAGTAGTGCATGAAGATCTCTTCAAGGGTGGGTTCTTCGATGGTCACATCGGTCACCTGGATGCTGCTGATTTTCTGCAGCACGGCGTTGATATCGCCCTTGAAGAAGAAATGAAGGGTGCTGTCCTCAGTCTGCACATTGGTCACACCCGGCAGGTCGAAGAATTCAGGGCTCAAGCCCTCAGCGGTGATGTGCACCTTCTTATAGTTATTCTGCTGCAAGGTGCGGATATCGGAGATCTCGGCAATGCTGCCCTCTCTGATGATGCCCACACGGGTGCACAGGCGCTGCACTTCGCCAAGAATGTGCGAGGAGAAGAAAACGGTCACGCCGCGGGTATTTTCTTTGCGGATTAGGTCGAAAAACTTGCGCTGCATCAGCGGGTCAAGGCCGCTGGTGGGCTCATCGAGAAACAGCAATTTTGGGCTGTGAAGCAGCCCCTGTACAATGCCGACCTTCTTCTTATTTCCGTAAGAGAGGTCGCTGATGCGCCGGTTCAACTCCAGTTCCATGATCTCGGAAAGCTCCTTAATGCGCTGGGTGTGATCACCTGGATAGAAGCTGGCGGAGTACTTGAGCAAATCGATGACCTTCATCCCTTCGTAATAGTAGACCTCCGAAGGCAGGTAGCCGATATCGCGGCGGATCTCGGGTCCGTGAGAGACCACATCTTTGCCAAAAACCTTGCCCGTGCCGCTGGTCGGGTGGATGAGCGATAGGAGCAGACGGATGGTGGTGGATTTTCCGGCACCATTGGGGCCAATGAAACCAAAGATCTCACCTTCTCCCACTTGGAATGAGACATCCACAATTCCGCGAGATTTTCCGTAATACTTGGTCAGGTGGTCAACTTCGATAATGCTCATAGGGTCGCTCCTTCAGGAGAAATAGAAAAATCCCAGCATGGTTCAGTCTATGAGAAATTTCGTGGAATGTCAATCAAAAGGGGGGAAAACCTTATGACGTTGATCCTGGGTATTGCGTCTAGATTCCACGCATCTCAGGGAGAAAGAAAGCACAGTAAAATGGTAGAACTGCTTCTATATATTGTATAGTCAACGTCATTTCAACGACTTTTCAATTGCCCTATAATGAATAAAATCACCAGGTTTTGATCTTCATAGGTATTGAAAATGGAAAAAACAAAAAAACCGGCGGATCTCGGTGTGCTTCATGAATGGCGTACAACGATTTTGAATATCTTTCTGGTTGTCATGGTCATTGCGGCAATTCCTGCGCTGGCGACCATCATTATCAATGAATCCAGGTCCGCAACATCAAACCCGCTGACTTTTGTGCTCATCGCAGCGTGGGGGAGTCTGGTGGTTTTGGCGATATTCCATCGGATCAACTACTGGGTGCGGGTGTCGAGTCTGATCTTTGTGGGATGTGCGGCAGCCGTAATCAACCTGCTGTCGACAGGCATACGAGGGATTGGTCCGCTATATCTTTTACTGATTTCCATCATCACGCTGCTGCTGATCGGCAAGCGGATGAGTCTTGTCATTTCAGTCTTGAGTGCGGTACTCCTCACCGTTTTTGCTTTTTTGATCAGCCAGGGGGTGGTGGTACCGAGCTCTTCGCCGCTGGGGTCTGGTAACCTTTCGATATGGATGGCGCTTACCACGGTATTGATGAACCTTGCCATTGCTGAGACGCTTCTATTGCTATTTTATAGATTCCAGGAGCGGGTAATTACCCGGGAGCGGCAAGGGCACGAAGAATTGCTGCATGCGCAATCCCTGCTTGAAGAGCAAAACCTTGTATTGGAACAGCAGATCAAAGACCGCACAAGTGAACTGCTGCAGAGCAACAAAATCCAAACCGCCCTGTATGAAATTGCAGAGGCTACGAACAGCTCGCATGATATGGATGAGTTTTATTCCCGCATCCATAAAACTGTTGGCGGGCTGATGTATGCCAACAATTTCTTTATTGCGCTTTATGATGAATCGACCGACTTGTTGAGTTATCCCTATCACGTGGACGAAACGGATGACACCTTTCCAACCCGTCCCTTGGGGAATGACCGCAATCTTTCGAGCTATATCATCCGCACCGGCAAGACAATCAAACATGGGCAGGAAGAATTCCTTGCGATGCAAGCCGCGGGAGAATATGCCCTGGAAGGCACGCCAAATGAAGACGGCGTGGGGGCTCCTCTGATTGTGAATGGCAAGGTGATCGGAGCGATCTATATCCAAAGCTACGATAAAAGCATTCACTACACAGAAAAAGATGATGAGGTCTTGGCTTTCGTGGCGCAGCATATCGCCACAGCACTTTCTCGATTCAGGGTGGCAGAATCGGATCGACAGAGAGTGAATGAACAGGCAATCCTCTACCGGGTGGCTGAAGCCATGGGCAAGACGCTGGATTTGAAAGTGGTTACTCGCGTCGCAGGAGAGAACCTCCAGCAAATTTTTAACGCCGATGCGGTTGCGGTTATGCTGCTCGACGTTCAGAAGAATCTCATTAACACCTATTATGAATACGACAGGAATGAATGCGGGGTTCTCGAAAATGTGCAGCCATTCCCCCTGGGTACTGGTTTGTCATCGAAGGTCATTAACTCTGGAAAACCGCTCATGCTGGGAACCCTGGAGGAAGAAATCGCCAATGGCGCTTACTTTCCATCTGAACTGGTGGAGCAGGGCTCCGGCACGCTCACCCAATCCTGGCTGGGAGTGCCGATCATCGCCAAGGATCAATCGATTGGCCTCGTTTTCCTGGGTTCGTATGAGCCGTATGCCTTCAATGAAAACCACCTGAGTTTCCTGCAAACGCTTTCCTCCAGCATCAGTGCAGCAATCGAAAACGCGCGTCTGTTCCAGGTTGAACAGCAGCGGGTAGCTGAACTGGCGACGATCAACAGCGTGCAGCAAAGCCTGGCATCAAAACTGGACCTGGCGTCGATCTACGAACTGATCGGCGAAAAGACCCGTGAAGTGTTCAATGTACATGTCACTGATATTGTGACCTATGACGAAACCACGCATTTGATGACCATGCCTTATTCGTATGAAAACGGGGATCGCAGTGTGATTGATCCGCAGCCTGCATACGGATTCCGTTTGCAGGTGATCGACAGCCGTGAACCTCTTTTGATCAATCAGGATTTTGAAGAACTGAGTCTCAGTTCCGGCAACCCTCTCAAGACCGGCGCCTGGCCCAAGTCTGCGATATTCGTCCCGCTCCTGGTCGGAGATAAGGCAAAGGGTGTCATCTCGATCCAGGACCTTGAAAAGGAAAATTCCTTTACCTCATCGGATGTCCGCCTTCTTCAAACACTGGCAAGCAGCATGAGCGTTGCGCTGGAAAATGCCGAGCTCTTTGATGAGACGCAGCGACTGCTCAAAGAAACCGAGCAAAGGGCTAATGAACTGTCGATCATTAACAGTGTTCAGGAGGGTTTGTCTCACCGCCTGGATATCCAGGGGATTTACCGGCTTGTTGGCGAGAATGTACGTCAAATATTCGAAGCACAAAGCGTGATGATTGGTTCATTCGATACTCAATCTGGTACTGAAAATCTTTGGTACGTGTTCGAGAAAGGGAAGTATCAGGAAAATCTTCCCCCCAGACCTTATGACCGGGTACGGCAGCAACTTATCGAGTGCGGCGAGCCGTTGTTCAACAATCACGTTACCCCTGAATCCATCAAGGCTTCAGGAAGCGTTGTCATTGAAGGCACAGAAGCGCCAAAATCAGTCCTATTTGTCCCACTGGTCGTCGGGCAGAAAGTGACAGGCTATGTGAGTCTTCAGAACGTTGAGCAATACGATGCATTTTCTGAGAATGACATCCGCCTTCTATCCACCCTCGCGAACAGCATGAGTGTGGCATTGGAGAGTGCGCGCCTCTTCGATGAAACGCAGCGGCTGCTGAATGAGACCGAACAGCGAGCCGCCGAAATGACGGTGGTCAATACCGTCAGTTCGGCGCTCGTCAAAGAACTGGATTTACAGGGATTGATTCAACTGGTGGGGGAGCAGATGGTTTCGCTCTTCAAACCGGATGTCGCTTATGTAGCTGTTGTTGACGAACCTGCGGGATTGATCAATTTTCCATACACGTACGGCGAGATACTGCCCTCGATCAAATTGGGTGAGGGCTTGACCAGCAAGGTGATCGAATCGTGCTGCACGCTGTTGATCAATAAAGACCTCGATCAAAAAGCGATTGAGATTGGGGCAAAAAGAGTCGGCGTTCAATCCCGCTCCTACCTGGGGGTGCCGATCATCGTCAGCGGAAAAGCAGTGGGGGTGCTCAGTGTGCAGAGCACGACACGTGAAGGATTGTTCAATGAGGATGACGAGCATCTTCTCAGTATCATCGCCACCAACGTGGGTACTGCAATGAACAATGCCCAGCTTTTCAGCGAAGCCAGGCTTGCCCGGGCTGATGCAGAAAAGGCAAACAAAGCCAAGAGCGCTTTTCTTGCCAATATGAGCCACGAATTGCGTACGCCGCTAAATGCCATCATCGGATTCACCCGAATCGTGCGGCGCAAAGCAGAAGGTGTGCTGCCGGAAAAACAAACCGAAAACCTGGACAAAGTACTGATCAGCGCTGAACATTTGCTCGGGTTGATCAATACCACCCTGGATATTGCCAAGATAGAAGCCGGACGAATGGATGTGCTGGCATCCAACTTTAGAATCGCCCCCCTGATTGATCTCTGCATCAATACCACCACACCGCTGGTCAAACCGAATGTGGTGCTTGAAAAGCAGGTGGATGAAAACCTCACCCTGATCTACTCCGATCAGGACAAGATCAGGCAGATTGTGCTCAACCTGTTGAGCAATGCCGCCAAGTTTACCCATCAAGGCAGCATTCTGCTGGCAGTGAACCGCGAGGGGGAGGATCGTCTGCGCATAGACATCAAAGATACAGGCATCGGCATCGGCCCTGAAGCCATGCCGCGTATTTTCAAAGAGTTCCAGCAGGCAGATACCAGCACCACACGCCAATATGGCGGCACCGGGCTTGGACTGAGCATCAGCCGCAACCTGGCGCGGCTGCTTGGAGGCGACATCACTGTTGTTTCTGACCTTGGAAAAGGGTCCACTTTCACACTAACCCTGCCCATGGTCTATAAAAACGCCGCTCTGATGACTGAGGAAGTGGAAACCCTCTCCAGTACCATTCATCCAGTCAGAATGGATTCGGGGATGAAAGCGGAGAAACCTTCTGAAGGAGAAACAGGCATGAAACAGATCCTGGTCATCGATGATGACCCCGATGCGCTCTACCTGCTGCAGGAAAACCTTGACCAGCGTGAATTCAACATAACGGGCACCCGCAGCGGCTGGGAAGGTTTGAAATTGGCCCATGAACAGCAGCCGCAGGCAATTTTGCTGGATATTCTCATGCCCGGCGCGGACGGCTGGCAGGTCTTGCATGACCTGAAAGAGGACCCCGCGACGGCAGATATCCCCGTAATCCTGCTGACCATCGTGGACAAGAAAGCGATGGGCTACCGGTTGGGCGCCTCAGCATATCTGCTCAAACCTCTCGACCCGGCCGCGGTCATCGAGACATTGAACCGGGTCATCCAACCAGATGGGAGAAAACAGAAGCACGTCCTGGTGGTGGACGATGACCCCAATATTGCCGATATGGTCCGGCAATTCCTGCCGGAAGCAGAATTCGTGGTGAGGTCTGCCCTGGATGGCGAAGCTGGGGTTGCTGCCGTGATGGAGGACAAGCCCGACATTCTGCTGCTTGATATCATCATGCCGCGGTTGGATGGATTTGGGGTCCTCGAACGCCTGCGCCTTAACCCGGAAACCCGAAATTTACCGATTATCGTCATCAGTGCAAAGGAATTAACCGCGGATGAAATCCAAAGGTTGAAAGAAACGGTTACCCTGGTGATGAAAAAGCAGGGCCTCCAGGGTGAGAAATTGGTGGATGAAATCAATGCTGCATTGAGTCAAAAAGGCGAAGAAGGGGTGTAGACTGTCGAGGAGGAACCGTGAAAACCATCCTCATTGTGGAAGATACAGAACTTAATATCGATTTGCTAATCCAATTACTGGAGGATGAGTACCGGCTGATCGTGGCAAGAGATGGAGCCCAGGGGGTGGCACTCGCTGAAGAAGGCAAGCCGGACCTCGTACTGATGGATATTTCGCTGCCCGTGATGGACGGCTATGAAGCCACGCGCAAAATTCGCGAAAGCTTCAAAAGTCTGCCTGTTGTCGGACTATCCGCCAATGCCATGCAAGGGGATGGTGAAAAAGCCATCGCTGCCGGATGCAATGATTATTTGACCAAGCCGATCGATGAAGCCCTCTTGTTGCAAAAACTGCACGAATATCTGGGGTGACCAATGACGAACCCACCCAAAATTCTCATTGTGGATGACGAACCGTTCAACGTTGATTATCTTGAGCAGGAACTCGAAGAGTCTGACTTTGAGATCATCAGCGCTGCCAATGGAAGGGAAGCCCTCGAAAAAGTGCAGACTGAGGTCCCGGATCTGATCCTGCTGGATATCATGATGCCTGTCATGGATGGTTTTGAAGTGCTTACCAGGCTTGGATCAAATCCAATCACCCGCGATATTCCCGTCATCGTCATTTCAGCCAGCAACGACCTGAAAAGCGTGGTGCGGGGAATTCAACTTGGCGCTGAAGACTACCTGCCCAAACCATTCGAACCCATTCTGCTGCATGCAAGGGTCTCCTCCAGCCTGGAGAAGAAACGCCTGCACGATTTGCAGCAGCTTTATCTAAAGAGCCTGGAGCGGGAATTCGAAATTGCCCGCGAAATTCAGCAGTCTTTTCTTCCTGCCCAGCTTCCCAATGTCAATGGCTGGGAAATTGCCGCGTACTTCAAGGCTGCGAGGGAAGTGGCGGGTGATTTTTACGATGCATTCTTGCTGCCCAATGATCAACTGGTGATGAACGTGGGAGATGTGTGCGGCAAGGGCGTGGGAGCTGCAATGTTCATGACCTTGTTCCGCAGCCTGATCCGCGCAGCGGCAACAACGAATTTCCTGGCAAATCTCAAGGATGGGCAGGTTCTCCCTCCAGCGCAGCGCTTGAAGCAAATCATCTCGTTTACCAACAATTACATTGCTGAAACGCATGAGGACGCAAGTATTTTTGCGACCATTTTCATTGGATTGCTGGACCTTCAAAGCGGCACGTTGACCTACATCAACTGCGGGAATGAACCTCCATTGCTGTTGCGGAAAGATGGATCAATGATTGAGCTTCCCCCAACCGGTCCAGTGATAGGACTCTTTCCGGACATTGAGTTCACCTCAATGGAGATTGCAATCGAAAAAGAAGACATCCTGCTGGCTTTCACCGATGGCATTTCAGATACCATCAATGGTGAAAAATCTTCTTTCGGCAGAGAGCGGCTGATCAAAATTCTTGCCGGATGCGAACCCTCCTGCAGCCTGCTGCTGCAAAAGATTGCAGAACAGGCAAATCAATTCGCCGGCGATACCGAACAGTTCGATGATATTACGCTGCTGGCGGTAAAGAGAAACCTCTAGGTCACTCGATTCTCGAAATCGCTGAACCAGATGAAATGTGAGCGCTGCGGCTTCGTACTGCAGTCAAGTATGTTTGCATCTAGGATCACCTGTCCAGTTTCAATTCAGGTTCAGCCTGGTGAAAAATCTTTCTGTCACCGATGCTCAAAACAGGCAATGAACTTCTTGATATGAGGGATACCCCATTGTTTTTGAAGGCTCCGTCAAGTTGACTTATCCTGTGAAAGAAAACAAATCTGAATGGTGGGTTTTTCAAGCATTCATAATCGATTTAAAAATACTGGAGGTTGAAATCTCATCCATTGTGGTTATACTGTAAGTGGTCCAGCAAGCGTTTTGCCAGGGTTTGGCAAAGTAAGAATACGCAAGTTGTTCCATGGTAAGGTAACTCAAGTTCCAGTAAGGCAAGGTAATGTCAGGTTCTACCGTAAGGTAAAGAAAGGAACAGCAACGAATTGAATGTCTTCACCGTTTTGAGGCTTGCTGGATAGGGTCAACTCAGCCAAACGAGTTGACCCATTTTTTTAACTGGGTTCGACGACTCACACCTGATGTTCCGCGAAGCACATTAGGTGGTAAAGCATCATCCATATTCTAGCTTTTTGATTAGGTAAAAAACTCCTCAAGCAGTGAAGACTTTCCCGGTATATATTCAATTGAACCTCGCTAATGAAGATTATTCATGTATGCCAGGTATTGGATCCATGCGATACCTGTTATTTTTACCTAATTGACATACCACAATTCCGACTGTACGATTTGCTTATCAAAGTAAGATGAAGCGAATTGATTGCACAAGCTCTTAGAAGTTAGTATAAAACCTGGTTGTATATGTTCTATCGAGTGAGGGAAAAATGCCGCTTTTGCCAATATACTTTTCATTTCATATGATCGGATTGGTAATTTGGTTGGGTGCGGCCATGATTTTACCCATCGCCCTGATTCCGGCCTTGAAAAGCCTTGAACCCAATTCACAGGCAAAATTCATGGAAGTCTTCACCAAACACTTCGTCCCATGGTTCATCGTGGGTGGTCTCGTCGTGGGTGTTACGGGTTACCTGCAAACGGTTGCACCAGACCTGGCAGAAGAGATGAAGGATAATACCATGTTGATCCTCAAACACGCGGTTATCCTTCCATTGGTCGCAGTCAGTGCCTATATCTGGTTTTTCCTGGCAAAGAAACTGGGTAAACCAGAAACTGAGAAGACACGCCTAATGCAGCAATTTGTGGTTCTCAGTTGGGTGCAGGCATTGCTGAGTGTGGCTGTGCTTGTCCTCACCGGTCTGCTCACAGGATAGGCTCGAACAGCCAATCTACTGACTTAGTCTCCTCAATGGGGATTCGAAGTCATCATAATTATCAGAGTGCTCCTCGCGCAAATCCTCCTCAGGGCGAGTGAGGATCGAATTCAAATTGAGATGCTGGGAATCCAGGGAAAAGAATTAAATCATCGATACCTCGGAGTGGTCCGAACTCTCAACATACTGATAGAAATTCAAGACCATCTCTGCTATTGAGTGTATATGGTGATACTCTGTCCATGGCAACCCTTAAGTGGGGGTTGAGTTGTCCAACCTGTTCGAATTATCCACCCTGAGGGATGTGTTTTGAACCAAGCTTGCACCCTTAAGTGAAATTTTATAAGGCGACCCCAGTAAATTTATATTCTGGGGAAGTGAAGTGCTTCCAGGTAAACTTTCTGAAAATCGGGGAAAAGAGTTAATTCAACATAACGCGAATTGCTCGAAAACTCGGTTCCCTTGTCTCTCATCTCGTCAGAATTCATCATTAACCTGGCGCCTGTGCCGGCAGCATTTCCTACTTGTTCAAAACGTTCGATTGGCAGGTTGGGGAACATGCCAATTTGGATGGCGCTTTTCACATCCAAATAAGTACCGAATGCCCCGGCAATAATAAACCGATCGATCTGCTCCGCACGAATTCCCGCGGTGCGCAATAAAACCTCCACGCCTGATTGGATCGCAGCTTTCGCGAGCAAGATCTCGTTGACATCCTTCCTGGTGATCACAATATCCTTGGCTGCTCCAGATTTTTCCGCGGGAGCCAGAATGAATTCAGCGGTTTTGCCTGAACCTCTTACGAATCGATGGGAAAAATCAAAATTGCCCCTCTCATCCATGATCGCATTCTTGCGCATCTCCGCAATTCCATCCAGGATACCCGATCCGCAGATGCCTATCGGAGGGACTTTCCCAATGGTTTGATAATGGACCTCTTCAGGATCTATGTTGACCCGTTCAATTGCACCGGCTGCAGCGCGCATGCCCTCCTTGATATGGGCTCCCTCAAAAGCAGGTCCGGAAGCGCACGAACAGGTAAGGATTTGATGATCGTGCACCAGGGAAATTTCGGTGTTGGTGCCAATATCCAAGGCGACGATTGTTCCTTGCTCTTCTGATGCGCCGGTGGCAACCATCATCGCAACATGGTCGCCGCCCACATAGCCGGCGATATTTTCGGGGAGGTAGATCATTCCTGATGCAGAAATGGATAAGCCGATATCTTTTGCGGCAACTTCGCATGAGGTGGTCATCGCTGGCGTGTACGGCGATAAGCCAAGTTGTTTCACAGGCAATCTCAGGAACAGATGATGCATTGCTGTGTTCCCGACCAACACTGCTTCGACGATTTGTTGAGATTTGACCTTGATTTCCCTGGTCATGGTATTGATCAGGTCATTGAGCCTATCCACCACGATTCTTTGCATCAGATCCTGACCATCCTCATGCTCCATGCAATAAAGGATGCGGCTGATGATATCTTCGCCATAATGGATTTGCGGATTCATCGCACTGGCTTTGGCTGCAATTTGATTGGTTTCGATATCCACAAGATAAGCTGCTATCTTTGTCGACCCCAGGTCGACTGCCAACCCATAGACCGACTCGCCTGGTGCTGCAAAATTGATGATCTTGTCTCTCTTGTAAACAACCCTGACCAAACCTTGCACCCCATTAGTGGAATTTCCATTTGTCCGCAGTAGGGTATCAAGCTCTTGATCAAGGCCAGTAGCATCGGCGAACGTTTCCGCCTTAGGCGAGGTCAACCGGTCTGCCGCCATGGAGGATTTCAGCTCTTGAATGGCGATGTTTTCCACCCGAAATAACGGTTTGCCAACAGCGCGTTCTTCGATGCCTTCGATCTGTAGACGTTGCGGCGTGGTCATCGAATCCGGAGGGATATGTACTTTTATTGGATCATGAACGATCGTTTGGCATGCAAGCCGCCAGCCTTTTTCCAGCATTTCGCTTGAAAAAACATCCCTTTCTATTCCATTGGGAGCATCCGTTTTCCCGTCAATAATCTGCACCTGGCACTGTTGGCATGTGCCGGCACCTCCGCAAACCGCAACCAAATCGATCCCAGCAGCCCTGGCCGCATCCAACAGTGTGTTTCCCTTCGCAGCATCAATGCGCTTGCCGATTGGTTCAAAGTCAACTTTGCATAGTCCTTCGGTCATAATACTCCACAAAAAAAAACATATACTTGCCAGTGAATAACCGTTCCGACGAGATCAGGTTAGTTCATTCGGTGCGTCGGTTTTGGAAAACCCGGTTTGAATGAATCGGCTTGGGCTG
Source organism: Anaerolineaceae bacterium (assembly GCA_039683035.1). Classification (GTDB taxonomy): domain Bacteria; phylum Chloroflexota; class Anaerolineae; order Anaerolineales; family Anaerolineaceae; genus UBA6107. The sequence continues at coordinate 268,205 of JBDKSE010000017.1, forward strand.
CTTGAATAGTGACACCTGGTTCCTTCGAAATCTCAGCAATGCCATCGGAAATGACAGTTTTTAATCTGTCTGGTGCGATTTGCACCCTGGCGTTGATCAAAACGGATGCGTGATCCTCGTTCGACTCATGCAAACCGCTGTTCCAGCCTTTCTGTTCAATTGTGGTGATACCTATCTCAAGCTCCCCGCTGTTTGTGGCAACAATGAACTTAAGATGCCCGATGGTCGCATGCATGGTTCCGAGAGTGTTTATGATCCGTTGAATGAGATCGTTGATTACACAAAGTACATTACCGCTGCTGGATTGGATTTCAAGCTCCTGGTCGAACCAGGCAAGCTCTGATTCACCCTGACCGTACCTTTCATAATCCATTTCAATGGCGCGAAGGTCGGCAAGAACTGGATGATCGTTGAGAAGCCCGTACCAATCCATCACACTCTGCATGGATTTGGAATCCTGGGTGTGAATGGTCTTCTCTGGGAAGGCTCGCGCAGCCAGGTTCAAAACTTCGTCAGCTTCAGGTTGGGTCAGCAGGTCAATCTTGTTAAGGACCAGGATTTGAGCTTCCTCAAGTTGTTTTTCGAAGATATAAAGAACATTTTCGCTGAAAGGGAGTTCTTCTCCCTGCAGATAGGCAAGCAATAGCTGGCTATCTGCAAAGACCGAAAAACTGGTCGGAGGAGTATCGCTGCCTGAAAGTTCCTGGAGCGGTTTAATTACGGTTGCTACGATGTCGCCGCAGGACCCTACGGATTCAGCGAAGACCACATCCGGGTGTTCGCTGCTCTTGAGTTCTGCCAATTTATCTTCAAGACGATCATAATTGCAGCAGAAACAACCGTTGGTGACTTCCACAGAAGGGATGGAGTTAGCACGCATGAAAGATGAATCGACCAGATACTTCCCCTGGTCGTTGGTCACCACCCCAACTTTCTTTCCCTGTGCAATTAAAGCCCGGGAAAGGGTGATGATTGCGGTTGTTTTTCCGCTGCCCAAAAAGCCGCCTACCAGGTGAAGCTCCATTGCCATATTCTTCCCAAATAACCGCTAGATCTAGCCCCTTGGTTGATTGGTCTCACTCATCAGTCATTGATTGCAGCGGTGGGTGCAAGTGTTCTTCAATGTACACAAATCGCAGGGTTTGATCGTAGTGTCAAAATCACTTCCTATGCCGATCACCATCGAAAGAGACTTCAAGGGAATCATCAGGCAAGAAGGTTCGAGACGTACGCCGATGGATTCCGCCTTGACCAGGTCAAAGATTTGCGGTTGGGCAATTTCAACCGGCCAGCCTTCCATGCCTGGATTTAACGGGACGCTGGTATTCATCCCCTTTTCGGAAAAGAGCTCTTCAAAATAACTGCATACAGAATTACCAAGGGCTTCTGTGGCTGCAGCCGCAAAGCCTTCTAATGCCATCGCCAACCCTGGGCTTTCCTGAAAGAGGGCATTCGCGAATTTACTGATTTCCTCACCGACAGTACACACACTGACAGCAATCTGGTTGGCGCTACCCAGCTGTTTTGTGATTAATTCACCCTCGAGCCCTTGCCCATTGCTAAAGACGAGCCTTTGATGAATCAACTTATCGACGGTAAATATCTCATAGACAGCCATTGGGTGAAGATAGGGGGAACCCGTATCCATGGCTTTTTCGGTCAGGTCGATCAGCCGCTGGCTTTTCGCGCGAACCCGCGAAGGGTCCATGCCCTGGGCTTGAATGACTTGATCGACAGTCAGAACGATTGGAAGTTGTTCCAAAATGGGCATGGTCAGGACCCTAAATGATAACGTTAAGGATAATTACTTCGCCCGACAACAATTGATAAAGCTAGGAAATGCGGGAAATCGAATCCGCAGTTTTCGGCATCGGAAACGGATGGTAAGCAGGTGTAATAGATATTATATATGTGGCGAAGAAGTGATATTACAGATAGGCAGGCAACGAGTCACAAGAAAATGGTGACATCCGTCCTAACTTGTTTCCATTCAATAAGGGTGAGAGTCGGCGTTTCTGGACTGAGAATAATGTAAAATGAAAATTGTGTAATCGAGTGCTTGGTTCGACAAGGGTTATTCCAATATGTCTTCCGTACATCCAAAAAAGCAAAATGGAATTGGGCAAGAACCGAAAAGCGACCGGTTAACGATCGACTGGGCAATTAATGCCGATGAAGAAGAACTTGACATTCAGAACGAGAAGCTGCTCAGCCAAACCGAGAACGCTCGACTGATCAAAGAAATTGGCAGACTTCAAGCCAGGTGCCAGGCGCTTGAAAAGTATGTAACGGGGAGCCGGGAAATCTACTTATTGGCAATCGAAGCTTCGAACCTGGGCATCTTCGATACAGAAGTGCGGGATAGAGATTACAAGCTTAAGGAAAATTGGCTGGCCAGGTTGGGATATGATCCCACCCTTGCGAGAGATGAAGAAGGTATTTGGGAAACATTGATCCACCCTGACGATAAGGGAAGAGTGGTCGCCGAAATCGAAAAGGAGGAAAAAGGCGAAATCGACTCTCTGGTGCTGGAATATCGAATTCGCGCAGCAGACGGCAACTACCGCTGGATCCTGGAGTCTTCCAAATCGATTGGCACCATCAGGGAAAATGGCAAATACCGCCTCGTTGGAACGCATTATGACATCACGGAGCGAAAACTCGCCGAGGAGGCTCAGCGCGAGCAGCGGGCGTTTGCCGATGCTTTGAGCGAGACCACGGCGGTTTTTAATCGTACGCTGAACCTGAATGAAGTATTGAGCCTGATCCTTGAAAATGTGGAAAAGGTTGTACCTCACGATGATTCTGACATCTGGTTGATCGATAAGAATCTCAAACGCGTTCATCCCGCATTACGCAAAGGGATGGACGGAAAGGTAATGCCCGCTTCAGCGGTGATCATCCCGGTGGAAGAAATCAAAGTGTTTCAAGAAATCATTGAGACAAGGCAGCCGGTGTACCTGCCCGAAATACAGCCTGACACATGCCCGATTCCCAGCAGAAACCCCAATTCCCGATCCTGCGTTTGTACCCCCGTTGTTTTTGGAGATTTCTTGTTGGGTTTTCTGGTGCTGAACAGCTCGGTGACGAATTACTTTACCGCGAGGCAAATTGAACGCTTGCAGGCATTTTCAAATCAGGCAGCGGTTGCAATCCGCAACGCCCAGCTTTTCTCACAGGCGCAGGAAGCTGCAGCGTTGGAAGAACGTCAGCGGCTGGCAAGAGAAATGCATGATGTCATCAGTCAAACCTTGTTTTCGGCAACCATCAAGGCAGAAGCATTACCCTATCTTATTGAAACTGAACCCAGGGAAAAAATAAAAGAAAACCTGATTGAATTGCATAAGCTCACCCGAGGTGCATTGGCCGAGATGCGTACAATGCTGATGGAACTGCGTCCCAATTCAATCGTCAACACGGACCTGAGCAACCTGCTGCGTCAAATGGTAGAAGGCCTGGCTGGAAGAACCACTGCAGAAATCCTATTGCAGACTGAAGGAGTTGGACTTTTGCCTCCCGAGGTACAAACCGCATTTTTCCGGATTACCCAGGAGGCAATTAACAATATCCTGAAACACAGCAAGGCGGACAGGGTGACCATCACCTATAAAAATCAAAAAACGATGGCTTATTTGTGTATCGAGGATAATGGTTGTGGATTTGATCCTGAGAATGTAATGGTCGAACGAATGGGGGTCAGGATCATGAGGGAAAGGGCAGAATCGATCAACGCCTTGTTTGAATTAACCAGCATGCAAACCTGCGGAACAAAAATTGAAGTCAATTGGATAAAACCTCAAAGTGAATAAACCCGGTGACTATGTGAACCCTGATAATCGAATCATGGTGGCAATTGTGGATGACCACGAGATGGTCAGGCGCGGCCTTTCCGATTTCCTGCGGATTTTCGCTGATTTTGTTCTGGTGGGCGAAGCTTCCAATGGCGAAGAAGCAGTGAAGTTATGCAACAAAATGAAGCCGGATGTGGTGCTGATGGATCTGGTCATGCCAAGATTGAACGGAGTTGACGCGATTCGCCAAATCAAAGCCAGGCTTCCGGAAACCCAAATCATTGCGCTGAGCAGCTATGATGATGAGCGCCTGGTCCCTGCAGCATTGGATGCTGGAGCAATCAGCTTCCTTCAGAAAAATGTCACCATGGCAGAACTTGCGGATGCGATCCGCAAGGCGAAAAATGGAGTCTCCACGCTTTCGCCACTCGCTACACAGTATCTCATTTCTGCAGCCATGAGAACTTCAGAGAAGGATTACGAATTAACCTCACGAGAAATTGATGTTTTACGATTGATGGTTGCCGGTAAATCAAACACGCAAATCGCAGAAGACCTTGTGATCAGTTTGCCTACGGTGAAATCTCATGTTGGACACATCCTGGCAAAACTCGGGGTAAAAAGCCGATCGGAAGCGATCGTTTTTGCCCTGAAGAATGATTTGGTCAACAAACCTCTGTAGGCAGGCAAGACACCTTGATATAACCGCATGGAACCAAAAAGGCAATTCAGAAGAATTGCCTTTTTGATTAGCACTACCGATAATCAAGCCAGGGATTGGGGTGAAATCGAGGTGAGTATCAGAGAACCTTTTTTAGTTCGTCGATCAAGACTTGCTGCTCGGGAATGATCGACGAGAATTTCAAAACTCCATTGATATAAAGAGAAGGAAGGTTCTTGACGCCCATCTTCATCACCCGGGCGACATTTTCAGATTTGGTGAACTTGTATTCGACCACATCTACATCCGCGCCCATGGCTGCTACAGCATCCAGCGCTGCTTTGACCATGTAAGTACAAGCCGCGCAAGACGCAGAGTCAAGGGTGAATAACTCGACGAGCGGTTTGGATAGCTGGTCATAATGGGGGAGGACGATGGAATTCAAATCCACAGCAGGCTGTTCGTAATTTTCGAGCACCTTTTTTGTTTCAGATGGATTTCGTACTGCCTGCATGCATCCGATTACATTGTCAATGGGTGTATCAAACGGCATATCGCATCCTGGTGCCAGGATAAGGTTATGATGATCGATCGACTCCAGGAATTCGACCACGAATTTCATATTGTCTTTTTGATTACCAAGCAACATTTTTGTGGTCAAGGGAATGTTTCCGCAAAGGACGATATTGTACTGATCGGTGATTTTCTTTGCAGTCACCATATTGATGTTTTCATCCACAGCGATTGAATCCGGATGAGTCTGACACATCACTTCGATGTTCTTTGTGGCATCCCCGCATACAAAGAAGGATGAAAATGCGCCCCGATTTTTGATCGAGGTAAACAAACGTGAATAAGGCTCGGCGAGGTATTGATTGAAATGCTTGGGTGAAATTTGTGAAACCAGCGGATCCACCAACGCAATTACATCCATGCCTGCGTCAATATAATAAGCAAGGATCTGATCAGCAACATCCGTAACGTAATTGATGAGGGTCTTCACGTATTCAGGCTGGCGAATCATGTTCATGAAGATCTCGGTACCACGTAAATGAGATGCCAGTGTCAAAGGACCGGTGATCAAGCCATAGAGGGCAGTATGATCGCCAACTTTGGTCTTCATGGTTTGCATTGTCTTTAATACCACCGGCAGCCTGCCATCGTCTTTTGTTGGTATTTTTGTCGGAATTTCAGAAACACCGGCCAGAGGATGGGTGGCGACAGAGGGCGGACTATTCTCCACCCAATAGAGTTCACATCCCAGAATTTCCGCTTCCAGCTGCAGGTCAAAAACGATTGGCTGCCCGTCGGGAGCATAAAGTTCATTCACTGCCATCAATGATTCAACCAGCTTATCCGTGTCGCGGAGTATTTCGGACGCAGTGTATCCCTTCAGCTTCGCTGCATGCACTCCTGCATAGGGTACCCAGGGTACCGCAGGTACCATTTCGTGCCGCATTGTCCGCAAGAGCAATTCCTTGCCTGTTAATATTTCTCGAGTCATTTCTACCTCCAAACCTTATTCCACTGCTCAATTGACGATTGGTTGCCTACCAAAAAGTAGAGCTTCTTTTACTGGCACTATTCTCTGAGGTAGGGTACTCCCAGGCGACCAGGAGCTTCTGATTTTGCTCTGCTTGTCACCAATAGAACAATAGCCATGATGTACGGTAAGGCAAGCAAAATCTGATACGGGAAATGAACGCCCAGGCTTTGTGCCTGGAGCTGGAAAGCATCAAAAAAGGAAAAAGCCAGGGCTGCCAGCAAGATCCGAAATGGCTTCCAGTTCCCGGCGATCACCACAACAATCGCCAACCAGCCGCGCCCTGCTGACATATCGGGAAGGAAAAGACCCGCGGAGCAAATCGTTAAGAATGCGCCGCCCAGACCGCCCATTAATCCACCAAAGATGACTGAAAAATACTGTCTGCGGGTAACGTTAATCCCTTTGATGTCTATGGAGCGGGGATCTTCGCCCAGGCAGCGAATTTCAAGCCCGTATTTGGTCTTATTAATGAAGTACCAGATGAGCGGTACCATGATGATCGCGAAATAGGTCAAAGGGTGCTGCGAAAATAGAACTTCACCCAGCACCGGTATCTGTGAGAGCAATGGAATTTTGGCGACTTTCATGGTTACAATGGTCGGCGTGGCTCCTTCCATATTGGCAAATACCACACGGTACCAGTAGAAAGTCAACCCGGAAGCCAACAGGTTTAGTGCCAGACCGCTGACAACCTGGTTGACCTTCAAGGTTGCAGCCATGAATACCATGAGCAAACCCATCAGACCTCCTGCGAGAGAGGCAACAACAAGAGCTATGGGGATGGAATTTGTCTGGTATGCAACCAGAAATCCGATGAACGCACCGGTGAGCATGATCCCTTCAACACCCAGGTTCAAAATGCCGGCTTTTTCAGTGACCAATTCTCCCAGGGCAGCCAAAAGGATGGGTGCAGCGATGCGGACCATCGAAGCGAGCATGCTGATAATGATTGTTCCTTGCAGGATGTCAGTTATCAACTTTCACCTTCCGGATGTTGTAGTTGGCGAGGACCTGGAAAGCAAGCAGGCAAATCAGAACAATGGCTTGGAGCGCATCCACCAGTGCTGATGGGACGTGGCTAAAGATCTGCATGGCATTCGATCCATTGATCAGACCGCCCATCAAAATGGCTGCACCGAACACAGCAAAGGGATTCAATCCTCCCAGCAGAGCAATGATGATCCCTGTAAAACCGTAACCGCTTGAAATATCAAGCCGCAAACGATGGTGCAGTCCTACGACTTCACCGACTCCTGCAAGCCCTGCAATCCCGCCGCTGATCAGCATTGTAACGATGATGACCCGGGCAACGTTGATTCCCTTGAATTTTGCAGCCGTTGTATTCAAACCAATGGTGCGGATTTCATATCCAAGGCGGGTCTTCTGCAACAGCCAATAAGCAACGATGGTGGCTACAATCGCGAACACGAATCCAATATGAAGCCGTGAATTGGGGATCAACAGGGGGTAATAAACCGCTTCCGGCACAGGAGCAGAAATATAGTAGTACTGCCCCGGCGCCTGCCAAACGCCTGAAAGGAAGAAAGATAAGACGTAAGCAACGACGTAATTCATCATCACTGTTACGATCGTCTCATCTACATTAAGCAAACCCTTCAACAATCCCGGAATTACCCCGCAGAGCGCTCCTCCGGCAAAGCCTGCCAGGACAATTAAGATGATGTGAAGCGTTGGATTCATTTCCGGGAAACTGGCAGCCACCCAGTAACCAGCCATCGCACCGGTATACAATTGACCCTCTGCGCCAATGTTCATAATATTGCCGCGGAAAGCGATGGTTACCGCAATGCTCGTCAGGATCAACGGGGTCGCTTTTACCAATGTCTCGAGAACGGCTTTCCAGCTTCCGAATGCTCCTTGAAGCAGCCCGGAAATCGCTTTGCCAAAGTTCGCGCCGGAAGAAATGATCAGCACCCCGGTGATCAAAACAGCCACTGCCAGCGCTGCCAGGGTCATCGCTATTTGCCAGGCGCGGTTGGGGCGCTCCCGTTTTTCAAATCTATAACCGAGGATTTCGATCATTGGGCTCCTCCCAAAACCCCCGCCATGAGCAAGCCAATTTCATTGCGGCTGGCTGTTTTCGGGTCCAGCTCGCCAACGATCATTCCTTTGAAAATCACCAGGATCCGATCAGCGAGATTCATAATTTCATCGAGGTCATCCGAAAAAAGCAAAACACCGCACCCCTTCCCACATTGTTTGAGTAACCTGTTGTGAACATACTCAATCGCCCCTACATCCAGACCGCGGGTTGGCATATTGGCAACCAGACAGATTGGATTTCCAGAGAGTTCCCTCGCAATCACCACCTTCTGAATATTTCCACCCGAAAGGTGTCGGGTAACTTGCTTTGCAGATGGGGTGGCAATTTCAAAATCTTTAATACATTCATTCGAAAACTGATCCACTTCACGGGAATTGAGCAAGTTTCCGTGGAATTTGTAAAATCTGCTCTTGTGCAATCCGAGCATCAAGTTCTCAGAAATAGAGAAATCGGGGACCAATCCTTCTTTCAGGCGGTCTTCCGGAATGTTCGCCATTCCCATGGATTCGATCTTTTGTACAGACTCGTGTGTGATGTCTACGCCTGCAAGCAGAACTTTACCTGAATCTTTGGGTCTCACTCCGATGATGGTCTCGAAAAGTTCTTTCTGTCCATTGCCTGAGACCCCGGCGATGCCGACGATTTCTCCAGAATTGACATGCAGAGTTGCGCCCCGCAAAGCCTCTTGTTTACGATCGTTGCGGGCGCAGAGTTTGTTAATTTCAAGAACAGGTTTACCGATATTTGCTTCAGGTTTGGTCACCGTGAAGACCACATCCCTGCCCACCATCATTCTTGCCAGGTCTGCTGGCGTAACATCGGCGGTTTTCACTGTAGCGATTTTTTCTCCTTTACGGAGAACGGTAACCCTATCGGATACTTCTATGACTTCATTCAGTTTATGCGTAATAAAGAGGATGGACAGACCTTCCCCTTTCATCTTTCTGATGATGGCGAACAATTTCTCCGCTTCCTGGGGTGTCAGGACTGCGGTTGGTTCATCGAGGATCAAGAGCTTCACCCCTCCGAAGAGAGCTTTTAAAATCTCGACCCATTCTTGCTCGGCAACCGAAAGCTGCCAGATCTTGGCTGCCAGGTCGATGCAAATTTCGTACTCATTGCATATTTTTTGAACCTTGCGGGTTGCTTCAGATAAATCAAGGAACATCTTCGCGGCATCTGTGCCTACAACGATATTTTCGATTACAGAAAGAGGACGGACCAGAATAAAGTGCTGGTGGACCATGCCAATGCCGTGATGAATGGCATCACTGGGAGATTTGATCTCCACCTTCTGACCGTTGATAAAAATATCTCCAGCATCGGGGGAGAAGTAACCATAAAGGCATTCAGCCAGGGTGCTTTTCCCGGCGCCATTCTCTCCCAGAAAGCAATGAATTTCGCCGGGTTTGATGTCAAAGGAAACCTCATTGTTGGCAATGACCCCGCCAAATTTCTTGGTAAGTCTGTCAGCCCGCAGGAGAGGTTCGCTGTTCGTGATATCCATAATCAAGTTCCTTGGCTACTTCAGGATATGGGATGCCCTGCTTGAATTCTTAGAAAGGGCATCCCATTGATTCAACAATGTTCCATCGCGCCTGAAAGGAAATCCTAGTCTGATACCGGTGTCTCGATATTCAGCGGAACCTTGAGGGTCCCATTCATCAATTCAGCCTGGGCTTTCGCCACTGCATCCTGCACTTCCTTGGTGGAAGTGTTGTCGTGGAACGGAGCAAGTACGCACCCGCCATCGGCAATCCCATACCATACAGGATCGATCGTGCCATTCCAGGCTTTTCCGTCCACCTTATGTCCCAACCACTCGCTGACGATATAGTCTACATGCGGTTCCCACCGAAGAAGATCGCTGGTAACAACAACGTCGGGTGCCATCGAATACTGATCTTCGTAGTTGCCGAATCCTTTAAGACCCTTCTCTGCAAGTGCTTCAAACGGACCCAACCGTTCTGCATAAACCAGGTCTGCACCTGCTGCGATGAGCGCATAGGTGGTTTCCTTGGCCTTGGGGGGATCGTACCAGCTTTCAATAAAGGAGATCTTGACCTGGATATTATTATTGACCGATTTCGCTCCATCCTTGAAGCCGTTAAGCACGTCGTTGACGTCTTCATAGGGGTAGCCGGCGACAGCGCCGACCACATTGGTCTTGGTCATCATTCCCGCGGCAATACCCATCAAGTATGCGCATTCATGTACATGCGCGTAGATATAATACACATTCTTCCCGAGTCCCGTATTGCCGGATCCAGCGATGACGAACATCAATTCTGGATACTCGGCCATCATATTCTTGACTTGATCTGAATAGGATTGATGCGCCCAAATGATGTCGTAATTACCGGTATCGGCATAAGTGCGCATTGCCCGCTCAGCATCATCGCCATTCATGTTTTCTGAATAATCATATTTGATTTTCAGGTTGTACTTGTTGCTTTGATTGAATCGGTCAAATGCCTGAATTAGCGATTTGACGTAAGGTTCCTCAATCGTAGCACCAGTGATGACGGCAATCCTTACTTCCGACGGAGCTGCTGCTGAAGGTGCCGGTGTGGGTGTTGCGGCTTTGGCACAGCTTGCCAATAGCATGCTAAGGACTAACAGAAGGCTTAAGAAGTAATATTTTTTCTTTCCAAACATTCCCTCATCTCCTTTTCTATAACCGTACCTGAACATCTCGAAATATTCCTTAATTTCTATAGGCGAACACGTTACCAGCGATCCTCCTTTTCCATGCAGTCAGCGACCATACAATTAATGCTCAGATTATTTCAGGCCCGTACCTCTAAAAGAGTCTCTACCACTATTGCCTTTGTTCATGTTCACTGCGTGGATCGTTGGGTCTCAATCCTCAAAGACCAAACCCATGGATGCCACGTCTTCTTTTACCCGGAAATAAGTATCAAGCCATTCGGGTTTTGGCATGATGGTTTTCGTGTCATAAACAACATCGAATGAACTTCCGAAGTTGGGAGTTACGAAACCATCTTTGTATTTGTCAAATAACTTGAGCACAATTTCGTTCGCCTGTTCGGGTGTCAAGTGCTGGTTGAAAGCGGCGTGAACCACTTCAGCGTAGAATCTCGCTTCCAGGCCGCTGCAATTGGGGTATACCCCGTTCGTGGCGCCAAGTGAGTCTGAATTCAGCGCGCTGATCTCGTCCACAATGGCCAAAGCTGCTGCTTCATAAAGAATATCGGGTGTCCCAGCTCCCGCGGTGGTCCAGGCATCTGCCAGCAAGGCGAGCGGAGAGTGATTGGCGAATGCCCTTCCTACGATGCTGTCGACCCACATGGCTTCTTTGGTCGTGGATGAGATGAGTTTATTATGAATGGGATGCAGGCAGTGCATGTCCACGCCGTAGGCGGCAGTGGAGAGGATGATGGCAGCAGCCAGCACCACTGCTGCTCCTTCAGGCCCGCCTCCAAAACCTCCGATGATCGGGTCGATCAGACTGGTGGTAAACGCTGGATACTCGTAACCGGTCATAACGCGTGAAAGCCTGGCGTTGTCGGTTTTTAGTTCCGAGAGTACCGGGATCATGTGCGAATCGGTCAGGCGCATATACTTTTCATTGCAAATTGCCAGAGTTCCCAACTCCGTAGAGCTGCTTTCACCGGCCGCATAGATGTGTGTGCCTGGCCTTCCGCAGCGATCCAGCGCCTCACGCATCCAGAGCATCTCCTGGCGGCAAGCACGAATTTCGAGCGGACCATTGGTGCGAACTTCCATGCCTTCAATGGTGGTAAGTGAACCTGGAATAATGATGTCAATGAGAGGCTCACGAGCATAAGACATCATCACCGGCAGGTACAATTCTTCTGGAAGGGGGGTGCCGGGGCAGCCGCCGCAAACGGTCATCGGGTGTCCATCGCCGAACGTTCTGGCTCTCATTACTCGCGAATCTCTGCCATACCCCAGCCTGAATTCCTTCGGAGCTGTGGTCAGCGCCAATCGAAGTTCTTTCTCGGTAAAGTGGATGACCCGGCTGGTGGAGACGCACATCATGCCCATTTCAACTGCCAATTTCATTCCAGCTTCGAACATCCCCTTTGCCATTTGATCATCGCCGACAACGGGGGCATCCCGGTTGATTTTGATCCCATGCTCTTTGACCAGACGGGAAGTCGTCCGGTACAGCTTCATATCGAAGTCTGTTTCCTTTATATAGGGTCCTTCTTCAGCTCTGCGGAGGATTTCGTAAATATTGATCATCGTGTCCTACTTCTCGGCCATGATCTTGCGAACAAGACGCACACCGTTGGCAGCATCTCCGGCAAACCCATCTGCGCCGATCTTTTCGACATATTCGGGAGTCACTGCGCCGCCGCCCATCACAACCTTGTATTTGTCGCGAAGTTTCTGCTCATTTAGCAGGTTGATCAGGTCTTTGGAAAACGGAAGCGAGGTCGTCAGCAGGGATGAAAGCCCGATCACGTCAGCATTGAGTTCCTCAGCCTTGTTGATGATGACATCCGGTTTAATGTCGTGCCCCAGGTCGATGACCTGGAACCCTGAGGCTTTCAGCATGACGACAGCAATATTCCTACCGATATCGTGGATATCTCCCTGTAAGGTGGCTACCACGATCGTGCCGGAACTTCCCGCAGCAAGATGTAATTGATCCAACTGCGGCCGGATGATTTCCATGGACCGCTCCATGGCATCCGCTACGATGATCAGTTCGGGGAGGAAGCACTCGAGTGCTTCGAACTTGTCACCGACCGTATTTATCCCTTTGGTTAACGCATCAAGGATATCCAGAACATCGAGCTTTTCCGAAACCGCTTTTTCCACCAATCCGGGGGTTGAATCTGCATCAATTTCTACCATGGAGGTATAAATCGCCTGCAGAAGGTCGTTTTTAAACGTAGCTAATTCCATCAAGACCTCCTTATGAAGTTGTTGAGTTGCTGTATTGAATTGTGATCAAAATACGGACGTGGTTCTTTGATTATCGTAACAAATGGAGGATTTTTTTCAATAATTCACGGACAAAAATCAAACCGAGGGATGACGTTCGGATAATACTTAAGTATGACAGCTAGAATTTTGTTGATGAAGTTTCCAACGACATAAATCGGCACTGAAAACTGCGATGGAGGCTCTGAGACTTTACAAAAAGCGAAAAACCTCACTAATCCGCAGAGGCTCGGACGCGATAAATTGATCGTTGCCCAGGCGTTGAATCTGCAAATCAATAATGTCCGAAGTGCCCATTTTGGGGAGGAGAAATTGCCCACCAAGTCTGAGTTTCTGTCCCTTTAATTATTGTTTTTACCATGATTGCACCATGGGGTGATGCAAGGACCTGGAGTGATAGAAACCTTTTCGAGTGGAATAGCCCAAAATATACTCAATTAAAGGCAAGAATTTATTTCATTGATATATTTCTTTGGATGTGCCGGTCATTATCCCGTTGAAAAATTAACTCGGTATCGGGATTCTGATATCGTATCCGTAAGGTTGCATTACGAAATATCCTTTACAGTTCTCCATCAACCTCGTTTTGCAGAAATTGACCCGATTAATAAAAAGAGACGGAACTTTATTCCGTCTCTTTTTGATAGTGAAGTTCTCTACTTATCCACCCACAATCAAATTCCATCCATCAACAATGGCATTCTTTGCCTTGGTGAAAGTTGCTGGATCAGAGGGGAAGTGCAATTTGGGATAAGCTGATTCGGGCAAGAGTTTCTGTTCCACTGCAGCCGGAAGAACCACATCAGTTCTTCCGGGGTGAGCGTACCCGCGAGCGAACATGATCTGACCTTCATCAGAGAAGAGGAAGTCGTTGGCAAGTTTCGCAGCATTGGGGTGTGGGGCGACGGCGCTAATGTACTCAGCGAAGTACATGCCGAATGTGCCATCTTGAGGAATGACCACCTCTAGATTTAGGCCAGTGGCATCACGTTTGTTGAAACCGTCAAAATCATACACGATCGAAATGGGGCATTCTCCCTTTTGAACTGAAGAGACATTCAATACCACGCCCTCTCTCCAATTCTTCGACTCGCGTAATTTTTTGAAGAAGTCAAGACCGGGTTGAACATTTGACTCATCACCACCGTGAGCGAATGCAGCTGCCAGCACTGCTCCTGTTGCATAGGAGGAAATGCGCGGATCCCGGCTGCAGACCTTGTCCAGGTACTCGGGTTTCAGAAGGTCGTCCCAGGTTTGGGGTACGTTCGCGATCAAATCTTTGTTAACGAGGAAGGAAATTGCTCCCCAGTATGCGACAGCCCATTGTCCGTTTGGATCCTTGCGGTCGGCGGGAATATTTTCCCAGTAGCTGTTGCGATACTCCAGGGCAAGTTTATTTTCCACCAGCGTACCCAGGAAATCGAAGCCGATATCTGCCACATCCATCACCGGGGCATCTTTTTCAGCAAGCAAACGGGTGATCTGTTCTGCACTCGTCATATCGGTATCTGTATGGATGACATTGTATTTATCTTCGATGGCTTTCCAGATATTTCCAAGGTTTACCCAGTCGTCTGACATCCCATAACTGACGACCTGACCCTCGGTTGCAGCACCTTCCATCAAGATTTCCTTTTCAGATTTCGTAGGTGCCGCGGTCGTTGCTACCGGTGCAGTAGTGGGTGCTTCAGTGGGAGCTGTTGTGGGCGCTGCTGTCGGTTGAGCGCAACTTGCAAGAAGCATACTGATCATAATGATCGAAATTCCAACCCAGATGAACTTTTTCATGTTTCTCCTCCAGAATTTGGTTGACAATTTGAAATGGAAAACGAATCTTGTTTTCTCTCAATTTCCTCCTTTCACCACACTAATGAGCACCGACAGTCCCGCCGCTGGTTTTTCCGGTCCTGCCTGAGATCCAAATGATCAACAATGAGGTTAACCAGGCGACCATAAAACTAATGACGGCCAGTGCGCTTGCCTGGCGACCATCAAACCGTGTGAACTCGACCAGGTAAAGCGGAAATGTTTTGAACCGCGACCCGACGAGCAAGTTGGTCAAGGTGAACTCTGAAAAAACGGTCGAAAATACCAACAGGCTGCCGTTGATTACGCCCGGGATGATGTTGGGTAGGATCACTTCGATCAGTGTCGTCCACCAACCGGCGCCGAGACTTTGAGAGGCCTCGGTCAATACCTTTACATCGATCGCGTCCAGCGCATTGGCAATTGGCCGGTACATGAACGGGAAACTAAGCACCATGCACGCAGCCACCAGGATATTGGGCGTATTTACCAGAGGCACAGGTATTTTTGAATAAAATCGTAATAAGGATAGTGCCAGCACGACACCCGGAATGCCGAAAGAAAAACCCGACATGATCTCAAAAAGGACTCTGCCTTGAGGAAGTTTCACATGCGCCCAGAAAAGAGTGGGAGTGACCAGGATGCCCAGGCATAAAGCCGTTGCCAGCGAAACAATAAATGAATTTCGCAAGGTCAATAAAAAGGCTTTCCTGGCAGTGACTGTAAGCCACCATTCAAGGGTTAATCCCTCCGGTAGGATGGACTTGTCCCATTTTGTCGAAACTGAAAAGAGCATAGTCGCAAGAACAGGAATGATCATAAACAACAAGAAGAGCACAATGATCATGGTGCGTGGGAGACGTCCGAATTTCATTGTTGACCTTTTCTGGTCTTTTTGGAAAGGACCAAATATCCCAGAACACAAAAGGACATGATCAGCAATGAGACTACCGCCAACGCATCCGCCATCTCAGGCTGCAATTGAACTTCTCCCCGGATCAATGCAGCAATTTGCACCGTAACCAGATTGACATCCGGTCCAGTCAAAGTCCAGGCGGTGGCATAGGCTCCAAATGAATTGGCAAAAAGCAGCAAGAAACCGCTCATTAGCGACGGAGCCAGGTAGGGCAACCCGATATGCCACCAGAATTTGCCTGAATCAGCTCCCAGGTTGATCGCTGCTTCCCACCACTCCTTTTTGATACCAAGCATGGAAGGAATGACAAGCAATATCATCAAGGGGATTTGAAAATACAGGTACGCCACAGTAAGCCCGGAAATGGAGTAGATCCGGAACGCCGGATAAAGATTTATCCCGATTGCCTTGAGGAGCATTGTGACCACCCCGGTCGAACCCAGCACGATGATAAAAGCAAATGCCAATGGAGCGCCGCCAAAATTCGTTGTCACATCAGCCAGTGCGGTCAACGAGTTGCGAATGAATTTATTGGGCGAGGAAATGATTGCATAGGCCACCAGGCTGCCAAAGATAACGCCCAATAGTGCGGTTGTCAAAGAAAGTTTGAAGGTGTTTTGAAAGGATTCAATGATCGAGGGGGTAAAAGCTTTTTGGAAATATCGCAGCGTGAAACCTGCGCCGGAAAACATACTAGACTTGACCAACATGACAACCGGCACCAATTGAAAACTCAGTCCAAAAATGACCAAAGGTAAAAGTCCAAGCCAGGCGAGAATCGCTTTTACTTGAAGTCGTTTTTTGGGAGAGGTGCGCAGCGTTGTGGTCATGCGCTCTCTCCAGTTGGAATTCTTAGCTTCATACCGTCGGTTGCTGTCAATATTGGACCTGAATAATGCCGTTTAATTTCTGCAGTGATATTCGAATCCAACGCCTGAGGATAGAAATGCGTTGGAATGAGGCACTTGACATTAGCGCTGGCAGCCAGTTGACCAACAGCGATGGCGTTCATATGGTCAGGGCTTTGAACACCTGCTGGATAAGAACAATCGCAGATGAGCAAATCGGCGTTTTGACAAAGATTGATCAGTGAATCTGTCAACACAGCATCACCCGTGTAGACGAATATTCCATCTGGAGATTCAACCCGGTAAGCAAGACTGAATGGTGTGTGTCCAGTCAGAGCCGTTCTCACTTGCAGTTGCCCATCTCGCCATGATTCGGCTGTTTTTTCGATAATCCTGAATGGATATTTCGCAGGCGCGATTCCAGGAAAGACATCCATGAGTTGTGCGAAAAACGACTGTGTGCCCTTGCAGCCTGTTAATGAAAGTGGAACCTGTCTCCCAGGAGAGGGGATACAATCATTCGCCTGGAGAAGCGTGACCAGATCGAGTGTATGATCTGAGTGCAGATGGGTAAGGAAAATATCACTTAGGGTTTGATAATTGACGCCTTGTTCTTCCAATCGAAGTAAAGTGCCTGGTCCAATATCCAGCAATATGGTTTTTTCGCTGCCCTGCCATAGAACAGCAGCGGGCGCTCTACCTCTGATAGGAATTGCCGTACCAGAACCCAGGATCGTAACAGTTGTCGTCATCCCAAGCAAATCCCTGACAAGCAGAAAACGATTAAATTTAAAACCTCTTTGAAAATAATTACTCACATATACTATATCAATTTAGTATCGTTAAGTCAATATATATGTTATGTTTGTTGTTATTATTAGTTATGTTTATTAAGGAATCTTTGCAATGAATGTTTTGTTGAATGAGCGATATTATCGATCGCTGTAAACAAAAAAGAGACTTGTTACAAGTCTCTTTTTTTCTCAAATAGAGCGATTATTCACCTACGATCTGTACCCTCACATTGCGTTGGCGTGCCCTTACCTGGTCAAAATCGGCAAAATAGATGCGCCCAAATTCGCCCAACTCCATTTTTCCGTCAATGACAGGGATGGTTACTGAGCGTCCCAGCATGACTGAGCGAAGATGGGCATCGGTGTTCAAGGACCAGAAGGCTTCTTCGTGACGACCTTTGGCTGCCTCAATGTGCTTTGGACCGGGGTGTAAATATTGGCTTTCGCTGCGGCAGGTAGGGATGATCTTCTCGAGTACGTTGACCAAGTCCTGCATCAGTAATTCGGTCCCCCAGTAATTTACATCATCCGCTGCTTCCTGGATGAGAACACTGCAGGTGGTATGCTGCGAAAAAACCACCAGAATTCCCTCATGGATATTGGAATTATGCAGCACATCCATCACGCGATCGGTCACGTCTTCAAAGGTGGGCCGGCGGTCGGATTGGATCTGGAATACATCGTGATAAACGGTCATGGTACCTTCTTTCCTTAATTAGTGTGTCTCGTCCCAAGCCTGGCGGACACTGCGTATCATTTCATCCATCATCGCGAAAGGATCGGCGGCTTTGATGATTCCACTGGTCGAACCAGTAGCCTGAGCTCCCAGTTTGATGATTTCATACACATCCTGTCCATTGCTGATTCCAGCACCGTGAAGCACGCGGATGGCCGGATCGATCTTCCATACTGCCTGGTTGGCTTTTTGGATGGCAGCCTGGTCTTTTTCACTGCGCTTGCCTGCCCCAATCAACTCAGGAGACTCTACAAGCACGCCGTTGGGCTTCATTTTGGCAATTCGCTCTGCATCTGCCAGGGTACCTGCACAAACCAAAGTGGCAAGCCGGACTTCATCGGCGCGGCGGATGGTTTGCTCTATCACATTCAAAGGCAGAGGCTTTTCCGCATGGTTCAGCAACGTGCCTACTGCCCCGGCAGCTTTCACTGCTTCTGGTAAAACCGATCCCACCCCTCTACCCACTGGCAAAAAATCGATGTGTTGCGCAAATACCAGCAGGTGTCTGGTTCCTTTGGCAATAAGGGGGATATCCACATACTGCGGTGTGAAGATAATCTGCACACCATAACGAATGCTGACTTCGTCGGCGCATTGCGCCAATTCAAGCGCATCCTGACCGAAAAGGTAGGCTTTGGGTCCGATTTCAAAGAAAGGTGGATTGAGGGTGAGTCCTGTGTACATGGGTTATCCAAAAACATGCACTTATTGCGTCCGTCAGGCATTCAAATCGCTAGTGATCAGGTGTAAACCATCGATAATCTAAACGAGAATAACTTCCACACCCTGGTCGCGTAATGCATCCACAATATCTGCTGGTGCCTCTGTGTCGGTAATGATGGTCTGAAAAGCTGTAACGGGCTTGACCGGTACAAAACCAATACGCCCAAATTTGCTAGAGTCAGCCACCAGAATGCATCGACGCGAACGTTCCACCATGAGTCGATCCACTTCAGCCATGAGGATGTCCGCGGTGGTGGCGCCGTCGCTGATCGTTAATCCGTCCGCGCCGAGGAACACGATATCTGCGGTCAGGTCTTGAAGCTGGCTCAAGGTCTGTGGTCCGGCGGTAGCCTGGTAATCAGGCAGATAGATACCGCCAAGGATGATCAAATTGGGTGACGGCCAACCCAATACCTCTTGCGAGATGCCCACCGAGTTTGTCACCATGCGGATTGATGATCCCAGGCGCAATTCTGCCGGGATTTGTTTGATGATTTGAAGGGTTGTCGAACCTGAATCGAACAGGACAACGTCGTGAGGCTTGATCATTTCTGCTGCAGCCTTGCCAATGCGCTGCTTGGCTTTGTTGTTCAATTGGATCTTCTCGCTGTACGATTCTGAGCGTGAATTGCCAGAAAGAGAAATGGCGCCACCGTGAAATCTTTTGAGTTGTCCCTGTGATTCCAGTATGACCAGGTCTCGGCGGATGGAGGTTTCGGTGATGGCGAACTGGGTGACAAGGTCGGTAAGCAGAACCTTGCCTTTTTCAAGCACCATCTGGGCGATCAAGGAACGGCGTTCAGATGCGCTCAAAGAATTTTCTTTGCTCGGGTGAGCCAGTTCTTCCTGGTTTGAGAAGTTGCGCATATTATCCATCATCCCTCGTTGCTCCAATCCGCTTAAGATGTTTTGTTTTCTTCCTTCCGGTCTGCCCGATTTGTGAATGAATCGGGCAGAAACCGGATAAAACATCACATACTTTCAATACATTTTACCAGTGCTGGTTTTATCTTTACAGGGCTACACCTCAAAATACTCAAATCCAGCCATTTCAGCCAGCAATTTCAATTTACCTGCCAGATGACCGTATGCCAGTGCCATATGATGCGGTGATCCTGCTTTGCACCAGGCATCGCACCAGTCTTCAATGCCCAAATGTGCGGGTTTGAAAAGCATCTGGGGTGCCGAAACCGGACGTGGCTGGATGGCAATGGATTCACCTTCCGCCACGATCAGACGCCACTTGGATCCGCCCATCGAGACCAGTGCCAGGTTGGTGACAGGTCCTGGAGCATAGGCAAATTCAAATCCCGCTCCAAAGCCGTTAACACCTTCGTAATAGATACTATGCTTCACACTTACATCTGATGCTTTGGCAGCCATGGCAGGGTTACCGTGGCCATCGTGCGAAAGCATCATGCAATTCTGTTTGAAATCGATGACGTAATTTTCCAGCAGTGTTGCCTGACCGGTCAACTCATGCAAAATGAGCATGGCGGTCAGCGTTGTGATATCAGCTTCAGGTGCTGCAGGAATACCCACTTCGCATAGCCGGCCTGTGCCGTATGAAGGAATGATACCCACACGCGGGTCAGGCAGCCAGACCTGATCGAAGGACGCCAGACCATCGAATTTTCCCTCACGCATTACCTTTTCCAATGCCAGTGCCAGGCGACAGGAACGCTCGAATTGAGCAGCCTCCATATCCACTTTATAGCGGGCACGTTCGCTCTTTACCAACCCATCCACCTCGGTCTGTGACAGATCAAGCATCGCTTGGGATACTTTTTCAGGTTCCACCGGCCAGCAAACTGGTCCGACGTACTGGCGCAGACTCAATTGATCCACCATCAGGTCGGTCATCCCCTCAAAGGCATGACCCGCGATGGCGATGCGTGCACTTTGCAAGCGATGAATTACCCCGGCGATTTGGATATGTTCAGCCAGTTTCGCACGTCCCTTCGGGTCGTCAATTTGAGAACTGACCATCCAGAATTTCCGTCCAGTGCGTAAGAGTGCTGAGGTCATCTCAGGAACGCCGCACATGCCAGAATTGACCATGATCAGATCAAAATCAGCATTATCAGGAAGATATTCGATCTGTTGTGTGTTCCATACCAATATTGGGGCGGTGGTATTCAGAAAGCAACGCGTGGGAACGATGCCCTTGGTGTAAGCCAACTCCACCGCTACTATCAAATCGACACCGGCTGCATTGAACATGGTAGAAGCCGCCTCAGCCTGTTCCTCGTTTTCCACCAGCTTTGGGCAAACAGTATCTGCATATTCACCCAGGATCTCACCGATGCGGTCAGCTGCTTTTTGCGCAATCGGCCGAATGTGCGCTGTTTTGTTGTAGTCATCTTCCAGCAAGGCCATTACCAGAACGCCAACTTTTGGTCTCATTATTTTCTCCTTGGTCAAGTTGATTTACGACGAATAATTGCGTCTAAAATAATCAGCCAGGCTGCCATCCAGATCGCAGTAACGTTGGTAAGCCTCCTGATAGGCGGACACGTTCTTTCCCGGCGTAATTTTCTCATTCAAACGTACCATGGATGCCACACCTTCGGCTGCCGAAGCGAATACCCCACAAGCCACACCAGCCAAAATGGCATCCCCCACGAGGGCAGTGTCTTCATTTAATAATGTCACAAACGGACGATTGCACACGTCGGCTTTGATCTGATTCCACAACCTTCCGCGCGAACCGCCGCCAGTGGTGCGTACTTCCTCGATCTCAACGCCTGAACCCTCGATCAGTTCGAGGTTTCGCCGCACCATGAATGCCACCCCCTCCTGAATGGCTCTCACGAAATGTCCTTTTCCGTGATGTAGGGTGAATCCGCTGAAAACGCCCCTGGCAACCGGGTTAATTTCAGGACTGAATGCGCCCATCAGGTGCGGCAGCATGATCAATCCATCGCTTCCGGGTGGCACAGATTCTGCCAGGCGGTTCAGCAATTCATAGGCGTTTGAGCCATCACGAGCAGCCTGAGCTGTTTCTTCTCCACCAAATTGATCTTTGAACCATTTGAAAGCCATGCCCGCCGTCGGGCAGACTGTTACGAACAGATATTCATTGGGCACGCTGTGCACGTATACAGGTGTTTGCTTCATTTTGTCGATCATCGGCTCGTGGATGCTGACTTGGATCGCCAACGCAGCACCGGTAGTTTCCGAAATCACCCCTGCGCCGATGTTCCCGGCGCCAATTGCGCCCACAGACTGATCCATGCCGCCCAATACAACTTTTGTCTGGACCGTCAAGCCCAACTCAGCCGCTGCCTTGGGTGTTAGGTTTCCAGCAACTGAACCAACCGGCAGCAACTCTGGCAGGTATGTGGTATCAATACCCACCGCTTGCAAGGCTTCAGACCACCATTCATGCGAGATGATGTCATAGAATAGCGTAGTACAACTGATCGAGCCATCGGTCACGTAGTATCCGGTCATACGCTGTACCAGGTAATCCTGTACGAGCAAGAATTTCGCAGCGCGGGCAAGGAGCTGAGGTTCATTTTCCTTGATCCATAGCACCTTGCATGCCGGCCACGTGGCCACCACATCTGGAATGCCTGTTCGTTCGTATACTTCCGCGCCAAGAATGCCTTTCAACTTCTCAGCTTGCCTGGTTGCGCGATTATCGAGCCATACAAGTGCGTTTCGCAGCGGGTTGCCCTCTGCATCCACCGCGATGGTCGTTTCACCCTGGCTGGAAACAGCCAAGCCGACCACCTGAGTAACATCTACTTCCGCTTTTGCCACTACTTGACGGATGGTCTCCGCTGCTGCCTTCCAGTAAGTAATGGGCTCCAACTCCGCCTGTTCGGGGGATTTGGAAATGAGTGCATATTCCTGTAATGCCGTAGCCAGACAGCGGCCGTCTGGCTTAAACAAGCCGGCTTTTACCGAGGTTGTTCCCACATCCAGGGCTAGCAGAAAAGTCATCTTAATCCAATCCGTATTTAGTTGCCATGGTGTCCGGAGCCTTGTGAAATTTCACAACTTCTTTGAGCGCGTCGAGCAGTTTTTCGGGACTCCTGGCTTGCAGTACATTGCGGCCAAAGACGATCCCGCGGGCGCCGGCATTGACAGCCTCAGCAGCCAACCGCAGGGCGTCGATCTCACGAGGGGTCTTCTTGGCACCAAGCGCGAGTACGGGTACTGGCGTGGCTTTGATGATTTCGGCAAACTTGGGACCGGTGTAGAAAGTCTTCACCAAATCAGCACCGAGTTCAGCGGCCATACGGCAGCCAATGTAGATGGAATCCTGGAGATCTTCTGGCTTCGTATCGTCGCCGCCAGTGGGATATACCTCACCGATCATGGGAATGCCCAGAGCTTTTTTCTCCACCACACATTGCGAGAAGATTTCCACATTGCGGGCGTCCTCCGCTTCATCTGGATTCCTCAATGTCAGGCTGCCGATAATCAAATCAGCGCCTTCCTGTACTGCCCCCACCACGCTTGTCATCATTACACTGTGCGAATGCTTGTATTGCCATTGCGCAGCATAGTTTGGCGCCCAGTTGAGACGGATAATCAGGCGCGGACTTTCGCGTTTGGAGAAAACATCCTTGCAGTGCGCCGGCATTCCCGGGCCCATGAGGATTCCATCAGCTCCAACTATTGAATTGATCACTTCCGGTAAATTGATCATTCCGGGCAGAGGCCCAAAATACAACCCGTGGTCCACAGCCACGATGACCACATTTTCTGAATCTCCAAAAAGCCTGGCAAATCGGATTTGTTCCCCTGTACTTGGCATAATGTTTCTCCTGGAAAAAGAATTAGGTAGATGATTGCCTTGGTCCAAAAACACTATTTTTGGCGAAGCTCAATCGGTCTCCTCCGGGGCAGAGATGACTCTACCCCGGAGGGATGGTTCAAAGTGTCTATTGCGCGATCGTGTTCCAGCCGTCGGAAATTGTAGTGGCTGCTTTAGCCAGAGCAACGTAATCTTGCGGGAATTTCACTACACTGTAGGATGCTTCAGGCGGGAATTTTGCCTTGAGCTCCTCAGGAATGACGACGCTGGTGCGGATGGGATGCACAAAACCGGCCGCGTAAGCCAACTGGCCTTCATCCGAATACTCGGTCTCAATCATCAACTTGGCCGCATTCGCGTGCGGTGCACCCGCGGTGATGAACTGGATGTATAAACCAGCAACAGTGCCATCACTGGGGATTACAACCTTCAGGTTCATCTCCGACAGGCTTTCCTTCTTTGAAAGACCGTCAAAATCCCAGAATAGGGAGATCGGGCATTCACCCTTCTGAATGTTGTCGGTACTGGGCGAGAGTGCGCGCAGTTGACCAAGGGTGCTCAGTTGTTTGAAGTAATCCACGCCGGGCTGCGGGTTGGTTTCATCACCGCCATTGGCGAAAGCTGCTGCCAAAACGACCATGTTGGCGGTAGCTGATTCTCGGGGGTCCTTCATACAAATGGTATCTTTGTATTCGGGTTTCAGAAGATCAGCCCAGGATTGGGGAACGTTGGGGACGAGGTCAGCATTGACCGTGAAGGCAATGGCACCCCAGTAAGCTGCAGACCAACGGCCTTCAGGATCTTTGGCATAATCCGGGATCTCGGCCCAAAAGGCATTCTTATAGGGTTGTGATAGTTTTTCGTCATTCACGACCTGCGCGAAACCAAAACCAAGATCGGTGATATCAGCCACTGGAGCGGTCGCTTCAGCTTTCAAAGCGGCCAGGATTTCACCACTCGACATATCAGTATCGGCATGGGTAATGCCATACTTGTCGTTCATGATCTTCCACATGCCGCCGTAGTTCACCCAATCATCTGGCAAGCCGTAGGAAACAAGAGTCCCTTCAGCTTTCGCTGCAGTGATCAATGCCGCCATTGGATCTTCGGTGGCAACGGGAGCCTGTGTGGTTGCAGGAGCCTGCGTGGCTGGTACTTCTGTTGTGGGTGCAGCAGTCGGGGTCGCTTTGGCGCATGCTGCCAACGACAATGAGAGCACTAGCAAAACACTTACACAAATGAACAACTTGCGTGACATTTCTCCTCCTTAAGAATGGTCGAACGAACCTTGATTTACCCTTTGAGAAAACCTCAGAGGTGCTGGTGCCCGGTTAAAATACCTCTTCCTCACCAATGATCTCGATATCCGCCTCCTGGTGGTGGATTTTCAAAACTTTCTCTTCAGGCTCAAAACTCCAGCCCGGCTGATCATCCATGGACTCACGCTGAGGTAAAAGTTCTTTGCCGTTGAGAATTTTCTTTGGCGCAAAACTCAACCGCAATATTTGCTTGCCCACCTTGTCAAAGGTCTGATAAATTATTCGACCTGGGTGATACTCGATGTGCTTCAAAACTGAACTGGATGAAAGCATATGGTCAGCATCATCTGGCGCCAGCGCCGGGATGGCAGCCATGCAGTCGATGAAGTGCGGTACATAATCAAAATAGCCGTCGGTGAACCAGCACTGGTTGTAATAATCCGGGCGGTCCACGCCTACAGTCACCGTTCCATTCTCATTGGCCATGTAACCAGCCCAATTGAGAGCACGGATGGCGCGTTCACGGTAGGTACTGTCGCCGCTGACCTGCGACCACTGTGCGCAGAGTGAAGCATAGCGTGCCGTGTGACTGCCCATTACAAAGTAGCAGTACTTTTGCTCGTGGATCGGTTCCGCAGAGAAGAAGAGCGGTGCTCCGAGAGTATCTTTCACCCATTCAATCAGGCGCGGCACGTCGCAGCGCCAATCCCGGTCATGCGGTTGGGTCGTAAGCAGGTAGCGTGCCGTTTCCAGCGGGCTCAGTTGATCACGGTTGAGGTTATCAGGATCAAGGCGGATATCCTCGAAATATCCCTTCCAAATATTCGTTTGCATCGGGTGCTGGTAAATCCAATCCAGCACCTGTCGTTGCGGCAAGGTGTAATCCTTCACTCCCAGGCGTGTCAATTCAGCGAACAACCGTACCAGTGGGATCATGTCACTGGTGTACTCTTCAATAATCCGTCCATTGCGCACATCCACGCGGAAGGGAACCGGCGAATGGACGGCGTCACCCATGCGCAGATGCTTTACCAGTACATCTGCGCATGCTTTTCCGGCGAGAATGTACTTTTCATCCCCAGTCATCTCGTAGAAATCGACCAGTGCACGCCCCACCTGGGCGACTTTGTCGGGTTCGGTGGCAAACTCGCCGTCAGCCCGGGCACCGCAGTAAACGGCTGTGCCGGGCTCTGCTGAAGCGTATGAAGCTCCTGCCCAGTCGTTGCCAGCCGGAACGACATGTTCAAGCAGTTTGTCCAACATGGTGCGGACAATTTCAATAAAGCAATCCTCCCCGGAATAGGGGTAGTATTTCAATAACGTGGTCACTGCCCAGGCGTATTTGCCCGCGGGGTTGTCCGGCCAAATGGCGGGGCGCAGCGGGTCGGTCCAGAAACAAGAGTACTGTAGGTACCAGGGCAGGTGATTCTTTTGGTCAAGCGGACAGTTCTTGATGAAATTCATCGCCAGGTGCACGACGCGGTCAGGCGAAGCCCAGGCTTCAAGCCGCTCCTTTCGATCCAGAACGATTTCGTGTCCGTTAATGAAATACATTTTTGACGGTCCCTAATCAGGCATTACCTGGCAATATTCCGGTCGGAAGCTAAACCATACCATCTGGTGGTGCGCAAGCATATCACGCCCAGTCAGGTTCACATCAGCGGTGATATGTTTGCCGCCGGATGCGATAATCCCAAGGCGAGTAATGGCACCGTGAAAGGTCAGGGTCTCGATTACACCTTCAAAAAGGTTCAAACGGGTTTCTGAAGGTTTCACATCGAAAACTTCAACGTTCTCGGGACGGACCAACGCCACAACACGGCTGCCTTGTGAAAAAGACTTCACACGGTCTGTGGTCAGGGTCATATTGTCACACTGCATGGTATTTTCATTGGTAACCACGCTGTGGAACTCATTTGCGGTACCGATAAAGGTGGCTACGAATCTCGTATCGGGGTTACGGTAAATCTCTTGCGCCGTGCCAATCTGTTCAATTAGACCGCTGTTCATCACCACCACGCGATCAGAGATGGAAAGGGCTTCTTCCTGGTCATGGGTGACATAGACGGTGGTGATTCCCAAAGTGGTTTGGATGCGGCGGATCTCGCCGCGCAGCGCCACACGGACCTCGGCATCCAGCGCAGAGAGTGGTTCATCAAGTAAAAGCACTCGCGGCTCAATGGCGAGGGCACGGGCAAGTGCAATACGCTGCTGCTGTCCGCCAGAAAGTTGATGCGGATAACGTTTGGATGTATTGCTCAAGCGCACCAGATCCAACACCTCATCGACCTTTTTCTCAATGTAAGGTTTCGGTTTGCGTGCCATCCGTAAACCAAACATAACATTCTCGCGAATGGTCATATTCGGAAAGAGTGCATATGCTTGAAAAACCATACCAATACCGCGTTTGTTGGGGGGAACCAACGAGATGTCCTCACCATCCAGCAGGATGGTGCCCGAGTCTGGCAACTCAAAACCGGCGATCATCCGCAGTGTTGTTGTTTTTCCGCAGCCCGAAGGCCCAAGGAAGGACACAAGCTGGCCTTTTTCAATGTTCAGGGAAAAGTCCTTGACTGCCACCACATTGTTGAAGGTCTTGCAGATATTGGTAAGATCCAAATATGCCACGATAACGCTCCTTATTTTGCTTTTACGACTTCTTGTGTCGATCGAACACCCTTACCGCCTGCCCAGAGGATCAACAGGGAAGCAATCCAGGCGACTGTGAAGGAAATGACCGAAAGTGCTGCGGCAACCGTGCCGTCAATGCGGGTGAATTCCACCAGCAGCATCGGGAAGGTTTTGAACCCTGCTCCAACGATCAAGCGTGCCAGGGTGAATTCGGCAAAGACGGTGGCGAAAACAAGCAGGCTGCCGCTGAGAATACCGGGGAAGATGTTTGGAACGATCACCTCTAGCAGAACGTTCCTGATGCCAGCGCCCAGGCTCTGCGCCGCTTCTGTGAGGGTGGGGATGTCTACTGCATTAATACTGTTTGAAACTGAACGATACATGAAGGGCATGGTGAAAACCACCTCTGCCGCGATAAGCAGCATCGCTGAACGGTTGAGGGGGTGGAAATTGTAGACCTGTACCAATGCCAGGGCGAGTACCACGCCTGGGATGCCAAACGGCAGGATCATTAAGAGATCGAGCAGAGGTTTGGCAGTTTGCAGACGAACATGCACCCAGTAGACGGTGGGCACCACAATGATGAGGCTGACCAGTACCGTGGAAAGGGAGAGAACAAGTGAATTTCGCAGCGTTGAGAAAAAGTAAGGGTTTTTGGCAGCGGTGGTGTAGCCTTCCAAAGAGTATCCTTCCGGAAGGATGGTGCGATCCCACCGGACAGCAACCGAAAACACATAAGTTGCCACAATGGGAATGATCATATAAAGAATGAAGAATCCAACAATGAGAATCTGGCTGACGGATGGTTTTTGCTTCATTGATTCCTCATTCCGATCATCTCCGCGTCCAGCGGCGAGCCCGGTTGGTAGCTAGTTGGTAAATAAGAATGCTGGTGCCCATGATCATGAGCGACAGGATCGCCATGGCCTGGCCGATACCTGGATCGTGTAGTACTTCCCCGGCGATGGTAAAACCAATTTGCAGGGTCACCAGTGACAGGCGCGAGCCTGTCAGGGTATAGGCGGTGGCGTAAGCACCGAAGGCATTGGCGAAGAGCAGGGTAAAACCGGCAATAAGCGAGGGAGTCAGAACAGGGATGCCGATATTCCACCAGTAGCGAAAGGTGTCTGCGCCCAGGTTGAAGGCTGATTCCCGCCATTCCTTCTTGAGTCCGGCGAAGGCAGGTATGATTAGCAGCACCATTAACGGCAACTGAAAATAGACGTAGGCCAGGGTCAAACCGGAGAAAGAATAAACGCTGAAGTCGGGATAGATCTTCCAGTGGAAGTATTGCAGCAGAAACTGGGTTACGACGCCATTCGAACCGAGAATAATAATGAAGGCAAAGGCGAGCGGCGCACCGGCAAAGTTGGTGGTCACATCCGAAAGAGTCACCATGAAATCTTGAACGCGTTTGGTGGGCCAGCGGTAAATGGCATAACCGATGAACACACCCAGAGTCGTGCCAACGATGGCTGTCAAACCCGAGAGCTTGATACTGTTGATGAACGATTTAAGATATAAAGGAGCCAGCGCATCGCCGTAATGGCTGAGTGTGAGTCCGCCGTGCTTAAGGAGCAGGCTGTCGCGGACCAGGAGGAGTATCGGGACGATCTCAAATGCGAGGCAGAAGACCAGGAATGGTATTAATCCAAGCCAGGCTGCCCACCTCTTTCGGGTTTTTGCAGTGTTCGCCATCCCATAATCACCTATTTGGAATATATAATTTTATTATAGCGTGTATTGTTTTGTTTTGCAAGTTTTATGTTATGTATTGTTACATTTGACTATTCGTTTTGAGCCTGTTAGAATGTATATCATAACATTCCTTGACCAACCATCCTGTCTTCCCGGAGGATCCATGACTGACAGCGAACACACCCCTTATCCGCCCGATACTTCCCGATTCATCACTAACACCCGCGCCTTGTTCGGGCAGCTTTTTGAGGTCGATCGCCCCATCTACATTAACCGCGCGCCCGGCCGTTTGGACCTGATGGGCGGTAATGATGACTACACCGGCGGATTGGTTTTCGAGACCACCATCAGTGAAGCCACTTTTTTCGCGGCTCAACCCAGAACGGATTCCCGTTTCGTGCTTCATAATCCCTCGATTCAGTCCATTGGCTGGCAGGAGACCATCGAGTTTGACATGACAGATTTTTCCGGGCCCGCCGGCGTCTGTTCCATTGAAGAGGTGCGTGAATGGATCAACCTCGACCCTCGCAAGAGTTGGTTTGCAAATATCGTTGGCAACTTGTACTTCCTAAAGAGTCATTATCCAGAAAAGATGACTCACGGTTTGAACATGTATCTTGATTCCAACATCCCCCTGGGAAAAGGGGTCAGTTCCTCTGCCGCGCTCGAAGTCTCAGCCATGAAGGCCTGTGCAGCAGCTTATGATATTGACGCCAAAGGCATTGATCTGGCTGTCTGGACGCAATGGGTGGAGAACGCCATTGCTCAATCTGCCAGCGGCGTCATGGATCAGTTTGCCGTTATCATGGGAGATGAGAATTCTTTTACCCCCATGCTTTGCCAGCCTTGCATGCCTTACCCGCTCGTACACCTGCCGCAGGGTCTGCGCATCTGGGGCATCGATTCGGGGGTGCGTCACTCAGTGGCAGGAATCGAATACGAAGCCGCCCGTGCCGCCACCTTTATGGGTTACCAGTTGATCTGCGAATGGGAAAATTTGGCTGTCACCCGCGAACAATCCGGCGTGTTGGAACGCTACACCGATCCGCGCTGGCAGGGCTACCTGGCACGTCTCACCCCCAGTCTATTCCGTTCTCATTATGAAGACCGCCTTCCCACCCGGGTTAAGGGCAGCGAATTCAATAAACTCCACCCTGAACACTTCGATCCTTATACCCCCGTCCGCGCCGATGTGGATTACCCGGTGCGTGCAGCCACCCGCTACGCGGTTGAAGAAAACGCCCGCGTGCACCTCTTTTACGAGATCCTCAAGTCTGCTGCCACTCCTGTTGCGGATGATACCCTGACCCTGATGGGTGAGCTGATGTACGGCGCACACGCCGGCTATAGCGATTGCGGCCTGGGATCCAGGGAAACTGACCTGCTGGTCAACCTGGTACGCGCTGAAAGCGGCAGCGATCTATTCGGTGCAAAGATCACAGGCGGCGGAGCAGGGGGTACTGTAGCCGTACTGGGACGTGATACCCCCCGGGCCAGTGCTGCGTTTCAGAGAGTGACTGAAGTTTATGAAAATCAAACGGGCATTGAGCCTTACATCTTCAAGGGCTCTTCCCGAGGGGCCGATGCGTTCGGTATTTTGACCATCTAGCATACGATTTCTTATTCTTTTCTCCAGCCTTTGCGTAAAGATGCTTGGTTGATGAAGAGAAAGTGTAAGAATTGCTGTCCTTCCTAGATAGGTCGATCTTCCAGCATTACGAAGATCTTATATTTGATGGACAAATGATACCCCCAGTCGAAATTTTCACTCTTTGGTGAGCGTTTTGCACCAAGGTTATCCCATGGGATGATGTCAGGCAAGGCAATCTGTGTCGGACTAGGTAGAAAAAATCGGCAATAAGCCTAAGCCAACTCCCGGGAAATTTCCTTTTGGGAATGCATTTTGTGACTCTCTGCGGCTAATTGCAGAATATTCTTTTCTAGAGGCCGCACTTACTCTAGATCTCACTTGACGCACTGCGTTGACGTTTACGCACAATCGAAGAGATGGTCAGCACTGCAATCGCCAGGAAGTACGGGAACATCTGGATGAATTTTGGGGGAATGCCAATATTCTGTAACTGAAGTCGGTAACCCAGGGCATCTGCAAAGCCGAACAGGAAACTGGCGATCATCGTCCATACAGGATGGCTTGCACCGAAAACCATCGCGGTAAAGGCGGTAAAACCTCGCCCCTGGGTCATATTTTCACTAAATTCAAAAACATACCCAGTAGAAAGATGAGCCCCTGCCAGTCCACAGAGTGCCCCGCTCCACAGAATAGTCAGGAGTTGAACGAGCTTGGGATTGATCCCAGCAGTCCGAACTGTATCCGGATTTTCGCCAACACTACGAACAGCCAGACCGAATGGTGTCTTGAATAGCAGAATAAAGGTGACTACGACCAGGACGAAGCTGATATAAATCACCGGGGTGTGCCCGCTCAAAACCGTACCAATGAATGGAATATCCTTGATAAATGGTATCTCAAGTGCTGGAAGAGCCTCGATGGATGCCGGGCGGTAGACCCCGGAAACCCCGTAGATGGCTTTGAGCAAGTATGTGGTTAACCCGAGAGCACCAATATTGATTGCAATACCGACGATGATGGCGTTGGCGTTGTATTTAAGTACAAACAGGCCATAAAGAAGGCTCATCAAAAGCCCAGCCAGAATGCCTCCCAGCAGCCCCACCCAGGGATTGCCTACTTTATCGACTACCAGGATGGCAAAAAAAGAGCCGCTGAGCATGAAACCTTCCAAGGCAATGTTGAAAACAGAAGCTCGCGTGCACATCAGTCCGCCCAGGGCGGCTAAAAGTACAGGCGTCATGATCCTGATAGAACTGGCAAATAGACCGGCATCGAAAAGGTTTTGCATGTCTTATTCTTCCTTTAATCCGGGAGCAGTGGAGTCAGAGCAGTCAGAGGTTTGGGTGGTAACCTGCTCTGCCTTGCGTTTCTTGATAAATGAGATCACAAATTGAGCAGAGACCATCAGAATGATGATCGCATTGATGATATCCACCATTGCCCGGGGAGTATCGGTGAAGCGTTCCATGTTCATTGCACCGTTTCGCAGACCGCCGAAAAAGAGGCCGGAAAAGATGACCCCGATGGGATTGTTGCCAGCAAGCAGTGAAACCACGATACCATCAAAGCCCAGGTTGTTGGCAAATCGCGCGGCAAACCGCCGATGCACACCCAGGATCTCGATGGCTCCCACCAAACCCCCAATGGCGCCGCTCAGGCACATGGCCAAAAGCGCTGCTTTCTTGACCTTGATACCTCCATATCGCGCAAACAACGGGTTCTTGCCCACCATTCTGAATTCATACCCGGTGGTTGTGCGCATCAGCAGGTAGGCGATCACCACTGCCAGCACGATTGCAATAACAATCCCCAAATTTGCCTGGGATCCCTGCCCACCGATTCTTGCCAGGTAATAATTCTCGGGGATGCGGTTGGTTCCAAATGTACCCGAGGAAATCCCGGTTCCCGCCATTGGCCCCAACACCAGGTAATCTGTAAATAGAAATGCAATGAAATTGAACAACAGGGTCGTAACGACTTCGCTGACACCCCATAATGTCCGCAGGACTCCAGGGATAAAGGCATACAACGCCCCAGCAAGAACCCCACCCAGGAGGGCAAGGATCACCGAAAAAGGAGCGGGAATATCTGGCAGGGTCAATCCGATCCACGTCGCGGTGATGGCTCCCATGTACAACTGTCCGTCGATCCCCAGGTTGAAAATTCCCGAGCGAAAGGCAATGGTCACCGCCAAACCTGAAATGATCATGGGGATGGTCCAGCGAATCGTTCCAGCGAAATCAGTCACCGCTCCCTTTGCCAGGGTTGAAAACACGTCCAAGGGATTATGACCGCTGATGAACAATACAAGTGAAGCAGCCACCAATGAAAGGATTATTGCGAGCACCGGCTTTAGGATCGCATTGCCAACACTCCGAATTCCACTTAAGAAGCTGTTGCTGGGTTGATTCAAGCCTGCACCTCGTCCTGCCGGGTTGCCGCGAGCGTTGGATTTCCTCGGCCAGCTCCCGCCATATAAAGACCCAATTCTTGATCTGTAACTGTCTTTGGCTCAAATTCGCCGACAATCAAACCTTCATACATCACCAGGATACGATCAGACAGCGACGTAATTTCGTCAAGTTCTGCTGAAATCAAAAGGATTGCATGCCCCTGATCTCGCAGGTCAACGATTTGACGGTGGATGTATTCAATTGCGCCGATGTCCACGCCGCGGGTGGGTTGAGCAGCAATCAAAACATCGGGATTGGTGCACATTTCGCGTGCGAGGATCAGCTTCTGCATATTGCCACCCGAGAGTGAAGATACCGTTATTTGGGTCGAGGATGCTTTGATGTTGAATTTTCTGACCAACTCCTGAGAAAATTGGTGAATTCTGCCCATATGTAGAAACATGCCCGAGGCAAAGGGTTTCTGATAGTAGCAATTGAGGATGAAATTGTCCTCCAGCGAACTACCCTTCTCAATTCCCATCCTCAGCCGGTCTTCAGGAATATGGGCGATTCCAGCTTCGCGACGTTTGCGAGGATTGAAAGAGGACACATCTTTGGAAAGAAGGGCAATCGATCCACTGGTTGCAGTTCGCAACCCGGTGAGTACTTCGATCAACTCGCTCTGACCATTCCCCTCCACTCCGGCAATCCCCAGTATTTCACCCCGGTGCAGTTCAAAGGAAACCCCCTGCAAAGACGGCAGTCCGCGGTCATTACGTGCTTGCAGATCCGTGACCTGTAGAACCGTCTCTTTGACGCTTGCAGGACTTTTTTCAATTCTGAGGATGACCTCCCGGCCTACCATCAAGCATGCCAGTTCATTCTCGTTGGTGTTCTTGGCGATCAATTCTCCGGTCACTTTACCATTGCGCATGACGGTGACGCGGTTGGCCACTGCAAGCACTTCCTTGAGTTTGTGAGTGATAAAGATAACCGAACGACCCTGCGCGGTCAGATTGCCCAGGATTTTGAACAACTCCAGTACTTCCTGGGGTGTCAAAACTGCCGTGGGTTCGTCCATGATCAGGATCTCAGCCCCCCGGTAAAGGGTTTTCAGGATCTCCACCCGTTGCATTTCCCCAACTGAGAGCTCGTACACGTGTCTATTGAGGTCGATTTTGAGCGCATATTGTTGGATGATCGCGGCGATCCGTTGTTCTGCTTTTCGCTTATCGATCAAGCCAAAGCGGGTGGGGGTATCGCCCAAGACGACATTTTCCAGGACGGTAAGGGAGGGGGCAAGCATGAAATGCTGATGCACCATTCCCACTCCGCCTTTCAAGGCTTCGTGAGGATCGTGGATGGTCACTGGTTTGCCAAAGAGCTGGATCGACCCGCTGTCAGGAGGGACAAGACCGTACAGGATGTTCATTAATGTCGATTTGCCAGCCCCGTTTTCACCCACCAATGCATGAATCTCGCCCTTGTATACAATCAATGAGACGTTGTCGTTGGCGACCAACGCGCCAAAACGTTTGGTGATGTTCTGCATTTCAAGAGCTATTTCCATTCGCAGATTCTCCGGTGAAAAGAGTTACTTCAAAACCCAATCCAAACCCAGTTCCTCAAGGCGGACATCGGTCGGGATTCCATCTGTATCCCATCCTGCCATTTGATAATACTCAGCCAGTGCAGTGGTCATCTCTTCAGGATCAACTCTTACTCCATCAGTGGCACCTCCGCTCAGCTGTTTGTACAGTTTTTCGGGCAGGCGATCATCCTTGGAGGTGATGCCTTCCCTGGCATTGAATGCCCGAAGCATATTGAGTGAGCGTTCTCCAACGGTCAGGGCTTCCTTGACATCAAAATCCCATCCAGTCACAGTGTTGATGAATTTCATTGTCTCAACCGGCCCGTAAAGCTGCCAACCCGGGCCCCAGACAAATTGGCAAACTCCCAATGAGTTGAGAAAGTTGAAATATGCTTGTGTGACCAGAGTGTAACGCACTTTTGCGGTGTTCAGCACCCTGAACGGTTGCGGGTCAGCCAGTCCTAATTCTGCCATTCTCGCAGGATAACCTCCATATGAGGGATCATGTTCGTGAGCCATATGATCCGCGCCATAAGGATTGGCGGCGTAAATCAGCGCGAGGGACCGTTTGGGTTGAGGCATGTGTGCAGCGAGGGTGGCTCCCTTTACTGTCACAGCCAATTTTCGGGTTTCCTCACCGAAAACATCAGCGGCTTTTTCTATGCCTTCTGCCAGCAAATTCCCCACGCCTTCCCGCCTGGCGATTTTCTCAGTCATTTCGAGCATGGCGTCAGCGCTGCCGAAACTCATTTCCAAGCCATCGGTCTGTTCGGAAGAGATCAATCCCCTGGTGTAGCAATCCATCAACCAGGCAATTGTTCCGCCAGTTTGAATTGCATCCATCCCATACATGTTGCATAACTGCGATGCCTTCGAAACCGCGGCAAGGTCATCGATGCAGCATAAACTGCCGAATTCTCCGATGGTTTCGTATTCAGGTCCACCGTATTGCGGATCCACCTGGTAAGGACCTTCTTTTATTTCCACGACCCGTTTGCACCTCAAGGCACAGGCAAAACAGGTGTCCCTCTCCTTTAATATGGTCTCAGACATGGTTTCGCCAGAGAGAGCCATATAACCGTCAAATACGCCGCTGTCCCAGTTATGAGTGGGCAGGTTGCCCAAAGCCTGCCAGGATTGCACGCCCCCGGCTGTTCCATACACCGCAGTGTAGTTTGCATCAGAAGTAGGGAAGTTTTGGACGCCCCAGGAGGCCAATTCTTTAAACTCTTCAGGATTGGCAAGGGAGGGTCGTTTGTTACCGCGTACGGCGATAGCCTTCAGGTTTTTGGAGCCCATCACTGCACCCATCCCTGTTCGTCCATTGGCTCGTGCACGGGTGTTCATGATTGCTGCAAAACGCACAAGCTTTTCTCCAGCGGGACCGATCTGCAAGACCTGGATGCCCTTGTCTTGCAGCTCCTCCTTGAGCAAGGTTTCCGTTTCACCCGTGGTTTTTCCCCAAATATGCGCAGCATCTCGTATCTCTACATCTCCATTATTTAGCCAGAGGTAGACGGGTTTGGGTGCTTTTCCGGTGATGATGATGGCATCAAAACCTGCGAATTTTGCTTCCGCAGGCCAAAATCCTCCTGCTTCGGAGGTACCAATCCCCCCCGTGAGGGGCGATTTTGCCGTTACCACGACGCGGCTCTGACCTGAAATCGCGGTACCAGTCACAACACTCAATGTGACCGCCAGGATATTCTCGGGTGACAGGGCATCTGCGCCTCGGGGGAAATCCTTCAAAAGATAGTACATCCCCATTGCCTGCCCGCCCAGGTATTTGCGATAGAAAGATTCCTCTGGTTCTTCGATGGAAACACTGCTGCTGGTCAGGTTGACGTGTAGAATTTTTCCGTGGTATCCGAAAGGCATTTTGTACCTCCTATGGTTATTGTGTACTGGTCGAAATTCTTGATCCAATCACAGAATTGTCTATGCTCACTTTTGTTCTGTAGGGTTGTCCCAGGTGTAGGGTGTTCCCGTCCAGGCATAAATTTCCCAAAGGTATCCTTCAGGATCCTTGAAGTAAGCTGCTGTTGCTCCCCAATCCCAAAACTTTAACTCGGTAAGGAATTCTACCCCTTTGGATTTCATCTCGTGATAGGCTTGGGTTACTTCGGCGCCCGACTGAAATTCGAATGCACCCATGAACCAGTGCCCCTCGTTGCTCACAGAATCTTCCCCGAGGTGTTGCTTCAGGTCTTCGGCTTCCCATAGGCACAAAATCGTATCACCGGTAAAGAACTCTGCAAAGCCGATATCCCTACGCTTGATTTGTAGTCCAAGCTTTCCGTGATAAAAATCGATCATTCGGTCGACGTCTTTTACAATCAGGCAGTAATCGGTAATCTTGATGTCCATAATCTCCTCGCAATGTTTCAGGTTAAAGAGGTTTCTCAAATCGTATGCGGGGTGGTTGCCCAGTAATAAATTTCCCAAAGGTTTGCATCGGGGTCTGAAAAATACGCAGCATAAGCGCCCCACGGCCATTCTTGCGGATGTCGAATGATGTGAACACCTTTTTTTGCAAGGCTGTTGGTGAGCTCGTCCACTGATTCCCGTGAACCCAGCCGGATCGCTCCCATGGTACGGTTGCCTTTCGGACCCACCATTTCAGCACCTCCCACTACAGGGGCGACGTGCGCGTGCTCCCATAAGGCGAGTCTTGCTCCATGTCCCAGGTCAAAATCGGCGAAATTTTCATTGCGAAAGCGCATCGGCAGACCGATCACATCCTTGTAGAAGGCGATTGATTTCTCCACGCTGGAAACAATCAAGCAATAATCACTGATCACAAGTTTCATATTTGGACTCCCTTTGATTACGCGGGGGTTCCCGCCAATCCTGATTGTTAATTTGCTTTTTCTTTGAACCCTGGGTATCCGACCTTGAAATGATGAAATATTCAGACAACCCAGGGGGATTTTCTGTTTTCTACTGCAGGTTACTCAAATCCAGGCATAAATTTCCCAAATAAATCCCTGGCGGTCAACAAAATAAGCTGCCCTTGCTTTCCATGGCCAATCATTGGGAGAGGCAATAAAATGGGCACCCTTTTCTGACAGATCCCGGAAATACGCATCTACCTGTTCAGGCTCTTTGCACTGTATGGCGAACATAACGGGCTGGGTCACCAGCGACATGGCTTCTCTGCCCAGGAAACGTTCCAGGTGTGATCTTTGCCATACAAACAGGGTCGTTCCGTTTGAGTCAAACTCAACAAATTCTGGGGAATCCTGTTTCGTTTGAAGCCCAAAAAGTGTGCGGTAATCAGCCGCTTCTTTCTGCGCATTTGTTGCGATGATTCCTACGTTCGTGATTTTGAGTTCCATTTTAATCCCGTTCTAGTTTGATCGATCCACCCCTTTTCAAAAGGAAAGGGGTGGATCATCGGGAGGAAGTGGGTTACTTGATACCTACAGGTGAAGCTTCATTGTAGGTGGGTTTAATTTCGCCGCTGATGATTTTCGCCTGAATATCTTTCGCGAAATCTGCAGCTGCTTTCACGGTCGCTGCCTTGTCAGGATGATCGGCGATGAATCGATCGACAGCTTCCCAGGGAATGAAGACGCCTTGATTCGAGATATTCTGATAGGTGTGTTGTCCCTCAGGAATTTTGCCTTCTACCAGGGCTTTGCAGCCATTGACGACCGAATTTTCAAAACTGGCATTGACGTAGGTGACAAACCCATCAGGGTAGAGCGTGTAATTATCGCCATTATCGCCAAAGAAATACACACCGCCTTCTTTGGCTGCTTCAATCACGCCTAATTGGGTCTTTGCTGCTTCGGTTTGAATGACATCCACCCCGTGGCTGATCATAGCGAGGGCAATTTCTTTGCCCACGGCAGGGTCTTCCCAACTATTGGCAGACGCTACTTCAACTTTGCATTCAGGGCAGGTGGCTTTGACACCTTCCACGTAACCATTGACGTCAGAATTGATGCTCGGTTCCTCACCACCAAATACGTAGCCAAGTTTCTTGCTGGTTGAAAGCTTGCCCTGGAAGGCTCCCAGAACATAATTGTTCTCAAAACTGCGGAATTCCGTGCTCCACACATTGGGAATCTTCGTGTCGCCCGCATTTGCAAATTGATAGATGGCATAGAAGGTGGTTTTGGGGAATTCTTTTGCCACAGTAACCGTGGCATCAGTCATGGCGGGGAAGGTCGTGATGATCATGTCATAGCCTTCTTTTGCCATGGCTCGGATATCCTCTTCAAAACGCCCAGACTCGGTGGATTCCAATTTCTTGGTTTCAATCCCCAGTTCAGAGGAGCAGCGGTCCAACCCTTTGGCAAAAGCATCCATGGTACCCAAATCTCCAAACCGCTGATTTCCGATGAGTACCACGCGGAATGTCTTTTGGGTGGGTGCAGCTTCAGTCGCTTGTGGGGCTTCAGTTGCCTTGGGGGCACAGGCAACCAGCAAGCTGAGTATCAGCAAAACAGAAACGATCAGAAATGCCTTTTTCATATCTTCCAAATCCTTTCCTCATTAGTCGGTTTGTCCAGGCTTGCTAACCTTTTAATCCATCAATGGCTCGGGATGCACCTCCTCAAATTCGTTTGTAATGCTGTGTCTACCTACCCATAAAAAACATCAAAACTTACTTTATACGAGGGGGTGGAGTAGTGGTTCTCCTCGCAGG
This sequence comes from Anaerolineaceae bacterium, assembly GCA_039683035.1. GTDB lineage: Bacteria > Chloroflexota > Anaerolineae > Anaerolineales > Anaerolineaceae > UBA6107. Next base: position 307,623 of record JBDKSE010000017.1, read on the forward strand.
AAGCGTGCTATTTCTTCGGCTGATTTTTGTCTGAGCAAATTGAATGAATTCTGAGAGTACCAGGCAGTATGGGGCGTGTTGATTACGTTATCCAATTTGGAAAGTTCTAGTGTCCCTGCAAGATCATCTTCAACGACATCCAATCCTGCACCGGCGATTCTTCCTTCACGCAAAGCGTCCAGAAGGGCAACCCTATCCACCAGGGGACCCCGGGAAGTGTTAATCAGATAAGCCGAGGATTTCATCTTGGTCAGGGTCACTGAATTGATGAAATGTTTATTTTCGGCGGTCAATGGAGGGTGGAGGGATACGAAATCTGAGACATGTAATAGTTCGGGAAGGGGTAAGAGGGTGACGTCATATTTATCGGCATCGGCTTGAGTGACATAAGGATCATAGGCAACCAATTTCATTCCAAAGGGTTTTGCTCTGAGGGCGAGCTTGCGTCCAATTTGACCGAAACCCACAATCCCAAGAACCGAATTTTGCAATCCGCGGATTTCCTTTACCCTGGAAATTCCCTTCCACACACCCTGTCGGATGTCCTGGTTTTGGACGAGTAATCGCCTTTCAAGAGCCAGCAATAAGGCGAAAGCATGATCTGCTACTTCGTCCAGACAATAATCGGGAACGTTGCAGACTTTGATTCCATGTTCTTTGGCAGATGATAAGTCAATGTTATCTACACCAATTCCGCACCTCACGATGATCCGTAAATCGTCAAGTGCATCAAAAGCAGCCTTGCCAATGGGTGTGTAAGTGATCAGAATTCCAATGGCACCCTGGGCAGCAGAAATGATCTCTTCCTCAGTCTTGCAACCAACGATCTTTAGCTGTGTATCAAGCGAGTCAAAAGACCTTTGTTCCACTGAACCATCGGAATAATCTGAAGCGGTCATTACAACAAGGTTGGACATGTAGGTTTTCCTTTGGCAAACAATCTAGTTGACTTCCCGCATTATGTTTTCGATCCTGCCGATATTTTCTATTTCAACCACCAGGCGATCTCCATCATGAAGATAGACCTGCGGCTCCCGAGCAGCACCGCAGCCATTGGGTGTTCCGGTAGCGATCAAATCTCCTGGGTGAAGGGTCGAGGTCTGTGAAATATAAGAGATGATTTCATCGCAAGGAAATATCATTTGAGATGTATTGGAATCTTGCATAACCTGATCATTCAACAGCAGGCGGATAGGTAACCGCTGAGGATCAGGGACTTCATCCGCAGTCACCAGATATGGACCGTAGGGGCAAAAAGTATCAAAAGATTTGCCACGTACCCATTGCACATCTGCAAATTGGACGTCCCGGGCACTGATGTCATTCAGTACCGAGTAGCCTGCAACATATTCGAGCGCTTCCTCGGGGCGGACATTACGGCAGGTCTTCTTGATAACGATCGCCAGTTCAGCTTCATAATCAACATTCTTGGAGGTAGCATTTGACCAGCACACATCTCCATAAGGACCTGTAATGGAAGAGGGGAATTTTGAGAAGAGAAGGGGGCGTTCAGGGATGGGAAGATGATGATCCAGGCAGTGGTCGCGATAATTGAGGCCAACACAGACGACCTTGCTCGGATTGGACAACGGCGCTTCAATTTCCACCTGGGAAAGAGAGTGAGTGGCTCCCTTTAGTAATACCGCATCCTTGGAATGGGTCAGCCAGTCAAATGCGGTGCGCACCTCAGGCATCAATTGATCCCAATTTTGGATCAATGAAAGCATATCATTTGGATAATTCAACTTAGCGGCGTTAGGATGGGCATTTTGATATGCTAATAAAGCTGATTGCAAATTGACCACCTGATCATCCTGCCAGAGAGCACCCAGTTTCGATTCGTCCTTGATTGTATATGTGAGTAGCTTCATTGAGATTTCCCTTTATCTTTCGTGGATAAATGATCTTACCAATTTCAGAAAAAAATTACTTTTTCTTTTCGAGATCCTGCCTGTAAATGGATTCGACATGTTCAAGATGCCGAAACATGGCGTTGTAAGCCTCTTCCGGATCATGATTCGAAATTGCCCGAATGATGTTTTCATGATCTGTCACCGTCTGACGGATCACCCCCGGAATTCTGCCGGTATGTTGGCGGCTGCTCCTTGATAAAAATGTCAGGCTTGAATTGATCCTCGACAAGAAGGGGTTTTGCGCGATTTCTACGATTTTGCAATGGATGGCAAAATCGGCTTCAGCGAATTTGTCTAGCTGGTCCTGATTCTGCACTGACATTGCGCCGAGTTCCTGTAGATAACGAACCTCTTGTTCATTGGCTTTCACTGCGGCAATTCGACTGGCGCCCGGCTCAATGACTTTCCTGGCTTCAAAAAGTTGAAAAACGGTTGAATTATCCAGTGAGAACACAAATTCAAGATGTTCCACCAATTTATCTGCTTGCAGTGAAGTGATATAGACCCCATCGCCTTGACGGATTTCAATCACATTCATGATTGCGAGGGCGCGTAATGCCTCCCGCAGAGAAGGGCGGCTGATTCCCAATTGTGTGGAAAGCTCACGTTCTGCTGGCAGCTTGTCTCCAGGATGCAGTTCCTTGGAGCGGATCATTTCAAGAATCTCTATACTGACAGATTCAGCTACCGACTGTTTTTTGAGTTCCCCGAATTGCATTGATTACCCCTTTGGTAAAATGGTCTGACCAATTTCAACTCTACTGTAGCATTTTCTGTCATAAAATGCAACTGACTTTTGACATCATTTTGAAAATGATTACAGGGGAAATTTAAACAACTGGGAGGGAGCTTGAAGGATTTTGTTCTTAGATCACGTAGATTATCACAATGCCTAGAAAGTTAACCGATTGCCAAAGAAGTAAATTTGCTGTGCGCCGAGAATATGGTCCTCAAGAAGGCAGGGCATTTGCAATCATTAGGATTAACATGAATTTCGGAAGCGCTAAAAATTGGCGTCCTAGTGTAACTTGGCTCTCAACTTGCTGATTCGAAGATCCAGAACCATTGTTCTATATAGTACATATGGTGGTATCTACTCTATTGTGTACTAGATATGGGGATAAAATCGTGAATTTTGTGCATTTAAAACATTACTTCTTTTGTGGTTGCTGTAAGATAGCTGTAAAAATGTTCAGGGGTTGGAACCTTAAGAGAAACCCAGTAATCCCACTAGTGGGAAAGTCAATGTTGTTTCCCACCCCGTGGGAAACAACAATTGAAATCTTCTCGAGCATCTTCTATGCCTCTACACTTCTACACCTCTACTGATCCTGGAGCTGATCAACTCTCAATTGTGGAAATTTGGATAAATAGTAGATGAAATAGATTAGGAAAGGCGCGCAACCTCCTCAAAGGAAAATTAAGTATCCTCTGTCAAGGTCAAGCAATTGAGTGTGACACATAATTAGTTAAGGGAGCATCTTCTTTCGTTTTGTAAATAATCGAGATTTTGATTGTCTGAATTCTATAAATCAACAAGCTAAAATTCGTTGTATTTACCAGGCTCTATACGCTTGGAAATCTTTAACATTGGATTTGATCATGACTTTTGTTGCGATTTGGATGGTAATGTTTAATCCATCCACCTTTTGAATCAAAAATCGATCCACTGGATTATTATATTTCCATTGATTGGAGAGTGTTCATTCTCGGAGTGTTTCAGAAGCGAGAGATTCAACTGCCTCGATTATCTTCACATAACCCGTACACCGACACAAATTACCGGTTAGAGCTTCCACGATTTCACCATGCGAAGGATGAGGGTTCTCTTCGAGTAAATCGAAAGTGGACATGATAAAACCAGGAGTACAGAACCCGCATTGAACTGCTCCATGATCAGCCATGCGCCGTTGAATAACGTGGGGATTTGCAGAATTTCCTAATCCTTCTATGGTGATAATTTCCTGATTGCTCGCTTTCATTGCAGGAAGTAGACAAGAGTTCACGGCTTTCCCATTTAGTAGTACTGTGCAAGCTCCGCATTCACCTTCCCGACATGCGATTTTAGTCCCTAAGAGAGCTAATCGATCTCTCAATACATCGACTAGCATTTCATCTGGAGCAATTTCCAGAGTTACTTCTTTATGATTTACCACCATTCGCAGCATCATAATCACCTTACCTTATTTAGAAGATCATTTATCTCGCTTTGAAGTAAACGTTGTGCTAATAGTAGGCGGTACTCGCGTGTGCCTCGGAAGTCAGATATAGGTGAGAGATCTGATTGAAGAAGTTCATCAAAAGGAATCTTCGAAATGTCATCCATTGAAATTCCTTTTAGCCTCGATTCCAGATTATATAGACGAATGGCTGTCGGCGCGACTGATCCCATGGCAATGCGCACTTCAGAAAAATGGTCAGCTTCAAAACGAAAGTAAACGGCTAAATTAAGTATTGCAATTGCCATCGCTTGGCGAGGTTGTACTTTGCGGAATACAGAAAATGCGTCTCTTGCAGGTTTGAGAAATTTGAATCCGACTACAATTTCGTTGGGTTGTAAATCAACCTTCCGAACCCCCAACAAGAACTGATTCAGCGGTACTTCTCTGCTTATTCCTTGTATTGTTTTCGTGATAACTACTGCCTCTAACACTAGCAGAGCTGGAATAAGATCAGCTGCGGGAGATGCATTTACCACATTTCCACCAATAGTAGCGACATTGCGGATTTGCTTTCCTGCAATCAAACTTGCGGCTTGCGAAAGAAGGGGAGCTTCATTGCATATACAGATTGAACGAACCAATTCCGTCAATGTTATGCAAGCGCCGATCGTGATCGATCTCTCATCCTCTTGAATAGCCTTAATTTCTGGCACATGAGAAATATCAACCAGTACTTCAATGCCAGTAATTTTCCTTTCCTGAATTCGTAAAACAAGATCTGTACCGCCTGCGACTATTTTTGCTTTAGTTTTGTATCTTTCTAATAAGATGAAAGCTTCATCTAGGGTTTCAGCAAGATAGTAATCATTCCAAAGATTGGATTGCGACATGTTACCTCGTTATCAGAAAAGTATCCAAATTTTGGCGTGCTCGAACAAAATATTGGTAAATGTCATTGTAGCGCTGCACATTTTTTGAAATTGGCTCGAACGTAAAGGTTGGTCGAACCCATTCAGAAACAACACTTTGAATAGATGATTTATATCCACATGTTACGGCTGTAATGATTGCTGCACCCAGTACGCTATCTGCCTGCACAACCTTCAGAGGTTTTCCTAGAACATCGGCGACAATCTGACTCCAAACCTTGTTCTTGCTTCCACCCCCCGTGAAGCGAAGATTATCCCATTTCCAGTTCAAGTGGTTGAAGGTTTCGCCTATGTCGCGCAAAGAAAACGCGATGCCTTCTAACAATGCGCGGGTCATATCTGTACGGCCATGATGACGCCCAAGATTCAAAAATGCCCCTTGAGATTCTTTACGACTGTGTGGAGATCCTATTCCCATTAAGTATGGCATAAAGAGAATGCCATTAGCACCTATTATGCTTTCAGACGCATCCCTCTCAATTTGGTCGAAAACCTTATCTTCATGATAACCGCTCAAAAAAGTGTCAATAAACCACCGAACGCTATCACCGCCACATTTTGTCGTTCCACCCGTAACATAATATTCGTTGATAAAGGAATAACAAAAGAGCGAATTCTCTACTAGAATATCTCCTGGAAGGCGTTCATTCACAATGGTACGCATGACACCGTTTGTGCTAAGACTCACAATACCCTGACCATTGTTAATCACCCCTGCTCCTAGAGTCGCCGAGGCACCATCATTTAAACCTGCTATGACAACAACTGAGCGAGGCAGCCCGATTTCATCAGCCAGATTTGGAAGTAATCTTCCTACAACGGTTGCCGAAGAAACGGTTAATGGGATTTTATGTAGATCAATACCGAGTTGTTCATATGTGCTGCGACTCCACTCCCAAGCACCAGGACTACTACTAGTCTCATCTATGATTCTTCCAGTCAGAGTCGCTAATAGAAACCCCTTTACGTCCAATAAATGGACAGCTTGCTTAATCAACTCTGGCTGATTCTTTATTACCCAATTTAGTTTGACTGCGAACGATGATTCAGGCATCCCGAGTCCAACCCATTCGGTCCCCGCGCGTTTAATAAGTTCTGGACAAAGATCAGCTGCTCGTTGGTCTTGCCAGGTAGGTGCCATTGCTAATGGTTGTAAGCGGCTATCAGTTGGAATCAAACTGGGTCCATGTGAACTAACACCAATAGCTGTCACACGGCAAACTTCATCCCCCAAGTTCACTGAAATTTCTTTGAGCACTTCGCGGATTGCGGCTGTCCAATCTAAAGGATTTTGCTCCGCCCAACCTGAATGCGGTCGCGATGTGTTTATGCCAGATTGAGCCGTTGTGCGAAGACTTCCATTGAGCTCAAACGCAGCTGCCTTGCAAAGCGTAGTCCCGAGATCCAAACCAATGATGAGGGGGTTCATTTATGATTTCTCCGCCAGAGCTTTTAAAACTCGTTCAGGCGTAGCAGGTAAGTGTTTGATCCGTGCTCCGCAGGCATCGAAGATAGCGTTGATTATTGCAGGCACAACAGTCACCACAGGAATTTCAGCAAGCCCTTTGACTCCTAAGGAACCTATTGGCGATGGTGTGGCGACGAAGTAGCTCTCAATTTCTGGAGCATCAGCGATAGTTGGAATGAGGTAGTTGGTAAAACCGACATTCACCGGTTTTCCATTCTCCAAAAGATATTCTTCGCTGAGAGCAAAACCACAACCCATTACGACTGCTCCTTCAACTTGAGCGGTTGCACCTATTCGGTTGAGAATGGTACCCGAATCATGAAATGCAAGAACCCGAAGGATACGAACTTCACCAGTGATAGTATCGACCTCAACCTCTGCCACATGGGTAGCATAGCCGAACTGGCTGATTGGTAAACCAGCTCCTTGTACGTCTAGATCTGTAGTTTGGGGAGCTTGAAAGCTACCTTTTACGTTAAGCCTTACCCCCGTTTTTCGAGCAAAGTCAAATACACTTTCAATTGAAATGTGTTTGTCACCCCCAACAACTTCAGAACCGTCAAAGGCAATATCTATCGGGTCCACCTCAAGTAATTCGCAAGCAACTAGACGTAATCGTTCCTGGAGGTTGACACAAGCCTGAAGAACAGCATTACCGGTAAGTGTACTCTGTCTTGAAGCCCCTGTTCCCCCAGCTTCCGGCGAAAGGGTACTTGAACCTTCCCATTTGATTTTCGAAATTGGGAATCCATTGAAACTACGTGAAGCGACAAGTAAGAGCATCGCTGCTAAACCTTCACCGATGTCTGAAGCTGCTGTCCGAATCAGTAAGATGTTTGCATCGGTCACGGTTAGTTCTACAGTTGAGATATCTGGGTGGCCAAAATGATAATTGACTCCTTGGAAGGAACATCCATACCCGATCCCTTTCTTTTTCATCGCTCCTCCAAAGGCACGTTTTGCTTTTTTGCTGCAGCTTCAATCGTTTCCTTTATATTTACGCCCTGTGGAAATGACCAACCTGTTGCCATTTTATCGCCATCTACTGCAGCGTTCTTCCAGCGCAACATTAATGGATGTAAACCTAATATTTTCGCTGCATGATCCAGGTGACTCTCCATGGCAAACGTAACTCCAGGCATTCCCCAAGCACGCATTGCACCCATAGGGATATTATTCGTGTAGATAACCCGAGTATCGACTTGAATATTCGAAATTCGGTATGGTCCGCTTGCGCCGATCGAGGCAAACGTAAATATTGCCTCCCCCCAGTGCGCATATGCCCCTGTATCTGTCTGAATATTGAAGGTAGCTGCAGTAATATGTCCATCTTTACTGAACCCCATACGGATCTGGACCCATTGGGGATGACGCTTGGTATGGGATACGAATAGCTCTTGTCGACTAAATGAAATTCGAACAGGTCTTTTCGAAAAATATGCTAACAATGCCAGATATGCTGTCAATAACCCGTCATCTTTGCCGCCAAATGAACCACCTGTATAGGGTTGAATAACCGTAACTTTCTCTAAAGGAATGTCCAAAACTGAAGCCACGATTTGTTGCTCTGTGTAAACGTTATGACATCCGATCCAAAGTACGTATCTATTATCTTGGGGTTGGATCACTCCATTATCTGGCTCGAAGTATGAGTGTTCAATCGAGGGTGTCTGATATCGACTCTCAATAGTGATGTCAGCCTGCTGGAACCCCTCATCAACACTTCCGGAATTCAAGTGGATCGTCTTCAGAATATTCCCGGGACAATCTGCATGAATATTTGGAGCCCCGGGTGCCAATGCTTCATCAATAGAGAATATTCCTGGTAATGGCTCAAAGTCGATTTTGAGTGCTGATTCGGCTGCCAGTGCAGCTTGTTTCGATTCAGCTGCGATCAATACAATTGCGTCCTGAACTGACCGTACTTTTTCCTCTGCTAGCACAGGTTGGTCAAATCGGGTTTTTCCTAACCGATTGTATCCTGGTATATCTTTGGCAGTAACTAACGCAATGACTCCTGGAATATTTCTTGCTGCAGTAGTATCAATGTTCTTTATTAATGCGTGAGGAAATGGACTGCGTACTACATGACCATAAAGACACCCTTCGACTTGGATATCGCTCACGTATCGAGCTTCACCGGTTGCTTTCGGGAGGGCAATTTGGGCAGTGCTATCTCGTTCATCAAATTGGATTTTCACATGTTACCCCTTGATTGATCCCATCGACAGTCCTTTGATAATATAGCGTTGGATTAAGAGAAACAAAATAATCATTGGAATCGAAGATAGTACCGCAGCTGGAATAAGCTGAGCATAATTCACTGTGAATTGACCAATCGCAGAAGCCATTGAAGTTGTTATCAATCTTTTACTAGCTGTCGAAATGAAAGTAGTCGCAAACAAATATTCATTCCAAGATAGGATGAACACAAAAGTAAATGTAGCAACTAACCCAGGTAAAGAAATGGGTAAGATGATCCGAATTAATGCTTGCAAGCGAGTGCAACCCTCTACCATTGCTGATTCTTCTAGCTCCTTTGAAGTTGCTTCAAAAACAGAGCGAAGGTTCCAAATGGCAAATGGCAAATTCAGCATAGTGTTTGCAATAATCAGTGGGGCATGAGTGTCGTACAAGCCCAATTTTACTGCGATGACAAATAAAGACATTGCTAATAAAATGCCAGGGAATGAGCGAACTAAAATTAAAAACCCCATCATTGCACTTGAGCCGGAAAATTTAAAGCGGGCAAATCCATAACCCGCTGGTATTCCAAATGCTAACGTCAGCAATGCCGCAGATCCAGCTACTTTGGCACTATTCATAAATGACTGCATAAATTCTTGGTTATGGATAGTGGAAAAATAATTTTGAAATGTCAAATAACTTGGGAAGATCCCTACTGCAAATGGTTCTGACTCGGGACGCAATGAAGACATTAGCATCCATATGTATGGTAACAAATAAAGGACTGCGAGTAGACTAATTACAAAATATGCCAGAAATCGCCCCCATCGAGGGATTTTGTTGATGTACATTGCTAATCCTTATCTATCGCTTTCAAAACGATGATGGTAAAGATAATGGAAACCGTGAATAAAAGCATACCGATTGCCGAGGCTTTGCCAAACTCAAATGATTGGAAAGCTGTTCTATAAACCCAAGTGGAAAGGATCTCTGACTTATTTATTGGTCCTCCTTGGGTCATAATCCAAGTTAGGTCAAAGTATGCTGCAGTAGTCACAAAATCAAAAATTGCGAGGGTTAGCAAGGTGTTTTTTATCGATGGCAAGGTAATATGCAAGATTTGCGCACGGCCATTAGCTCCATCCACGACTGCTGCTTCATATAGCGTTGGGTCGATCGATTGCATGGCTGACAGTAGCATGAGGAAATAGAAAGGAGTGAATGTCCAAACATTTGTTAATGTAACTGCTGTTAATGCCAGTTTCGGATCACCAAGAGGGAAAAATACGCCAGTAAATCCGAGTTGTTTGAGCATGATAGAAAATGGACCCACTTGTGGATGCAAAAGTAATCGAAAAAGGATTGCTACGACTGTGGGGGATATAGCCCATGGGATTAAGAATGCAGTCCGTGCAAAACGTATAAACTGGAAATTTAGAGGCAAAACGTTTAGCAAGAGAGCAATAAGGAACCCCAAGAACAAATGCAAGAAAGTTGCGACTCCGGCATAATAACAGGTCTGCAACAAGACAGGACCCAATTTTGGGTTATTAAGTATCACGATGTAGTTTGAAAAATTCGTAAATTCAGGGGAGATTGCCGTTCCCTTACCACCAGCAAACAAACTCAAGAAAATCGTATAGCCGCTTGGATAAATGGCCAGGGCAGTAAAGAAAAGCATGGCAGGTAACACAAACCAATATGCAGTTGGGATTCTCAGCGTCTTGAAATGCCTAGGAATACCCCAATGATTAATTCCCATTTCAACCCTCTTTTTTTGTTTTGAGAACTGTGCCTGAGCTTTATTTTACTCAGGCACAATTTTAGAGTTCTGGGGCTTAGGTTTATTTATCGTATTTAATCAACACTGCATCCCATTCTTTGGCCGCGGCTGCAAGGGCATCTGCGGGCGTCATTTGGCCCAAGTAGGCTGCTTGAAGGTAGTTGCGCATAATGGTGTTCAGATTGGTGCTCTCAGGATATTGGTTGGCTGGGATCACACCGGGTTGTTTAGCAGCTTCTGCAGCAACTGACATTGGACCAGAAGCATAGATAGGATTTTCAAAAGCAGCTTTTACAGGAGGCACATTGTCTGTGGCTTCGTTCCAGCGAGCGAGCACATCGTCACTGGTCATATACTGGATGAACTTCCATGCTGCTTCCTTATGCTTGGACAAAGGAGATATCCCCAATGCCGTGCCGCCAGTAATATTCCCTGGTTTCGCTCCTTCAACCATAGGAGCTACGCAGACTTTGAAATCCGGATGACCTTTTTGGATGATGCCGATGAACCAAGGTCCGTCTTGGAACATTGCCACTTTATTGCTTACAAATAGATCTGTAAGCTGGTTGAGATCCATACTGGTGAATCCCTCCGGCATATATGGTTTCAAACTGATCAAATATTCAAGTGCCTTCACGCCTTCGGGAGTGTTAAAAGCAGCGCGATTGTTTTCATAAATCTTCCCGCCTGCCTGTAATAAGAATGGCCAAAATTGCCATTCTGTTGCAAAATCGGTCGAAGAACCTACTACGCCGAACCCGTATTTGCCAGCAGTCTTATCTGTTATTTTCTTGGAGATGCTTGTTAAGTCATCCCAAGTCCATCCCAGGGTGGGTACTGCAATTCCAGCATCTTCGAACATTTTGCAATTGATCAAGAAAACCGAAGCGCCGGCCCGCCAAGGGATGGCATAAATCGTCCCTTGAAATTGAGCATAGCTCGCACCCGCCGTAGTGAAGCGAGTGTCAAACTCAGTACGGTCGATGAATTCAGTCAGCGGATAGATTAATCCATTGGTGACCGCATCAGCAGTCCAAAAGGACATAAATACATCTGGTGGGTTCCCAGCGTTTGTAGTAAGGACCAACTTGTTGTAAGTATCGTTGGACGGGACGCTGTCAACGACCACTTTAATTCCCGGGTTAGCTGCTTCGAATTCCTTGATGTAATCCAGTTCAATATCCGAATTGTCAGCCTGGCGCATATAAGTGATCGTTACAACATCTCCTGCGGCTTGGGTGCTGGAAGCAGGTGGCTCTGCCGTTACAACAGATTCGGTAGGTTTTACGGTCGGTGCCTCTGTTGGCGAAGCTGTTGTTTGACAGGCAGCTAGCACCATGCTGATGAGCAACGCTACAGCCAGCAATTTCATCATACTTTTTTTCATTGCGTTTCCTCCTTATTTAGACTGAGTTGAATACTTCCTTTTCAAGCATGTTGTTTGAAATTTAGCCTCCTTCTAGAAAAGAAACTTCCCCTTCTCGAAAACCTTTTTCCCGTCGAGTAATATCTCCCCCTCCCTACGAAGATCTTTGATAATGTCCCAGTGAAGCGCTGATTGGTTGATGCCCTTGTTTTCTGGGTAGGCACGTCCCAGCGCAAGGTGGATCGTACCGCCGATTTTTTCGTCAAAGAGAATGTCGTAAGAGAAACGATTAATACCAAAATTAACGCCAATACCGAACTCGCCAAGACGTTTCGCACCATCATCCATTGCAATCAACTGATGAAGAAGCTCTTCGTTGCTGTCTGAACTTGCCCTGACAACTTCACCATGCGCGAATTCTAGGCGGATCCCAGGGACTAGTTGTCCTGCATAAACACCAGGAAATTCAAAATAAACGTGACCTTCAGCGCTGTCATCTACCGGGGCAGTGAAGATTTCACCATCTGGCATATTAAGGTGGCCATCTGCCACTTCATACAAGCGCCCCTTGGTGGAAAAACTGATATCAGTGTCTTTTCCTAGAATCCGTACATGCTCAGCGGCCTGGAAAATATCGTTGATTTCTTGATAGCGTGCGGTTTCTTGAGACCAGTCACGAAGAGTGGCATTGAAAAAGAAGTCCATCATTTCGTCAAGAGATGTTGTCGCTTGTTGGGCAAAGGATTCATTGGGCACTCGAATTAGCACCCATCGGGTAGCATCATTGCGTTTGCCCGAAATCACACCCATAGCACGCTTATGAGCAGCAATTTTACGCGGATCTATTTCAGTAAATTCGCTTGGATTTCTTGCGCCACGTAAACCAATATAAACAGAAGCCCATTCCATTCCGTGAAGATGCATTTCGTTTACCCAGTTGATTTGATCTTCCATCCCAAGTAACATCAGATCGCGTTCCAAATAAGCCGATTGGAATTCAATAAAAGGCAAGCCACCCGCTTTAACTACCGCTGCATGAACTGCCCTGGCGAGGGGAAAAGTTTCAATCTCCATCATGGTTATCAAAACCCGTTCCCCTTTTTGTACCTGAGTAGAGTAATTCACCAAGATATCTGCAAGTTGATTCCAGCGAGGATCCATATTGTTCATTCTCCATGTAATGCAATTAATTGGTCCAATAACCAGTGACTGAACTCGATCTGATTTGCCTCAGCAGTAACATCGGCATTCGACCAAGATCCCTTTTCCGTGATGTAATTCTCAATGTAGTCATTGGGGGTTAAGTCAAAGAAGCTGCCGTAAGGTTCCCACTTCGCTTTACTTTCTTGTAAAAGCAAATCTTCAGTTCGCAATTGGTTCAGCGATAAGTATTCGAGAGGAATAGGTAAAATCTTCGTTGTATCGGCCACAATCGAAATGGGTTTATTGAATAGCTTGCAAAGCACAGCTGCTGGGAATGCTCCTATCTTTCCAACAACCTCACCGGAAGCACCGATAGTTTCAGCTCCTGTAAGCATTCGGTCAGAAGCCAGGATCGCTCCAGGCATTGCGGCATCGATCGTTAGCTGAACTTTGATCCCCACTTCAGCCAGTCTTCGGGCTGTCTCGTGCCCATCAAGATTTGGTCGTGATTCAGTTACAATGACTTGGCGAACCATACCCTGAGAATGCAGAATTTGGACAACATTGAGTACCGTTTCTGAGAGTGTGTGGGTATAAATGGCTATAGGGGATGTTAGGGTAGCAAGCAGGTTTGCAGCTGCTTCGTCAGCAATATTTTGTGGGGAAGAGTTCGTCACGTAGGTGTCCACCAATTTTCGCATGGTTTCTTCCACTGAAATATTCGATTCGATCGCCCGGGTTACTTGAATGAGAAGATCATTGATTCTACGAAGGGGTGGAGCATATGGTGGAAGAAAGGGTAGAAGCTCTGCAACCATCTCCCGCAATGAAACCTGAAGATCAAAGGTCGTGGTGCCCTTCTTAAGTGTGGTTCGTTCCAGCCCTTTTATCAGGACTCGAGGCACATCTCTTCCTGCCCGAGCAGCATGCAACTCAAGCGACCGAAACTGATTAGCCAAGGTTTGTAGCTCAGCATTCATTCAAACTTTCCCATGAGGATGTCATAAAGATCATAATTGACCGTGAGCCCATGCAGGAATTCGCTCAATAATCCGTCGGCTTGTTTTTGTGTTCCACATCACATTGACGCAGGCTCCAGGATGAATAGGGCCAAGCTCGGTGATAATGGCGGTAATCAAATTTGCTGGGGTTACATCGAACAACTTGCCAGTTACTTTGACTCCGGCTTCATATTCTTTTTCACCAAAAACCTCATGATATTGGATTAACTCAGAACGAAAGGGAAGTCCCATCAAAGTGGCCGTATCGAATTTGAGAGTATCTGTGACAAAATAGAAAGGCACTCCGAATTCACGACTCGCCAAAGCAGCCAAGTATGTACCTGCTTTATTGAAGACGGATCCATCCGCGGCAACAGCATCTACTCCAGCAAAACAAATATTGCTTCGTGCGATTAATTCAGCCAAACAAGCATCAATACTCACTTCAACTGGGATACCGCTCTTGTACATTTCGTCCGCAGTCCACAAGCCTTCATTGGCGGGCCGAGCTTCAGTAACCAGCACAGTAAAATTCTTGCCTTGTTCCTTCGCTTTACGCAGTACTCGCCAGGTGGAGGAACTCATTGAGAACATGAAAACGGTGTCACCATCCTTTATCAGTTCTGCTCCAATTTGCGAGATTTTGCTCAGAGCGGTTTCGATGGTCTCCAGGAAGCGTAATCTGGTATCTCGAAGATTACTTTTGGCGGTTTCAAGAGTGGCCGACGCGTCGAGATCAGTTTCGATGGATCCAAGTACCCAATGTAAAGCATTGATTGGGGGAGCAAAGGAAGGGGTTACTTTCATTACAGCCAATGCAGCTTGATCCAGTTCTTCGTAAAATGATGGTAGATCTTTGGCAGTGCTGTCATCAGCAACTTGTCCTAAAGCCAACATCACTTCCTTGGCGGTGTCTGCTGCACCACCGATTTGATCCCTTAGAATCCGGTCACATACCTTTTCGATTGCGGGATGCTGAGCCATCGTGGATCACTCCTATTTTGATTGAGATAATTCATTTCGTACGATGTGAGCTTGTTTCATAAATTCACGAACCCTGCTTATATCCACTTCATTCCAGGTGTTTCCACCATATTTGAAGGTTGTACCAGTAATGGCGCCATCTGCGACAGATAGTATTGCCGCTAACGTGTCTATTCGTACTCCTGTATTCGCGAATACCGGGGTATCCGAAATAGCTTCTTTAACTTGTTTCATGATGTATTGATCAGTAGATGCCCCGGCGATTAACCCTGAAACACATAAAGCATCCGGACGAGCGTTAAATACCGTAGAACGAGCAATGGTGACTATGTCGCGATCAGCCAAATATGCTGATGCTTCAGGTAGTATATTAAAGAACAAACGTACATTCTCTCCGTGTATATCGTGTTGATGCCGAATTACTTGCCCCGCATTTGTGTTCCAGAGTCCAAAATCACTGGCATAAACCCCAGTGAAAATTTCCCTTACAAATTGAGCGCCGGTAGCCACTGCCAAGTCTATTGATGCGGATGGATCCCAAAGAACGTTTACCCCATATGGTATTGAAAGTTCACTTTTCAACTCAGCAATTACCCGAGCCATACATGTCGTGGTAATCGATTCAACCTTGGTTAAATAAGGCAAGCTGCGTTCATTCGAGAACATGATTGCATCTACTCCGCCTTCTTGCAGCGCCAACATATCCTTCCGCGCTTGATCAACCACCCATTCCATCCCTTTTGCAGAATCGTAATCAGGGTCGCCTGGTAAAGCTTCCAGATGACACATAGCGATTATGGGTTTATTCGTATTAAACAAATCCTTTATCCAATTCATTTTGTTCACCTTTAGTTATTAGTAGAATCTAGGAGTGAAGCAAATGCAGAAACGAGATTTCTTGAGTGCTACACATGATCCTCATGAAGACCTTTACGATGAGGTTATATAATCTTGACACTGTCTTCATTTACCACATGGACAGTGACATTGGCGCTTTTCAATGCAGCCAAAAGAGGTTCGGGTGGAATAGCATCCACAATACAGTGTTGCAAAATATCAAATGATGCTACTCGGGAAAAAGCGACCCGTTCGAATTTGGATGAATCGACAATTAGAACCACTTCTTTAGCGTTATGAATCATTGTTTGCTTAATGAGAGTGTCATCCAGGTTGTATTCGGTTAGATTTGCCTTTGAATCAATCGCACCAACGCCCAGGAAAAGGCGGTCGACAAACAATAATTCGAGGTTTCGTCTGCACAGGTCTCCAATCATCGACATTTCCCCTGGTCGGACAATTCCACCTGGTAAGATCAACCTAACATCAGCTCGATCCAAAAAAAGTCCAGCTATTGATAAGCTCGGGGTGATAACCGTAATATTGTGCAAAGCTCGCAATTGTTCTGCAAGGGCATGAATTGTAGAACCAATATCTAGTGATATGCTGTTCCCCTCTGCAATCATTTCGGCTGCATATCTGCCAAGCCGTTGTTTTGTTTCCAAGTTCTCAATGCTACGGAGCCCTAAGGGAGGTTCATAGCTTCGACCACGGGCACTTATCGCGCCACCATGAACACGCCGAATAAGGCCGATGCGTTCAAGCTCAATTAGATCACGACGGATTGTCATTTCCGAGACTTCGAGACGAGTTGCCAGTTCGACAACTTTGACAGAACCGTGTTCATTTACATTTTCAAGGATAAATTTCTGGCGAGAATCAGTAATGTTCATATATGTTCAATCTTATCACGATTTATGTTCATATTATATACAACGAACATATAGAAGTCAATATCTTTTAAGATTTCTCAATAATTTCCTGAACTGATTGAGTTGTCTCAAAAAAAGGCAAGGCTCAATTTCTAAGAATCTTGTATTTTATGAAAAAGGTGAAATGATGCGTAAAAGAATGAAAGCAGATAGTGAGCACGTGGCGCTGTATATTGCTAAGCATACAGAGACAAGGCCTTCTTGATAAAAGACCCAAAAACACGCCCGAAATGAGCTGCTTATCGAGATGAGTGCAAAGGTTATAGAATTATGACGATTACTCGGTCATGCAATGGCGCTCAATCTCAGAAGACAAGATGGAATATGCTTTCTCTTGATTATGTGAGCGAAAAAGAAATTACATGATTGAATGCAATCACGCAGTATGAGTTATCGTGGTGGGGAAAAAGCGATTATGTAATTGAGGTAACAGTGATTGAATGATTAATATCCACAAACGATAATCTTTATTGTCTATATGGTGGTGAGTTATCGATTGAGTAATAGATATCGAGGTAAAACCGTACTTTTTGCACAATGATTCGACCGCAAATTTTGTAGTAGTCGTACAAAAACTGTGAAAAATTCCATTTGGGTGGACCATAAATCGCCAAATAAATCCCACCAGTGGGAACTATTTTTTCCCCGGTGGGAAATTATAAGAAATCTTGCAGAGATTTTCTACACATCTACGCTTCTAAACTTGAGCACTTCTTTATCAGCTTGTCTCTTTCCAAAAGCGCTCAAAATGACAATATTGATCTCAAGATCCATAAACTCACCTAATATGTTTGAGTTGAACTTGTTTTTCGAAGGATACAGCTCGAATTGTTATGCACATAGAATCCATCTGTGGGAATGATTACAGAAATTTACCGGAAGGCTTAATGCTAATTCGGAACTTTCAACCGTGATCAATTATTCTTCAATTATTCCCAATTTTATGAAATACCTAAATCGAATAGGTAATCCTAGAAATTAAAAAAGCTTCTTTTGAGAGGGAAACACTTTTGGATCGGGACGATAGTATTCACAATTTGCTGCTTGTGTAGATACATACTTCTTTTTTAGAAACCGACAATAAATGGGGCCTTCATTCTCGTTACGGTAGATATTTTCACCGTGATATCGGCATAGGTAACAATTAAATACTTTTCTTTTTGCGTGATATGCTTTTTCGACTTCCTCCGCGTAATAACTCAAATCTTCTTGGGGCATTAATTCTGAAAAAGCTATATCACCATTACATAATCTTTTTCTGTATTTGCTTATCGTATCGACTAGAATGTAGGCTCTGCCATCTTTCTTGAGCATGAAGAAGAAGAGTTCTTTGTTGCAGGAAGGACAAGTTTCTATCAATTTCGTCGGCGTCTTGAAATTTAAGAAATCGATGTTTTCGTCTTCCTGGGTAATCACTCGATTAATAATTGGGTCTAGATCACTTTCATTCTCAAGCCTTATTTCAATTATTCGGGTGCCAGAGCTCCGTTTTTCTTCAGAAGAAGCATGGCTGACAACAAACTCTATATAAAGGTTAATCCCCTTACCGTTTGATAATAAAATGTCAGGAATAAAATCACCATCTGGTATCTCAATTGAGAGATGAGGAAATAGCTTCGTTAGATCAAATGTGGAATACTTTGGTTTTAATTCGCAAGTAATCCCAAACTCAGCATTACAGCTTGTACACACCTGTTTTTCATAGAGCCCGGCGTAAAAAGGACTCTCTGTCTCCAGGCATTTACGATAAACCTGAGCAAATAACCGCTTAGCGAGCTGATGTAAGTAAGTCTCGGGGCTGCAATTGGCTTCGACGATATGCCGAAAATGTCTTTGCCTGACTTCACCAAGAACTGGCCTAAGTAACTTCTCACAGGAGATGCATCGATAGATATCCCTTCGGGTTTCTTTTGTATTTTCAAGATCTGAGATAGGTAGGATCTCACCCTTAGAATTCAGGGCATATTGATATTTAACCGGTTTGTCTTTGCTCAAAGGCTTTCCCCCAACTTACATAGAGTCGGTCAAGATCAACTGTTTTAAGGCATCGAATTCTGATTGAGTCAGCGGCTGTCCGCTTAGCTCGTTAACCTGCCACAAACCACTCTCTCTGATTTTTTCTTTCGGTGATTCAAAGCCTAGCCAATTTGGAGATGGCCGACAGGAGTGGCAACGAGCTATGGTTGATATAATCCGCGATTCGTACAGTAGACGATTCTCCTTAAGAAGAATTGGAATAACAATAAAACGGAAGTGGGATTGAATATATCCGGTTACTTGGCGCTCTTCTTTTCTTTGTTTTTCTATATCAATGCGAGAGCCAAGTTCAGCTCTTGTAGCATGTGGAGTAAGATCAATCTCCCATTGTTCCAGGAATGGATCACGATCCTTATTGAGTAATGCGCGACCGATGTTCTTCCTAAAAATACTTCGGTCTTTATTTTCAAAAATGAAATGCTGATTTAGTCTTGAACGTAATTGATCCTGCCCGGTATGATTGCCAACCCTTACGATGCGGTCTGTCCCATGGGCTTTTTCTCCGTCTTCAAACAAAATATAAAGTCCATTCTTGGGTATCTGAGCAATAGCGAAGGGGAAGCGATGATGCGGGAGCAAATCTAGCAGGATGTGTAATTCATTGCAGAGATCCATCATGAAACCCGTCGTTTGAGTTCATGCAATTGTTGACCGAAAGATAACCCTTCTAGAGGAACCTCGTAGTGCTTTAGTTCAGGCAGTAAATACTTACGGTAATTTATTCCAGCGAGGAAAATAAACAAATCCGATTGTAAATCCGCTTTCTGCCGTAATGAATCCAATACTTTATGTGACCAGTCTCTCTTCTCTGCCACAGACATCGTATTCAAAGTCATTTCATAGGGAGCAATCTTTTGATCGAGTTCCAATAAACCATATTTTGCTGAAAGGATATAGATCTCGTCAGGCTTTAGACGACGTGCATATTCGAGAAACGATTGAAATAGCGTGCTAATGTATAAGTCTTTTGCCTTTGCGGGATGATCCAATTTGCTTTTCACGCATGAAATGAGCACAATCTTTTTCATCATTTCCTCCCTCGTTGTATTCACCGAACCGATCCGAAAGATACATCCTCAGCTAAGGGATCACAAACCCTACCCACAAATCATTATATGGGATCATTGAGCAATGAGGTGAAAATCTCGTCCTCCAAATATTATTGCATTTCATAACTT
Source organism: Anaerolineaceae bacterium (assembly GCA_039683035.1). Classification (GTDB taxonomy): domain Bacteria; phylum Chloroflexota; class Anaerolineae; order Anaerolineales; family Anaerolineaceae; genus UBA6107. Next base: position 327,543 of record JBDKSE010000017.1, read on the forward strand.
ATGGGGTTGACTTTTGTTTTTGAATAAACAAGAATGAGTGTCCCTTGTCCGTCTTGGCCACACAAACCACTGCAAAGTATTTAAAACATATTCGGATTATTGGTTTGTCTATAATCAAAAAAGCGTACACAATTACTATTAATCGAAATCTCCTTGGTAACTCGCCATAATTAATTGTGCCAATAAGCTTGTGCCACGGTTTGGTACGGTGAGTTTGGGTATGGTAAGGTATGGTACAGCAGGGCGAGACTTGGTTCGGTTTAGCGGGGCATGACTAGGCAAGGCCAGACAAGGTTTGGTGCGGCTTGGCGTGACTTGCTAAGCAATGACCAATTGCTTATTGTCTGTCCATTCCATCGCTTGTTGGACAGGGTCAACTCAACCAAACGAGTTGACTCGCTTTTTAAACCATCGCTGAGAATTTTCTATATATTTCAACCATCGCCAGCGTATCCAGTTCGCAATACTTGTCCAAAGCCTTAAGAAGACGATCTTTTTCTTGGTTAGCAACATCTCCAAAAGTGATATTCCACCAGGCCATACTCGCTTTGTCTCCCTTATTAATCGCCATTTCTTCATAGGATAATTCGGGAACTATTACTGGAAGCACATGCTTAATGGACCAGCTTCCCTTAAATCGAGGATGCAAGTAAATTCCTTGGTTGACGATTTCACCCAGATCATAAATCCTCGTATTGAGATCCATCAAGAAATCATAATACTCAGGATAGAGTTTTGCCATTTCTTTATTCATGGTCATTTCAAATGTTTTATTCCAGACAATGACTGTGCCGATTGGTCCTATATCTGCCGCCAACTTTTCCAATAAGGTTTGCACAGGGTCTCCATCATCAACTGAAATGCAACCGCAATGATGTAACTTACTTATTGGGTCATCTACTCGATGCAATGAATATTGAAAAACAATTTGTTGTTGAGGGTGATAACCCTGGAATCTTGGAATCGCGGAAATGCAGGTCTCATAATCCAAGAACCACAACGGATATTGAAGTTTATTGAGTTCCATTTGTAAAGAATATCGGTCGATGTATTCTGTGTTAGTTCTCGCCCGTTCCACGATTAATAATTGCTTGTCATTGAGGTCGAACGTGACCGGAATTTCTTTCGCATCTCGGATTCCCATCTCCAATAATGCTGTCTTCTTCTTTTGACTAAGGCGAGGGAGGTCAAAGATTGAAAATTCAGGGAGTTGGGGATGACAGATCTCCAGACATGGACAGTCCCTGGGGGCCAAGCATTGGGGAAGCTCATTCGGATCTTTACAAGTGAAAACCGACAATGCTTCTTGTCTCAATTCATCAATTTCAGGAAGGATATCGCGTACTTCTTCAGTCAAATCTTCAATGATAAAGAGTTGCGCCAGGTCGAGATCGCCTTGACGGATATATTCCTTGTTAAGATGCACCAGGCAAGCTTTTTCAATTTTTACCTGATTCTGTAAAATCATGAATTGGTAGGCAATGTCAAGGAGATCATTCTTGTCAAGATTTGTCGAACTTTTTACTTCGTATAGTTCATATGCAGAGGTCTTAGGATCATAAAGCAATATGTCGGCTCTTGCTTCAAATGCATCATCGGAAAAGGTTTGCTGAAACTTTACTTGATAGCCAGGTCTTTGAGGAAGAATTTTGTTGTTGAAGAATTCTCGAGCCAATTTCTCAACCTCGTATCCTTCGGCAATTAAATGCTGTACGAAGTCTGAAAGCGTAAGATCGATTTGCGAATTCTTTTTCGCCCAAAGGTGACGAGGTGCCTCACAATAAAGGAGGAAGTCGGATTTTGTAAGGATTTTACCTAGGTTCTTATCCATGGATCACCTCCTCTTCTTGCTTCGTGAGTTATAGCAGAGACAGGTCTAGATTGATATAGTTTAACAAATTTGTCGCCATTTGAAATTAGCTTCCTTATTGCAAAGTACTTTGTGCTTTCATTCAGTTGCCGAGGGCTAGGTTCAAAGAAGTTTCAGAAGCTAAAATCCGTAATGGCATAAGGTCATGGCCCCGGGTATGGCCAGATGGTCTTGGCGATTGTAAAGAGTTCTTGTCCGCGGCTGATGATATCTTCCTCGGTCCATGTGTCACCGTAATTTTGGAAATAGGAATTCATTTTCAAGAGACTCTGATTTGCGATTTCTGGACCCTTATTCTTGAAGGGGCCATTACTTACGGAGGAATTTAATGCACTTGTTAGCAATGTTAAATTTCCATAGGTATTGAGGATACTATTTCTGTAAATTGATGGCGCGTCCTGAGACTGCCCTTCATTTGGGGCAGGTAATGGATAATTTGTCGTGTTCCAACCTCTTGGCAATAAGTGTTCAATGGTCAATGGAGTATTTATATGGATCTCCTCCTGCTTGGAAGTCATCATCTGAAGATCCAACGCCTCCAACACGATCTTCGCACCTCGACGGTTATAGGCATCCTTGGAAAGCCAACCTAATTCAAATTCTGTGTCATTTGGCCAACGATTGCTGTCTTTATCAAAGCCCAGCAATATTGATGTAAGCGAGCTGCTATTCGGAAGAGTCTGCCCCTTAAGTGTTTCCAAAACTACCCGAAAAATATTATTGTAATTCTTAGCTGAATAACCACATATAATTCTTCGGATAAGAAACGACTCAAGTATAGTGATCCATTCTAATAATTGAGAAGGATTGAGATCATCTCTTTCCCCAAGTAGGTACAGTAATAAGGGGTATACAGTGGAGTACTCAAGTATCTTTAAGCGCCGCTCGAAAATGCCAAGTCTAGTTGTCAGATCAGGACGGTAGAATTGTTCGAAAATCTTGCTAAAGTTCACGAATTTTTGCAGTTCGGATTCGAATTGAACATTATTCTTTTGCCACCATTCCTTGAATTCTGGGTAGGTGCGGGTAAGAATTATCTCCTTGTCAGTTATGTATGAAAGATAATGAAAAACGAACAGGTCTAGATGCTGTATCTTGTTACGTCCTACGGATTCTTCCTGTTTCCAAAATCCAGGATTGCCATTTTGTGCAGGTTTGTCGAAATCGTACCAATATTTCTTATAGAGATCGTTTGTAGGTAGTTTCTTCTCGTTTGCATCTAGGAAGATAAAATTCCGTATTAGATCTGACGGGCGAAGAGGTTCACCGCGAAAGTTAAGGGTTTCAAAAATCATCTGCGGATTATCTGTTTCGTCTAGATCAATGGTTACGATTTCGAGGTGATTTCTAAAGGAATTAATTAAGGCATCGATTTTCTCTTCAGCCGTTGGCATCGATATATTGCTTGGCCAGGGCAACCCATTATCCATGTCATCCTCTATGAATTGTTCAATAGCTTTGTAGAAGAACTTATAAGCTTCAACAAGAGTTGGGAGAGGATTGGGTGACTTGTGCCTTTTCTCATAAATTAATGGATACTTCTTTGTCACAGCTTCATATGAGCCAGCAGTAAAGATATTTTCGAAAACTTCCTGGTCTGATTTGGTCGGCCAGACCTTGTATTTTTCAATTTCTGAGTCCATTTTGCCATAGTTCTCAGTATGCAGGCTAAGGGTTTGCATGTCACTATACTCGATCTTATTCCCATAATCTCTCAAAGCTATGAGAATAATTTGCAGGGTGGTTAATCGTTGTTGACCATCAATGATGGATTTTGCCCACATCTCCAATCCTTGTGTCTTGATCGTTGTAAGGACAATTGCTCCAAGGAAGTGATTGTTTATTTCGCGATGCTGTCCGACCCTTTGCTCGAGAATTTCATGAGCTTTATATTGAATATCTTCCCACAGTGGACGCCATTGTTTTTCAAGAGACCAAATATATTGTCTTTGAAATAGCGGAACGACATAGCGTTGTTGTTTTTGGAACAACTCCAGAATGGTTAGATTTGCAGGCTTCATTGTATTTTCTCTTTTCCTGAGAAATCTTAGAAAATTGTTGTGGGTCAATTATTTCTTTTTTTGTGCAATCGTTGATTTTCGAGCTCTTTCTTTCTGGATCGATTGAGAAGTAAATCGTAATCCACTGCAGAATCAAAATCAAGTTAACTATATCTCAAGCTCATTATCCAATCCCAGTATTTCTTCATCAGAAGTGATAATTAGTTTGTGACCCAGCTTATTTGGCAAAGTACCGATGTGGTTATCGTCAGGATAGAAAAACTTATGATCGGGATGCTTGTTTCGTAAATTCCAACCTATGCATCCTTCTAAATGCTTACGGATTTCATTTGTCAGTTTGGTGGGTGCAAAGAAAACATCGATCAACTTGATGTATTCCAATAAAAGTTGACTGATTGATGGATACTCTTCGAGCGCCCTACCTATAGCATCCATCGACTTGTCACGCCACATGCCATTCCAAACTATAACGTGCTTTCCAAGGACAGCGCTTTCGGGATCAAGGATCTGGTAATTCAAGCCCAGAATCTGAATGGCGTGTTCTTTTTGACGTTTCGCAAAACAAGTTGTCTCGCCGACATAATGGATGTAATTGATGTCAGCAGACCTATCCTTGATTACCCAAAGATACACTCCTTCATCCCTTGCATAGTCTGAATGAAATAGCGATCTGTCTCCCAGGAAGAAAGAATATGGGCCGTGAAAGTGCAGGGTCATCGATTCCAAAGCATGCCACTTTCGACTAATTCTCAAAGGTTATTCTGCTTATTCTTGAACGGATCGAATTTGCCTTGAGACAATGCATTAAAGAAATTCAAACTCAATAGTTTGACGATTTGCTCAATGTCTTCATTCAAATTGGCACTTAAGCATCGACTTGTTCTTTTGTATACCTCTTCTTTATACGGATGATTCAATTCGCGAAAGTAGTAATTTGGAAGATGGATAATACTTCCCTGCAAACCAGTCAGCCCAAGACCTATATCTACCATACCAAGGTAATTGAATTTTTCATAAAAAGCGCCTATAAAAGCCAATAACCGAGAAGTAAGTCCAATAACTGCATTGGGGAATATATGAACAAACCCATCTTCCAGTTTTTCTCCTGCCCTGCCACTGAAGAGATGACCTGTTCCGTCAAAATCGATCCGGAGATCAAGGGTGGCACCAGGTTGATCAGACGGGTTTCTCGTTTCATATCCCAGGTGTCCTATGAGCGCACTTGATCCCCTTTCCCAATGGTTCGGTATTGTAAAGTCAGGGCTGATCAATCCGTCCTTATATATTGTTTCAGAAAAAGAAGCTCTCAGCAAATTATTCAATTCTGCTTCTACTAGGTTAAGATCAGTTTTGAGCGGCCCAAAAAGCTCACCACCTTTTATTACAGGTCGAGCAAACAAGTACAAGTACGAAAACTTTGTATTAGGTTGAGTCGGCCAAGACTTAATTTCATTATCTAGCAGCTGATCACGATCAACTTCAGTTTGCTCCCGACGAGCGTACAGCCTCGCCACTTGACCTTCGGTCAAGATAATATTGCCTGTGGCGCTCCTGCCGTAGAACCGATTATCATCCTTGACGATCACCATGTGCGGAGCTCGTCCTGAAGGGGGCACAAATACAATAAGATATCCGATGGATGGGTTTGTTTCGGTCGGAATTGAAGTAATACAAATTTGTGGGGGTTCCGAGATCGACGACCGAACAATTGCATCAATCCTCTCACTCTGGCCGGCTAATGAGATTGGATTCAATATTGACAGACGCTTATTCTCATCCTCATCAATTCCGTAGATGATGACCCCGCCATCACAGGTCATGGCCGCTATGTCCTTGGCGATTTCCTGGTTTTTGGATGGGGGTTCTTTTTTCGCATCAAAGGTTGAAGTTTCTTGCAGCGACCCAGAAGTAATTGCATCAACGATTTCTTTTTCAGATCTAGGAATCCACATATTCCTATCCTTGGGACCTTCAAAGGATTATCTTGGATAATTTCCACTTCGTTTTAGATTGAACAGATTCGGCATGCACATGTCAATCCGTTTGATGCGGCTATCATTTACTTCAAAAATTACCACAGCAGCCACAACTTGCTTGTCCCCTTGAGCCATGGCGACGCAGTCTTTCCCAGGGTAGCTCTCAGTGGCAGTTGTAAGTTCTGCAAATATAGGATCTTTGCCTTCTTTGACAGCTTTTATTTTGTTCGTCAGATATTTTTCGATGGCTTCTTTGCCTTCGAGTTCCTCAAAAACCCATTGTGATGCATAAGAAGCATCAGGTGCTAACAACTCTACAAATTCGGTACAATCAAGCCTGTTCCATGCACGAGCATAGGCTTCTGCAGCGTCGAACTCACTTTCGATCATTTTTCTCCCCAGACTCTTGGTGGCTATTGTTGCATGGATACAATTTATCTTCGTTCGTTGAGTTCCTTTTGTTAGAAAAACATATCCAAGCAAACGGCCAATGACATTTGGCCGAACAAAGGATTAATGTCCTTCTTTGAGCCATTCATCAATTTCATCCATTGATGAACATAAGATCCTTGCTCTGGTTCTTCCAATCAATAACTTGGGATCTTCATTCGAAGGGAGACAAATTACTTCATATCCTTCATATTCGCCCACCGTTGAATCAATTCTTATTCCTGTCAAGGCGAAAACGGTGAGATACAAGAGATAATCCTTGATTAAATTCAACTTTTTGGATCCCATGGCAAATGATATCGAACCAGCGGAAAAATGAAGTGTATCTTTATATATGCCAGGTTCAACTAGAATGTCTTTTGGATAATCAATAAGTGTTATCAGTTTATCGTAATCGTGCTTTTGGAAATCAGAGACTAAATCCATGAAAATGTCAGTGATTTCTTCCTGGGTCTTACTTTCAAATAGCCCTTCTTGAATAATTAGATCTTGATTACTTCCATCGGAAACCACAAGTGCTTGCTGAGGTTTTGTCTCTTCATTGGGTGTATTTATGACTGTAGCAACTTCTGGGATGATTTCCTTCTTTTGCTCAACTGTTGTGGGTAACATTGTTTCGCTTAACTTCCGGAAACTCTCCTCAATGATCTCATCACACATGGATTGGTTGAAGTAGTGTTCTCTTTCGGAAAAGAAGCGGCGAATCACAAAACCATAAAGGAGTACATCTTCATAGGAAAAAATCTTGTCGTGCGCGTCTTCATTTCGTCCACATCGTAATAGTTCTAAAAATGATCTATGAGCTTTACCGTTGTTATTTTCGTCACAAGCTGTGACGAAGCTTTGTTCCATAAAGTGCCAGTTTATTGAAATTAATTTCAACAATTTATATAGGTCTACATCTTCACTTAGTTGCATGTGGCCGGCATCGGCAGCAATCGATCTTGGAAAAGTTGTTCTTAATTGATCAAAAATGGTGGGAGGGTACTTGTCGATGTCCAAATTGATTAAGGAAATTACACCTTTTTTGGTTATTTCCAGCAAGCTTTGCATCAAGATCTTCGGTGTAGTTTCTATTTCCATGGCTATGTCCTTTTGACCTGCAATACTCACATAGAACGAGAGGTTTTGAATTCTTAATCATCAAAACAAATGAAGGTGGCTGTGCTTATTAGTTTACGTGAATTGAAATTTCCTTTTACTTCTACTTCACCTTTTGCCATTCGCTGCATGTCTGAGGATTCCCAAAAATATCCTTACTGGGTACACCTTTTCGAATTTCTTTGACCAACTCAGGATGTTTGTTTAGTCTTTTCATAACCTGCATATGAACAACTTGAAAGGGGGAGGGATTCTCTTTGTTCACACTGTCTTTGTAGGCATAAAGAGCTTTTACATATTCAGTCTGATTATGTTCAGCCAATGCCAACAAGAACTCGTGACTGTCGAATGGATCAGGCATCATTGCCACAATTTCAGCGAATTTGGACTCGAGAGCCGAAAAATCATAAGTTGCCATTTTCTCTCCTTTTGGGGTCGTCTCATTTATTATCGATCACGCTTTGTTTACTCATTTTCATGATTTCGCCATATCTTATAAAATTCAGTTAGTTAATGTTCTTAAATACTCCCTTTTCACTACCTTGCTAATCGTAGGTAAATACGCTTATGTGCTGCTTTCCGACTTAGTTTAAGGTGTTTGATTCTAGGTTGAATTACTTTTCCAGTTCTACTGTTTTGAAGGTCTTTTATCAATTCTTGGCCTAGACATTTGGTAGTATCCAATGCACCTTGAATTTCCAGTTTGATCGGGTTTACAAAGGCGGCATGGCTTAGAGGATTAAGAATTTTCGACCGGTATAACTCAATATCATTGACCAAGCTTTGCCCTAATAGCTTTTCCGCAAGGATTATCTCCCAGAAATCCTGACTCTCATATTTCCCATCCGATCGGAATTTCACACGCAATTTTTTTTCAGCACAATAATTTCTGAGGATGTGCTCGTACCCTGTTCGGATGTAAATTACCGCTGCTTTCAATTCTCCATCATCCAAGAACTCTTGTGCCTTTTCCAACCACCCTTTTCCATTCTTATAGATTGGCACATCATATTCATCTGTTTTACCGCAATAAAATTCGGCGCGTGCCCATTTTGAATCCGGTAAGCGTTGGCAAAGTATTTCATACCAGATCCGATCATAGGTGGTTATGATGACTTGCCAATCCTTATCGATGAATTCCCTTTGAAGCGTTTTAATCAAAGGGAAACGATTAGACATATCCAGGCCAATCAAAACATCATCTAGCGCCAATATTTTTAACTCACTCTGTGGATAAAGAAGAATCGATGTCAGGTAGATGGATAATGCAATCGCAGAAAGCCGCGCCTCATTTAGAAATAAGTGGTGTTGTTGGATCGCTTTTTTGTAATAAGTTACAGAAAGTCCAATTTCTGTTTTGGTAAATTGTTTCTTCGTGTTATCAAAAACAAGTTCAGGTGAAGATATTTCGACCTTTATGGTATCGTCAAAATCCGCCAAAATCACATTCGCGCAGGTGTTTAAATCTTTGATCGCATTAATCAATCCATCTTGAAACTCAGCCAGGTTTTTATCGAATTGTTCTCTTACTCGCTGTGTCATTCGTTTTTTCGATATTGCTTCAATCGCTTCCCATTCCTCACCAAATGGTGTATTGGTAATCCCATTCTGCATATTCGAAATCAAATTCCGAACCAGTAAGTTAAAAATATTTACCTTCTCCTGGTCTCGTTGCAGAAAGTAAGTTTCTAAAAGTGATTTGTAATCGAAAAAGCCTTTTGTCTTGGAAGCGGAAAGAATCACAGGTTCAGAAAAGGGATTGGCATCCTTCGACCATTCATACGGCTGATCGGGATTTTGACCATCACCCAGAGAGAGCTTTACAAAATTATCATCTGTTTCGACAAAGATATTTTGGCTGGTTGAGAATTCTGGCAGAGGTGTACGTGAAGACAAGAATAAATTGATCGCCTCATAAAGTGATGTTTTTCCGCTGCCATTTTCCCCGTAAACCAACAGGTTGCGCCCTTCTTTACCAAGGTCAATCTCGTAACCGCCATGAAATACACGGAACCCCTTAAGTTCAATTTTGGTAATTCTCATTTCCCCCTGGACCTCTCTTCAATCACGTGCACAGCATCGATGGTGTCCAGGTAGGAAACCATCTGTCGCACGAGGTGGTTTTGCTGATACATTTCATGAAATCGTTGTTGCAGGAATGTTATTTTTTCACTTGTGGTGTTTTCCAGCGGAGGAATTAGGTCAGGTGTGAGCAAACGGGAAACCGACTTTTCCGCGTCCTGAAATTCTTCCGGAAAATAAATTTCATAAATCAGCGCATCAATCAACTGCTCAAAATATGCCGTTATTAAACGCTGACGGGCTGCCTCTTCTCGATTGTTGGCTTCGGGCAGCGCTTTGAGGAATAGTACGTAATCCACAAGCGTTGCTATAGCCTGCTCTTGTTCTGGTTTCGATTCTGCAATCGGGAACGGTTTTAGATAATCGGTTTTGAAGGTGTAATAACCACCGCGCAGTATATACCCTGTGCTAGAAAGGAAAAACCAAAGTACCTTTGAATTGAGAAGACCCAAAAGATATTTCAACGGCTTCTTAACAGATTCTTTAAATACAAAGCTATACACTTTTGTGGTGTGGTAAAAAATTCCTTGATCGTCCAATGTCATTTGGCAACCCAGGGCAATCTCGGGCGTCATGATTTTGACCGCTTCAAACTCAGTCAAGTTTTTTGGGTAAATATAGGCATAAAACTGGTGCCCGTGCATTTTACCTTGCTCTCGTTCCGCCAGATCATGTTCATTGCGCTTAAGATACTGCCAGCCTAACGGGTACTCATCCCGTATACAACTTTGGGTCATTAAATCCACTTTGCCGTTGAGAATCCGATAGGGGAAGATGACCACGTTCTTGGCAGTCACAGTTTCATAACGGTGCACATCTTTACCCATCAGGAAGGGCTTGACCAGACCTTTCTCGATGTCCACTTCTTCCCCCAATTGCTTTGAGAAGCAGTGGTAAGTATTTGGTTTTTCAGAAAGGATTTCAAGAACATAGATCTTGTCTGCGCTCGTCGCAATTCCTTGGAAGATTTTCCTAATCAAATCATCCAATTTCTTGGGATGTTGCTGCATCCTTTTCAACACGCGGTTGCTTTCACCAATAGAGAAATCCCAGTCAACCTTTTCCCCGTACCCGCTTCCGTTAATTACCGGCTCCGGCAGAGTTTCATGTGCATAATCGGGGTGATCTTCGCGCTGGCGCACCGCCTGCAGTACTTCATCGCCTCGTTCCAATGATTTGACTTCGATCAGATCAAATTGCTCGTTCTTCCTCGCCGAAAGGAATAATAAACAAGTGTACGTGGTGGCTTCTTCAAAAACCTGTTCGGCGCCAAAGCGCACAATCTGACGCAGGGCTTTACGTCTGGAAAGCAGCTTACGCAGCCCTTCGCCGAATGCAGCCTGGAAAAATTTGTGAGGAACGATATAAGCCAACTGGCCTGCATCGTTAAGTAAGGAATATCCCCGTTCGATGAAAACCGCGTACAGATCGTAGCTTCCAACAGCCGCCTCGTAATGGCTGCGATAGTATGGAATGAATTGTGGCTGCGTTTTCTGGATCATTTGAACCCGCATGTATGGTGGGTTTCCGATCACAATATCGAAACCATCCTCAATGCCGAACATCCATTTTGGATCGAAGTAATCCGCGTAGGTATTCTGATCATAAGGATCCCAGTTAGCTAGCTTTTCTGCAATATCATTTGGTAAGTTATCATTCTGTAATAGCTCTACCAATCCCAATCGCAACTTTTGATCTTTCTCGCGGATCTGCTTCTTTTTCTCCCAGGTAGATGCAAGGAAATGCCTTCTTTGCCTGAGGTCATTAAGCTCCTCCTGCTTCTGCTTCACAACTGGTGTAATAAATGTGAGCTGTGGGGGACGATCAATCTGAATCAAAGTGTTTGCCGCTACGAACTTTGTCTCCAAGTTAGGCAACGGTCGGATACCACGGTTGTATGGATCACCGTCGATGTGTTGGTCAGCCACTAATGAAATGAAGCACCTTAGTTTTGAGATTTGACTCGCGATTGGTTGAATATCCACTCCATAAATACAGTTTTCAAGCAAGAAAAGTTTCCGCCCATAATTCAATTCTTTTCGATCAAACGCTTCTTTAACCTCATTAATTTGCTGTTGAAGTCCGCTTATCGTTTGTTCACGGATTGATACGTCTTCAATTTCTTTTTCAGCCTCATTAATAAGAGCAATCAATTTTGTTATTTGCCTTTTTTCCCATCGCTCATTTTCAGGATCAAGCTTATGTAATACAAAGACAAGTTTCTGTAACATTCCCATTGGAAAGGCTCCTGAACCGCATGCTGGATCAAGTACTTTCAAATGGTCGATTGCAAAGATTAATTTTTCTTTCTCTTGTTCAGTAAATTCATCGCCTATTTCTTTGTAAGAAAGTAAATCACGTATCCGTTCAACAGAAGAAACATCAATATTTTGGGGATCAATGGTAGATTTCAAATAACCAAATAAGGCTTCATCTACCATGTAATTAACAATTTCTCGCGGTGTATAGAAAGAACCGGTTTGTTTTCGAGCAGTAATATTAGTTTCAGGATTATAGGCTGCCAATAAATTTTCAAAAACTTGCCCCAGTAATTCAGGATCCAATGCAATTTCTTCTTCAATTGGTGTATTTTCATCAACTGTAAATTTATAACTCTGGAAGATATTAATTAATCCCCGCACCTTGTATGTCTTCCCACGAGTTTCAAAAGTTTCATTTAGGTCAATCTCTTTTTCTTCGGATAAGAAAAACAGATCATCTGGAACATACGGTTGTTTCTTTAGATTTTCAGAAAAGCCGTCTATCCGAATCTCTATTTCTTTTCCATCTTTCACAATCCGCTTATCTAGACATTCAAATAATCCGCCATTAAGAAAAGGAATCGATTCAAACAAATCTATTGCAGTTTCTGGATGCTTGAAGAATGTTTCATAGCGGTATAAGTGTGTTTCGAGGTAATCATCAGAGGGGAAGCTGTTTTTATTTTCAACAAAACGTCTTTGATTTGGTTTTTCAGGAGTATTCATTTCCTGATTAAGAGTTGCAAAAAACAGATTCTGAAGAATGGCTTTGTAGTAAGTACTAGCAGAAGGATCTTGAAAATTAAGAAGCTCAGCTAATTTTCTTTCATCAAAAAGATTATCTTGTATTAGCCCTTTCTCTTTTAAAAACCAGACAAAAATCAAACGGGTGATCAATCGAATTACACTGGTAGCTTTATGCTCTTCATCTGGTAAATTGGATCCATTGGGAAATTTGACAATACTCTTCGCCCAGAAATACCAATTAGCAATTTCTTGATAAAAATGTTTATTTAATACACTTACATCCAATGATTTTTGCCAGGCATTGTGCAAATCTATAAAGCTATGAATTTGCTTAAATTTCGTGATTTCCTGTAGAGAAAGGTCGGATAATATCTCTTTGTGCGCCCGGATTGGATTCTTGATGTTGACCCCCTTAATTAACGTGATCTTTTCTAGGACATCCCTCGATTCATCTTTTTTATGCAAGCGGCGATTAATAATGGAAAGGGTCAATAGATCACCATACTTGAACAGAATCATCACGGGCATGGCGAAGAATTTGTTTACCTCGCGGGTAATATCCGCCAGTTTGGAACGGGAATAATCTGCAGCTTTAAGTTCAATCGCCAGAAAGAGATAGGATTCAATAATCTGATTGTCAATTCGACTTTGATCAAAAATTAACCGTCCCTGGGTCATTTGTTTCAAATCATCGCCAGTGAGCTGAAACAACAAATCAATGGACAACCACTCATCCACCAACGCTTTTTTCTTATTGATCTCAGCCAATCGCGGTTGAATTTCGACAAGCCCTTCGAATGTGTTGGGGTCCAGGATAACCTGCCGTTCGCTCGCATAACCCAGCGAATTGAGCAGGCGGATACCGTTCTCGCGCAAAGTACCTTGCGAGAAGCCAGAAAGAGATCGTTCGATTTGTCGTTTGATGTCAATGTCATTCATATCAGCAAATGATTAACCAGGTGATCAAGTCAAAGTCAGTGGATTTTGAAATCTGTTTGGTTTTTTCAACTAGTACTGCTCTGCGGTCATCGAACAGGCTGCCGATCGCTCGCTTCTTGAAGGCTTTTTCTATCGAAGTGACCGCTTTTTCCAATATCTCGGTGTAGTGTCTTAAGTCTTCTCCATTGTGGGTCTCCTGGTTGAATTGGGAGCATAGGGCTTCAAGCGGTGCTTTTTTGCCGATGCATAAATCTCGGTAGATTTCCAGTATCTGTTTCGGTTGAGCAAAACTCAAACGTACGGTGCCGTCGTACAAAACATAAACCAGGTAATAAGGCTGCAACGGATTGACCGTTTCGCTCCCCGTCGTATCGTCTTTTTGCCTCAATGTGAAAATCACTCCAGGCTTAATGATAGGATACTGGGGGTCTGGGGGAACAACGGCATACAACCCCAATGGTGAATTTTGCAGAATCTGACGGTTGGCTTCGATATAGCGGCTCAATTCAGCCCTGAAATCATCCAGAGTGAAATCAACCAAAGAAACACTTTCATTGAAGTCCTCCAAATCGAGCACTTCTTCTCGGAGACGTTTTAGCTGTTTATCACGATACTTAAGATCTTCCGTGATCAGGTCCTGCAGGTCATCGGTCTTTAGAAGATTATCCTCATTGGTTGCCGAAATATCCACCAGAGCCATTCGCGCTTCGACCCGCTGCTTAAGCGAAATATATTTATCAAGATCCTGGGTCGGCCAGAAATTGATCAATTGTACGGAATGATTAATACTGCCAATTCGATCAATACGGCCAAATCGCTGGATCACACGTACTGGATTCCAGTGAATATCATAATTGATCAGGGTGTCACAATCCTGCAGGTTCTGACCTTCGCTGATGCAGTCGGTGGCAATCAGGAGATCGATTTCACCTTGCTGCGGCATCGAGTGCATTTTGCTGCGTTGTTTTGCTACTGGAGAAAAATTCGTAAGAATCTGGTTGAATTCATTCTTGCCGAAGGTGGTTTTATTCTCTGTCGAGCCGCCTGATACCATGGCGATGTGTATTCCGAGTTCATTTCGAGCCCATTCGTGGAGAGAGTTATAAAGATATTCTGCAGTGTCAGCAAAAGCAGTGAATACCAACAATTTATGGTTGGGCAACCTCCGTTTATCAGTCGTGGGATTTTGCACTTTGTGTTGAATGATCTTTTTCAACTCGGCGAGCTTGGCATCTCTTTCGGTCGTGATTTCGCGCGCTGAAAGCTCAAGCGAATGAAGCTTGTCACGATCATGTCTCAGGTCTTTTAGCCAGCGTGCTAAATCAAGATGTGCCATTTTGAACTTAAGCTTGCCGACTTCCAGGGCTTCCTGCAATTCTTCGTCGTCGACGTCTTCAATCATCAGGTCGTCAAAATCCAAATCTGTATTTTCTGATTGGAACTTTTGGAAGCGCTCGATGCGATTGGTCAGATCATCAATCTTTGCGATAGTATGCTGCATGGTCAGATCGAATGAGTACACTGAACTTTCAAGACGTTTGAGGAAGTTCACCTTCATCATGCCAATTAAGTAAAACTCACGCACAAGCTGAGAAAATTTGTCTGTCTGGGTCGGTGAAAACAGCGAAAGCTGGTCCCTGGCGTACTTCACATCGTATAACGGTCTATACTTTAGGTCGATATACTCGGATGGATTGAATAATGAAAGTCGATAGTTGGAGATTTCATCATTCAGGGTATCGTATGACATGAAATCACCGAAAAGGTCAATCTTGGGATAAATCGAGATCGGCTTCAACCGTTCGGGGAAGCCGCCCAGAAGTGTGATATTGTCGCTGTAATATTTCTCGATATGTTTTCGCGAGCGGGCAATAGTTAATGCGTCCAGAAGCTTGAAAAATGATGAACTGAATCGAGATAATAAATCTTTTGTTTTATGATCAGGTGAGTTCTTTGCCCAATCCGTAAAGGTACGCTGTGCACTTGCCAGAGTATCCTTGATACTTACTATCCCCAGATTCGATGTGTATGCTTTATCGTCGTTTTCGGTAAGAAAGTAGATCTGGTTACGAAGGTCTTTCAGATCGTTATTCACAGGGGTAGCTGAAAGCAGTAATACCTTTGTGGAGACGCCTGATTTTATAATATCATCCATCAGACGCTGATAGCGACTTTTACGAACAATATTGCCTTCATCGTCTTTTCTTCCTGGGGTGTTATTTCGAAAATTATGGGATTCATCAATCACAACCAGGTCATAGTTCCCCCAATTGAAATTGGCCAAATTGATATCACCAGATTGACCACCTTCGCGGCTTAGATCGGTATGTGAAAGCACAGTATAGCCAAATCGGTCGTGTGGGAAGGGATTGAGTTCACTGCCCACGTGAGCTTGGAAAACTGTCCAGTTTTCGCGCAGTTTCTTGGGGCACAAAACCAGTACACGGTAATTGCGCAGTTCAAAATATTTGATCACTGCCAGAGCTTCGTATGTTTTGCCCAACCCAACGCTATCTGCCAGGATGCAGCCGTTGTATGCTAGGATTTTATTGATCGCACCCTTAACCCCGTCTTTTTGAAACTCAAAGAGGGATCTCCAAATCTCTGTATCCACAATCTGAGATTGGATATCTGCCAGACCGCTGGTATCCTGGTCTGAAAGGAACTTCTCAAAAAGATGGTAAAGAGTCTTGAAATAGATGAACTCGGGAGCGTTATCCTGGTAGAGCTGGGCAAGATAATCTAGCACGTCTTGTTTAACATCCTCAACTAATTCATTATCCGACCAGATCTCCTCAAACCAATTCTTCAAGTCCTTGCGATCCCGATTACTATCTACCAAAAGATTGAGTTCAATATTGTTGTTGTGATTTGCCTTCCCTAAACCGCTGAGAGTGAAATTAGAGCTTCCCAGAATTGCATCTTCCACACCGCCATTGGCAATATGGTACATCTTGCCATGCAGCAGGTTCGCCTGCCGAACTGACCGTATATCCGTCTTTTGCTCAATCCAATTCGCGCAATCTCTTGCAATGCGTCGCTGATCAAGACGATTGGTTAAGCGCAATCCATGGTCTTCAATGTCAAAAGATTTTTTATCTGTTTTTTCAGGGTCAAGGGATCTTATGAAGCGCGGTTCACCAAAAAGGAATCGCATGTGGTCGATGGCATCCAATTTGTCTTTTAAAGCTTCGTAGGCATAAATGGTAAAGTACGCCGATACGATGGAAAGTTCTGAGCCATTTTTTATCATTTCAAGCAGAAAATCAGCAACACTTCCGCGTCGATAGTTATCGCGGATTCCAGATTCGGGAGCGGGGGGTTGGATGAGGGTCAAAGGGATCTCCAGTCGGCCTTGTGTAACTCGTTTTGACCATGATTCTCGAATGAGAACACCAAGTAAGAAAGCAAGCTCTCTTGGCTCAGTATCAGACAAAATGAGTGAGTGTTGCAGACACAATTTCCTTCTCACTTTATCGGAAATGAAGTCTTCCCAATGCAAAGATGTGGCTACCGTTAACAGGCTGCTTATTTTGTAGGAGGCTTACGGCAAGAATCAGATTTCTTTTGCTTCACCCCCACGAGCTGAAGATGAAACCAGCTACCAATTAAATTATAGCATCAAACCTAATAGTGGAATTATTATCAATAAGGTTTTGGTTTTACTCCCGTAATTGGAAAGTCAATTATTTACTCTCTAGAATTACGGTTGATAATGAAGGGAGTTCGATTTGGTTATGGAGGGTTGCTGACCACGAAGGTACTTTGCCGTCATGCTTAAGAAAGAACGATTATCCTTCAGTATCTACTAATAAGCTTACAGACCTTCAATGAAAGTAAAGTCGCAATAAGTAACATTCTTATGGGATAAGAATTCAGGGGAATAATAACTTCAATTGTTGAAGCGGAGCGGTTCGATCTTTCAGGGGGCCAACACACTGCTGGAGAATAAAAGTAATCCATTGGCAATTAAGGCCAGTTCTCTACTGAATACGAGTCGCACAATTAATGGTAGATAGAATGTCAAAATCGTTATTGTAGGGTTTTGCAAGAAATGTTGCGATTCTATTGACTACTCGAGGTCATTAAAAACCCTTTCGATTAACATCGTTAACCCTGTGAAAACCAAAAGTAGATCTTGAGATTGTAGAAATTGTATGTGACTAAATTAGTAAAGGTAGTAGAACGCCATTTCAGACCTTATCTTTTGAGCAATTCATGTAAAATGGTTATCAACGAAGGAGAGTATTGGGGGATCGCGCTGCGGAGATTATTATCTCATAAGCTTCAATTGCTGGATGTGAAAATTTGAACGAGAATGATAAATCAGTTTCCGAGCTCATCTCGCTTTCCGAGGCTTCCATCATTTCCGGATTAACAGCGACACATATTCGTCGACTGGTCGCGGGCAAGCAAATTTGGGGGATAAAGATTGGGCGAAATTGGGTGACAACAATACAAGCAGTAGAAGAGTATATCAGCCAAGAACATCCAAGTGGTAGGAAACCACGTGGACATTGAATATAAAGAAATTAAGAGTATAATTATTCATGTGCGATAAAGAACATGAATTGAATTTCGGATTGCTTCATGCACAGAGTGGTTTTTTAAGTGTCCAAGTATGACGACATTAAGAGGTAATCTTTGGAAATATGTGATTCATAGTATTTCAACTTGATCCTGGGGGAATCATATGTCAAAACAACACCGTGGTAGAAACGAAGGTTCAATTTCGCAAAGATCCAACGGATCCTGGCGGGCGCAGGTCTACCAGTCCGGCAAAAGGCTCAGTAAAGATTTTCACTCCAAGAACGAAGCGTTGACATGGGTTCGTACCATTCAACGCGAATTTGATAACGGGTATCTTCTCAAGGAAGGTTCGATCACTATAGAAGAGTATTTGCCTAGTTGGTTGGAAAACCGTAGACTCTCATTGCGAGCAAAAACCGCCCATCAGTATTCGGGTTTGATCGGAAATCACATTCTTCCCAACATTGGAAGCACCAAACTGAGAGATCTGCGATTGGCAGGGATCGAAAATTATTACGCCCACTTGGCTCAATTAGGCGTGGGTACAAGAACGATTCGCATCGTAAACAACATCCTTCATTCTTCTCTGGACAAAGCGGTCCGATATGGATGGATCATTAGTAATCCCACCCAGGGGGCTACTTTGCCCAGGTATCAGCATGACGAAATGCGGGTGTTGGACCCAACTCAAGTGATTCAATTTCTGATCGCTGCAAAGAACAGTCCGAACTATGCTATGTATCATCTGGCTATTGCCACAGGGATGCGCTTGGGGGAGCTTCTGGGTCTTAAATGGTGTGACGTGCACTTCAATGTTGGATTGATCCACGTTCAACGTCAGAAGCAATATGTGCCAGGTGAGGGGTGCAGCCTGATCGAACCCAAGACGAAAGCGGGAAGAAGAACAATCAAGGTTGGAGAAGGTGTGCTGCATATCTTGCGAGACCATGAACAGTCACAAATCATGATGAGAAACCGAGTAGGGGACCGGTGGGTCGATATGGATCTGGTGTTTCCGAATTCCGTTGGAAGACCCGGAGATGCCAGCAACATCCGAGTAGATTTCAACAGGGTTTTAATGGCGGCTGGATTACACCGAATTCGGATTCATGATTTGCGTCATACGGCTGCTTCATTGCTCCTGAATCACAAGGTGCCGGTGATTGTTGTCTCGAATATCCTTGGGCACTCCAAGCCGAGTGTAACCCTGGATATTTACGCACATGTTTTGTGCGACATGCAGGGCGAGGCTGCAAGCATTATGGACAAACTGGTGCCCTGCATCCCGTTTAGTATTTCTTGATCTCTTTTGTCGGCCATATAGGTACAATGATTGGCGTCGGTCCCGACAAAAAGGCAAGAATTTAAGCCCAAAATATTAAGCACGCCAAATGAACCGAATGATTTTCGTTTGGCTCAGTTTCTTGATCAGTGCAACAAATTACTGCCTGATACAGTCGTACGGAACTTTATGCCGTGTGAAACTTATCTGTAAAGAGGTTTGATCATAATTATTCCTCCATTGGTTTTTCTCCATGTTCTGCTTCCCATAAGCGGTCGTTTTCTTTCTCTATTTGACGGATTCTCTCAAGATTATCCGGGTCCCACTTCAGGATTTCCTCATCGGTGAGGCGAAATCGCGGTAAAGGAGTCTCTTCTCTTTGAAATTCTTGTTTCACATTCTCCTTGTTGTTGCCTATTTTCTTCGAGGGCGAAGTTTTCAGGTTAGTAGCTGGTTTATTGATCCGGGGGACTTTTTGACCAGTAGCTTTCCCCAATTTTTCATGATTCGCTTCCTGCTCGTTTAATTTCCTGATTACTTCCCGGTGGGCGTATTCCGGATCATATTTCATACGTTCCTCATGGGTGAGCAGATTGATGTCATCCAATGCTGCTTGGGCTCTTTTCCCCAGGAGTTTATCCTCATCAAGGTCATCTAAGTTCGGTACATCATCCTCTAATGAAGTAGAGGCTAAAGCTCTATAGTAATCTTCCACAATCTTTGTGTTAATGCACTTCTCTAAAGCAGTCAGTCGTTTATCGATGTTCATAATGTTTCTTTTCTTCTAGTTTGCTAATCCTGGCATTGATAAAAGCTATTTTTTGATAGTCTTCGCCAAGCCTTAGAACATCCACTGCGGTTTTTTCCCTGACTGAAGCGCCAGGCTGGGCAGGATTATTCAGT
The DNA here is from genome assembly GCA_039683035.1 of Anaerolineaceae bacterium. Classification (GTDB taxonomy): domain Bacteria; phylum Chloroflexota; class Anaerolineae; order Anaerolineales; family Anaerolineaceae; genus UBA6107. The sequence goes on from JBDKSE010000017.1 coordinate 347,705, forward strand.
ATGTCGGCTAGTGCCTCTACAGCTTTACTCTGTAATCCGATCAAACCGCTCCCAACATGCGTAAAGACTTGTTCCTGGGCTTCACTGAGCGCAGCCTGGAATTTTGGATCAGCCAACCAACGCTCAAGAGTTCGCAATGAGATACCGGCAGCTTCAGCTGCGGCTTTTTGCGTGGGATTCGTCAGCAGCGCATTTATTGCATTTAATTTATCTGGGGCTAAGTTACGTTTCATGGCTCAATTCTCCTTTAGGTATGAAATTAAAAAGAGGACCTCTGAGTGAACAATAGTTCACCAAGAGATCCTCTCTCTTAAACTACCCTGTCAAAGCGTGCATGATGCGGGCCGGTAGTCTAGGTAATGAAGATTATACCATGGTGTTCATCGAGGCCTTTGGCAAGAGCCTCTATTGGTTTTTCTATTATGCGATCGGGAATGGTTGATTTTTAGCAAAACGAACAAAGGTCGTTATCGTTGTCTGGATTGTTTGACACGCTCCAGAAAAGAAATCCTTAACGTGATAAATATCGCCAGAGCCATTCATCATAGGAAAGCGATAGAAGGGAATGGACGGAGACAGATCGGTGTTATTTGCGTTCAGACAATATCAGTCTCCAAATATCAGCAGTAATTATGCGCATAGGTAATTGCGTATAGATTAATACTTGGGCTGTTTTGAAAAACCGCCAAAAACCGCCAAATTGTTGCACTCATACGCAGTATTTGAATTGCACCATGTTGCACCATGGTTTGAGCAAATAGCTAAAAAACCTATGTTTTAACGATTATTTAGGGGAAAATGAACTCAAAAACCGCCAAAATAGGCGCCCCCGGAGAGGCTCGAACTCTCAACCTACTGATTCGAAGTCGACTAGATTAGTCTACATTACCTATATGGGGTGCTATTACCTCCATGGATTTCTATAGATAGTGGTTTCCATTCCATTATCGCTATAAATTGCACCAAGAATTTTGAATTTGCACCAAAATTACCCCAGGCTTTGGGGTAATTTATCAGCGGGTAGGGAATTTTAAGGTTAAAGGAATATACTTCTACTTTAAGGGTAAAGATATAACGTGAATATTCTCCAACGTTGGGGAATATTCACTACCTTGATTTGTTTTGGACAAAATGATCTTTGCCATTCTATATAGGTATACGCATTGAAAGATTAGTCTGAAATATTCCCAAACGCTAATCATTACATCAAGAACATTGATGATGAACAAGCAGAATATACATAGTATGGTGGGTTGGCCTTACTCCAGTTCGAGTGCAAGGGTTAGTGCGAAATTCAGATAAGATCTTCCGATATCGTCCTTCTGCTAAGGAACTAATAGCCCCGTCT
>JBDKSE010000018.1:0-112095 GCA_039683035.1 Anaerolineaceae bacterium
CCACTCATGAAGTGGGTTTAGGCTGGGGGCAAAGGACAGCCGCCCTCTGTAAGGGGGTTCGAACCTCTCTAAACAAAAAACCCACTCATGAAGTGGGTTTAGGCTGGGGGCAAAGGATTCGAACCTCTACAAGCAAATCCAGAGTCTGCTGTCCTGCCATTAGACGAGCCCCCAAGAACGGTGAAAATTCTACCACCCGCCACCCAAACTGTCTAGGTCTGCAACCTCAACCCCAAATATGGATTTCTTATGGAGATGCATGCTCAAGCCCACAAATTTGCCCGAGTATGATAGAATACATCCACTTGGTAGCAGAACTATCTGCGACCTTTCCGCCTTCAGCTTCACCTGCGGTGATGTCCGAGGGCAATCCCGTGGAAAGGAGGTTCCCTAAATGCGAAACTATGAGGTTATCCTGGTAGTCCATCCCGAACTTGACGAAACCGCTTTTAAAGGCGTTGTCGAAAAGGTTACTGGTTGGATCACCACTGCCGGAGGTTCCGTAGATAAGGTGGATGTTTGGGGTCGTCGTCGTTTGGCTTATGTCATTCGTAAACAGCGCGAAGGACAGTACGTTTACATGAACGTGCAAATGGCACCCACCTTTACTTCAGAACTTGAGCGCAACCTGCGCTTCCTCGAACCCGTCTTGCGGTTCATCGTTACAGTAGTTGAGTAGTTATTGATTGTCTGGTTCATTGCTGAGGAACTTTATGAGCCGTGGTTTGAATAAAGTGATGATCATTGGTCATCTGGGTCGCGCACCTGAAATGCGATTCACGCCTTCAGGCAAACCTGTGACCACCTTTACCGTGGCCACAAATCGCACCTGGAATTCAGCCGACGGCGAAAAGCACAGCGAGACCGAATGGTTCAACATTGTAGCCTGGGGTAACCTGGCTGAGATTTGCAAACAATACCTTTCGAAAAACCAGCAGGTGTATATCGAAGGACGGCTGCAAACCCGGCGTTGGGAAGATCCCGAAGGCAACAAACACGCCAGCATCGAAATTGTTGCAAATGAGATGATGATGCTGGGTGAGCGTAAAGAATCCGACCTTGTTGATGAAGCTCAGTACGAGTCAGACAATCCTGCGGATGAAGAGTATCCGTTCTAATGGAGTAAGAAAATGTCAGAAGAAAATCACAACGAGAATGAGCAATCTTACGGACCGCGGCGCTTCGTTGCCCGCCCCAAGATCTGTCAATTCTGCGCCGACAGGAATATTGCCATCGATTACAAGCAGGCCGACATGCTGCGCCGCTTCGTGACCGAAGATGGCAAGATCCGCCCACGGCGTCAGACAGGTACCTGCGCCCGTCACCAACGCGAACTGGCAGTTGCCATCAAACGTGCCCGCCAGATCGCCCTGCTGCCCTTCACAGGCGAGCGCTGGACCGACGCTATCCGCTAGACGGCAAATCGACCAACGGGGCAATGAGAAAACGCTCTTTGCCCCGAATTTTTTTAGCTGTGAGGTATCAAATGGCTGCTGATTCAAATGAAACCAAACCCAGGCAACTGACCAAAAAACATGAAGCCCGCCTGGAAAAAGAAAACAAGCAACGCAAGTACTTAAGGATTGGCGTGATCGCAATCGTGATTGTGGTCGTCGGGCTGATCGTCTATGGTGTGCTCGATAGCACTGTTTTGAAGAACGTCAAACCGGTTGCCAAAGTGGGCTCAACCACCATCACCGTTGAGCAGTTTCAAAAAAGGGTCAAATTTGATCGGCAGCAGTATGTCTCTCAATACATGACCTATGCCACATCCAGCTATGCCTATTTCTTCCAGTCTTCTCTTCAGAACGTGCAAAATTCCCTGGATAATTATGTGCAGTTTGGAAGCGATACTCTCGATCAGATGATCAATGAAGCAGTGATCGCCCAAAAAGCCAAAGAAATGGGAATCACCGTCACTGACGAGGAAGTGCAGAAGGAACTGGAAGCTAATTTCTACTTCTACCCGGATGGCACCCCAACCCCTGCACCCACCCGCAACGTTCCCCCCACCCCGACTGTGAATGGCACCCAGTTGGCGCTGCTTGGTCCAACTGCAACCTCGTCCATTCCGACAGAGACTGCAACCGCTACGCTTGAGCCGACTGCAACTCTCGCCAACACTCCAACAGGCACGCCTCCCACCCCCACCGCTGAACCTGCGACGGCCACCCCGACCCAGACCGAGACGCCTACCATCACCCCCACGGTCACCGAAACACCGACCATCACCCCCACGCCGACAGAATATAACCGTGCTGGATTTGAGTCGGTGTATGCCACCAGTATTAACAGCATTAAAACCGCCACCACCTTTGGCGACGCTGACCTTCGCGCCTTCGTCAAGAACATCCTCTTGCAGCGCAAAGTGATGGAAGCTCTTTCCAAGGATATTCCGGAAACCCAGGAAGTAGTCTGGGCACGCCACATCCTTGTCAGCACTGAACCGGAAGCGCAGATGATCCTCACCAAGCTCAAGGATGGTGAATCCTTCGCCAGCCTCGCGGCCCAATACTCCACTGATACAAGCAATAACCAGAACGGCGGAGATCTGGGTTGGTTTATCAAGGGTCAAATGGTCGATGCCTTTGACCAGGCAGTCTTTAGCATGAATGTGGGTGATGTCAGCCAGCCCGTAAAGACAACCTATGGTTATCACATTATCCAGTTGTTGGGCAAGGATACCCGTGTACTCTCCGATTCTGAACTGAGCACCGCCAAGCAAATTGCCTACAACAAATTCCTCACAGAGGCAAAAGCATCCATCACCATCAAGAAATATGATGTTTGGGCTTCAGTTGTTCCCTCTGAACCCACCATCCCCACCCAATACCGGATGCAGGCAACCACAACTCCGTAATCTTTGGGAAACCATAAAAAGCTGCGTGACGAAGCGTCACGCAGCTTTTTTCTTTTCAACGGGGATTATTTTGCCATTTCTTCGTTGACTTCATCCAATCTCAGGCTGATGACCTGGCTGGCGGAGTCGCGTCCCATGGTTACGCCGTAAATCACATTCGCAGATTGCACAGTATTGCGGTTGTGGGTGATGACAATGAACTGGGTTTCCAGGCTCAACTCTTTGAGCAGTTCGGTGAACCTTCCCACGTTGGCTTCATCGAGCGCGGCATCCACTTCATCCATGACGCAGAACGGTGTAGGTGATACCTTCAATAGCGAGAAGATTAATGCCACAGCGGTCAATGATCTTTCTCCGCCTGAAAGCAGCGAGAGCCCCTGTTCGCGTCGCCCTGGTAATTTAGCCTCAATATCGATGCCCGTTTCTGTGGGATCCTCATCGTCGGTCATGATCAAGCGCGCTGATCCACCGCCGAACATCCGGGTGAACATGATCTTGAATTCTGCTGCGACAGCGGTAAAGGTTGTCTTGAATTCTTTCCGCATGAGATCATTCAATTCGTCGATGATCTGGTGCAGATCAGCATCTGCCTTCCGCAAATCTGTAATCTGTCCGGTCAGGAAGGTATAACGCTCCTTAAGCTCGTCGAATTCCCTTTTGGCTTCGGGGTTGACCGCGCCCATGCGTTTGAGCTGCGCCCGTTGGCGGTTGATTGCCTCTTCCAACTCAGGGGTGATCTCGTTCACCACGGGCAGCGAATCCACGCCTTCCAGGGGTAATGGCGTCGGTCCGGTAACATTTTCGCTGTATTCCAGTGCAACCAGCCCAAAATCTTCTTCAATCCTGCGGCGCAGATTATCCAATGACTCGCGAATGCGGCTCAATTCCAGTTGTGCCTGGGTATTGGTGCGATCGGCATTGGCTTCCGATTGCCGAAGTGTCGAATAATCCGTTTGAAGACGAGAATATTCTTCATCCAGAGTGATCAATTCGTGTTCTGCCGGATCGATTTTCACTTGAAGTTGTTCGATCTTCTCATTTAGCTCCAACTCCAAACGATGGAGCCTGTCTTTGTCTGTGACCAGGGTCGTTAGCGCTTCATCCTGGGTGTTAATCCGTTCCGATAGTCTCTGCCTGTTTTCACGGCTGCTGTTCACAATCCCCAGGTATTCCTCGTATCTACGGGCGGCTTCCTTCACTGCGCGGGTGCTCACTGCCAGGTTGGTGTTCCAATGCACAACGTCTGCCTGCAGTTCATCAAGCGGCAGTTCTGCCACCTTCTGATTTAGATCGCGGAGTTTTTGATTGGTCTCGGTAATGGTGTTGACACCTGAATCCAGTTTGCCGCTCAAGTCTTGAAATTCCCGGGAGGCTTTGCCAATCTGATCATTCAAACTGGTTAATTGATTCTTTTGCCATTCCTGTTTTTGTTTCACCTGCTCCATGGCCAATGACGCTGCCTGGTAGGCGGCATGCCGCTGGGTCAATTCACTTCGGCAAGTTTTGACCAGGTTTTCGAGTGATTTTTGTGTCTCCCGCGCTCCTGAAAGCTTCTGGTTCACTGTGTATTCCTGCTGGTCAAGGTCATTGACACGGTCTTCCAGCTCGCCCAACTGATCTTCGATTTCTTTTTTCTGCCGCGGGCGGCTGACGATGGCACTCCTGCCTTCATGACCGGCAATCACGATTCCGGATCCGGAGAATACTTCACCATTGAGCGTCACGACTTTTGCTGAGTCTTGGAGATCCTGTGACACCCGCCGGGCAGCAGTTCGGTCCTTGACGATAAGGACCTGTCCCAACAACAGCTCCGCCAATTTCTGCATCTGCCCCTTGGGCTGAACCAGGTCGGCAGCGATACCCAGGCAATCCGCATCCGCACTCTCTTTGATCCTTGACGTCTTTTTCATCCAGCGCGCTGGCATCAATACCGCCCTGCCCTTATCTTCACGCGCCAGATAATCCAACGCCAGGTCCGGGTCGGTAATATCATCCAACCAGATGGCATCAAGTTGATCCCCCAGAACTGCAGCAATGGCTTTTTCATATTCAGCAGGGATCATCAGCAGGCTGGACAGCGCCGAGTAATTACCCTGTAGTTTGCCCTGTGAAGCTGCCTGCAAGAGATTGCGCGCGCCTTCAGCCAACCCTGCCATGCTCTTTTCCGCCTGGATCAGAATATCAAGCTGTGCTTTTGCTTTCAGTAAATTAGCTTCAGCCCGGGACTTTTCCGAAGCCAGGGTTTTGGCTTGCTCTTCAAAGTCACGTGTGCTTTCAACATGCTTTTGTAATGCAGCTTCGCTCTCGGACAGTTTTTCTTCTGCCGCTGCCTGTGCCTTTGAGGCATTCTCAAAGTCCCGCTTTACTTTTTCCAGGTCGGCATCTGCGTTTTCCAGGCTGGATTGCAGCGTTTTACCGCTTGCCGCCAAGGAGTCAAGGCGTGCAGTCAGTTCCCGCTGGTGCGCTTTCAACTGTACCTGCTGGGTCTCCAGGTTCACCAGAATCTTTCTGGCTTCACGAACCTTGCTCTCAGCATCATTGCGCAGCTTCTGACGTTCTTCCAGCCCTGCTTGAGCGGTCTTCAACTGCGCTGCCGCTTCATCCAATTCCTGCTGCAGACGGGTTTTCTCCTGCAGGAGGTTCTCCAGGCGGTCAGTGTTGGAGGTATCTTCCTCTTCAGAATGGACCAGATCACGGTCTAGCTGTTTTCGTTGATCAATAATCGACCGCTGTCGCTCATCCAATACCGCCAGTTCGCGGTTGATCTTTTCCCGATCATTGTGCAATCCAGCCGATAAGGAATGCCATTCGTTCAGTTCAGTGCGCAGGCTTTGCAGGCGTTGGCGTGCCTCCTCCACCTTTGATTCAACCTCTTCCACCCGGCTGCGAGCGGTTTTGACCTTCTCTTCTTGATTCTTGAGGATCTCCCGCGCCCGGGCAAGTTCTCTTTGGGTATTATGCCAGTGATAGCCGTACCAATCTTTTAATAGAACATTGAGATCCGCCCGCAGGCGTTCATATTCCTCCGCCTTTTTTGCCTGGCGTTCCAGGCTCGCCAGGCGCGGTCCCAGCTCATTGACAATATCTTGAGCACGTTCCAAATTGCGTTGGGTACTGTCCAGGCGGTTGAGCGATTCCTCCCGCCGGATGCGGTACAGGCCGATGCCGGCAGCTTCTTCAAAGAATTGCCGCCTTTCTTCAGGTCGAAGCGAAAGGGCTGCATCCACCTGACCCTGCCCAATGATGGTATAAGTCCTCTCCGCCAATCCAGATTGCGCCAGAAGCTCGGAAATATCTTTCAAACGTACCCGCTGACCGTTGAGCAGGTACTCATTGCCCCCATCGCGGTATGCCCGGCGGGTGATGGAGACTTCAGAGAAATCTATCGGAAGCCAGCCATCGGAATTATCGAAAGTGATCGTCGCCGATGCCATTCCCGCACGCGGACGTTGATCTGACCCGGAAAAGATCATGTCTTCAGTTTTGCGTCCGCGCAGCAGGCTATAGCTTTGCTCTCCGAGTACCCATCGCAGTGCATCGGAAATGTTGGATTTCCCTGATCCATTCGGTCCAACAATGGCTGTAATGTTACCGGGAAATTCAAAATCATTCTTACTGGCAAATGTCTTGTAACCGTGAAGTTCCAGGGCTTTGAGTCGGGGATTCATCAAATCATCATCCAGGTTCGGGATACGTTACTACCGGGTCAAGCCCAGCTTTTCCAAGGCTTCACGGGCAGCTGCCTTGGTGGCAGCCTGTTTGCTGGAGCCGCTTCCGCTGCCGTAAACCTGACCGTCGATGATCACATCCACATCGAACATCTTGGAATGGTCAGGTCCAGAGGCACTCTTGGTTTCGTACGAAGGTGCAGGATACCCCTGGGCTTGAGCCCACTCCTGCAAGCTGCTTTTTGGATCTTCATCCTTGTGGTGGATGATAATGTCGTCTGCCGTTTCTTCAAGGAATGGGGAGATGAATTTGCTCACTCCTCGAATATCCTTTTCAAGATACAGTGCGCCCACCACAGCCTCGAACGTATCGCACAACAATCCCGGGCGCGCTTTACCTCCTGCCTGGGTCTCACCATGTCCGAGGCGCATGGCTTTGCCCAAGCCGATCTGGTTGGCAAATTCAGCCAGTTGTTCAGTGTGCACAAGGGCCGAGCGCATTCTGGTAAGATCGCCTTCCGGCATTTCAGGATAGCGGTTGTAAAGCCATGCCCCCACCACAAAATCAAGCACGGCGTCGCCCAGGAATTCAAGACGTTCATTGTCTTCTAGCGCTTCCGGGTGTTCATTAAGGTAGGAACGGTGCGTCAACGCCCGGCTAAGCAGCAGGGTATCCTGGATCTCCAGGTTGATCCTCGAGGCGAATTCTTCGGGGGATTCAACCTCGATATTCGGTTTTAAGTTGTCCAATGAGACCTCCCGGGAACATTGGGAGCGCCAACCACCTTGATCACAGGTAGCTCGCGATCACAGTTTTCCCTATTGACTAGAGTATTTTTGTTTTTACTCCCGCCCCGGTCAAGACCAAGACCACCGGCTTGGGAAGAACTTCCATCTCCTGCTGCAGTGCCGCGTAAGTGAGAGCAGACGTTGGTTCGCAATAAAAACCCATCCGCGCCAGATCATGATAAGCCTGCAGCAATCGCTTATCCTCGATATCCATAATTTTACCCCCAGTGCTTTGAATATGCGACAAAATCGCTCTTCCTCTTGCCGGGTTGCTGACCTTGACGCCCTCAGCTACGGTCTCACCAGAAGGCTCTTCTTGAATTACTCCGAAATGCGCCCGGTAAGCCCTCGCCACAGGATTGCATGCTCCTGATTGCACCCCCAGGTAATAAGGTTCCTTCATGATTATCCCTGCGGCTGACATTGATTGGAAACCTCTCATCATCCCGTAAAGCAGACCGCCGTGCCCGACTGGAGAGATGACCGTGCCCGGTGCTTCCCCCAACTGATCCACAATTTCATAAGCAATGGTGGCAATCCCGGTCAGTCCGAACGGCATGAACGCATGGCTGGCATAGGCTGCGCCGCGGTAGGCCTCCTTCTGCACCGCCTCTGCCGCGTTTGACCGGGCACCGGCAACTGCCACCAGTTCAGCGCCGTACGCTTCAATCTGACTGCGTTTTGGACCGGAAGCCGCTTCAGGCACATACACCCTCGCCCGCAACCCCGCCCGTGCTGCATACGCCGCAAAAGACGCGCCTGCGTTGCCCGAGCTGTCTTCCACAGCATATTCAACCTGTCTGGAATACAGAAAACTTGCCAGCACCGCCGTTCCCCTGTCCTTGTACGAAGCCGTGGGATTCTGATATTCCAGTTTGGCATACACTCCTGGAAATTGTTCATTCAAAATGACCAGGTCTGTATTGCCTTCTCCAAGTGTTACTGGATTGGCTTCAGGTTCCAATCCCAGCATGGCGCGGTACCGCCAGAGACTGCGATCCGCATGATCGATTTTCATTCGGTTGAATTTGGGGAAATCCAGGAAATCAAAGATGCCACCGCATTCACAACGGAACGGTGTCCCTGTATCAGGATACGGCTTGTCGCATTGTGTGCAAAATACTCCCGTCATAGATCCGCTCCTTGAACCAGATCAGACAACCTTATGATTATACTTGATGCAATCTCGAAGCGTACTCTGGCGGATGGTTTCTGCTATAATTACGCCCGTGGATTACCGCGTTTCCAGCCGTCAGGCAAATGGCTACAGCGTCGATACCGAAGTCTATACGGGTCCTCTGGACCTGCTGCTTCAGTTGATTGAACGCGCTGAACTGGATATTACCCGCCTGGCGCTTGCACAAGTGACCGACCAGTTCCTTGAACACATGCACGCCATGGAAGAGCAAAACGCCTCCGAAGTCTCAGCTTTCCTGGTGATTGCCGCCCGACTGGTGCAAATCAAATCATCGGCGCTCCTGCCCCGGCAGTCCACTTCGGATATCCCGCTGGAAGAGGACCCGGGAGAGGCGCTCGCCAGGCAGCTAATCATCTACAAGAGGTTCAAAGAGCTGGCGAAATTCCTCGAGAAACGCGAAGAAACGGGCTTGCACACCTTCCTTCGCATGGATACCGCTCCCAGGATTCAGTTACCTCTCAAACTGGATCTATCGGAATTGACACTTGAGTCATTCCTTATCGCTGCCCAGGAGATCTTTGGTGGGGTTGATTTGCCGCCGCTCAGTGAAGTTGTTTCCATTCCCAGGGTCACGATCCGCGAAAAGATCGATGCCATTCTGGAGCGTATACGAGAAACAGGCGAATTGTCATTTCAGAATCTTCTTTCGCCAGAATCCACCCGTGTCGAGGTGGTGGTCACTTTCCTGGCATTACTGGAACTTGTCAAACGACATGTGCTCAGTGCACAACAAAACACTCTCTTCGGAGAGATTGCCCTCCAGTCAGAGAGTGTCGAAACAGCAGAAATCGAAGATTCAGATTCAGAATTCGGCGAGTAACTACCCGGCCGGTTCTTCTTCCCCTTCCAGATACAGATCATACGGCAAGCGGTTTCCCAACCAGACGACCATCAGGCTGATATCATCATCGGTTTCGGTCAGAGCGGCATTGGCGGTGCGCACATCCTGCTGTAATACTTCGAAGGTGTCCTTCTTCGGCCACTTGACCTGGAAGCCTGGGAGCTTGCTGCGGTTTAGTTCCAGGGGCAGGGGTTCCCACCCATGCTCAGAAAGCACCTTCCAGACTGCAGACGCCAAATCAGGGTGCAGTTCCGCCCATGCACCGACCACTGCAGCAGAGAATTTGGCAGATTTTTGGAATAAACCGACCGAGTTCTTGGCCTTGATCGCCAAAGGTGCCAGGCTGCTGTTGCGGAATCCTGCGATCTTGACATGATGGGTGATCTCCTGCGAGATTTCTTTCCGATGCTCGCCGCTCACCTCATCCATGCTCTGCAGTACCTCATGGATCACTGAGAGACGGTAATCGTCACGCATGAATTCATTAATGGCGTGAAAAGGTAAATATTCTACTGATTTTTCGTCCTGGTTCTCCATCCTGCATAACTCCAGTTCATTCGAATTTAGAAATCTGATATCTTCTCGCTAATTTGATCCAATTGTGCGACTTCATCTTCATTCAGATGCCAGCCCAGGGCGCCTGCGTTTTCCTCCACCTGGTGAGGATTTTTCTCACCTGGAATCGGAATCGCTCCTTTGCAGATCACCCAATTCAGCGCCACCTGGCTGGGGGTTTTGCCGTCGTGATCCAAACCCATGCGCCTTAACTCGGTAATCAAAGGATTCAATTTGTCCAGGAAAGCTGCAGAATATTTAACAGCCCGGTAACCGCTGGGTGGATGATTGGGATTGTATTTCCCCGAAAGCATTCCCATGGCAAGAGGGCTATACGCAATTACTGTAATTCCCTGCTCACGGCAGAGATCCATCAATCCCGATTTCTCAATCCGCCTGTTCAGGAGGTTGTATTCCATCTGGGTGGATGCAAGGCGCAGTCCTTCGCGGATCAAAGCGTTTTGAGCCTGCCATGTTTGATTCAGGTCATAGTTCGAAACTCCGACCGCTCCAACCAGCCCAGAATGCACTACATCAGCCATCTGCCCCATCCAGGTTTCAATCTTCACCGGCGGAAAAGATTGATGCATTTGGTACAACGAAATCCGATCCAGTTGCAGGCGCTTCAGGCTGGCTGCCAGCGCTTTTTTGAGAGACCCGGCAGACAATCGCCAGGGGAACGGCATGAACTTGCTGGCAATCACCAGGTTTGTTTTCGTTTCTCGAACAAAGTTGCCCAGGTAGGTTTCTGATCTTCCCTGTCCGTAGATTTCTGCGGTATCAAAGAATCGAAACCCGAATTCAACGGCGCTGCTAAACGCCTGGTGAATATCTTCGTAATCGTACCCGGTGCCGTAATTCCAGATCAGCCTGTCACCCCACGACCAGGTGCCGATGCCCATTTCGATGCCGCCAAAAATCGCAGAACGTTCGACTTCACTCATTTTTGCTCCTAAAAGCCTTGCCCATTATACCTTTCTTTCAATTTGAGGAACCAGGTTGGTTGTGCTAATATTAGGGGTAATCAATTCAAGCCATTGGGAGGGTTTCATGACTGAGCACATTGAATTCGTCAGCAACTATGATGATTTGAGCACCGACCGCGGTTTTCAGTTTGAATTTTCATGCAATCGGTGTGGATCTGGCTACCGCACTGAATTTAAACCCTCAATGACTGGAACCATTGCCGGTGTGATGGATTCAGCTAGCAGCATCTTCGGTGGTATTTTCGGGACCGCAGCGAATATCGGAGAGCAGGTGCGTTCTGCTGGCTGGCAGAAAGCCCGGGATGATGCCTTTCGTGAAGCGGTCAACCAAATTCGGCCTGAATTTATCCAATGCCCGCGCTGTATGAACTGGGTGTGCCGTGAAAAATGCTGGAACACCAAGAAGGGGCTCTGCAAAGAATGCGCGCCTGACCTGGGTGTGGAAATGGCAGCCGCTCAAGCTTCGCGTTCCGTCGAGGAAATCTGGGCTCATGCTGCCATGGCCGAAGAAGATAAAAAACTCGGTGCAGAGAATTGGCGTGAGGGGATTATAGCCACTTGCCCCAAATGCGAAACTCCCCTTGGAACCAACGCCAAGTTCTGCCCCAATTGCGGCGAGCCGCTCAAACAGAAAAGCCATTGTTCCCAATGCGGTGCCAAACTGCAGCCCAATGCAAAATTCTGCGCTGAATGTGGAGCAAAGATATAATTCTCTCTCCAGGGCTGTAATGCAATTAATCTCAAAATGACCGCTGTTGACTCAGGAAGATGTGAATGCCAGAAGACGTTACACCCATTCGCCAGCAATACCTCGACATCAAGAAACAATATCCCGATACCATTCTCTTCTTTCGTTTGGGTGATTTCTACGAGACGTTTGACAATGATGCCGAGACAACCTCCCGCGAACTGGATCTTGTGCTCACTTCACGCGGCGTGGCGAAGGGTCAACGCATTCCCATGGCGGGTATTCCCTACCACGCTGTCGAAAACTACCTCTCCCGTCTGATCGAGAAGGGTTACCATGTGGCAATTTGCGAGCAGGTGGGCGACCAGCCTGCCCGCGGTCTCTTTCCGCGCGAGGTCGTCCGCGTGGTCACACCGGGCACGGTAATCGAACCTGGTCTGCTCAGGGGAGATCGAAATAATTACCTGGCAGCAATGATTGTCAGGGAGAATCGCGCTGGCCTGGCGTTCACCGATATCACCACCGGTGAATTTGCCGCAACCGAACTGGACGGCGAGGATGTTTACAGCGAAGCGCGGGCAGAGATCTCGCGCCTGAACCCGGCTGAACTGCTCCTGCCCGAAAACCTGCGCATCGGCAGCTCAATGAATGTGCATCTGACCACCCTGCCCGAGTGGCGTTTTGAATCGGGCCGCTGCAGCGAGACACTGATGCGCCACTTTCAGGTCTCCACTTTGGACGGATTCGGGCTGCAGGGTTATCCGCTGGCTGTAATCGCCGCCGGGGTAATTCTTCAATATGTGAAAGAAACCCAGCCCGAAGCACTGGGGCTGATCGATCAGATACAAACCTACAGCACCAGTGATTTTATGGTGCTGGATGCTGCCACCAGGCGCAACCTGGAATTGACCGAAACCATCCGCAAGGGCGAGGTTCAGGGCTCGCTGCTGCACACACTTGACCATACCATCAGTCCGATGGGGCACCGTCAACTGCGCCAATGGATCAGCAAACCCTTACTGGATATCGCCGAGATCCATGGACGGCAGGAAAAGGTTGCCGTTTTTCTTTCTGACGGACTTCTGCGGGCGGATTTCCGCTCACGATTGAAAGCCATCCCCGACCTCGAACGCATTACAACGCGTGTGGTATCCGGCAGCGCGTTGCCGCGCGAACTGGTTTCGCTCCGCATCAGCCTGGAGCAGCTCCCCGGCTTGATCCAGCTCGTTTCAAAAGCGGACGGCGCCCTGATGGCACTCCTGCCCAACCTGGACCCCTGCACGGGCGTGTTCGAGCTCCTCTCGCGCGCCATCTCCGATGATCCTCCAGCCACGCTTGCCAATACCGGTATCATACGATCGGGCTACTCATCCGAGCTGGATACGGTAATCGACGCCTCCCGTCATGCCCGCGAGTGGATCTCCAACCTTGAAGCAATCGAACGCGAGCGGACCGGCATCAAAACGCTCAAGGTCGGTTACAACAAGGTCTTTGGCTATTACATCGAAATCACCCACGCCAACGCCTCCCAGGCGCCCCAGGAGTACATCCGCAAGCAAACTCTGGTGAATGCTGAGCGTTACATCACCCCGGAGATGAAAGAGTACGAATCACTGGTGTTGAATGCAGAGGAACGTATCCGTGAGATCGAGCAGCGCCTTTACCGGGAGATCCTCAAACAGGTGGCAGGGTATGCCAGTCAATTGCTGGGATCATCCCGTACCCTGGGTGAATTGGATGTCTATGCTGCGTTTGCTGAGAATGCTTCCCTGGGGAAATATGTAGCGCCTGAAATGAGTGATTCGACCATTCTCGATATTCGCGACGGGCGTCATCCCGTGGTGGAAGAAAGCCTCCGCGGCGAGCGGTTTGTGCCAAATGATGCTGTCTTCGAAGATGGCGAGATCATCCGCATCATCACCGGACCCAACATGAGCGGCAAGTCCACTTTCCTGCGCCAGGTGGCACTGATCGTACTGATGGCGCAGATCGGTAGTTATGTGCCTGCTTCCTCCGCCAAAATCGGCGTGGTGGACCGCATCTTTACCCGCATCGGCGCACAGGACGAGATCCACGCCGGGCAATCCACTTTCATGGTGGAAATGATTGAGACTGCCAACATCCTCAATCACGCCAGTCCTCGCAGTCTGCTCATCCTGGACGAAATCGGCCGGGGAACCTCCACTTATGACGGGCTGAGTATTGCCTGGGCGGTAGTCGAGTACATCCACAATCATCCGCGTTTGAAGGCGCGTACGTTGTTCGCCACGCATTACCATGAGCTGACACAATTGAGCGATTTGCTGCCCGGGGTAAGAAACTATAATGTGGCGGTTATCGAGGCCTCAGGTCAGGTGGTTTTTCTGCATAAGATCGCCCCTGGCGGGGCAGACCGTTCCTACGGCATCCACGTGGCGCAGCTTGCCGGCATTCCCCGTCCGGTTATTCAGCGCGCTGGAGAGATCCTTCAGCAGCTGCAGGCAAGCTCGGGTACGGCAGTGGAGGTTAACACCCAGAGCCTGAATCAGATGGCGCTTTTCCCGGAAACCAACCCGCTTTTGGACGATCTAAAAGCACTGGATGTCAATTCCATTCCCCCCGTCCAGGCGCTGAATATTCTCTATGAATGGCAGCGCAAGTATCTTCACCGCCGTGATTGATCCTGCCAGATAAAGCGGTCCTTTCTGGTGATCAACAGAAGCACAACTCCACAAACAACAAACAAAGCGGTAATCTTGATTATCATTCCCTTGATGGAAAGCATCAGAGCGTTCAAATAGCTCGAGCCCATCTGGCTCAACTCTGCCATCATGGGGTTTGCTCCATTACTTATGAATTTCACACTCGAAGAAAACTCTGCAGCCGCCCCAAGGGTGACCAACAGGCAGGCGGCCGAGATCAGGAAGGTAATGCCAATCCAACGCAGGCCGTTAGGCAGGTTTTTCCAGTTGATTCCCAGTATTGCCAAAAACAGGATCAAGCTGACCGCAGCAGATGCCTTGCGGTAGGGCATGATGCCCTGGACCAGGCGGACTACCCGTACGATGGGTATCTTTTGATCAGCAGCGGTCATATTGACCACTGGAATATCCAGCGAAGAGGGAATCTGTGAACCCAATCCCGCGATCCAGTTGGAGACAATGGGCGCGACCAATTGGGTGAATGGCTCACCTGGCTTGCAGAACGGTAAATTGGAAGCCGTGCCGGAGATTGCACTTCCCGCGAAACTCAATAATTGGTCCGCCGTACAGGTAGGCATCTGGTCGATCACTCTCGCTGAGATGGAGGAGGATGTGTTCGCTATTTGCTGTTTGATCGGAGTCAGGTCTATCTTGAAGGAGAAACTCGCGGAGCCGGATTCCAGGGTGAAGATTGCTGATCTTACCGCCTGCTGCAAAGTAAAATTCACCCAATCGGGAGGGATAAGGGAAACGGCAATTCCTGTAGCAGGGTCCGCCAAAAGCGCTGAGACTGCCGGTGCTGCATTCCCAGTCAGTTGTTCGAAGATAACCCCGGGAAGAATAACAGCTATCTTTTGATCGATCTTCTGATCAGAAATGATCTGCATATTGAGATCAAAATTGAGCACTGTTTGCTTCAGTACCAACGTGATCACGGAGAGTGACAGGCTTACCCCAAGGAAGATCGCCATGATCGTTGTCAATACTTTCCGCGGCACGGTCTTCTGTGCGAGATAATCAGGTGTACGCATGCCGCTCAATACCTGCCCGCCCCCAAGAGCATGCCGCTCCAAGCAGCCAGTGTTACCGAAACACTACCTTCCGTTACCGCAATTTGATCCTTTGAAGTAAGGCTTTTCAGGGATGCCTGATCCTGCAATCCTATCTGGTTCAAGTCAACCACCAGGGTTTGACTTTTGGCAGAGGCGTTTCCGAGTAGGAGTACTTTCTCGTCGCCTGAATCCCGCAAAAATCCGAATGCTCCTGCGCCATCCTCAATTGCGAGTGAGCTGATATTCCCCCTGCGCAGCGCTTCGTGATTCTTGCGTACGGCAGCCAGGGTTTTCACCCACTGGTGCAGCTCGGTATTCCATGACCCCTCATCCCAAATAAAAGCTTTGCGGCATTCAGGGTCCTTGCCGCCGTCAAGCCCGATTTCGTCTCCATAATAAACCGCCGGGGCACCTGGAAAGGCAAACTGTATCAGCATGCCGAGCTTGGCTTTGGCGGCACTCTTTCCGACCATGGTGAAAAACCGCTCTGTGTCGTGGCTGCCCAGCAGAATGTACATCGCAAAAGCATTCTCCTGCGGATACTTGTAGAAATCATTGACCAGATCATGTGTGAATTTGGCTGCCTTTATTTTTTCTGAAAGCAGGTCCAGGATCAGGGTCCTTACCGGATAATCCATCAGACCATCGAAATGAGCATCGCCGATCCAGCGCGGGTTGCCATCCCAGATCTCGCCCACCAGGTAAGCATCCGGGTTGGTGTCCTTTACGGTCTGACGAAATTTCGCCCAAAAGCTGTCGTCATCGATCTCTGAAGGCACATCCAAGCGCCAGCCGTCAATGCCCTGTTCGATCCAGTACCGGGCAACATCGAAAATATACTTGCGCACTTTTGGATTGCCGGTGTTGAATTTGGGCAGGCTCTTGAACTTCCACCAGGCTTCATAATCCTTCGCATTGCCCGGTGAATACGCATCCACCGGAAACTTGTTGATGTGGAACCAACTGATATATGGCGAAGAAGATTGGTTCTCCAGAATATCGTTGAAGGCAAAAAATCCTCGACCGCAGTGGTTAAAAACACCATCAAGAATCACCCTTATGTGATTGCGGTGGGCTACATCCAGCAGCACCTTCAATTCCTTCATCGTCCCCAGCTTGGGGTCGATTTGATAATAATCTGTGGTGTTATAACGGTGATTTGATGAGGAAAGAAATACCGGGTTTAGATAAATGGCATTGATACCAAGATCGACCAGATAATACATCCGGTCGATGATCCCGCGGAAGTCACCCCCTTGAAACCCGGTAATAGTGGGGTGTGCCCCCCAGGGTTGAACATTATCGGGATCGTTCGTCTTATCGCCATTGTTGAACCGATCCGGAAAGATTTGATAGAAAATGCTGTCCTTGACCCAATCGGGAACGCTCATAACAACTCCAATAAATGCTGTCGAATTTTCATGGGTTGATTGTTGTACTGGTCAAATGGAATGGTTCCCTGTGCCATGCCTGTCAGGATTTCTGTCAGCACCTGGTTGACGGGCGCGGGCAATCCAGCCTTTTCCGCTGCCCTTACCACTGCACCATTCAGAAAGATCACTTCACTTTGCTTTCTTCCTGCATATAGATCAATGTGGAAGGAAGGTAATTTCCTGCCCCTGGCAGCTCCCATGACTCGGGCAATAACCGGGCGGCTCAGCCACTCCGGCCAGCGGGTCATGGCAGTCACCCAGGCTTTGACAGGAGTGCCCGGCAGATCCACCATTTGAATATCCTGCGCTTTCATTACATCAACAGCCTCCCCTATCTCTGCACATTCGATGGCATAGGATGCCGGGGAGGAGAAAACCTGGTAAGGTGTCCAGTTCAATATGGCACACAGCGCGTTCGCCTGCAGATTGGTCAGCATTTTTGACCACTTGAGCGAAGCCCGATCGGGGTACCCGCGGGCATTCAAGCCAGCTTCATTGAATTTACAGATTAATTCATTGCTTAAGGGATGTCTACCCTCGATTCCGATTCCGCGCGACCGCTCCACCACCGCGCTTCCCACGCCGGTGCGGCGAACAGCGCTGGTCACAGAACCACCGATGATGCGGTCCTGACCCAAAACTCCGGCGATCAGATCTTCGTTTTCCACTCCATTTTGCAGACATAAAATGGGCGGGAAACCCTGCACAAGAGGTTCAATTTCTGCCAGAACGCCGGGAGTATCAAATGATTTGACAGCCAGAATGGCCGCATCAAAGGGTCCCATTTCAAGGGCAGCCTGCAGAGTGGACGCAGCCTTTACCGCTCGAAGATCGATGGTACGGTCCTTGAATTCCAGGTGCAGATCATGAGTACCTTTGTCGACTGAACGCTCGAGAAAAGTCACATCATTGCCGGCTGATGCCAGACTGCCGCCAATGTAGGTTCCGATTGCACCCATGCCAAAACACAGAAATCTCATCCCTGGCTACCTTTTGTTGGGATTTTGTAAATCAATTTCGATCCAACTGGTAAAACCCCGCAGGAAGTCCCGCCCATCCATCCAGTTACGCCCCGCTGGCTGCAATTCGATCAACTTCAGCTCGCCTGAAGAAGTCCCCACTGCGGGGTATCCGTCCCGTTGTCCGCGCTGCCCCACGGATAAATGATCTTCCGGAATTGCCATAGCTCTTCGGACCTTGATCTTCTGCCCGCCAATCATCAGGTAAGCCCCCGGCCAATCATAAAAGGCACGCACTTTCAATGCCAGCTCTACTGCGGTCGATGAAAAGTCCAGCAAGCCGTCTTCTTTTTTCAGCATGGGGGCATAAGTTGATCTTGTCTCATCCTGCGGCTCGGGAACCAGGCGCCCTGCAAAGATCTCGGGAAGCGTTTTCATCAATAAACCGGCACCTTCCACAGCCAGCCGCGCCTCCAGCGAAACAGCCGTGTCATCCTCAAGGATGACTACTTTCTGCCGGGCAAACACAGGACCGGTATCAATTCCAGGGTCAAGCTTCATGATGGAAACCCCGGTAAAGGCGTCACCGCTGAGAATCGCCGCCTGGATGGGCGCCGCCCCGCGCCAGCGCGGCAAATAGGAGGCGTGTACGTTGATGCAGCCGAATTCCGTCAATTCCAGTACGTTCTTGCGCAAAATCTGACCGAATGCAGCGACCACGATGGCATCTGCATTCCATTCCACAAGCTGCTCAAATACACCGGGCTCCTTCATCCTCTCCGGTTGGATCACCGGGATTCCGTGTACCAGGGCTGCCGCTTTGATAGGCGGCGCGGTCAGCTTGCGCCCCCGGCCTGCCGGACGGTCGGGTTGGGTCACCACACCCACCACCTGGTAAGTCGACGCCAGCGATTCAAAAACTGGGATGGCGAACTCAGGCGAACCCATGAAAATGATCCTGGCAGGTGTATGCATCGTAACTGGATAATCCGTTTCTACAAAATCGCTCGCCTGTCGAGCAAAAAGATATCGTTCAGCAGCGGCAGAAACAATTTTACACCACCCGGCTGATGGGAGTAGAATTTACTCATGCATGATCTTTCTGAAGCGGAAAAACTTCTATCAAAAGCCGTGGAATACCGGCAGTCGGGGTTTGAAGGCAGAGCCAGGGTGACTGCACGGCTGGCCGTAGCCTCGTCGCTTAGGTCGCTTTACCAGGAGCATAAAGAACTCCTCCCTGCTGGTTCCGCCCTTGACCTGATCCGAGATGCAGCCAGATCCGACCTTCTCTCGAAAGATCAAAAATCATTGCTGGAACACTTTACCCTGAAGGTTGATGAGGAGTACAATCTTCCAAAGGAAATCGACCTAGTTACAGAGGCGGCAGAATTCGTCGAGTTTGTCAATATTCAACTGAACGGAGCAAACCAGTCTATGTCTGACAACCCACAGAAGATTAAGATCTATGCCACAAGCTGGTGCGGCGGCTCACGAAGGGCGCGCAATATTTTCGACACGAATCACATCGACTATGAATGGATCGATATTGACGAGAATGTGGAAGCTGGGAAATTCGTCGAATCGGTCAATCGCGGCTACCGCAGCGTGCCTACGATTGTTTTTCCGGATGGAACGATTCTGACCGAACCCTCCAGCGCTGATCTGATGAAGAAATTGGGACTGAGCCTGCCCTTTTAGTTATTGTTTCGCCAGTTTGTGGATTAAATAGGCAGCAGTAACCCCTGCAGCCAGCCCCAGAACGATCATCAAAATCGGTTCAGTAATGGAATTTCGTTCAAGAATCGCCGATGGTGCTCTTCCCAGCGAATGACCCAGCCTTTGTACATATGCCGGATCGGGCCGTACCGGCCTTAACACCGATGCTAGCTTGTGTTCGAGGCTGGTGAATTGGTCAAGCGCGCTATCATTTTCCACTAAGTTCATTTTCCCACCTGTGATCCTTCATCGACTACTTCCTCAAACCCAATTTTCACCATTTCTTCTTTGAGCGCAACCAGGGAACGATGGTAAAGGCTTTTAATCGCTCCTTCGCTCCGTTTCATGATCATCGCAATTTCTGCATTGGATAGGTGCTCTGTGAATTTAAGCACCAGCAACTGCTGACGGTCATCAGAAAGCGCCCGGATGCCCCGGAGAAGCATTTCGATCTCCTGCGTCTGCTCGAGTGACCTTTCAGGAGGTTCGATCCTTTGCGGCAGGTCTACCCGTTCGTCCAGCGATACTTCATTGCGCCGAAAATTGTCGCGGTGCCAGTTGGCGATGAGATTGTGGGCAATCCGGTAAAGCCATGCCGAAAACGGAACACCTTTTTCGACATAGTTGGAAATATGCCCGAAAGCACGGTAAAAGACACGCGAGGTGATATCTTCAGCGTCTGCCTCTGACCCTACCCGGTAGAACACATAGTTGTAGATCCGGTTGACATTCAGTTCATAGAGCAAACTGAACGCATCGCTATCTCCCTGACTGGCACGGACTACCGCGTTATCTTCGTTGAGCGCTTCAGGTTCTGCCATTGGCACGGTCTTCTTCATCTACAACACCGTCCTGCCTGATTCGTTCCTCACTTATAAGCAATGGCCGCCTTGACAGCTTCATAGGCATTGAGGATACCATATCCCACAGCATTATTGGGACCAGTCTTCGTTTCTGCGCAGGCTGGAATTTGCTGGGTCATGGGCAAAGCGGTTTGTTCGAGGATTTGCCGGGTCGGCGCTGTTTGACCTATCAGGCTGGGATTTGCAGACCACATCAAAGCCACCACACCCGCCACGTGCGGTCCTGCGAAGGAGGTACCGCTGGCAGACTGATAGGTATTCAAAGGAAATGACGAAACGATGTCCTCGCCCGGTGCGGCAATATCCGGTTTGATCCTGCCCGATCCATCCACGATCACGGGACCGAGGCTGCTGAAAGCTGATAAAGCGCCGGAGGAGTTGATCGACCCTGCGGTGAAAACATTGCCATAGATTGCCAGTGGATCAGTGACCGATGCACAGCCGTAGTATCCGGTGTTGCCAGCCGCAGAGCTGACAAAGATACCCGCCGCATCCAGGGCATTGACTGCCGGGAGAAAGACGTTCGCATCGCAACCTTCCACAGTCGGGCAGCCCCACGAGTTGTTCAACACCATGGCACCTTTTGATGGATCGCCGTCCTTGAACGCATCACCCCTCTGCGGGTAAGGGGCGAGCATGAACTGCATGCAGTCCAGGTAATGCGCAGGGTTTCCCAAATTCCGGGCCAGATTGACACAGGCATACCACTGTGCGTCCGGCGCCACGCCAGTGTCCTTCCCCACGATCAAACCCAGGGTGGCTGTACCATGCCCGCCAATATCCGTCGGCGAAGTGCTCTGATTCCATGGATCAAGCCAGTTGTAGGCATCTCCCTCAGTCTTTCCGCGATAGGATGCTGCAAGCTGCACATGCGCCCCGTCCACACCGCTGTCAGACTGACCGATGATGATGCCATTACCGGTCACATTCAGTTCCTTCCAGACCCTGTCTGCCCCGATCATGGTCAAATTCCAGCCTGGAGAGGAAGGCCCAGCGCTCATCGACCCGGTGCTGACAGCGGGAGTTTTATGCAAGGGACGCAAAACCGGACTTTCAAGAATTCGGTCCACGCCCGGCTGCGATAGGAGCCAGGTACGGGTAATAATGCCCCCCGGCGTTTCGATGCCGTTGACCAGGTAATAGGGTGTGTATTTCGCACCGCGTGCGTCCAGTCCCGCCCGTATCTCCATTTGCGTCCGGTCTGATAATTCAACCAATTGCGTGAACACCTGGGTGCGTTTTGTCGAAATATCAGCGCTTGCATTCACGCTGCCAAACACAGCCTGATCCTTCATCACGACGAAAGACTTCTCTCCATACCATCCCACCTGCCCGAAAACGAAATACACCACTCCAAGGGCAGCGATCGACACTCCAACCAGCACCGGGTTCAACCACGCCGGCAGCATCAGGTTTTTGAAACCTTTGAAGTTGATCATGATGATGATCACCGCCATGACCGCTACCAGGAAGGAAAACCAGGCGCTTTGACTCGCCCATTCAAAGGTCTCGCCGGGTGTGCTCGAGATAAGCAGGAAAAGCTCATCCATGTCAAACCAGATCAATGGCAGGCTGAAAGCTGCGGCTGCAATGATCCCAACACCCCACACACCCTTTCCCCTTGTGCCCTGGGAAAGCACCGAGACTGCTGCCAGAAGCCATCCGGTAATGGGCAGAGTGATGACCATGACCACCTGCGACCCGTTGATGGAAAGCCCAGCAGTCATGATCAACAGAAAGAGAAAGATCACAAAGCCGTCCAGAAGGAAATCTGAGACGCGCAGATCTCGATCCCGGTGCTGGGTGTAGTTGAGGAGAAAGTCGTAGATCCAGAGAGAGGATAGGATCCCAAAAAGCACGCCTGATACCAGATTCAGAAGCGTATCCTCCCATGACCCCAGAGCGCCAAAGAGCACCCAGGAAACCGCCATCAAAGCCACGACCAGTGCAATCAACCCATAATTTTGGGTGGGAACGGGTGTTGACAACTCTTCAGTTCGCTTTTTCCTGAAGAACAAAGTCACAAATATGGCGATCGCCAGCAAACCGATTTGAATCAGCGATGTTTGCTGCTGAGCCGTGAGCGGGATGAATCGCAGAGGTATGCACACCGCTGCAAAAACTGAACCGACCAACCACAACCTGAAGGTGATTTTCAATCGTGGGATCTTCACAAAATGAACCAGGAGGAAAATCGAAAGGATCATCAATGATGCGTAAATGGCTTGAAAGATCCAGCGGAAATCATAGATCCCATGCGCATTTTCAAACAAGGTTTGCTCGATGCTCCAATGAACGAAGAGATCCAACCCTGAAAGGAGGATCACCCATAGTGAGGCGAATACGAATAGGACTACCGGGCCGCAACCTTGTTTTGTTGTTTGGGATTCATTCGTGTTCATTTCAGATGCGTTCATCGATTCCATAAACTTCCTCTTTTATTACTGATCAAAAACCCTGTGGTTTCTTGCTTGTTTGCATATCCCGGTTGGGATAAACTATTTATATACCTTTTGATTATAAATGCACTTGATACCATCTTCTTGCAGTTGATTCCGCATGGGAGGAAAGATGCAAACGACGCAATTCACCTGGAAAACGATTGACGGTTTGACCGTGTTCGCCAGGGAATGGCAGCCTGAGAGTGAACCCAAGGCCCTGGTCATTCTTATCCACGGATTGGGAGAGCATATCGGCCGGTACGAACACGTTGCACAGGCTTTTACCGATGCCGGTTTCATTCTACGCGGGTTTGACCTTCGCGGGCACGGACAGTCAGAGGGACCGCGGGGTCACGCCGATTCGTACGATCAAATCGCCTTCGACATCGATCAGTTCATCCATGAAGCCGGTAGCGCCCATCCGGCAATGCCCGTCTTTCTTTACGGTCACAGCCTGGGCGGTGCATTGGTGCTCTATTACGGCGAGACCCACCAGGGATTCTTGAAGGGTATCATCGCCACGAGTCCCGGATTGGCTCCAACCAATCCTCTTCCGGCTGTGAAAATGACTGCTGCAAAGATCTTTTCGAGAATCGCGCCGGGGTTGACGATGAACAATGACCTCGATGTAACAGGTCTTTCGCACGATCCTGATGTGGCGGAAAAATACTCTTCTGACCCGCTGGTGCACCCCTTGATCTCTGCCCGTCTTGGTATGGAGTTGATCAATAAAGGCAAATTCATCGTTGATCACGCCAGTCAGATTGCGGTTCCCCTCCTGCTGCTTCAAGGATCTGAAGACCGCCTGGTGAACCCCCCGATGACAGATGTGTTTGCCAAACATGTCCAGGCTGATCTTCTCACCTACCAGGTCATTCCCGGCGGGTATCACGAACTGCATAACGAACCTGACAAGCAAAAGGTCATCCAGATCATGGTGGACTGGCTCAGTGCGCATCTGTCATGACCGATAACAGGTCCGCAACGACTGCCCGCACTTGACCCAAATCAAGGCGTAGACTAAAATAGAGATGCAAGGTTCTCAACATGGCTGGGCCAGGCTCCATATACAGAGAGAAGAAGTTTGGTTGCTGAGTCACGAATGACTGATAAACCTCTGAGAAAACCACTCGAAGATGTCCTTCGAAGGCATCGGGCAGGTGGTTTTTTTATTGTTTATCGGAATCCATCCCTTTGAAGGAGAATTCTCATGGCTGATTATTTATTCCGTGGTAAATTGGCAGACCTCGATCCTGAAATTGAACAGCTCATCCACTTCGAGGCTGAGCGTCAGGTCAGGAAACTGATCTTGATTCCTTCGGAAAGCAGCGCTCCGGAGGCCGTTCGCGAGTCCATGTCGTCCGTGTTCCAGAACCTGTACGCCGAGGGATATCCGGATGACGAAATGCGCACCATGACCGAATCCGAGATCCTGGACTACCCTGCCCGGCTGGCTGAATACCGCCGCTACGCCGACCCGCGTTATTACAAAGGCGTGGAATACGCTGATATCGTCGAATCACTTGCCCGACGTCGCTGCGCTGAAGCTTTTACCACTGAGAAATTCTCTGCAGATCAGATCTTTGTCAATGTTCAGGCGCTTTCAGGCGCTCCAGCAAACAACGCTGTCTACACTGCGCTCATTGAACCGGGTGATACCATCCTGGGAATGAACCTGCTGCACGGCGGACACCTCACTCACGGTTCCTCAGTTAATCGTTCAGGTAAGCTGTATAAAGTGGTTCATTACAACGTCGATCCGGTCACAGAAAAGATCGATTATGACGCGGTAGAGAAGCTTGCACTTGAGAATAAACCCAAAGTGATCGTTTGCGGTTATTCATCCTATCCCTACGTGCCAGATTTTGCGCGTTTCCGCCAGATTGCCGATCTTGTGGGTGCTTATTTACTGGCTGATGTTTCCCACATCGCCGGCCTGATTGCCGCAAAGGTCATTCCCACGCCTGTTGGTCACGCCCATGTGATCACTTTTACCACTCACAAGACGTTGTGCGGTCCCCGCGGGGCATGCATTCTGACCACCGATTCCGCGCTTTCCAAAAAGATCGACAAAGCGGTCTTCCCTGGAGAACAAGGCGGACCGCACGTGCATATCTTTGCTGCCCTCGCCACCATGTTCCGTTTTGCCAAAACAGATCAATTCAAAGGTCTTCAACAACAAATCCTGGACAATTGCCTGGCGCTGACCAACCAACTGCAGGCCAGGGGGCTGAGAATCTCATACGGCGGTACCAATACTCACCTGGCGAACCTCGATTGCAAGACCATCAAAGGTGTTGATGGCACCACCCTTTCAGGCGACATGGCCGCCCGCATTCTGGATGTTGCCGGCATCGTCCTGAACCGCAATACCATTCCAGGCGACAAGACAGCCCTCTTTGCTTCGGGTATCCGTTTTGGCACACCCTGGATGACCCAGCGGGGTCTGAAAGAAAATGATATGGTCGAGGTGGCAAATATCATCGCCGACGTCCTGCTTTCCATTCAGCCGTACTCCGTGGAAACCCGCAAGGGTCTTGCCGCACGCGCCAAGATCGACTTCAATGTACTCGAAGAGGCCAAGCTGCGCGTTCGGGCAATTACCGAACGTGCTGGAGCGGACGTCAAAACCTCCCATTCAGGTTATCCGCATCATTTTTACATTGACGATCAGCCGGCTGGCAAGGATGAGTGGGTTGGCTTGACCTTGAAGGGTGTGGATGCCCGTCATTTTGTGGAATACACCTTCAGCTCCGAAGTGAATACACTCAAAAAGGGTGAATCGCAAAATTCCTCACTTACCACTCCCAAAGGCGTGGTCAACGGCATTCTCACTTATTTGATGCCCGGGGCTTATCAATTCGACGTCAAGCGCGGGCAATTTGGACTGGCCGCCACTTTTCTGCGCGACCTCTCAGATGGCTACATCGCCTTCGATAACGATATTCCGCGCCGCATCCCCGGCCCCATGGTTATCGAAGAAGCGCAAGCCCCCATCGCTGCCAAAGCCAGCGGAGACATTGCATCAAATCTCAAACCCTATTACATTGGCAAACCTGCCGGCAAAGGCACTGCCCTTCCTGAATTCAAATGGGAAGAGAAGGAAAGCACAGAGCTCTTCCGGACACCCCTTTATGAAACACATAAAGCAATGGGCGCCAAGATGGTGCCATTTGCCGGGTGGGAAATGCCTGTTTGGTACACCTCGGTGGTCGAAGAGCACCTTGCTTGCCGCCAGGCGGCGGGCCTCTTCGACGTGTCGCACATGGGCGTTCTTCAGGCAGAAGGTCCTGAAGCCTGCCTCTTCCTCGACAGCGTCTGCGGCAACGATATCCGTTCTCTTGCAGTCGGTGAATCTTGCTACACGCAATTCCTCGATCCTCAATCCAACGTGATTGACGATACCCTGGTTTATCGCCGCGGACAGGAAGTCTACCTGGTGGTAGTCAATGCCTCCAACGACGCCAAAGACTGGGCATGGCTGAATGCCGTCCGCGAAGGTAAGGTGATGGTGGATGCAGCCCAACCGTGGGTGAAAGCATTCGGTACCGGACTGGTGCTGCGCAACCTTCGCGATCCCAAAGCCGGCGCGGAGATGCGCGTGGATATCGCTCTGCAGGGTCCCAAATCGCGGGACATCCTCCTTTCACTGGGTGCTGATGCTGCCACCCAGAAGAAAGTCAAAGCGCTCAAGCGAACAGAGCTTTGTGAAGCAGTCATCGGCGGTTTTGATCTGGTCGTCTCGCGCACCGGGTATACCGGCGAAAAGATGGCATTTGAACTCTTCGTCCATCCAGATAAAGCCGTGGCACTGTGGGAAGCGCTGCGCAAAGCAGGAGAGCCTCTTGGTATGCGCGCCTGCGGTTTGGGCGCCCGTGATTCTCTCCGCACCGAGGCAGGTCTGCCGCTTTACGGCGATGAAATGGGTGGAAGATTGAACCTGGGCGTAGCTGAAGCTGGCTTTGGATCCTACGTCAAGACCTACAAACCCTGGTTCATCGGACGCGATGCGTTCATCAAACGCGAAGCTGCTCGTACAGCAGTGGTCGTACGGTTCACCTTCAATGAAAAGGGCATCCGCATGGCACATAACGGTGATCCCGTAGTGGATGCAAAAGGCAAGGTCATCGGCGAAGTAACGAGCTGTGCCATTGACAAGGAAGGTTTCCTCACCGGACAGGCATATATTGATCTCAAGAGCGCCGAAGAAGGAACAAAGATCGCGATTTATCAGAGTGCATCAGAGAAAGCCGGTAAAGCCCCCAAAGAACTGACCATGGGCGACCGGGTGACACTGCCCACGCCAGCCACCATTGTGAGTCGATTCCCCAAACTCTAATCTCTACAGAGTGTGGATGTAAGAAAGTGTATTCTCAAATCTACCTTAAGGAGAATGAATGAACAACAAGCAGACCCCGTGGGATTATCGTTATTCGCAGCGGACGCAAAGAATGAAAGGCTCTGCCATTCGCGAGTTACTGAAGATCACGGAACAGCCAGACATCATTTCGTTTGGCGGCGGTTTGCCTGCACCGGATGTTTTCCCGGTGGAGGAATTCAAGCGCGCCTGCATTCAAGTGCTTGAACACAACAGTTCCATTGCGCTCCAATATGGTTCTACAGAGGGATACACTCCCTTACGAGAAATGATCGCCCGGCATACCAAGAACCTAGGCATCAATGTCAACCTTGAAAATATCCTCATCACTTCCGGCTCCCAACAAGCCCTCGACCTGCTCGGCAAGATCTTCATCAACCGCGGCGACCGTGTCCTGGTGGAGTCACCAACTTACCTGGGAGCGCTGCAGGCCTGGAATGCCTATGGAGCGGAATACGTTACTGTTCCCATGGACGAACATGGAATGATCACCGATGCCCTTGAAGAAGCCCTGCGGATTGGCCCCAAGTTCATTTATGCTCTTCCCAACTTCCAAAATCCCACCGGAACGACGCTCTCGCTGGAACGCCGTCATCAACTGGTGGAGCTTGCAGAACAGTACGGAGTGCCCATCATTGAAGATGATCCCTATGGCCAACTCCGGTATGAAGGCGATAATCTCCCCGCCATTGAATTGATCGATTCGGAAACACGGGTTAAAAATGGAAGCTACACTGGCAACGTGATCTATCTTTCTACTTTCTCAAAAACCCTCGCTCCAGGTTTGCGCCTGGCGTGGGTCATCGCACCTGAAACCGTCATCCGTAAAATGACCCTGGCTAAACAGGGTACAGACCTCCACACCTCAACATTCAACCAGGTAGTCGCCCACGAAGTGAGCCAGCACGGTTTCCTGGAAGAACACATCAAGCTCATTCAAAAAACCTATCGCGAGCGGCGTAATGTGATGCTCGCCAGCCTTGAAAAAGAAATGCCCGAAGGAGTGAAATGGACACATCCGGAAGGCGGACTTTTCCTTTGGGCAACCTTGCCGGAGCAATTGAATACTTCACTATTGATGGCAGACGCAATCGCTGAAAAGGTCGCTTTCGTCCCTGGTGAATCCTTCTTCCCCAACGGAGGAGGCACCAACACCATGCGTTTGAATTTCTCCTGCATGAAGCCGGAGAAAATCGAAGAAGGCATCGCCAGGCTGGGTCGGGTTTTCAAGAAGAAATTGCTGGAAAAATAGCTGCAGAGATATTGCGGAACGGGGTATCCCCAAAGGATACCCCGTTTTGTACTTAAGCCCTGGGGTATAATGGCTTTTATCCTGCCGTTAGCACAAAGGTCAATGTATGGATCCCAATTACCTCAATCTCGATCCAAGTGAACGCATCAACAAGATCATGGCATTGTTTTCCCTGCTCATCGGTTTTGCCAGCATTTGCGCCGGTATTTTCCCGATCGCAGGGATCATCGGCTCGGTATTGGGAATTGTGACCGGTTATTTCGGTCGAAAATCCGAAAGCAGAAGACTCGCCACCGTTGGGATCATCGTTTCGTGTTTCAGCCTTACTCTGACCCTGGTCTACATGTTCATCGTTTATTTGAGCTCACCCAAGTAAACCTGGGAAACGCATTAGTCTACCGAACCAAACATCATCCTTTCCAGGAGAGTTCTCTGGAAAATCAGGAAAATGATGATTACCGGCAGGGACATGATCAAAACCAATGAGCCAAGAATACTCCACGGCTGTGCATTGCCAGATTGCACCATGGCATAGATGGACATCGCCAGGGTTACCGTTTGCGCCTTATCAACAAATAACCAGCCAATGGCAAACTCCGAATAAGACATTAAGAAAGCGATTAGCCCGGCTATTCCAATAGATGGCAGCGCCAATGGCAGAGTCACGTAACGGAACGCGGCAAAGTTCCCCGCTCCATCCAGGTGGGCTGCCTCCTCCAAATCCCGCGGCACAGATTGGAAAGCTGCACGCAAATTCCAGATACAAAATGGGATGGCAAACACAGCATAGACGATCACCAAACCCATCAGCGTGGTTCGGAGTTTGAGAATGCTTAAGACGATATACAGCGGTGTGGCAAACGCAATGGGCGGGATGACCGCGGTGAGCAGCAAAACGAAAAGTCCGGGTCTTCTTCCCGGAAAGCGAAAACGCGCAAATGCATACGCCAGGCTGGCGCCGAGGATGATGGCCAGCAGTGCGGCTCCAAACGAAACCACCATGCTGTTTTTGAACAGGGTCACAAATTGTACCGACTGGTAGGGTCGATCCAGAACTTCAAAGAGTGGTTGTATCGAAAATACCTTTGGGAACAGGCGGAATTCCGTCGGCCGGCTAAGCAGCGAGCCGTCAAACGCCAGACGCAGCATTCCCCAGATGGGAATGATTACGTACAATCCCACGAGGAAGAGAAATACCTGGCTCAATATTTGACCCACGACTGAAAGCTTACGCATAGTCCACCCCGCTGCTGGCATGACTCCAGCGGTTGAATAAGATCACAAAGGCAATCAGGATCAGGACCGTGATCACATTGATGACTGCTGAGATGGCGAATTGACCGTTGATGAAGAAACCGGTTGGGTTGAAGAAATTGTAGGACAGCGTCGCCAGAGTGACCGTGGGTATTTGAAACGATTGGAATAGATAGAATTGGTTGAAAGCGAAAATACCGCGGATGATGATTGCTGGAATGATCAGGGGGTAAACCAGCGGCCAGGTCACAAACTTCAGCAACTGCAAACCGCTTGCGCCATCAATTTGAGCCGAATCATAACACTCCATGGGCAGCATCTTCAACCCTGCTGTGGCAGCCAGCATCATGAATGGGAAACCATACCAAACGCCCGAGATCAAAAGCACCACAAACCAGAGATTCGCATCAGTCGTCCAGTTAAGCAAGAATCCGAATGGCATCCCTGAACCGAATTTTTGTTGAGCCAGCGCAAGCCAGCCAGTATCCGGAGTAAAAACATTGGTCCACATCAGTGCGCCGATCATCTCTGGAATCGCCCAGGGAAGGATAAAGAGCGCCTGCCAGCCCTTCCTTAGCTTTATGCCCCTCTGCCACAAAACAAGCGCCACAGCCATTCCCAGCAGGGTTTGAAGCCCCACAGAGCTCACAGTCCAAAAGATATTATTGAAAAGGACCTGTTGGCTGGAAATATAGTCCATCACTGGTTTGAAATTCATAAAACCCAGATAGTGGACTTCCTTGGAACGGTATGGGAAATTCTGGGCAATAGCCTTGATTTGACCGGAAAGGCCTCCCCACACCTCACGCCAGATTCCCCCGCTCAAGCCGTCCTTGATCGATACCGTATTGAAATCAGTTAATGAAACCCCAATTTGATAGAAAAGAGGACCCAGCGTAAAGATCAGAAAGATGATTCCACCTGGGATAAGCCATGGAAGCGCTGCCTTGAGATCAGATCGACGAGGGGTTTCAGTCGCTCTCTCTCGCCGGAAAATCCGCCTGAGCCAGGCAAGGAAAGGCGCGAAGATCACCCGGTCAAAACCCTCTGCAGCACACAGGCAAAGCGGAACACTGAGCGTCAGCAGGTACTGCGGCCATTTGGTCGGCCAGCCGAGTAGAAAGATGATCGCCGTCAGCAGCCAGACTGCATAGATACGGTGCTTTTTCCACGCCTGTACAAATCCCAATGCGGCAAAAATCGCAATGAGTGGATCGATTGAGAAATAAAAGGCATCATATTGCCACAGCCACGGGCTGCCGGATAGCCAGATAAGCTGCTGCCAGGCTGGAAGATTAGCTGATTTGACTTCTTCTGCCCCCTGAGAATAAGCCGTGTGATACAGAATTGATTCTCTAAGCCTTCCGATTGGATCCGGCCAGAGGTAAGGGTCAAAGAGGAAAAAGATTGCGATTGCGATGGTGCCCCAGATCAAAGCATTGCGAATGGCGCGTCTCCATTCCCCCGTTTCGGATGTTTCGATGACCCAATCCAAAAGGATCGCAACCCCAACCAATGCGTACAGATATTTTGATGCCACACTTATGCCCAGGAAGATCGCTGAAACGATGAGCCAGGCGCTTATTTTTTCAGATTTCTTCTTCCTCCACCAGGAGTAGGCGAGGATACAAATGAGACTCGTAAAGGCAGGAATGGCTTCCAGCATGAATTGTGAGACGTACTTGATCGTCCAGGAATGGATGGCAAGCAAAAGTCCTGCAAATGGGTTGATGATTGCCAAAAGCACAACCGTGATTTCGCCAAAGGCAGCATTCATTTCACGGCCGCTGCGAAGCAGATCGCGCGGAAGATAGTTGTTGGGTTGTGCGCTTGTCGGCCGATCGGGTACCAGCGGTTTCTCGGGATCACCCAGAAGAGAAAGCCCGAGCACCATCTTTGCGAAAGGAGGATGCTCGGAGCGGTAATTGGTATTTAGCAGACCGCTAAGGTCGCCGCTGCGGTAGACCGCAGTGAATTCCTGAGCAGCGCGCATGTAATCATCTTCGTCATAGTCAATGTTCAGAGTGGTCAAAGCCTTCCACCGGAATACTCCTGCCACGCCGAAAATGAGAATGATTAGCAGAACCTTTGATATGATCTTCCAGGTTTTCATAAATCTTCCTGCTCGCGATCGATTCCTAGAGTTGAAGTTTATTGCTTGGCTAAGACAAATACGTATCCAGTATACGGCGATAGTTCTGAAATTGGCGCATAGTTTTCAAATTTTCCGCTGGAAATTGCAAGGACAGCCGCATTTTGACCGGACTGCAGGTTTTGCACGGTGTACTGCCCGTCATCTATTTGAAGCCCCGTTGCACCAAGTGGATAGTCCTGCAGGCTGTTTCGCGTGAGATTTACAACCACCAGAAGGGTTTCCGATCCAGCTTTGCGGAAGAATGCGTAGACGCCTGAGTTCTCAGAAACCACAGGAAAATATTCACCTTGAGAAAGCGCCGGATGGGAGTTTCTTAACAAAATCAGGCTCTGATAAGCTGTCATCAACGAGTCAAATGCCCTGGATTGCTTTTGAACATTGACTTCAGTGTAGCCAGGATCCAACGCCTCCCAGGGAACTGCGCTCGAGAAACCGGCATTTGCAGCGTTCGACCACTGCATTGGACGGCGGATGTTCTCGTCCGGTTTTTGACCGGACATGCCGATTTCTTCCCCGTAATAGATGAAGGGTGTTCCCGGCGAGGTCAGCAGGATGAAGGCTGCCACCTTTGCTTTGTCCACATTTCCTCCCAGCACGCTCATCACCCGGTCCTGGTCGTGATTGGTCAAAAATGTGCCGAAATTCCAATCAGGCATGTCTTTTTGGGTAAAGATAACCACGCTCTTGATGCTGGAAATGGATTCGCCCTTGACGCTGTTCATCACGCCGCTGGCAAACTCAAAATCAAAGATCTGGTCCATCTGATCGCCGGTATAGGTGGAGACAATGCGTGCATCACTTGATGCGACTTCGCCCACCACGTAGGAGTCGGGGTTAAGCCCCTTGTAGAAGGTATAAAAACCCTTGAACCAATCATGGGTCTCAGGCGTGTTCATCAAAACCTTGCCGTCTTCGATCAAATGTTTCGCGGCATCCACCCTGAAACCATCCACACCTACTGTTTCGAGCCAGTATTTGGCGACATTCTCCATTTGCGCTGTGACTTCGGGATTTCGATAATTCAAATCGGGCATACAGCCGCAAAAATATCCATAATAGTAGAGCGTACTTGTGCCAAATACAACTGGGTACCATTTATCGCCTGGGTTGGATTCCGACCAGACATACCAGTCGTGGTACGTTGAGTTGACGCTGCGTTTTGCATCCACGAAGAATGGATGCTGATCGGAGGTATGGTTCAAAACCAGGTCGATGATTACCCTGATCCCCCGTTTATGCGCTTCGGCAATCAGGTTCTTGAAGTCCTCCAATGTGCCGTACTCGGAATTGACAGCATAGTAATTCAGAACATCGTACCCGTGATAACTGGGCGAAGGATGGATCGGCATCAACCAGATGGCTGTAATTCCCAGATCTGTATGCGTATCTGGATTACCATCATTAAGATAATCGAGTTTTTGCGTAATGCCATTGAAATCGCCGATTCCGTCGCCGTTGCTATCGTAAAAACTACGGACAAATATCTCGTAAAAGACCGCTGTTCGCCACCAGGGAAGTGCAGCCGCCGACTCGACTGTTGAAACCGTCAGTGTGGGGGTTTGTGCTTGAGATTGAGTGGAACTTTGCGGGCTGCAGCCAGTGAAAAGGATCACCAGCGTCAGCAATATGGTCAATGATTTCTTCATTCGAGTTTTTCCTCAAAAAAAGGCGGCCTTTCGGCCGCCTTTCCGCTTTAGCCTTTCACGCCGCCGGCGGTAAGTCCGCTCACGATCTGTTTCTGAAGAATGACGTAAACGATCGCCACCGGGAGAGCGACGATGATTGCCATCGCTGCGAACCGGTTCCAGGGGATCGAATTGGCATATTGACCCGTCATGTTGTACAACGTCATCGCCAGGGTGTAATCCTTCGGTTTTGTCAGGAACAGCCAGGGCATGACAAACTCCTGCCAGTAACCAATGAATCCAAGGAAGAAGGTTACTGCCAATTGGGGGAGCGCCAGGGGCATGACAATTTGCCAGAATACCTGGTTGGAATCAGCCCCATCAATGCTGGCTGCTTCCTCGAGCTCCTTTGGAATCGTGTCGAGGTAACCTTTCAGGTTCCACACGGCAAACGGCAGTGCGGTGGCGAGCATGGCAATACCCACGCCAAATAGAGAATCACGCAAGTTGAAGAGCACCTTGCCGGTCACTCCAGCAGCACACGCAGTAAAGGGGTAGAACGCGGTGACTCCGGCCGCGCAATCCACAAGCCTGAAACTATTCATTAACAGGAACAATGGGGTTGAAAGGCCGACTGCTGGCATCAACAGGGGGATGAAAACCATAACCATCAACGTCTGGCGGAGTTTGAATTTGAACCGGGCAAAAGCATAAGCAGCAGTCACGGCAATCAAAAGAGAAATCAAACCCACCGAAATGGAAAGCAACGCACTATTCTTTAATAACGTAAGAAAATCCACAGGGTTGGCTGTAGGTCTGCTCAACACCTGCTGGTAAGCGACAAAGGAAATTTCCTTGGGGAACAGGTTTAGAGTACTGGGTCGGGTTCCCGAAGAACTAAACGAAAGGGTGATCACATACATGATCGGGAACATGACTTCGGCAGTAATGATCAGGCACATCAACTGAATCAACAGTTGGCGCCATAAGGGAAGTTTGTGACCGCTTCCCTTGCTCCCGGAAGTATCCATGTTGAAGAAACGGTAGAGAAAATTATGCTTTTTGGGTTGGTAATATTTAGTCGTCATTTTAAGACTCCGCATAACTTTCTGTCGCTCGAGTAATTCGGTTGGTAACCAGGAAAATCGTGATGGCGATAAAGAAGATGATCACAGCAAATGCGCCGGCAGCACCATAAAGTCGCAGGTTTCTAACCAGGTCATAGGCAAAAGTGACCAGGATTTCCGTCATACGCGATGGACCGCCACCGGTCATGAAGTACACGAAATTGAACAGGTTGAACGACATGGTGAAACCGTACATGGCCGCCGGGATCATCGCCGGCCGAAGAAGAGGCACGGTCACATGCCAGAATTGGTAGGATTTCGAAGCGCCGTCAATCTCGGCAGCTTCGTAAAGTTCCTTCGGAATGGATTGCAGAGCACCTGTGGCAACCAGGCACATAAACGGCCATCCAAGCCAGAAATTGGCGATCATCATGGCGTAATAGGCAAGCGGCAGCGCGCCAGTTGGTAGAAGCCACGGTATGGGGGGAGTGTAATCTGCCAGCCATCGAATATGTACAACGGATGTACTTCCAAATAAATGCCCGATCGAGGTCAGCGCCTGGTTCATGGCACCGTATTGTTCATCAAAAATATTCCTCCAGACAGTTCCAACAACCAGTGGAGGAATAACAACAGGCAAAACATAAATGGCGCGGTAGATCTTTTTGAACCACACACCATTGACATTCAAGAGCACGGCGATGAGAACCCCGGCAGGCACATGAACCATCACATTGGTAATAGCCCACCAGAGGTTATATACCAGGACCCGCACGAATTCGAAGTTCTGCACCGGGAGACCACCAAAAATGATTTCCTT
Organism: Anaerolineaceae bacterium; assembly: GCA_039683035.1. GTDB lineage: Bacteria > Chloroflexota > Anaerolineae > Anaerolineales > Anaerolineaceae > UBA6107. The sequence goes on from JBDKSE010000018.1 coordinate 35,282, forward strand.
ATAGTTTTGCAGCCCAATATAATGCAATTTGGGGGAATTCAGTCCCAGGAGAAGGTCTTTGGTTTGAAAGTCAGTAAAGGAGATGATCACCTGGTAAACCAGCGGGTAGAAAGTGATAACGCCAAGAACAATGAATGCTGGAAGGAGGTAGAGGTAAGGTTGAAAGGCCCTTTTGTAATCGATATGTCGTTTTACCGCAGCGGTTCTATTGGCCATGGTTCCCTCGCTAAGTTTGCCGATTATGGTCAAAGCAAACAGGTTTCCCTGTCTGCTTTGACCAGTTTTCCGCCTGGTTTACTAACCAGGCAAATCTCACTTGCCGGTATTACTTGTTTGCGTTTGCAGTGGCAGTCTTCACCCAATCGAGGGCAGGGGTTTTCCCTTCGAAGACATCAGTATCATTGCAGAAGTTGGACCAGTAGAGTCCCAACTGAGGAACCTGCGGACGAATCGTTGCGCCCTTGTTGAAGGCATCAACGAGACCCTTGATCAGGGGATCGGTGATTTCAACATCGGTGCGGACGGGCACGTGGCCAGCTTCGTTCATCATGACAGTCTGGGAGCCTTTGTTGGTCAGATACAGGGCTACTTTGATGGCAGCTTCCTTGACCTGGCTGTTCGGGTTGATCATGAAGCCATCAACGCCCAGGAATGGGGTGGCGGGGCCGGCAGGACCAGCGGGAAGAGCGGTCACAGCCAGTTTGTCGCCGAGGGCATTCTTGTAGTCGCCCATAGCCCAGTTGCCATTGGTGATGGCAGCCATCTTTCCTTCGGTGAAGGGAGCCAAACCTTCGGAATCGTTCTTCGGCCAACCGTTGGCTTTGGAGATGTCATAGAGGCTCTTGAGGTAGGTCATGGCATCCACAACGCCGTTACCCTGGTCAGCAACTACCTTCCAGTTTGAATCGAAGACTTTGCCGCCAAAGGCGCCAAAGAAACCGAAGTCATGGTAGCAGCCGTAGCTGATGGAAATAGGGGTGCCCTTTTTCATCAGATCATAGAGTTCCTGTGTGGTGGCAGGAGGGGTGGCGAGCATGGAGGTGTTGTACCAGAAAGCGACTGCCTTCAAGGATTCGGGAACACCGTACATCTTGCCTTCCACGGTCATGCCGTCGATGCCCAGTTGGTTCACGCCATCCAGCTTGCCGGCCAAAAGGTCGGTGATGTCGGCGATCAATCCAGCGCGGGCGTCATCGCCAAGGCTGTCATTCGGGGCAACGAACATGTCAGGTCCAGCGCCGGCGGCAACGTCGGTGCGGTACTTGTTGTAAATATCATTGAAGGGGACCTGGAGAACGTTGATCTTGACATCCGGCATGTCGGTGGCAGCCTGATCCAAAAGTTTGGTCAGGGCAACTTCCTCAGCCGAACCGGTACCGTAAGCGTGCCAGAAGGTCACTTCCACAGGAGCAGCAGCGGTGGGTGCTTCGGTGGGGGCGGCGGTGGGTGCTTCGGTAGTGGCCGCAACAGTTGGGGCTTCGGTCGGTGCAGCAGTCGGTTTGGCGCATGCTGCAAGAACCAAGGTGAGGACCAGCAAAATGCTGATCAGGGGGAACAACTTCTTTGCCATTTTTTCTCTCCTATTCCTTAAGCTAATATGAACAGATGTTACTCTGAACATCCCAGACATGATTGATGTTTCTTTACGCATCACCTCCCTTGCATTAGGCATTGATTTGTTGATGGATAACCATGTTCAAGGCTTCGACAATTGCGCCCATGCCTGAAGAACGTTTTCCCAATAGCGCTGTGGCTATTCTCAAATTCGAGGATGCCAGACGCAGACTCCGCTCTTGAACAGTTTTGCGGATCGGTTCAAGCATTAAATCGCCAATTCGTGCCATATTCCCGCCGATGATCACCATGCCAGGGTTGAACATATTCACCATCCCTGCTATGGCTGTGCCCAGGTGATACCCGGCTTCGATCATGATTTGCTGCGAAAGCAGGTCTCCGCGGAAGGCCTCATCGATCACATTCCGTGAGGTGATGGATTCGATGGGTTTGATTGATGAAAGCGACGATCTACCCCCCTGCCTGAGCTTATTGACGGCATTCATAGCCACAGCATTCCCGCCTGCCATGGCTTCAAGGCAGCCCCGGTTGCCGCAACTGCACATTGGACCATTCTCTTCGATTGTGATATGTCCAATTTCACCGGCAGATCCAGTGGCTCCGTGGTAGATTTGTCCATCCATTAAAAGACCGGCTCCAATTCCCCTGCCGACCTTGATATAGGCAAGATTCCGTTCTCCCCTGCCTGCACCATACGCCCATTCACCCACTGCGCCCATCTCAGCGTCATTCGCCACGTTGACAGGTTTGTTTAATTTTGTGCCTAAATATTGATCGATCGGAAAATGGCTCCAACCTGGCATGATCGGCGGATCACTGACCATACCGCTGCCAGTGATCACAGGTCCGGGAACGCCCACGCCGATTGCCTGGATTTTGTCCAAAGTCACTCCAGACCGAGCCGAAAGCACACCCACCATCTCAAAAACCTGGTCCAGAATATTCTCTGGTCCAGCAGAAATGTCGATTCCTTTTTCGAATTCGTCAATAACCTGGGCTGAGTAATTCGCGAGAAGCGTAGTGACATGCGTGGCGCCAATATCGACTCCCACCACATATCCATGCTTTGGGTTGATTTCAAGAACAATCGGCTTGCGACCATTGGGGTGCTTTCCTTTAACCTCACGAACAAGATCTGCTGCCTGCAAATCATTGATGGTTGCGGTGATTGCTGCCCTGGTCAGGCCTAATTCACGTGCGAGTTCGATTCGCGATATTCCATTGGGTGTGAAGCGAATTAAATCAATAATAGCATGTTTATTGAAGTTCTTAGCATATTGTCTGGAATCATACCTAAAGAAATTGCTCACAAACCCGCCCGTTGTGGTAATTTACATTAATATAACATTAATTTTCCTTCTGTCAAGCAATTTAACATAATTTAAGGAACAGTCAATCGATCGTAAACTGTTCGTATTTGAATTATCCAAAACGCGGGTTTATAAGGCTGTTTTTGGCCAAACTTTGAACTCTTGGAGGATTGAACCGCCCACAAATTCCCTTAATATCGAATTGTCGGGGATCAATTCAAGGTCAATCGGTGCAAACCATTCAAGAAATGCAAGCAGTCGCTTGGCTTCCACATACTCAAGCGTTCCAAATGGAACCTGCCTCAGCAGCGGCTCCACCACCATTCTAAGTGCAGAAAGCTCATACACCAGGGCGGAGTTGAATAATTCATCTCCATTTTCCTGGTACGGGAAGATGTATTCTTTTTCACCCCGTTGCACAGAATCCCAGCGTGAGATGGTCTCCTGGGCTGAGTATCCTCGTTCGCGAGCATCGCGGACGATACGTCTTAAAAGCCGGGTATCGGTGGTGGATATGCGGTTGTAACGGTCCAGGTTTAGCTGGGTCAGGCAGGAAGCGTAGATCTTGAATGTTGAAGAAGGGGGGAAATCGGGAAGCAAATTCGGATTCAATCCATGGATGCCTTCCAGGATGATGAGTTGATCGGGCTGCAGTTTGACAAAGTCTCCCGGTTCGCTCCTGCCGGCTTTGAAATTGTAGCGCGGCATCTGCACTTCTTCACCCTTGATTAAAAGTTGCAGGTCGCGGGAGAGAGCTTGCGTATCAAGGGCTCCAAGCGATTCAAAATTGTACTGTCCATTTTTGTCTTTGGGCGTAAGTTCCCTATCGACAAAGTAATTGTCCATTTCGAGAGGAATGGGTGCGAATCCCTGCGCCAGCAGTTGAATTGAAAGACGCTTCGAGAAGGTCGTCTTCCCCGAGGATGAAGGACCGGCAATGAGGATGATCCTGGCTTCCTCGGAATGATCGGCGATATGGTTCGCGATTTCAGCAATCTTCAGCTCATGCAGCGCCTCTGAAACAAGGATGATCTCGCGGATGCTGTTTGCTGCAATCGCGTCATTGAGCATGCTCACCGATTCAATTCCCAGACGTTTAAGCCAGCTCCCATATTGATGAAAAGTGCTCAGCAATTTTGGATAGGATCCCATCGCCGAGATTTTCCGGGGTGAAGACCGCCGGGGAAATCGAATGACAAACCCCTCCCCCATGATCTCCAAATCAAACCATTTGAGATACCCGGTGGAAGGCACCATATATCCGTGGTGATAGTCGCGGTGTTCTCCCAGCCGGTATAGAACAAGATATTCCTTCTGGCGGTACTTGAGAAGCTCCGCCTTATCCAGATATCCTGCCTTCTTGAAGTAATCAATGGCTTCAGACAATGGAACGAGCTGCCTGGAAAAAGGTAGATCTGCCATCACCAGGTCCAGCATTCGTTTCTTTAAGCGCACGAGTTCGGGTTCACTGAGGGGGTCGCGATTGGTGACCTGGCAATAATACCCGCCGGAACTGACGGAATGGTCCAGGGTCAACTGATCGTTGGGAAACAATTCTTCAAAAGCTGCTTCCAGCAGAAAGGTAATGGATCTGCGGTAGATCCTCGAACCATCATCATCCGCCATGGTCACCAGGCGGATCCTGGCATCCATCTCAACGGTGAAGGTTAGCTCGCGCAATTCGCCATTGACAATGGCGCCCATGACAGGTGGGTTCTGCCATTCCGGCAGTTCTTTGAATAAATCCGCAAGACAGGCACCGCGTTTTCCTGTGAAAACCCTGCCATCCGGTAAAACAAGTTCAATGGTTGGCCGGGTTGAATTTACTTTTTGACCGTTGGTTTCCATGGGATTTGCGCGATGTCCTTTCCTTCAAATCTTGGATAAATTTGCATCATTATCTATAAGGACCTGGTTACAAGAAACGTGCAAGATCCATAAACGCAATATAGTATACTTCATCACATAAATGCCCCTTCGAATATTGCTCATCACGGCGTGCTTTGACTCTTTTCCTGCGTTTCCTTATCTATCCGTATTTTATGCCAAACGCTACTTTTGCATAATGAACCAATACACTTCGGAATAATGATAAAATCTTCCTATGCATGATCAAAACCGCAGGGGCGGAAAAAATATGACCTTAGCCGCACCAGTCAAATGGGCAGTGATTTCTATTCTTGTATTATCCCTCGCAGGGTGCTCGCAGCCTGGCGGAAAGGCTAACGTTCCCTCACCCACCCTGTCTGACGCCGAAGCTTCGTCCACCGTGGTGGCAATTACTTCAACGCCATCGCCTACACCAATCCCGCAGGGTAGTGATGGGAACCCGATCGTTATGGGAATCGTCTGGTCGGATGAATCCAGCCAGTCAGCAGCAGCAGGTCAATTCATACAATATTTGGCGGATACCACAGGTTTTGTTTTTGCCTTACAGCCTTTCGGATCAAAACTGGATCTTTTGACAGCCATGGATCAGGGCAAAGTTGCCTTTTCATGGCTCCTGCCCGAAGATTATCTTTATGCATCAGAAAACAACATTGGCATTGTGGCATTCCAAACCAGCCATTACGGCGTATACAGCTATGGAAGCTACGTCTTTGTGCGGTCAGATTCTGGATTCCAACTGGACTTTGACCCGGATACCGGAATGTCAAAATTTGGCGCGTCTGCAGCCCTCAGGCAATTCTCACAAAAAATTCCATGCCTTGTGAACCAGCGCTCCATCTCAGGTTATGCCTATCCGCTTGGACTGCTGGCTGAAGAAGGCGTCGAGGTAAAAGATCCAGTGCTCCTTCAAACTCACGAAGCGGTCATCCGGGCGATCAACACCGGCGGCATTTGTGATTTCGGGTTCACCTACGGAATCACGGGTGATCCGCGGACTTCCTCTGCCATTCAAAAGGATATTCCTGATGTTATGCAAAAAGTGCTTATCGCCTGGCAAACTCCGGCGGATATCCCAACGCTGAACCTTACTTATGCGACCCTTCTTGCAGGAGATATCCGATATGCCGTCAGTTCAGCCCTTAAAAAATATGCATCTAACCCCGATGGACTGCAAACACTCAGCATGATGAATAATTACGCTATTGATGGGATACGACCTGCAAGTGATGACGACTATGAGAATCTGCGCGCAGCGCTGAGGGCTGCTGGGATCGATACCCAGAGTCTTCTATCCAGATAGTGAATTTCAAACTTCCCTTAAAGTTGGTATAAAACTTGCTATGCTAAAGAAGCTATTTAACATGATATTGCATGGTCTGATTTGGTGTGTCGTACTGGCGTTGGTGATCTTTGGTCTACCCAGACTTTATACTGGCCTTACTGCCCGACCAAAGATCTTCACAGTTCAAGAGGTTCCGGCAGACAAGGTAGCCATCGTCTTCGGCGCCGGCTTGCAGCGTGATGGAACACCCTCTCCAATACTGCGCGACAGGGTAGCCACGGCAGCAACGCTGTATTTCGAAGGCAAGGTGACCAAGCTGCTGATGAGCGGAGACAACCGGTTTATCGATTACAACGAACCTGGATCGATGCAAGCGTACGCTGTCAGCCTGGGAGTGCCGGAAGAGGATATTGTCCTCGATTATGCCGGCCGCCGAACTTATGACACCTGCTACCGTGCAAAAGAGATCTTTGGTCTTGATGAAGCCATCCTGGTGACACAGGCGTACCATCTGCCGCGAGCACTCTTTACCTGCTCGGGTTTGGGGTTGAAAGTGACCGGTGTGAAATCTGATCTGAGGACATACCAGGCAACATCGCAAAACATTTGGGACTTCCGCGAAATGTTGGCGACCCCCGTTGCTCTCTGGCAGGTATGGGTCAGTCACCCCTTACCCGTTCTGGGAGACAAGGAACCGATTTTCCCCCAGAACTCGAAATAACCGCTCGACGAGGAATGAAAATGATTGATCGCAACAAAGCACTCGAAATAGTCAAAGAATTCGTCAAAGGCGAAGGTTTGATCAATCACATGTTATGCGTGGAAGCAGCCATGCGGTTCTACGCCTCATACTTTCACGAAGATGAAGAAAAATGGGCGATCACCGGTTTGCTGCACGATTTTGACTGGGAAATCCACCCCAACATGGAAACACATCCGGCTGCCGGCGCTCCCATCCTTCGTGAACGCGGCGTGGATGAGGACATCATTCAGGCGATTCTCTCACATGGAGAACATCTGCACATTCCCCGCGTCACCTTGATGGAAAAATCACTTTTCGCATGCGATGAAATTACCGGTCTGATTACTGCTGCGGCGCTCGTACGTCCTTCACGATCTCTCTATGACCTGGAAGCTTCATCAGTGAAAAAGAAGTTCAAAGACCGTTCATTTGCAGCCGGAGCCAACCGCGAAGAGATCGAAAGCTCGGCTGCTGAACTGGGAATCCCCTTGTGGGATCACTGCACCAACGTCATTCTCGCCATGCGCAAAATCGCACCTGAATTAGGTCTTGAGGGATCGATTCCAAGACCGCCCAGCCAATAACAACGAGGAGGTTCAACATGTTTCTCCAGGGAAAAGGCATGACCATTTGGAAGATCCTGAGCTGCGAAGGCGGCAATGCTGCCGTCATTGCCGATGTTGCCAAGACGGCAGGGTTTTCTTATGTAGTGATCAAGATTGCCGATGCAGGTGTGGCATATAACTACGACAAGGTGAACAACAAGGATCTGATCCCGCCTGTGGTTGATGCATTACGTGCAAAAGGCATTTCAGTTTGGGGCTGGCAGTACGTCTACGGCTACGACCCCCTGGCTGAAGCCAGAATTGCCATTTCTCAAATGAAGAAATACGGCATGGACGGCTTCGTGATTGATGCAGAGCAGGAGTACAAGCTCGCGGGACGCGATGCAGTAGCCAGAACTTACATGAGCGAACTGCGCAAGGAACTTCCTTCAACCCCCATAGCGTTGAACTCCTACCGTTGGCCGTCCTATCATCCCACTTTCCCGTGGACTGCCTTCCTTGAAAAATGCGACTTCAATATGCCCCAGGTTTATTGGATGCTCTCGCATGACCCCCAGGCACAGTTGCAGCGCAGCGTGGACGAATTTGCCAAGATCATACCCGTGCGCCCGATTGTTCCCATGGGTCCGGCATTCTCGGAAAGCGGATGGACTCCCACTGCCGACGAGATTACCTGGTTCATGCAGAAAGCAAGATCCTTGAACATGAGTGCAGTGAATTTCTTCAGTTGGGATGAAAGCCACGTCCGTCAGCCAGCCATCTGGAATGCGATCGCGAAATTCCCATGGCCGGTAGACACAACCGCGAAGGATATCACAGACTTATATATCGATGCACTGAACACTCACAACCCCGACATGGTGGCAGCCCTTTACGCGCCTGACGCCGTTCATATCACCGGCAGCCGTACGCTGCAAGGACCTGTTTACATTCGCGGCTGGTATGATGACCTGATCTCCCACCGCTTCCCGGACAACACCTTCACTCTCACCGGCAGGGATGGCACAGGTTCAACCCGCCATTTCACCTGGACGACCGCGTCCAAATATGGCAACATCACCGACGGCAATGATACCTTCGGATTGGTGGACGGCAAGATCGCTTATCATTACACGTATTTCAACGTCACTTAGTTGCTTTTCCGGTTTTTCCTTTTGAAGCCTTCTGCGGTTTACCAGCAGAAGGCTTTTTCTTCGTGCCGGCAGATGCGGTGGTTGAAGGTGCTTTTTTCGGCGCAGCAGATCCGGAAGTCGAGGCTGTCTTTTTCGCTCCAGCAGAAGTGCTGGAAGAGGGTTTCTTTTTCACCGCAGAAACCGGTTTTTCAATCTTCTCTTTGGCAGTTGATGGTTTTGCTGCGGTCTTCTTGACGGTTTTCGAGGTTGCAGGCTTGGGTGTGCCTTTCACCGCCTGACCCTTTGTTGCGGGTTTTACCACTGAAGTAACAGTCTTCCGGACGGTTCCATCAGATTTTCGACTGCTACTTTTTGCCGCTGCCTTGGGGGGAGCCTTTTTCTCAGGCTTCTTCTCGACATCTTCTGATGCATCTGCCTTGACTTTCCCTTTTTTGGATCCGCTTTCAGAACTGATTTCTGATGACGCTGTAGCCCCTGCGACCATAAGTGTACGGACAATTTCATCGCCACTCTTCACTTCCACCACAGATTTCCCAGCCGCGCCCCGTTTTGATTCGGGGATTGCGTCCAAACGGATGGTTTTGGCTGCCGCTTTCTTCATGAATATAGTTCCACCCTGGTTTTTCTTGCCGTATAGCAAACCGGTTAATGTGGTACCCGATTTCAAGCGGCACGCAATCACTCCCTGTCCGTATCTGCCCTGCACCGGGAAGGCGTCCTCTGCCATTCTCCACCCCGATCCGTCGCTCGCCACCAGCAGAACTTCCTTTCCGCCAGTCAATTCGACCATTTCGAGTGCTTCATCGCCTGCTGCCAGTTTGAGTGCATTAACCCCTGCCGCTGCCAGGTTCATTGCCCTCACTTCCTCACCTTTGAACCGGATACCCATCCCCTTGCGGCTGAGGATCAGGAGGTCAGAAATCTCCTGGCCAAGCATGGCACATATCAACATATCGCCAGGATTCACCTTGGCCAGTGTGAACAACTGCGCTGAAACTCCCGGTAATTCTCCTGCGGATGATTTCTTGATCAACCCCTCACGGCTCAATGTCAGAACCACCCGATTGGCGTCATTCCTCACTTCAGGACCCATCGAGAACAGGCTGACAGGGAGATTCTCCTCGGGTAGTGTGCAAAGCTTGTTGAATCGGATACCGTCGGAGAATTTCTCGACCTCGGGGATAATATGCACTGCAATTGAAGCAGCCTTGCCATCTCCGTTTACCAGATACAGAGTTTGATGGGAGTCAGTTTTCAGCAGCAGAATTGGCGCATCGTTTCCGCTAAGGCGCGGATTGGACTCTCCCTTTATGCAACCCAATTTGCCATCCTGCGACATCCCCACCCACGCCGTCTCCACGGGCATCACATCGTTGACCGTCAGCAACTCCTTGGTGCTCTCGCCCGATTTCAACGAGACGATCTGTGTCCTGCGTTTGTCAACATATTTCTGCTTGATCTCCTGCAGCTCAAGGATCACCTCCTGCTGAAGGCGTTTTTTGGATTTCAAGAGATCTTGCAGATCTTTGATCGTAAGTGTTAGTTCCTTGAATTCATCCTCAATTTTCTTGCGCTCAAGAGCTGCCAGGCGCTTCAAGGGCATGTCAAGAATTGCCTGAGCTTGAAGTTCGGAAAGCTTGAACTTCTTGATCAATTTTGCTTTTGCATCGTCGGTATCCTTCGCCCCACGGATGGTGGCAATGACCTCCTCCAGGAACTTCAGGGCGATTCTCAACCCTTCAAGCAGGTGCAGCCTTTCCTGCGCTTTCTTGAGATCGTACTGGCTGCGCCGGGTGATCACCTCGAGACGGTGCTCGACAAACACTCTTAACGCTTGCTTCAATGTCATCAGTTTTGGTTCGTTGTTGACCAGCGCCAGCAGGTTGATGGTAAAAGTTACCTGCATGGGCGTCTTTTTATAGAGCGCCAAAAGCGTCTTCTCGGGTTCAGCTCCCTGCTTCAATTCTATGACTATGCGCATGCCATGACGGTCAGATTCATCGCGCAGATCGGTCACCGCATCCAGTTGACCTTCACGGGATAGTTCGGCAATCCTCTCGATGAGCGCAGCCTTGTTGGTCATATACGGGAGCTCGGTGACGATGATCCGGCTCTTCCCGCGTGCAGCTTCCTCCAGGTTTACCCGCCCCCTTAGCATGATCTTGCCGCGTCCGGTGGCATACGCCTGTTGGATCTCGTTCTGATCATGCTCCTGGAGAATGATGCCCCCCGTGGGGAAATCAGGTCCGTGGATAAATTTCATCAGGTCCTGTACATTCACATCATCTGCTTTATCCCAACGCTCCACTAGGTAGGTCAACGCGTCCACCACCTCCCCCAGGTTGTGAGGTGGGATACTGGTTGCCATGCCCACGGCGCTGCCTGATGCCCCATTGACCAGTAGATTTGGCAATGCGGCAGGCAGCACAGAAGGTTCATCCAGGGTATCGTCGAAGTTGCGGTCAAAATTGATGGTATTCCGATCGATCTGGGCAAGCATGTCCATGGCAAACGAAGTAATTCGCGCTTCGGTGTAGCGCATGGCCGCGGGAGGATCTCCGTCCACGCTGCCGAAGTTGCCCTGCCCATCCACCAGCAAGTTGCGCATCGAAAAATCCTGCGCCATACGCGCCATCGCCTCATAAACCGATTGATCACCATGTGGATGGTATTTGCCTAACACTTCGCCCACGATCCTGGCGGACTTCTTGTAAGGGCTATCCGGACGGATGCCCATATCGTACATCGCGTAAAGCAGACGACGCTGAACGGGTTTCAAACCATCCCTGGCATCAGGCAATGCGCGCGAGACAATCACACTCATGGCATAATCCAGGTAGGACTGCTGCATTTCATGGTCAATATCAACTTTACGAACCAGTCCGATTTCCATAATGGGCTCCTGCAGGATTGAACTCTTCCTCTATCTTAAGGATAAAAACTTCAGGCGTCAATAAAAAAGGACCCCGAGAGATTTTCCCGGGGTCCATAGCAAATTACCCGATCAGTCAGCGGCAGTGGGTTCCACCGAATCAGTTGCCTCGGGGGATTCCGTTTCGACAACCGCAGGCTCAGGTTCCTTTTCGGTAAAACGGCCATGAACAAATCCCGTTCCTGCGGGGATCAACTTACCGATGATCACATTTTCCTTCAGACCGAACAGCGGATCTTCGGTGGACGCAATCGCTGCTCCGGCAAGCACCTTGATGGTGTGCTGGAAGGACGACGCCGATAGGAAGGAATCTGTGCTCAAGGATGCCTTGGTTACACCCAACAGGATTTCAACGTACTTGGCAGGCTGCTTTCCTTCTGCCACGAGGTTCTCGTTGACCTTTTTGATCTCGATTCGATCAACCACGTCCATGGGCAGATAATTGGAGTCGCCAGGGCGGATGATCTGCACTTTGCCGATCATCTTGCGGATGATCACTTCGAAGTGCTTGTCGTTGATGTTCTGACCCTGTGCGCGGTAGACTTTTTGAACTTCGGTCAGCAGGTACATCATGGCACCTTCGCGACCCTTGATCTTCAACACAGTGTGCGGGTTCAGCGAACCTTCAGTCAAAGCCTGACCGGCTTCCACTTTTTCGTTATCATGGATCAGCAAGCGTGATGTGGATGGGATTTCATAGTCCTCTGTTTCGCGTTGTTCATACGATACAAAGACTTTCCTGCCTTCCACGCGAACGCGCCCGTTATGCTGCGCTGAGATCACAGCTTCACCCTGGCTGGCAAGAATATCGCTCACCTGGGCTGTGCCTTCGTCAACTGCCGCGATCGTCCAGCCTTCCGGAATCTCGTACTCGTCAGATGCCATTTCGGCATGATCGACACGTACCACGCGTTGTTCACCTGCGCGTTCCGCCTGGATGATCTTGGCGATCCCCGAAATTCGGGTGATTACGGCTTCACCCTTCGGCATACGCCGGGCTTCAAACAACTCTTCCACACGCGGGAGACCCGTGGTGATATCGCCGCCGGCTGCCACACCGCCACTGTGGAAGGTACGCAGGGTCAACTGCGTGCCAGGCTCGCCAATGGATTGGGCAGCCACGATACCCACTGCCGCACCCAAACGAACCAGCCGTCCGCGGCCCAGGTCCATGCCATAGCACTTGGCGCAAATCCCGTGCACCAGTTCGCAGGTCAACGGCGAGCGGACAAACACATCCTCGATCCCGGCATTGACCACCTTGCGAATCAAGTCGTGATCCAGCATTTCATCGCGCTCGGCGACAATTTCGCCGGTTTGCGGATCGATCAAACGCTTGCCAAGAACACGTCCGTACAACCGGGTGGAAAGGGACTGCCCGGCGACGTCATCTGCCTTGTGGATCCAAATGCCATCCTCGGTACCGCAGTCTTCCTCATTGATGATGATTTCCTGGGCAATATCCACCAGGCGACGGGTAAGATAACCGGCATCTGCAGTACGCAGAGCGGTATCTGCCAAACCTTTGCGGGCGCCGTGCGTGGAGATGAAATACTCCAGAGCGGTTAAGCCTTCGCGGAAGTTTGATTGAATGGGCAGGCGGATGATGCGACCTGAAGGATCTGCCATCAAACCGCGCATGCCTGCGAGCTGGGCAATAGGTCCAAAGCCGCCTTTGGTAGCGCCGGAGTTGGCCATGATAGCCAGCGTTCCGTTGGGATCCATGGCTTTGCGAACGGATTTACCCACTTCGTCTGTTGTAAGCTGCCAGATTTCAATGGTGCGGTCGGCGCGTTCCTGTTCGGTGAGCAAACCTCGGCGGAAGTCACGGTTCACGTGCTCCACCTCACCCTGGGCTTTTTCCAGGATGGCAGGTTTATCGGCAGGTACGGTGATATCAGAAACTGCAATTGTAGTACCAGAGCGCATGGCGTACTCGAAGCCAATGTCCTTGATGCGGTCAGCAACTTCGGTGGTGGTATCTTCACCGCAAAGATCATAGACCTCTGCAATTAGATCCTTGATACCGCCTTTATCCAGCTCCTGATTCATGAACTGAACCTGTTCCGGCAGAATCCGATTAAAGAGGGCTTTTCCGACTGTGGTCTTGATCATGCGATCTTCCATTTGCGGAAGTCTGTCGCTATGCTCATCGTACCAGGTCTTCATTCGGAGAACGATCGAGGTATGCAGCTCCACCTGGTCGAGCTGGTAAGCCAATTCCACCTCATCGATATCTCCAAAGACCCGACCATCGCCTTTGCTCGGCCGCTCATCATTTTGAGTCAGATAGTACACACCCAACACCATGTCCTTGGACGGGCTGATGATCGGTTCGCCATCGGCAGGTTTGAGCAGGTTCTTGGAAGATAGCATCAATGTGCGGGCTTCATTGACTGCCTTTTCGGAAAGAGGCACATGCACAGCCATCTGGTCGCCGTCGAAGTCTGCGTTGAAGGCGGTGGTGACCAACGGATGCAACTGAATGGCGCTTCCTTCGATCAGGATCGGCTCAAAAGCCTGGATACCCAGCCGGTGCAGCGTCGGAGCACGGTTGAGCAGCACCGGGCGTTCCTTGATGACCTCTTCCAGCACTTCGTAAACTTCCGGCCGGTTGCGTTCGATGAAGCGGCGTGCACCCTTGACGTTGGCGGCGTAGCTCCTCGAAACAAGACGCGAAATCACGAACGGGCGGTAAAGTTCCAAAGCCATCGACTTCGGAAGACCGCACTGGTACAGTTTCAGTTTTGGTCCAACAACGATTACCGAACGGCCGGAGTAATCCACACGTTTGCCCAGCAGGTTGCGGCGGAAACGGCCTTTCTTGCCTTTGAGCATGTCGCTCAAAGATTTAAGTTCGCGTCGTCCACGGCGTGAAAGTGCCTTGCCGCGCTGCGAGTTGTCGATCAGCGAGTCCACGGCTTCCTGGAGCATGCGTTTTTCGTTGCGCACGATTACATCCGGAGCGCCGAGCTCGAGCAATCTCTTCAGGCGGTTGTTGCGGTTGATCACACGCCGGTAGAGGTCGTTCATATCCGAGGTGGCGAACCGCCCGCCGTCCAACTGCACCATCGGGCGCAGATCAGGAGGAATCACCGGCAGTACGGTCAAAATCATCCATTCGGGGCGGTTTCCAGAGCGGCGGAAGCTCTCCACGACCTTGAGACGGGTGGTTGCCTTTTTGCGTTTTTGCTTGCTCTTGGAAGTGCGAACTTCAGTCCACAGATCCTGGGCGAGCGAATCGAGGTCCAACCGGCGCAGAATATCGTAGAACGCCTCGGCACCCATATCGGCGCGGAACACCTGTCCCCAACGGGACTTCAGTTCGCGGTAGCGGCTTTCAGAAAGGAAGGTGAACGGACGCAGCTCCTGCAATTCATCACGCATGCGCGAATTCTGATCCTTGCTCTCGCTGGATTCGTCTTCGAGCTGGTTGCGCAGGGCTTCCATCGCCTCTTCGGCTTCAGCACGCACCTGGTCGATGCTCATCTTGATCTGTTCGAAGTCGCGCTGTTGTTCACTCTTGGCTTCGGTTTCGATTTCATCCAGGCGTTCCTTGGCGATCTTTTGAACGCTGGCAATATGCTGCGAGGTAATCGTCTCTCCAGCTTCAGCAATAACGATTTTGGCGGATTCAAAGAGCATCTGTTTGCGGGTTGTGTTTCCCAGCAGGTCTGTCAGTTTGCGCTCCAGGCTTTGACCTTCCTGGATCACAGGTTCCACACGGGAAGCGATCAATTCATCGGAGCGGGATTCAATATCTGCGCGCCGCTGCTGGTACTCTTTGATCTTTTCATCGCGTCCAGTTTTGACGCTCAAGATCTTGGCGTTGATCTGGCCAGCTTGCTCGCGCTCGGAAACACTGATTTCATCCTCGAGACGTTTGAGGGCTTTCTGGCGTGCGTCATCGTCCACAAAGGTTACGATGTACTGCGCAAAATACAGCACCCGGTCTAGGTTCCGGCGGGAAATATCGAGGAGCAAACCCAAATAGGAGGGAATGCGGCGGGTGTACCAGATATGCGCGACCGGAGTGGCCAGGTCGATGTGACCCATGCGCTCGCGGCGGACGGATGAACGGGTAACTTCTACACCGCATTTATCGCAGACGATACCCTTATAACGCGGGTTCTTGTATTTTCCACAATAACATTGGTAATCACGGGTAGGTCCAAAAATCGCTTCGTCAAAAAGCCCATCCTTTTCAGGACGAAGCCTGCGATAGTTGATGGTCTCGGGTTTGAGTACTTCACCGTATGACCAGCTGCGAATTGTTTCTGGAGAAGCGAGGTTGATCCGGAGTGCTACAAGACTTTTTGTTTCCACTTACGCCTCCTTGGTGTGAACTGGAGCGGTTAAACGCGTACCAGCGCAAAGGTTTAATGCGTTGCGCTGATATAGGGAGGAAGAACGCCCATAATAAACATGCAACCAAAAATTATACCACAATTTTCGGAAAGTCAAGAAATTGGTGCTTTACTTTTTCCCCGGTTGATGTTTTGGAATTTCAATAAAGAAGGTGCTTCCCTTGCCCAAAACGCTTTCAACCCATGTCCTGCCCTTATGTCGTTCTGCGATGGACTTGACGATGGTCAAGCCCAACCCAGCACTCTTCTGGTTATGCCCATCCTTACGGCCAGTCTTATGGAAACGTTCAAAGACGTACGGCAAATCGAGGGGAGCAATTCCGACTCCATGATCCTGTATCGCAAAGATGACAGAATCACCTTTATCGACCAACCTCAAATTGACCTGGGCGTTCAATGGAGAGAATTTTACCGCATTATCCAGCAAATTGAATAGAGCCTGCTGCAGCAGCGCCTGGTCGGCTTCGATTTCAATGTCCTGGGCATTGGTCAGTTCGCGCATTAACTGGATTTTCTTCTGCGTCGCCTGCGGCTGCAGCATTAACATCACCTGTTCGAGCATATCGTACGGTTTGACGGTTTCGATCTGCAGCTCGATTCCGCCTTCGATGCGGCCGATATCCAGCAGGTTGTCAACCATCTGATTCATGGTCTCCAGACCCTTTTCGATCTTGGTGGTGTATGCTTTCTGCTGGTCGTTCAACTCACCCACCATTTGCAGCATCGTTGAATAGCCTTTAACCTGGCTGAGCGGCGAACGCAGGTCATGGCTCACAGTCTGCACAAATTCCGATTTCATCCGGTCCAGTTCTTTATACTCTGTGATGTCTTGCAGCACACACACCGTTCCCACCCGCTTTTGGTCGATATCGGCGGTCGAGACGCTCACCAGGTAGGTCCTGCCATTCTCAAAAGCAAGTTCCACCGGCTTCTCAAATTGGTTATTGCCGTCTTTGAGGTACCTGGCAAGAACTTCGGAGCCGATTTGTTTCATTACCGTGCTGCCTTCACCATCGAGCTTTATCACGCCCGCCGCTACCTCAGCTGCAGGGTTGGAAAGGATGATCTCCAGGTCATCATCGAAAAGCAGCACCGGCTCAGGGGTGGAGGCGAGGACATTTTCCAGCCGCTTCCTGCCAATTTCGGCCTGTTGATATAGGGCAGAGTTGGCAATGGCCAGTTGCGCCTCGCCAGCAATGGTCGTCAGGTAGCGGATCTCGCTATCCTGAAAGCGGTGTGTCTGTTCATAAGCAATCCACAGGATACCGAAGAATGAGTTATCATCCCGGATGGCGATCCCGGCAATCGCCGATGGGATCTTTTCACCGCGGGGCACGCCAATTCGCTTGATCCTGGCCTTGGAAGGCAGGATGGTGATCCTCTCCTCCTGCAGCAGGTCGATCATCACTTCATCGAGCGGCTCGAAATCATCCGGCACTTCACCTGCAGCATACACTTCACCTGGAATCCAGGAGGTCTCATCAGATGAAGGCTTGCGCAGGATCAACCTGCTGGAGCTGGCACCGTTGACCAGTGTGGCGTTAAGAATGTGCTGCGCGGCGCCTTCCATGGTCAGGTTTGAAGCCACGCCCTGCGAGACCTTGAGCAAATGGTCCAGTTCGTCCAGGCGTTCCTTTAGACTAAGGCGCATCTGTTCAAATGCCGAACCCAGGCGTCCAATCTCATCCACACCTGAGGTCTCGATCTCCTTGTCCAAGCTGCCGCGGGCAATTTCGTCGGCGCGGTCGGCAAGCGAGACCAGGGATTTCGCAATCTTGTTCATCAACAATCGAAGCATCAAATAAACCAACAATGCAACCGCCACGGCCATGACAAGCAACGGCACGGCGATCCGCAAAGCCATTTCCTGGACCACTGTCGCCGGCAGCGAAAGCAGCACCTTCCAGTGATCTTCGCTGGTGATCACCGCGTACAACAATCGTCGAGTGCCGGTGGCGCTGGTTTCGTCATAGAATCCGCTGACTTCCGGGACAACTCCAGTGTATGTGGTGAGTTCCTTACCGCTTTCCGTGGAATAAAGCACCCGGTTTTGCTCATCCAGGATCACCCCTGCTCCGCCATCAGCCCTTACTTCATCCAGGGCAGCCAGCGCCGGCTGCGAGAAGAAATTCGTCGCCAGGTCAGTGCGAGCCAGGAGGACACCATTTGCCATGCCGTATTCATCAGGGATGGCGGCAATGTAAGTTACCTGCACCGAAACTTCACCCACCTTGGGAGGCACCAGGTAATTCTGAACCAGCACTCCGTTCAACGCGAGTTGAATTCCAGCCCGCTCTTCATCCGTCAAACGCAGCACCTCCACCTGGCTTGCAGGGTACCCTGTGACGGGGTTACCGCCCTTGTCAAATACAAACAGATCGCGGAAGTATGGAACAGAACGCAGCTTATTCTGCAGGTAGGCGGTTATTTGAGCCGAATCTCCTGCCTGCAAACTGGATGTCGCCATGTCCAGGATCAAGGTCTGACCGGTTTCGATGAAGTATGGCAGGTTTTCAGCAGCCGTATTGGCTGAGGTATCCAACTGGTTGCGGACCATCTGCCGTGCAGCGTTACCAGCCACGGTCCAGTCGGCAAGCGCCAGGGTGATCAACAGTACAAACATCAACGGCAGGGTGTTGTAAAGCATCCTCGCCTGCAGTCCAGATTCGGATGGCGATGGCCGAAAAGTCTTGAACTGGATCCACAACCGGGTGCGGTTGACAAGGAACAATTCAAGCAGAACGCCTGCAAAGATCAATTCCAGCCCGTTGACGATCACCAGGGTCCAGGATTGCGTAAACGCATAATCCAGGCGCGCCGAAAGCGCGCCGTTGGTACCAAAGAATGTGGTGTACAGATATACCGGAGCCGAAGCAGCAGTTACGAATATCGCCGCGCCAATGGGATGCCGCAGAAGTTTGTAGAAAAGAGTTCGGTAATCCTGCCGCAGGGCAGCGCTGATCATCAAGGAGACTGCGGCGGTCTCCAAAGGAGTAAAAAGGGAATGCGTTCCCCACAGCGAAGAAATAGTCCCCCCCAAAAGGGCGAGAATCGCTGCCAGAACAGGATTAAGAAAGCCGCTGGCCAGCATCCAGGGGAGGGCGGAAAATACCATCACCAGGGGAGCGGAGACTTCGCGTGGAATATTGGGCAGCGGCAGGATTTGCCCGCCGGGGATTTCAAATCCGACAAAAAGATTAGTCAGGACGGTGGCAATTAGCAGGATCAGGAAAATGGGAAGGCGGTACTCGGACGATCCCAACCCGCGAACCACCTGTCTTCGCAGAATAAGGAAGAGCGCCAATGCCAACAACACCCAGCCCAACCATCCCAACCAATGGTAAGGCAGGTCGATGTATGGTATTGCGCCCCATAGACCGATCCTGATCATTGTTTAATTATGCGTCAAAATACAAATATCCGGACTTAAAACAACTCAGGAATTTCATCTTGTAAAGAAATTCCAGGTTTTTCTGCATAATGCTCCACCCCTGGTAGAACTAAAACTCGTTCTGGATTAGACAACTGGTTCCAGCATCCCGATCACTTCTTCATAAACCTGCTGAATGTTTTTGCCGCTCGAATCGATGATCCGTGCATCCTCTGCGGGTTTGAGTGGAGCCACCGAACGACCCGAATCGATGCGGTCCCGCTGCAAAATGCCCGCGAGGATTTCCTCGTACGTCACATTTTCGCCTTTGGCGCACTTTTCATCATAACGGCGCTGTGCCCGAACCGCGGGCGAGGCATCCAGGTAAATCTTCAGGTCGGCTTCGGGCAGCACAACCGTACCGATATCCCTGCCCACCATCACCACATCTCCCCTCAGTCCAATGCGACGCTGCTGTGCGGTCATTGCTTTACGCACTCCGGCGTAAGCTGAGATCTGCGAAACATTTCGTTCGACTTCCGGTGTCCGGATCAAGGCGGTGATGTCCTTGCCGTCAACCAGCACATCCGCGGACCTGCCGTCATCAACCGTCGGCGGTCGTATATCGATGCTCACCCGCTCGGCGAGGCGTGTTACAGAGACTTCATCATCAATATCGATATTTCTGGCTTCTTCCAGGGCAGCATAGGTCACAGCACGGTACATTATCCCTGTATCAAAGAAAAGGTAATTCAAATGAGCTGCCAGGTGTTCGGCAAGGGTTGATTTTCCAGAGGCGGCAGGTCCGTCAATGGCGATCATTTTGGGAGGAGTCATGCAATCTCCTGGTAGTGGATTTTATTGCTTGAACAGGTCGTTTCTGGCGTAGAGGATCAAACGGATCTCATCCACAGGTGCCTGGCGATAGAAAATCCAGCGCATCCATTCCGAGAATCCCATTTTGGCGTAAGAGGGATATTGTGCCCAAGCAATCCCTTGTCCGCGATAGAGTGTTGTCGAACCGATCTGCTGATAATCAGGCGCTATTATAACCGATGGCGTTTCCACTGGCGAATATTGCAGGTCCCAGGTGACGAACGAGAAATCGCGCAATGCCCAGCGCAAGGACGGCGTATCGTAATTCACTACTTCAATATCAATTTGATGCCTTTGACCGTGAATCCACAGCGAAAGATCTTCCACCTGGCTGACCAACAATTTTTCGTCCACAAGAATTGGCTGCGGTTTCCAGGCAATACCCGAAGGCTGGACCAGGCTGCCAGCGCTCTTCATGCCGGCAGAGAAGATCCACGCGCAAAGAAGCACGCCGATACCCAGCCCCAATCCTTGAATGGCAGATTTGGGAGACCAGCCCCAGGCAAGAAAGGCAGTCGCAATGATCAGCAGCAGCAATGGTAAGCCTGCTCCGATCAGCCGGTTGCGGTCGACAACGGCATCCCCATAGGAATTGAAGAAATATGCCATCAGATTAAGCACACTGAAGAGTAGCAGAGCGAAGGTCAAGACGAATTCCGCCAGTAGAACTACACGCTCGCTGCGGGCAAGTGCAGGCAGGGTAACAATGATGCCCAGTGCTGCCAGCCCCCACAAAGGCAGGATTGCCCAAACCCAGTCGCTGACTTCGCGGGCAGGAATCACAATCACAATGACAGCCGCTGCGACAAACCAGATCAGCAATAAATGTGCCCATTCCGGGTGTTTCTTTCGAGCAACCAAATATCCGAAGACTGCAAGGAGAATTGCCGGCAGATAGGTGGACGCAAATACAATCAGGGAGGTTTTGATTGTGACAAGCGAAATTGCGTCCCACCGTTTCACAAAGCTGACCAATCCATTGGCAATACCGGTGATTCCATTCGGAAGAAACATGAATCCAGTCGATACGAGAACGGCGGTCAAGGCGGCAACGCCCGCTGTCAAACCCCACTGCTTGATATTGGATTCTTCGCTCGCATGGTGTGTAGATCCAATCCGGATGATCAGCACCACGACCGCCAGGATCAGCGTTCCAAACCAGAACGCCTGACCGCTGGAGAGCGCAATTCCCAGGCAGATACCGCCCGCGATCCATTTCCGGTTCATCAGCAGTGACAGTGCCAGTAGACCAAACACAATCGCCAGGCTTTGACCCCCCGCCGTACGCGAAATGGCAACCAGTGCCGGGTCAACAGCCAGGAATAGTGCCGCAGCCAGCCCCGTTCTACCGGGCAGCTTTCCACGCAGCAGATAGGGCACGAGAACGATTGCCGCTCCTGCCAGGGCTGGCCAAAACCGCGCCCAAATATCTGTGGCATTAAAAACGCGAAAGAGGGCAGACGTCAGCATCACGTAAGCCGGTTGGTCTCCGATCACCGCACTTTCTGCACGGCTAACCGAAAGTGCCTTCATCGCAGGCTCCGCTTCAAAGTCATTTAGCGGGGTTTGACCCAGGTGGATGAATCGCACTGAAAGCGCGAGGAAAAAGATCAAGCAGTAGAGTAAAGTTTCAATCTTCAGAGTTTTTTGATTCATGTTCTCATCCATCAGGGGGTTGCCTGCAGCAGCGCTTCGGGAATCTGGTAGATCGTCACGGTACCGTTCTGAAAGGCGGGGGTCAGGTGGTCGGAGAACTTTTGGTCGTACACCTGGTACGTTGAGCGTTCGTTGAAGCCGATGAAAACATACCGGATCTGATAGGTTCTCAAAATCGCCTGCGCCTCTTCCCAGCTATGGGTGGAGTAAAGCGTTTGCAGGTCCGTTTGCCGGCTGCCCATCTCGGTGGCGCCGCCTCGCCATTGACCTTCATGCCCCGGCCAGCCCAACACGGTGGGAAATCCAGTCTGGATCGAAGCCCACTCCGATTCGGGCGTGTAACTGCCGCCCACCGCTTCGCTGACCACGCCCATCGGTTGCCTGCCGAGCCAGGTGATCGCTTCAGCTTCGTCCGGCTGCACCTGAGCCAACCAGGCATTGCCGTCAAGTGTCCATTTTGCAGGATTGAAGTTATTGGTCTTGTTCAAGATCATGATTGCCGGATAGAGCAGCGAACAGAAGATCAATACCACCCATAGGATCCGGAAAAGTGCTCCGGATATTTTTCTCCCCTCTGCCAGCAGAACCGCCGATGCAAATGCCGCAGCCATCGCCCACACGACCCAGGTTTCAAAATAAAACTTGAAAATCGTGTTCATGCGCGTGCCAAATTGATCCCGCAGGTAAAAGACTTCGGGGAAGAGAGACAATAAGGCTCCCAAGAGAATGAGGAGCAGGACGAAGGGTTTCATGTCCGCTCTTTGAGCTGTGGTTGTTTCAGGGTCCTCAACAGCGACCCGATCTTTTTGAAATGCATGCCCGGCGATCAAAGCCCAGCTTAAAGCAATCAGTACCAGCAAAGTGATCCATGTGCCCGGAGATTGGAAATGGCGTGAGATTGCCTCTGATAGTACAACCGCTCCGTTGACCCCGCCGTGGATATATACGGAAAAAGCCTGAGACGCCGCCACCATCTTCAAACCCAAATTTGCCAGCACAGGTGAACCGTTCTGGGAGAGCACTGTGCCCCAGGGCTCGAAATTATAGATCAGCACCCCCACCAGCAGAGAGATGACCCACAATCCAAACACAAAAAGGATTCCAACAAAGATGCCCTGCGGCAGGTTCTTTCTCGATTTTTCTCTTACGATCAGGTGGATTATCCAGCCAAATATCGGGATCAGCAGCACGCCGAACATGATCCAATAGTTGATCCCGCGAGTGACAAATTCCAGGCTGGGCAGAAATCCACCTGCCTGCGACCTGAATCCAACATAGAACGGTGCGAAAAGCAGTACACCTGTAAGCGCAAAAGTGATCCCCATCCCCAGGAATTCCCAAAGCCGTTTCCACGACCATCCCAGCCAGTGAACCCTCAAGAAAGCCGCGGTCAGGCAGAAGAGCACCACATAGATGGGGAAATTCCAGGTATTGAGAAAACCCATCACCCCCAGGATCAAAGCCGCCAGCCAGAACTCCCAACTTCGGATCCATTTCCTGAGCGACCAATCTCGGATGGGTTCCTCCATCCCGCGGATGAAGAGATTCAGACACATGGCGATCGCCAATAACGAGAATGGCATCGCCAGTACGTGCGGGTGAAGGTCTGAAAGCAGATAGCTGAAGAAGGGAAACTCGTCAATGATCTCGATCCTGGCGCCCAACGCGCTGGTGTCCTGGATCACACGCGAGCCGCGCCACCAGAGCCATCCCGCGGGGCGGTTGGGAAGCCAGCTCGCCGGCATGACCGGCGCGGTATCCAGCTCCGCCACCTGCAGCCAGCTCCAGAATTTCGAAGTGCCGTCCGCCTTCCAGAAGAGTCCACGGGCATAGAGGACTTCCAGCAAGCCTTCCAGGTTGCCGGCGATCACCAGGAACAAGGGTCCGAGCAATGCACCCTGCGCGGGAAACCGTTTGTTCGTAATCTCTGAAGGATGTTTGTGGAGAAGGTATTGCTTGAGCAGATCGTAAACAAGACCGTAAGCGCCTGCAGCAGTCATGGCAAACCACATCGCTGCCGTCAGGTTGAAACCCACGCCCGAAAGCACGCCGGTGATACGTATCAGCATGGCAACGATCACATAGCCAAAGTAGTAATAGGAAATGGCGTATCCCGAGAGCCAGGGGTCATGCGGCGGGAAGGTTGGTGATTTGAGGATGGAATTGATGAAAGCCAGTTCCATCGGTTTTTCGGTATAGGTGGCATCCGGGTTGGCTGCTCGTACCACGGTCCAAAGAGCGAAGAAAACGAGAAAGACGATTTCAGTCCGTAAAAGAGTCTTCCAATGACCCGAAATCCATTCCGCTAGTGCCTTTGCCTGCCCTTTGCGCATCAGCAAGAATGAGATCAGGAGAAATAAAACAAAGGCGATGATTTCCCCGCCCAGGTCGTTCTGCAGGACACCCAGCGATCCCAAAAGCCAGAAGATAAAGCCCCAGACCAGCAAGCCCAGGGGTTTCGAGAAGGCGTACCCTTTGTCAGCCAGCCGCGGCAGGAAACGAAAAGCGATCGGAAAGGCTGCAGCCCCGATCACGCTGATTACCAGGTACCATGAAACAAATGCCAGAATATCCGTCACAAGCAATTACTCCAACATCTCAACGGATGACCTCAAAGATTTCGGTCGCCTTTTCGCTGAAAACCTTTTTCCAATAAATGCCATCGTACTGGTCAAATTTGAGCAGCCCATCCCCCGGGTAGAGTGCCCGTTCCTCCTGACCCAATATGATGTACGTGACATTATACTTTTTCAGGAATGCCAGGGTTTCCTGTACGTCAGTGGTGGAATAGAAAGCCGGAATGTCGATCAAGCGGTCCGCAATACCATTATAGTCAATGAAGCCGCGCTGCTGTCTCTGATGGAAGTTCCAGCCAAGGATTCCTGGCAGCCCGGTGTAGATGGTGTAGCGGTTGCCCCAGCGGTACTCCACCGTGTTGCCTTCCACTAGCACCGGCGATCCGATTACGTTTGAACGCATCCATTGAATGCCGTCATAATCCTGTGAGAGTTCATAGGTTCCCTGGACATCGTAATAGACGCTGGTTTTCATAAAGGCTGTCCCGTCCAGTGTCTTTGGCAGGGTGTCGTTGAAGCGGTCGCGTGCCTTGTCCATGGTAGCGGTGAGCGGATACAGGGCAGCACCAAACACCAAAAACGCCAGCGCCACCTGCCAGATAGAACTGGTACCGAGCCGCCAGCGCGTGGTCACAGCAGGGAAGAGCCAGGTGAGGGCTGCCGCAGATGCGATCGCCAACATCGTCCAAGCCTGATAATAGAACTTGAACACCGTGTTCATGCGTCCGATATCGCCCTGAAGGGCAAAAAGCTCAACAAAGGTGGTCAGGAACATCGCCGTGCCGATCATGAACAGGATCAACCGCTTGGCATCCGGCTGGTTCGGGCGGAAGATAAGGATCAAAGCCCATACCGCCACTGGTATCGACACCCAGCCAATCTTCACCCCCAGGAATGCCATGACCAGCAGGATTACAGCAAAAAGCACCGCCAGCGTCTGAATCGTTCCTGAAAATGGCTTGATTTTCTCCAACGCTGAAACCGGCGTATTCGCCAGCCACTCACGGGTTTCCCATACCATCCAGGAAAGAATGACGAAGAGGAACAAGCCCCAGTGGACCAGGTAGGACCAGAACGGTGAATGATCCCCTTTCCAAACATCGACCGTGCCGTATGCCTGGGCATAGGATTGAGTGAATGGGACGATCATCAGGCTGGAGACAACGTAAAGGGCCGACAGAGCCGCTGCTGCGACAACTGCTTTGCGCAGCCATTGAGGAAGGCGCGGTAGTAATGCAGGCGGCAAGCTGGCATATCGGAAGATGACATACAGCAGGATCACCGCTGAAAGTGCCAGGTAGGTGGGGTAATCCCAGGTATTCGTGGGGCGCAGCACGCCAATCGCCAGGCTTCCCAGCAGCAGACTGGCCGAAAACCCTGCCCATCCTCTTGACTTTCCATCATGCCACCATTGCCACTTACCCTTCAGGAGCGAAATTCCCCAGACGATAACCAGCAGTGTGATGGGCAGCGCGATCAGGTGCGCATGCAGGTCAGCGTAAGTGAAGGTAAAGAAAGGAAATTCGGTGATGGTATCGCCGGGCAGCGCGCGCGACGGCAGCCAGAGCCAATCCCCAAAGCCGTATGGCAACTTCATGCCGCCCAACATCTTGCCGAAACCCTGCCATGCCCAACTGAGATGCTGCAGGAAGGAAACGTCGGTGATCACCCCGTCAGGAGCAACCAGTTTCTGCCAACCCTGCCAGATCATCCTCACCGTGCCCAGGTTCCCAAGCACCAGCAGGAGCATTGCAGCGCTGATGCCGGCGCCGAAAGCCTTCCATTCGACCTTCCCCCTGGGCTGCCCATTCTCATCGGTAGTCTCCCTGCCAAACAGGTTCCAACCGATACTGAAAGCGCCCAGCGCCGTCATGCCAAACCAGGTTGGCAGGATCAGGTTGTACGCGACATCCGGAATGATCCCCAGGAATTTGACCAGGGTACCCACGATCACGTACCCAAAGTAGTAGTAGTTGATGTATCCGCCGGAATACCAGGGGTCGTAGGGCGGAAAAGTGGTGCTCTTGATCACCGCGGTGAGGTAGGAAAGGTCCATCGGCTTTTCCCCGCCGCGCCACGGATGCCAGAGATCGGGATTGTTATAGCGAATGGCAAGGTCAGCCAGGAAGAAAAGAAACATAAGCACTTCAACGGTCAGGAAGAGCCCTTTGAGCTTCTTGAACTCCGCCTTCAATTCGCGGCGTTGCCAGATGGCCAGCCCAAGATTGACCGCGAAAAGAACGCCGATGACCACTCCGATGGTTGTACGGCTGAAGGAAATGCCTGCCGATCCTGCCCAGAAGGTGATCAATGCAACAGTCACCAATCCCACCAGCCGGCTGACGGCATATCCCCGGTCGGGCAGGTTTTTCAGCGCCAGTCGAACCATCGGATAGACCATCCAGCCTAACAGGAGTACGGCCAGGTACCAGACGATCACGGCAGCGGTCTGACTGCGGTTAACCAGTGATTGCGGATCGAAAAGCTTGATCCAGGTTCCACCCGCCTGCTGCTTCTTCAGCGATGTGTCTGAAAGCATCAGGTTACCCTTGATCGTGCCTGCCTGCCTCGGGGTAAGATGCACCGCCTTGGTTAAGTCCACCTTTTCGAGTAAAGTGTGAACCGTATCGGAGTTGTAGGAAGCATTCTTGCGGAAGATCAGTACTTTGGGATGATCATAGACGGTGAATGCCTCTTCGGCAGACTGATCATTGATCTGAAAACTGCCAAGGTTGGGATTGGACTGGAATACCTCCACCAAATCGAATCCCAGTTTTCCTGCGTACATCCCCGGTTGGGCATTCTGATAACATGCCAGCAGGTCTTGATCTGCCGGACATCCCAGCAGGTCGCGGTAATAAACCGTCGAAAGCGGGTAACGCTCTGGAACGCGCGGGATGGTGCCCCACTGCCGGTTGGAGGTAATGAAGATCACATCCGTTTGATCGAGGATGTTTTCCATGCGGTTCAGCTTGGTGGCGGTGTCATCCCAGTACATCTCAAAATTCAGAATGTTGCCATATATTCCATCGTCATAGCCGAAATTGTTGTAGCCGTTCATGCTGAGCGGTAGGGGATCGTCCCAGGTACTTTCGATGGCAGTCACGTCGTTATAGAACGCCAGCGCCCCTGTCCCCTGGGTCATTTGCAGGTGAAGATTGTAGATCTGTGTTTGATCCAAAGCCACCGGGTGGTCAAAAGCCGCCCACACTTTTTCACCGCGTACGTCGGATTTGGGTAGGAAGGTATCCACCACTTTGCCCGTGGCAATCACTTCCTGAGGATTGGCGTTGTTCATCAAGATCACATTGAGCTGCTTCGTACCGGGGGTGAGCTGGGTATCCACTACCCGGTTGAGCCAGATCCCTTTGATCAATCCTGATTCCACCGGGAAAAATGCGGTTGAAAAGTCAACCCCCTGGGCAAGCTGGAAGGATGCCTGCGGGAGCATCTTTGATTTTTGCTGCCCATTCACAGTGTAAAGGATCTCGATGGATCCATAGATGCGGGCAACCTTGTCTGGTTCGGCAACATCCAGGCGGAGAGTGTAGACGGTACCCTTGCTCACCTGCCCCGGGAAGTCAAACTTGATGGTGGTATTGTCACCGCGTGGGTCAGAGGTTGGCTGCAAGGTTGATTGGACAAATCCCACTGCTTTGAGGTCGCCCCCTCCATCGCCTTTCTGCATTACAGAGGCGATCACAGAAAGCATGGGGTAATCCTGCTGAAGACTTGCAAGGTGCTCCAGCCGGACACCGGTGACAGAGGCATCCTCCTCCAGGGCGAATCCCACCTCAAACGGTTGGCTATACGAAAACGAAGCCCCGTTGCGATAAGCCAGCGGTTGTTGGACATTGCCGCTGCTGGTTTCAATGGTCAGGTCCAGCGCTCCTGCAACATTCCGATAGATCCACTCGCTCGCCGCCACCCGGGTGACCGGGCGGGTATAGATCCTGCTGAAGGCAAATGCCCAAAGAACGCTGCCGGCGATGACCACGATTCCGATGATCACCGCAAGCACCTTGCGCCAGTTGATATTGAAAGTGGTGATTTTCCGGATAACATCATCTCCGGATTCAAAGAGCTTGAACAGCGCCCAGGCGGCGATCAATGCCAGTGCGGGGTAAATGGGCAACTGGTAGCGCATGGCTCTCACCCAGTTGATGGACTGACTTATAAAGACGAATGCAGTCCAACCCCACAGAAGCAGGTGCTTCTGCCAGTCGCCTTTGATCATCCGCCATGCCATCCAGGCAAAACCGCCCCAGGCAAGCAGCCCAAGCGGAATTCCCAGCCCCCACTTGACCATATTCGTCCAGGCAAAGGTGATGGGTCGCCGTGCCCACTGTAAGGCAAACGGCACATCGATATCTCCTTTGCTTTGTGCGCTCAATTCCTTGAGGTTATTCAACCAGTTGGGATTGAGCTTCATCCCGAAGAAACCCGGACCTGTAAACGCATAAGGTTGGAAGATACGGAACACCAGGAAAGCAATGACTCCGGCCAGCACCAGGTTGCGCAGCAGAACGGGTGTCCAGTTTTGGCGGTCCTCCGGGTTTTGACGCGCGTAGTGCAGCCAGGCTGCCAGTGGAAGCAGCAGCGCAAGCGGATATGCACTCACTTTGCATGCCATGGCCATGCCAAAAAAGATGCCAAACAGGGCATAGCTGGCAAGGGTCTTCCAGTGCATTGTCACCCAGTGAGGCAGAATCGACTGCGCGGGAGGATCATCAGAATCAGTCACTGCCACAGGCAGCCGTTTCAGCGGCTCTCCGGTCATGATCAGCACAGCGATGTACACTGCGGCATAAGTGAAGAAGTTCGCAAAGGTGTCCACCGCGAAATAATGCGAAAGTTGTATCTGCAGCACTGCCAGGGATGAAAAGAGCGCGGCAAGCAGACCCAGTTTGGCATTCCGGTAGAGTCGCTTACCGATCAGATATACCAGGAAAACGGTGCCCAGGTCGAAAACACCTGAAAGCACCCTGCCAACCACGTTTACCTGGTCGTACCCGGTCATGTTGAACCACTGGGCGACGTAACGGGTGATGAACAGCGGCAGGGTGCCGTACACGTAATAGGTGTAGCCCCGGTTGTTGGGGTTGAGACTCGAGACATCGGTATTGAAATAATCGCCCGGCTTCTCCACCGGCGAGATGGCCGTTTCAACCATGGTGAGGAACCGCTCATCCGGATGCAGATGATAGGTGGAATCCCACTGAATACCCGTGAATCTGAAATATGCCCCGATCAGCAAAACAGCGATCAGACAGATATCCCAAATCCAACTGTGATCGCGTTTGTTCACAGAATACTTTTCAGACCGGGTTGGGTTGATTTCAGGGAAGGTCATTCATTGACTCCACTATCACAATGCGGATCCCGTCCGCATTAATGCGTTTCAGATTGAATCCGGGCGAAGAGTTGTTCATACGCCTCTGCGGTGGCATGCGGATTATAGCGTTCAAATTCTTGCGGATGGGTAATTGAATACTCATCGTGATGGCTCAACACCTCGATCACGGCATTTGCCAGCCCAGACGAATCACCAATTTCAAAGATACGCCCCATACCGTGCACTTTGACAGGTTGGCGCACACCGGGCAGGTTTGACGTAACACACGGCACCCCGTTCATCATCGACTCGATTTGAACCAATCCGAAGGCTTCAGTTGAATTCAAGGACGGCAGCACGTGCACATCCAGATTGGGATAATAAGCCGCCAGCTCTTTTGGCGAAAGCGAACCGGTGAAATGCCAGTTACCGCTCTTAATATACCGATCTAATTGAGGTTTCAAACGGGCAAAGTACCGTTCTTCGCCGGTGATATTTTGATAAGGACCCACAAATTCGACCACGGCGGAGGGATATTTCTCAAGGATGATGGGCAGCGCGTTTAAAAGAATCTCAACGCCCTTCTCGCTGGCAAATCGTGCTACCATGCCAATGACCGGCTTTCGCTGTTCCGGGTTGTGGGCAAGATCGAAGGTCTTGATTTCCTCGGCAGTGGCTGAAGGCAGCACCACCGGGGGTGGAATAATCTCCACTTTTTGCGGGAATCGCAGCAGGTATTTCGAGTGATCCGCGTAATCGCGGGTATAGGTCACCATGCGGTTCGCGGCGCGTCCGGCGATACCGTTCATCAGATTCACACCCAGGTTGGCCGCCTGGCTGACCACACCGCGCGGCATCTGCAAATCACAGTGGTATGTAATGACCACCGGTTTGTGCATTCTTTTGGCGATCAGTGCGGGCTGGGCAGCCTCGAAT
The DNA here is from genome assembly GCA_039683035.1 of Anaerolineaceae bacterium. Classification (GTDB taxonomy): domain Bacteria; phylum Chloroflexota; class Anaerolineae; order Anaerolineales; family Anaerolineaceae; genus UBA6107. The sequence continues at coordinate 65,828 of JBDKSE010000018.1, forward strand.
TGAGGGAGATGCAGCAGCACCACGTCATTTTCGCGGATCAGACGACGGGCAGTAGCTCCAAAACCCGGCATGATAAACCCCTTGCTCAGCTTGAAGAGTACAGGCACACGGACGACCCGCACCCCTTCCATGACTTCCTCGAGGGGCAGGTCGGGTTTGATCTGCGCCGTGAGCACCGTCACCTGGTGTCCGCGCTTGGCAAGCGCCACTGCCAGCCGCTCGGCGTAAATCGTTAATCCGCTGATGTGCGGGCGGTAATAGGTCAGAATGGTCAGGATGCGCATACCAGGCTGCCTCTAGAAAAGATCCCGGTTTTCCTTTACCCAGGCATAAAGGCGGTGAATGCCTTCCCGGGCGCTGACCTGGGGTTTCCACCCCAGTACTTTTTCCGCCTTGCGAATATCGGAGATAAACACTGGCTGGTCTCCCGGCCGCCAGTCTCCCTTTTCCACATTCAGCTTGTGTCCCAGCAATTCCTCCAGAATCGGAGCAAATTCTGTCCAGATGGAGATGGTGTTCTCCCGCCCGCCTCCGACGTTGAAGATCTGGCCGGCGGCATCATGAATATGCTCAAATGCAGCATCGTACGCATTAAGCAAATCTTCCACAAAGAGAATGTCTCGAACCTGCTTGCCGTCTCCGTAAATGGTAATCGGGTGACCGGTGATCGCGGCGATCACAAACCAGGCGACCCAACCCTGATCCTCCACGCCAAACTGGCGGGTGCCGTAGATGCAGCTCTGGCGGAAGACCACGGTAGGCAGACCATAAATGCGGTGATAGTCGCGCACGTACTGGTCGCCGCAGCCCTTGCTGCAGCCGTAAGGAGAGTGGAAGTCAAGAGGCTGCAGTTCTGATGCTCCGTGGGGTAAATCGGCGTAATCATAACGTGTCGAAAGCTCGATCACCTTGACATCTTCCATGCCGCCGTATACCTTGTTGGTCGAAGCGTACAGGAAAGCCGGATTTCTGCCAGAAGCCCTGGCAGCCTCCAGAACATTGAAAGTGCCGTTGGCGTTGATCTCAAAATCCGGGCGCGGGTCGGTGACCGAGGTGGTCACAGCCACCTGCGCCGCCAGGTGCACAATGCGGTCAGCGGATGAAGCGGCAATTCGGATCATCTCCGCGTCCCGCACGTCTCCCACGATCAATTCAAATGCATTTGCTCCGAATTGCTTTTTCAGCCATTCCAGGTTGGTACCTGCGCCGTGGCGGGAAAGATTATCGAAAAGAATCACCTTTTCACCGCGTTTGATACAGCGTGCAGCGTAATTGGACCCGATAAAGCCGGCTCCGCCAGTGATTAAAGTAATGCCATTCATGTAGACTCCTTACTCCTGCGGAAGCGTACCGCGATTTTCATTTTCAGATCGGGAAATCAGGGAAGATAGCGATTGTTTCTCACGCGCCAAGCCCCAAATTCCAAGCAGCACTGCCAGGATAACCTGTGCGAAGTGTATCAATACCGCGTAAGCCAAAACACTGGAGCTGTTCAACCCCAGCAGTGCCAGGGCTGCCACCATGGTGGCTTCAAAAACGCCTAAACCTGCCGGAGCCGAAGGGATTGCCACTCCCAGCCCGATGATGGCGCAGGCAAAGATCCCCCACCAAAATGGAGCCTGGGGGGCAATCTGCAGGATCGCCAAATAGTATCCGCTGACCCACAGCGCCCAGGTGGCAGCGATCAACAGATAACTCAAAGCAAACTGGACCGGGTTGGTCAGCATGCCCAATCCCTGCACCAGGTTTTCAACCTGGGGAATGACTTTTGTCTTGAGAAATTTATGGTTTTCCGCCAGCCGGGTCAGCCACGCGACCACCTTTTGCTGCCGGTGCGCCATGACGAACAGCACCACCATGACAGCCGCGACAGCGACCAGTGCAACGACGGCTACCGATTTTGCCCACGCAGCGCCGATGACCAGAGGCAGGGTGATGAGAACCAACACGGCGGCTGTGAAAACGTCAAAAGCGCGTTCAATCACCACTGAGGATAATGCGCGCATGGTACCCAGTCCCGAGAGCCTACCGACGTAAATCGAACGCGCGAATTCACCCAGCTTGAAGGGTAAAATGTCGTTAATGAAGTAACCTTCGCTGATGCCGAAAAAAGCCTGCGTCCAGGTGACCGGCTTGCCAAGAATGGTTTGCCAAGCCTTGGCACGTACAGCATATGAGACCAGAGAAAGCGCCAGAAAAGCAATGATAAACAGCGGATCAGCAGTCCTGACCGCCGCCACCAGGTCATTCCAATTGACGATCCTGGAAAGTGCATAAAGCGCGCCTGCGCTGATCAACACACCTGGAAGCCACTTTCCGACTTTTTTCCATCCCCCGCGGGAGTTTTGGGTCACTCATCCTCCAGTTTCAAGACTGCCATGAACGCTTCCTGGGGGATTTCGACGCTGCCCACCATTTTCATGCGGCGCTTGCCTTTTTTCTGTTTTTCCAGCAGTTTCTTCTTGCGGGTGATGTCGCCGCCGTAACACTTGGCAAGTACATCCTTGCGCATCGCTTTCACATTTGCGCGAGAAATCACCCGTCCGCTGGCGGATGCCTGGATGGCAACATCAAACAACTGCCGCGGGATGAGCCGCTTGAGCTTGGTCACCAGCGCCTGACCTTTGTGATAGGAATCTTCCTTATGGACGATCGCTGCCAGGGCATCGACTGGCTCGTTGTCCACCAGCACTTCCAGCTTTACCAGGTTCCCTTCCCGGTACTCCAGGAAGTGATAATCCATCGATGCATAACCGCGCGTGCGTGATTTGAGTTCATCGAAGAAATTCACGATCAGTTCCGAAAGCGGGATGTCGTAATTCAGTTGAACGCGGTTGGGTGCGGGATAGTCCTGCGAGGTGAATATGCCGCGCCGCTCCTTGGCGAGCATCATGATCGTGCCGTAGAACTCGGTGGGCGTGATGATCTCAAGCCGCATCCAGGGTTCCTTGATCTCTTCGATCTGTGCTTCCTCGGGCAGCCGTGCAGGCGAATCGACGATCAAAAGTTCGCCGTTCAGCATGTGCACTTCGTATTCCACTGAAGGTGCGGTCACAACAATATCAAGATCGTATTCGCGTTCAATGCGTTCCTGGATGATCTCCATGTGGAAAAGTCCCAAAAAGCCGCAGCGGAATCCAAAATTCAGTGCCTGCGAGGTTTCAGGTTCATATACAAGCGATGCATCGTTTAATTGCAGCTTTTCCAGCGCCTCTTTAAGCGCTTCGTAGTCTTCCCCTTCCACGGGATAGATGCCGGCATACACCATGGGCTTGGGATGACGGTATCCTGGCAGGGGTTCGGCTGCAGGAGCGCTTGCCAGGGTGATGGTATCGCCCACGCGGCATTCCTTGACCGTTTTCAATCCAGTGGCGATGTATCCCACTTCTCCAGAATGCAGCGCATCCACGGGAATCAAGCCGGGAGAAAAGTAGCCGATCTCCACAGGACGCAGTTCAGCTCCGGTTGCCATGAGCCGCAGTATGGCGGTATTCGGGATGATCCCCGAAAAGACGCGGATATACGCCACCACACCCTTGTAGGAATCATAATGCGAGTCGAAAATGAGTGCTTTTAATGCCTCGCCGTCAGCTTCCTTCGGTGCCGGAATCACTTCGACGATCTTTTCCAACACCTTGTCCACGTTCACGCCTTCCTTGGCGGAGACGCGTAAAATGGAATCGGCAGGAACGCCAAGTAATGCTTCGAGGTCGGTGGCGACTTCATCCGCATGCGCCGAGGGCAGGTCGATCTTATTGATCACCGCGAGAATGGTAAGGTTGGCTTCAATTGCCAGGTAAAGGTTTGCCAGTGTCTGCGCCTGAATGCCCTGGGTGGCGTCTACAACGAGCACCGCCCCTTCACAGGCTTCCAGCGCGCGGCTGACCTCGTAATTAAAATCTACATGTCCCGGTGTGTCGATCAGGTTGAGCTCATAAATCTGACCCTGGTACGAATACTTCATCCGCACCGCCGAGGCTTTGATCGTCACGCCTTTTTCGCGTTCGAGGTCCATCGTATCCAGCACCTGCTCCACCATATCGCGGTCGGAGACCGTGTTGGTAAGCTGGAGCATGCGGTCGGCAAGCGTCGACTTGCCGTGGTCCACATGGGCAATGATGCAGAAATTTCGGATGGTTTCGCTGGACATAATCGCGTTTAGTATACCCTATAACATTCTGAATGAACGGGACAGCGGTGTCAGGCAGGCGGAAAGAGCGGCGTAATGAATCCCTCTGCTTCCAGGGATCCTTCTACAGGCAATTGCAGATGAACCAGAAACTCTGTGTTGCCCTTGGGTCCGAGCAGCGGCGAGCGGATGAGCCCAGTCACATCAAACCCTTCATGAATCGCAAACTCCAGTGTCTGGCGCAGCACAGTTTTGTGGATTTCGGGATCTCGGATCACACCATCTCCGCGAGCGGCATCAGCTTTGCCGGCTTCGAATTGCGGTTTGATCAGCGCGATAATCTCGCCCACGCCCTCGGTAAACCAGGTTTTGACCACTGGCAGGATGATACGAAGCGAAATAAATGACGCATCAATGGTCACCAGGGAGATGGGTTCCGGGAACCCGGTCACATTTCTGGCATTGGTGCGTTCCATCATCACCACTCGTGGATCATTGCGCAATTTCCAGTGCAGTATGCCGTATCCCACGTCCACGGCGTAGACTTTCACCGCCCCATGCTGCAGCAAGCAGTCCGTAAAGCCCCCCGTGCTGGCGCCTATATCGGCACATACCCGCCCGTTGAGGTCGGTCCGGTCAAAGCTTTCCAGGGCAGCCAGCAGCTTTTCCCCTCCGCGTGATACGAACCTGGGCGGCTGGGCGACAGTGATCTCCACGCTGCTTTCAACTTTCGTGGCAGGCTTCAGTACCACCTGCCCGGTTACCCGCACCTCGCCTGCCATAATCAAGCGCTGCGCCACCGACCGGCTCTCAACCAGTCCTCTTTCCTGCATCAATACATCCAAACGCTCTTTTACCATGTTTCAATTTTACTTTGTACTCAACTGCATGTGTTATATTAATTCTATGTTGAAATATCTGCTCAAGGGCATGCGACCCCGTCAATGGACCAAAAACGCCTTCGTTTTTGCCGCGCTGGTTTTCGACCGCCAGTTGTTCAATCTTGCCTCCCTCGAGCGTACATTTCTGGCATTCGTGGTATTTTGCCTGATCTCCGGCAGCGTATATCTGATCAATGATATTTTTGATATCAACGCCGATAGGCTGCACCCCATCAAGAAGGAACGACCGATCGCATCCGGAAAACTTCCCGTCAGAACGGCATTGATTGCCGCCGTTCTCGTTTCCATTCTGGCACTGGCGGTGGCTTACCTGCTTTCCCTTGAGTTGATGCTCATTGCATTACTTTACCTGTTGATCAACCTGGCATATTCCAGGTGGCTGAAAAATGTAGTCCTCCTGGATGTGCTCGTGATCGCATTCGGGTTCGTCCTGCGGGTGGCAGCGGGTGTCTCGGTCATCCACGTTCAGAGGTTTTCACCCTGGTTGTACGTCTGCATGACCCTGCTGGCGCTTTACCTCGGCTTCGGCAAGCGCCGGGCAGAAATGGCATACAACAATAACGAAACACGCAGGGTATTGGAAGGTTATTCCATCGCGTTGATCGATCAACTGCTGACGATCGTCTCAGCAACCACCATCATTGCCTATTCACTGTACACTTTTTCAGCACCTAATTTGCCGGGCAGCTATTTGATGATGCTCACCATCCCATTTGTGCTTTACGGCATCTTCCGCTATCTCTACCTTATTCAAATCAAGAATGCAGGCGGCGAGCCCGAGGAATTGCTCCTCAAGGACCGTCCCCTCCAGGTTACAGTTCTCCTCTGGGGACTCGCCTGCGTTGCCATCTTCTATTTTGCCTGATCTGCCATGCCTGCCATCAGTGCTTCTGCCCCTGGAAAAATCATCCTCTTCGGTGAACATGCCGTGGTGTACAACCGCCCGGCGATCGCCGTACCTGTGCTTCAGGTAAGCGCTCATGCCACGATCGTCGCGGACCCGCTGGCACCGCCGCACACGGTCTGGATCGAAGCTCCCATGATTGGCTTGAGCTCCCGGTTGGAGGACCTCGATTCCGAGCACCCCATCCGTGTGATCTTTCGCCTGGTGATGGAAAAACTCAACATCTCGCACTTTCCATCCGCAAAAGTGAAATTGACCTCCACCATCCCCATTGCCTCAGGCTTGGGATCGAGTTCAGCCACTTCGGTAGCCCTCACCCGGGTGATCTCCACCTTCCTGGGACGTCCCTTTCCCGACGAAGCCGTCAACCAGGTGGCGTTTGAAACCGAAAAGATCCACCATGGGCATCCCTCAGGCATTGACAATACCGTGACCACCTTTGCCAGACCCATCTACTATGTGAAGGATCAGCCCATGCGATGGTTGACCGTCGGCGAACCCCTGGTACTGGTGATCGGTGACAGCGGAGAGGCCAGTTCCACGGCTGCAGTCGTGTCCGATCTGCGCCAGCGTTGGAGTCAGGCTCCTGAAGCTTATGAACCGCTTTTTGACCGTGTGGGCGAGGTCGCTGTCCGAGCGCGTGAAGCCATCGACCACGGCGATCTTGCTGAAACAGGCAGACTGATGTCGCAAAATCATGCCCTGCTCCAGGATTTGGACGTCTCTTCCAACAAACTGGATCAGCTAGTTCTAGCTGCTATGAAAGCAGGGGCATTGGGGGCCAAGATGTCCGGCGGCGGACGAGGCGGTAATATGATCGCGCTCGCACAGAATGAAAATGAGGCAGTTGAGATCGCCGGAACACTGGAAGCCGCAGGAGCTGTTCACGCTTTGATCACCACAGTGCCAACCTCGGGGGGGAAGCCTTGACGCAACTCGTATTTCTCAAGCTCGGCGGTTCCTTGATCACCGATAAGAACTTGCCCCACACCGCCAACTTCGAGGTGATCCGGTTCTTCGCAGAAGAGATCAAGTCTGCCCTCAAAACAAACCCGGATTTGCACCTTTTACTGGGGCATGGTTCCGGTTCATTCGGGCATGTCCCGGCAAGCAAATATCACACCCGCGAAGGCGTGCACAGCGCAGAGGAATGGCGTGGGTTCGTCGAAGTCTGGTCTGAAGCCAGTGCCTTGAATCGGATCGTTGTTGAGCAGTTCAAAGAAGCCGGTCTGCGGGTGATCTCATTGCCTCCTTCCGCAAGTATGACCTCGGTGAACGGCGCGGTTAATCAATGGAACACAGAACCCATCACCCATGCGCTGGATCATGATCTCCTCCCGTTGATCTTTGGCGATGTGATCTTTGACCGCGCCCTGGGCGGGACAATCTTCTCCACCGAGCAGCTTTTCAGCCATCTTGCCCATATATTGCAGCCTGCGCGCATCCTGATTGCAGGCATCGAGCCGGGGGTTTGGATGGATTTTCCCGCCTGCACTCAACTGGTCAGGGAAATTACGCCGTCCACCTACCCCGAATTATCGGAAAAACTCTTTCCCTCACTCGCCGTGGATGTCACCGGCGGAATGGCGGGCAAAATCAAAAGCATGGTCGAACTGGTGAAACAACTGCCGCACCTGCAGGCGTCCATCTTCAACCCGATGACCCCTGGTACATTGCGCGAGGCTTTGCAGGGCAGCCCAGTCGGCACTGTGATTCATTCATAAAGGAGAATTCATGTTCTTCGATCGTGAAAAACTCGAAGAGATTGAAACACTCATCCTGGCTCCGTATGCCACCCACGCACGTGATTCGAAGGGCCGGCTCCATCCGGATTCGGAACCCGATTACCGCACCGCCTTTCAGCGCGACCGCGACCGCATCATTCACACCACCGCCTTCCGCCGCCTGGAATACAAGACGCAGGTCTTTATCAATTACGAAGGCGATTACTATCGTACGCGCCTGACTCACACCCTGGAAGTGGCGCAGACTGGACGCACGATTGCCCGCGCCCTGGGCGCCAATGAAGACCTGGTGGAAGCCATCTCGCTCGCCCACGACCTGGGTCACCCGCCTTTCGGTCATTCGGGCGAAACAACGCTGAACCAGATGATGAAGGATCACGGAGGATTTAATCACAACCGCCATTCCTTCCGCATTGTCACGGAAATCGAGGAACGTTATCCCACCTTCCCCGGGTTGAATTTGTCCTGGGAGGTGCTGGAGGGAATGGTCAAGCACGAGACCGCCTATGACATATCGGATGCTTCGGATTTCAATCCTGAACTGCGCGGCAGCCTGGAGGCGCAAATCACCAATGTGGCGGATGAGCTCGCCTACACAGCACACGATCTGGATGACGGACTGCGTTCCGGCATGATCGAACCTGCCATGCTCTCGGGAATGGCGTTATGGGAGATGATCACCGAGGGGCTTGGGCTTGAGTGGCGTTCCTTGGACGACCTTTCCCGCCACGAGATCATCCGCGAGCTGATCGGCATCGATATCACTGCCATGGTACGCAGCACCCATCAACGTATTGAAGCCAGCGGGGTGAAATCGCTTCTTGAGCTTCAATCCCTGCCCTACAATGTGATCGGCTTTGACGATGACATGCGCAAGAAGAATGACGAGCTCAAGGCATTTCTTTATCAGAATATGTACCGCCAGTACCGTGTTGTGCGCATGCAGAAAAAAGCCGAGCGTGTATTGTCAGAATTATTCAAAGCTTATGCTGCCGAACCCACCATGCTGCCCAAACACTTCCAGGATCTGATCGAGATCAAAGGGCTCGAACGCACCGTCTGCGACTACCTGGCAGGGATGACTGACCGGTTTGCAGTGGAGGAATACCAGAAATTATTCGATCCTTCCCTCCTCCCGTAAGGGGGGTTAGAATGGTACCCAGTTTAAAGTTATGGAGATTTGATGAATAGCACACCATCGTACTTAACGCCTGAAGGTGAGGCGAAACTTCGCAAAGAACTTGAAGAACTCAAAGGACCGCGCCGTGATGCGCTTGCCAAACGGCTGCGGATTGCCATTCAGCAGGGCGACCTCTCTGAAAATGCCGATTACATTCAGGCAAAGGAAGAGCAGGGCTTCATGGAAGGACGAATTCAGGAATTGACCCAGATCCTGAGCAATGTGATCACTATTGAAGAAAATAACGGGCACCGCGACTCGGTGGAGATCGGCGCCAAGATCACCATCCAGGAAGGTAATTTCCCCGAAGAAACCTACTTTTTGGTGGGTCCTACGGAAGCTGATCCCCGCAATGGCAGGATTTCGCACAAATCACCCATCGGAGAGGCTCTTCTCAAACATAAAGTCGGAGACGTGGTTAGCGTAAAAACCCCGGCGGGTGAAATCCGCCTGAAAATCCTCAAGATTGAGTAGACACAAAAAACCGGAGTTCAATGAACTCCGGTTTTTTTATTTATTGTGGCGGCTTAATGCTTGGGGTAAACAGCCAGCTCAAGGGTCATGCGCTCGAAGAAGCTGCCCGAAGGCAAAGCGCCCTGACCGTAAACCATCTCGATGACGTGAGCTTCCAACTGCAGCGTGGCGGTCTCGAGCAGGATTTTCTGCCCGGGTTCGACCAGCACGGGTTCACCCTTGGATGCAAGGCGCTGGCGGATGGCTGCATCGTTGATGGCGTGTGAGCTCATCAGCACCTTGGTCACAGTCTGAATGTCATTCTTGTCAAACAGCCAGACTTCGAATGCGGTCACCTTTTTGGGATCGCCCACGCCGATGGTATCGGAGATACCCACTCCGCATTCGCCCAGAAATTCGCCTGAGGCGGCGTCGATGCTGAACGAATCATCATACAGATCGTCACCGATTACATAAGTGGTTACAAAGTGTGCCACCGGACCTTCTGACGGCATTGACAAGGGGATGGGGGCGGGAGCTTCAGATTTGGAAAACACCTTGTTGAAAGGTTCAGCATACGCCTCTTCGCCTTCACCAGGTTGGTAATCATTTTCATACTCAGAAGCAGCAGGTGGGACCTCATCGCGGCCGGTGCGGCGATTCTTGATGAAGAAGATGTAAATCAGTGTGCCGCCGATCAGAAGGAAGACTGCGCACAACACACCCAATAGCCATCCAGATGTGCCTTTGGTCTTGACTGCCACCGTCTGGGTGGGTATGGGAACAATCGTTCCGGATGCCTGGGGAGTACCTTGAACCTGTGCTGTGCCTGAAATGGTGGGGATCGCGCCCAGCAGGGCGGATTTCAATGCCAGCACCGACATGTCATCAGGAGCGTAATTGCAGCCGCCTTTTTGCAGGGTATCCAGCAAATACGGAGATTTCTGCAGGCTCTCACCCATGGCATCAAGCCGGGCTTTCGCCAGGTCAGCATTTTGATTGACCCGATAGGAATCAACCACCATGCACAAATACTGATCCTTCAGATCCTGCCTCAGCGTCGTAGCGTCCAGGTCCTTCCACTTGACCGGGAAGAGTCCCCACCCCAGGATGGGTAGACCAATGATCAACCCGATCACCAGTCCAAGTAACCCTGCATACAAAGGTTTGCTGAGAAATTCACGAATTTTATCCATTCTGGGCTCCTGCAGGCTTTCCACCTGACGCTTGAAATTCCATGCCGCAAATATAGTTTAGGTGATTTCAATCAGGAATGCAATTGAAATGACACCCTCATTTGTTGCAAGTATTATGCCTGTTCAGGATTGGCGATTTCCAGTTGTTCCATGAGATAGGTATTCTGACAATTCATGCACTGGACCTCGCGCTTGTTATTGATCACCAGCAATCCGCCGCAATTGGGACAGGGTGTGGAAACCGGACGTTTCCAGGATGTGAAATCGCACTGAGGGTAGTTGGCACAGCCGTAGAAGACCTTGCCCTTGCGCGTCTTGCGCATCACCAGGTCTCCTCCGTCTTTCGGACATTTGACGTCAATCTTTTCGAGCAGCGGTTCGGTATACCGGCAGGTCGGAAAATTGCTGCAGCCAATGAATTTGCCAAACCGTCCCCAACGGATGATCAACTCGTGCCCGCTTACCGGGCACAGGCGGCCCACCTTTTCGGGTTCAGATTTGGAAACCGGCATATCGACCTGGGCTTTTTTAAGTTCCGGTTCGAACCGTTTGTAGAAGCCTTCAATCACGCGCTGCCATTTCTTTTCGCCGGAAGCCACTTCATCCAGGTTTTCCTCGATGCGCGATGTGAACTTGTAATCCACAATATCGGGGAAGTAATCCACCATCAGATCATTCACATGAATACCGGTATCCGTGGGAGAAAGACGCTTGTTCTCCCTCACCACGTACCCGCGCTGCTGAATGGTCGAAAGGATGGGAGCATAGGTCGAAGGACGGCCGATGCCGTATTCTTCCAGGATTTGCACCAGCGAGGCTTCGGTGTAGCGCGGCGGCGGTTGGGTAAAGTGCTGTTCAGGCAGCAGGCGAATCAACTTCTGCTTTTGACTTTCAGTCAAACCGGCAGGAATTTTGATGTTTTCGCCTTCCTGCGGGGTGTAATCCTCGTCCTGGGCTTCTTCGTAGACCACCAGGTACCCGGCAAATTTCAGCGTCGAACCTGAGGACCGGAAAAGATACTCATTCTGGCTGCCTGTGGCTGTGATCTCCACCGTAAGCGTATCGTAAACTGCTTCCACCATCTGAGAAGCCACAAAACGCTGCCAGACCAACTGGTAGAGCTTGAATTGCTCCGCGGTCAACACCGCCTTGATTTTATCGGGGTGGCGGAAAATGGAAGTTGGACGGATGGCTTCGTGTGCTTCCTGCGCCGAAACTGCCCGCGTCTTGTACTGGGGTGCTGATGGGGGCAGATATTCTGAGCCGTACTGCTTCTTAATGAATTCGCGGGCTTCCTGTTGCGCCAGTTGAGAAACATTGGTCGAATCGGTACGCATGTAGGTGATCAAACCGCTGGCACCGCCGTCGCCCACGTCCAGACCTTCGTAAAGCTGCTGGGCAATCATCATCGTGCGGCGGGCGGTAAAGCCCAGTTTGCGCGAAGCCTCCTGCTGCAATGTAGAGGTGATAAAGGGGGCTGCAGGTTTTCGCCGGCGTTCGCTGCGTTTGATCTTGCTGATGGCATAAGCGGCTGATTCAAGATCTGCCAGGTATTGCCCGGCGTCCGATTCGTTTTTGAGGTCCGGCTCAGAATCACCGATTTTAACCAGTTTGGCGAGGTAGGCATGATTTTTGGCATCCGGTGTCAGTTCAGCCTGGATGCTCCAGTATTCCACCGGCACAAAAGCTTCGATTTCCTTTTCGCGTTCCACGATCAGCCGTAAAGCCACAGATTGAACCCGTCCGGCGGAAAGGCGCGAGCGCACCTTTTCCCAAAGCAGCGGACTGATGGAATATCCTACCAACCGGTCAAGAATGCGCCGGGCTTGCTGGGCATCCACCAAATCCATGTTGATCTGGCGCGGATGACCGAATGCTTCGGCAATCGCCGGTTCGGTGATTTCATGAAAGACGACCCGTTCGGTAACCATCGGATCGATTTCTGCAGATTCCAGCAGATGCCAGGCAATGGCTTCCCCCTCGCGGTCGGGGTCTGTCGCGAGGTAGACATGTTCAGCTTCTTTGGCAAGTGCTTTGAGTTCCTTGACCACCGGGCGCTTCTCATTGGGGACGCGGTACTTGGGCGCAAAATCATGCTCAATGTCCACAGAAAGCTCGGATCGAAGAAGGTCGCGTACGTGACCCACTGACGCCCGCACTGTATACCCTTTGCCGAGAAAACGGCCAACAGTTTTGGCTTTCGCCGGACTTTCCACAATGACCAGCTTGCCATGCCGAGGTTTGCCATTGCCATTTTTGCCGTTTTTGGATTTAGCGGTTATTTTGCCGTTCTTTACCGGAGGAACAAGCCCTTCGTGAGCAGGAGTTTTGCCCATTTTGTACATGGTGGTACCGCAAACCGGGCAGACTCCCCGTGTTCCTGCAGTTCCCGTGGCTGTAAATTCAGCCGCCGGATCTTTCATTTCTCTTTTGGTCTTGCACTTTACACAATAAGCTTCCAAGTTCAACCTCTTTACAGATAAGCGGTAAAGTGGTGCTCCTTTAAGTAAGTCACCAGTTCTTTCACCCGCTGACTCTCATGACGTGGACAAACTAAAACCGCGTCATTTGTATCAACAATAATCAAATCTTTCAAGCCCAAAGCCACCACCAATCGCGAAGTACCATCTGATGCGACCAGCAGTCCGCTGCTGTCCAGGCTGATGGAATTTGCTTTCAGGATGATGTTGCCGTTTTCATCACAGGGCAGCACATCGAAAATCGAATCCCAGCTTCCGACGTCGCTCCAGCCCAGACCTGCAGCCGGAAGAACCACTGTCTTGGTTGATTTTTCCATGATCCCGTAATCAATGGTCTCGGGCTTGATCGCCTTCCATGAATCAACGAATACTTCTGTTGAGTGATTCACCCCGAGCATCGGAAGAAGACTCTGGATCCGCTGGAAAAGCTCAGGCATGTATCTGGCAAACTCACCCAGGATCACATCGGTTTTCCAAACGAACATACCCGAATTCCAGGTAAATCCTCCCCTGGCGAGGAATTCAGCCGCAGTCTTTTCATCCGGCTTCTCGCGGAAGGCTTTAACCTCGAATGCTTGCAGCCCTTTGAAGCTTCCGGCAGATTTTCCATGTTCAAGATAACCGTAGCCGGTGGAGGGGAATGTTGGCGTAATGCCGAGAGTCACCAGCGAGCCTGCAACGGCGGCCTCATTGGCTGAAAGCAATAATCGCTCGAACAATTCAATATTTTCGATAAAGTGATCAGCCGTCAGAATTGCCATCACTGCTTCGGGATCTTTCTTTTGCAGCGTTGCGGCTGCCATGGCCACCACCGAGGCAGTCCCCCGAGGCATGGGTTCAATCAGGAAATTCTCCGCCGGGATCTGCGGTACTTCAGCTTCGAGTTCGGCTGCCTGGCTGGCCACCGTGACAACATAGATGTGACCAAAATCAAAAACCCCTGCCAGTCGATCCACAGCAATCTGGAAAAGCGTCCGATCACCGAACAGGTGCAGCATTTGTTTGGGGGTTGTGGTTCGGGAAAGCGGCCAAAGGCGGGTTCCCCCTCCGCCAGCCATGATCACAGCATAGAAGTGATTATCCATTTCATTTCACCTGGTAATTGGACTTGGGTTCCCGGGCGGCTGTATAGTTCATACCGCCCACTGAATTAACCATTCCTTTGAGTTCCATCATCGTGAGTGTAGCGGACACTTCATTGATTGGCAACCCCGAAAGTTGGCAGATGTCATCAATGTGCGAGGGTTCCTGGCTGAGAACCTTGAGGATCTTCTTCTCATATTCTGATGCAGGCATGACTCTTCTGGTTTCACGCATTTCCGGCAGCCTGTCGAGTTTCAGTACATCCAGGATTTCCGACATTTTCAGCAAAGGCCTCGCTCCCTGTTCGATCAGCCGGTTGGTTCCGGCAGATTGGGCAGCCATGATGCTGCCGGGTACCGCGAACACTTCGCGCCCTTGATCCACTGCGAATTCAGCCGTGATCAATGCGCCGCTCTTCTCGCTGGCTTCAACCACAATCGTTGCCAGGGAAAGACCGGAAATGATGCGGTTGCGGGGAGGAAAATTTTGACTTTCCGGCGGAGTGCCCACGGGATAATCACTGATCAAGGCGCCTGACTGGATGATTTCGTCGCTCAACTTCCGATGTTCCGGCGGGTATACCACATCCACGCCGTTGCCCAGGACGGCAATTGTCCTGCCGCCTGCCTGCAGCGCTGAGGAATGCGCCACAGCATCCACCCCGCGTGCCAGCCCGCTGACCACGGTCACGCCGTTTTGTGCCAGGAAGCGGCTTAATTCAATCGCCACCTGCCTGCCGTAGGGAGTCACCCTACGTGTGCCCACCACTGCCACTGCCCAGTCATCCGCCATTTCAAGCGAACCGCGGATATAGAGGACGGGGGGAGACTGGTTGATTTCCTTCAATCGCCGGGGGTAGCCGGCATCTTCCCAGGTAACCACCTGCACGCCCTTCTTTGTAATATTCTCGATCACTGAATCCAGGTCGATTTTGGCCCGCAGGGTCACCAGGTATTCAACCGATTTATGGGGCAGCCCGGCGGCTAGCAGGGCATCAGCGGGGGCGTTCCAGGCAATTTCGAGCGACCCAAAATAGTCCAGCACATTTTTCAGCCGGACGGCGCCGATTCCTTTGACCAGGTTGAATCCAATCCAGTAACGCCGGGAATCCATTCCCTCCCCCCTTAATCCCATTCAGGCGGACGAGCAGTGATCACTTTCCTGTTTTTATCAATATCCAAAATGACCGATTTGATGGCGGGAAGCAAAGTTTCCCTGCCGTTTTCATCCACAACGACGTAAACATCATTGGCTCCGGTTTCGATGATCTCACTGACCTTCCCGATCCGTTTGCCGGCTTCATCCACTACCTGCATCCCCAGGATTTCGTGCTGAAAAAACTGTCCTTCCGCCAGAGTAGGTGCGTCTTCCAGCCTGCCATAAACCATCTGATTGCGGAAAATGACTGCCTGATCGCAATCTTCATATCCTTTAAAAGCGATCAAACCGCCAGTTCCGGTGAACCGGAAAGAGGAAATCGTGTAGGGCGTGTGCTGCCTGCCAATCAGAACTTCAGCCCCCGCCTTGAACCGCTCGGGGAACTCGGTAAGCAGGTCTATGACGAGTTCGCCATGCACCCCATGGGTGCGTCGAATCTTGCCTATGGCGAGGTAGAAAGGCTCGCCGGATTGGGGCGAGCCTGAATTCATTGCTTTTTGATCATCCTGGGCTGAAGAGCGGCCGCTCATCGGGGTTCTACCACGTCCAACGAAGCCTGTTTGCCTTCGCGGGCTGCTGCCACGCGAAGCAAGATGCGCATGGCATTTGCGACCCTACCGCTCTTGCCGATCACGCGTCCCATGTCTTCCTTGGCAACGTGCAACTCCAGATTTTCCCGTCCGCCTTCGCGGTTTTGAGTAACGACCACCTGCGAAGGATCATCAACCAGGGAAAGGGCGATATATTCCACCAACTCTTTCACAGTTCCTCCTCGCATCTCAGCTCCGTTGGGTGTCTTCAATGATTATGCCTTGATTGCAGCGTTGCGCTTCTCGTTATCAGCTTTTGCTTCAGCGAGCAGCACTTCCAGAGATTCACCTTTTTTGAATCGCTCGTATCGGTCGAGCAGACCAGCGCTCTTGAAGAGCTTCATTACTGATTCACTGGGTTTTGCTCCGTTTTTCATCCACTCGTAGATGCGATCTTCCTTGACATCAAAAGTGAATGGATCGGTAACGGGATTGTAACTACCCACGATTTCCAGAAATCGGCCATCTCTTGGGCTTTCAATGTCTGCAACCACGAGACGATAGCTGGGTTGATGCCGTAAACCTGTCCGGCGTAAACGAATTCGTACCATCGAAACTTCTCCTGATTCGTATCAAATATTCATTTTAGGTTGATGATCTCTGACCGCTGCAAAGGCGAGGGGCGCTGAAGGGTGCGCTTGCCCGTGTTTTGTTCTTTGATCATCGAAACAGGTGCGGGAGTCCCTTGCCGCCTGTTTTTTGCAAGGTTTTGACCAGCTTCTGCGACTCGCGGAATTGCTTGATCATCCGGTTCACGTCCTGCACGTCCGTGCCGGAACCGGCGGCAATCCGCCTTCGCCTGGAAGCATTCAGCAGATCTGGATTTCTCCGTTCTGCCACGGTCATGGAATTGATGATCGCTTCGGTACGTTTGAGCTGGCGTTCGGCATCGTCTGTGGAGACATTTTTTGCCGCCGCTCCCAATCCGCCTGGAAGCATATCCATCACCTGTTGTAAAGGTCCCATTTTACGCAACTGCTTGAGCTGCTGCATAAAATCTTCAAGGGTGAATTGACCTTTCATCAGCCGCTCAGCCTGATCTTTTTGCGTTTTCTGATCAAAGGCAGATTCGGCTTTTTCGATCAAGCCAATCATATCACCCATTCCCAAAATTCGGGAAGCCAATCTTGCCGGATCGTAGGCTTCAATGGCTTCAATGCCTTCGCCGGTGCTCAAAAACTTGATGGGGACGCCGGTCACACTGCGAACCGAAATGGCTGCACCGCCCCTGGCATCGCCGTCCATCTTGGTCATGATCAAACCGCTGATTTTCACGGTATCACGGAAGCCCTCGGCAATGTGCAGCGCTTCCTGCCCGACCATGGCATCGACCACCAACAGCGTATCGGCGATCTTAACCTTTTTGGCGATCGCCTGAAGCTCATCCATCAAAGGCTGGTCAAGCTGCGATCGACCGGCGGTATCGATGATGACCACCGTGAAACCGCCTTTTTCAGCCTTGTCAAAAGCTTTGGCTGACAATTCGGGAGGTTTGAGGTTGGGATCAGTGAAGACTTCGACCCCGATGCGTTCTCCCAGGGTTTGCAGTTGTTTGATGGCTGCCGGTCGGTATGGGTCTGCAGCAACAAGCAACACCCTCTCTCCATCCGCCCGCAGACGCCGAGCGAGTTTGGCTGCAGCAGTGGTCTTGCCGGATCCCTGCAAACCTACCAGCATCAAAGCACGGGGGCGCGGACCTGCCAGGTTGAGCTTTTCTGGCGCTCCCAGGGTGGCGATCAATTCTTCATTGACGATCTTGATCACCTGCTGGGCTGGGTTCAACGCCTTCGAAACTTCAACGCCGATGGAGCGTTCACGTACCCGGTTGGTGAAATCTTTAACAACGCCGTAATTGACATCGGCTTCCAACAGTGCCAGGCGTACCTCGCGCATCATGGCATCCACATCGGCGGCCGAGAGTTTCCCCCGGCGCCTCAATTGTTGAAAAATGTCATTCAGTCTGTTGGAAAGATTTTCGAACATCAATGGTCACTTTTCTTAACAGAAAACATCCCACCTTTTGGTGGAGCAACAGGCGCAATTTTAGCCTGAAGAGACTGAACGGTCAAGTGAATGGCGGTTGACAACCGGGCAAAGTGAAGCTATCTTCCAAGTCGTCGTCCTGCGCTAACCGTAACCATATGCTGACATGCGTGTTACTTGAATAGAAGAAGATTAAGGAAGATTTTGTGGAGGTAGTTGGATGAGTAAAGTAATGGTGGTCACCGATAGCACTTCAAACATTCCCCTGCAGCTTCTGAATGGGAATCCAGTGAAGTTTGTTCCACTCCAGGTCATCTGGGGGCATACCATTTACAATGACGGCGTGGACATCCAGCCGGATGAGTTTTACCAACGCCTGGGCAAGGATCCTGTCAATCCGAGTACCTCCCAGGCGACCCCGGAAGAGTTCAAGAAGGTGTACGCGAGCTTGCTCGACCAGGGATATGACATCCTGAGTCTTCATATTTCATCCAAACTTTCCGGTACTCTTGATTCTGCTTTCCAGGCAAAAAGAGCTTTTCCGGGGGCAAACATTTCCATCGTCGATTCGCTCTCAACAAGCATGGCACTGGGCTTTCAAGTGCTGGCTGCGTCGCGCATGGCTGAGATGGGAGCAACTCTGGATGAATGCCGGGTGGTGGCTGAAAAAGCGGTCAAGCACACGGGTGTTTACTTTACTGTCAGTACCCTCGAATACCTGCGCCGCGGCGGAAGAATTGGCAGCGCAGCAGCTTTCATGGGAACCGTCCTCGACCTCAAACCCATTCTGCAGCTCAAAGACGGCGTCATTGAAGCCGTTGAAAAAGTCCGCACTCTGAACAAGGCCATAGACCGCATTTTGGACCTGGTGGAAAAGGAAATTGGGCACAGCAGCGGTCCGATCCGACTGGCAGCCATACAGGCGGGTACAATCCAGGAAGGGCAGGCACTGCTTGAAAAGGCGTTGAAGCGGTTCTCCTCAACCCTGGTAACGGATGCCGTGGTATCCGGGATCAGTCCTGTCTTGGGCACGCACGCCGGTCCTGGAGCGCTGGGGTTGGCGTACATGGCCGGAATGTAATTCAGAAAAAGAACCGCCCGAGGATTCGGGCGGTTCTTTTTCTGTAGAACCTAGTGGATGCAAAATGTGCGGCGGGTCTATTCAGTCAAGACCATTTGGAGCGATTGGTAACGATACCCGCCAAAATCGCTATCCCAAATAATCGTTTGCCATGATCAGAACGATTCTTCGCTTCGCTCAGAATGACAAATCTAGAGTCGGGCTGTTCTTCCGGAAGATCCCACCGTTGCGCATTACAACAGCGGATCCATTCAGTCAAGCGCGTTTTGCTCCACTGTAGAGGCGGGTCTACTCAATAAGACTTTGAAGACGACGATTAACAATACCCGCCGTATCAATGGAAAAAGATCCCTCAATCATCCATTCAAAGAATCTCTCCCTTTGCATCGTATTTATTTTGGTGCAGGTAACGCTTCGCGCTGAGGATCGCCATTGGCATTTCTGGTAAAATCATCATGACTTCTCATTCCCAGGAGACACAATGAAGCAAATCCCTTCGATCGGCATCGAAATTCCAAAGATTTATCTTCCAGAACCCGGCATCGACCTCCACAAGTGGGCGGTCATCGCCTGTGATCAATTTACCTCGCAGCCTGAATACTGGCAGAAGGTGTCCAACCTGGTGGGTGAAGCACCCTCCACCTACCACCTAATACTGCCGGAGGTATACCTCGGTACAGCAGAAGAAACCAGCCGAATTCAATCCACCCAGCAGAAGATGCATGAATATCTTGACCAGGGCACGCTTCGACCTCACGAAGGATTGATTTACGTGGAACGGTCGGTTGACGGCAAAATACGCCGCGGTCTGATGCTGGCACTCGACCTGGAGAAATATGATTTCACCAAAGGTTCGCAGTCGTTGATCCGCGCCACAGAAGGCACCATCCTCGACCGGCTGCCGCCGCGCATGAGAATCCGCGAAGGTGCCAGCCTTGAACTGCCGCATATTCTGGTTCTGGTCGATGATCCCGAAGATACCCTGCTCTGCCCGCTCGAAGGTCACAAAAGCGAGCTACCCAAAGCCTATGATTTCGACCTGATGCTCGGCAGCGGACATCTTTCCGGTTGGTTCGTCGATGATCCCGGGTTGCAGGACGGGGTGATTGCCTCGCTCGAGGCTCTCGCTGATCCCGAAGCTTTTCACGCGAAATACCAGGTAGGCGATGACAAGGGAGTGCTCCTTTTCGCGATGGGTGATGGAAACCATTCTCTCGCCACTGCCAAAGCCATCTGGGAAAAACTCAAGCCCACAGTTGGGCTGGACCACCCTGCCCGCTACGCCCTGGTGGAGATCGAGAATGTGCACGATAAGGGCCTGGAATTTGAACCGATTCACCGGGTGCTCTTCAATGTCAACTCGGACCCCCTTACTGCGTTGAAATTGTTCTATCCCGATCAGGTCACAACGATGAATGTCCCGGACCAAAAACAGATGATCTCGCTGGTAAAGCAGCCAGCTTCAGGCGAACACCGTTTCGGCATGATCACCGGCCAAGGCTTCACGGTCATCTCCATCGCCAACCCCACCTCCAATCTCGCGGTGGGAACCCTGCAGGCATTCCTGGACCCATGGGTCAAAGAAGGCAATGCTGCGCAGATTGATTACGTTCACGGTGATGACACTGTGTGCGAGCTTGGTGCGAAGCCGGGGAATGTGGGTTTTTATGTCGCCGGAATGTCAAAGAATGACCTGTTCAAAACTGTGATCCTTGACGGCGCCCTGCCGCGCAAGACCTTTTCCATGGGTGAAGCGCATGAGAAGCGTTTTTACATGGAATGCCGCCGGATCACGCCCAAAGGAGAATGATGAGCGACTTTCCTATGCCAGTTCTTCCACATAAACTGGAGCCCGGCCCTATCAGCTTTTCAGAACTGCACGCCGAACTGTATCCAGACTGCCGCCGTGTTCATGTGACCGTGGCGCTCACCGGAGAGGGTCACCGCCCCAGTCTCGATTTTCAAGTGCAGGATCCCTCGGGCGTGATCCTTTCACGTTCGGTGATCGTGGAAAATTACGATCAAAAAACGGATTTCACCATGCACATCCTCAAGGATGACTATGCGAAACCGCTGACACTTACCTGCCGGGCGTATTTCGACCAGACCTCTTTCGAAGCTGTGCAGTCCGTTCCGGTGTCTGAAAGCTGAAGCATTTCAAATCTGTAATGACCCGCCAGTTCAACTACGATCTGGCGGGTTTTGATTTCCAATTCACGCGCGGTACAATAATTGCATCTCCTTTTCTTTAGACGGAGAGTTCCGCCATAATTATTTGACCTGGAGCCGTTCATGCCGTTTTCTTTCCGGCCAGGCAGCATTGCGCGCACCTTTATTACACAAGCTCTTTTCCTGACAAGCTTGCTTGTTCTTGCTGGCTGCAAGGGTTTGACCTCCACGTCAAAACCATCCCCAACCATTGCCTTTGACCCAACCCTTTTTCCAACCCAAACAGATGCTGCTGCAGTTCTTCCATCGAGTACACCGTCAGCCTCCTTACCTGTGACAACCCAACCTGCGGAGACTGCCCCCGTTTCGCGCCTTGAGGACCGAATCATTTTGGCGTTCACCATGGAAGGGCATGATCATCTCTTTGCCTATTTCCCCCTTTCACAGCCTTTTACGCAGTTGACTTCAGGTGATTTTGATGACCGCGATCCATCTGTCAGTCCGGATGGTACAAAGATCGCCTTTTCCTCCAACCGCAGTGGTTTTTGGGACCTCTATCTCCTGGATTTGGCGTCCGGCGTCGTCAGTCAACTGACCAACAGCCAGGCATATGATGGCGCTCCTTCATGGTCTCCCGATGGTCAATGGTTGACCTTTGAAACCTACAACGGTACCCATTTTGACATTGTGGTCATGCCTGTGGTCGATCAGAGCACTCCTGCCATCCAGTTGACACAGGACGCCGGAAGCAACTTCTCACCGCGGTGGTCTCCGGCAGGCAGGGAGATTGCCTTCATATCGGATCGTTCAGGGAGCAATGAAATCTGGATCGCCCGATTGGATCTGGTGGAGGCCCGCTTTGTCAGAGTGATCGGCTCTCCAGGTGTCAGTTACACCTCACCTGCATGGTCGCCCGACGGTACCATGCTTGCCTGGACGAAGACGGTGGAAGGTTTTTCGAAGATTGAAATCGCACCCCTCGCCAATCTTCCCGGAGACATCCGGTCCTTTGGAGAAGGATCAAACGCCATATGGTCGCAGGATGGAACCTCGCTGCTCATTCAGCTTCCAGACCCGAACGCATCCTACCTCACCGCATACCGGGTTGACAACGGCGTGCTGCTCTTCCCTGCAGAGTATTTCTCTTCTGCTATCCATGGAATGGATTGGAGGACCGCATCGCTGGTCAATGGCCTGCCGGCAGTGGATCCGCAGCCCGACAACCAGCCTGTTTACCCGCTTTGGCAAAAAGAAATTTCGTCCGCTGCTGCGATCACCGAACGGCAGAGTCTGGCTGCACTGACCAATGTCAAAACACCCTACGCCTACCTTCTTCCTGCCGTAGTGGAACCGTTTCAATCCTTGCGCGAAGCAGCATCCAACCAGCTTGGCTGGGACTTTCTGGGCACTCTCGATGATGCCGTTCTACCCATTTCCGCCCCTCCCCAACCAGGGATCGATGAAAATTGGCTGTACACCGGAAGAGCGATCAATGTCAATTCAACCCCGCTGCAATCAGAGTGGATGACAGTGACACGGGAAGATTTTGGCGGAAAAGTCTACTGGCGGCTGTGGGTGCGTTGCTTCGATCAAGACGGTTCCTGCGGAGAACCCCAAAAAGCGCCTGCCTGGGACATTTCTTCCCGCTACCAGGGGGATGAAGCTGCATACGAGGGAGGAGGTCAGCTCGGCAGAATCCCGGTCGGCTATTGGGTCGACTTTACCCGCCTGGCATCGGCCTTTGAATTCGAGCGCCTCCCAGCGATGAGCAACTGGCGCAGTTATTTCCAGGGCACACTCTTCAACCAGTTCGTCTTAAAACAAGGGCTGAGTTGGAATGAAGCCATGCTGCAGCTCTATCCGGCTGACGCAGTAACCAACCTTTCCGGCAATATTCCCCTGCCGGTCCAACAGTGAGATGGCAATGATCCCGCATGGCAGGTCAATTTCCACCCACTTGTTACGCATCCAGGCGGTGATTTTGCTTGTGCTGATGGCAGCAGGTTGCGCCAGCGTGGTTTCAGCCGGGGTAAACCTGCAGCCTGAACCAACCCTGACAAACGAAGTTGCCCCTACTACCCTGCCCGAACCCACCCCCCCGGTACAAGCTGATACAGAAACCATCATTCCAACCACGTTACCTTCAGAAAAACCTGTGGTCGAAGTGACCTTTGCTGAAATCAGCACCCAGGCAGTGATCCACCAGCGTCCGCCGCTTTATGAAGCACCCCTGGCGTTGAATCCACATGATCACTTCTATTTCTACCGTCCAGTGCCCATGGATTATGCCGAAGAACCCGTGGCGGATTATCGCTATGGATACATCCTTCCCAAGACCACAACTTTGCATACCGGTACGGACATCAAGGAGCCTCTGCACACACCCATTCTCGCAGCCGCTGATGGCAAGGTGGTCTTTGCCGGGTTCGGGCTGCTCAAAGGCAACGGCGACAAGGATGATCCTTACGGATTGGCGGTGGTCATCCGCCATAACCTGAGCTACGAGAATAAAACCATCCTCACCGTCTATGCCCACATGGAAAAAACCGCGGTCACCCAGGGCGAATGGGTGAAAGCGGGCGATCAAATTGGTTACGTGGGTCTGACGGGCGCCACCTCAGGTCCGCACGTGCATATTGAAATCCGCCTTGAGGTCAACGAGCAGGAATACCAGGTGCAAAACCCTGAGCTGTGGATGGTCCCTCCCGTCGGGTATGGAGTGCTGGTCGGGCGGGTGATGAGCACCGGCGGTGCCCTTTTGGGGGAACGGCAGGTCTGGGTCAAATCCATGGACACCAATCAGACCTGGACCATGTACACCTATTCCACGCGCATGAATCACGTGGATGCCTACTACCGGGAAAACCTGGTCTTAAGCGACCTGCCTGCCGGGAAATATGAGGTCAGCTTCTATTACTTTGGACTTCAAAAACAGATCATCGAAATTTACCCCGGTGCGATCTCATACTTCCAGTACGAGGGCAGAAACGGCTTTACGGTAGGCGCTCCGTCTGCGTCCTCCCCTGAAGAATTCCTCAATCCCTAACGTTGTTTTTCTTATCTTTTATTAATATTCTTTCAAAAACCCCTTGACATACCGTGCAAGGGGTTTGACAATAGGTCGGTAATGATCAAGCCTTTTATGTTTAGGAGCAAATCATGTTTTCAAAGAAAGTGCAGTTCGGGATCTTGTTAATGCTCGCAGGCAGTCTTGTACTTGCAGGATGCGCCAAACCCACCGAAGATCCCTCGGTCAAGATTACCCAAATCGCCATGACAGTACAGGCAGAGATCACTCAAAACGCTTTGCTGACCCCCTCGCCAACCGCCACATTCACCCCCACTGTCACACCCACCATCACTCCCACGCCCACTTTGAGCGGTGCCACTCCGACTCCAACCGCCACCCGCGGAATTGTGACCAATCCCTCCTCAGGTGACGGCGCCACCTACGTGGCTGACGTGACCATCCCGGATGGAACCGTGGTCACCGCCGGGTCCACCTTCGTCAAAACATGGACGGTTCAGAATACCGGCAAGACCACCTGGACCAAGGATTACCAGTTGATCTATCTGGATGGCGTGATGGGCGCTAACAACCTTCAGGCTGTCAAATTGACTGCCCCGGTTGCCCCCGGTGGCACTGTCGATATCAGCGTTACCTTTATCGCACCCCAGGTGAATGGTACTTACATTAGCTACTGGAAGATGTACAGCGCTGCCGGCTACGCCTTTGGCGACGCTCTGAACGTCCAGTTCGTGGTGGGAACTCCTTCAGGTACTGCAACCGTGGGGCCGACAGCCACGCCATAAATCATGTCGAAGAACGCCAGCACTTCCATGCTCGTTCAAAAGATCAAAGCCGAGGCTTTCAGCCTTGGCTTTTCATTATTCGGCATTACCGATGCCCATGCTCCCGATCAATTTATGGTCTACGAACAGTGGCTCGATGATGGCATGAATGGCGGTATGGAATACCTGAAGAGCGAACGCCACCGCCTGGTGCGCCGCGACCCCAGGTTTCTCCTGGAAGGAGTCCGCTCGATCATCGTACTGGGCTGGCCGTATGCTTTGACGGTGCCTACTGCAGGAAAAGCGAATGGACTGATCGCCGGATATGCCTTGCAGCCGGATTATCACAACAGTCTCCCTGCATTGATGGAGCATCTGGTGGATTTCATCCGCCATTTAATGGCTACACCCTTCAAAGCGAAGTGCATCACCGACAGTGCGCCGCTGTTGGAACGCGAACTCGGTCAGCGCGCTGGGCTGGGTTGGATCGGCAGGAATTCCTGTCTGATCTCTCCCGAAAAAGGGTCATCCTTTCTCATGGCTGAGATCCTTTTAACACTCGAATTGCCTGTTTCCGAACCCTTCCTGCCAGACCGCTGCGGTACGTGCCGCCGCTGCATCGATGCCTGCCCCACCGGCTGCATTCGTCCCAACCGCACCCTGGATGCCGGGAAGTGCATCTCCTACCTGACCATCGAAAACAAGAAAACCATCCCTGCTGATCTTCGCAGCAAGGTCGGAAACTGGATCTTCGGCTGTGATGTCTGCCAGTCGGTCTGCCCATGGAACCGGAAGCAAGCCCAGCAATCGGCCAACCGGTTGCATACTGGCGCGATGTCACCCAAAGAGATGATCCAGGCGCTGGATGAGTCGGAGGAGCAATTCAAAACCAGCCATCGTGACTCCCCCGTATTGCGTGCTAAATGGCAGGGTTACCAGCGCAATTTGATCGTCGCTCTCACGAACCTTGGTCAACGTGACGCTATTGAATTATTCAAGCGTCTGATTGAGGTTTCCGGCGATGAAGAAATGCTTGAATTACTTCACTGGGCGGTCACCAGTCTCGCTTGAATCTTTCAGACCCTGTATGCTAGAAAACAAAAAGAAGCTGCCTATCCAGGCAGCTTCTTTTTCTTCCTTCAATTATTGTTTCGGTGTAGGCGTTGCTGTGGGCGGTTTGGTCACCACAGGATACGCCAGCGTGCTGGTGGGAGCAAACGTCCGTGTGGGTGTGACCAGGTTCACCTGGACTTTCAGCACCTGACCCATGTAAATCGTCTCACTGGTCAGCTTGTTGAGAGTCTTGATCGAGGTGATGGTCGAATTGAATTTGGCTGCAATCAAAGCCAGAGTGTCATTCGGCTGAACCGTGTATTCAATTTCTGTACCACGCGGAAGGTCGCTGGGAACGGGTGTGGCAGTGGGTAGTTGGGAACCAGGCGCCGGAATGACGATCGTCTGGCCTGCATTAATGGGGCAGGTCCCGTTTGGGAAGTTGTTGATCGCCAAAAGAACCAGCAAATCTACGTTGAACGCCACGGCGATATCATAGCAGGTATCCCCTTCAACAACTTTATACAGCTGTGGTCCAGATGCAGTAGGACTGGCAGTGGGAGTTGAAGTATTGGAAAGGGTGGGAGTCAGGCTGGCTGTGGGGGTAGGCTGGGTGGCTGTGGGTGTGAACGTGGCTGTGGCGGTGGGGGTTTTGGTTGCAAAGATGCCTGAAAAAGGTTTGCCGCCAGAAACCACTGAAACAATGATGATGATGCCAACGATCACCAGGATCGCTGCAATGCCGATCAGGAAATACGGCATCATTTTTTGTCTTTTTTGGAATTTATCAATCACGCCTTGCGGAGAAGTTTTTCCCGTCATTTTTCATCCTATGAGTCTTGCTTTGATTAACATCCACTTGTCGCTGGATTTCGCAATTCTAACTGGGTTTTCCACATCTGTCGAGAATTCATTAAGAGTAAGTCAAGGGTAAAGTTAAAAAACATCATACCACAAAATAGATGGTGATTTTCTGTCATGAATTTTCGCGCTGGTCAAATTGTGTGCATGTTATAATGAAATCCACGAGTCTTTCTCAGCACATGAAAATGGAGGCATCCTAATGGAAATCGAGAATACCCAATACAAACATTGTGATCTCATTCAGGTATCTGGCCGCGTGGACAGCTCGACCGCACCCCGACTGGCAGAAGCCATCAACAAGATCATTGAATCCGGTCGTTTCAAGATCGTCCTGGATATGACCAAACTTGAGTTTCTTTCGAGTGCCGGGCTGCGCATCTTGATTTCCACCCAGAAAATTTGCAAACGCTACAACCGCGGCGAAGTGGTTGTGGCTGGTGTGCCTGAATTCGTAAAGAGTGTTTTCGATCTGGCAGGATTTACTCCTTTATTTAAGATGTTTGATGATTCTCTTACCGCTGTAGGCTATTTTTAAACCTTGGAAGACATGCCGACATTGATCTTTCCCGGCAATTACGACAGCCTCGAAAAGATTGCAGAATTTGTCACCATGGAAGCCAGGGCTTCCGGGCTGAACCGTACCCAGGTTTTTGCAATCGAAACCGCAGTCGATGAAGCGTGTTCAAATATTATTGAGCACGCTTATGGGGGTGAGGGTCTTGGCGATATTCACTGTACCACCATCTCAGATCGCGATCGATTTGTCATCGTCCTGGAAGACCACGGGAAAGCATTTGATCCCACTTCGGTTCCGGTCCCAGACTTAAACGCCCCGCTGCGCGACCGACAGTCGCACGGTCTGGGTTTCTACATGATGCGTCAGTGGATGGATGAGGTACGATTCGATTTTCACGATAACCGCAACCGGCTGACGCTGGTTAAGCTTAAGGCGTAGATTCATGCATGGGTAGATCTTTTTCAAAGACTCCCGATGATCTGAAAATACTTTTGAACTATAGCGAAACGCTGCTTGGTCAAACTGACGCAGCATCGCTGGCTCATGAATTCTCTCGCGAAGTAAACGAAATCCTTGTATGCGATTCTGAAGTCTGGCTTGCAGAACCGTCCTACCCCCTGCCGGGAGAGCAGGAAGTGAGAACGATCCCCACTTCCCCAGCACCTGATTTGGTGATCCAGGCTCTCGAATCCCGCCAGATGGTTCAAAACCAGATCCTGTCTGCCGATGAGCTCGATCCAGGCTCCACATCAAGTGGAATATTCGAAATTGCCATTCCCGTTTCCACACAAAACATCCCCCTGGCAGTGCTGCAAGTCTGGCGGGCAACCGCGTTCGACCCGGATGAGATCAAGATTCTTCAATTCCTGGCTGCACAGGGAGCCATGGCGATGCAGATCAACCGCCAGGAGACCTTAAAAAACTGGCGCTACGACCAGATCTCCCTGGTTCGTTCAGTTAGTTCTCAAATCGCAAATATCACCAACCTGGACGAACTGTGCAGGCGTGTTGCCACGCTCATCCAGTGTTCTTTCGGCTTTTATTTTGTCTCCATCTTTACCCTCGACCCCGGCTCAGATATGCTGCTCTTCAGAGCTTCGGCCAAGTCATGCACTCATGAAGTCTTTCCCCCTGCTTTTACTGCCCGTCTGGGCGAAGGGATCATCGGTCATGTGGCACTGACCGGCGAGGAGCACGTCACCCGGGACGTGAAGGATGACCCCCTCTTCCGTTACATTGATGGTCTGCCTGAGACCCGTTCAGAAGCGGTCATTCCATTGATGGTTGAGAACCGTGTTCTGGGCGTGCTTGACCTGCAAAGCGAAAAGAACATCCGTTTCCACGAAAACGACATGCTCGTGCTGCGATCACTTGCCGATAGCATTGCTCTGGCTGTGGAAAGTACCCGCTTGTATGACAGCCTTGAACGCCATGCAGATCAGCTTTCTGGCATTCTCGAGATCAATTACGCCCTCTCCTCCATCCTTGACCTGGATGAATTGCTGGAGCAGGTCGTTCATATGCTGCAGAAGCGCTTCGGTTACCCGTTTATCCACATTTTTACAGTGCATTCTGGGCGCCGCAAGGTAATCTACCAGGCGGGTACTGCCAGGCAGTCCAATTCACTCAAGAAGCGTTCCTTTGCCTTCAACCTGGATGCGAAGAAGGGGATGGTCCCGTATGTCGCCAGGTCAGGCAAGTCGCTCCTGGCAAATGATATCAGTCGGGAACCGCTCTATGAGCCGTCAAAGGTCCCCCCTCACAACACTCAGTCTGAACTCGATATCCCCCTGAATTTCGGTAACGAAGTTCTCGGTGTGTTGGATCTTCAATCTGACCAGCTCAACGCATTCGATCAGGAAGACGTCAATCTGTTTGAAGGTTTCGCATCCGGGATTGCTGTTGCGATGCGCAATGCCAACCTTTTCCGTTCCGAACAATGGCGGCGCAGGGTTGCAGACAGCTTTCAGAATATTGCAGGCCTTCTTTCGACCAACCTGGAGTTGAGCAAGGTGTTGGATGATATCCTCACTGCTCTCGAAAAGAACCTGCCCTGCGATTCATCGGCGATCTGGCTGATAGACGACCCGGATGGCGATCACGGTGAACAACGCCCCTTGAAACTGGCAGCCGTTCATGGGACCACACGCCAAAAAGTCACCGAATCACGTGTGGAATCTCAAGCGGTGCGCGATTGGTTGGATAGAGCCGTGGTTTTGAGCGTTCCAGTGATACGCACTCCCAGAGACCCGTATGGTCCCCTGGGCACAGCCTGCGGGTATTCTTCAAATTATTCTTCCATCGCCGCACCGCTGAAAATCGGCGGTGAAGTCGTAGGTCTGCTTACCCTGGCACATCATACCGAAGGTCGGTACGGATCCGAATCCACAGCCATCACCTCCACCTTTGCCACCTATGCGGCTGTCGCCATTCAGAATACCAAGCTCTTTGCGAAGGCGCAGGAAGATGCCTGGTCATCCACGGTATTGCTGCAGGTGGCTGAAGCAACCCAGGCAATCAAGGATCGGGACGAGCTGCTTTCCACGATGGTCCGCCTGACTCCGCTGCTTGTGGGCATCAATCAATGTGCGATCTTCCTCTATGATGAGGAAACGGAAAGCTATGTGCTCCGCAAATGGTACGGCTTTCATCCCGGCGAAGGGGAAACCCATTTCGCCGAAGAAAATTTCATCGCATTACTCAGGCTGGCAGCCACTCAGAAGACCGTCTTCATTGACGACCCCAAAACAGAATTGGGGCTTTCAACACTGGAAGTCACGCCCGAACGGGGTACTGTGGTTTTACTGCCGCTGCTGGCGCGCGGTACCCTCCAGGGGGCTTTCCTGGTAACCCACCTTAGTTCCAGTGAACTGGGAGTGGACAATCCATTTGATGAAGAGACCCTCGCGCTGATCCAGGGAATCGCCCAGCAAACCTCCATGGCGCTTGAAAATATCCAACTTCTGGAGATGAGACAGGAAGAAGCCTATATCACTGAAGTGCTGCTGCAGATAGCTCAGGCAGTGGTCAGTCAAAGCGATCTGAACGATATCCTGGATACGATTGTCCACCTTGTTCCCATCCTGGTGGGCGTGGATACCTGCGTGTTTTATCTGGTAGACAAAACCAACGACCAGTTCGAACCTCACAGTGTAACCGCTTCATCACATGCCGATGAAGATGCCATCCGTGCACGTTCCTTTTCAAAGGGTGAGTTTGGTTTGCTGGATGTGATATTCGAAAACGACGCCCCCATCGCCTGTCCGATTGAAGATCCTGAACTGCCCTTTGATCAATGGGCTCAGTTGCCCGCCTGTGAAGCGGTTGAAAACCTCACCGCACCCCTTCCCAGCGGAAAGAACCACTGGCTGGCAGGTTTTCCTTTATCCATCAAGGGTGAGGTCTACGGCATTATGATCACCCGGGAAGCCAATGTTCCCAGGCAATTCCACTCGAAACGCATCGAATTGCTCACCGGAGTTGCCCAGCAGGCCGCCCTTGCCATTCAGAATGAGCGGTTCAAAGAAGAAATGGTCAACCGAGAGCGGATCGACAGGGAAATTCAGTTGGCGCGTCAAATCCAGGAAACCTTCCTGCCGAACAAACTACCCAAACCCAAAGGATGGGACCTGGCAATTCGATGGCGTACCGCGCGTGAAGTAGGCGGTGACTTTTACGATATGTTCCAAACACGAAGCCGTGATCTGGGCGTCTCCATCGCTGACGTGGCAGACAAAGGTCTTCCTGCGGCGCTGTATATGACCGTGACCCGCACCCTCATCCGGTCAACATCGCAATCCATCAAATCACCTGCCAAAGTGCTCGAGCGTGTGAACGAACTGCTCTCCATGGATACGCAAAACGGAATGTTTGTGACTGCGATTTATGCTGTTCTCAACCCGGAAACTGGGTTGCTGGTCTATGCCAATGCTGGACATAACCTCCCGCTGCTTTATCGAAACAAGAACCGGCAAATTGAAACCCTTGCCAAAGGTGGAATCGCAATGGGTGTGGTCAAGAATGCCAAATATGAAGAATTCACCATGCAAATGGAGCCGGGAGACGAGCTTCTGTTGTATACCGACGGGGTAACCGAAGCATTTTCAACCTCAGGTGAAGCCTTTTCGGAGACCAGGTTGAAAACGTCGTTTCAAATCGCCAAGGGTACCACGTCAAACCGCGTGTTGGATGAGATCGAATCTTCCATCGATGCTTTCCGCAAAGGTGAACCGCCCTCAGATGACCTGACCATGGTGCTTTTGCAGATGAAAAAAACACACGGCTCCTGAAAAAGGAGCCGTTATTTGTTGAACAGCAACATCATCCATATATCCCAGTTGGTGACCACCTGCGGCGTGGGTGTGGCTTCAAACACCGGCGGAGATGTGGCACCTGGAGGCGCCACCGGAATGACGACGTGATCTCCTGGCAGCGCCATATGACCCTCCTCGTATGCCCACTGCTCCACTGCTGAGACTGAAGTGGAGTAATACATCTGCGTTTCAAGATGATCGAGGGTTGCCTGGAGAACAGCGACCTGTGTCGAGGAGCGGTCTTTTTGTACACTCAGCCGGTTCAGTTCATTCAGCCGGCTGTTCAAATCCATCACCAGGAAGAACAGCACAACACCAACAGCAATCAGAACGATTTTTTTATAATCAAAGGATCTTCGCTGGCGCTTTTCTTTGTTTTCCATACGCCCATTTTATACCCGATGAACATGAGAGGCAAGCATTGTTTGTGAGAATGGAAATCTGGCCGGCATCGTTAAATAAACAATCCCCGCTAACGGGGATTGAGTGCCGAAGGAGGGATTTGAACCCTCACGAGCGTAATGCCCACTACGCCCTGAACGTAGCGCGTCTGCCAATTCCGCCACTTCGGCTGGCAAGTTTCAATTCTATCAAAAATCATCGGATTGTCAACCTTATTGGCGCCCGCGCTCGTAAATTCACCTCAATTTCACTGTAAGTTGCAGCCTGTTTTTGTTATTTTTGCCATCCTGTGCAATAATTCATCATAATTCTTCGGTGGTGTAAAACTTGCACCATTCTAGTGGAAGTTGACCTTTTCGATGCCAAAATCTGCAGATTATCGCCAACCAGAGCGGGACCAACCTCTTTGGCAGTGGAAAAAGAAGGGCAGACCATGAATCATCCTGAAACCATCGAACCCAAGTCTCCAAGCGAAGTCAACCACCTGGAATCGGAATTGCGGATGACGCTTGAGGAAAATGCCCGCCTGCAAAATGCCCTGGCAGATGCCAATATGAGAATTCTTGCCATGCAGAACGGTCAGCAGCATTCAACTGGCATCACCGGCGCTGAAGTGTACCGTTCATTGATCCGCGAGCTCGAGCAGCCCCTGACGACCATTAACAGCTTTTGCGATATCCTGTTGCTGGAATCCGTGGGTATCCTTGGATCACTTCAAAGGAAGTTTATCGAGCGCATCCAACATGCCTCCCAGAGCATGCACATCATGATCGACGATCTTTCGCGCTACGCCGGACGCGATCTGACGAGCGGCTCGTCTCCGACAGAATCGGTCAACATCGTCGAAATCTGTCATGCGATTCTAAATTCTTTATCCGACATTTTCCAGGAAAAACAAATCACCCTGGCACTCGACCTGGACGACACCCTGCCCGCAGTTCACGCTGACCGCCAGGATATTCAGGAAATCATCCGCTACCTGCTGCGAAATGCTGTGCTGGCTGCTCCTGCGAATGGCTTTGTTCATCTTTCAGTCAAATTGGACCCTGATATGCGGAACAAAGCGGCAATTGTGACCGTCTTTAATAGCGGAAAAGGGATCAAGGAGATCGACATCACAAGGATTTTTTCATCCATCGTTCCCGATGCCGGGAGTAAGATATCCGGTCTTGGAATTGACCTAAAGGAGTTCAGCATCCTCAGGATGCTGGTGGAAGAAATGGATGATTCGCTCAACGTGATTTCAGATCCTGTGGATGGAACTTCCTTCATCCTGAAAGTTCCCCTAAGAGCTTAGCACTTATCAGGTTTAGTAAAGTAGAATTGCCTCATGCGTAAATTGATCCCATTATTTTTGATTCTTTGCCTGCTTCTGGCTGGATGTAATTTTCCGCTCAGATATTCCATGACCAATCAAACACCGCTCCCGTTGGGATACAACTCGGGCGGCCCCACTCCCACGCCCTTTCAACCCATGGGTTCAGACGGACAGCAGACACCAGCCGGCACCGATACAGAAGGCACTCCTTCTCCCACCCCCACACCTTACGCAGACCTTGGTTTTGAACTGCCCAAGAGCATGGTCAATATCCTGCTCCTGGGTTCTGACCGTCGCGCTGATAACAGCTTTCGGACAGATGTAATCATGCTTCTTTCACTCGACCCTGAAAAGGGGACTGCGGCGCTGGTGTCTTTCCCGCGCGACATGTACGTTACCATTCCCGGAATCGGCCAGGAGCGCATCAACACTTCACAGGAATACGGTGGTTTTGCTTTGACCCAGGCAACCTTCTTGTATAATTTCGGCTTCAAGCCGGATTACTACATGATGACCGACTTCAACGGTTTCAAAGGCATCGTTGATACGCTGGGCGGAATTGATGTTTATGCAGCCTATAATCTGACCGATACCTGCGATCTACCACAGGCTGTCGACAAGATGTGCACAGTGTACGCCGGGTTGAACCATTTCGATGGTCAAACAGCATTGTGGTATGCCCGTTCTCGCAAGTCCACATCTGATTTTGACCGTACCCGGCGGGCACAAGAAGTCATCTATGCTATCCTCCAAAAACTGATGAGCCTGAACGCTGTCAACCGCGGTCCCGAACTCTATGACATGTTCAAAGCTTCGGTGGAAACCGATATTCCTGCCTCCACGATTGTCTCCATGCTGCCGTTGGGGCTGAAAATCTACAACGACTCCTCGATCCTAAAGCGATACTCAATTGGCGCTGCAGAAGTGACGAACTATGTCGTGCCGGAGAGCGGCGCACAGGTCCTTCTACCCAACCAGGAAGCCGTCATGGCGATCATACGCCAGGCGCTTTCTCAATGACCCGGTTGACATTCAATTTAAAATCAGGTAAACTGTTTTGTAGTTAGGCTATACGAAACTGACTACAGGACAGACCCATGAGCGAATCGCCTGAAATTCACATTTCCAGTTCAACGACCATGCTCCCTGCGATCAAGTCTTGGGAGCTCTTTTTGACAGATCAGGGAAGATCACCCTACACCATCAAAGCTTTCCAGGGAGATCTGAACCTGCTTGCTGGCTATTTTCCCCCGGATACCACTCTCGGAAGCATATCCACACAGGATCTCAATCGTTTCCTGAACTGGCTGCAGAAAGAACGCAATGTTCCCTGCAGTCCGAAGAGCCTGGCAAGGCGCATCACTTCACTCAAGGCATTCTTCCGCTGGCTGGCACAGAGCGGACGCATCCCGGCTGATCCGGCTGAGAAGGTGATCCAGCAATCCGTCATCAGTCCCCTCCCGCAGGTAATTTCCGAAGAGGAGCAGGAAAAACTGATCCAGGCAGCCACTGTGCACCGTAAAGCCCAGCGACCGGACGCGCGACCCTACACATTGTTGATGCTGCTTTTAACCACTGGCATCAAAAAGGGGGAATGTCTGGCTTTGAACCTTAATCACATCGATCTGGAAAACCCATCCGGTCAGGTGCTGTTCGTCCGTTACTCAAGCAGCGGCAGTCGGTACAAGGAACGCAAGATAGTGTTGACGGATGACTGGGTGGAATGTTTCAAGGAATATGTGGCGCAATACAAACCCACCGACCAGGTATTTCCCTGGTCTCCGCGGCGCCTGGAATACCTGCTCGAGGATCTGGGCAAGGAAACCGGACTGACCAAGCACCTTTCGTTTGACATGTGCCGCTGGACTTGCGCGTTGAACGACTGGAAATCAGGGGAGGACCGCGAACTCATTCGCCAGAAATTGGGAATTTCCAAGATCCAATGGCGCGAGGTGAGCCTCAAGCTGAAACAACTTGCGGGTGAAGTTCCCCCAACATAAACATTCATAAACCGGCCTCGAGCCGGTTTATTTTTGCATCAGCTCCAGTTGCAGAACTTGTTTGGTTTCCGCGGTCACCTTGCAGAAGTCCGCAAGGCGGAACCCGGGAATCCAGGCGATCTGGTCCCCGCTGCGGAGCAACGGCCAATGGTCGCGCGCGCGCGACGGCAGATGGACGTTGGTGAAGAAATCCCCCACTTTGATCTTTTCGCCAGCCATGCCGAACGGCTCAAACAACTCCCCTTTCTGCCGCTTTCCCAGGGAGAGAGTCCCGGAAAGAGCATCTGCATCCAGAGTCGCCTTCCATGGATCTTCATCCTGAATAAATGGTCTGTGAACCTCACCTGTTTTCATCCTGAGTGCCCACCCCCCCGGCAGGTTGATTTCAGCTTGCCTATCATGGATGATTTGAGAGGCAAAATCAATCTGCGGCCAGAGTTCGACCAGTAAGGCATGTTTCTTCGCCAGCACCACTCGTGTACGGTTTGTCGCGAAGAGTTCCATATCCGCATTGATCTGGCAGGTTTTGCCCGCTTCCGGATGGTTCAGGTAGCTCAACGCCCGTTCCACCTGGGAAAAATCAAAGTCGCGCAGTGTTTTCCTGAATTCGAAGAGCACTTTACGGAAGATTCTGCGCTGCAGCCAGAGAGGCTGCCTACTGAATTCACCCTGGTCCAGCTCGATCCAACTCTCCCCGCGCCTGGTAATCACTGCTGAAACAGCCTCCCGGGTGAGGACACTCAAGCCTTGATTTTCATCTGCCACGATCGCGGCTGTCTGCCAGAGGTGCTGCCGCACCTGCCGGTTGTATGTTTCCAATTCAGGGATCAATTCCAACCGAATGCGGTTGCGAAAATACGTGCTTTCCTGGTTGGTGGCATCCTGAAGCGGATCCAGCTGATGCTCCTCACAATATTTCATGATTTGCTCACGCCAGATGCCGAGAAGAGGTCTGATCAGAGGAATTTCAGACTCCCCCAGTGGATCTGAGCTGCGGTAGTTCATACCGGATAGTCCATCGGGACCTGCACCCCGCAAAAGATGCATCAGGATGGTTTCCACCTGGTCATCCGCGTGATGGGCGGTCGCAACGGCATCCGCATTGAGTGAACCGGCAGTATCAAACAAGAACCGGTACCGCATGATCCTGGCAGCCTCCTCGATCGATAGACCGCACTCTGCAGCAAACCGCCTGACATCCCCACTGCCCGATGCGAATTGGACACCAAGTCCTTTAGCGATCTCCTGGCAATGAACTGCCTCCGCACTCGATTCCGATCTCAAACCGTGGTCATAATGGACTGCGATCACCTTAATGGGAAACGCTGCCAGCAAATGCAGCAAACAAAGACTGTCTGCGCCGCCGGAAAATCCGACCACGATCATTTGACCGGGGTGACCCTGGCATGTGGTAAAGAGCGTTGACTGTACTTGATCTTCGATCATAAGCGAATTATAGCATCCGACCTCCGGTAACCATGTTGCTTGTACGCGATATGGATTTATGCTAGACTCAAACAAATCGAACAAGCGGGGTGGTGTATGGCAAAAATACTGATCGTCGATGATGATCTTGAGACGCTGCGGCTGGTCGGTCTCATGCTCCAGCGGCAGGGATACGAAATCTCCGCGGCCAACAGCGGCAGCCAGGCGCTCGGTCTGGCAAGAAGCGAATCGCCAGACTTGATCGTTCTTGACATCATGATGCCTGAGATGGACGGCCTGCAGTTCAGCCAGCGTGTTCGGAAGGATCCTGCCATTGCTGCCATTCCAATCCTGATGTTCACCGCCAAGAGCCAGGTGGATGACAAGGTCGCCGGGTATGAAGCAGGGGCAGATGACTACCTCACCAAACCCGTGCATCCTGCAGAGTTGGTTGCCCATATCAAAGCTTTGATGGCACGTACCCAAAACCGGCCCAGCCCTCTGCCGGTGGTGCAGCGCGGCTATTCAGTAGGTGTCATTGCTTCCAAAGGCGGGCTGGGCGTCTCCACCCTGACGCTCAACCTGGCAGCCAGTTACGCCCGAAAAACGAAGACTGAAGTAATCGCCGCAGAGATCCGTTCCGGTCAGGGGACATGGGGGTTGGAATTGGGATTCTCTCCATCCGATGCTTTGGATTCGATCCTACAGCTCAGCCCTGCGGACATCACCCCAGAGGAAGTTGAAAAACACCTTGTCAGCACCTCCTTTGGAGTGCGTTTGCTGCTTTCAAACTCGAAATCGGTCAATCAGACCTTCACCGGTCAACCCGAAAAAATAATCGCCCTGATCAATGCTTTAACCCTTTTGTCACCCATGACCTTTATCGACGTCGGTACACCTTATCAACCGGGATATGAAAAGATCTGCAGCGTCTGCCGAGAACTGATTGTGGTCACCGAACCTCTGGCACCGACAGTCAGCCGCACGAAGGAGCTTCTCTATGAGTTGAGATCAGGTGCGGTTGCTTCCGGAAAGATCATCAACCTGGTGCTCATTAACCGTACCCGCGAGGGTGAACTTCTCAATTCGGTGCAGGTTTCCGATTTGCTGGACAACGAAGCCGTAACGCTCATGATCCCCCCTTCACCTGAACAGACCACCCAGGCGATACAAAAAAAGACTCCACTGGTCAATATTCACACAGACGGGCTGGTGGCAAATCAAATAGGTGAACTTGCGGGGATCATCAAATCACACGCCGAGTGAAAACCATTTCGATTCACCCGACTGCATTCCGAAAACGGGATGCAGTTTTTTTATAACGCCCTGGCTCCCCTGCGCCCGAACTGTTTTTCCAGGAGATCGACGGAGAGATGGATCATGGTGGGGCGTCCGTGAGGACAGGTTCGTGGCGAATCACACCTTTCCAGGTCGATCAACAATTGCTTTTGTTCCTCGGGGTTGAGCACCTGCCCGCCCTTGACCGCCAAACGTTTGCACACCCGGGCGATCACTTTCTCTTCCATGCGGCTTTTGAAGGGCGTTTCATCCTCCTCAAAATCCTCCACCACACTGCGGATGATCTCAGCCGGATCGTTGGAAGCAAAGACCGCGGGGATCGCAGTCAAGCGGAATGAATTCAAACCAAAATCGCTGATTTCTACACCGATTTTGTTCAGCGCCACCAGGCTCTCGCTCAATAGCTTCGCGGAATCCGGCGGCAGGGTAACAGTCACCGGCTGCAAAAGGCGCTGTGCTGGGATGTGCTCCGACCGGGTCATCATGCGCTCAAAGAGCACCCGCTCATGAGCTGCATGCTGGTCGATCAGGTAGAGACCGTCAGGGCCTTCGGCAACGATATAGGTTGCCCCGATCTGTCCAACCAGGCGCAGCATCGGTATATCGCCATTTATCCGCTGTGCCGGCACGGGCGCAGAAATCTCTGGTCCTTCTCCAGGTGTCTCCAGGAGGTCCTCCGCACTCAGTGCATTGAAAAGCGGGGCTGTGTTCCCGGATGTGTCAAAAGAGGATGCCTGGAATTGGGGTGCCTTCCAGATATTGGGTGAGAATTGAGGAATGGGCGAGTAAGCCAGGAGCGCCCGGCGAATGGCACGCTGCATCAGCGCAAACACCAGATCCGGCTCTCGAAAACGCACTTCAGCCTTGGCAGGATGAACATTCACATCCACTTCCTCAGCGGGGAGTCGGATGAAGATTGCAGCCGTGGGATACCTCCCCACCATCAGGTAGGTCTGGTATGCCTTCATCATGGCAGTGGTGAGTGCAAAATCCTGGATCCAGCGTCCATTAACGAAGAAGGTAATCTCCCGGCGGTTGGAACGCGTCAGGCTGATAGGGCTGATATACCCGTTGATTGAATGCATGCCTTCGGCAAAATCCACCTCAAGCAACTGGCGGGCAAATTCGACCCCGTAAATTCTGGATAACACTTCCCGGCGTTCGCCCGAACCGGTGGTTTGAAATTCAGAAGCTCCCTCCATGATCAAATGGAAGGCGATATGCGGATAAGCCAACGCATATCGGGTGATAAAGCTGGTCACCTGCTGTCGTTCGGTCAGGTCTTTCTTCAGGAATTTCAAGCGGGCAGGAGTATTGTAGAACAAGTCCTCCACGCGGATCGACGTGCCGGGCGGGATGCCAACCTTCTCTTCTACCAGCACCCTGCCGCCATCCACCCGAATGCGTGCTCCGATGGACGACTCAAGTGCGCGGGAAGAGATCGTCAGATGGGATACCGAGCCAATGGAAGCCAGCGCTTCACCCCGAAAACCCAGGGTTTGAATGTGAAATAGATCATCGGCAGTTTGCAGTTTGCTGGTGGCGTGCCTGGCTACCGCTCTCGCCAGGTCATCCGCCTGGATGCCGCTGCCGTCATCCGCCACTTCCACCAGGCGCTGGCCGGCGCCATCCACCCGGATCTCGATGGTTTTTGCTCCCGCATCGATCGCATTCTCAACGAGTTCCTTAACAACCGACGCAGGACGTTCGACCACTTCGCCGGCAGCGATTTGCGAGGCAACTTCATCAGGGAGAAGGTTGATCTTCATCCGCCTAATTATAGCCCAACGAATATGAATTCAATCCATCACGGGAAAGCGAGGATAAATCAGGTATACTTGCCCTATGATTTTTGAAGCCATGCTGTTTGACCTGGACGATACCCTTTATCCATCCACCACGGGTGTCTGGGATGCCCTGGGAGTGAGAATCGACCGCTATATGCATGAAAAGGTGCATATTCCCAAGGAAAAAGTACCTGAATTAAGAAGCGCTTTATTTCATGAGTACGGCACCACCATGCGTGGTCTGGTTCAGCTCTACCACGTGGACGCCCAGGATTACCTGGATTTTGTGCACGATATCGATCTATCGCTCTATCTCCGGCCGGATGATACGCTCCGGGAGACCCTGTCTCTTTACCCGCAACGCAAGATCATCTTCACCAATGCCAGCCTGGAACATGCCAGGCGCGTCGTCTCGCACCTGGGCTTGAACGGACTTTTCGAAAAGATCATCGATATCCAATCCATCAGCCCGTATTGCAAACCCATGCCGGCAGCTTTCCAAAAAGCTTTTGAACTTGCGGGCATTCAATCCCCTGAAGAATGCATCATGATCGACGATTCAACCTCCAACCTGCGGGTAGCCCGGGAAATGGGAATGTTCGCGGTACATGTGGGCGCAGAAGATCGCGCTGACGGAGCGGACGCCTCGATCGTTAGCTTGCTCGACCTGCCAAGTGTTGTGCCTGTGATCCACCAATGAGGGGATAAAGATGCATCTGTCCACCACCGGTTGGATCATTGTGATCGTATTCATCGTGTTTGTGATATCACTAAACCTGAGTCTGGCGTTTGCACTGAAAAAGAAATCAACCGATTCCACCTGGGTGGAGCAACTGAAAAAGACAAGAGGAGTTTTTTCAAATCCATGGAAGGATGAGGACGAATCCTTTTCCAGGCTCGCCACCAAGGTCGATGAACTGAAACCCAGGAATTCCAAAAACGAAAAATGAGCCGGTACGGCTCATTTGAGATTAACCCAGTCATGGTATTGTTGCTGCGTGTTTGAAATTGAACTTGTAGGAGTGGTTTCATGAAGAATACCGGTCGCAATGTATTATTGATTTTTGTTGGTATTTTGCTGCTTGCAGGTTCATTTTCAGGCGGTGTACTGGTCGGTTGGTTGATCCCTGGACGGACAAGCTCTGAAATTCCTGCTCTTTCATCAACCCAGCAGCCTCAAGCCGCTGCGACCCAAGCAGCAACCAGTGCATCGACAGAAACGCTTTTTGCCCCCTTCTGGGAAGCCTGGACACTGGTTCACCAGCAGTACATCGATCAGCCAGTCAATGACACCAAGCTCATGCAGGGAGCCATCCGCGGGATGCTGGATTCTCTGGGTGACACGCATACCGGTTACATGACTCCTGAGGAATTCACCCAGGCGAATATGCCACTTTCCGGATCTTACGAAGGGATCGGCGCTTATGTCGATTCCAGCGGGAAACTGCTCACTATTGTCACCCCCATGCCTGGTTCGCCTGCAGAAAAAGCCGGACTAAAAGCCGGTGATGAGATCATTGCGGTCGACGGAAAGTCTGTGGAGGGGGTGGATCCAAGCGTGGTTTTGCGCTCAGTTCTGGGACCTGCCAATACCACTGTGGTGCTCACCATTCACCGTCCGAACCCCGAAGGCACGATGGACGTATCCATCGTTCGTCAAAAGATAACGCTGCCATCGGTCGAAAGCAAGATGCTTGATTCCAACATTGCCTATGTGGCGATCTACACATTCGGCGATACCACCAGTGCTGACCTGAAAACCGCACTCACCGATCTGCTCGCCAAGAATCCCAAGGGACTGATCCTTGATTTGCGGAACAACGGAGGCGGATACCTTACAACCGCCATCGAAGTGGTGTCGCAATTCATCGACAGCGGTGTCGTAATGTATGAAGACCAGGGCAACGGCCAGCGTCAAACTTACAATGCCATTTCAGGTGGAATCGCCACAAAGATCCCATTGGTGGTGCTTGTCAATGAAGGCACGGCATCCGCTTCCGAAATCACAGCCGGTGCCATTCAGGATTATGGACGCGGTAAACTTGTGGGTGTGACCACTTACGGTAAGGGCTCAGTGCAAAACTGGATTCCATTGGAAAACAACCAGGGCGCAGTACGCATTACCATTGCCCGCTGGCTCACTCCCAAGGAGCGTCAGATCAACGGCGTGGGGTTGACACCCGATGTAGTGGTACAAATGACCGATGCCGACATCAAGGCAGGCAAGGATCCACAACTCGATAAAGCCATCGAAATCCTTCTGGCACAGTGAATCCGTGATAATATTGAAGACGGATTTTTAATTGGATAGTTTTTTGTTTGACAGTATTAAACGC
The DNA here is from genome assembly GCA_039683035.1 of Anaerolineaceae bacterium. Lineage (GTDB taxonomy): Bacteria > Chloroflexota > Anaerolineae > Anaerolineales > Anaerolineaceae > UBA6107. Next base: position 107,987 of record JBDKSE010000018.1, read on the forward strand.
AGAGGTTATAATCTACCTTCGCTGATATTTGAACCTGGGAGAGGCCCGTTATGGAAACAAACATTGTTGCGGATGAAAACCGCACAAGCGAAGTGAAGCAAAAAATGCAATTCACCGGCAAGGTGGTCAAAATCCGACTCGCCGGAGCAGTCATCGATATCGGGCAAGGCAAACCTGCAGTTTTGCATATCTCTCAAATTGTTTCCCCTGATGGCCAGCCCATCAAACGGGTTGAGGATGTCCTTACAGAAGGCCAGGAAATCCAGGTTTGGGTCAAGAAAATCGCGCGCAAGGATGATGAGGAACGCGTTGAATTGACCATGATCAAGCCGCTTGATCTGGAGTGGCGCGAGATCAAAGATGGCATGACAGTCAAAGGCAAGGTGGTTCGCCTTGAAAAGTTCGGCGCCTTTGTTGAGATCGGCGCAGAACGCCCCGGTCTGGTGCACATCAGCGAAATGGCGCACGGTTATGTCAAACAACCAGGTGATGTCGTCAAAGAAGGCGATGAAATTGAAGCCCAGGTGATCGAAGTCAATCGCCGCAAAAAGCAGATCAAATTGAGCATGAAAGCCCTGCTTCCTGAGCCCGAAGTTGTGGTTGCTGAGAAACCTGCCCGTCCGGCTCCGAAAGCTCAGCCCAGTGAAGGTGGACCCAAACGCGAGAAGAAACCCACCCGCAAACCCCGCCGCACTGGTGGCGAAGATAATTCTGCCCTGATCGAATCCATCAACGAGCCCCAGGCGGAAGCAGAACCCACTTACATGGAACTTGCGCTTCGATCAGCAATGGAAAAAGCCAAGGACCGCAAGAAACAGCAGGATGAGAAGAAAGCCAAACACGTTTCAAAGGAACAGGAAGATCTTCTCACCCGAACCCTCGAAAACAAAGTTCAAACCAAATAAACTTCAAAAACCATCCCCTCAAAAGGATGGTTTTTCGTTAAATGCGTTCTGTGGTAAACTCAAAGTTGTCGTGATGAACAAAGGATAGGTTGCTTTGAATCGATCGATTAATTAAACTCTTTGTGAGGAGGTGCCGGTGGTGCGGCCCTCCTCACTTCTTTATTGAGAACCCTGCTATTGGAGGATGAGCTATGGCGACCAAATATATTTTCTTCACCGGTGGTGTGGTCAGTTCTGTTGGCAAAGGGGTAACCGCGGCTGCCGTGGGTAAACTGCTCAAGGAACGCGGGTTCAAAGTAGCTGTGCAAAAATTGGATCCATATATCAATGTGGATCCGGGCACCATGAGCCCTTACCAGCACGGCGAGGTTTACGTCCTGGATGACGGCGCCGAGACCGACCTCGATCTGGGACATTACGAGCGTTTTATCGACATCCGCCTGAACAAGGTTTGCAATGTCACCACGGGACAGGTCTACGCGGAAGTGATCAGCAAGGAACGCCGCGGCGACTTTCTCGGCGGCACCATCCAGGTGATCCCGCACATTACCAACGAAATCAAGAAACGCATCACGGCGGTTGCCAAATCGACGGGTGCTGAAATTGTGCTGGTGGAAGTCGGCGGTACGGTGGGCGATATCGAAAGCCTGCCCTTCCTCGAAGCCATCCGCCAGTTGCGGTCAGATATGGGTCGTGAAAACACCCTGTATGTGCATGTCACCTGGCTGCCGTATATTGGCGCCACCGAAGAACTCAAAACCAAACCCACCCAGCATTCGGTTCACGAGCTGCGTTCCATCGGAATTTCCCCCGACATGATCGTTGCACGCAGCGATCATCCAGTCGAAGACAACCTGATGGATAAAATCGCCCTGTTTTGCGATGTGGAGAAGCGCGCGGTGATCCCCATGGTCACCTCACCCATCCTCGCAGAGATCCCCTTAATGCTCGAAAAAGCCAGTGTCGGCGAATACCTTCTGGAACGGCTGCACCTGGACGAACGCAAGCATCCTGACTGGACTGCCTGGAGCCGCATCGTGGAGGAGACGAAGAAGGAGAAACCCACAGTCACCATTGCCCTGGTGGGCAAGTATGTTGAGCTTCACGATGCCTATATCAGCGTGCGTGAAGCGCTCAAGCATGCCTCGTTGGCTCTGGGAGCCGAACTGCAGATCAACTGGATCCTCTCCACCGATCTGGAGAAAGGCATCAATCGCGATCTGCTTGAATCTGCCGATGGCGTGGTGGTGCCTGGTGGTTTTGGCAGTCGCGGTATTGAGGGAAAAATAACTGCAGCCGGTTATGCCCGCACTCACAAGGTCCCTTATCTTGGATTATGCCTGGGTATGCAGTTGATGGTGGTGGAATTCGCCCGCGACATTCTCAAGGACGACCGCGCCAACTCCACCGAATTTGACCACACCACCCCCAACCCGGTGATCGCTTTGATGCCGGAACAGGAAGGGATCGTGGACATGGGCGGCACCATGCGGCTCGGTCTGTATCCCTGCGTGCTTAAATCAGGCAGTATCGCCGGTGAAGCCTACCAGGTGAGCGAAGTTCAGGAACGCCACCGCCATCGCTTTGAATTCAACAACGCCTACCGCCAAAAATTCTCTGAATACGGCATGGTCTTTTCCGGTATTTCACCGGACGGCAGGCTGGTGGAAATTGCCGAACTCAAGGGCCATCCTTTCATGCTCGGCACCCAATTCCACCCTGAATTTCTGTCACGTCCGAACCGCCCCCATCCTCTCTTTCTGGCGTTCATGCGGGCTGCCTGCAAAAAGGCAGGTATCACTTTCCAGGACCCGCCCATCGACTTTGAAGAATAAAGCGGAGAGATCAGGTATACTTAGAGGTTGGAAATCATCTTTGCCAATAAAGCGGCTTGCCGCTATTTTTCGCAGTGACTGAGAAAGGATTACAAATGAACAGCTTGATCGATTCGGTTTACGCGCATGAGATACTCGATTCACGAGGCAATCCCACCGTTGAGGTGGAGGTCACCCTGGCAGATGGTTCCATGGGGCGTGCTGCAGTTCCCTCCGGGGCATCCACGGGCATTCATGAAGCCCTTGAGCTTCGCGATGGCGATAAATCACGCTACGGCGGCAAGGGTGTGCTCAAAGCCGTCGAGAATGTCAATACCGAGATCCAGGAAAACCTGCTCGATTGGGACGCCACCCAGCAAAAGGCAATCGACCAGTTGATGATCGACCTTGACGGCACCAGCAACAAGAGCCGCCTGGGTGCCAACGCCATTTTGGGCGTCAGCCTGGCAGTCGCCAAAGCAGCGGCAGCTTCGGTTGAACTTCCCCTTTACCGCTATCTGGGCGGTGTTTATGCCCACGTGCTCCCCGTACCCATGATGAACATCCTCAACGGCGGCGCGCACACCAACTGGCAATCCACCGACGCCCAGGAATTCATGGTCATGCCTCTGGGCGCTGAATCCTTCGCCGAAGGTCTGCGCTGGGGTGCCGAGATCTACCACGCCCTCAAGTCAGTGCTCAAAGCCCGTGGGTATGCCACCCTGGTGGGCGACGAAGGCGGTTACGCGCCGGCCCTCAAAGCTAACAATGAGGCTGTGGAAGTGATCCTCGAAGCCATTGAAAAAGCTGGATACAAAGCCGGCGAACAGGTTTGCATCGCATTGGATCCGGCTGCCTCCGAACTTTATGACGAGGAAAGCCATCTTTACAATCTGCGCAAAGAAGGCAAGAAACTCACCAGCGAGCAGATGGTGGATTTCTGGAAAAATTGGGTCCGCCAGTACCCCATTGTCTCCATTGAAGACGGGCTTGCACAGGATGATTGGGACGGTTGGAAATTGTTGACCAGGGAAATCGGCGGCAAAGTACAGATCGTTGGCGATGACCTGCTCGTGACCAATCCCGAGCGTGTCCGCCGGGCGATCAAAGAACAGGCTTGCAATGCCTTGCTCGTCAAAGTCAACCAGATTGGCACTCTGACCGAGACCATCGAAGCCGTTGAAACCTGCCAGCGTGCTGGATGGCGTGCAGTCACCTCTCACCGCTCCGGAGAGACTGAGGATGCCACCATCGCCGATATCGCCGTGGCGTTGAATACCGGGCAGATCAAAACCGGTGCTCCCGCCCGTTCCGACCGCGTTGCCAAGTACAACCAGTTGCTGCGCATTGAACGCGACATGGAAGACGACGCAGTCTATGCAGGCTGGAA
>JBDKSE010000019.1:0-8902 GCA_039683035.1 Anaerolineaceae bacterium
GGGTTGACTACCGAGCGCTGGTGCCGATCTACTTGCGATCCGAGCCACCGCTCGCTATTCAACTGGGTTGATTTAGACAAGGCGACCCGGCTCATCGCCGGGTCGCGGATACCCTTGCGATTTGCCTGTATTCACCTAAACTTTCGTCTTAATCAACAAGCTTTTCGTCGCTCTCTTTCTCTCAACTTCGCAGTCAGGTGGAGATGAGGGGACTCGAACCCCTGACATCCGCCTTGCAAAGGCGGCGCTCTCCCAACTGAGCTACATCCCCTGGCCTTGCAGGGTAGTGGGCCTGACTGGATTCGAACCAGTGACCCCTGCGTTATCAGCACAGTGCTCTAACCACCTGAGCTACAGGCCCGTTCTGCTGCGGACCTCAGCAACTGAGGAGTGATAGGAAGCTTTTGCTCGCCTCCAGCCGATCTCACACCGCTGCGAGACCGGATTGGTAAGGAGTAGAACGCCCCTCCGCGCCACGAGGGCGCCAAAAGGTTGTTCAAAACTCCATAGAAAGGAGGTGATCCAGGCGCACCTTCCGGTACTCCTACCTTGTTACGACTTCGTCCCAGTCACCAGCCCCACCTTCGACGGCTCCCTCCTTGCGGTTAGGATACCGGCTTCAGGTGTTGCCAGCTCCCATGACGTGACGGGCGGTGTGTACAAGGCCCGGGAACGTATTCACCGCAGTATAGCTGACCTGCGGTTACTAGCAACTCCATCTTCATGCAGGCGAGTTGCAGCCTACAATCTGAACTGAGGATGGCTTTGAGGATTGGCTCCACCTCGCGGTTTCGCAACCTGTTGTACCACCCATTGTAGCGTGTGTGTAGCCCAGGATATAAAGGCCATGCTGACTTGACGTCATCCCCACCTTCCTCCGGCTTAAGACCGGCAGTCCCGTGTGACACTTGTAACACACGGCAGGGGTTGCGCTCGTTAGCGGACTTAACCGAACATCTCACGACACGAGCTGACGACAGCCATGCAGCACCTGTGCAGGCTCTCCGAAGAGTCGTTCCGCTTTCGCTTCACTACCACCTGCATGTCAAACCCTGGTAAGGTTCTTCGTGTAACATCGAATTAAACCACACGCTCCGCTGCTTGTGCGGGGCCCCGTCAATTCCTTTGAGTTTTAACCTTGCGGCCGTAGTCCTCAGGCGGTGAACTTATCGCGTTAGCTTCAGTACCGATGGATTTAACCCCACCGACACTAAGTTCACATCGTTTACAGCTAAGACTACCGGGGTCTCTAATCCCGTTTGCTACCTTAGCTTTCGTGTCTGAGCGTCAGAAATGGGCCAGGAGGCCGCTTTCGCCACTGGTGTTCCTCCGCATATCTACGCATTTCACCACTACATGCGGAATTCCACCTCCCTCTACCACTCTCAAGTCTGATAGTTTTGAACGACCTCTCCCAGTTAAGCCAGGAGCTTTCACATCCAACTTATCAAACCGCCTACACACGCTTTACGCCCAGTAAATCCGGATAACGCTCGCCTCCTACGTTTTACCGCGGCTGCTGGCACGTAGTTAGCCGAGGCTTATTCAGAGAGTACTGTCCTTCCTCATCCTCTCTAAAAGCGCTTTACAACCCGAAGGCCTTCATCGCGCACGCGGCGTTGCTGGTTCCCGGTTTCCCAGATTAACCAATATTCCCTACTGCTGCCACCCGTAGGTGTATGGACCGTGTTTCAGTTCCATTGTGGGGGGCCACCCTCTCAGGTCCCCTACCCGTCATCGCCTTGGTAGGCCATTACCCTACCAACTAGCTGATGGGACGCAGGCCCCTCTCGAAGCGAATAAATCCGTTTAGTTGCAAGGTCTCTAACCCAAGCAACCACATGAGGTATTAGCAATCCTTTCGAACTGTTATCCCTCTCTTCGAGGCAGGTCACCAACGCGTTACTCACCCGTTCGCCACTAAGACAATATTGCTACTGTCTCCGTTCGACTTGCATGTATTAAGCACGCCGCCAGCGTTCATCCTGAGCCAGGATCAAACTCTCCGCAAAAATATCACCTTTTCAGGTGTAAGTTACGGATCTGGTATTACATGAATTACGACAGGGCATCGTTTTCTTCCTATCACTATTCAATTGTTAAGGTTCTGACTTGTTCCAAGGGCCAGATTTTACTCGCAGCGCCCCATCATTGTCAAGGGGTTTCCAATAAATCGCCGACGGATCTTTCTTACTGATCGACTCCATCGGCCGGTTCATTGCTTGCGGGTTGTCCTCAAGCCTTCTGCGTATTTGATTGTTACAAGATCTGCCATTCTGTTTCAGCGAAATCTTCAACGCAATGGGACTCAAATGATACCCGCTTCTTTTTTCCTTGTCAAGGGTAATTTCCAGGCAAAAATAAGGCGTTTTCTGTTTCCTCAAACGCCATTCGATTGCGTGGATTTCACCACAGGATCGCTTTTCGGGAGTCTGGTTATTGGGTTTTCAAGGATCTACCCTTTCGGGTGAGATCGTGCGCTGTTCAATGCGCAACGAGGTCAGATTATACACCGCGCTCAATCTCTGTCAAGGGTGATTTTTGACCAATTTCCAAATTGGTCCAGGAACTTTTCTTGCAATGGTTTCGTCTGAGGTTCAGTATCTTGAAATCACCATTTAACCGGAGTGATATAATCCAAATTATGGTCACCTCTACTCGAAAAAACCAACCTGTCTCCATCATCAGTGTGCTGATTTCAGCGCTCGTGATTGGTGTTGCCGCCCTGGGTGCGCTTTTATTGGTCCTGTTCATCGGCAGCCAGGTGGCATATGCCGGGCGCATCCTGCCCGGTGTCTCCATGAACGGTGTCGACCTGGGCGGGCTGTCTGTCTCCCAGGCAACCGACCGCATTGCCCGTTCTTATTCCTTTGCCGACCAGGGACGCATCCTTTTAACGGACGGCAGCAAATCGTGGGTGGTTACACCTGCCCAACTGGGATTCTTCCTGGATCCGGAAGCGTCCGCCCGAAATGCCTACACGGCTGACCGCGGCAGTTCCGTTTTCACGATGCTCGGCAGCCGAATTTCCGGGCAGCGCACCATCACTTCATCGCCGGTGCTTCTTTTCAACCAGGAAATCGCGGTCAAGTATTTGCAGGGACTTGCAGTTCAGATCAACCAGCCCATCCGCGAAGCCAGTCTTTCCATCCAGGGATCGGACGTGGTGGTCAATCAGGGCCAGGCTGGACGCGTCCTGGATATCCAGGCATCGCTGGAAGCGATCACATCGCAGATTGCACTGCTGCGCGACGGCGAGGTCAAGCTGGTGGTGACGGAAAGCAACCCGGTGATCATGGATGCCTCGCAGCAAGCCGAATTGACTCGCAGCATCCTCGGCCAGCCGCTCACGCTGACTCTGCCAGAGGGAAGTACAGGCGATACCACCTCGTGGCAGCTTGACCAGGCAGCGCTAGCCCAGATGTTGAGCTTCGAACGCATCGCTGATGGGAATGATGCCCGGTTCAAGGTGACGATCAACCGCCCTCTCTTCACAGCTTATCTCACCAGCCTCGAGCCGCAGATGGATCAAATCTCTGAAAATGCCAGGTTTACCTTTAATGACGAAACCCGGCTTCTTGAGGTGATCCAGCCGGCGAAGATCGGCCGCACATTGGATGTCGCCGCCAGCCTTGACTCGATCGACCAGCAATTGACCGCGGGCAGCCATAACGTACCGCTCGTCTTTACCACCGCCAACCCGGCGGTGATGGATACTGCGACAGGCAGCGACCTGGGGATCACTCAACTGGTCTCTTCCTACACCACCTATTTTCGCGGTTCGGCAGCCGACCGGGTGAAGAACATTCAAACCGCTGCTGCGCGTTTTCACGGGCTGCTGGTCGCGCCTGGCGCCACTTTATCGATGTCGGACGTGCTGGGCGATATCAGTCTGGACAATGGCTATGCTGAAGCGCTCATCATCCTGGGTGACCAAACGATTAAAGGCGTTGGCGGCGGTGTTTGCCAGGTGAGCACGGCGCTCTTCCGTACGGCGTTCTTTGGCGGTTATCCCATCGATGAGCGTCATGCCCATGCCTACCGTGTGAGATATTACGAACAGACTGCATCCGGCTACAACTCCGACCTAGCCGGTCTGGATGCGACCGTTTTCGTTCCGCTGGTCGATTTCAAATTTACCAATGACAGCTCTTCCTGGCTGCTGATGGAAACCTACGTCAGTACCACGAATTACACCCTCACGTGGAAGTTCTATTCCACCAGCGACGGACGCACGGTGGATTGGCACACCACCGGTCTGACCAACCTGGTCGATTCCCCGGATCCCGTCTACCGCGAAAATCCTGACCTGCCTTCTGGAAAGATCAAACAGGTGGACTGGGCAGTCCAGGGAGCGGACGTAGAAGTCACCCGCGACGTGATGCGCAATAATGCCGTGCTTTACCATGACCGTTTCACCACCCATTATCAAGCCTGGCGGGATACTTATGAGTACGGTCCCGGGACCGAACTGCCCACCTCGCAGCCTTCGCAATGACGCCGATCTCTGTCCATTTTCGTATAGTGGTAAAATTAGGCAGAATTCCCGTTATTTGGAGCAACCATGGTAAAAGCTGATCTGTTGGAAATCTTGCGCTGTCCGGATTGTGTTCACGAAAAAAGTGGGCACCTCTCGCTGGTCAAGGGATCATGGCTGGTTTGCCAGGATTGCGGGCGTAAATATCCCATCGTGGACGACATTCCTGTAATGTTGATCGAGGAAGGCGACCGCTGGGTAAACACGCCAGAGGCAGATCTTCCCGTTCCCCCTCCCCGTCCGGCAAGCTGATACCAGCCTGGAGTGATGTTATAATTACGCGATTGTCTGGAATCATTCTTGCAACATGAAGCAGGATCATCATTCTGCAGGAAATCACAGGTCTCACAACATGTCCAGTTACTCCAACCGCTCCATGGCACGTCCCCCTCAAAAGAAACCCAAATTTGACAGGCTGACCATCGGTCTTCTGGCTGCCTTTGGCGTGGTAGGCATTGCCCTTGCCATCGTTGCTGGAACTTTTGTCTTTAATCTGGTCAAGGGTTGGAATTTGACCAGTCTGCCAGGAGCTCCAGTGGATAACGGATCCACCGCCGGCAATACCGCCACCACCCCGCAGGTGAACGCCCCCTCCGATGCTCCGGTCGCCGCCAAAGCCTGGGACGGGAACAGCCGCATCAACATCCTCTTCATGGGTCTCGACTACTCCAACGCGCGAAATACTGGGGAGACCTGGGTCCCATTGACAGACACAATGATCCTGGTGACCATCGACCCCCTCTCCAAAACGACTGGCATGCTCTCCATTCGCCGTGACCTGTGGGTCAATATCCCTGGTTATGATTACGGCAAAATCAATACCGCCTACTCTTTGGGCGTGGTGAATCAACTGCCAGGCGGCGGTCCCGGGTTGGCAATGAAAACCGTTGAAGAATTCCTGGGCGTGCCCATCAACTATTATGCCCAGGTGGATTTGGATTCCTTCGTCACCATGATCGATGAGATCAAAGGCGTGAAGATCGACATTCCCGAACGCATCCTGCTCGATCCGCGCGGCGAGCGCGAACCTGTTTGGGTGGAAGCCGGCGTGCAGACCCTCGATGGTGAATTGGCTCTGGCCTACGCACGCAACCGCCATACAGCCGGCGGCGATGTGGACCGCGGCAGCCGTCAGATGCAGGTCATCCAGGCGATCATCGACCGTGTGCTGCAATTCAATATGCTGCCGACTTTGATCACCAGAGCACCTTCGATCTACAACTCGGTATCGCAGGGTATTCAAACCAATCTTTCACTGAACCAGGCCATCCAGTTGGGCATGCTTGTACTGGGCATGCCGCGTGACAATATCAAGACCTATGTCATCGACTATACGCAGACTACGCAGGAAAATGTCAATGGAATGGATGTGCTACGACCCATCCCCGATCAAATTCGCATCCTGCGGGACAAGGTTTTTGCCACCGAAAGCGGAGCAGCCTCTCCGATTGTGATGCAAACAAATGATTCTCTCACATTGGCGAAATCAGAAAACGCACGTGTTGAGCTACTAAACGGAACGACATCCTCAGGTCTGGCAGATACCACTGCCGCATATCTGAAGAACCAGGGATTGAACATTGTCAGCACTGGCAATTCTGATCAGAATTACGTTGCAACAACCATCATCCTGCACAACGACACTCCCTACACATTAGCTTATATCTCCAGCTTGATGCAGGTGCCCAATACCCGCATCTACCGCAAGCTCGATACTGCCAGTCAATCGGATATCACCGTCTATATCGGCAGCGATTGGGCGAACACCAACCCCATGCAATAATTCGGTCAATTAACGATCAAAAACACGGCTTCCGCCGTGTTTTTTGTTGTTCCGGTGTGGGGGCAGGTCCAAGACCCACCCATACGGTTCTCAGCTCTCGATTCTCGGCTCTCGATACTTATGGCTGCTTGAATACCAGCTTCAATCCACCCGTGTATGAGGTTCCATCCGCGGTGCAAACCGGTGCCTGCAATCCGGTCACCAATTGACCGCCTTCCCCCACCCGCAGGCTGTAAATGGTGTCCCGCACCATCATGTAATCGGCATAACCATTGTTGATCTCGGGATACAACCCGGTGTAGAAATATGCTGGAGCAGAGTTGACCAGGGTGATCTCAATTTTCACACCCGGTACCGGGTTTCCCTGTACATCCTGAACAAAAATCTGCATCAGCGGCGCATTGCCGGACGAGCCGCATAACTCGTCTTTGGAGACCATCTGGAAGGGTGACCCCTGGGTCGGTTGCGGCGTGGCAGTGGGGCGCGGAGAGGATGTATTCGCAGGCGTGGAAGTGACCCCGGGCGAGGAGGCTGCCTGAGATGAGGTTGCCGACGGCGTGACCGCGCCGGACGTTGGCGTGGATTGAACCACCGCCAGCGGCGTGACCGCACCTGGCAGCGGCGTAATACTTATGCCCGTTTGACTGAGCGCTGCCGCCAGCAAAGCCATTGCCCTGGCGCTGGACTGCTGATCAGAGGATGCCAGCGCGGTTTGTGCCTGGGCGATCAACTCCTCGATCATCGCCGAATCTTCCAGCAAATTAAGGCGGCTTTTGGCGCGGTTGACATCTGCTTCCGCCAGGTACGCCCGGGCGACCAGGCTGCGGTAAATTTCGCGTTGGTCGGGGCGCAATGTGGATGGATCGGTATCGGTATAACGCACCGGCAGGACCAGCCGTGAGATCAAAATTCCAATGACAGCGCCGATCAACAAACCTGTGAAAAGGTAGAACGGACCCCGTTTCTCGTTCATGGGGTCACCGCCTCGGTCGGGTTGGCCGCTTTCAGCGCCAGCTCCAGTTGAGCCATCATCTGCAGATCAGAATTGGGATATCCCAGTGCCTGGGCGCTCACCAGGGCAGCCTGGACTGCCTTTAAAGGCTCACCCGGCGCAATCTGGTCGAGATCTTGTTTAGCCTGGCTCAGGTCGGCGGAAGCGTTGTAGGTTTCAGCCACCATGAGCACATAATCCGCTTTGTAATCGTGACGCAGCGAATCGAGGGTGGTGTTGCTCACAACCGCCGGGCGGATGACCCAGCCGTACACCAACCCGGCAGCCAACCCCAGGATGATGACAAGAATGAATCCGATCCAGCGTCCGCGGTTCAAGGCTATTCCTTTGGCAGCATGGGGATTTTGATCCCGTTATGCCTGGCGAAGTCAATGGCTTCGGTGTACCCGGCATCTGCATGGCGCACCACGCCCATTCCCGGGTCGGTGGTCAATACGCGCTGTATGCGGGCGTCTGCTTCAGGGGTACCGTCAGCAACGATCACCATGCCTGCATGCTGGCTGTATCCAATACCCACCCCGCCGCCGTGGTGGAACGATACCCAGGTGGCTCCACCGGCAGTATTGATCAGCGCATTCAAAATGGGCCAGTCGCTCACCGCATCGGTGCCGTCGCGCATGCCCTCAGTCTCGCGGTTGGGGCTGGCCACGGATCCGGAATCGAGATGGTCACGCCCGATGACGATGGGCGCTTTGACAATACCCTTTGCCACCAGCTCGTTGAATTTCAGCCCGGCTTTGGCGCGTTCGCCGTAACCCAGCCAGCAGATCCGTGCCGGCAGCCCCTGGAAATGCACCTGCTCACGAGCCATTTTCAGCCAGCGTACCATGTGCTTGTTCTCAGGGAACAGTTCCATCAGGGCTTCATCGGTGCGGTAGATATCTTCAGGATCGCCCGAAAGCGCCACCCAGCGGAATGGACCCTTGCCTTCACAAAATAAGGGGCGGATATAGGCAGGGACAAAGCCGGGGAAATCAAAGGCGTGTTTGACTCCGTTGTCAAACGCGCGCTGGCGGATGTTGTTGCCGTAATCGAACACCTCAGCACCGCGGGCTTGAAAATCGAGCATCGCCTGTACATGGCGGCTCATCGAATCCACCGAGCGCCTGATGTATTCCACCGGGTCGCGCTTGCGCATTTCCCAGGCAGCTTCGAGAGTCATGCCTGCCGGAACATAGCTGCTCACATCATGGGCGGGGGTTTGATCGGTGACCACATCTGGAATGACGCCGCGCATCACCAACTCGGGGTAAATCTCGGCAGCGTTGCCGATGAGACCCACCGAGCGCGGGATCTTCAGCGCCTTGGCTTCTTCAACCAGCGTCATCGCTTCTTCGAGCGAATCCACCACCATCTGCACATAGCCGGTTTCCTTACGTCGGTGCGCCCTCTCCGGGTCCACTTCCACCACCAGCCCCACGCCATCATTCATGGTAATTGCCAAAGGTTGGGCTCCGCCCATGCCGCCCAGCCCGGCGCTGAGCACAAACTTGCCCTTCAACGACTGCCAGCCTTTTTGCGCTGCCAGCGAACCAAAAGTCTCATACGTGCCTTGCAGGATGCCCTGCGT
>JBDKSE010000020.1:0-271518 GCA_039683035.1 Anaerolineaceae bacterium
ACTCAGGGATTGCTCCGCTTCGAGCACTCACAATCAGCCTTGAAGATGTGGTTGCATGCCCTGGCCTCTCAGGAACTTCTTCATTGTATAATCATTAAATGACTATTCATACGAGGTTGAGATGACAATAAACTACACGCAAAAACGTTGGAGCCTGGCGGATATCTACCCGTCAGCAGATGGACCCGAAATGAAGGCAGCTTTCGCCGATTTGGACGCCAAATCCTCCGCCTTCGAGAAAATGCGCCCCATGCTCACAGTAAGCATCAGCGCCGCTGATTTCATGACAGCGGTTAAAGCCCTGGACGAGATCTCCCGCATCATCACCCGCCTGGCCAGTTACGCCGGGCTCTGGTTTACCGAAGACACCCAGAACCAGGCAGCCCTTTCGCTGATGGCGCGTACCGATCAACTTTCGGCCGAGACTGAAAACCGCACGCTTTTCTTCACCATCTGGTGGAAGGACCTCCCCGATGAGGCAGCCGCGCGCCTGATGGACGCCAGCGGCGACTACCGCTACTGGCTGGAGGCAATGCGCCACTTTAAGCCGCACACCCTCAGCGAACCTGAGGAAAAGATCATCAACACCAAGAATGTCACCGGCGTTTCTGCGCTCAACACCCTGTATGACTCCATCACCAACCGTTATACCTTCAAGGTGGAAGTCGACGGGGAAGTGCGTGATCTGACTCGCGGCGAAGTGATGATGTACGTCCGCCAGGCAGACCCCGACCTGCGGGCGCGCGCCTTCCAGGAGTTGTATCGGGTATACGGTAACGACGGTCCCATCCTGGGTCAGATCTATCAAACATTGGTGCGCGACTGGCACAACGAAGAAATCAACATGCGAAACTTTGCCAGCCCCATCTCCGCGCGCAACCTGGGCAACGACCTGCCGGATGAGGTGATCGACACCCTGCTGGAGGTCTGCCAGAAAAACACGGGCGTCTTTCAGCGCTTCTTCAAACTTAAGGCTCGTCTGCTTGGCATGAAGAAGCTCCGCCGCTATGATATTTACGCCCCCGTGGCGAAGGCAGACAAGTCCTATCCTTTTGAAAAGGCAGCGGTCACGGTTTTTGATTCCTTCCGTGAATTCGATCCGCGCTTCGAAAAGCTCGCCCGCCGCGTGCTGGACGAGGATCACCTGGATTCAGAAGTGCGCAAAGGCAAACAGGGCGGAGCATTCTGCTGGACGGTGCTGCCGGAGCTCACCCCCTGGGTCAAGCTCAATTACCAGGGTCATGCCGACGACGTCGCTACCATGGCTCACGAGCTGGGGCACGCCATCCACTCCATGCTGGCGGAGGGACATACCCACTTCACCCAGCATGCCTGCCTGCCGCTGGCGGAGACTGCTTCCACCTTTGGCGAGATGATGCTGGTGGACCGCTTGTTGGCGAGCGAAACGGACGAATCCGTCAAGCGCGACCTGGTTTTCCGCCAGATGGACGACAGCTATGCCACCATCCAGCGCCAGGCGTTCTTTGCGCTGTTCGAAAAGGAAGCCCATCAGAAGATCATCGAAGGGGCTTCGGTGGATGAACTGGCAGACCTGTATTTCAACAACCTGGAACATCAGTTCGGCGACGCAGTCGAGGTGGGTGAGGAATTCAAATGGGAATGGGTCTCCATCCCCCATATCTACGCCACACCGTTCTACGTATACGCCTACGCCTTCGGTCAACTGCTGGTGTTGGCGCTATACCAGATGTTCAAGCGTGAAGGCGATGCCTTCAAGCCCAAGTACGTGAAGCTGCTCGCTGCCGGTGGATCCGCTGCGCCGATGGATGTGCTGAAGGAAGCCGGCGTGGATGTGCGCCAGGCATCATTCTGGCAGGGCGGATTCGACTATCTCCGCAGCCTGGTGGACGGGCTGGAGAAAATGGCGAAATAAAGCATATCGGAATATTGGTAGAAAGAATACCATCCCCCTAACCCCCTTCCAGTTGGAAGGGGGAAAGTGATTAAGTAGTTGATTTCGCCGCTTTGCGGCGAAATCAACTACTTTTACCGGGAAAAACCATGGCTTAATTTGATTTATTGGATGGAGCGCAATTTTTCGAGAATTGCCTGGTGAATGACCGGATTGGCGGCGATCAACGCATAGGGCGGCTTGAGATAGTCCGCCGAGCCCTCCAGGTCGCTCACCTTGCCTCCGGCTTCCTCCACGATCAAAGCACCAGCCGCCACATCCCAGGGGTGAATGGAAAGCTCCCAGTAGCCGTCAAAGCGCCCGCAGGCTACGTAGCACACATCCAGCGCAGCAGATCCCAACCGCCGCACTCCCTGAGAATTGCGGGTGAGCTCGGAGAAGTAGCGCATGTTGCGGTCAAAATCGCTGCCGTGGCGGTCATACGGAAATCCGGTGACCAGCAGCGTCTTGATCAGCTCGGTGGTGCGTGTCACATGGATGGGATCGCCATTCAACCAGGCACCCTTGCCTCGTTCCGCGCTGAAGCATTCATCCAGCGAGGGGTCATAGACCACACCCATTTGCAGCACCCCCTGCACCTGGTAGGCGATGGAAATGGAGTAGATGGGCAGCCGGTGGGAGTAGTTGACCGTCCCATCCAATGGATCCACGACCCAGATATTCTCATGGCTGCCGTTGATGCTGCCGCTTTCCTCGGAGAGGATGGAATCGCCGGGAAAGCGTGAACGGATCTCGCCCAGCAGGTACTCTTCGGAGCGGTGGTCCATTTCGGTTACCACATCCACCTCGCTCTTGAAATCCACCTGGTGGTCGTGATGGAAACCTTCATGAACGATCTTCCCGGCGTGTTTCGCCAGGTTAATGATCTCTTGTAATGACGGGCTTTGACCCATGGTCTAGCGTTCTCCTTTGATCTCCGCCTGGAGCTGGACGAAGAACTCATCCAGGTAGCGGCTGCGGTCAGCAGCCAGGGCTTTGGCAGTCGTAGTGTACAGGCGGTCCTGAATTTTGCGCAGCTTGAAGAGATATTCATGATAAGCGCTATGCTGCTCGCCGGGTTCTTCTCTTCCGGTCGCCATGAACAGTTCGGAAGGCTGAGTGAAGAAGGGCGTGCCCGCCAGGGCCGCGTAAACCACCACCCGCACGGCGCCGATGGCGCCCAGCACATCCAGTTTATCAGCGTCGAAGATGCACCTGGCTTCGATGGTGGCAGGCGGTTCGCGGTCGTCGCGGAAGCGGTGGGCGCGGATGCAGTGCTGCACCGCCTGAATTCGCTCAGTGCTCCAGCCTTCCTCCGCCAGCACTCTGCCTGCGAGTTCCGAGGACCGCAGGTGGTGTTCGAGCCGGACCTCGCTGCCGGGGGTGGTGCCGTCGGCATCGTGCAGCAGGGCGGCAGCCCGCACGATCTCAAGGTCGGCGCCTTCGGCGGCTGCCAGGTGTTCTGCCATGGCATAAACCCGCTCAATGTGGCTGAAGTCGTGCACAGCGTCTGAATTCTGGTACCAGGTTTTGGCTTGTTCCAATGTGAGCATCAGTTACCTCGGGGCGATAGTGGATTGAGAGGATAGACCTTCCCCTTCTTGATCACGGTCTGCACCAGGCTGCCGCCAAAGCGGTAGGCCAGGTGGCGGTAGTCACTCACTGAAAGGATGAGCAGGTCAGCCTGTTTTCCGGGTTCAATGGATCCGATGCGGTCCTCGCGCCGGATGGCAGCTGCGGCGTTGATGGTGGCGGCAGCCACCGCCTGCGCCGGAGTCAAACCCAGGGCGCGGCAGGCGAGGGCGATGACGAATTGCATATTCTCGCACCAGGCTGTTCCGGGGTTGAGATCGGTAGCCAGGGCAAGCAATCCGCCGGCTGCGATGATCTCCTTTGCCGGGGTGTACTCGCGGCTGCCCAGTCCGAAGGGGGTGCAAGGCAATGCCACTGCAGCAGTAAGGCTGCCCGCCAGGGCGCGAATGTCTGAAAGTGAGGTTTTCACCAGATGATCTGCCGAAGCCGCGCCCAGCTCTGCTGCCAGGGTTGCACCGCCCAGGTTGGCGAATTCATCCACATGCAACTTGAGCGGAAAGCCGAGCTCCTGTGCTGCGGTCAGGATGCGCCGGGTCTGCGCAAGATCAAAGACGCCCTGTTCGCAGAAGACATCCACGAACGGCAGCGGCAGATGTGAAGCGTGTTCTCCCATCCAGCCTTTCAAAAAGGGGAGCATTTCATTCGCCACCAGATCCACGTATCCACCGGCGTTGCCGGCGAATTCAGGAGGAATGGCGTGGGCAGCCATGAATGTGGGGGCCAGCTCAATGGGTCCTTCGCGGTCCAGGTCGAGGATGGTCTGAAGTTGCGCCATCTCGCTGGCGATCTCCAGCCCGTATCCGGTTTTGACCTCGGCGGTGGTGGTGCCGTTGCCGAACATTGCCGAAGTTCTGGCGCGGGTTTGAGCCGCCAACTCTTCGGGCAAGACATTGCGGGTTGCCTGCACTGTGGCGTTAATTCCCCCGCCGGCAGCCATGATTTCCATATAGCTTCGGCCTTCCAAGCGCATTTCAAACTCGGCTGCGCGGTCGCCCGCCCACACCGCGTGGGTGTGCGGATCCACGAAACCGGGCAGCACCACCTTGTTCTGGGCATCCAGCCGCTCTTCATCCGGGTAACGCGCCAGAAGGTCAGTAGAAGTGCCGACCTCCTCGATGATGCCGTTCAGCACAAGAACCGCACCGTCAACCAAAATGCCAAGTCGGCCGAGGTCTGATCCGCGCTGCGGACCGCCCGCCAGGGTGATAAGTTGAGAAGCATGGACAATAAGCATGTTTCTCCGTCCTTTCAAACAGGCAAATCGTATAGAAAAATTATAGCTGATTGTGATCGGTGGGAACTTGCTCCGCCTGCCGGGCAGCCTCTTCTGCTGGCAGGTGCACCAGGCTGAGCATCACCAGTGCGAGCATGTTGAATCCCACGGCTGCCATCCCGTTGAAGTTGATCCCATGTTTGAACAGTCCAGGTGAGATCAGGTCGCCAAGGGCGCGCCCGAGGGAAAAAGCCGCGATGAGCAACGCCATCATGGTCGCCCGGGCTTGAGGGTAAACCTCGGTCATCAGTGGTAGCGAGCTGATGATGGCAAGCTCAAAAGTCATATAGAAGAGGAAAAGCCAGATGAATGCGCCGGTCAGGGAGCGGCTGAAAAACGGCAGGCTGAGGCATACTGCCGCATTGAGGACGAGCCCCAGCGCGACTGACCGCTTCTTGCCAAGGTGGTCGGCAAGATAGGCGGTCAACCCCTCGCCGGTGACTTCAGAAAGACCGATGAGCAGGGTGGCGGCGCCCAGGGCAGCAATTTCCACGCCATAGGAGGTCTGAATCCACACACCGAAAACCACGTTCACCACCTCGTTGGCGGCGCAGATCGCCACACCAAATGCAAGGCCGAGGATGGCGGGAGCATAGGTGAAAATGCGTTTGAAATCGGAAAACAGGTTGCCGGCAGGGGGTTCTTCAGGGTGGTCTGCGGGCAAATTCCGCCAGAGCAGGAACATCATCACCAATCCGAGGATACCGACGAGGATGAATGGGGTATACCAGTTGCTGACCTCAATGATCCATCCTGCCAGCGGGATGATCAGGACAAAGGACAATGCCCACGAGAGCTCGGTGATCGCCAGGTACAGACCGCGCTTTTGATAGGGCACATGATCGCCCACGTAGGCTTGCATGGCTGGCAGGTAAAGGTTGTTGCCGAGGTTGCCAAGCATGATCACCAAGAAGAGGGTTGAGTAACTGGGGATCAGACCTGCCAGGAAGGTTCCGGTCAGCACGATGCTTATCCCCAGCAGCATGCCGGTCTTCCGCCCGCGGCGGTCTGCAATGGGGGCCAGGAATGGTGCGGCTGCGCTGGCGATGAACGAAAATGCAATTGCCAGCGAGATTCGGCTGATATCCACGTGAAGATTGCTGGCAAAGATCGCCAGGAAGGGGTACACCATACGGACGACCGAGGTAAGAACAAGGCGTGTGGAGGTGAAAAGGGCCACCCTGCCGTTCAATTGTCTTGTGGTCATTGGTGATTCGGTCATCAAAGCCTCTTTCTAAAAAAACACCCCCTCCAGATTGAACATGGAAGGGGCGGTGAGAATCTATCCATTACTCGATCGTTTGCTGCGGCCGCTCCGGCAGGCTGCTGAACCAGACCAGTTTTGCATCATACGATTTTACCCGTCCGATTCTGATCAACCAATCCAGGTCATCGTTCATGATATGGTGGCTGATGTCACTTTCAGTCACGACGATAAAATCACCTGAACGCACGTCCTGGAAGATGTCATCCCCCCAATCGATTGCTATTGTGCCATCCTGCAAAACCATTACCCATTGTCTGTTTACCGGAGTACCATCTGCCATGAGTTGATCCTTTACTCTCGTGCGCGTTGGTCAGGGTATGGTGATATCAGGATCGCACAGGAGTACAGTTCATTATGCAACAAAAGATGCAAATGTGGTAGTCCGCAGACGGTTGACCAAATCAGATTGGCTTTCGCACCAAACGTCGTGGATGGGGCATTTTTCACCAAAAACACAAACATCCTTGTCCAGGGTGCATTCATTTAATGCAATGGGTCCATCAATGGCTTCAACTACTTCCAAGACAGAAATTTCTCCAGCCGGGCGTGAGAGTGAAACGCCGCCGCGCGCTCCGCGCGAGGTGTGGATCAACCCTGCGATGGATAACTGGGAGATGATCTTGGCCAGGAAGGAAGGTGGAATTTTCTGTGCTTCAGCAATTTGATTGGTGGCTGCGCGCTGGGTGGGATCAAGACGTGCCAGGTAAAGCATGGCTCTTAAGGCATAATCTGCTTGGCGGGTGATCTGCATAAATTTCCTCTTTACAAAATGGGTAAAAACAGTCGTTATTGTATTATATTCTACACCCTTTGCCCGTAAAAGTGATAGGTGTAATTCATTTGCAATGACCTTAATCGCCAGTCAGGGGTTCAAGTCAGGGAGGGTATAATCATCTCATGACGGACTTCAAATTCTATTCTCCCATTGCCGTACGTTATATCGATCTGGATGCCCAATGGCATGTCAACAATGCCCACTTTTTCTCGTTCATCGAACAGGCAAGGTATTCCTACCTGGTTGAACTGGGATTATTCAAAGGGCAGAATTTCCTGGATTTTCCGGTCATCGTGGCGGATGCCCACCTGAGCTACCAGCAGCCGATTCCGATCGGTGTCCAGGTGGAAGTGGGCGTGGCGGTAACCCGGATCGGCAACAAAAGCCTGCGGTTTGAATACCTGGTCACAGACCCCACCCACACCCTCATTTATGCCACCGGCGATACCACCAACGTGACATACGATTTCCACACCAAAACCTCGATGCCGGTTCCCCAGGAATGGCGCGAAAAGATCAGCCGCTTCGAAGGAGCCAACTTCTAAAACCATGGAGCCCAAAATGACGGTACCCCTTCCCCCGGTGGATGAATCCTCACTGCTTACCTTCCTCGCCAACCTCTTGAATACCCCCAGCCCCACCGGTTTTGCCATGCAAGCGGTCGAGCTGACTGCGCATGCCTTTGAGAAAATTGGGGGATTGACCCTCACCCATACGAGAAAAGGCGCTTTGCTCGTCAAACTCGAGGGGCAGCGTTCCGATGCTCCGCGGGCATTGACCGCTCACGCCGATACCCTGGGCGCCATGGTCAAGACCATCAAACCCAACGGCCGGCTGACGCTCACCCAAATTGGAGGATATGCCTGGAACTCCATTGAGGGTGAAGGTTGTACCGTTTTTGCCACTGGCGGAAAACAGATCCGCGGGTCGATCCTGATCAACACCGCTTCAACCCATGTGCACGGGGCGAAAACATCCGAAACGCCGCGCAACGCCGATACCATGGAGGTCAGGCTGGATGAAGAGGTGTTTGACGCCAAAGCTGCAGAACAACTTGGAATCAGCGTGGGCGATTTTGTAGCCTTCGATCCGCGCTTGGAAATCACCAGCGGGTTCGTACGTTCGCGCCATCTGGATGACAAAGCCTGCGTTGCCTGCCTGGTGGCAGCGGTTCAGAGTATGAAGCAGGCGGGCATCAAACCACTGCAAACCACCTATCTGTTGATCAGTAATTACGAGGAAGTGGGGCACGGCGCCGCCACTGGAATTCCTGCTGATGTGACAGAACTTCTGGCGGTGGATATGGCTGCCGTGGGAGAGGGTCAGAATTCAGACGAAACCCACGCCACCCTGTGCGTTAAAGATTCCGGCGGACCGTATCACTATGAAATGGGTCAGCGTCTGCGTGCCCTGGCGGAGGATTATGATATTCCCTACAAGGTGGATATCTACCCGTATTACGGTTCCGATGGCGAAGCGTTCTGGCGGGCTGGAGGAGACGTGGCTGTGGCATTGATCGGGCCGGGTGTGGATGCTTCGCACAATTACGAGCGCACCCATACAAAAGCCCTGCTGGCGACGACAAATTGGGTGCTGGCATACCTGCTCAACTGAGTAACGGTTCGAAATTACGGACCGTACCTTAGGTCAACACTAGTAGGGGCGATTCATGAATCGCCCCTACGTATTTTAGATGGTCCCTTATTGTATGCAGCGGTAAATCCGTCACCTTATCAACGAATTATGATCTAATAGGAAACTTATATGCCCGCGGTACAATCGAAGTTGGTAGGAAACGGTTTGAAAAAGCTGGTAAAATCAGCCCAATCATGACAAAAATAGTCAGAATCAGGCAAAGTACAATCCTTGCAACACTAATAGATCATCCATCCGTCTTTGACAATGGAATGGATTGTGGGAGGTAAGACATGGCAGGAATGGAGCGCTTCACCCAAAGAGCCAGGCGGGTTCTCGCCCTGGCGCACGAAGAAGCGGAAAGTTTGCATCAAAGCAGTATCTTTACCGAGCATCTTCTTTTAGGTTTGATTGAAGAAGAAACGGGTGTGGCCGGCCGCGCTTTGCGCGACCTTGGATTGGAACCTGACCGTGTACGCGAAATGGTGGAACGCCTGAGCGGTTATGGTCAGGGTGATAGCGAAAAAATCGAACTCTCCGCAGGAACCCAGCAGGTGTTGAATTTCGCCATCGAAGAAGCCCGCAACCTGGGACATCAGTATATCGGCACAGAACACCTTTTGTTGGGTCTGGTACAGTCAACTGAAGACCAGGCGCTGGAAGTGATGAAAAAACTTGGGGTAACCCCCGAGCAGGTGCGCCGTCAAACCCGCCGTGTGATGCAGGAGGGAACCAACTTGCCTGCACCCAGCGGTCCGGTACCACCCTCTCGCCGAGAGGAGAAAAAGGAAGCCAAGACCCCGCTGGTGGATCAACTCGCCACCGATCTGACCACCCTGGCAGAAGAAGGCAAGCTCGATCCGGTCATCGGGCGGCAGAAAGAAATTGAACGGCTTATCCAGATTCTGGCACGCCGCAACAAGAACAACCCGGCGTTGATTGGCGAACCCGGCGTGGGCAAGACCGCCATCGTCGAAGGACTCGCGCAGCGCATCATCGAAGGTGATGTACCTGCCCCGCTCATCGGCAAGCGCGTTCTGCAGTTGGATGTTGGGTCCCTTGTGGCAGGCACCATGTACCGCGGTCAATTCGAGGAACGCCTCAAGCGGGTCATCGATGAATTAAAAGCCTCAAAGTCCATTCTCTTCATTGACGAACTGCACATGCTGGTGGGTGCAGGTGCTGCCGGATCATCCGTGGACGCAGCCAACATTCTCAAACCCGCGCTATCGCGCGGCGAGCTGCAGGTGATCGGAGCCACCACGCTGGACGAATACCGCAAGCACATCGAATCAGATGCGGCGCTTGAGCGGCGTTTCCAACCCGTACTGGTGGAAGAACCCAGCATCGATGAAGCCATTGCCATCCTCAAGGGTGTACGAAAGGCTTACGAAGAGCATCACCGGTTGGTGATCTCAGACAAGGCGCTGGACTCAGCGGTGCGGCTTTCCGCCCGTTATGTGACCGAACGGTTTCTGCCGGACAAGGCCATCGATTTGATCGATGAAGCCTCATCCCGTGTACGCATGTACAAAAGCCCGGCCGCACAGGAATTCAAGTCGCTCATGGCGCAGCTCAAGGATGTGCGTGAAAACCGCAATCTGGCGGTGGAGGATGGCAGACACGATGATGTTCAGGAACTGCTGACCGCCGAGAACGTGCTCGAGGACAAACTCGAGAAATTGCGAACCGGCTGGGACCGTGCGACAAGCCCGGTTGTGACCGCTGATGATATCGCCGAGCTGGTCTCCATGTGGACCGGAGTGCCGGTAATGCAGATGGCGGTGGAAGAATCGGAACGTCTGCTGCACATGGAAGATGAACTTTCCAGATCCATCGTGGGTCAGGCGGACGCCATCCAGATGATCTCCAAGGCGGTGCGCCGCGGGCGTGCCGGTTTGAAGGATCCACGCCGTCCGATCGGTTCCTTCATGTTCCTGGGTCCCACAGGTGTGGGCAAGACCGAACTGACCAAGACGCTGGCGCGCTTCCTCTTCGGCAGCGAAGACGCCCTGGTGCAGATCGACATGTCGGAATTCATGGAACGCCACAACGTCAGCCGCCTGGTGGGTGCACCTCCCGGATATGTTGGCTACGAAGAAGCCGGTCAACTGACCGAAGCCATCCGCCGCCGCCCGTATTCGATCATCGTCTTTGACGAGATCGAAAAGGCGCATCCCGAGACTCATAACATGCTCCTCCAGATCATGGAGGAAGGGCAGCTCACCGATGCCAGGGGTCACAAAGTGGATTTCCGCAACACAATCATTGTGATGACCTCCAATATCGGTGCCGAAGAGATCCGCCGATCCGGGTCCCTGGGATTTGCTCTGAAACGTGACGAGAAGGTCGAGGAGAAGGAAAACTACGAAGAAATGCGCAAGAAACTGCTCGACAGCCTGCGCAAGGTCTTCCGCCCTGAATTCATCAACCGGCTCGACAGTGTGGTGGTGTTCCATCCATTGAGCCAGGAGCATATTCTCAAGATCGTTGGATTGGAACTGCAAAAGGTATCCGACCGGCTCTCAGATCACAATTTGAGCCTCAGGGCATCGGATGCAGCTCTGGAAATGCTGGCGAAGGAAGGCTACCTGCCTGAAATGGGCGCCCGGCCGCTGCGCCGTGTGATCCAGGACAAAGTGGAGGACATCCTCTCAGATGCCGTGCTTTCACACGAATTTGAAGACGGAGATGCAGTGCTGGTGGATGTTGACAAGGATGGGCAGATCATTCTCAAACGCGACAAGCGCCGCAAGGCGGAAAAAGTTGAGGATAAACCGGAAGCCATGCCGGTCTAGCGATAAATATGCCTGCCAGAAGCAAACCTTCTGGCAGGTTTTTTTATGGTTGATATGCTTGGAGGTTTGCAGCGATGGCTCCCAAATCGGTTTTGTTCCTCTGTACCGGGAACTCCTGCCGGTCGCAAATGGCAGAGGCGATGGTCAATGCCCTGCCCGATCACACCTGGCAGGCATTCAGCGCGGGGACCAACCCTGCCGGTTACGTTCATCCGATGGCATTGAGAGTGCTTGAAGAAGTGGGTATTCACCACCAGGGCGAATCAAAGCCGGCACAAGTCTTCATGGGGTGGGACTTTGACCTGGTGGTTACCGTCTGTTCTGACGCAGAAAAGAATTGCCCGGTCTGGTTTGGGAGCGGACGGAAGTTGCACGTCCCGCTGGATGATCCTGCAGCGGTGACAGGGGACGAAAAGACACGCCTGACCGCCTTTCGGGATTTGCGGGAGCAAATCCAAAAAAACATCCTGCCGCTGCTGAAAGAGTAAATCAAGGGAGGGAGAGCACATGGCGTACGATCAAAACCTCGAAGCACGCATCCGGATGATACTGGAAAATGAAACCGGCGTTGTCGAAAAGAAGATGTTCGGAGGGGTGGGTTTTTTGGTGAACGGTAACATGGCGTGCGGAGTTCACGGCAATGACCTGATTGCCAGAGTGGGGCTTGAAAACCATGCTGCAAGCGTGGCAAAGCCGCACGTCAAAGAATTTGATATGACCGGGCATCCCATGGCGGGTTGGGTGCAGGTGTCGCCTGCCGGGATTACCCGTGATGAAGACCTTTTTGAGTGGGTACGAAAGGGAATGTACTACGCCAAAACGCTGCCTGCCAAGTAATCATTTTAGATGCAAACACCCTCGAGGAGAAAAACTCGAGGGTGTTTTTGGATTTCTACAAATTTACTGGTAAACCGAAGGCCGCTGACTCAGTCCGCGGAAGAACAGGATTAGAACCGCACCGGTGAGGAAGCCTCCAATGTGAGCCATGTACGCAACGCCGCCGCTGGCACCACCGGCGCCGGCTTCGCTGATCACCTGCAGCAGGAACCAGAGCCCGATGACAATGATGGCAGACATGGGAATGATAAAGCCAAACAGGAGGACCCGCACCCTTTGACGGGGGAAGAGCACCAGGTATGCCCCCAAAACGCCCGCGATTGCTCCTGAAGCTCCCAGGTTGGGGACGGTTGACCGTGGAGCAGCGTACACCTGGGCAAAAGTTGCGGCAATGCCGCAAAGCAGGTAAAAGACCAGGAATTTGCCATGCCCAATGCGGTCTTCGATGTTGTCGCCAAAGATCCACAGGTAAAGCATGTTTCCCAGGATGTGCAGCCAGCCGGCATGCATGAACATGGCAGAAAAAACGGTGTAGAACTGACCCAACGGATTGGCCAGCAACCGGGCAGGGACGACGGAAAAGGTAACGATGAAGTTGTCGCTGGCATTTAATTCAACGAAGAACACCAGGAAATTGGCAGCGATCAGCAGGTAGGTCACGAAAGGCACCGATCTGCGGCCGTAATTGTCATCACCTATCGGGATCATACGCCTCCTTTGGCTGCAGGTTCCCCTTTATTATACAAACATCCTGCGTCTTCCCTTTGAAGCAACAGTCTACACCGGCTTAACCTCTGCCAGGGCATTTACCTCGCTGCAAAGCTGATTGGCTGTGGATATGGCTTCAAGGACATTACCCTTCCCGATGGCGATGAAGAGAGAATCAACCCTCCCTTGATAATCAGCGGGGGCAATGGGAAGGCTGGAGGCGATGGCGACTGCGCCTTTTTCGTTCATCCAATGTTGTTCATTCAATGCAAAGAGCACCAGGCACATGCACTCTACGCTTCGAAAGAGGCTGCCTGCAATGTACGCCTGGTCCTGTCTCGCTGCAGCTTTTTCGGCAATTTCGAGGCTAAAGTGTATCTCCCAGTTGAATTTTTGCACCATCGCTTTTTTGAGCATGGGAGGGTATTTCTCCATCCGGGATTTCATCTCCACCAGTTGGCGTTGACGCTCCCACAGCGGCAGGCAGAGTACAATTTCAGCCGCATAAATGGAATTAAGAAATCCGAATGGATGCCCCGGCTGATCGTAGACTTCCAGCCTCCCTGCGGTGCAATCGGAGATTGCTTTTTGCACCATTCCCAGGTCGCGGTAGATGAGGTCCACCGGGATGCCGTCAATTTTCAACCAGCCGCCGCCATTGATATGCGGTCCCCAGCCTCCGATGGAGGTGACCAACCCTGGCTGTCGGCGGTCATCGTAGCGTGAGACCAGTTGATCAAGCGCTGGAATATCCAATGGCAGGGAGGGATCATAATAAAGCCCAAGATCCACATCCGAACCGGACAGGTGCGTGCCTCTGGCGCGCGAACCGCCAAGCACTACTGCCTGGATACTGGTGATTTCCCGTAATGCTTCGATGAGAGGAATTACTGCTTCTGGAACGTTCATCATTTCAACATTATACCGGGATGAGTTGGGGAATGATAAGGAATTATTTCTGGAAATAATTCAATTGATCTTGCGGGTTAGCTTGCGGCTGAGATCCTCAAATCCTTCTTTACGATAAAACTCAAGGGCGTTCTGGTTGAAAGCGTAGACATTCAGCTCAATGGAACTGCAGCCGTGCTGTTTTGACCAGGTTTCAGCCAGGTCCATCAGGCGGTGCGCGATTCCCATGCGCCTTGCTTTGGGTGTAACGTAGAGGCTGTCGATGACCGCATACTTGCGCGGCACGAGCAGGGGAATGGGTGCGCTGACCCGCGTGCCCAGGCAAATGAATCCAAGCAAGCCATGATCTTTCTCGGCAACGAACGTGACTGCCTGGACCTCGCCTGGTTCTGGAAAGAAAAAGGATCGCTCTCTTGCCTTGCCGGGGTAGTGCTGGAAAAAGGCGGGCAGGGCTTGTATGTGATATGAATCCAACTCTGCCTCCAAAGCGCAGAGTTGGTCATAATCTCTTTCAACTGCTTCGCGGCAGGTAAAGTCTTCGCTCAATCCGACCTCCTGCCTCATTGTAGCATTGAACTAATCGGAAATATCGGTCAAAGACCTTGCCGAGACATCCTGTTTCTTTCCTGAGAACAACCTTATTAACAGATTCCACAGTAGTTTGAGCAGTGTCAGCGCAGGAACGAGTGCCCAATCCACCAATTCATTCACATTGGCAAAACCCTCAGCCATCCAGTGAAACACCGGGTCCAGCTTTTGAAGCAGTTTGGAGTGAGCATACAGGAGGCAGAGGGCGATGGTTCCAATGCTGATACCGAAACGCAGCCATGAATTGATCTCCATCCCGGTGAATTCCGAAATTAAGAGTTCAGCGCCGATATTCAGGATCAGCAGGTAGGCAGCTTTCTTGAGAATCGGTTCCTTGTCCACCACATAGCTGAACCAGCCTGCAGCAAAGCGCATCAGCAGAATACCGATAAAGACACCACAGATAACCACCCACAATTTGTTGGACAAAGCCACCGCAGCGACCACATTATCCAGGCTGAAGATGAGATCGGTGAGCTCAATGGTAAGCACGATCGACCAAAAATTGACCTTGACTACGGGGTGGGAATGCGATTCTTCCTCATGCTGCTCGGCTTCGCCCAGGTTGTCGAATGCCAACCGGATGAGGTACGCCGCGCCGATGACCTTGATCCACGGATTCTGGCTGACAAGCGAGGCGGCAAACAGCATGGCGCCGCGTCCAACATAAGCACCCAGCAGGCCCACCCGCAATGCCGCGGTTCTTTCATTACCCAGCAGCGGATGCAGTGCATCGCCAACCTTTTTCAAGGAATTTGGCCAGGGAACCGGTTTCTCATCCGGCAGATGGGAAACCATGGTACCCAGGACCGCTGCATTATCGATTGAAAGTACACCTTCCAAAAAGATCAACTGCAAAATGATGACAGGGATCGTCCAATCCATTACTCCTCCAATTTCGTGCGTTGTTAGAAATCACATTAATGTTCTGTTTTGAGAAGAAAGAAAGGTCCCCAGATTCAAGCGGGGAGAATACCCCATGAGTGTAACTTAACCCCCTGGCGGTTATAAGTGATGATAAACACCTCTCAAGGCGAATAAAGGCAATTGAACTTGTATTCTGCCAAAATGAACCTAAAATGAACCATAAGAGTGATTAGAAAAATTTGACACTTCAATCCGAATCGATTATTCTTGATCGATCAGCGGATTGAAGGACAAATTCTGTGATAATCCGGTAGGGAGGGATTATGGAAAATATGGATGATATCCTCGCTGTGATCCTGGGTGGAGGGCGCGGAGCCCGTTTGTACCCACTCACCCAAATGCGCTCCAAGCCGGCGGTACCTGTGGCAGGCAAATACCGCTTGATCGACATCCCCATCAGCAACTGTATCAATTCGGGGATCCTGAAGATTGCAGTTCTCACCCAGTACAACTCGGTTTCATTGCATCGCCACATCAGCAGGACCTACAATTTTGACGCCTTCCATACCGGCTGGGTCCAGATCTGGGCGGCAGAACAAACAGTCAGCAACATGGATTGGTACCAGGGCACGGCAGACGCGGTGCGAAAGCAGCTCTTTGAAATTAAAGCTACCCGCTGTAAATATGTGCTCATCCTTGCTGGTGATCACCTTTACCGCATGGAGTATGACAAGATGTTTCAACTGCATATGGAGCGCCATGCAGATGTGACGGTGGCGGTTCGTCCGGTGAAAATGGCGGATGCAAAACGCTTTGGCATCTTGAAACAGGACGAAAACAAGCGCCTGACCGATTTTGTGGAAAAGCCGACCGACCCCGAGGTGCTGAAGGAATTTGTCAGCCGAGACGATCCCAAGCGACCCCTTCTGGGGTCAATGGGAATTTATCTCTTCAATATCGATGTGTTGATCGACCTGCTTGCCCACAGTGAATTTGATGATTTCGGCGGACACGTGCTGCCATCCATCATCAAGACGCATGAGGTCATCGGCTACGATTTTGATGGTTACTGGGAGGATATTGGGACGATCCGATCATTCTACGATACGAACCTGGCATTGTGCATGCCGGATTCGCCCTTCAACTTTATTGATCCAGATCATCCCATTTACAGCCACCCGCGCTTCCTGCCCGGTTCCACCATCGAGCAATGCCTCTTCGAACATGTGCTCCTTTCGGAAGGCTGCTGCATCATCCAGGCTGAGATCCATCACTCGATCATCGGCCTGCGCAGTCAGATTGCAAGCGGTGTGGTGATCCGCGACTCGATTCTGATGGGGAATGATTTCTATGAAAATCCCTGCCTCGATGAGGTTGGAGGACCGGTCAACCTGGGCGTGGGAGCAGGATGTGTTATCGAAGGGGCGATCATTGACAAGAACGCGCGCATTGGACGGGGCACATTGATCAAACCGTTCCCGCGGGGAACAGATATCGACGGCGTGGGTTGGGTGGTTCGCGACGGGATTGTTGTCATTCCCAAGGACACCACCATTCCGCCTGGCACCCGCATCGTACCCGAATAAAGGAGAATAGCGGATGTTGAATAGCAATAAAAATGACGTTGATGATGATGGGCAGAAAGATTTATCGGTAACCTGGTATGCATTATCCGCAGAAGATGCAGTTTCGCAACTGCATTCCGCTCAAGAACTGGGATTGACAACTGAGGAAGCAACACGGAGGATCGGGGAATTCGGTCCAAATGAATTGAAGGAAAAACCCCGGCCTTCATTTTTCCAGCTACTGCTGGACCAATTGAAGAGCTTCGTGATCATCCTTTTGATCGTGGCTTCAATCCTTTCATTTGTGCTGGGAGAGTACATTGAGGCCAGTGCCATCCTGGCAATTGTTCTGCTCAACGGCATTCTGGGCGTGGTGCAGGAGAGCCGCGCCGAAGAGGCATTCGCAGCGCTGAAGAAAATGTCAGCGCCGGAAGCACACGTACTGCGAGACGGGACGCGCATTTCCGTTCCAGCAACAAAGGTCGTACCCGGTGATATTGTCTTCCTGGAAGCGGGGAACTACATTCCGGCAGACGTACGGCTGCTCAGCACAGTCAACTTGAAAATCGATGAAGCATCGCTCACTGGCGAATCGCTGGCAGTGGAAAAGAATGCTGCCTTGGTGCTCGAAAAGGACAGCCCCATTGGCGACCGCAAGAACACCGCTTTCATGGGTACCGTGGTCACCTACGGGCGCGGCAAGGGTGTGGTCACCAGCACCGGCATGAATACCCAACTGGGACTGATCGCCGGCATGCTCCAATCTGTGGGTGTGGAAATCACACCTCTGCAACGCCGGCTCGATCAACTGGGAAGGACCCTCGGGTACGCCGCCATTGGCGTTGTGACCATCGTTTTCCTGGTGGGTTTGCTTGAGGGAGGCGATCCGCTGGCGCTCTTCATGACCGCCATCAGCCTGGCGGTGGCAGCCGTACCTGAAGGATTGCCTGCCATCGTGACCATCAGCCTGGCATTGGGCATGAAGGAAATGATCAAGCGCCACGCGCTTATCCGCCGGCTTTCCTCGGTGGAGACGCTCGGTTCGGCAACAGTTATCTGCTCGGATAAGACCGGCACCCTCACCCAGAATATCATGACTGTTACCCGAATCTGGGCAGACGGTCAGTTCATCGACGTCAGCGGAACCGGGTATGAGCCGGTCGGCGATTTCTACGTCAAGAATCAAAAGGTGAATCTGGATCAGTATGAGGCAGCCCGTACCGCACTCTGGGTGGGCGCCTTGAACAACGATGCCAAACTTGAGGAATCCAAGGACAGTTACGGCAACACCACCATTCACATGGTGGGAGACCCCACCGAAGGATCAATTCTCGTGGCTGCCTATAAGGCAGGAGCAGTTTCTGCCGACCTGGAGGATTCCTACCCGCGGGAAAACGAAATTCCGTTTGATTCAGACCGCAAACGCATGGTCACCATTCATTCCATCAAGAATCCTTCAGAGGAAGACATCTCACCCTTTGTGGATGATTCCCGCAAGGATTCCTACGTCGTAGCGGTCAAAGGTGCGCCGGATATCGTTTTGAAATTGTGCAACCGCTACCAACCCTTGAATGATCATGCTTCGGCGGCAATGGACGATGCCAAACGCAGGCAGGTGCTGGATGCCAACGATGTGATGACCCGCGATGCTTTGCGCGTGCTTGGCGTGGCATACCGGGTGGTTTCTGAGGTTGATGAAAAGCTCAACCACGAAGAGGTGGAAAAGGATCTGATTTTCGTGGGGTTGCTTGGCATGATTGATCCAGCCCGACCAGAGGTGACTCCGGCGATCAAAGTAGCAACCAATGCTGGTATCCGAACCGTGATGATCACAGGTGACTACCCCAACACCGCCCGCGCCATCGCCGAAAATATCGGCCTTCTCAAACCCGGTCACCAGGTGTTAACCGGAGCGCAGTTGGATGCCATCAGCGATGAAGAATTGACCACCGAGGTGGAAAAGACCGATGTGTTTGCCCGGGTTTCGCCTGAACACAAGATGCGCATCGTGGACGCCCTGAAATCCAATGGCGAGATCGTGGCAATGACCGGCGACGGCGTTAACGACGCCCCGGCCATCAAACGCGCTGATATCGGCGTCGCCATGGGCATCACCGGCACCGATGTTGCCAAGCAAACCGCCGATATGGTTTTGACCGACGACAATTACGTGAGCATTGTCTCTGCCGTCGAGCAGGGACGCATCATTTATTCCAACATCCGCAAGTTCGTGTACTACCTCATTTCCTGCAACCTGGCAGAAATCCTGGTGATTTTCCTGCCTTCCGCGCTCGGTCCGTTCATCCCGCGACTGATGGGTTTGCCTGCCGAATTGCTTGCGCCGCTGGCACCGGTACAGCTCTTGTGGCTCAACTTAATCACCGACGGTGCGCCAGCCCTGGCGCTTGGCACGGAAAAGGGTGATCCCGACATCATGGATCAAAAACCCCGTCCGCCCAAGGAACCGATCATCAACAGCCGCATGTGGGTGGGAGTGATCACCCAGACGATCGCCATTACAGCCGTCGTGCTGCTGGCTTTCTGGCGCGGATTGGACCATGACATCCAATATGCCGAGACCATGGCTTTCGTGACGCTTTCGATGTCGGAACTCCTGCGGGCATACACTGCGCGGTC
Organism: Anaerolineaceae bacterium; assembly: GCA_039683035.1. Lineage (GTDB taxonomy): Bacteria > Chloroflexota > Anaerolineae > Anaerolineales > Anaerolineaceae > UBA6107. The sequence goes on from JBDKSE010000020.1 coordinate 19,365, forward strand.
GGAGAGTCATTCAATCTTCAAGATCGGGGTGTTTTCCAACAAGTGGATGAATTACGCTGTATTGGCATCCATGGTGCTCATTTTTGCCGTGGTCTACATCCCCTTCCTCAACCCGGTCTTCCGGACCGAACCGCTGGGATGGCAGGAATGGGAACTAGTTTTGCCGCTCTTGATCGTCCCTTCGGTCGTCGCTGAGATTGTCAAGTTGATTCAGCGCCGGATAGATTTGCGAAAGAGAGCCATGGAAAGGGCTTAAGTGGTTTTTGAACGGACTTACAGGGGCGATTCATGAATCGCCCCTGCTTTTTGAATAGCCTCATTATTCTTTACAAATTCATCAATCCGGTATTTTCGGTCGGGAAGTCAGCCCGCAACGGGGCAAAACTCATCCGGTGTTCGGTGCAGCAGCCAAGTTTGGCCAACGCCTGGCGGTGAAGTAAAGTACCGTACCCTTTGTGTAACCCAAAACCATACCCTGGGTAAGTCTCATCCATCTGGATCAGTAAAGCGTCCCTGGCGGTTTTTGCCAGGATGGAGGCTGCTGCGATGCTTAGGCTGCGTTGATCACCCTTGAGAAGCGCGGTCTGCGGAACTGCGATATCCGGAAGAAACAATGCATCAATCAATAAATGATGGGGGGATTGAACAAGTATATCGATGGCACGTGCCATCGCAAGGCGTGTGGCATGGAGGATGCCGAATTGGTCGATCTCGGCGGCACTGGCAAACCCCACCGCCCAGGCAAGTGCAGACCGTTTGATCACTTCTGCCAGTGATGAGCGTTGACCTGCTGAAAGCTGCTTGGAGTCGCGCACTCCTTGCAGCCTGTTGGCAACCGTCGATTCGGCTGGCAGGATAACTGCAGCGGCAGCCACAGGTCCGGCCCAGGCTCCCCGCCCGGCTTCATCGATGCCTGCAACGAGGTTGATGCCAGCCTGCCACAATGCCGACTCGAAAGTTAAATCGGGGGATGCGGGGATCAGCAGGGGGTCAAGCCTGCGGGTCATATTCGCCTTTGCGCAGCCTGCGGCGAATGGTGAGCAGATCCATAGCCATTCGGAGCGAATCACGGATGACGTTCACTTTGCTTCCCGGAAAATACTTCCAGCGGATGGGAACTTCCACCACCTTGTACCCGCGCCTCAAGGCAATGGCCAGGATCTCCACATCGAAGGTCCAGCCGTTCATCCTTTGCAGGGGAAAAAGCGTTTCGGCTGCCTGGGCGGTGAAGCATTTGAAACCGCACTGCGTATCCTGCAACCCGGGCAGGGTCAGCCAGCGCACCATGGTGTTGAACACCCGTCCGATCAGATGGCGGTACGCAGGCTCATCGATGCGCTGAGCACCGGGGGCTTCCCGCGATCCAATGGCGATGTCATAGCCGTCCCGCTGGGGCGGCAGAAAGACGTTCACCTGGTCGATGGACATGGAAAGGTCCGCATCGCAAACGAAACGGTAGGCACCCCTGGCAGCCAGCATACCGGTGCGCACAGCGTTGCCCTTGCCGGGGACGGGCTCACGCAAGACTCTGCAGTTTGGAACCCGGGAGGCGAATTCATTTGCCAGGGAAAAGGTGGAATCAGAACTGGCATTTTCGACAATGATCAGTTCGCTTTCAAAATTCTGGCTGTCCAGGTACTTCTCGATCTGCTTCAATGTTTCGGGCAGCCGGTTTTCCTCGTTGTGGGCGGGCAGAATGATCGAGAGAAAGGGTTGGGTCATGGTTGAACCTTGGAAAAGTATGCCGGGCACAGATCGGCATTGTACACCGGACTAATGAATGTCAGGCTGATCTTGGAATCGGACTCCGCAAGGTCATGCCAGAGAGCACACAACGGCGGTTTCACCAGGTAGGATTTGTCCAGAGCTGCCTGACTCAAGGAGATCCCTTGGTCGAGATCACCGTTCATGACAAAGGCTTTGACGAAGGGCAGATATTCAATACCCTCGGACGGAACCAGTTTGTTCTGCATCGCTTGCTCATAATAGGAAATGGCTTCCTGCCATTTTCCCTTGCTCTGCGCCAGGTCGCCTTTTTCAAAGTAATAGCACCAGGAGTCATGCGAGGCAAAGTCGAAAATATTGGAAAGGCCATTCACCCCGTTGTCAGCTTCCAGGATTCGATCCTGGTTGGTGAGCTTGCCGTAGGCAGTGAAGTCGTCGATTCCTTCTGAAATCTGTGAATAATACGGATCCACCACCCAGAGGCAGCCTGTTGCGGGCATATAGACTCCAACCATGTCAGATGCTTTTGCCGACGCGTGGAAACTTCGCAAAGATGCAGTCAGCTCAGCCGAAGGATCCTTCAAGAGGTCGTTCACATCGTAATACCTCGGACCGCTGAACCAATAATCGAACGAGGGGTTGATTTGATCTCCGCTGTAGAGCAGGTTGATCCCGGCCGTGAAGGAGTAATCAGCTTCCCTTGTTGCCGGCATGGTCGGGGCATAAAGGAAGGTATCCGGCTGCAGTGATGGAATGCGCCATTTGAGCTGCGAATAGAAACGCTGCTGACGCTCAAAATCAAGGCGGTATTCATTACCTGTCCGGATCTGAAATGCTGCAGAAAGCCCCACAAGAACCACCAGCAAGATCTGCTGGATTTTCCGCGGCTGGATAAATGCCAGGATCATTGTTGCAGCGATCAACGCGGCGCCCCACATGGCGGGAATGGCAAACCGGTCGGACCATTTACCTACTGTTGCCAGCCTGAGCGTGCTCCAAATGGGTACCAGGCTGACGATCACAATGTACGCGCCGAGGAGAAGGTGTGCGGCCGGGCTGGTTTCAGCTTTGGAATCGTTTTCAGTTTTACCATTCCTGCTCACGAGAACCGCAACGATCAAGGCGGCTGCCAAGCCGATGAATAATGCCAGCCAGTGCGTGAGCCTCTGGAGATCGATTTCCACCGGCAGCAACCGGTCTGTCCATGCGCTGAGCAGAACGAAACGCAGGTCAGTGTAAATCGTGGTCAGAAGGGCGGAGAGGGTGTCACCCGGAGCCTTCGAAAGGCTTTGGAAGATGTAGGGATAATTGTCTCCTGTGCCGCCGCCCATCGTTGCCGGGTAAAGTACCATGCGCCAGTAGAGGTAGATACCAAAGACGATCAGGAACCCAGACCAGAAAATGAGCGTCCTGGCCAGGATCTTGCCTTTCTTCTCCCCAGTACCGGAAAGGGCGAGGAAGATCAAGACCGGACGGAGAGCTTCGAGCCCCACAAAGTATTCCATGGTAAACAGGCTCACCGCGGTCAAAACCAGGCTCAGGGGATAGAAAATCCAGAACCGCTTGCGGTCCTTAAGCGCCAGCACCATGGTGAGCAGGGAACACCCGAAAACAGTGTAATCGAGAAAATGAGAACCAAATGCCACCGAGGCATACTGGGCGGAAAAACCGGGGTAAACCAAAAAGAGTGCAGAGACCCATTGCAAAAGCCTTTTTTGCCCGGGAAAAAGTTTCAGGAAGGTGAAATACAGTGCCAGCGCCGCAGTCCATCGGAAAAGGATGACCGAAAGCTGCCAGCAGAAAGCTGAATCACGGCAGATGGGTAGCTGCAGGTAATAGGTCCACGATTGGAAGGGACGGTCATAAGTGAAGTACTGCCATACAGCAGATTTATCGGCCATGTGAGTGAAGACCAGGGGAGGCCAATCGTCCCAGTAGAAACCCAGGGAGGCAATAAACACACCGTAGGTGACAAGCGCCAATCCGAGGAGAACCAGTGGGAACCCCAGTGGATTTTCTTCGAAAAATCGTTGCAGTTTTTGTAAAATATTCTTCAGACTGGATTGAACCATCCCGAATCCCCGCAGAGAAATGATCAATGTTTTGGCATTAACATGTGAATCCGCGCAGATTCCATTATACCTGAGGGCTTCAGCGAATTGGTAAAGCCATGGTAAGTTGTAATGGGTAGAGGAAGGTGTGCTAGAGAGTAAGCAGTCGGGTGAAGCTGTCACTTCCCAGATATGAGAACCGAAGACGCGCTCCCTGGCTGATTAAAAAAGTCGGGGTGGGCGGACTTTAGCATCCCTCGATGGGAAAACCGAAGACGCGCTCCCTGGCTGATTAAAAAAGGTCGGGGTGGGCGGACTTTAGCATCCCTCGATGGGAGAACCGAAGACGAGCTCCCTGGCTGATTAAAAAAAGTCGGGGTGGGCGGACTTGAACCGCCGACCCCCGCGTCCCAAACGCGGTGCGCTGGCCAACTGCGCTACACCCCGATTATGGGTAGAGTATAATCGTTTTACGCTCTAGCCGTCAAGGAGAGCCCCGAACCCATGAATTTGACTCTCACTCATCCAGCCTGGCGAATTCTCCCGCTCGTACTGATTCTGTTCTTGTTGGCTGCCTGTGCAGCGCCCCTCCAGCCCGCGAATCCATCCCAAATGGTGCAATCCACGACCACACCTGTAAGTGCCACCCAGATTCCCACGGCCACTGCCACCTTGTCTACACCGCCGCCGTGCATGCAAACCAAAGGAAGATTGGTGGATGCTGAATTACCTGCTCCGATGCTTAAATATCCATTGGCAGTGAAAATTTACCTTCCTCCATGCTATGACTTCAATCAAAAGAGCACTTACCCCACCCTGTACATGCTTCATGGCATGACGGACACCAACGATCAATGGGTCTCGCTGGGTTTGACAGATGCCGCCGACAGCCTGATTGCAGCCGGAACGATCCAGCCCATGCTGATCGTCATGCCTTATGAGGTCAACTGGCAGCTCAGTCCGGATCAATCAGCCTACGGTGCAGGGATCATTGATTTGCTGATTCCCTGGGTGGAGAAGACTTACCGCGCCTGCACCCAGCGTGATTGCCGCGCCATTGGGGGGCTTTCGCGCGGGGGGAACTGGGCAGTCAAGATCGGGTTCGAAAACTGGCAGCTTTTCACTGCCATTGGTGCCCACAGTACACCGCTGTTTGTTGGCGGCATCCTTGACCTCACCACTGCAATCCGAAAATTACCGTCCCTTTCCGATGCCCCCGCTGTTTATGTGGATGCCGGCGACAAGGACGAGAACCTTGCTGCTGTTAAAGACTTTGAAAAGACCCTCACCGACCTGCATGTCGCCCATGAATTCTTTTTGGGCAAGGGCGCGCACGATGCGGCTTACTGGCGTGCCCATGTTGAGGAATATTTACTGTGGTATGCCAGTGAACTCAGGAAATAGGAAAATAAAACGAGATTCGAGAGGCGAGAATAGAGAACAGTCAAAAGCGGGATTAGAGATAGGAGAGTCGAGAGCATTCTAACGCCAAAGACTCCCTTGATGAAGCTACTACCGATGTCACTGTGAAGAAATATTCAGGATTTGACCTTAATCACTGATTACTACTTAGTAATTACTAAACACTAATCGCTAATCACTAATTGCTTGTTACGAATTTCGACTCTCAATTCTCGACTCTCGTCTTTCGGCTCTCAATTCTCGACTCTCGTCTTTCAACTTTCAACTCTTCGTTCCATACAATTCCGGATTCTTAAAAGGAATGAGTGCAAATACGACTGCAGGTACATAGAGAGCTTCGCGGTCGATGACATCGCCTGTCAGCAATCCCACAGCTCCATTTTTCTGTTTCGAATTATTTCGTGAAAAAAGTTGGTCATCTGCTGCGCCCAACTCCATGCCCTGCCTGACCATGTCAGCCAGAATATTGGGTAGAAAAAATTCTCCACTTCGGCCGCGTCCCATTTGCTCCTTTGAGAGAACCACCGCCCAGGCAAACGTGCCCATGCCGATCGACCAGTCTGCGACACCGCCTTCAATCCCAACCCAATAGTCAGCCTGCGGATGGCGCTGCTGAACATCCTTTGCGCGGCGGGTCGCTCCATCCAGGGTTTCCTCGTCTGTCATGGGTTGAACGGCGATGCCGAGATCAACGGTTGAGGAGATAATCTCAAATTCTTCTTGCGGAAACATGGATTGAAAGCCTTTTAAAGCGGCTGCGCTCTTGACAGGGTTGCCGGAGGCAATGACGATTGTCTTCAAATTTCACCTCAACGAATGGAAAGGAATGAAACCAAGTATATCTTAAGCAATTCGAGGCGGCTGTTTGGGCCGCCTCGCTGATGGGACGTGTGTGATTTTAGTAACTGACTTTTCGCGGCAGCGCTTTGGCCTGATCCACCCAATCTTTCACCTGGGATTCAACCGGTAGCCTGCGTACCAGTTTCTTTGCCACGTTGACTTCCGTCATTTTTTCCAAAAGGTGGGCAGGAACCCGTTTGGCAAGCTCAACCACTGTATCCACGCCGGCGGCTTCAAGAAGGTCGGAGTACTCGCTCCCGACACCCTTGATGCGGTAAAGATCCGCTCGGTTCACCCACTCCAGGATTTTTTCTTCAGCAATACCAGCTTTTGCCGCCAGATCTTTGCGTCCTTTGGGAGTAGCTCCAGCTTCAAGAAGTGCCTCGGTTGTGGCAATTGCAGCAGCCTTTAATTTCTTGGCAAATACTTCACCGATTCCTTCGATATCAATGATACTTGGCATACTTTTTCCTCCTAACTTGACCTAGTTTATCCAACCTATGCTTAGTATAGCTATATTTGGATGAATTACAATTGCAATCAAGATGGGATTTACGTTCGGTTATAATAACCCCATGAGCCTGACCCTGAAGGAAGTTGAACATATCGCCGAGCTTGCCCGGCTTGACCTGAGCGACGTTGAAAAGGAACAATACCGCGAGCAGCTCTCTGCCATTCTGGATTACGCCCAGCGTCTGCAGGAAGTGGACACGACTGCCATCCCCCCCACATCCAGCGTACTGCCGTTAAGCACGGATCTTCGAGAAGACATTCCTCAAACTGGACTCTCTAAAGAAGAAACCTTGGGAAATGCGCCAGACGAGAAAGATGGCCAATTCAAGGTTCCAGCGGTGTTTGAATGACGCGCCCGCTGATCGATTTGACCCTCAGAGAAATTCAGGCTGGACTGCGCAGCGGAGAGTTCTCATGCGAAGACTTTGTGAATGCATTTCTGGACCGGATTCGCGAAGTTGAACCGAAGGTGCATGCCTTCGTCACACTGCTTGATGAAGAAGCGCGCAAAGCCGCCCTTGCTGCGGACAACCAATTTGCCGTTGCCAGGAGAACTCACTCCACCGAAAGCCTGCCTCCCTTGCTGGGTATTCCCATCGCAGTGAAAGACCTGGTGACCGTGAAAGGCGTGCGCTGCACCTGCGGTTCCGGCGTGTTGGAGAATTTTATTGCTCCTTTCACCGCCACGGGGGTCCAACGTCTCCTGGACGCCGGGGTAATCATTCTAGGCAAAACAAACACCGATGAATTCGCCATGGGCTCCTCCACCGAGACATCAGCTTCAGGTCCCACCTTCAACCCCTGGGATCTGACCCGGGTACCCGGCGGTTCCAGCGGAGGCAGCGCCGCTGCAGTAGCCGCCCGCATGGTTCCAGCGGCAATTGGAACGGATACCGGCGGTTCGGTCCGCCAGCCAGCCTCCTTTTGCGGGGTGACCGGCATCAAGCCCACCTACGGAAGGGTGAGCCGCTACGGTCTGGTGGCTTACGGTTCTTCCTTGGATACCATGGGAGTGCTGGCGCACAGTGCCTCTGACGCCGCGATGATTTTCTCCATCATGGCAGGGGTTGATCCGAAGGACGCCACTACGGCAAAAATTCCCGTTCCGCACATTAAACTGGATGGCGCTGTGGATATTCACGGAATGCGCATTGGCGTTCCGGCGGAGTATTTCATCCAGGGCATTCAGCCCGAGGTGGAGGCGGCTGTTCGGGAAGCCATTCTCAAGCTCCAGTCTCTCGGTGCAAAGGTGGTGGAGGTAAGCCTGCCTCACACCCAGTATGCCCTGCCAGTTTACTATCTGATCGCCCCGGCGGAGGCTTCGGCAAACCTGGCCAGGTATGACGGCGTACGTTTCGGCGTGCGCGCCTCCTCTGATTCGCTGGGAGAGATGTTCCGTGATACCCGAGGCAGCGGTTTCGGACCCGAGGTCAAGCGGCGCATCATGCTTGGCACCTATGCACTTTCCGCGGGATATTACGACGCCTACTATGCCAAAGCGCAAAAGGTGCGCACCTTGATCAAGCGAGATTTTGACCAGGCATTTGAGCAGGTGGATGCGATTGCCTGCCCGGTGGCGCCTTCGACCGCTTTCAAACTTGGCGAGCACGCTGGTGATCCCCTGGCGATGTACCTGGAGGATGTTTTCACCCTGCCGACCAACCTGGCAGGCGTGCCTGGCCTGGCTTTTCCGGTGGGCTTCGATGGCAGCCATCTGCCCATTGGTATGCAGTTGATGGGGCCGCACTTTCGGGAGGATGCAATTTTCAAGATAGCGCACGCTTATCAGCTTGCCACCGACTGGCACAGGCAGAATCCTCAGTAAGAAATCATCTCGTCATTGATCGATCATCGTCAGGCATCCAGATGTTTCAACCCTGACGATGTCGTTGTTTTTTGTCTGATTTTCTTGATGTTATTCACAGGTAGGGGCACAGTGTTCTGTGCCTGGCAAAGAACGACCTAACCCTGCCCCTCTCGCACAAACCGCTCGGGGGTGCACAGCCCGCAACCCTTCCCTAAAGGGAAGGATTAAAACCACTCACTCAACCTTGGTGGAATGATGCTTTCGATACTGAACGCATCATTCTTTTTGAACAATTGCAAATACTTAGAACCTTTGAGATTGGCACAAAAACATATTAAGTAAGGGGGGGGTAATTTCTGCTTTGCAGAAATTACCCCCCTTTAAAGTAGGACCCCCCTTCCCAACTTGGGAAGGGTTGGGGTTAAGTTGGTTTCATAGCAGACCGCATCAAGAAAGACACTTTGACCAGGTATCTTACCAAAGCATCAGGAGAATGAATCTCGTTTGCATCCAATTCGCTCAAGCATCGTAGATGAAGTAGATCAAAATATAGAGGTAAAAATGAGCGAATCCAACAACTACACCACCGTAAATACCAACCTTGGACCAGGATGCCTGGTACGGCTGCTATACTTCATCCTGATCGGCGTATGGCTGGGTGCCATCTGGATCATCCTTGCGTGGATCCTAAACATCACCATTATCGGGCTGCCGCTCGGGCTGGCGATGATCAACTCGCTGCCGCAAGTGATGACTCTGCGGCCGGCGCGCCGCCGTGAAGTGATCGAAGTGCGCAATGGCGTTCCTGTTCTGCGCACCGAATCATTGCCGCAGCACAATTTCTTCATCCGGGCGCTCTACTTCATCCTGATCGGTTGGTGGTTGAGCCTGATCTGGATGATCCTGGCCTGGGTGCTGACCGGTATCACCCTGGGGTTGGGTTTGCCGATCGCCTTCTGGATGTTCGACCAGGTGCCCGCCCTCACCACGCTGGCAAGAATCTAGCCGGGAGGCTTTGACGCCCCGCCTGCAACCCAAGGATCCTGCAATGTTATGCAGGATCCTTTTCAGTTCCCATTCTGCCATGAGGGGCTCTCAGCCCTGCTCGATTAAAAACTTAAGCCGGTGTAAAATAAGGTGGCAACGAGTAACCGGAATTCTTTAAATTCAGGTAAAACAGGGGATTATGAACTCATCCTATACAATCGTCATCCCGATGGCCGGTTTGGGATCCCGGATGCGTCCGCATACCTGGACCCGACCCAAGCCGCTGCTTTCTCTCGCTGGCAAAACCGTTCTCGACCATTCACTCGATCAATTCCTCAGCCTGCCCAACCTTTCAAATGCCGAATATGTCTTCATCGTCAGTCCCAACCAGGGCGACCAGATCCAGGAGCACATGCAGGCAAACCACCCCGAAAAGAAGGTGCATTACGTGGTGCAGGAGCAGATGCGCGGTCAATCGGATGCCATCAGTCTGGCGAGGGAATTCATCCACGGTCCGACGCTGATCGCCTTTTCCGACACATTGATTGAGACCGGCCTCGAATTCTTGAGCAGTGAATCTGCTGATGGAGTTGCCTGGGTCAAAGCCATGCCTGATCCGCGCCGTTTTGGTGTGGTGGAGACGAATTCCGAAGGCTGGGCGGTACGCCTGATCGAAAAACCCCAGGACATGACCAAGAACATGGTGGTGGTTGGGTTCTATTACTTCCGCGAGGGAAAAGATCTCATTCGCGCCATCGATGAGCAGGTGGAACGCGGGATCAGTTTGAAAGGCGAGTACTTCCTGGCAGATGCCATCAATATGATGCTGGATCAAGGCGCCCGCTTCCGCACCCGCAGCACTGAAGTCTGGCTTGATGCAGGAATTCCAGAAGCGCTGTTGGAGACAAACCGGTATTTGTTGGATCATGGAAGCGGGAATCATGATTATCCACCGAATATGGACGGTGTGACCATCGTGCCGCCAGTGTATATTGCCGCCGATGCGCACCTGGAGTGCTCGGTCATCGGACCTTATGTCACCCTTGGCGAAGGCTGCACCATCGCCAGCGCGGTGATACGCAACTCCATCATCGAAGCCGGTACGCAGATCTCGGATATTGTGATCGAAGGTTCATTGATTGGACGCAATGTCAATTTGCTGGGGCGTCCCGAGAAGTTGAATATTGGCGATAACTCATGGATGGAGATGTAGCGGGCAGGGTCGAATGTTATTCCGGATCAGAGTACCCCGAAAGACCGGTGGCTTTTTACTGGCAGGGGAAGCGGTTCGAGGTGGAAAAGATCCTGACGGACGCGATCACTCCACCGGGCAAATCTTTTCGGGTTCTCACCGCGGACGGCCATGAATTTACCCTCAGCTATGACCAGCAGTTGGATTGCTGGAAGATCGACCCCGGGTAAGGGGAAAAAACAATCAAACACAGGAGAAGGCATGCGCGATCAGTATCTTTCTAGGCGGGTGGCAGGTCTCAAACCTTCAGGGATTCGAAAGTTCTTCGATATCGCTGCAACGATGAAAGATGTCATCTCGCTTGGGATCGGTGAGCCGGATTTCACCACGCCCGAGCCCATACTGCAGGCAGGTATCCAGTCTCTCCAACGCGGAGAAACGCATTACACCTCCAATTACGGAATCATCGAACTGCGCGAGGCTCTCTCGCAGCACATCGAGAAGCTCTACGGTGTCCATTACGACCCGGCCACCGAGATCGTAATTACCGTTGGCGGATCGGAGGCCCTCAACCTGGCGGCAATCGCCCTGCTCGATCCTGGAGATGAGGTGATCATCCCCACACCCTGCTTTGTGGCTTACCAGGCAGCAGTGATCATGGCGGGTGGGGTGGCAGTCGAAGTGCCCGGGCGCATGGAGAACAACTTCAATCTCGATCCTGAGGAGATCCGAAGCGCAATTACCCCGCGCACCAAGGCGATCCTGATCGGATATCCCAACAACCCTACCGGCGCAGTTGCCAGCCGTGAAGCGCTGCTCGAGATCGCGAAGATCGCCGAAGAGCACGACCTGGTTGTCCTTTCTGATGAGATTTACGACCGCCTGGTATACGGCATCAAACACGTCTGCTATCCATCCCTGCCTGGAACCGAAGGCCGCTCTCTCCTATTGGGCGGCTTCTCCAAGGATTATGCCATGACGGGGTGGCGCATCGGGTTTGCTGCCGGCCCGTTGAGCATCATCAAAGGCTTGCTGAGGGTACACCAGTACATGGTCATGTCGGCGCCTACCATGTCGCAAAAGGCTGCCCTGGAAGCGCTCAAGAGCGGCGAGCCGTATATTCACCAAATGGTCGCCGAATATGACCGCCGCCGCAAACTGATCGTCAACGGGCTGAACAGCATCGGATTGCCCACCTTTGAACCCAAGGGCGCTTTTTATGCCTTCCCCAAAGTCAGCGTCACAGGGCTGGACGACGATACCTTCTGCAACCGCCTGCTCCAGGAGGAGCATGTGGCAATCGTGCCAGGCAACTCGTTTGGCATGGGCGGCGAGGGATTTGCCCGCTGTTCTTATGCCACCAGCTATGCCAAGTTGGAGGAAGCTCTACAGCACATTGAGCATTTCGTGAATAGGCTGTAGCTTCAAGGAGATTCCAGTAGGGGCGCATGACCATGCGCCCCTACTTTTCTTTATTTCTTAGGGTGCGTCCGATTTTGAATGCACCTTTTTTGATCGGCTGAAGTCTTGGTCTTGCAGTGGACTCACGTTCGCGGCGTATCACAATGCGGTTATCCCCTCGTCCATTTTCGCGGTCTTCGCAAATGAGGTTGCGATCGTTGCACACCCGAGCGTTCGTTGCGCGAGGTGGAGGCAGGAGGGGGTCGTTTTGTAATTGTGGGCAACCAGTAATTGGTGATTTAGTAGCGAGGATTCCTCGCTGCATTTAAACTCACAGAGCTTTGTAGATTGGCACAAAAAAACATTGAATTAGGGGGGGATTTCTGCAGAGCAGAAATCCCCCCTAATTAAGTAATACCCCCTTCCCAACATGGGAAGGGGGCAGGGGGGATGGGCGAACATATAGCATGAATTGAAGAAAAGCGAGGATTCCCACCTTCACCCCTGGCACTGCCCGCCAGGGTACGTGTTCACCCATGACGAAATGCATCGTCAGGGCGTGCCGAACGAAGTGCGGTGCAAGTGTCGCTTCGCTCGGAATGAAATACCCCGGGCACAGCGTGTGCCCCTACGGTTATTCGCCTAGTTACTCTTTTACCAGGCCAATTCATTTCATTTAGCGGAGATCCGGTTCATCTTATCCATGTTACAATCTCCCATCATGAAATACGAACCCGTGATTGGTTTGGAAATTCACGCCGAACTGGCGACAGAAACCAAGATGTTCTGCTCCTGCCGCGTGGTCGATACCACCCAGGCAGCTCCCAACACCACGGTTTGCCCGGTGTGCGCGGGCATGCCCGGCACTCTGCCTGTGGTTAACCGCAAGGCTGTGGAATACGGCATCAGGGTTGCCCTGGCATTGGACTGCCAGGTGCAGCATACCAGCATATTTGCTAGAAAAAATTACTTCTACCCTGATCTTCCCAAAGGGTATCAAATATCGCAATACGAAGATCCCCTGGCAGTGAACGGCAGACTGGTGGTCGAAACACCAGAAGGCGAACATACCATCCGGGTCAGACGTGTGCACCTGGAAGAAGACACCGGCAAGCTCACCCACGTCCATGACAATGGGGAAGACTACTCGCTGGTTGACCTCAACCGGGCGGGTGTGCCGCTGCTGGAGATTGTTTCCGAACCCGATATGCATTCGATCGAAGACGTGCGCGGCTATGCCACCGGGCTGCGGTCGATTGTGCGCGAGTTGGGTGTCAACTCGGGGGATATGGAAAAAGGGGTCATCCGATTTGAAGCAAACATCTCTCTCCGCCCTATGGGCTCCCAAGAATTGGGCACCCGTGTGGAGATCAAGAACCTGAATTCCTTCCGCGCCATGGAGCGTGCCATCCTCTTTGAAATCGAACGCCAATCCAGACTGTTGGATGCCGGTGAGGCAGTTCAACAGGAGACACTGGGCTGGGATGAGACCAACCAGGTGACCTACTCGCAGCGGTCCAAGGAAGAAGCCCACGATTATCGCTACTTCCCCGAACCTGACCTGCCTCCGCTGGTTGTGGAGGAGGATTGGGTGCACCGGGTTCGCGAGACCCTGCCCGAACTGCCGCAGGCGAAGATCATGCGCTTCAGTCAGGATTATGGCCTCAATAGGATGGAAGCCGGTTTCCTGGTCAATGATGGTGCAGCAGCGGAATACTTTGAAGCTGCGGTGAAGCATCTGAAGACCGTTGCGGCGCGGACTGTTTTTGCCTGGCTTACCGGCGAGATCTTTGCGTGGATGAACCAAAATTCAATACCGCTATCGCAGGTGAAGGTCACTCCTGCCCAACTGGCAGAATTGATCGAAACTGTCCAGAGCGGGCGTATCAATCAAAACACGGGAAAGTCGGTGCTAACTGAAATGTTGAATTCCGGCCGGACTGCAGAAGAGATTATCGAAGCAAAAGGACTTGCACAGGTCTCCGATTCTGATGCGATCGGCAACCTCGTGCGCAAAGTCCTTGCCGAACATCCCGCGGAGATTGAGAGTTACCGGTCAGGCAAGGTCACGCTTTCGAACTGGTTTTTCGGTCAGGTGATGCGGGTGGCAGGCGGCAAAGCCAATCCGGCAGTGCTGCGAGACGAACTGACCAGGCAGCTCAAAGAACTTCAGTAGATTCCAAAACTCGTCGTTCATTTTTCTTGAAATGCTTCATAGGGTGATGTTTAATTATGCATCATCATCTTTTCTATTTCGTTCCGCGGAGGTTGATCACTATGCCACAAACAGGTAGCATGATTGGCTTCATCATTCTGGTCGTCCTGGTGGTCATCGGGGTGATCCTGTACGCGTACCTCACTGTAATGAATCAGAAGAAAGATGAAGGGAAAGAAGTACTGGAGACGGTGGAGGGAATACTGCCCAAATATCACCTGGCAGCAGACCTGGAGACTTTCGTCCGCGAGGTACAGGCAGATCACCCAGTGGAAACCTTGCTCCCATTGAAAGAGATCCAGGCTGCCAAAGGCCGCCTGCACGAGACGAGAGGTTTGTCTGCTGCGAGAATCGATACCAACCTGATCGCGGAATGTACACGCTGCGGAAGGCGAATTGCGAGTCGTGAAATGGATCAAATCGACCAACAGGTTTGCCCGACGCCCAACTGCAAATCGGATGAATATCTGCTGCGATGGCTGCCTGGAAATGGCTTTGTCGAGGCTGCACCTCCTGCCGGGGAGTAGAATGAGCCTTCTGTTAAATGATAAAGGAAGCGAATCATCATATTAATAGGATAAAAAAACCGTTTACTTACATCTTTCAGTCATTTTGAGTGCTTAATTACCTTGACGCCGGCGTAATTCTCGGTTAATCTTAAGAGGATTGAAATCAGGTGGAGGAAAAACAGTGCATTGCACGTGTATATCCATTGCGCAGAATCGCGGGCACGGGACCGGTGTGTCCGCGTTTTATTTTAACTCCCCGGTTTCACGCTTTCCCTTGTTCTCTCAATTCCAATCCTGTAAGGAGTGAACTGAATGGCGAAAAATATCAATGCATTTGAAATGGCACAGGCGCAATTCGACCACGTGGCCGAGCAGCTCAAGCTCGATCCCCAGGTGTCGGAAGTATTGCGCTGGCCGCTGCGGGAATTTCATTTCCGCATCCCCGTTCGCATGGACGACGGTACGCTGAGGGTTTTCGAGGGCTTCCGCGTGCAGCATAATGATGCCCGCGGTCCTTCCAAGGGCGGCATTCGTTTTCACCCTGCTGAGACCATCGACACCGTACGCGCCCTGGGAACCTGGATGACCTGGAAATGCGCAGTTGCCGATATTCCCCTGGGCGGCGGTAAAGGCGGCGTGATTGTTGATCCTGCCACACTTTCGGTCACCGAAAAGGAACGATTGTGCCGTGGTTGGGTGCAGCAAATGTGGCGCAACATCGGCCCGCGGCAGGATGTTCCGGCTCCGGATGTAGGCACGACCCCCCAGATGATGGGCTGGATGATGGATGAGTATTCCAAACTCGTCGGGCAGTTCACCCCTGGCGTCATTACCGGCAAACCCCTCGGTTCCGGCGGTTCTTTGGGACGCACCGAAGCCACTGGTTTTGGCGTCATCTATCACACGCGCGAAGCCATGAAGCACCTGAACCTGGATTCGAAGAAATGCACCGCAGCCATTCAGGGATTTGGCAACGTTGCCCAGTATGCATCCATCGGCTTCATCGAAGCCCTCGGCGGCAAGGTCGTCTGCGTGTCATATTATGACCGCGAAGACAAGACCTCCTATACCTGCAGCAAAGCCAGCGGTATCGATCCCCGCTTCCTGATGACCATCACCGATCAGTACGGTGCGATCGACAAAGCGAAAGCACGTGAAGCCGGCTACACCATCGAGGACGGCGGCGCCTGGATCTCGAAGGAAGTGGACGTATTGATCCCGGCTGCCCTTGAGGGTCAGGTCAACGCCGATACCGTCAAACTGATCAAACCCAGTGTGAAGATCATCGCTGAAGGCGCGAACGGCCCCACCACCCCTGAGGCGGATGAGGTGATCAAGTCGAAAGGTATCTTCCTGGTCCCCGATTTCCTCTGCAATTCCGGCGGCGTGACCTGCTCATATTTTGAGTCGGTTCAGAATGACATGAACTTCTACTGGACCAAGGAAGAGGTTCTGGAGAAACTTGACACCAAGATGACCCAGGCTTTCCATTCCGTGCTCGAAATGAGCCTTTCGCGCAAAGTGTACATGCGTGATGCTGCCTATATGGTGGCCATTGACCGCGTGGTCAAAGCCATGCAGCTTCGAGGTTGGGTTTAGCTCAATTTGGTTTGAGATTTCAAACTAGACTTGGAACTAAGTCAATATATTACCGATTTGTAGGGGCGCACAGCTGTGCGCCCCTACGCTTATCTATCCGATATCCAAGGAATTGTCTTCTCCCAATTTGAATGGATTCTCCAGAATGTATTCCCTTATCCTTTCCAGGTCTTCTTCATTCCGGATTACATGATCATAATAATTCCGCTGCCAGATCTTTCTACCAGGTAAATTGCTAGGAGTGTTGATCTTTGCGGTCACCGAAGATTTAAACCCTGCGACCAATGATCCTAATGATCTGGGTAGTCGAAAAGGCAATTTTGGATTTTCGCCCTTTTGTAGGGGCGCACAGCTGTGCGCCCCTACGTCAAAACATTCTACAAAAAAGACAATGGCGTGAAAATGGTCGGGCATCACAATAAATTCATCCAGATCAATATCTGATCTGATTTGGCTCGTTTTCAGCCATTCATCTCTGACAATCTGCCCATACACGCTTAATTGGACCTGATGGTCAATTATTCTGCCAAAAATTGGTTTTCTCAAGTATGATGGCAGGGTGATGAAAAAGGCGCCTGCGCTGGCATAGTCGTAAAATTCAAGACGGGTATGCTTTCTCTTCTGTGTGAGTGCCATAATAGCTATTGACCTATAATGAATTCACCTACCACCTGGCGTGGTGTTCTTCCGCCCAACCGATCAGCTCCTTGATTTCGATGGTTTCGCCTTCATCAGTCACCACCCGGCCGTTGTACCTGCCGAACATTTGATGCACTTCGCTGTTCAGCACCACGGCATCGGTCTTTGCCACGCGCTCGAAAAACGGCGTGAACACCAGGTCAAGCCGCCCGTCTGGCGAGACCATCTTCCACGGCGCCTTGAAATTGCGGTTGTCGTATGTAAAATCCACCTGCCCCAGTTTGTGAACCCGACCTTCAAGGATGAAGCAGTTCTCGGTGGCAGCACTGGTATCGCCAAAGCCGTACCCCAGGTTGAGCCCCATCCGGCGTCCATCGGGCAGGAACCCCGAGGCGCTCGCCCAGACCCAAAAGGATTTGTATTCCCAAACGCCCCTGCCCCAATCCAGACTCGCCAGACTTCGGTCAGGAGTCAGTTCATAGCGCTCAGATTCGTAATCCACGTAGCCAGTTGCGGGTATGCAGTTGATCTTGCGGTTGTAATAGAAGCGCTTCCCTCGAATGGGAATGACGATGTTCATGGATTCATGATCGGGAAGCTCTTCAAGATCGACCTCGGCATTCAGCGCGGCTTCGGTGAATCCAGGCCAATGCACAGAGAGATGGCGCCTGCCGCGGTCGGTATCGAATTTCAAACGGATCTCACCCTTCTCATAGATGCAGCTTCCGCTTTCGCTGCTGCGCGGCAGCCTGACCCCCGCAGCAAAAGGTACTGCGATGGTATTCTCCTTGAATTCACCGGTGGCAAAATCGATCACGTAAGCGAACACCATCCCCAGGTAGCCGATGTTGCTTATGGTAAAGGAAAAGAAATGCGTGGGTGTGGTGATGGCATAATAATCCCAAATCTTGATGCGCGACCACTGTAAAAACCTCAAACCGTAAAAGTGGCAATCCTCCAGGTTGGCTTCCAGTACGGGTTGGGTTGCCCATCCTGCCTGGGTAAGATTGCCCTGTGAATCCAGTAACATGCCGGGTCCTTGCAGACGATGCTGTTCAAGCATGAGATTCCTCCCTTGAGCTGTGGATGAAAAGAGTATCCAGAAATTCAATTAAAACGTTGATGATGAATTGTGGATTATCGAGGGTTGACAGGTGACCCGCGTTCGGGATCACCCTATACACATAATTCGGATCCTGTCTTGCCCAAAGCGGACTGATGGTGGCAATATCACCCATGCGATCATCATCGCCGTGCATGATCAAAAGCGGGCAGCGGATGCGGTATCCGGGCTCGGGGTGCAGGCACAATGAAACACCCTTCATGATGGTGATGAAATCTTGGCGTGAAAGCCGGTTGAATGCCTCCAGTTCGTAGTTCTGCGATGCCTTGAGCCGGGAGGCATACTTAACCGAGCTTTGTTTGAGTGATTCGTACGGCCACCAGTCGAAGGCACCCACCGAGGCTTTGACAATCCAGCGGGTAAACGCGCTGTGCGGCCAGGTGATGCAGGTGCCGTCGATCACTGCCAGGGCTTTGACCATTTCAGGGTGTCGAAAGACCATTTCCTGAGCAATATAAGTGCCGTTTGAATGCCCTATCAAGACCGGAGAGAGGATCCTCTCTTCTTCCATCAGTGCCATGAGATCGTCCACAGCCAATGGAACGGTAAAGGGTTCGCCCATGGGTTGCGAAGAGCCGTGTCCCCGGGCATCCCATGCCAGTACTTGATAATCTTCAACGAATGATGGCAGGATGGGATCAAAGCTGTGATGGTCCACGCAAGCCCCATGGAGGAAGATCAACCAGGGTGCGCCTGCCTTCCCGCCAACCCAATAGTGGAGCGGGCAGCCATTTCTTGCGAATACCTTTTCAGTCAACATTTCCATGATTCCCTCGCCAAACTGACATGAATTGATTATATTGGAAAATAAAAACGCTTCCCATTGGGAAGCGTTTGCATAGAAAGGTTCAGACTAAATGGACTCGAAAATACCGCTGGGAATGCCCAGGCGGTCGTAATGCCGGTCCTGACCTTCGTAAGCCAGGTCCATGATCCGTCGCATCACGCGGGCAGACACCTCGCGGACCCGCTCCCAATCATTGCAGTCGCCAGCATAGGTCTCGGGAGAGCCGATGGTCACATTATATGGACCCCGCAGGTACCAGTGTCCAACCTCATCCTTGCCCTGTACGTTGGCGTGAATGCTGTGGATCAGGCTGCGGTCGAGATAGACGCCTACCGGGATGACCGGTGCGCCGCTTGCCAGGGCGATGCGCCCCACGCCGGAGCGTGCCGGGTGAAAACCACCGGATAGCGGGCTGATCTCGCCTTCCGGGAAGATGATGATGTTATGTCCTCGTTTGAGGTGCTCCACGGCGGCATCCACCGCTTCCTGTCCGCTGCCAGCCTTGACTTCAATGTGGCCGGAACTTCGCAGGTAATTTCCCAAAACGGGAACCTTGAAGAGCGTGTCTTTGATAAGAATGAACGATTGCTGGCGCATCACCCAGGCGACAAAAAATGGATCGGTGGTGCTGGGGTGGTTTGCAGCGATAATTTTCGCCCCCCTGGGAAGTGGGGAGTAAGATTGAACATCCATTTTGAGCATTGCGCTGGTGTATGTACCAATAACGGGTTTCGAAATTCCGTATAAAGCTTTTTCTGTAATCAGACCCATGGTGAGGGAATCGACCTTTTCTGGTGGTTTGGTATTGACCAAGCAGACCCAAGTTTACCCGATGATCTCAGCCGTTATACAGGTCATCCGACCTATTTTTCTACTGTGACCCGGCATATTCCATGAGTGTTGCAAGGCATATGCCAGAGACGCGGCATAAAGGATAACCCAAATGTTCCCAGAAAGATACGTTTGGGGTATTTTGTCAGGAAAATGCAAGGTTGGTTGAATTCTAGCGGGTAAGACTCTCGATGTAAGGTGTGATCACTTTCACCCAGGCATCGTATCCGGCTGACATCAGGTGCAGGTGGTCATTGGTGAACGCATCCCGCAGCTGCCCTTCAGGGGTGGCAAAGTGATCGAACAGGTCGATGAAGGTGTATCCGTAGCTCTCCGCCAATGCTTTCAATGCAGCATTCAGTCCCCGGATGCGTTTGGCGAATCCCTTTTTCCGCGGAAGGATGGATTGAACAAAGATTTTGGTCTCAGGCGAATCAGCATGGCACTTCTTGAGGATCTCCTCATAAGTCGCCAGGATATTGCTGTTGGTGCGGTACTCAAAGAGGGGCAGATCGTTGGTACCGATGAGCAGGAATACCGCCTTCGGATGTCCCACCAGGGTGGCATCGATGCGGTTCAACACACCCAGGGTATTGTCGTTGTTGATACCCCTTCCTTTCACCTGCAGACCCGGGAAAAGTTCGTGCCAGTTGGCTCCGTCCGTAATGCTGTCGCCAACAAAAACAATATCACTCGTTGACGGCGGATGATGAGCATAAAAATCAGATTTTTGCTGGTAATGATGGTGTGAAATGCGTTCCACCAGGAACCTGAGGATGATGATCAATACCAGGGAAGCCAGAAACAATCCAACCAATAAAGAGTCAACCATATGCACCTCGCCTCTCGAATTAGATTATACATGGTCGCGGTATCACCTGCTACAAATCAGGTCTGATTGGGGTAAAATTAGTCCTCGTGTAAAAAGGAGATAGGAATGCCGACAACTGCTGAGATCATGGAAGTTCTTACCAGGGTTAACGATCCTGAGCTTGGACGCAACATTGTTGAATTGAACATGGTGCGCGATTTGAAGATCGACAAAACCGGCAGGGTGGAATTCACCCTCGCGCTCACCATCCCCGGCTGCCCGCTGAAAAACCAGATGGAGCAGGATGCCCGCAAGGTGCTGATGGCACTACCGAACGTGACCGAAGTGAAGATCAACTTCAGCGCCATGTCCGATGAAGAGCGGCAAAAGCTCTTCGGCCAAACACGCCCCAGCCTGCCCGAACTCAACCAGTTCAACAAGGTGAAGAAGGTGATCGCAGTGATGAGCGGCAAGGGCGGTGTGGGAAAATCATCCATCACTGCCGTGCTTGCCTCCACCCTGGCGAAGGATTGCCGCAAGGTGGGCGTTCTGGATGCCGATATCACCGGACCCAGCATTCCCAAGCTCTTCGGGCTTCCTGCGGGCGGGGTGCGCGGTTCCGAACAGGGGATCCTGCCTGCAATCACCTCCGAGGGCATCAAAGCCATGTCCACCAACCTGTTGGTGCCCAATGAAAACGCGGCGGTCATCTGGCGCGGTCCGATGATCGCGGGTACGATCAAGCAGTTCTGGACGGATGTGCTGTGGGGCGATCTGGATGTGCTGCTGGTCGATCTACCACCCGGCACCTCGGATGCTGCCCTGACCGTGATGCAGTCCATCCCGGTGAACGGTGTTGTGCTGGTCTCGACACCGCAGGAACTGGCAGCCATGGTGGTGCGCAAGGCGGATTCGATGCTCAAGCAGTTGAATATTCCGGTGCTGGCAGTAGTCGAGAATATGAGTTTCTTCCCCTGCCCCGATACGGGCAAGCCGCATTACATTTTTGGTCCCAGCCATGTGGAAGAGCTGGCTGAATCTGTGGGCGCTGATCAGTTTGTGCGCCTGCCGCTTGATCCGCGCGTGGCGCAGTTGGGCGATGCCGGCAAGGTCGGCGAAGTGGAAATGCCCGAACTGGCGCCGATCGTGAAGAAGATCCTCGAATAGTAGATAGGGATTAGTAGTTCGTAATCAGGGATTAGGGAACGAGCCTAATCCCTTTTTCTTTACGATCACAGTGATCAAGGACAGGAATCTTTGTTTTTGTTCAATTCCCTCTTGAAGGTCACCCATCCCCCTGCCCCCTTCCCAACCTGGGAAGGGGGTTTTTGCTTTTAAGGGGTGTAATTTCTGCTTTGCAGAAATTACACCCCATGTAGGGTGTTTCGAGTTCCAAGTTCAAAGGACTTGAAATTATCAACGCGGATAGCAATTTTCGGATAAGTATTGTGCGGTCAAAATCGAACGCACCCTGCGTACTTCCTGATCCCTAGTCCCTAATTTCTAATCACTGATCACTTGTCTCTCATCACTTCCAACCTTGCCAGCGAGACGATCAAAAGCTTCATACCCACTTTCTACAAGCATGGGCCGATCATGCGCACCGAGCGGTCGTAGAAGATGTAATCCCACATCCAATTGATAAACACGAGCAACTTGTCGCGAAATCCGATCAGCCTGATCAGATGCACGAAGAGCCAGAGCAGCCAGGCGAGAAAACCTCTAAAGCTCATCCCCCACAACCTTGCCACAGCCTGGTTGCGGCCGATTGTGGCAAGGATCCCGGGATCCTTGTATTGAAACGGAACGGGTGCAAGACCGTTCAATAGGGCCTGGATGTTTGCGGCTGCGACCACTCCTTGCTGAATGGCCACAGGTGACACCATGGGCAGAGGTTTGCCGTCGCTATCGTAGAGAAGGGCGCAATCACCAATGAGGAATACGTTGGGCGCTTCTTTGAGCTGCAAGGTGGACTCGACAGCCACCCTGCCCAGGCTGCCCTGCGGCAAACCCAGAGTGGACAAAACGCTGGAGGCTTTAACCCCCGCTGCCCAGATCACGGTTTGCGTAGGGATGCTTTCACCGTCCTTGAAAGTGATCTGCGCACCGTCGTAACCGGTCACCTGGGTGTGAAAGCGGACTTCGATTCCTTTTCTGTGCAGCACTTTCAAAGTATGCTGGCTCAACTCCTCAGGGAAGGCGGGCAGCAAACGATCGAACATCTCCACCAGCAAAATCTGCACCTCTTCCCGCTTCAGGCGCGGGTAGTCCCGGTCGAGCACCAGCCGGGTCAGTTCCGAGATCGCGCCTGAGAGCTCGACGCCGGTCGGTCCCCCGCCGGCGATGACGAAGGTGAGCATCGCCTTGCGCTTTTCAACGTCCGGCTCCTCATTCGCCAGTTCAAACATCTTGAGCAGATGGTTGCGTATGGCTGTTGCGTCGTCGATATCTTTCATTCCGAAGGCGTTCTGAGCGATGGAATCCATGCCAAATGAATTCGACTCACCGCCCACCGCCAGGACGAGATAGTCGTAACCGATGTCGCCGTCTGAAGTGAACAGGCGTTTACCCGCCAGGTCGATACTGCGCACCTCCGCCATGCGGAAATCGAGATTCTTCTGGCTCCGGAGGATGTCGCGCACCGGATGGGCGATATCGGTGGGCGAGAGCCCGGCAGTGGCTACCTGGTAGAGCAGCGGTTGAAACAGGTGATAGTTGTTCCTGTCGACCACAGTTACATGCAAAGACGCTTTGCCAAGCTCGCGGGCTGCGCGCAATCCTCCAAAACCTGCACCGACAATGACCACATGAGGGATATTCTGTTGACTCGAAGATGCCATAAAACCTCCACCCCCCCCTGTAGTTCAGATTGTAATCTTCGATTATTAGAATCTTGATGGAGTAAATCAGTCAGAGGCTGGCGTCCAAAAATGTCTTCGCCAGCCTCGGTCAGAAAATGGTAAATCGAAAAATCAAAATGGATTAATTTATGGTCTCCAGCTTTGCCAGGGAGGCAATCAGGCGCTTCAAGCCCACGCTGTCAAAGTGCACGGTTACGATTTCCTCGCCGTCCGAGTCGATCTTGCTTTCCAGCACAATGCCCTCACCCCAGTTGTCATTGCGAACGCGCATGCCCGCTTTGAAGCGAGTGTCCTTCGGTGCTGCATCATGCCAATTTGTGCGCTGCGATGAAGCAGGGGTCGAAGTTGACCAGGAAGATGGCGATGTGCGCGGGGGTGACCAGCGGGTTTCCCAATCGCGGGTCTCACGCCGCGAAGAGGAGCGGCTGCCTTCCCGCCGGATGAGGGCAGGGTTGATATTCTCCAGGAAGCGCGAAGGCTCAGGGTAATCCATCATGCCGAAGTTCGAGCGGCGTTCCGCCCGCAGCAGGTAAAGCTGATCTTTGGTGCGCGTGATGCCCACGTAAAAGAGGCGGCGTTCCTCCGCCATCTCCTCGGGGTCGTCACGCGAGCGGCTGTGGGGCAGCAAGCCTTCGTCCAGACCGATGATGAACACTTGCCTGAATTCCAGACCTTTGGCTGCGTGCAGCGTCAGCAGCGTGACCGCCCCGTGTTCAGCACGTGCCGCGGCTTCTTCCTCAGTTTCACGCATCGTGTCCTGGTCGGAAACCAGCGCCAGGCTTTCGAGGAAGGCGGTCAAGCCCTTCTCCTGGTAGTCAAACGCCAGCCTGCGCAGCTCCAGCACGTTGTCCCAGCGGTCGGCGCCTTCATCGGTACCGTCATTGATGTACTTCTCAAAACCGGTGTCTTGCACGATGCGGTCGAAGAGCGATCCCAACGAGGTCTGGTCGCGGATGGCAATCCAGTCGTTCAACAGGCTGCCGAAATCGGAAACAATGGCAGCGGAGCGTCCGATCAACGGCCAGTAGGTGGAGGCATCCATCTTTTGACCCAGATCCAGCACCACCCTGCCTGCGCTGATGCCTTCCTTGAAGGCTGCCGCCTGGATGGCACCAATGGACTTGTCGCCGATACCGCGCGGGGGCACGCCAATCACGCGCAGCAGGCTGACCTCGTCGTCGGGGTTTTGAACCAGCCTTAGGAAGGCGATCATATCCTTGACTTCGCGCCGGCCGTAAAACCGCTGTGCTCCCACCAACTGGTAGGGCAGCCCCACTCGCATGAAGGCTTCCTCGATCACACGCGACTGGGCATTCGTGCGGTACATGACCGCAAAATCCGAGGCTTTGGCGGTTTTCCTCCGGAGCGCATCCTGGATGGTTTTGACCACATAATCCGCTTCGGCTGCGTCATCCGTTGCCACGAACTCGAGGATCTTTGTGCCGGCACCCCGGTCGGTTCGTAAGTCTTTGGGGGTGCGATTGCGGTTAATGTCGATCACATTGCGAGCGGCATCCAGCACCACCTGCGTAGAGCGGTAATTCTGTTCCAGCAGGATCTTCTCACAGTCGGGGAAATCCTTCTCGAAACGCAGCACGTTGCGATAGTCTGCGCCGCGCCAGCGGTAGATGGACTGGTCCTCGTCGCCGACCACGAAAATATTCTTGTGGTAGGAACTGAGCTGTTTGAGCAGCTCGTACTGCGCCAGGTTGGTATCCTGGAATTCGTCCACCAGCACGTAGCGGAAACGGCGGGCATAGTTTTCTTTAAGCATCGGATGGTCGCGCAGCAATTGGGTGGCATAAAAGAGCAGGTCGTCAAAATCCACCGCGTTGTTCACCTGCAGCAATTCCTGGTAGCGGGCGTACACACGCTTGACCACCTCGTCGCGGTAGGTAACCACCGGCATCTCGTTTGGACCGAGCAATTCATTCTTGGCATTGGAAATGGCAGCGTGCACTCCTGCCGGGCGGTGGGTCTTTTCGTCGATGTTCAACTCGCGGATCGCGCGTTTGACCAGGGCTTCCTGATCGTCTGAATCGAAGATCACAAAATTCTCGTTGAAGGGCAGCGCTTTTGCTTCGCGGCGCAGCAGCCGTGCACACATGGCGTGAAAAGTGCCCAGCCACAGCCCGGTGGTGCTGGTACGCACGAGATTGGCGACCCGGTTTTCCATCTCGCGGGCGGCTTTGTTGGTGAAGGTCACGGCAATAATGTCAAACGCGGATACCTGCATACGGTCGATCAAATATGCCAGGCGTCGGGTGAGTACGCGTGTCTTTCCCGAGCCGGGTCCGGCCAACACCAGGACAGGACCGTCGCCTACCGTGACTGCCCTGAGCTGCTGTGGATTCAGACCATCCAATAACGGGTCAGCCATCAGTCACCTTTGGGATCGATGCGGAAATCGTAGATCCCGTTGGCAACGGGGTATGTGCGCCCGCAATTCGGGCAAGTGATCAGCGGCGGGGTGTCGTGCAGGGGGGTCTGGCAGGCGGGGCAGGCGAAAAATCCTGCCGGCTGCTGACGGGAGGCGACACCTGCAGCTTTTGCCCGCACAAATACGCTGGGCGAGAATTGCCAGAATTGCCCGGTCCACTGGATCAGGTTTTCGAGCTTCACCAGGAATGCGGGTGAAAAGGCGCGCTTAAGCAGCCCCATGCGGAAGTGACTGACCGTCAGAATTTTTTCTACCGAAAATCCCAAAGAAGACAGCCAGTTGAAGACCGCCCGGGGATGAAAATCGAAGTTCAAGGCGGCAAATTCCACCGGTTCAGCGGAATAAGGCGACCAGTTCTGTTTTCGGATGAAGTAGCGCAGCATGGCTTTGAGGTTGCGTTTGTTGGCAAATTCGAGGATGAACGTGCCTCCCGGCTGCAGCACCTGTTTCACCTGACCCAGCGCCGCCGGGGCATCCGCCATGTGATGCAGGGTGCGGATCATGGTGGCGCCGTCAAAGACGCCGCTGACGAAGGGTAGGCGGTAAATGTCGGCAGCGACAA
This sequence comes from Anaerolineaceae bacterium, assembly GCA_039683035.1. Classification (GTDB taxonomy): domain Bacteria; phylum Chloroflexota; class Anaerolineae; order Anaerolineales; family Anaerolineaceae; genus UBA6107. The sequence goes on from JBDKSE010000020.1 coordinate 45,680, forward strand.
AGCGGTAGCGGATGGACTCGCCAAGCCGTTCGCGCGCCTGCTCCAACTGGGTGTGTGAATAATCCAACAGGGTGATCTGGTTGTAACCGGGGTAGCGCGGGGTGTTGCGACCGGCGCCGGCGCCCAGTTCAAGAAGGTGTCTGCCGGATTCGGGCAGTAGTTTTTTCAATGCCAGGGCTTCAGCGGCGTCTTCATAAGCGCGGCCGCCCTCATCCCAGAACGAGGTTTGATAATCGGAGCCTTCATAATTGCACACAGGAGGGGTTTGCATGCACGATCCTTAAGAAAAAGTGCGACCGGATAGGATTGCCGGCGGCGCCCAGAGGATCCTCCTTACCGCTGCTTCCTCTCGGACCTGACGGGTTTCGCAGGGCTCTGCCGCGCCGGTCCCATCCGGGCGCGCGTTAAGGATAATACAGGATGGGGCAGGTGTCAACGAAGTGAGGAGTGATTATTAAATCAAAACGAGCAGCTGCACCCGGCTGCTCATTTTGATTTGACTTTCATCAACACTCGCCTAATAAGGAGGAAGACTTTGTGTTTGTTTTTACTATCCAAAGTTTACCCGACCAACATTAAAATAAATGAAGTCTTCATTAAGCGTTCCCTAAGAACCTAGACCTTCAGAAAGGTGGCGATCAATGTGGCTGCAGAAGCAATGAAGATCAATATCGACCCGATGATGGCAAACCAACGTTTGAAGGGGGAATTGACGTACTGCCCCATCAACTTCTCGCTGCTGGTCAGTTTGATCAGGTAATAGAAGACCAGCGGAAGGGCAACCGCGTTGATGGTCTGCGTAATGATAGCTAGTTTGAAAAGCGAAATACCGGGCAAAAGGGCAATTCCGGCAGCAACGAGTATTTGCAGCATATAGATCCAATAGAAGGATTTGCTCTGCTTGAAATTCGAGTCCAGGCTGCCCGACAACCCAAAGAACTCGGAGAAGGCATATGCTGTGGAAAGCGAAACCACGATCATGCCCATGAACCCGGCGTTTAGAATGCCAAAAGCAAACAACCCCCCTGCCAGCTTGCCTGCAAAAGGCTGGATGGCCAGCGCCGCATCTTCACCCGATGTGAGTTGTATCTTGTTCACAAACAGGGTGGCTGCGGTGGCAACGATCATAAAAAACGAGAAGAAGTCGGTCAGGAAGGCACCGACGTATGTTTCCAACTGCGAGAAAAACATCTTTCCTGGCTCGATGTTCTTATCGTAGGCAAAGCTGCTGATGAAGAACTGACCCCAGGGTGTGATGGTGGTACCCAGCACACCCATGCCGATGAGCAGGTAACTCTTGAGATACTCGGGAGTGAATTCAACCCCGTGTGGGTAAACGATATTTGAAAGCGCAAGCCCCCAATCCGGTTTAGCCTTCACCGCTGAGATGATATATGCCAGGTAGAAGAGACTGGTGAAGAGCATGATACCCTGGGTGAGCTTGTAGTTTCCCCTGGTCACCACCAAAAGCGAGATTGCCACGATCGCCATCAGAAAGGGGATGGCAGGCAAATTGAGCATGTGACTCGTGGTCTTGACGGCTGCCATTTCCACGGTGATGGTGCCCAGGTTGGCAATTACCAGTGCGGCGAAAATGACCAGCGACACTCTCACGCCAAACTTCTCGCGGATCAAATCAGCCAATCCGCGGCGTGTGACCAGCGTCAGGCGCATGCCCATCTCCTGGGTCACAGCCAGCAGGAGGGTAACAATGCCCAGCAGGAAGAGGATGGGGTACCCCAGCGTGGCGCCTGCCACCGAGTAGGTCGCCACACCGCCGGCATCATTGTCTGCCATGGCGGTGATGGTGGCAGGTCCAAAAACAGAAAAGAACATCAGCAAATTGTGAATGGCTGGTGTTGCCAGAATACGTCTGATTCCGGGGGATTGGGTGATTTTCACGATAATGTCCTCCGGAATAATTTAGTAGAAGCGCGGAAGCCGTTTCTTCCAGGCTGTGGGGATGATCTTGTCCAAAGCGTCGTCTGCGGTGACCATGCCCATCAGTCGGTTTTCATCATCCACCACCGGCAGCGCCTGCAGGTTGTACTTGGATACCACCTGGGCGAGTTCATCCTGTTTTTCAAGTACATTTGCGGTGACCACCTTGGTGCGCATGAAATCGTTCACTCTGGTGCGCGGCGTGGCGAAGATCAGATCGCTGAGCGAGAAGGTGCCCAGGAGATGATTTTCATTATCCACCACGTACACATAGATCACCGAATCCACTTCCTCTTTGAATCCGCGAATGGCGTCGATCGCCTGGTTGGCGGTCAGGTCAGGGGCAACGGTCACCAGGTCTGTGGTCATCAAACCGCCAGCCGAATCATCCGGATAGGAAAGCAGCAGTTTGACATCATCGCGTTCTTCATCCTGCATCAACTCAAGCAGGTCTTCGCTGCGTTCCTTGGGCATTTCCGCCAGCAGGTCAGCCGCTTCATCTGGCGACATCTCATCCAGAACATCCGCCACCTTTTCATCCGTCATGTTCTGCACCAGGGTTGCCTGGAAATCGGGTTCCACTTCTTCCAGGGCATCTGCCAGGTGTTCGATATCCAGCGATTCAAGCAGTTGACCCGATTCGGAATGGCTCATGTCGCTGATCAACTCGGCGATATCCGCGGGGTGCAGATCCTTGATCTTGTCGACCGGGACGGTGAGATGCATGAACTCGTCATGCCGCAGCGGCTCGACATAATCCCAGGAGATAAAGTTTTGCGGATTTCTTTTGGCGATCTGGTTGATCAATCCTTCGAGCGGCTTGGCAACTCCCATCCGGCGCATGATGCCGGCGCTGCCGATATCGACGTTGGAGACGTAATAATCGCCGTTGACCCGGGTGATCTCAAGATCATTAACGCGCACCACCCGGATGCCGTTGGTATCGAGGATCTGCTTGTCGAGAATATCCTGGATCAGGGGTAATTCTTCATTGGTCAGGGTGTATTTTTCGAGTTTGCCAGCCGGGTGCGCCAGGGGTATGACGGGCGAAAAAAGGACGGTGACTTCGGAGATCGGATAATAATTAAGGATGCCCTTGTTGCGTACTGCCAGAGCGGTGACTTTGGGGTGGGTCATGCCTTCGCTTTGCACGGCGTAGATCTCATCCACCCTGCCCAGCGCTTCACCCTCAGAATCGACAACGGGACGATTGATCAAATGACTGATGAACGGCATAATTCCTCCTCGCACTCCGGCTCGATCCGGCAGGCAATGAAATAAAAAAAACCGGCAAGTACACAGGTACCTGCCGGTAAGATTTCATCGCTGTGCGATCAGCGAAACCGGATCAGCCAGGTACCCCCGTACAATTCCTTTTCAAAATCCAGGAGGCTAAATCAAAATTCTGTCCCGTACTAAGAGGGGGGACGTCTTTTGATTTGCCTGTTTCTTCCAACTGCATTCGAAGACCTTTCCAAACAATATTCAATGTGAGTATCTTTAGCACCTAAATTTTAATCCGTCGAATACAAATGTCAAGTGGAGAAAATTTAAGAATTCTTAACGCTTGGCGCTACCCTGATCGTGATTTTTGCGATCCAGGCGGTAGGAGACGCCGTCGGGTCCGGAATATACCCTTCGGAATCCAGATTTTTCAAGTACGTGTTGGGAGCCGAAATTTTCAGGCTTGACAAGCGGTGCGGTGATCGCCTTGCATTCCGGGTGCGAGAATGCCCAGGCGGTCAGGGCTTTGACCGCCTCGGTCATGTACCCCCTGCCCTGGTAGGACGGCGCAATGCCGTAACCGATTTCCACTTCGCCCTTTTCATTGGGAATCCCCTTGAATCCGACCAGCCCGATGCCGCGATTTTCCTCGCGCAGATGGATCAGCCAGTAGGTGTACCAGGCAAGCTCCTGCTCCGCCTTGCCTTGCATGCGGTTCACTTTCATCTCCACGGCATTGCGGGCCCTGCCGGCATAAAGTTCCGGGTCGAGGGGGATATTGAGCAGGCGCGAGAGGGAATCAATCGATTCCAACCCAACGGCAAGCTCGAATGCAGTCAAGGGAATGAGATGCAAACGGGGGGTTTCGAGCAAGGGATTTCCTCCAGGAACTCTGATCACCTTGATTTTACAACCGCGTGCTCTGAGCCACAGCACAAACATGCTGCGTTGACGAAGAAATCGCATTTGATATAATGGCGGAAGCAAATCCATTTGAGAAGGTGAAGAATGACATCCAAAGTCTATTGGGGATCGCCGCGCCAGGCACTGCTTGACGGCAAGGAAACATTGCCAGCCAAGCTTGACTTGATAATTGATGCACTGCACCTGCGCGACCGGGTGAACAAGGAAAACGTGTGCATCAAACTGCATGTCGGAAATGATATTGGTTACTCGGTGATCCATCCAGTTTTTGTCCGCAAGGTGGTGCAGGCAATCAAGGATGGAGGCGGCAAACCCTTCATCGCGGATGTAAGCTGGGATGTTGCCGGCTGCGAACAGCGCGGGTATACGGCTGAGGTGCTGGGTTGCCCGGTGTACCCGGCAGCGGGTCCCCGAGACCATTACTACTATACGCATGATTGGGAATACAAGAACCTGAAGTCCTGGAAGGTGGCGGGGATGATTGAAGACGCTTCCTTCATGGTCAATTTTGCTCACATCAAGGGTCACCCGGCCACCGGTTTCGGTGGTGCCTTCAAGAACATTGCCCTGGGCTGCATGGTGGGCGAAACGCGCGGTCAGATGCACGACGTCAATCACTTTGACCGTTACTGGTTCAAAGACCGCTGCCCGGATGCCGAACTGCGCAAAAAGATCGTCGATTCCTGCCCATTTGGCGCCCTGGTGTTCGATAAAAACGACCCCGAGGAGATCCACATTCACTTTGATCCATGCAACAACTGCATGCGCTGCCAGCAGGTGGCGCCGGAAGGTGCTTTGAAAATCGACGCGGTGAACTTCCAGGCATTCCAGGAAGCCTGTGCCATCAGCACCGCCATTACCCTGGGTACGTTCGAAAAAAGCAAGGTGACCCACATGGCCCTCGCCACCCAGATGACGCCGGTGTGCGATTGTTTCGGCTTTACCAGCATGCCCATCCTGCCGGATGCCGGGGTCTTCGGCTCTGACGACATCGTTGCCATGGACAAGGCTGTTTTGGATGTCATCGCCCGGGATTCACTCATCCGCGCCAACGTGCCCACCTGTATGGAAGTGCGCGACGTGGATGCTCATCCCTTCGCCCAATTGCACGGCACCTTCAAAGATCCTTACGGTGTGGTGCGCTTCGGTGAAACCCTGGGATTGGGCACCCAGGATTACGAGCTGGTGGACGTGTTCCCTGTGCAGGAAAAGGGCTTCCAAAATATGGGGTATTACATTTCAGCCAACTGATCATCCTCCCTCTGACAAGCGGGGTCACTGAAGATATTCGGACAAAATTAGTGCGATTCGTAAAAAACGTGGTACTCTGAATACGGGTACCGCGTTTTCTTTTTCGCGGAGCAATTCCGGCTCCATTTTTGGACCGCCGGAGAAAGGATGATGCAGCAATGGAATACCGGAAGCTGGGGAATACCGGATGGGAGGTGTCAGCCATCAGCATGGGCACCTGGGCGATGGGCAGTTCATGGGGAATGGTGGATGACCGCGAATCGCTGGCGACGCTCAACCGCGCGCTTGACCTGGGGGTCAACTTTTTCGATACCGCTGATGTTTACGGCAGTGAACCGCTGCTGGGCATGCTGCGCAAGCAGCGGCACGAGCCTTTCGTCATTGCCACCAAGATGGGAAGAAAAACCTACCCCGATGTGAGCAGTTACAACCGCCGCAACCTTACCCGGTTTGTGGAAGACAGCCTTCGCGAACTGGACACTGATACCATCGATCTGATGCAATTGCACTGCCTGCCAGTGGAGGTTTACAACGCCGAAGTGTTCGGATTATTGGATGACCTGGTCAAGCAAGGCAAGCTGCGGCATTACGGGGTGAGCGTGGAGAAGGTCTCTGAAGCCGAAAAAGCGATGCAATTCCCCAACATGCGGACTGTTCAGATCATCTTTAACATGTTCAGGCAGAAGCCCGCAGATCATTTTCTCGCCGAAGCGAAGCAGAAGGGCGTGGGCGTGATTGTGCGTGTTCCGCTCGCCTCTGGATTGCTCACTGGAAAGATGACCCGGGACACGAAATTCTCCCGTGATGATCACCGCGCCTACAATCGCCACGGCGAGGCATTTGACCGCGGTGAAACCTTCTCAGGTGTGGATTTTGAGACCGGTTTGGCAGCGGTGGAAGAACTGCGCCCCCTTGTGCCAGCCAATGCCAGCATGGCACAGATGGCGCTGCGCTGGATACTAATGTTCGACGGGGTAAGCTGCACCATCCCAGGTGCCAAACGCCCATCGCAGGCGGAAGATAACATCGCAGCAGCCAGCCTGCCGCCGCTTTCACCAGAGACCATGGAGCAAGTGAAGGGAATCTATGACAAGTATCTGCGGGCGAAGGTTCACCAGCTCTGGTAGAGGCAGCATTCCTGCGTTCTAGCCATCCGCGACCATTGTGCCAAATTGAAAGACCCCGGTGCAATAAGAAACCGGGGTAAAACGGCAGTTAATTCCCGCAGCATGAAATGCTGAAATTGTCTCATCGGCAAGCCAGTACTCTTCCTGCTCCCAGTCGGATCCAAGCCTAGCCCGGCTGGCTTCTTGCGCAGCGGCATCCTGAAAGGCGATGTCGCCGATCACCAGAATTCCGTTTTCAGCCAGTGATTCATTCAAGATCCGCTGCACCAGGGTTCTCTTTTCATCCAGGGTGAAGTGGTGAAAGGTGTACGCCGAAACGATGCGGTCAAAATGGAGGTCAAATTCCGGAGGCCATTCGCGGCGCAGGTCTGCTTTTCCGCAAACCAACCCCGATATCTTTGAATGGGCGATCTCCAGCATTTTTGCGGAAAAATCCAGTCCCCAAATGCTGCATCCCTGGTCGGCGTACAACCTGGCCAGATTTCCCGTGCCGATGCCCATGTCGAGCACACGGGCGCCGGGTTCAGGCGAAGCCAGACGAAGAATCATTTTCAGGACGGTTTCGTATTCTTCAAAAGGAAAACCTTTTTCTGAACGCACGCTTTCGTCATAGGTCGGAGCCCATTCATCAAAATCTGAGGATGGATAAATATCAGCCATGCCGTCTGAGTCTCCATGCAGATATTAGTAATCCGTGCAACAAAATTCCGAAGAAATGCACTTAATAGTCTACTTTCGAATATTGCCTATTGAAATTTGTTTTTTAGTCGCTATACTCTACTAATTATATCTATGGCGCGGAAGTCGTACCGAAGAAGAACACAAAGCAGCCCGTCAGTTTGGTCATATAACCAGGTACTCTTCTTTATCGGTGGATGATCAGAAATGTAATATTCAGAAGGGAAAACTTCATAGGCGAAAAAATCACGGTTTGTAATACAACCTGGTGATTGTAATAGCTTATTTATCGCTATAATGATTATGCAAATTCTCTACATTTACTGATTTCAAATCCGCCAACAAGCAAAAATTGATCGAAACGGGTCTGTAATAGGCTCAAATCATTGGAGAGTGTCATGGGTGAATTTTCTTCCCACTCAAATGGGAACACTATTATTTCTGTTCATAATTTACAGACCTACTTTTTTACTGAAGATGGTGTGGTTAAAGCTGTGGATGGTGTGGACTTCTCAGTCAGGCAAGGGGAGGTTCTCGGACTGGTTGGCGAATCGGGCTGCGGAAAGAGCGTCACTTCGCTCAGCATTATGCGGCTGGTGGGTGTTCCGGGCAGGGTGGTGGGCGGAGAGATCCGTTTCGACGGCGTCGATTTACTGCAGTTGACCGAAGATGAAATGGCGCGCATGCGCGGCGACCGCATCTCGATGATCTTCCAACAGCCCCAATCCAGCCTCAACCCGGTGTTCAGGGTGGGCGACCAGGTGGCTGAAGTGCTGCAAATTCACCAGGGCATGGACAAGAAGGAGTCCTGGGCACGCGCGGTGGAATTGCTCGGGTTGGTAGGCATCCCAGACCCGGTCCGCAAGGCAGAGGCTTACCCACACGAGATGTCGGGCGGTCAGGCGCAGCGCGTGATGATTGCCATGGCCCTGGCGCTTTCCCCCGAACTGCTCATCGCCGATGAACCCACCACGGCGCTGGATGTGACCATCCAGGCGCAGATTCTCGATCTCATCCGCGGGCTGCGCGAGCAGTTGGGTACAGCGGTGATCCTGATCACCCACGATCTGGGTGTGATCGCAGAGATGGCAGACCAGGTGGCGGTGATGTACGCCGGAGAAATCGTCGAATACGCGGCAGCGGCTCCCATATTTGCCCTGCCGTTGCACCCCTACACTCAGGGGTTGATTGCTTCCATCCCGGTGCTGGGCAAGGTGGTTGACCGTCTCGAAGTGATCCCCGGGTTGGTACCCAATCTGATCAACCTGCCGCCAGGCTGCCGCTTTGCACCGCGCTGCAAAGCACGTGAGCAGTATGGGCTGAAGATCTGCAATGAAGTGCGTCCCCAGTTGGAGTCGATCCAACCCGGGCACACCGTGCGCTGCTGGCTGTACAGCAGTTACGGAGAACACCAGGCACCCATCAAGCTGTAAGGGAGTCCAACGCCAGCATGATAATCCACCCGCAGCTTTTGAAGAGGAACTATGAACGAATTAACCAACAACCACCCCAATAACGGTTCCGAATTGATGGTGGTCAAGAATTTAAAGAAATACTTTCCGGTGTACAGCGGCGTTTTGCACCGTGTTTCCGGGCAGGTGCAGGCAGTGGACGACGTCAGCTTCAGCATCCGGAAAGGCGAAACATTTGGCCTGGTGGGTGAATCGGGCTGCGGAAAAACCACCGTCGGACGCACCGTGCTTCGCCTGATCGATCCAACGGCGGGATCGGTGGAATTCGACGGGGTCGACATTCTACCCTTGAAGGGCGACGGATTGAAAAAAGTACGCCGCGATATGCAGATCATTTTCCAGGACCCTTATTCCTCCCTTGATCCGCGCGTACCGATCGGTGATTCGATCATGGAGGGGCTGCAAATTCACGGTGTGGGCAACAAGGATGAGCGCTATTCCATCGCCATCGACACCATGAAGAAAGTTGGACTGGAGGAGTATCACGCCCGGCGCTACCCTCACGAGTTTTCAGGCGGACAGCGTCAGCGCATTGGCATCGCCCGCGCCCTGGCGCTGCGCCCGCGTTTCATCGTCTGCGATGAACCGGTCTCCGCACTGGATGTGTCCATCCAGTCGCAGGTGCTCAACATTCTCAAGGATTTGCAGCAGGAATTGGGGCTGACCTATCTCTTCATTGCACACAACCTGGGCGTCGTGGAGCATATCTCCAACCGTGTGGGTGTGATGTACCTGGGAAAGATGGTGGAGCTGGCAGACAGGGATGAGATGTTTGCCAATCCCCTGCACCCCTACACCAAGGCACTGATGTCCGCCATCCCCATCCCCGATCCCACACTCAAGCGCAACCGCACCATTCTGAAGGGAGATGTTCCCAGTCCGCTCCATCCGCCCAGCGGCTGCCGTTTTCACCCCCGCTGTCCCATTGCCATTGCCAAATGTGCGGTGGAAGAACCGCCGTTCGAGGAAAAAGTAAAAGACCACTGGGCAGCCTGCTGGCTGGCTTAACGCGTACAAACCAACATTACAAATATCCGGAGAGAAGGAGTGATCTTGAAAAAGGAGGTGATGCACTGAATTTTCAGCAACCGTCGTGTAAATGAGTTACGCACCCGTAACTCTCAAGGAATACCATATGGAGGAGAATATGAAACAAAGTAAAGCATTTTTTGTGATCAGTTTGGTCGTGGTGGCAGCCATGCTGCTGGCCGCTTGCGGTAAGGCAACCCCGACCGCTGCGCCCACCACCGCTGCGCCTACTACCGCTGCACCTGGTGCATATGTGTCGCCCACGTCGCTTGTAGCCCCAGACTGCAACTACGGCACGGCAGACAACCCCGCCAAACTCAAAGCTATTGAAACGGTGGATGACTTCACAGTGAAGTTCACCCTGTGCGCACCAGATCCTGCCTTCCCCTCAAAGGTGGCATTCTCGGTGTTCTCCATCGCAGATAGCGGAACCATGGATGCCAACAACGGTGATTCTGTGAAGTTGAGCGATGCTGCCAATGGCACCGGTCCGTACAGCCTTGTCAAATGGAACCGCGGCGACAGCGTGGTTTACAAAGCCTTTGACGGCTACTGGGGCGAGAAAGCCAAGATCCCCAATCTGATCTTCCGCTGGTCGGAACAGAGCGCTGCCCGTTTGCTTGAGCTTCAGGCTGGCACTGCCAATGGCATAGACAACCCGGTTCCCGAAGACATTCCCACCATCAAGGCCGATTCGAAACTGGCGCTGTATGACCGCACTGCCCTGAACATCTTCTACATCGGTTTCAACAACGCAATGGCTCCCTTCGATAATCTTGACGTGCGCCAGGCGATCTCTTATGCCATCGACCGCCAGCGCATCGTGGATCAGTACTTCCCCACCGGCTCCACCGTGGCGCAGAATTTCGTTCCTGATACCTTCAATCCTGGCTTCAGCAAAGATATCAAGTGGTACGATTTCGATCAGGCTAAAGCCAAGGAACTATTGGCCAAAGCCGGCTACACCGAAGCCAACCCGCTGAAGATCACCCTCACCTTCCGCAACGTGGTCCGCGCTTACCTGCCCACCCCTGACAAGGTCGCCCAGGAAATCCAGGCACAGTTGAAGGAAGTGGGTATCGACGTGACACTTGAGGAAATGGAATCAGCCGCGTTCATTGATGCCACCGCTGCCGGACAGAAGGGCTTCTACCTGTTGGGTTGGAATGCAGACTATCCTGATTCCACCAACTTCTACGATTATCACTTCGCCAACACGTCCAACAAGCAGTTTGGTCCTGTATACCAGGATATAGCAGACGAAATCAACGCCGCAGCGAAACTTTCTGATGTCGCCGCCCGCCAGGCTCACTACGACAAAGTCAATCAATTGCTCAAAGACAAAGTCGTGATGATCCCTGTGGCTCACGGTGGTTCGGCTGTTGCCTACCAGGCGAATGTCAAAGGTGCCCACGCCAGCCCGCTCGGAAATGAACGCTTTAGCGTGATGGATAATGGCTCCGATCAATTTGTCTGGATGCAGAATGGTGAACCCGCTTCGCTATGGTGCTCTGACGAGACCGACGGCGAGACACTGCGTGCCTGCGAACAGATTTACGAAGCGTTACTATCATTCAAGGTTGGTGGAACCGAAGTTGAACCTGCCCTGGCGGAAAGCTTCGAAGCCAATGCAGATGCCACCGAGTACACCTTCCATCTACGCAAGGGTGTGACCTTCCACAACGGCGCCACCTTTGAGGCAAAAGATGTGGTTGCCACTTACGCAGCCCTCTGGGATGCCTCGAGCCCGAACCATGTTGGCCGCACCACCACGTTTGAGTACTTCACCACCTTCTTCGGCGCTTTCTTGAACGCCAAGAAGTAAGAGTAATTGCTGGAAACGCTGAATGGATGGGGCTGTAAACCAGCCCCATCCCATCTCAATTTGAAGTACGGATGAACCACCATGCCACAATTTGTAGGTCGAAGGCTTTTGTTGTTGATCCCTGTGATGATCGGTGTGGTACTGATCACCTTTATGATCGTGCGGCTCATTCCCGGCAACCCCTGCGTGACCATGCTGGGAGAAAGAGCCACGCCCGCCAAATGCGAAGCCTTCATGGAACGCTTTGGCCTGAACGACAATGTGTTTGTTCAATTTGGCCGTTATCTTGTCAACATGGCGAAGGGCGATTTTGGCGTGTCCATTCGTTTCACCCGTCCGGTGGTCGACCTGATTTCAGAACGGCTGCCGATGACCATGGAATTGACCTTCCTGGCGATGATCTTTTCCACAACGGTGGGGGTACTGCTTGGCGTCGTTTCGGCGCTCAAACGCAATACGTTTCTCGACACGTTGACCATGATCATTGCCAATATCGGGGTGTCCATGCCGGTGTTCTGGCTTGGACTTCTGCTTGCTTATCTGTTCGCCCTGGTATTGAAAGATACCCCCTTTGTGCTGCCTCCCTCTGGAAGATTCTCTGCCGGGATGGCACTAACAAACCTGGCAGATTTTTGGGGCATGACCAACGTCACCGGGCTTAAAAAATTCATTATTGATCTGTTTTCGAACTTTACGCTGATCAACGCCATCATCACCGGTAACTGGAAGATCTTCGGCGATGCCCTGAAGCACCTTATCCTGCCGGCAGTCGCCGTCGGCACCATTCCCATGTCGATCATCGCCCGCATGACCCGCTCCAGCCTGCTCGAAGTGCTGGGACAGGATTACATCCGAACAGCACGGGCAAAAGGGCTTGTGGAACGCAAGGTGATCTCGAAACATGCCATGCGCAATGCCATGATCCCCATTGTGACGATCATCGGTATTGAGACGGGCAGCCTCCTTTCAGGGGCGGTGCTTACTGAAACAGTTTTCAGCCTGCCGGGTATCGGTACCAGCCTGGTTGGCGCCATTCTCGCGCGAGATTATCCCGTGGTGCAGGGTTTCACCATGGTGATTGCGATTATTTTTGTATTGGTCAATCTGATCGTGGATCTTTCCTATGCGTACCTCGATCCGCGCATCAGGTTGGAATAAGGCGGTGCTGACATGGATGCCACAATCACTGATCTGACCAAAGAAGCAACCAGCCAGCGCAAATCGCCCGGCCGCGAGGTCATCCGCCACCTGTTGGGGCACAGCTCCGGCAGAGCCGGGATCGTCATTCTGGGTTTCCTGGTGCTGATTGCCATTTTTGCGCCGTTGATCGCTCCCTACGACCCGACCGCGCTCTTGAAAAACGAAGTCCGCAGGTCTCCACCCTGCATTCACCTGTTGGGATGCCCGGCGGACCAGGAGCAACACATCTTCGGCATTGACGGTAACAGCCGCGACCTGTTCTCGCGGGTGATTTACGGGTCCAGGCTTTCTCTGCAGGTGGGTCTGGCGACAATGTCTTTTGCCATTCTCATCGGCACATTCCTGGGCGCCATCGCTGCCTATGCTGGCGGGATGGTCGACAACATCATTATGCGGCTGATGGATGTGCTCATGGCATTCCCCAGCCTGCTGCTGGCGATCGCCATCGTTTCCGTGCTGGGAACGGGACTGATCAACGCGCTGCTCGCCATCGGCATCGTATCGATACCGCGCTTTGCGCGGTTGGTACGATCCACCGTGCTCTCGGTCAAAGAGCTGGACTATGTACAGGCATCGCGCGCACTGGGTGGATCTCCCATGCACATCCTTTTCAGGCGCATCCTGCCCAACGCCATTACGCCGTTGATCGTCCAGGGCACATTGGGCATTGCCACCGCCATTTTGGATGCAGCCGCGCTTTCCTTCCTGGGGTTGGGCGCCGAACCTCCGCGACCTGAGTGGGGCTTGATGCTGGGTGAGGAGAAGAACAGCATCTTCAGCGCGCCGCACCTGGTCATCTTCCCGGGCATCGCCATCATGCTCACTGTGCTTGGCTTCAACCTGCTGGGAGACGGCTTGCGGGACGCGCTCGATCCAAGATTGACACGCAGCCGCGGATAAACAACAAAAGAGTTCAGGGTCAACCTGAACTCTTTTTATAAGAATGAATCACCCTTCATCCGTTGCCTCTGAATGAAGAGGACCGCTTCACAGTTAACCTGTGCGTCAGGACGCCGGTGATTTCTCCTTGGAACCTTGTAACGCATCTTCCAGTTTTTGCAGCACCTGACGGCGGTGTTTGAGCATCTCGCGATAGTCGTAGTTATCGGTATGCGAGATCTCATCATGCAGATCGGAAAGGCAGCCTTCCAGCATCTGGACAAGAATTTCCTTTTCCTCGGGGTTGATTTCCAGTTGGATCATCATTGCCTCCTTTGAGCGATACAAAAGAGCCGCCCGTATACTTCGGACAGCTCTGTGATCATAAAGCTTTTATTTGCCAGTTATCGCTGCAGCGGTGCACTCTGCGGTCAAATTCAGTATATAGTTTGGAGAAGGCCGCGTCAAGTATGGGGCGTAGGCAGGGTGGAAATGGACATCTCATAAACCCGCAGCCGCCGCAAGGGTTGGGCTCCGATCTTGCGGATGGCGTTGTTCATGCGGTCATTGTCTTCCAGCACGTAGTTAATCTCCATGCGCAGATCCTGCGAGAAGAGGGCATCGTAGGTCGCCCGGTAGAGCAGTGTATCTATTGCACAGCCCTGGTATTCGGGAATAACCCCCAGCGCCCACATGCGGTAGGTTTTTAGGCGCGGAAGTTGAGTGAGCAATTTGATAAAACCCAGGGGGAAAAGCCTGCCGTTCAGACCCTTGAGGATTTGGTTGACATCGGGCAGCGACATGGCAAATCCCACCGGACGGCCTTCGGCGGTCTCGGCAATCAGGCAGGCAGCGGGGTTGACCACCTGCCGCAGGTCGTGAGCCATGGCCCTGGCTTCGTTTTCGGTCACCGGGTAGAAGCCCCAGTTGTCGGAGATGGATTCATTTGCCAGGCGGGTGATGGTCATCACATCCGCTTCCAGGTTCTTCATGTCGATGGGACGAATCCTGATACCTGAACGCTTCTGCACGATCTCTGGCAGTTTCAAATAGCGTTCCGGAAAGGTGTATCCCTTCCGGACATCGATTTCATAAACCAGCAGGTCGTGTGCTTTGGTCATCCCAAATGCCGTTATCTGATCGTTGTAATAGGCAGGGTTGTAGGGCGCCAGGATGACCGCAGGAGGGGCAAACCCCTCTACGATGAAGCCCCATTCCTGGGATGCAAAACTCCACGGACCGCGCATGGAAGTCATGCCCTGGCTGCGCAGCCAGTCCCGGGCGAAGTACAGCAGTGCATGCGCAACCTCATCATCGTCAATGCATTCGTAGGAGCCGAACAGACCAATGGGCTGCTGCCAGTGTTTGAGTGCCAGGTCATCCACAAAGGCGGAGATCCGACCGGCGATCTTTCCATCCTTGAGTGCCAGGAAGAGGGCATATTTACAGTGTTCGAGCATCGGGTTGCGTGAGGGGTTGAATTGCGAATACTGATCCGATCTCAGCGGCGGCACCCACAACGGGTCTGAGCCGTACAGGGTATAAGGAAAGTTTACAAAATCCCGCAGTTCGCGGGCGGTGGAAACCCTTACGATTTCCATGCGTGCTCCTCAGCCATGGAACAAATATACACAAGAGCTGCATCAAAAACAACCCAAAGGGGTTATGAATTTGTCAAACCGCCGTAAATTGAACTCTAACCAGGCACATGCTAAACTATCCATACAGTTGTTAAGAAATTCAAATGATTTGGCAGCTCTCCTTCCAGGAGGTTGAAATTCAACCGCTTGATGAGGGAGCTTTTAAGTTCCCCAACCGCTTCTGGAGCGAATTTTCAATTGGAAACCATGATGACAGGCGCCCGAGTCTTGATCGTCGATGACGACCCGGCTCAAATTCAGATGTTGAAGATGTTTCTGGTTCAGCAGGGATATGAGATCTATACCTCTTTGGATGGATCAGAAGCAGTCAGCCTGGCCGCCCAAATTCACCCGGATATCGTGCTGCTGGATGTTTGTTTGCCGGACATGGACGGCTACAGCGTCTGTCAGCGGATGCGCGAATTTACTTCCGCGCCGGTGATTTTCCTTTCTGTCAAATCCACCGAGCCTGATATCGTGGCAGGGTTCAAGAGCGGAGCGGATGACTACCTCACCAAACCCGTACGTCTGCATGAAATGGCGCTGCGTATTGAAGCACGGCTGAGAAGTGCTGCCCACCTGCCTCAAATCAACATCTACCGCGATAAATCCCTCTTTGTTGATTTACCCCGCAAGCGGGTGATGCGCAACGGTTCCCTGGTTCACCTGACCCCGCTTGAATTCAAGCTCCTGGTTTGCCTCGTGCGTCATGCGGGGGAGGTGGTCAGCCACAAGACGATTCTCAAGGAAGTGTGGGGGCATTGCTACATGGACGGGGTGACCAATCTCTCGCTTTACATTCATTACTTGAGGGAAAAACTGGAAGATGACCCGGAAAACCCGATCTACATTCGCAGTGAATGGGGTTCGGGATACTGGTTCTCGGTGCAGTCTGAGGAACTCGCGTAATCCTGGTTGCCGGACATATCCATCCCGGATCCTGGCTCACAGGTCCGGGATTTTTTCTACCTAAAATTCTATCCAGGTGTATTGGCGGTCACCACCAGGTTGGGGCTGGTCTGGGGATTGAACGATTCACCTGTCATGCTGCCCAGGCTGGCAATGTTGATGAATCCGGCTTTGACCAGGGCGCTTCGCACAAGCGCTTCTGTCTGCGGGTAGAGCATCGATGAGGTGACCTGGGACTGCCATTCGCCGCCGAGTTTGCGCTTCAATGTGATCATGTTGAAGCGGATCAAGCCGTTCGGTTCAAAATCATAAAAACGCTGAAAGAGCCATTCATGCTCCCCGTCGCTGTAAGCTTCAGGCGGCATCCAGCGGTTGTGAGCGCTGAGCACCGCATCAAAGTTGCGGGATTGAAGCAGCAGCAGACCGCCCGGCTGCATCACCTGGAAAAAATCTCCCAGGGCACCTTCGAGAGCAGCAGGGGTGATCAGGTGCGGGAGGGAATTGCCAAGGCAGAGCAGCGCATCAAAGGTTCGATCCGCAAAGGTCTGCGCCAGTTGACCGAACCCGGCCGTTCTGAAATCCACCTCCAAACCGGCTTCACGGGCATTGATTCTAGCCTGGTCGATCATTTTACTGCTCAGGTCTGCGCCGGCGCAGGTGAATCCAGCCCGGGCAAGGGCGATGGCGTGCATTCCCGTGCCGCAGGCAGCATCCAGTACACTTGGTATTGCTCGAGGAGCCGCGTTTCTGATCTGACTTTCAAGGAAAGGCAGTTCAAAATTGAGGCGGTTCGTCCAGTTGGTGAAACGGTCGTAGTCTTCCGCCAGTAAATCATACATTGAATTGTCCTGCGTCATAACCACCTCATTTTTAGAAAGCATTTTCATTATAACGGGTATCAAAATCCTGCCTTCACGTTAAAATAGAATGACCATATCAAATTTTGGAGTGAATCTTACGGACCCCGTCCTGTTATCAAGAATTTTGCTCGTCCTTGTACTGATCATTCCCCTGGTGTTTGTGATCGCCAACCGTCTGCGCATGGATGTGGCTGCGTTGTTAATGGCAGCGGTGCTTGGGATTTTGCAGCTCGCAGGTGTGGGCGTGCTTGGACCAGCCGGCAAGCCGGAGGCTGCCATCGACGCCATCTCGGGGTTCAGCCAGCCGGTGGTTATCACCCTGCTGGCCTTGTTTGTCCTCACCCGCTCATTGGAATCGAGCGGTGTGACCCGCTGGATCGCGCAAAAGGTGATCCATGTGGCGGGCAGCAACGAGAGGCTGCTCATCGCCCTTTTTGCCCTGATCACCGCCATTTTTTCACTATTTATGAACAATCTGGCTGCCGGCGCTCTGGTTCTTCCAAGCGCCATGGAGGTTGCCCGCAGGACAGGCACCCGCCCGAGCAAGTTGTTGATCCCGGTAGCCTACGGCAGCCTGCTGGGCGGATCGGCAACCTACTTCACCACGGCAAACATCATCTCCAGCGGATTGCTGACCATCGCCAATCCTCCTCAAAAGGCGTTGAATTTTCTGGATTTCACTCCCACCGGCGGGCTGATTCTGTTGGCAGGTATCCTCTTCCTTTATTTCTGGGGATCCAGGCTGCTTCCCTCCCGCGAACCGACTGATGAGCAGGCAGCCGCCAGATTCACCGGCAGCGAGCTGGAAGACCTCTATCAATTGGGCGAACGGTTGTGGCTGGCAAAACCAGGGATGAATTCTCCACTCGTCGGACAGACCCTGGCTGAAGCCTGCATCGGTTCACGCGTGGGTGTCGTGGTGGCAGCAGTCCGTACCCGCAGGGGTGATCTTGAACTGCCTTTGGGAGACCACAAGATATCTTCAGTGGATGAACTGGTGTTGGTGGGCAGGCAGGAAAAGATCGACCTGTTACGGTCTGGCAGGCTGGAGATCTCACCAGCGCCAGCGCAGTTTCACCTGAGCACCGGGGGCATCACCTTTGGCGAGGTGCTGCTGGCGCCGCGGTCCAGGGCAGTGGGTCAGACCTTGAAGGCACTGGATTTCCGCAACCGTTACAAGCTGAGCGTGATTGCGCTCAAACGCCTTGACCGAAGTTACCGCACCGATGTGGCTGATTTTGTCCTTTCACCGGGCGACAGCCTGCTCGTGGTGGGCGATCGTGAACATATTCTGGCGCTCAAGCGCTCTCCCGATTTCATCACCCTGGAGCCCAATCCGGCGGATCAACCTTTGAACGTTCGTTCAACGGTCATTTCTGTGGCTGTTTTGGCGGCTGCGGTGGGGGCATCGATTGCCGGAGCGCCGGTATACCTGTGCATGCTGGCAGCGGCGCTGGTGCTGATCCTTTCTCAGGTGGTGATGATGGAAGAGGCCTACCAGGCGATTGAATGGCAGGCTGTTTTTCTTATCGCCGGGATGTATGCCGTCAGTCTGGCGATGGTCAACACCGGGTTGGCGAATGCCCTGGGGCAGGCAGTCATCAGCGTGGTCAGACCCATGGGCGGGTTGGGGCTGGCAGCCGGAGCCTACCTGCTAACGGGTTTGCTGACTCAATTCATGGGCGGCCAGGTGACAGCGCTCATCACCGCGCCCATCACCATTGCGGCAGCCATCAGTATGGGGGTGAGTCCTCAGGCGGTGGCTGTGGCCACTGCCATTGGCTGCTCCGCCACCTTCCTCACGCCCATGGCACACCCCGTGAATGTATTGATGATTGCGCCTGCCAATTACCAGTTCAAAGATTTCTTCCGCATCGGCTGGATCCTGACACTGATCTGTTTTGCTGTCCTGCTGGTTGGACTCAAAGTGTTCTGGGGATTGTAGGTTCACCCAAACTCAAAATTCTCACGCCGGGTTCGACTCTGCGACAGGAACCAACCTTTGATCAAAAACGTCTTTGATTTATGGTTTCTTTTGGACGGGAGGGCAAAATGAGAAAGCTTCTTTTGATGATGATGTTGTTCATCGCAGCAAGTCTGGCGTTGATGGGTTGCAGCAACCATGAAGTGAAGATTGATGAATCCATGAACGGCCAGGATGTCAAAGCGGCAGTGGGCGATACCCTGGTAGTGACATTGCCGGGTAACCCGACCACGGGCTTTACCTGGGAGGCGGTTGATCTGGATACTGCCATACTCGCTTCGGCAGGAGAAGCAGAGTTCAAAGCTGACTCCGAGGCGCTGGGAGCGTCTGGAATGGTGACCTTGAAATTCAAAGCTGCTGGAGCGGGTGCAACGACTCTCAAGCTGATTTACCACCGGACTTTCGAGCCGGATGTGGCTCCGGAAAAGACTTTCGAGGTCAATGTGACCGTGAAGTGAAACAAGTGAGCGCTGGATTCCAGCGCTCACTTGGCAATTGACCTTTTCTCTCCTGGGTCAGGCCCTGCGTGAAAAAGGGATGAGTTACGGAGTCAGGCTAAAAGAATCCCATGAGGAAAGCTTTCGTTTGATCCGAGATACCCACGATTTTATTTGTTGCCTGTCGGTAGAACTTGAAGTTGAGCTCTGATTGGGGTTGACTGTCATTCCAGTTTGAAAAAGGTTTCAGATCATACCGTCCCAGGTGCTGCCTGGCTACAGCATTTCTCTGGACGGTGATGCTCACCCGTGGCGTCTGCCGGTTGACTCCCGACTTTCGCGGTGTTGCCTGAGCAAAGGTGACGATCCCCCGTGCGATCAGACCCCGCCCGCCCTCGTTCTCGCTTGCGAAGATGAAGAGTGTATCACCCACAGCAATGTGCTTGCCGCCGTACATCGTCTTCTGGTCGGTGAAGGTGAATGTTGCTGCATTCGGATCAGTGATTTCGGTTTTGATAGCGTAGTACATGCTCCTATCATACGACAATTGATGAAGCCTAAAATTAATAGGGTAATTTGCAGGGGTGGATCCCCGACCAACTCCTCTTGGCCCCTCGTTGGTTCTTGCTGTTTATTTTGGTTGGAGCGGTCGTCGTAGGGGCGCACAGCTTGCGCCCCACAAGTAAACCTTTCGAACCCTCGGTGTAAAAACCGCCTTCCAGAAATCAAAAAACCGCCTTGCAGCGGTTGAGATTTCGTGGCGGGGAGGGAGGGATTCGAACCCTCGGTAGAGGTTTTAATCCCCTACAATCACTTAGCAGGCGATCCCGTTCAGCCACTCCGGCACCTCCCCAGATATTCAATTGTCCTGTTTGAAGATGGCGGAGGGAGAGGGATTCGAACCCACGTTGGCTTTCACCAAACCTGTTTTCAAGACAGGCGCCTTAAACCACTCGGCCATCCCTCCATTTCTTACAGCAGGGTCTGACCATTTTATCATGATTGACCCCCTCCATCAAGGAAAGCACCTCACCCTGGCTCGAAGAAGGCAATGGCATCGCCGTTGTCCTGTGCCAACACTTGTGATGATCGCAGCAGCAGCGCCCCAGCCACCCATAAATCCCCCACCGCGCCCGTGGCGTTGAAGATGATCACCGCCATTAAAGGAAGGACGGACCATTGCGGTCCGACGGCGATACACAGTATTCCCAGCAGGGTGATCATCACAAACGGCGCCAGGGCAGTGATGAAATACTGCCATTTGGGCAGGTACCACTCGGGGGCGGCAGCATAGGCGTAAAAGGTCTTCAGGGCAAACCTGGGTTTACTGCCGGTAAAAATCCAAAAGCTGAGGCCGTGAAAGCCTTCGTGAATCACCAGCATCAATACCACCGAAACGATGAGAACCATCAATTGCCAGACCGCTGAAAACGCGCCCATGATCTTGATTTCCATTGCCGGGCGCAGCCAACTGGCAACGGCAAACGTGGCGGCTCCCGAGAGGATCAGGATCGGAAATCCAGCGACATTGGCGATGATCAGCTTGCCGGTCTGCCGCATATCCAGTTCCCAAACCTTGCGGTATCCTTCGGGCAGGGTGCGAGTGGGTTGGTTTTGACTTTTCATTTCACTCCAATTTCATGGCGGGGATCCTCCCCGTTTTCGTATAATAAGATTATCTCACAGGCTGGAGGGAAAAATGAGATCACGCAGAGCCATCCTTTACGTTCCGGGGAGCGATCCCCACAAAATGGAGAAAGGCGCTTCTTCCGCCGTCGATAGCGTCGCGCTTGATCTTGAGGATGGCGTGGCGGAAAACCGGAAGGACGACGCGCGGGGGTTGATCCAAAAGGCGTTGATGAACCTGGATTTCGAGGGTGCTGAGCGCCTGGTGCGGGTAAACGCCTTTGCCACAGGCAGGACCGAAGCCGACCTTCAGGCAGTGCTTGCCGGACGTCCGGACGGCATCATCCTGCCAAAAGTGGAAGACGCGGCACAGGTTCGGCGCCTGGAAACAATCGTTCAGGAATCGGAAGCCCAAATAGGTGGGGCAAAACGCCAAATCTCGCTGCTGGTGCAAATCGAGAATGCGCTGGGTCTGCTCAACCTACAGGAGATTTGCCAGGCTTCACCGCTCCTCGAAGCGCTGATCTTTGGCGCTGAGGATTTTTGCGCCAGCATCGGTGCCACCCGGACCGCTGCAGGAACCGAAGTGCTGTATGCCCGCAGCGCTGTGGTGGTGGCGGCTGCCGCCTTCGGCTTGCAAGCCATCGACATGGTGCAGATCAACTTCAAAGACCTGGTGAAACTGGAAGCGGAGTCGAAGCAGGGTGCTGACATGGGCTTCAGCGGCAAACAGATCATTCACCCGGCACAAATTGCACCGGTGCAGCAGGCTTACACGCCGACCACGGAAGAGATCACCTGGGCGCGGGAAGTAGTCGCTGCCGCGCGGAAATATCAAACGCAGGGAAAAGGCGCCTTTGCGTTTGGTGATCTGGCTGTGGATGCCCCACTGGTCAAACAGGCGGAGAACCTGCTCGCCAGGGCGCGGGCTGCGGGAGTGCTCTCTCAAACTTGAGAGAATGATTCAGCTGTCTCAATGCTTGATGGGTTGGGCGGTCAGCTCAGGTTGTACGCCTGAAAGAGCCGTGGGGGTAAACGACACAGGTGTTTGTGTGCCTGAAAATTGCTGCGGGGTAAACGCTGCAGTCGATGTTGCGTTGACTATCGAGGATTGGTTGCGCCAACCCAGGTAGAACCCCACAGCAACGGCAAGGATCACTGCCAGGATTGCCAGACCCCAGCCGATCCAGCGTCCCGGTTTGTGTTTTGCGTTTAGCTTCGCCGGTACCTGGATGGCGATCATGGTGATGTTGTCGCGCCCGCCGCGGTCAAATGCCAGCTTCTTGATCTCTTCCAGGCTTTTTTCAAGCTTCTGACCTGCAAAATGCTGCCGAATTTCCCTGGCATTCACCAGGTCGCTGCAGCCGTCGGTGCATAGAAAAACGATATCCCCGGGCAGCAGGGTTACTTCATCCGGCTCGCTCGAATCGGGCAGATGAATATGCATATCAGCTTCCGGTGGAGTTTCAGACCCCAGGAACCGGCGGATGACGTGCGCCCGGGGGTGATTTTCCTTTTCTTCAGGAAGGATGGCTCCTGAATCGATGGCTTCCTGCACCCAGGTATGGTCGGTGCTCAACTGGACAATCTGGTCGGGATTGCGCAGCAGGTAGATGCGGCTGTCTCCCAGGGTGGCAATATGCAGTGTTTGACCGCTGATCCAGGCGCAGGCGACTGTAGCCGCCATTCCTTCGAGCGCGGGTTGCTCGTTCACCTTTTGCAGGATATTCTCGTTGGCTTCACGGATGGCTTCCGGCAGTACTTCGATGGGATCTTCGGACAAACCTTCGCGAACGTGGCGCAGGATACTGTCAACCGCCAGACTGGCTGCCACTTCGCCGCCCGATTCTCCCCCCACTCCGTCGCTCAAAACTGCCAGAATGCCCGGAGCCCGACGGTCGAATTCTGAATGAAAAGCGGATATGGCATAACGGTCTTCGTTGGTCTCGCGCACCAGACCTGTGTCGGTCAGTGCGGCAAAGGGATAAGCTGATACCCGGTCGCGGATCATTCAAGATCTCCAAAGGGCAGGACTTCAATCCTGCGCGGAGTGAATTTGTAGTTTTCGAAGATCAGGGGAACTCTGCCCACGTGGATCAAGTCGCCGTGTTCAAGAAGAATGCCGCCCGGTTCGTTGGCAGGCTGCACCCCAGCAGTTCCCGCTCCGATGGTCCGGGAAGCGGGCAGCACGGGCACAGGTGCGTAATTGACCCATGTTCCTGAAGCCGAACCTGCATCCACCAATCGGAACCTATCCTCCTCCTGCCGGATGAAGGCATGAACCTCGCTGATCGATTCATGGCTCAGGAGAATATCAACCTTTTTGGGATTGCTCCCAAGAACAGTCTCATCTTTGGTCAGGGCAAAACCCTCTCCTGGAAGAGGTTGGAGGGTATCGGCATCGCACAGGCGCAGTCTTGCTGCGGCGGGGCTGCCGCCCTGCCCCCTGGGCCAGTTATCCGGCTCGATTTTGACTGGTTCTGGAGCAGGTGTTTCCTGGATGACTTCCACCACCTGGGTGACCGGATCATTCCGGCGTCGCATTTTCTTCCGCAGCAATGCAGCCAGGCGGCTCTTGCGCACCAAAATCACCACCACAATCACCAGAACCGCAGCCGCGAGCCCGATCAGGACTGCCCGCAGCGGGGTGAACCAATCGAGCACTTTTTGCAGCCGGGTGCGCGGCAATGCATCCACCTGGACGTTCACCGGGATCTCAATCGTCTGACCCGACAAACCCACCTGGTCTTCGATGGTCACCTGAAGCAGGTGGGTGCCGCTGCTGGCATAACCGCCAAGGTTCCAACCGAAGGTATCAAAAGGCGGGGTAGTGTTCTCTGATTCCAACTTCCCGTCGACGAAGAGCCGGCTGTATGCCAGGCTGCGCGTATGACCATCGGGGAATTCGAGCAGGATCTTGACCTCTGTATTGATGGGAGAAAGCACCAGTTGCTTGCCATCGTCTTCCTTGACCCAAGTGCGGTGAATGGAGACCGGGGGCGAGAGGAAGATGGGGTTGGGCGGCTGCACCTTGAGGTCAAAGGCAACTTTATTTGAAGTGAGGCTGACGCCACCCGAGTTGACTTCGAGCGCCAAATCGAAATTCCCCGAAGACTTGATGGTGGTGGCGTAACTGAACTGGTAGACGTATCTCAGCGGATTCAAGTAGGAGGCGATCTCAGGCAGGGTTTCGGCGCCCGAAAACAGGAAAAAGTTCCCTCCCGTATCGGCGGCAGCTTTTTGCAGCACCATGGCAGCCTGGGTGGCGGAATAGTTCTGCGGTCCGATCAACCAGATGAATAGGCGGACTCCAAAGGTAGCTGCTCTTTTGGCGGCATCCTGGATGCCGGTCAACTGCGCATCTTCGGGCAGCGGGGTAATGTAAAGCAGGGCTTTGGTGCGGGTGGAAGAATCGCCGGATGCCGCAGCGGTATCAATACCGGCGTTCAGGCTTGCCATTCCCGGCGAGGCTGCCCGTAGATCTGGCTGATAATCCTGCAGGGCTTTTTGCCAATCGGTAGGGTTCGCCAGGTTGGATTGAACCGAACCGGAGTTGTTGACGAGGCTGAAATCACTGCTGGTGGTGGACGATTGGGTTCCGATCCAATCTGTGAGGGCTTTCTTGATGGTATCGAAACGCACCACACCCGCGTAGCGGTTCGCCAGGGTGGGTCCCTCATTCACTGCCACCACAAAGTGGATGCCGGGTTCGATCAGCTCCAGGTTGCCAACCGCCACCTGGCGGCTGTTCTCAAGGATCTTCACGTCCGAAGGCTGGAGATCCTGGATGAAGTCACCCTCGGCGTTCACCGGCCAAAAGTAGGCAGTGATCAACGGGAACTGGTTGAGATCGGGCGTGGAGAGCGTGACGGTGTTCTCGTTCTGCCCTCGCGCGGCGGAGGGGAGCAGAAGCAGCAGACAGAGCACCAGCGAAAGGATCGCGGGAAAATTCACCCTCCCGCGGACCGATGGTTTACAGCCGGGTTTCATATCGTTATTGTAAGCGATATCGGGTTTTTTCCAAACAAGCCTTGTCCGCGCGGGATTACTCCCACTCAATGGTGGCGGGCGGTTTGCTTGTGATGTCGTACACCACGCGGTTGACGCCGTGCACCTCGTTGACGATGCGATTGGCCACCTTGCCCAGCAGGGCATGAGGAATTTCCGCCCAATCCGCGGTCATGAAATCTTCGCTGGTGACGGCGCGCAGGGCAATGGTCTCCTGATAGGTGCGCTGGTCGCCCATTACTCCCACCGATTGTACAGGCAGCAGAACGGCGAATGCCTGGGCTATGGGCAGTGCACCGGCGGTTTCTGAAACATTCAGCATGCCGGCGGCAGTCAATTCAGAGGTGAAGATATCATCTGCTTCGCGGAGGATCTCAACGCGTTCTAGAGTGACTTCACCCAGGCAGCGCACTGCCAGCCCGGGGCCCGGGAAGGGCTGCCGCCAGACCATCGAGTGAGGCAAGCCCAGGGCTTCACCCACCAGGCGAACCTCGTCTTTGAAGAGCAGCCTGAGGGGTTCAATAAGCTGGAATTGCATCTGAGTGGGCAGACCGCCCACATTGTGATGCGACTTGATCTTGTGCGAAGTACCCGTAGAAGTTGAAGATTCGACAACGTCCGGGTAGATCGTGCCCTGAACTAAGAAACGCGGATTACCCGCCCGGGCAGCTTCAGCCTCGAAAGTGCGGATGAATTTCTCGCCGATAATTTTGCGCTTGGCTTCCGGGTCGGTCACACCCTTGAGGGCGGAAAAGACTTCTTCCTGGATGTTCAGCGTCACCAGGGGATGACCCAGATTGCACGTAAAGGCTTCATGCACGCCTTTTGCCTCGTTTTTGCGCAACAGACCCGTATCCACAAACACTGCGTGAAGCTGATCGCCAATGGCTCGGTGCATCAGGGCTGCCGCAACCGAAGAATCCACCCCGCCGCTGACTGCGACGATCACCTTTTCGTTTCCCACCCGGGCCTTGATTTGCGCAGCGCTGGTCTCGATGATGCTCGCGGGAGTCCATTCCGGCTTGCAGCCGCAAATCTCATGCACAAAGCGCCGCAGAATGTCGCGCCCGCCGGGAGTGTGATGCACTTCCGGATGGAACTGCACGCCGTACCAATTACGCGTGAGGTCGCCCATGGCGGCGTACGGGCTGGAACTGCTGTGCGCCAGTCCCACAAATCCCCTTGGCATGTGCTCAATGCGGTCACCGTGCGACATCCATACTGTCTGCGGGCAGGAGGGAAGCAGCGGGTTTTCCACATCCACATCGATTTCGGCAGAACCATATTCCCGTTTAACGCTCTCTGCCACCTGTCCGCCCAGGGCATGGGTGAGCGCCTGCATGCCGTAGCAAATGCCCAAAATGGGCAGTCGTGATTCGATTATGGCAGGTTGGATCTGGGGGGCATCTTTTGCGAAAACCGAATTTGGTCCGCCGGACAATATCCAGCCGCGCGGGCGAAGCGCTGATAACTGTTCCGGGTCGGCATTCCAGGGCAGGATTTCGCAATACACCTGCAATTCGCGTACGCGCCGGGCGATCAATTGTGTATACTGGGACCCAAAATCGATGATCAGCATCGTATCCATTAAGAGGAAACCTCCGGGGCTTAATCAGCGAAAGTAATGGTATTGTTGTCCATACTGCTAATCTTGACCAGCGACTCGATGCGCACTCCGAGTGAGCTGAGCACATCGCGGCCGCCTTCGAAAGTCTTTTCCAGCAGCGTGCCGATGCCCACGACCTGTGCGCCTGCTGCCTGGGTGAGCCTTACCAACCCAAGGATGGTGGCGCCGGAAGCCAGAAAGTCATCGATGATCAGTACTTTTTCGGCGGGTTTCAAATACTCGGGCGAGACGATCAACTCCACCATGTTGCCCTTGGTGTGCGACGGCGCAATGGTCAAATAGACCGTATCCGGCATGGTCACAGGGCGGGATTTTCGGGCGTAAACCACCGGTATGTGCAGGTACAGTCCTGCCATCAACGCCGGTGCGATGCCTGAAATTTCAGCGGTAAGGATGCGCGTGGCAGGAAGGTCGTGAAAGAGCCTGGCGAATTCCCTGCCGCAAGCGTCCATCAACTGTGGGTCGACCTGGTGGTTGATCAGACTGTCCACCTTTAATATACCGTTACCCAGGATCCTGCCTTCCTGGCTGATCCTTCTTTTCAATTCATCCATTGTGTATCCTTTGATTGAGTTGTATGGACATTTTACTCTTTGTAGTGTACTTTGATATGGTTAAACACTCAAACCAATCTTAAAAAACCGTCAAAGAGATTGTGTTAGAATAAAAACCAATGACCGTTCCTCCATTGATCATTCTTGCATCCAACAGTCCCCGTCGCAAAGAGCTGCTGGGTTGGACAGGGCTTGACTTTACCGTCCAACCGGCGGACATCGACGAATCAATTCTTCCTGAAGAGACACCGCAGGCGTATGTCTCACGCCTGGCGCTGCAAAAGGCACAGGCAGCTTCCAACCATAACCCGGGCAGAATGGTACTGGCAGCGGATACCACAGTGGCCGACCAAGGACAGATCCTGGGAAAACCCCTGAATGAAGAGGAAGCCGGGCGGATGTTGGATCAGTTGCGGGGACACGTTCACCAGGTGCATACTGCGCTCGCGCTCATCGATACGGCATCCGGCAGGACGGCCACCGAATTGTGCACCACCCCGGTGGAGATGCGGGAGTATACCCGTGGAGAGATCAATGATTACATCGCCACTGGCGATCCACTCGACAAAGCCGGCGCTTATGCCATCCAGCATGCCGGTTTTCACCCGGTGGTGAACATGAACGGCTGCTTTGCCTGCGTGATCGGCCTGCCCCTCTGCCATCTGCTGCGCGGGATGCGAGAACTGGGTTTTGAACCGCAAAGCGAAATTCCGCAGATCTGCCAGCAAAACCTGAAGTATGATTGCCCTGTAACCCGGGACATTCTGGAATAAAAAAAATAGAGAGAAGCCTGGTCAAAAGCCAGGAGGTGATGATGAAATACGGACGATTGGCATTACTCTTACTCTTTGCTCTGACAGCCTGCACCGGCGGATCCAAGACGCCTGCTGCATCCACGCAGCAGGGTCTGCCCACACCGGTGATCAATGTGACCAGCACCCCCGACAGCACCCGCACCGCACAGGACTTTCTGGATAAGTGGAAGGCGTATGACTATGCAGGCATGTACGAAATGCTTGCCCCCACCAGCAGGGATGCGATCACCCAGGATAATTTCGTCAAACTTTATACGGAAACTGCCGAAAACCTGACCCTTAAGAGCCTGGATTCGAGCATCCTTTCCAGCCTCACCAACCCGCAGTCAGCCAAGATCAGTTATGCAGTCGATTTTCACACCAACCTGGTGGGCGACCTGGAACGTCAAATGGAAATGAATCTCCAGATGGTAGACGGCGCCTGGAAAATCGCCTGGGATGACGGCATGATCCTTCCCGAGATGAAGGGCGGCAGCCGCCTGATGATGCAGATCACCCAGCCTGCCCGGGGCGATATCTATGACAATACCGGCAACGCCATCGCCACCGAAACGGATGCCGTGGCCCTCGGGTTCATGCCCGGTCAGGTCTCCGACGCTGATTTTGAGAATCTTGTGGTCCAGCTTTCAGAAATGACCGGTCAGACCCGCCAGGCGATCACCGATATGTACAACAACGCCGCCGACTGGTACGTTCCGGTGGGCGAGGTTTCGAAGGAAACTTTCGATAAACACGCCCCGTATGTCGCCAACATTGCCGGATTGGTGACCAACGAATACACCGACCGGTATTACTATAATGGCGGTATCGCTCCGCAAACCATTGGCTATCTCTTGAGCATTGCTCCTGAAGAAATGAGTGATTACCTCAAGGCTGGATATCCCAAGGATGCCAAGGTGGGCAAAGCCGGGCTTGAAAAGACCGAAGAATCCGTCCTCGCCGGCACACCGGGAGCCGACCTGTATGTTACCGGACCAGACGGCAGCGTGACGACACGCCTGGCACATACCGACCCTGTTGCTGCGCACAGTATCACCACCACCCTGGATAAGAATCTGCAATTGCTTTCCCAAAAAGCGATCATGGGGTTCACCGGTGCGATCGTAGTGCTTGAGCGCGACACCGGCCGTGTACTCGCCATGGTTTCGTCGCCGAGCTACGACCCCAACCTCTTCCAGACCACCAATTACAACAGCCAGTTCGGCTTCAGCGAGCAGGGTTCACCCCTGCTGAACCGCGCTGCCCAATCCAGTTACCCGCTTGGATCCGTTTTCAAGCTGGTGACCATGTCTGCGGCGTTGGAATCGGGCAATTTCACCCCCGAATCCACCTACGAATGCACCAGCCAGTTCACCGAACTTCCCGGATTCGTGGGCAATGACTGGACATTCGACAAGGGTCTTCCGCCCTCCGGCAACCTCACCCTGCTGGGCGGATTAATGCGCTCCTGCAATCCTTGGTTCTATCACCTCGGGCTGGAGCTTTACCGCTACAAGAGCGACACCTATCTTGCAGATATGGCGCGCGGCTTCGGACTGGGTTCACCCACCGGCATCAGCGGGGTGTACGAGGACGCCGGTCAGATCAACAACCCCACTGACGAAGGTGCCGCAGTGCAAATGGGCATCGGTCAGGGCGATATGCTGGTCACTCCCCTGCAGGTGGCAGACTTTATCGCAGCCATCGGCAACGGCGGCACTCTTTACAAGCCCCAGCTGATCGAGAAGATCACGGACATTGACGGGAACGTGCTTCAATCATTCACCCCCGAAGTGCGCGGCAAATTGCCTGTAAGCCAGAAAACGCTGGATGCTTTAAAGGAAGGAATGAAGATGGTGGTTCGCGAGCAGAAGGGCACGGCATACCGTACTTTCATCGGCGTGAACACGCCCATCTACGGCAAGACCGGAACCGCCACCACCTCGCTGGCGGAACCCCATGCCTGGTTTGCCGGGTTTACCGATGCGGGTCGGGCGGACAAGCCGGATATCGCCATTGTGGTCATTGCTGAAAACTCAGGCGATGGCTCGGTATATGCCGCTCCCATCTTCCGCCGCGTGGTCGAAGCGTATTTCACCGGCGAAGTTTACCGCCTGTACCCCTGGGAATCCCAGCTTTACGTGACCAAAACCCCTACCGAGGAGCCTACTGCCACCCCAGCCCAATGAGCAGCGATACGCAGACAGGTCGAGTTCTACGCTATCAGTCCGGTTTTTTCACCATCGAGGCAGAAGACCGCAGGGTGACCTGTATTCTGCGCGGCAGACTCAAGCGGCGTGATTTCCTGGGCGATATCATCGGCATTGGCGATATGGTGCGTTATTTGCTTTTGCCGGACGGCAGCGGAGTAATCGAAGAGATCCTTCCGCGTACCAGCGAGCTGGTGCGCATGGATCCCACCCCGAAAGGGGAATTCCGCCAGATCCTGCTGTCAAACCCCGATCAAATTGTGGCTGTCTTTGCCTGTGCCCATCCCTCACCGCACCTGCGCATGCTTGACCGCTTTCTGGTGATTGCTGAAAAGCAGCGCCTGAAGGCATTCATTGTGGCAAACAAGGTGGACCTCATCGGCGGGGTGCAGGAAGCTCAAAAGATCTTTGGAATTTACCCCAAGTTGGGCTACCCGGTGATCTATACCTCAGCCCTGCAAGGTTCTGGGTTGGAAGAATTGCATGCCATTCTTGCGGGCAAGGTTTCCGCCCTGGCAGGACCTTCAGGCGTGGGAAAATCCAGCCTGTTGAACCGTTTGCAGCCGGGGTTGGGGTTGGCAGTGCGCGAGATCGGCGCCTACCATGATAAAGGAAGACACACCACGGTGGTGCGGGAACTATTCCCGTTCGAAGGCGGTTATGTGGCAGACCTGCCGGGTTTGCGCAAGCTGGCATTATGGGATACCCAGCCCGAGGAATTGGACGGCTATTTCCCCGAACTGCGGGATCTCGTTTCGCAGTGCCAGTACAACGATTGCACCCACAAGGATGATCCGGGCTGCGCAGTGGTACGCGCGGTGGAAGAAGGCCGGGTCAGTACTGAACGCTATGAATCCTACCTGCGGCTGCGTGCCGGAGACAATCACTGATCATTCATCGAGGAGCGTGCATGACAGAATTTCCACGGCTGACCTGGCAAAAGATCGTTCTCAAATTGCGCAACCCCTTCCGTCTTTCCTACGGCACCAGCGAGGAACGCACCGCGCATTGGATCCGCTTGAGCGGTGATGAAGGATGGGGAGAAGGCACCATCCCTCCTTATTATGGCGTGAGCGAAGAATCCATGACCGCCTGTTGGAACAAGGCTGCCCAAAAGCAGGAGGCTTTTCCCGATTCCATTGAGGATGTGAGCGCCTGGGTCGGTGAAGAGGGTCCCGCCCCCGCCAGGGCTGCCCTTGACCTGGCGCTGCTGGACCGCATTGCTCGTCAGCAAAGGGTACCGCTTTACCGTTTACTTGGGCTGCCCAAACCAGAACCCAAACCCACCTCCTTCACCATTGCCATTGACACGCCTGAAGCCATGGCCGAAATGGCGCAGCAGGTGGCCGCCTATCCGGTGATCAAGGTCAAACTCGGGTCGGATGCATTGGATGTGGAGCGCATTGCCGCCATTCGCCAGACGCGGCCGGACGCCCGACTGCGGGTGGACGCCAATGCAGGTTGGACGCTGGACGAAGCCATTCGAATGGTAGCGGATCTCGAAAAATTCGATCTGGAGATGATCGAGCAGCCGCTTGAAAAACACGACATTGTGGGTTTGGGCAGGGTGCAGAAAGCCACCTCCATTCCCATCGTTGCGGATGAGTCTCTTCAGTCATTGCAGAATGTCGATGAGCTTGCAGATGCAGGGGTGGCGGGCATCAATCTCAAATTAATGAAGGTGGGCGGTCTCAGCCCGGCGCTGGTCATGCTGCGCCGCGCCCGCGAACTGGGTCTGCGCGTAATGTTGGGCTGCATGATCGAAACTTCCATCGGAGCGACCGCCATGGCAGCATTGGGCGGTGAAGCAGAATGGCTCGACCTCGACAGCCCCATGCTGATTACCAATGATCCATTTGAGGGAATCCGTTATGACGAGCATGCTGTGGTCACCCTCCCCGATCGTCCCGGCATTGGCGCAGTATTGAAGGCAAAATAAAGGCGGAACTCATGGCGAATGAACCGGACAGCTTGATCAAGAAAATTAATGAACGCTTCTCTGACAGCAGGACAGAACTGGCAGATATTGTGCTTGAGGAATCAACCGGCAGGTGGATCGTCTCAGGCAGGGTATTGGATTCAAGGACCCGAAGCGCAGTACTGGCCGATCTTTCAGTTGCCCTGCCAGGTGCCGAGGTGATGGATACGCTTCAGGAACTGCGCAAACCGTACCCGCAGTGGATGAATGTGGCGGTCAACCTCACCGGGTTGTATGCCCGGCCTTCCTGGCTGGCAGAAATGCTCTCGCAGAATATCTACGGTGCTGTGGTGGAAATTCTAGAGGACCGCGGCGAATGGGTGTTTGTGCGCCAGTTGGATGGGTACCTGGGCTGGATGTTCAAAGATTACCTCTCGCTCGTCGAACCGGGGATTTCGAGTCACAGGGTCGGTGTTCCGATGATGCTCCTGCGAACCGAACCGGATGAGGCGGCGCCTGTTGCCTTCAGGCTGCCGGAAGGAGCGGAAGTACAAGTAAGCGCCAGTTCCGGTAGCTGGATGAAGATTGAACCGCATCCCGATGGTCTGCCGTGCGGATTGCCAGGGGGATGGGCGAAGTCGCCGGAATTGATGGCCCTGCAAACCTTGCCGGGCACGCCTGATGAGAAAAGGCAGGTTATCCTTGCCACGGCACTTGGGTTGGCGGGCGTTCCCTATTTGTGGGGCGGAACGACGGCTGCCGGAATTGATTGTTCAGGTTTGGCGCAATTGAGCTACCGCATGGCTGGCTTGACACTGCCGCGCGACGCGGACATGCAAAAAGACGCCGGTCAACCGTTGGAATCTCCAAATGAACCAGGCGACTTGCTCTTCTTCTGCAGCGAAGAAGACCGCAGCCGCATCAGCCACGTAGCCATCAGCCTGGGCGGTTGGAAGGTGATCCATTCGTCACGCAGGCGGAATGGTGTGGCGGTGGATGATGTGCAGGCAGTGCCGCACTTAAAGGAGACCTACCTCAGCGCTTGCACCTATTTCAACCCCGAATCTTAACCCGATTAACCGGCAGCACTTAACAGCATTTTTCCCAGTTCACCGAACAGATCAAACACCGGCGGTTCCTCCTTCACCTCATTGGTGAGCAGGAAAAGCCGGTGTTCATGCGTGTACCCCCAATCGTGAAGCACGCCTTCCATTGATCCTGTCTTGTGATAGAAATTTACGGTGTCCCGCGGCAGGTCGCGCATCAACAGCGCGCTGTCGGTGTTTGCCAGCAGCAGCGATTCCACCCAGGCGCGATCGGATGGTTCAAGACAGTTGATCAGATCGTAGAAGCGAATGGCTTCCTCAGCCTGCACCCAGTTTTCCAGCCCGCGAGCTCGGGCTTCATAATCCATCAATTTGCGCTGGCAGGTGGTTTGTTTCAGCCCAAGTTTTTGGGTAAAGACCTGACTCATCCGTTCAAGCCCGATATGCTCGATCACCAGGTTGGTGCAGAGATTATCGGATGTGGCGATCATCATCAGCAGCACATCGGCATAAGGCAGCTTTCGCGCGCTGAATAGGTGTGCAAAACCAGCCCCCCGCACCTGGATCTCGGCGTCCAGATCGCAGAGTTCCATCCGGTCAAGCTGACCCAGGCGCTCGAGGGCCAGCCAGCTCAGCAGTATGGGCACCTTAATCAACGATGCAGATTTGAAGCGCAATTCGTTGAACAGGAACACCGGCTGCCCATCCTCTGGGTGGGAATACAGGGCGTACCGGGCGTTTGATCGTGCAAGAGATTGAGCAATTTGTTCAGGGGTCATGTGATAATTATATGGAAAGATAATAAATAGATCAAAATTAGCATTCTTTAATAATGTTTGACACCCTTAATGTTTAACGGTATACTCAATTTCGCATTCCATTCTTAAAATGACGGCATACATTTAAAAAATTTAATAGAACATTTCGATCCTAACTGATGTGAGGACAAGTAAATGCATGGCTGATATATTAAAGGTCCAGGATCTTGAAACGCAATTCTTTACCCGGGAAGGAGTCGTACACGCAGTCAATGGAGTTTCGTTCCATCTGAAAGAAGGCGAAACACTGGGCGTGGTAGGGGAAAGCGGATGTGGGAAGAGCGTCACCATGATGTCGATGATGCGGCTGATCCCCAGCCCTCCTGGAAAAGTGGTCAACGGAACGGCTCAGTACCAGGATAAAGATTTGCTGAAAATGTCGGATGAAGAAATTCGCCACATCCGCGGTTCTCAAATCTCGATGATCTTCCAGGATCCAATGACGTCCTTTAATCCCGTTTTGACGATCGGGAGACAGATCTCGGAACCCCTTGAAACTCACATGGCTATGAATAAACAGCAGGCGCTCGAGCGGTCTGCTGAAATGTTAAAAACCGTCGGCATCCCCAATGCGAAAGATAGACTAAATGACTACCCCCATCAATTCTCGGGGGGTATGCGCCAGAGAGCCATGATCGCCATGGCCCTGACATGCAACCCGCAGATCTTGATTGCAGATGAGCCCACCACAGCCCTGGATGTGACCATCCAGGCGCAGATCGTCGACCTCGTCAAGAGGCTGCGCGATGAAATGGGCATGGCAATCATCTGGATCACGCACGACCTGGGAATCATCGCCGGGTTGGCTGACCGGGTGGCTGTAATGTACGCTGGCTATATCATCGAGGAAGCACCCGTAAAAACCCTTTACTCTGACCCTCAACATCCCTACACGCTTGGATTGCTGGGCAGCCTGCCCCGCCTGGATGCTCAGGGCAAGGAACGTCTGGTATCGATTGAGGGATTACCCCCTGTACTTTATAAAAAACCAACCAGCTGCCCGTTTGCGCCGCGCTGTGTATATAAAGTCGATCACTGCTTGCACGAAAATCCACCCCTGCTGGATGTGGGTATCGAACATCGGGCGGCATGCTGGGTGAATCCTTCAACGCGGAGAGAACGTCAATGACAGATCAGGAAATCTTGTTAAAGGTTGATCATCTCGTCAAACACTTCCCGATCATGAAGGGCGGTTTGTTCCCTAAACAGATTGGTGCAGTTCGGGCTGTGGATGGCGTTACCTTTGATATTCACCGCGGTGAAACCCTTGGTCTGGTGGGTGAATCGGGCTGCGGCAAGTCGACCACCGGACGCAACATCCTGCAACTGCAGAAGCCAACCGCGGGTCATGTATTCTTTGAAGGGGTCGATCTCGTCTCGCTCAAACCCGAGCCTCTGCGCAAAATGCGCCGCAAAATGCAGATGATCTTCCAGGATCCATACGCATCGCTTAATCCCCGTATGACCATCGGCGAGATCATCGGCGAACCGCTCCTTATTCACGGTCTAAAAACCAAGTCTGACGTTGACGAAGAGGTACGCCGGCTGCTTTCCATTGTCGGATTGAACCCTTCCTATACCAACCGCTACCCGCACGAATTTTCGGGCGGTCAACGGCAGCGCGTCGGTGTCGCCCGCGCGCTTGCGCTTAAGCCTTCGCTGATCGTCTGCGACGAACCCATCTCGGCATTGGATGTATCCATCCAGGCACAGGTGGTTAACCTGCTCGAAGACCTGCAAAACCAATTCAATCTAACTTATCTCTTCATCGCGCACGACCTTTCAATGGTGCGCCATATTTCCACCCGTGTTGCAGTGATGTACCTAGGCATCCTGGTGGAACTGGCAACCCGCGATGAGCTTTATGCCAACCCGCTGCACCCATACACCCAGGCGCTGCTTTCCGCTGTGCCCATTGCCGATCCTGTGATTGAAGAAAAGCGCCAGAGGAAGATCCTGGTGGGCGATGTTCCTTCACCCGCCAACCCGCCCTCCGGTTGCCGTTTCCGCACCCGCTGTCCGCTTGCGATCGGCATTTGTGCTGAACAAACGCCTGAATTCCGGGAGGTAAGACCAGGCCACTTTACGGCCTGTCATTTGGTGAAGTAAATTGTGAGGAGGTGATTCTTACAGGAGAGAATCGACGTACAAGTTTTTGTGCAACTCCAGACAACCATTCACCGAAGAAAATCTTGTTCATTCTAATAAGGAGGAGAATCAAGATGCGTTCTAAGTGGTTTGTAGTTGTTTCACTGCTGGTACTAGCCAGCTTTATCTTGGGCGCCTGCGCGAAAGCACCCGCGGCACCCTCGCAGACCCTTCGTGTTAACCTCGGTTCCTACCCCGACACGATCGATCCGCAAAAGTCATCCTTCGTCAATGAGATTGCACACCTCAAGTTGATGTACGAAGGTTTGACCCGTCTAGACGCCAAACTCGAGACCGTTCCTGGTGCCGCTGAAAAGTGGGAATACAATTCCGACGCGACCGAGTTGACCTTCACCCTGCGCGCGAATCTCAAATACTCTGATGGCAGCCTCCTGAATGCCAAACGGTTTGAGTATTCCATCCTGCGCAATATCGACCCCAACACCGCTGGCGAGTATGCATCCATCACCGATGATATCGCGGGTGCTGCTGAATGGCGTGGTGCCGATCTTGCCAAGGCGACCCCTGAAGAACTTGCAGCCCTCAAAGCTGCCGTCAAAGTTCAGGCATTGGACAGCAAAGGCAATCCCTGCACCGGTTACGATCAGAAGGACTGCAACACCCTCAAGATCGGCCTCAAGCAGCCTGCACCTTACTTCCACACCGTGATGTCGCTGTGGGTGACCTATCCTGCCAAGCAGGAACTCATCGAGCAGGGCGGCGAAAGCTGGTACGTTGATCCCAAGTTCCAACTTGGCAACGGCCCCATGGTCCTGTCCACCCTCGAACCCACCGTTCAGGGTCTCTTCACCCCGAATAACTACTACTGGCGCGGCACTGCCAAAGTCAACATCGAATTCCGCTACATCACCGACAGCGCTGTTTCCTTCAACGCTTACAAGAATGGCGAGTTTGATATCGTTCCGTTGGCAGCTGAAGATCTGGCGACCGTAACGCAGGATGCAACCCTGAATCCCGAAAAGATGGTATATCCGGGTAGCTGCACCTATGCGTTCATGTTCCATCAACTCAAGGAACCCTTCACCGATCAGAAAGTCCGCGAAGCATTTGCCTACGGCCTCGATCGCGCTGGCTGGGTGACGGATGTCCTCAAGGGTCTTGGATCACCGACTCTAACCTGGATCCCGAAAGGCTTCCCCGGTTACGATGCCCAGGAAAACCGCTGGGGTTATGATCCCGCCAAAGCCCAGGAAGCACTCGCTGCCTCCAGCTACGGCTCCGCTGACAAACTGCCCGAGATCACCGCTACCTTCTCTGATACTCCCCGCAACCGCACCCGCAATGAGTGGCTGGCTGCCAAGTACAAAGAGGTTCTCGGCATCGACATCAAACTCAATCCAGTGGAAGCAACCACCTACACTGCTTTGACCAAAGACATCAATACCGCCCCGCAGATGTACATCCTCGGCTGGTGCGCTGACTACCCCGATCCTCAAAACTGGCTTTCCGTATACTGGAAGACCGGCGGCTTTGGCCAGAGAATCGGCTACAGCAATCCTGATCTGGATGCCAAGCTGAACGAAGCTGATTCCACCGTGGATCCCACCAAACGTATGACGTTGTACGCTGAAGCTCAGAAGATGCTCACCGACACTGCACCTGTGGCATTCTTCTGGAATAACGTCAACTCCTACATGGTAAAACCCTACGTCAAGGGTATTCAGACCACCCCGATGGATTCCGGCTGGCCTGGTGATATCGATCCCTTGTCCATCACCATCGAGAAGTAAGCTCTAGCACCATCAGGCAAGTAACTTCGGCCGGCCTGACTTCATCGCCGGGCCGGCCGAAAAAAACCAACTTTTGAGGTTCAAAGTATGACAGGTTATCTGGCAAAAAGATTGTTATGGCTGATCCCGGTGATCTTGATCGTTGCCGGTATCACCTTTATCCTGATGCACAATGCACCCGGCGGACCCTGGGATCGTGATCTGAGTTCCCGCCAGGTAGACCCTACTGCTCAAAGGTTGCTCAATGAATTCTACGGTTTGAACAAACCGCTCTGGCGGCAATTTACCGCCTACATGGTTGGTGATACAAACACGCGTACCGGAAAATGGGTCTGCGGTCTGGTATGCGGTAACATGGGACCCTCCTATCGTATCCGCGGAATGTCAGTGCAGCAATATCTCTTCAATCCACCCCCCAACCGCAGTTTCCTTTATAGCAAATTCGGTTATTCCATACGGCTTGCGCTCCTGGCTCTTGCATTTGCCATACTCATCGGCTTGCCAATGGGCGTCATCTCCGCACTCAAGCAGAACACCTGGATCGATTACATTAACCTATTCATCGCGACCGTTGGTATTTCAGTTCCAAACTTCGTCATCGCGATTTTTCTGATCATTATTTTCGCATCAACGCTTCACTGGGTATCCATTGTTCCCCTCAGTTGGGATGAATTCAATGTCTGGATCCTTCCCTCCATCGTGCTCGGATTTGGCGTGCTCGCACGCACTGCTCGCTTGAGCCGCGCGACGATGCTGGAGGTAATGCGCCAGGACTATATCCGTACTGCCCGTGCCAAAGGCCTGGTTGAACGGATCGTAGTTGTCCGCCACATGATTAAGAACGCCATGATCCCGGTGGTTACCTACCTGGGACCTGCACTGGCAGGGTTGATCACCGGTTCTTTCATTATTGAGACCATGTTCGGCTTCCCGGGAATGGGACGTGCCTACGTGACCGCTATTTCGCAGCGGGATTATTCGATGATCATGGGCACCACCCTGATTTATGCAATTCTCGTAGCAGTAGCCAATTTGAGTGTTGATTTTGTTTACGTCCTGCTTGATCCACGCATCAAGCTCACGGAATGAGGAGTTATTAATGGCTGAACAAGCAACTTTGGAACAAAAAGCACCCGTCGCCGACCTCAACGAGGTGGTTACTCCTCACCGCGACCTGATGATGGACGCCTGGTACCGGCTGACCAAGAACAAAGGCGCCGTTGCAGGCATGATCGTCATTGCGGCGTTCATCCTCGTAGCCATTTTCGCCGACAAACTTTCGCCGCACAATCCGCTGCAATTGAATTCGGGCAAAGATTTCCTTCCTCCTGCGTTCGTAGAGAAGGGCCCCAACGGCAAAGCTGGAGATTCCAGTTTCCTCTTTGGTACTGACACCCTGGGACGCGATGTTTTTTCACGCACGATTTACGGCGCCCGGGTTTCGATGGTCGTGGGTATCATCCCCACAGCGATCATTATCCTTATTGGCACACTGGTGGGTTTGTACTCCGGGTACAAGGGCGGCTGGATTGACAACCTGCTGATGCGCTTCACTGACGTGGTGTACGCTTTCCCCGACCTTCTGTTCTTCATTATCGTAATGATCTCACTCCGCGACACTCCCATCGGCACCATGTTGAATGGCTTGTTCCTGCTCTTCCTGGCTCTGGCTATCGTCAACTGGGTGGGTGTGGCTCGTATCGTCCGCGGACAGGTTCTCTCGCTGCGTGAAAAAGAATTCGTTGAAGCTGCCAGATCCATTGGCGCCAAAGACAGCCGCATCATGTTCAAGCACATCCTGCCGAACAGCTTGAGCCCAATCATCATCACGGCTGCCACCACTGTGCCTGGCATGATCATCACTGAAGCCATTCTCGGCTACCTTGGTCTGGGTTTGATCCCGTCCACCAACCCGCAAGATTTCTTCCTGACCTCCTGGGGCGCGCTCCTGCTTGACGGGCAAACCGCGATCAACGGCCAGCCATGGGCGCTGCTATTCCCGGCCATTTGCGTCTCGCTCGTCGTCCTTGCCTTTACCTTCGTGGGTGATGGACTTCGAGATGCACTCGACCCAAGGCTTCAGGGTACCCAGTAATTCCAATTAGATTTCGCTTAAGGCCTTGAAGCACTTTCAAGGCCTTTTTTATTGGTTTTATGTTCAATGGACAGCAATGAAATGCATCAGTTATACTTGAAAGAAAGCTGTTCCAGATAGGAGTCAGACTGTTGTCTCAAGCGATGAAGCATTGGACGAATTCCTTATTGTTCTTAACGATGGTATCCGTCATGGTGTTGGCGGGGTGCGGCCCCGCAAGACCTGCAAATGATACGGCATCCCCCACTGCGACGCAGTCATCCACGCCCCTCCCAACTTCTGCGCCGCTGAAAACCCTCGTGGTCTGCCTTGGGGAGGAACCCAACAGCCTTTTCCTGTACAACAACCCTTCCCCGGCCGCATGGAGTGTACTGGAAGCCATCTACGACGGACCGATTGACACGGTCAACTATCAAGCCAAACCAGTGATCCTGGAGGATCTTCCAACGTTGCAGAACAACGGTGTGCAATTGACCTCGGTGCAGGTCAGCACTGGCGACCTGGTGGCCAATACCGAAGGTGATGTGGTAACGCTTGCCAAGGGTGTCAAGGTGTTTCCAGAGAACTGCACCGGAAGCGAATGTGCCGTTGAATATGATGGAACCTCTGCAATTAATGTTGTTCAGATGAGCGCCACATTCAAATTGAAAGCTGGAATCACCTGGTCGGACGGCACGCCGCTAACGGCAGATGATTCAGTGTACTCATTTACCCTGGCGTCAGATCCATCCACCACCACTGCTTCTCACCTGACTGCCAAGACGGCTTCATACTCCTCAGTGGATGCCCAGACAGTCAAGTGGACGGGTAAGCCGGGGTACCTCACCCAAAATCCGGCAGCTTTCTTTTTCTCACCGCTCCCCCAGCACCAGTTGAACAGCATGCCGCCGCAGGATTTGTTGAGTTCCACCCTGTCAAACAAGAACCCGCTGGGATGGGGACCTTACATTTTGAATGAATGGGTGAGCGGAGATCATATCCGGCTGGTAAAGAATGCGAAATACTTCCGTTCAGATGAAGGGCTGCCCAATTATGATGTACTGGTATTCCGCTTCACGGGCGCTGATTCTGCCAATGGACTCACCGGTCTCGCCACCGGCGAGTGCGACGTCCTGGACCCCTCCGCTGTGCCGGAAAGCCAGTTAAAATCAGCGCTCGGCCTGCAAAAGAACGGGCAGGCTCAGGTTTTGGTTGGGCAGGGACCGGAATGGGAAGCGCTTTACTTTGGCATCAAACCAGCCTCTTACGATGACACCTACAATCCATGGACAGACCGGCAGGATTTCTTTGGCGATCTTCGCACCCGCCAGGCGTTGACTTACTGTATCGACCGGTCAAAGCTGAACACCGATCTCTTTGCAGGCCAATCCAGCATCCCAGCAAGTTATCTGCCTCCCAACCATCCTTCAATTGACTCCTCGTTAAGCCCTCTGCCATATGACCCGCAGAAGGGCATGGCACTATTGGACGAAGTGGGATGGAGGGATAATGACGGCGATCCGCAAACTCCCAGGGTATCCTCCGCGGTCCAAGGTGTTCTGGATGGAAATGAGCTGCTGGTCACCTACACGGCGGCTGAGAGTGAATTACACCGCTCTGTGGCAGAGAGTATTGCATCTGATCTAGAGAGCTGCGGTGTGGGTGTCAATGTTGATCTCAAGCCTGTGAACGAGGTCTATGCCACCGCACCCTCTGGACCGATTTTCGGCCGGAATTTCGACCTGGCCGAGGTTGCCTGGACGGTGGGGCGGTTCCCTCCCTGCTATCTGTTTGCCACAAGCGAAATTCCCACCCAGAAGAATTCGTGGCTGGGTACCAAGTATGGAGGCGTCAACTTTACCGGCTTTTCGAATCCGGAATACGATCAAGCCTGCCGGTCTTTGCTCACAGCCGGGTTGAACGGGGAAGCTTTTTCAGCAGCCGCCGACACGACCCAGCAAATATTGAACCGCGAACTGCCGGCAGTTCCCCTTTTCTACCATGTCCATGCTTTGGTGACCAAACCGGACTTTTGCGGTTTGGAGTTGGATGTTTCCAGCCGCAGCGCCCTGCGGACCATCGAAGCCTGGAAGGATGGAGGCTCTTGTAAATGAATCGTTTGGAAAATGTCTAGTTGTGTTCGTGGAGTTGACAGAAACCCGACTTTTATTTATAGTTAGGTAACCTGCACTACTTGCAGTCTCCCTATGTTTAATCCTTTCATTGTCGGCTAAAGGAGGTGATCCTTTATACGAAACTCGAGTTCCAAATCGATTCAATTTACGTACCATAAAGACCATACCAAGAGGAGAAGACAAATGAAACGAAACAAGCTGTTTTTGGTCGTAAGCCTGATCATTGTCGCGACAATGATTCTGGCTGCATGCGCCAAACCGACGGCAGCCCCGACAGAAGCACCCACGGCTGCTCCCACTGAAGCTACCACCGCTGCACCAACGGCGGAACCCACCAAACCACCCACGACGCGGCATGGCGGTTGGTTTGATGAGGTTGACTTCTCAGTGGTTAGCGGCGATTCCGTGATCACGCAGCTCAAAGCCGGAGCCGTCGACATCTATGTTGACGCGCTCTCATCGGCTGACCTGCCCGCGATCAAGGAAGCAGGATTGGAATATGCATCAGCATCCGGTCTGTACTATGACCTGCTGTTCAACCCTGCGGTGTTCAAAGACGCCAATGTTTTGAACCCCTTCAGCGATCGCAAGATCCGCGAAGCCATGAACTACCTGGTGGATCGCGATTATCTCAATCAGGAAATCTATGCTGGCGGCGCACTGCCCAAATGGTTCGCCATCACCACCCAGTTCCCTGATTATGCTGACCTGGCTGACACCGCGCGCGAACTGGAAGCCAAGTATGCGTACAATCCCGATCTGGCCAAAGAAATCATCACCACCGAGATGGGAACGCTTGGTGCCACCCTTGAAAACGGAAAATGGATGTTCAAGGGCAAACCCGTTACATTGATCTTCCTCATCCGCCCCGATAGCGATGGCACCCGTAAACCCATGGGCGACTATGTTGCCAACCAGCTCGAGACCGTTGGCTTCACCGTTGATCGCCAGTACAAGAAGGGCTCCGAAGCCTCCCCGATCTGGATTGGTTCACAACCGGAAGAAGGCCTGTGGAACCTGTACACCGCTGCATGGTCCTCCACTGTGTTGGATCGCAATCAATCCAACATCTTCCAGGAAATGTACCTGCCCACCAGTGCCCAGGGTATCCCCGTGTTCCTTGCGAACAAACCGGATCCCGTTTTCCAGAAGCTTGGTGATGACCTGTACAATTCCAAGTTCAACACCGTTGCCGAACGCCATGACATGA
This sequence comes from Anaerolineaceae bacterium, assembly GCA_039683035.1. GTDB lineage: Bacteria > Chloroflexota > Anaerolineae > Anaerolineales > Anaerolineaceae > UBA6107. Next base: position 88,979 of record JBDKSE010000020.1, read on the forward strand.
TGAAGCAAGCTCTTGCGCTCTCGCTGGAGGATTCACTGCAAGTCTTCCTGATCGACGGCAAGTCCTTCATCCCGTATGTCAAGGGCCTCTCGGTAACCTATGACCTGGCTGCTGGCGTCCAGGGTGCACAGATCTGGCCGGAAACCCTCCGCTGGGCTGATAAAGAAGGCGGCACGCTCAAGTGGGCAACCCAGGATCTGTTTGGTGATCCATGGAATCCAATCGCCGGATCCAACTGGGCATATGACCAGGGCGCCATCCGCGCCACCCAGAGCGGCGATATCATGTACGATCCGTACACCGGTCTTGTCTGGCCGCTGCGCATCGAAAAAGCCGAAGTAGTTGCCCAGACTGGTCTGCCCATTGGCGTGACCAATGATTGGGTGAAGCTGTCCTTCCAGGATAAAATCGATGTTCCTGCAGATGCCTGGATCGACTGGGATGCGAAGACCCAGAAATTCATCACCGTTGGCGAGAAGAACCCCGAAGGGTTGACTGCCAAACGCAAGACCACCTACTACTATCCGGCTGACCTGTACACGACCGTGAAGTGGCATGATGGCAGCAATTTCTCCATTGCTGATGTCGTCATGGGCACGATCATGACCTTCGACCGCGCCAAGAAAGACAGCAAGATCTATGACGAACAGGCTGTTCCTGGATTCGAAGCTTTCCTGCCCGATTTCAAGGGTGTGAAGATCGTCTCCACCGATCCATTGGTCATCGAATACTACACCGATACCTTCCAGTTGGATGCAGAGCTGAACACCGTTCTTGCCACTGGTTGGCCGACCTACACCTTCGGTGAAGCCCCCTGGGACACCCTGGCTATCGCCAATCTCGCTGAAGAGAACAATGAATTGGCATACTCGGTGGATAAAGCCACCATCAACAAGGACAACCCCATCGAGCAAACCAGTTTCATTGGCGGCCCAAGCCTCGAGATCCTTTCCAAGTACCTCGACAAAGCGACTGCTGAGAAATACATCCCCTACGCTCCGACCATGAGCCAATACCTCACGGCGGATGAAGCTGCCGCACGCTATGCAAGCTTGAAGACCTTCTACACTGCCCACAATCACTTCTGGGTTGGCACCGGTCCCTACATGCTCGACAAAGTCTTCCTGACTGAGAAGAGCCTTGTCCTGAAGAACTTCACCGACTACACCGATTTGGTTGACCGCTGGTCGAACTACGGCGCACCCAAGATCGCGGATGTAACCGTGGATGGTCCTGGACAGGTAAAGATGGGCGACGAAGCCGTCTACAACGTTTCTGTGTCCTTCCAGGGCGCAGCTTACCCGCAGGCAGAGATCAAACAGGTGAAATACCTGTTGTACAACGCCAAGGGTGAGGTTGTAACCGTGGGTGAAGCCACTGCAGTTGCTGATGGCGAATACACCATCACGATTGCCAAGGACGTCACCGCCAAACTCGAAGCCGGCTCCAACAAGATCGAAGTTGTGGTTGTGCCCACTGTTGTCAGTGTGCCTACCTTCACCTCGATCCCATTTGTGACCGCTCCTTAAGCTTGACTGTTGTTGAGTAAATGAATCAAAGGTAGGGGCAAGGCGGATAACCTTGCCCCTGCCATCCTGGAACCAAGGATGAAATATGGCAACACAAGCGCAAACAATTGAGGGTGTCCGAAAACGGGCAGCAAGTTCAACACTCGTAAGACTTTCCCGCTACACAGCAGTGCGGTTGTTGACTTTGGCGTTTACGGTTGTGGTGGGTATTTACCTGACCATTTTGATCGCCAACATGGGTGGTTACGTGGATAAGATCATGCGCAACGATATCACCGAGCGCATTATCCAACAGGTCGCTGCCATGTCTGCCAAGAACCCCATGACGGTTGAAGCCCGGCTGAAATTACAAAATCAGTTGATTGCCCAGGAGGAACAACGCCTGGGTTTGAACACCCCGTTTGCGATCCGTTCAGTACGGTTCCTCATCAATGCCCTGCAGCTTAACCTGGGCAGCGCCCAGAATATGGTAGCGGATAGCGGATCGCGCTCGGTGAGGTTGATCATTCTCGAACGACTGCCTGCCACCCTGCTCTTGATGGGTACATCCGAACTCTTTTTGTTCTTCTTCAGCGTGTTCATAGCTTTGATCCTGTCGCGGAAATACGGCAGTTTTTGGGACAAGGTGGTGATTACCCTTTCACCTTCATCATCGATCCCCCCGTGGTTTTACGGCATCTTCTTCATTCTGATCTTCGCTGCAGTGCTCAAGATCCTGCCGTTTGGCGGCATGGTGGATTCGCCGCCCCCTTCAAATACCTGGGCTTACCTGGGTAGCGTACTGAAACATCTCATCTTACCGGGCGCCTCATTGGTGTTCAGTTCACTCTTCCTGAGCATCTACAACTGGCGCACATTCTTCCTGATCTATTCCAGCGAAGATTACGTGGACATGGCCAAAGCCAAAGGTTTGACATCCCGGGAAATCGAACGACGATATATTCTCCGCCCCACCCTGCCCACGATTCTCACCAATTTTGCACTACTGGTCATTTCCCTCTTCACCGGCGCCACGATCACTGAAACCGTATTCCTCTGGCCCGGGCTCGGAAGGACCATCTACCGCGCCATTGGGTTGTACGACACACCCGTCATTGTTGGTTCCACCATTATTTATGCTTATCTTCTCGCGATCACCGTGTTCCTGCTTGACTTCATTTACGCACTGGTGGATCCGCGGGTTAAAATCGGAGGGAATTAATCATGAATAAGCTTAAGCAAACCCTCCATGATATCGGTCATTATCCAACAGCCGTAGCCGGCGTAATCGTGATATTCCTGCTCGTCGTACTCGCCGCTTATGCGATGATCAAGATCCCTTACAATGAAGCCATCCGGCTCTGGCGCGGCGGCGAAGAAGTCTGGTATCAGAACCCCAAAACTGCTCCCCCCGCCTGGTTCAATTTCTTCTCTGCCAAGAAGGAACCCGTTTCCTTCGCTGTAAAATCGGGTGACACAGAAGGTTCTTTGCTCAAGAAGGTGACCCCGGGTGCGCAGAACACCTCCTCTATTGACTTCACTTACACCTTTGATTTTCAATATGATTATTTTCCGCAGGAAATGCTGCTCTACTTTACAACGACCTATAAGAGCAAGCAGCCGTTTGTCTCGGTTTATCTGATCACGCCTGATCAACGCAAGGTCCGAATTTCGGATTTTGGTGTCAACCAAAAGCAGACTTACCGATTCTCGCAGGACGATAAACTTCAAAAGCGGTTGAAAACAGACAAAGTCATTACCAGCCTTTTTAGCGTTCCAGGATCCAATCCGGCTGTACCGCTGAAAGGTCAGTACCAACTGCTGATCAACGGCGTAACCTTTGAAGAAGGCGCCGATATCAATGCAGAATTTGTTTTCCACGGCAACGTCTACGGTCTGGCCGGTACTGATAATCAACGCCGCGATTTGATGGTCCCCCTGCTCTGGGGTGCTCCCATTGCATTGGCGTTCGGCTTGCTGGCAGCCATGGGAACTGCCATCCTGACCATGATCATCTCGGCAATCGGCGCCTGGTTTGGCGGTCTGACCGATGGCATCATCCAGCGCGTTACCGAAGTCAACATGGTGCTGCCTTTCCTGGCAATCCTGATCATGGTGGGTACGTTCTACAGCCGCAGCATCTGGATCATTCTGGGGGTGACGATTGCGTTGAGCATCTTCACCAGTTCCATCAAGACCTATCGCGCCATTTTCATGCAGGTCAAAGAATCCACCTATATCGAAGCAGCCAAGGCGTACGGAGCCAGCAACTTCAGGATCATCTTCCAGTACATGATCCCGCGTATCATCCCCCTGCTCCTGCCAACACTCGTCTCTTCGGTGGCTTCATATGTGTTCCTCGAAGCATCACTGGCTGTCCTCGGATTGGGCGATCCTGTTCTGCCCACCTGGGGCAAGATCATCAACGATGCTGAAATGTACGGCGCACTGTACAAAGGGCTGTACTATTGGATCCTTGAACCTGCTGTTTTGCTGATGCTCACCGGCCTGGCATTTGCCATGCTTGGCTTTGCCCTTGACCGAATTTTCAACCCAAAGCTAAGGGGCTTATAAACCATGACCGACAGACAAGTACTCCGCATTGAAAATTTGGTCCTGCATTTCCGCACCGAACGCGGCACTGTACGAGCCGTGGATGGTGTGAACTTTAATCTTGGTTACAACGAGGCAGTGGTGGTGCTGGGTGAATCCGGCTGCGGCAAGACCTCGCTGGCAAAAGCCATTCTTCGGCTTCTGCCCCGTAATGTTCAGTCTTACACCGGCAGGGTATACCTGAACGATAAGGAAATTATGGGGTTGAACGACGAGGATTACCGCCGAACTGTACGCTGGCAGCAGATGTCGATGGTGCCGCAGGCAGCCATGAACTCACTCAATCCCGTGATGCGGGTGGGTGACCAGGTGGCCGAGCCCATGATGGTACACGGCGGATTTTCCAAGGATAAAGCTCTCGACCAGGCGAAGAAGATGTTCGACCTGGTAGGCGTCCCTGAGGAATTCCTCAGCCGCTATGCCTTTGAGTTGAGCGGCGGAATGCGACAGCGCGTGGCGATTGCAATGGCGCTCGTTACCACTCCCGATCTGATCATTCTGGACGAACCCACCTCAGCCCTGGATGTATTGACCCAGGCAAATATCTTCAATGTCTTGAAACGTATCAAGAAAGACATGGAGACCAGCTACATCCTGATCACCCACGACATTGCCACCTCCAGCGAGCTGGCAAACAAGGTGGCTGTGATGTATGCAGGTCAAATCGTCGAGGTCAGCGATTCGCGCCGCTTCTTTACCGAACCGCTGCATCCCTATTCGCAAAAACTAATGGCCAGCGTTCCGCGGCTGCATGGCAACAAGGAACTCGATTTCATCGTGGGTCAACCACCCAGTCTGCTCAATCTACCCACGGGCTGCCGCTTCAAGGAACGTTGTCCTTCCCGGTTCAATAAATGCGATGAAGAACCACCCGTCATTACCAAGGACGGACACCTGGTGAAATGCTGGTTATACGCTTAAAGGAGATAATTCATGACAGATTCCATTCCTCCAGTCATAACAGAAAAGATCCCCGGCGCGAAACCAGTATCAGAAACGTCACAGGGAAACATTCTGCTTTCAGTACAGGATTTAAGGGTATGGTTTGAACTGCGCCGTTTTGGATTTGGACACGCCGGCTATGTTCACGCTGTGGATGGCGTGAGCTTTGATTTATATGACGGTGAAGCCATCGCCATTGTGGGTGAAAGCGGCTGCGGCAAGTCCAGCCTGATGAAGACTATTTTGGGTTTGAACCGCATTACCAAGGGCAAGATCACTTTCAAGGGCAAAAGCCTGGCTGAAATGAAAACCAAGGAACTCAGCAATTACCGCTCCCAGGTGGGCTACGTACAGCAGGACCCCTATGGCGCCATGGCACCGTTCATGGCAGTACAAAAGATCCTCGAAGAGCCTTTGAAGATCAATACAGATTTGAACCCCGAAGAGCGGATGAAGAGGATAGAACAGGCGTTGACTGAGGTTAAAGTTACCCCGGTCCTGGATTTCCTGCCCAAATTCCCTCATATGCTCAGCGGCGGTCAGCAGCAGCGTATGGTCATCGCACGCGCAATGATCCTTGACCCGCAGTTGATGGTGGCAGACGAACCAGTTTCGATGCTGGATGCTTCGGTGCGTGTGGAGATCCTCACGCTGCTGCGCAACCTGCAGCTCAAGCACAAGCTGGCGGTGATCTATATTACTCACGATCTTTCGACTGTGCGCTATTTCTCACGCCGCATCTTCGTCATGTACGCCGGGCAGATCGTGGAAAAAGCCAGGACAGAGGATTTGCTGAACAACGCTTCGCACCCCTACACCAAGGCGCTGCTCACTGGAACCTCGGAACCCGATGCCGCCAATGCTGATACCTATAAAAACATTCCGCCGGGCGAACCGCCGAACCTGATCAAACCGCCCACAGGCTGCCGTTTCCATCCGCGCTGCCCGTTCATTATTCACGGGTTATGCGAAAACCAGGTGCCGCCCGATTTTGATATCGAGCCCGAGCACACCGCAGCCTGCTGGCTGTATAAATAGGATTTTTCATTGAGAACCATCGATCCGAAACTCTTGATGATCATCGGCGCTGCCCTGATGGTATTGGGGGTAGTGCTGCCCTTGCTGATACTCATCAAAATTCTGGAATCGACCTTCTTTTTGAATTTTCTAAGCTATATTTTTCAAATAACGGGGTTGATCCTGGCGATGATCGGATTGGTATCGTACGCAGGGATCCGCAAGCGGTAGAATAGATGTAGGTTGTGAGACAGGGCTGTCCGATCCGGACAGCCCTGATTTTTTCCGAGCTTGTTTATCGTACGGGCGCCATATATGGCACCCGAGCATGCGGATCACGCTTATACGTGAGATGAAAGGCGGGTGCGATGTATCGCACCCCTGCTCACCACCTCCCTAATTCCTCCTCTCTCCTTCCCACTGTATTTTCACGAATAACTGTGTTAAAATCATTCCACTTGCCGGTTGAACATTGGGGCATGGTGCAATGGCAGCACACCAGACTTTGGATCTGTGGATCTTGGTTCGAATCCAGGTGCCCCAGCCTGCATTTACGTTGGATGAAGAAAAAGATCAGTGACCGTAAGCCTGCAATACCTGAGCGAGCAATGCGCCTTCACCTGGCGCAGAGCTCGTTATTGTTTTAACATGCGATGAACCAAGTTATGTCATAATACGATGAAGGAGCCGCGCATGAAAATCGCTACCGTTATTCTTGCTGCCGGACAGGGCACCCGCATGGTTTCGAGACTGCCCAAGGTGCTGCACCCTGTGAACGGAAAGGAAATGGTGCTTTATGCCATCGAAGCAGCCCGGGCAGCCGGGTCTGAGCAGCCTGTACTGGTAATTGGTACCGGCGCAGACGAGGTCCGCAAAGTGGTTGGCGAACGTGCGCAGTATGCCGTACAGGAAAAACAGCTCGGCACCGCCCACGCGGTGATGTCGGCGGAGAGTCTGGTCAAAGGTTGGGCGGATCTGGTGCTGGTGACCTATGCGGATATGCCGTTACTGACTGTTCAAACCCTCTCCAGGCTGGTGGAAACCCAAAAGGCCAATTCAGGTCCGATGACCATGCTTACAGTGCGCTCCGCCAATCCGCGCGGTTTCGGGCGGGTGGTGCGGGGGGCAGATGGGTATGTGCAGGCGATCGTGGAGGAAGCCCAGGCAACTCCCGAGCAGCTCAAGATCGATGAGCTTAATGTGGGCGGCTATTGCTTTTCGAGCGCCTGGATATGGGATGCCTTGAAACATATCAAGGTCTCGCCAAAAGGCGAGTATTATCTCACCGATACCGTGGCTCTGGCAGTGGCTGCCGGAAAGCCGGTGGCGGCGATCACCCTCAGTGACGAGGTGGAAGGCATGGGTATCAACACCCGTGTGCACCTGGCGGAAGCCGAGGCAGCCATGCGCCGGCGCATCAACGAGCGCTGGATGCTGGCAGGGGTGACCATGCTTGACCCGAACCTGGTGTACATTGAAGATGGCGTCACACTCGGCAGGGATACCTTGCTTCTTCCCAATACCCACCTGCGCGGAAAAACCACCATCGGTGAAGGCTGCCAGATCGGACCCAACACGATCATCTCCGATTCGAGCGTCGGCAATAACTGCACGCTGCTGTCATCAGTGATTGAGGGAGCGGTCGTTGAAGACCGGGTGGGCATGGGCCCGTTTTGTCACCTGCGTAAAGGCGCTCATTTGCGCACAGGCGTTCACATGGGTAATTTTGGCGAGGTCAAGGATTCAACGCTTGGACCTGGAACGAAAATGGGACATTTCTCCTATATCGGCAACGCGGACATCGGCGAGAATGTCAATATCGGTGCAGGGACGATCACCTGCAATTTTGATGGGCTGAAGAAACATCCCACCGTGATCGGCGATGATGTTTTCATCGGCTCAGATACCATGCTGGTGGCGCCCGTGACCATCGGCAAAGGCGCTCACACCGGCGCCGGAGCAGTGGTGACGAAGGACGTCGCCGAAGGCGAAACGGTCGTGGGTGTGCCGGCGCAACCGATCAGAAAGAAAAAGGATCATTGAGTACGCTCAACTGGCTTTTCCTGTTTATTTTCGTATTGCTTGATTTGTTCATCGCGCTCCTTCGGGCTGCCCTGGTGAACGCTCGTTTGACCCAGCTAATGGGGGTACCGGAGTACCTGCAAAAACAGGCACAGGCTACCTTGAAACTGGTGGAAAAACCTGAATTGCGCGCCATGCTGCGCATTCTGACTGGGATCAGCCATATTCTGGTTTTGACTGCCCTGCTGTGGATCGTATTGACGAACTGGAAGGACCAGCTCAACCTGGCGGGCGCTCTGGGAATTACCGTCCTTGCCCTGGTTTTGCTGTATGTTCTGGAATTCTCCCTCGAACGCCTGCCGTTGAAGAATCCTGAAATGTGGTCGATTTCTCTGACCCCTGTCGCCAGTGTTCTTAATTTCTTGTGCCAACCGATTACGCTTATTCTGACTGAGCTTCAGGGCACTCGCGGGCAGTCTGAACGCAGCCTGGGCGCGGTGACCGAGGACGAATTGAAAACCTGGGTGCAGGTGGGTCAGCCTGAAGGCGGGTTGGAGCAGGATGAGCGGCGTATGATCTACTCGATCTTCCAGTTTGGCGATACGCTCAGCCGCGAGATCATGGTACCGCGCATCGATGTTCTGGCGCTGGATGTCAACACACCTTTCCAGAAGGCAGCCCATGAGATGGTGGAATCGGGTCACTCACGGGTGCCGGTATTCGAAGAGACCATCGACAACGTCATAGGTCTGCTGTACGCCAAAGATCTGCTCAAGGTAGGTCTGGAAGACGGCGAGGAGAACGCCATCCGAAAATACCTGCGCCCGGCTTACTTTGTGCCCGAGTCGAAGAAGGTGGATGAATTGCTCTCTGAAATGCAGGAGAAGGGTGTTCACCTGGCGATTGTGGTGGATGAATACGGCGGTATGGCAGGCATTGTCACACTTGAAGATATTGTCGAAGAGATCGTGGGCGAGATCCGCGATGAATATGATCAAAAAGAAGAATTACTCCTGGAACAACTTTCGGATGATGAATTTCTGTTCCGCGGCAGGGTCTCGCTGGATGATTTCAACGATGCCCTGGGCACCCATTTGGAGGATGAGAGCGCCGATACTTTGGCGGGATACATCTATGGAGAGTTTGGCAGGGTGCCTGAGGAAGGCGAGAGTTTACAGGTTGAGGGATGGATCCTGACCGTGGAAGTGGTGCGAAGCCGAAGGATCATTCGCATTCGTGCAAAGCGGGGGATTTTGCAGCCCCTCGAGGAGGAGCAAAATGGAACTGACACAGACGAAGCGTGACGAATTGATCGAACTCGCGATCAAGGCGCGGGATTATTCCTACTCGCCTTATTCGAATTATGCCGTGGGAGCAGCCCTGCTCACCGAGAGCGGCAAGATCTATACCGGTGTGAATATTGAAAATTCTGCCTATCCCACATCCATTTGCGCTGAACGGGTGGCCATTTTCAAGGCAGTATCAGAAGGTGAGAGGAATTTCACCGCCATCGCCATCGCCACCGAAAATGGCGGCAGTCCCTGCGGCTCCTGCCGCCAGGTGATGTCGGAATTCGCTCTGCAGATGCAGGTGATCGTGGTGGACGATATCGGTCATATTCACATTGATTCCACGGTGGATGGACTGCTCCCGCACGCCTTCACACCCGAAGATCTGATCTGATTTCAGTCAGTCCAGAGGCGCATTGTGCCCAAAACTGAACGAACCCTGCGCGTGGATGCTGTGGTACTGCGCCATAACGATTATGGCGAGGCTGACCGCCTGCTGACGTTATACACCCGCGAGCAGGGAAAGCTGCGCGCCATCGCCAAGGGGGTGCGCAAGATCCAGAGCCGCAAGGCGGGGCACCTGGAACCCTTCACCCGTGTGGCGTTGATGCTTGCGCGCGGGCACGACTTGTGGATTGTGACCCAGGCAGAAACAACGAATGCATTTCAACCTTTGCGTGATGACCTGGGGCGCATGAGCCAGGCAGCCTATGTCGTGGAACTGCTGGAGCGTTTCATCTATGAGGAGGGGCAGAACTGGCAGCTTTACGACTTGCTGGTGGCAACCCTCAACCGCCTGGCAATAGGAGATTCATCGTTCGTGCCGGTGCGCTGGTATGAAATGCGCCTGTTGGATCTGCTGGGCTTTAGACCGCTGCTGTTCGAATGCGCCGCCTGCGGTAAAAAGATCCTGCCGGAGGACCAATACTTCTCAGCCGAGTTGGGGGGCATCCTCTGCCCGGCGGATGGCGCACTCAATCCGGCAGCCCGTCCGGTGAGCATGGAGGCGCTGAAATACCTGCGGCACTTTCAGCGCAGCACTTACGAACAGGCATCAGCGGCTGACCCCGCGCCCAATGTGCGCGTGGAAATCGAAACACTGGTCAACCATTACCTTACCTACCTGCTTGAACGCCAGTTGAACACCCCCGAGTTCATTAAGCAGATCAAGAATTAGCGGCATACGGTCATCTGAACACCCTTTCAACCGACCGCGATTCTCCCTTCAATCACAGGTATAATAATTCCTGTTCCATACCAATTACCGCCCTGCCGGGAGGATGAATGAGTCAACCTTTATTTTTTCAAGACGTAATTATGACCTTGCAGCGATTCTGGGCAGACCAGGGCTGCATGATCTGGCAGCCTTATTACACCCAGGTGGGTGCGGGAACCATGAACCCTGCCACCTTTCTGCGCGTGTTGGGTCCTGAACCCTGGAAGGTTGCCTATGTTGAGCCATCCATCCGCCCCGATGACGGACGTTACGGCGAAAACCCCAACCGTTTTCAGCAGCACTATCAATTCCAGGTCATCCTCAAACCTGATCCCGGCAACCCGCAGGAACTTTACCTCAAATCGCTCGAGGCGCTTGGCATCGACCCGCGCAAGCATGACATCCGCTTTGTGGAAGACAACTGGGAGTCGCCCGCATTGGGCGCATGGGGGTTGGGCTGGGAAGTGTGGATGGACGGGCAGGAGATCACCCAGTTCACCTACTTCCAGCAAGCCGGCGGTTTGACCGTTGACCCGGTGGCTGTGGAAATCACCTACGGGTTGGAGCGCATCACCATGCCGCTGCAGCATGCCCACCACTTTCGCGAGATGCGTTGGAACCAGACGCATACCTACGGCGATATCAATTTCCAGGGTGAGGTGGAGCACAGCAGGTACTACTTTGAGGTGGCGGATGTGGAACGCCAGCGCCAGCTCTACAAGATCTATGAAAAGGAAGCCGAAGAGGCGCTGAGCCAGGGCCTCGTTCTTCCGGCGCACGATTACATCCTCAAGCTCTCGCACACCTTCAACGTGCTCGATACCCGCGGCGCGGTAGGCGTGACCGAACGCCAGGCGCTCTTCGGACGCATGCGCGATCTTTCGCACCGCAACGCTGAAGCCTACTTGGCGCAGCGCCAGGCGCTGGAATTTCCGTGGTTGAATGAACAGCAGGCAGTTGCAGTTGGATCCAGCGAAAGCAACCCGGTACTGACCCCTGCGAACCTGCCGGAAGGTCCTGCTGAATTTCTGCTCGAAATCGGTACCGAGGAACTTCCAGCGTCCGACTTTGAAGCCGCGTTCGATCAACTGCGCGAGCGCGTGCCCGCTTTGCTGGATGAGCTTCGTCTGCAGCACGGTAAGGTGACCATCCTGGGTACTCCGCGGCGTCTGGTGGCACTCGTGGAAGATCTGGCGGAACGCCAGCTTGAGCGCATGACCGTGGTCAAAGGACCGCCTGCAAGCCGCGCCTTCGATGCGGCAGGACAGCCGACACGCGCCGCCGAGGGTTTTGCCCAGAGCCGAGGTGTGAGCGTTCATGACCTGCAGGTGAAGGAAATCGACGGCGGTCAGTACGTGGTCGCCATGGTCACCGAAACCACCAGGAGCGCCTACGAGGTGCTGCTGCAAGCCCTGCCTGAGCTGGTGGCAGGAATCAAATTCGACAAATCCATGCGTTGGAACGCCACCAATGTGGCTTTCTCGCGTCCCATCCGCTGGCTGCTGGCCAAGCTGGGTGCGGCGACCATTCCCTTCAGGTACGCCGGATTGACTGCCGGCAGCGAGACCCGCGGCCTGCGCTTCATCAACCCGGTGGAAATGAAGGTGAATTCATCCTCGGAATATTTCGCTGCCCTGGAGAAAGAGGGTATTGTACTTGACCCCCAGGTGCGGAAAGATCAAATCCGCACCCAGGTGCAGACGCTTTCTGCCGAAGTAGGCGGGAAGGCAGAAGTGGACGAAACGCTGCTGGATGAGGTGACCCAGCTCGTGGAAGCGCCCACTGCCCTGCGTGGCTCTTTCAGCGAAGAACATCTGCAACTGCCGCCAGAGGTGTTGATCTCAGTGATGAAGAAGCATCAGCGCTATTTCCCTGTGCAAACACCCGAGGGCAGGCTGCTGCCGTATTTCATCGTTATCCGCAATGGTGATGGTCATGGGATCGATGAAGTGCGCGACGGCAACGAGCAGGTGATCCGCGCCCGCTTTGCCGATGCCAGCTTCTTTATTAAGGAAGATTTGCAGCATAAGCTGGTCGATCAACTCGACCGCCTGGGCACACTGACCTTCCAGTTCAAACTTGGCTCCATGCTCGATAAGGCGCACCGCATCGAAGCCCTGGTGCAAAAGCTTGCCGACCGTGTGGGGCTTTCCGACGCCGATAAAGTTGTTGCCCTTCGTGCTGCACATCTGTGCAAAGCCGACCTGGTAACCCACATGGTGATCGAAATGACCTCGCTGCAGGGAGTGATGGGCCGCTATTACGCCCGCCACTCGGGTGAGAAGGAAGAAGTGGCCCAGGCGATCTACGATCACTATCTGCCGCGTTTCACCGGGGATGATGCCCCCTCAAGCCAGGTGGGACTGGTGATCGGCATTGCCGACCGCCTGGATTCACTTGCGGGTTTGTTTGCAGCCGGGCTGGCTCCGACCGGCACCAAGGATCCCTTCGCCCAGCGGCGGGCAGCCCTGGGGTTGGTGCAGAGCCTGGCAGCCTTCGACCTGGATTTTGACCTGGCTGAAGGTCTTGCTCTGGCATCAGAACAGCTTCCCATTCCCTCAAATGCGGATATTCAAAAGAGCTGCCTTGAGTTCATCGTTGGACGCCTGCGCAACAGCCTGACTGAGCAGGGATTCCGTTACGATGTGGTGGATGCGGTGCTTGCTGCCCAGCAGACCAACCCCGCCGGGGTGCTGCGCGCGGTACGCGAATTGAGCACCTGGGTGGCACGACCCGATTGGGCAACCATTTTGCCAGCCTATTCGCGCTGCGTACGAATTACCCGCGACCAGAAAACCGCCTATATCATTGATCCGGCAGCGTTCAAAGAACCTGTCGAAAGGGACCTGTATTCCGCGGCCCTGGAGATCGAAAATTCCCCACGCCAGCCGGGAGCGGTGAACGAACTGCTCGCCGCCTTCGTGCCGGTCATCCCATTGATCAACCGCTTCTTTGATGCGGTATTGGTCATGGACGAGGACCCGAAGGTCCGTGCCAACCGACTGGGATTGCTGCAGCGCATCAGCGCACTCACCAACGGAGTGGCAGACTTTTCGAAGCTGGAAGGGTTTTAATATGTGATGTCTGGAGGGTGCAAATCATCCAGTCAATTGGTTTGACAGGGATTCAAATAGCCTGTACACTGAACCGACCAGTACCCAAAAGAGATAAAAATGACCGCAATCGATGAGATCAAATCCCGCATCGATATTGTCGATTTGGTGTCCGAATCGGTGAAATTACGCCGGTCCGGCAAAAGCTATACCGGTTTCTGTCCCTTCCATCAAAACACCAAAACTCCCGCCTTTGCCGTCTTCCCCGAATCGGGAACCTGGCGCTGCTTTGGTCAGTGCAACGAGGGCGGCGATATTTTCAAGTACGTGATGAAAAAGGAAGGCTGGGATTTCACCGAAGCGTTGAAGTACCTGGCGCAGCGCGCCGGGGTGACCCTGGTGCCGCAGACCCCCGAACGACAGGCTGCGGAAGAGGAATACGCCCGCCTGCGCACCCTGCTGGAAGAAGCCGCGGAATATTTTGCCTACCACCTGGTCCAGGATCCGGCAGGCAAACCTGCGCTGGAGTACCTCACCCAAAGGGGGGTGAATCCCTCAAGCATTGAGACTTTCCGCCTGGGGTACGCGCCAGCCGGTTATGAAGGACTGCTGGGGCATTTCAGCGCCAAAGGTTATTCAAGCGATGAGATGGCTCAGGTGGGGCTGGTGAACGAACGGGATACGGGCGGCTACTATGACAAGTTCCGCAACCGCATCATGTTCCCCATTCGCGACGCTGCCGGCAAGATGGCAGGTTTTGGCGCCCGCATTCTCGATCCCAACGACGTGCCGAAGTTCCTCAATTCCCCTCAGACTGTTCTGTTTGACAAAAGCCACCTGCTTTATGGACTGGATCAGGCGCGTAAAGCCATCCGCACCGAAGACCAGGTGGTGATTGTTGAGGGATATCTGGATGTGATTGCCCTGCACCAGTGCGGATTTTCCAATACAGTCTCCCCCATGGGCACCGCGCTCAATGAAGATCAGCTTCGTATGTTGAAGAAATACACCCGCCGCATGGTGCTGGCGCTGGACGCTGATGCTGCAGGCGAAAAAGCCACCCTGCGCGGCTTGGAACTTGCCCGTCAGGCGTTGGATCGTACAGATGAAATGGGTTTTGATGCCCATGGTTTGCTGCGCCGCGAAGCCCGGTTGCAGGCGGACGTGCGAGTGACCACCCTGCCGGAGGGCGCCGATCCTGATGATGTGGTGCTTGCAGACCCTCAAAAATGGCGCGACATTCTGACCGCTGCGCAGCCCATCGTGGTACATGTGATGGAGACGCTGGCAAAGGAAAAGGATCTCGACGATCCCAAGACGAAATCTGCCATTGCTGCCCAGGTGCTGCCTCTGATCGAGGATGTACCCTCTCCGGTGGAGCGGGATGCTTATCGTCAGCGGCTTGCCCGGCTGCTCAAGGTGGACGAGCGTTCGCTGCTGGGCAGCCAAAGGGTGGTGCAGCGCGGTCCGCGAAGGATCAGCCGCATCAGCCGACCGGCAGCAGAGCCTGTTCGACCCGCGCAGGAAAAAACCAGCGACCTGCTCACGCACAAGGTGGAAGCCCACCTGCTGAATCTCTTTTTGCAGCAACCCGAGATCATCTACCAGGTAAACCGGGCGCTTCAATCAGCAATGCTGGCGCCGTTTTCAGTGTCCGATTTCGATAATTCAGACCATGTCATGATCGCCAGCCTGGCTTTTGAAGGTCTGGCGCAGGATACCCAGGACCCGGCTGAATATATCAAGTCTGAATTGCCCGAAACACTGGCGGAGCGCTACCAGCAACTGAGTCACCAGGAAATCCCGGTCAGCCGGATCCCCGAAGAACGATTGATCGATGACCTCGTCAGGACGGTGATCCATTTGCGGCAGATTCGAACCCGCGAAGCTTTGAATCAATTGCGATTCATGGAGGAAGAAACTGACCCTGCAGGCGAGGAACGCAAAGCAATCCAGGAACAAATCCTGCAACTAACGTTGTTAAGAGGAAAGCTTGACCAGGCCATGGTAAAGCCCGTAATCAGCAGTTGACAAATTCATTTATGGTATAGTTAACCCATGTCTGATCCCGCAACATCTGAAAACCAAAAACCCAGGCGCAAACCCGCAACAGCGAAGACGGCTGTCCGCAAACCGGGAAAGAACGGCAAGACCCGGCGCGCGGTGAACGCCATCTCAGGGATGGATATTCCCCTTTCGGCAAACGCCAATCTGGAGGATGATTCGCTCATCCGGCAGGAACCAGACGACACCGCTCTGGCTCAAACCAGCGGCGAGTGGAACGAACTGGCCAGTGAAGAGCCGTTGGAGATCCTTGAGGATCCGTCCATTGCGCTGGAATTGTCGGAAGACCCGGTCAGACTCTATTTGAAGGAGATCGGTCAGATCCACCTGCTGGACGCAGACAGCGAATTTCGGCTGGCTGCCCGGATCGAAGCCCAATGCCGGATCGACGCGCTGGATGACGGCGGACAGAATACCCCCAAACCTGATGGTTACTATCGGGAATTGTTTGCGTCTCTGAACGGAGAATTGATCCATGCCTGGGAGAAGATGCAGGCAGAGATGAAAGATCTCGGGCAGGGCGAATTTCCCGACCTGTCATTGATCCTGGCAGAAGCCCAAATGCTCAAACGCCAGTGGCAGTCTGACGAACCTTCCTACCTGCGATCATTCCTCGATAACGGAATGTGGGGCAAGGATCAAAGCTGGGAAGCGGTTGTTCGAAGCGCCTTTACCCTTTTCCTGGGAATGTACTGTCTGCCGGGCGAACTGGCCAACAGGCTTCTGAAGGCGCTTTCTGGATCAGACACACTGCCAGAGATCGACTGGTTCAATTCGGCGATGCCTGATGATGAAGTGTTGTCTGCCGAATTGGATGCCATCCGGCGCCGGTCAGAAGAAGCCAATCAGACGCTCATCCGGGCCAACCTGCGCCTTGTGGTGAGCATCGCCAAACGCTACCTGGGGCGGGGAATCTCATTCCTCGATCTGATCCAGGAAGGCAACCTGGGTCTGCTGCGTGCGGTGTCCAAGTTCGATTCCACCCGCGGATTCAAGTTCAGCACCTACGCCACCTGGTGGATCAGGCAGTCCATCAGCCGCTACATTGCAGAACATGCCCGCACCATCCGCATTCCGGTGCATTTGTTTGAAGCCATCACGCGCATCATGCGCGTTCAACGGACGCTCGTTCAGGAGTTGGGCAGGGAACCCACCCTGGAGGAACTGGCGCTCGAATCGGATTTCCTTTCGCCCGCAGATCTGGCGGCCATCCGCAGTGCCCGGGAAACCAACCAACCCATCGATCTTGAACTTCAGCGGCGCTGGACCTGGGCGACGATGAAGGTGCAGCGTGTGCTGCAATCTGCTGAGGAACCCATTTCACTCGAACGTCCCGTTGGAGATGAGGAAAGCAGCCAGTTGGGCGACTTCATCGAAGACGATGAAGCCATGGAGCCTATGGACGCTGCTGCGCGCGAGATGCTGCGCGAGCAGGTGCAAAGCGCACTGGCAGCCCTTTCTGAACGTGAACGGCAGGTGCTTGAACTTCGGTTCGGCTTGATCGACGGCAAGGATCACACCCTCGAAGAGGTAAGCCGCTACTTCAATGTCACCCGTGAACGCATCCGCCAGATCGAAGCCAAGGCGCTGCGCAAGTTACGCCATCCCACCCGCAGCCGTCACCTGCGCGAATACCTGGGCTGATCTGAGCACCTCCCTTGCATAATTGTGAATATCGCTGTGCTTGCAACCGAGATTCATCCATGATATACTCACTTTGCTTGTTCGAACAATTCGACCGTAGCGGTCTGCCAAACCATCCTGGGGGTATGGCAGCCAACCACCCCAAATCAATCAAAAATTAGCAATCATTGCCATTTTGCCCGCAAGGGTCAAGGTGGCTCCCCAAATTATTCTACATTCATGGATCGTACACAAATGAAAATATCTGAAATGGAAGTAGCTTCCCTCGCAAGCTTGCGGAGCATTGCGGCAGAGTTGAATATTCCCAATGCCAACCGCTTGAAAAAAGAAAACCTGATTCTCAATATTCGCAAGGCGGAAGCTGCTGCTGAGGGGGTTGAGGTGAAGGGCGGGGTGTTGGAAATCACTCCAGAAGGAGTGGGTTTCCTGCGCACCAATTATTCAATCGGCCCGGACGATGTCTATGTCTCGCAAGCCCAGCTTCGCCGTTACGATTTGCGGATGGGCGATTTTGTGCTTGGCGTTGTACGTCCGCCGCGCGACGCGGAAAGACATTACGGATTGCTCAAGGTGGAAACCATCAACATGATGACCCCCGAAGAGATCCGTTCTCGCAAGAATTTTGAAAATCTGACTCCCATTTTCCCCGACAAACGATTCGATCTTGAAACCGACCGCAGCATCCTTTCCTCACGAATGATCAATCTCATTGCACCCATCGGACGCGGGCAGCGCGGGATGATCGTTTCGCCGCCAAAAGCAGGCAAGACCACCATCCTCAAGCAGCTTGCCAACTCGATTTCTGCCAATAACCCCGACGTGCATTTGATCATTGCGCTCATCGGCGAGCGTCCCGAGGAAGTGACCGATATGGACCGCTCGGTGGATGCCGAAGTGGTTGCGTCCACTTTCGACGAACCGGTCAATTCGCACGTACGCACCGCCGAGATCACTCTCGAGCGAGCCAAGCGCCTCGTGGAAATCGGACGGGATGTGGTAATATTGATGGACTCGTTGACCCGTCTGGCAAGGGCGTACAACCTGGTGGTCAACCCCTCCGGGCGTACACTTTCAGGCGGTATGGATCCTTCAGCGCTTTATCCTCCGAAGAAATTTTTCGGCGCGGCGCGGAATATCGAAGAGGGCGGCTCGCTGACCATCATCGCCACAGCCCTCGTGGATACCGGATCCCGCCTGGATGATGTGGTTTACGAAGAGTTTAAAGGCACAGGCAACATGGAGCTACACCTTTCCCGCCGCCTGCAGGAACGCCGCATCTTCCCCGCCATCGACATTGAGCGCTCCTCCACTCGCCGTGAAGAATTACTGCTCGGCCCCGATATTTTGCAGCGCGTCTGGTTGATGCGCCGCATGTACCTGCAGATGATTGCCACACCCCCCGGCGGCGCCGGACTGGATCCATCAGTGGCAACTGAGGCGATCATCCAGCGTATGATGAGGACGAAGAACAATCAGGAGTTCCTCGAGAATTTGACGGAGGATCAGTGAGTTTAGAAAAAAAGGTCCCTGAAAGGGCGGCTGAAGGAAGGAAACGACCTTCGACTGGAAAAGGGAAAATTCTCTTCATCTTTTCATGGGCGGCAACTGTTTTAGCGGTAGCGATCATGGTTCTGGTGTTGTTCAAGGGTCTGCCCTTTGACCTGGTGCATGCCAATGCCAACAACGTCAACTCACCCGCAGAGGTGGAAGCAGCCAAGGCAGAATTACCTGCATACACCCCCAGCGCAGGCGATATTTACATGGTACGCCTGGCGAGCCTGGATACGTCCATTCCCAAGGATAACCGGCGCAGCATTGTGAAATACACTGTTCAACCCGGCGATTCCATTTTTTCCATTTCCAAGGAATACAATATCAAACCTGAGACCATCCTTTGGGCGAATTATGATCTGCTCAACGATGATCCCACGTTCCTCAGCCCTGGTTGGCAGTTGACCATCCCGCCAACGGACGGCATTTACTACAAATGGAAAGAGGGCGATACCCTCGACAAGATCGCCGGTCAGTACAAGGCAACGGTGGCGGATATCGTTAGCTGGCCATCCAACCAGTTGGACGTGACCAATCCGGAAATCGCCCCTGATACTTATGTGATGATTCCAGGCGGCTCGCGCGAGATCAAGAGTTGGATCGTGCCGGTGGCTTTTGCGCCGAGGTCGGGCGCCAACAGGACGATCGCCGGACCTGGCGGGTGTACAGTTACCGGAAATGGTATGGTGGGTTCAACCGGGTTTACCTGGCCGGTGGGCAACCATTTCCTTTCAGGTTTTGATTTCACCTCCTATCACCTGGGCATTGATATTGCCGCGGCTACCGGTACGCCGGTTTATGCCTCTGATTCCGGCACGGTGGTCTACGCCGGCTGGATCGACGGCGGCTACGGCAACCTGATTGAGATCGATCACAATAACGGCTACTCGACGCTTTATGGACACCTTTCAGCGATCTATGTTTCCTGCGGGCAGAATGTCTACCAGGGAACGCCGATCGGCGCTGCCGGTTCCACGGGGCGCTCCACAGGTGCCCACCTGCATTTTGAGGTGCGTTATCTGAACTCGTTCATTAACCCCTGGCAGGTGCTGGGGTATTGAAAAGTACGTTCTCTTTTATACCGAAGGGGTTTACCATGAGTAGGGGCACAGCGCGCTGTGCCCCTACTTTTTGCGCCTGAGCGAAGGAAGTAAGATGCCGAAGGATCTTTCTTGTCTGAAAGAATCGAATTTCGGAAAAGCTAATATGTTGCTTACAACACACTGACAGGGTCAATGATTATGTCCACGTCCACGCCGCGGGGTTGCCAGGCTGCCGGCGGTACCCGGGTGAAAAGCGAACCGGGATTTGGACCGCGGACAAGGATCATCCAGCGGTATAGACCATTCATGCGGCTATAGAAACAGGGAACTGGTCCGATCAGACTGGTGGCGTTCAAATGCGCCTCACTGATCCAGCTTTCGAAAAGCTGCGCGCTTGATTCCGCCGCCGCCTGCGCATTTTCTGATGAACTGCTGCGGAATTCCACCTTGACCAGTCGCGAATAAGGCGGGTAGCCCGTATTCCTGCGTAACGCCAACTCCTGGGTGGAAAATCCCTCCAGGTCGTGCCGGGCAGCCGCCTGGATGGCGTATTGCTCCGGCTGGAAAGTCTGGAAGATGACCTTCCCACCCAGCGGGCTGCGCCCGGCCCTTCCAGCCACCTGCGTGAGAAGCTGGAATGTGCGTTCGGCTGCGCGGAAGTCAGGCAAATTCAGGCTGAGATCTGCCAGAACCGCTCCCACCAGTGTGACAAAAGGAAGGTCGAGCCCTTTGGCGAGCATCTGCGTACCAATGAGAATATCCGCCCGGTGTTGGACAAAATGATCCAGGATCAGATCGTGAGCGCCTTTCAGGCGCGAAGTTTCAGCGTCCCAGCGCAGTACCGAAGCTTCCGGGAACTGCTCGGTGACAATCTTCTCCAGCCCTTCGGTACCTAGTCCGAACTGGCGGATGTTGCGGCTCCCGCACACCGGGCAGGTTTGCGGCAGTTTGCGCTGGTAATTGCAGATGTGGCAGGTAAGCAGTGCTGCTCCAGCATGGTAGGTAAGCGGGTTATCACAGCGCGGGCAGCGCAGGGTGTTGCCGCAATCGCGGCAGAAGACATAAGTGGCACTGCCGCGACGGTTGAGAAAGAGGATCGCCTGCTGTTTCTTTGCCAGGATTTCCTGCAGGCTACCGGTCAAAGCGCGGCTGAGCGGCGAACGGTTGCCCGCCTTGAGTTCCTGGCGCATATCCACAATGGTCACCGGCGGCAAGGGAAGCTCATTGAGCTTTTCATAATTTTCGCCCGTTCCAGAAGAGGATATCACCGCTGCATGGGCGAAGACCCGCTTGGGCAGTTTGAGCTGGTGCCAGTGTTCACGATCCGCCTGGTATTGCATCTCGACATCCGGAGTGGCCGAACCCAGGAGGATCATTGCGTTGGACATGTCAGCGTAATGCAGGGCGGCGTTGACCGCATTGTAACGGGGATGGGTATCGCTTTGGGCGTATGAAGCGTCATGGCATTCGTCGATCACGATCAGACCCAGATTGGGAAAGGGGCTGAACAAGGCACTTCGCGGGCCGACGATCACCTGCAACTCGCCCAGGCGGATGCGCCGCCAGGTATCGTAGCGTTCGCCCGGTGAGAGCTTTGAGTGCACCAGACCCACCTTGCCGGGAAAGCGGGCGTAGAACCGCCGCACCGTCTGGGGGGTGAGTGAGATTTCCGGCACCATGATGACTGCCTGCTGGTGGAGGTCCAGGGTCGCCTGGACTGCCCGAAGATAGAGCTCGGTCTTGCCGGATCCGGTCACGCCGGTGATCAGATTCGGGATGCGCTTTTCAGATGAGGCGATTTGAGAGGCTAGATCCTGCCAGAGAACCGCCTGATCGTGAGTCAATTGCGGAGGGGTGGAAAGTACCGGGGTCAGATGCTCCAGCGGGTCGCGCCAGATCTCAGTTTCGCCCAGGATGATCAGGCGTTTTTCTTCCAGCCAGCGCAGGTCAGCAAATGAACTGCCTGTCTCAGCATAAACCCATGAAACGTTCAGCGGCAGCGCTTCATGGGCAAGCAGATCGAGGATGCGCAGGCGTCGTTCAGTTGCCGTGGTGGATTTGGGTCCCAATAGGTCAGGTTGAATATCCAAAGGGTCAATTGCCAGGGCAGCCGTGCGCACATACTTGGGCCGGACGGTTGCCGGGGGTAGAACCGGCCGGGAAGAAACGATCAGGCTGCGAACCAGGGGAGGAAGCACATTGCGCCAGTTTAGTTTCGGCATGGCGGCGTCCACCTGCCGCCCGCGCAGATCGCCCCGCTTTTTAAGCAATACCACCAATCGAGCCTGAAGCGGAGAGAGTTCACCGGGGTTTTCAGGTTCGGCGACCAGGTGGAGCAAAATATCCGTATGCTGGCTGATTCCGGGGGGGAGCATCAAATCCAGGCAGGCGGGCAGGGTTTCGAGGTACTCTCCAGCCATCCATCGGGCAAGATCCATTTGTGCGGGCGTGACCACCGGCAGGTCATCCACCAGGGATTCAATCGGTTTTGTTTCCGCAACCTCCGGTTCATCGAGCAGTGCAATCACAATCCCCTGGGCAAGCTGGCTGCCAAAAGGCACCGTCACCAGGGAACCAGGCTGGATGCGTCCCTGCAGATCACCGGGGATGGCATAGTCGTAGGCTTGGTTGATCTGGGCGATGTTGACCGCCACCCGCGCAAAATCAGACATGAAGGCTCGCTTTAATGGGTCCTGGTGATCACTGCAGCACCGTAGCCCACCACGCTGGAAGCGTCATGGGTGGCATCGGCAGAGGTGGAATGATGAACCAGGATGACCCTGTCAGCGCCAAGTGCCTTGGCGGCAGTGAGGACGACAGCCACCGCTCCGGCGCCGCAGGCAAACCCTTTTCCAGTTTGTTCCGCCTGTAAAACGCCTTCAGGAGTAAATGCTTCGATCTGTGCAAGCATTTCGTGATCCAACACCTTGGCTTCGCGCTCGGTATAGAAATGGGAGAGATCGCTGCTGGCGATCAAAAGCACGTTCAATCCGCTCACTACTTTTGCGAGAGTCTCTCCAACAATCTTGATCACCTTTTCTGATTCGCTGCGTACCATCACTGGAAGAAGATGAAATGGTTTCTGCAGCGCCACCTGCAGGAACGGAAGCTGTATCTCCAGGGAATGCTCTGTATCATTGGCAATTTCGGTGAGCGTAAGGCCGCTGTCTTCAAATAAGAGATGCGCAAAGGTGCGTACTGCGTGTTGATCGACTTTCACCTGCCCCAACGGTGTTTCGTAATACTCGTGTGCTGAGGTCAGAAGGATGGCGGGGTGAGCTTGGTGCAGCGGTGAAACAATGACTACAAGATCAAAAGATGCCCCCTGGATGCAGCGGTAGCCGAATCCTGCGGTACGTCCGGAGTAGCGGTATCCGGCGTGCGGCACAACCAATCCAGCCACGCTGCCTTCATATTTACACGGTACTGCACTATTAATAAAGTCTTCGATTTCATCATGCAACACTTCTGGAGAACCAGAATACCAGGTTCCTGCAATGGGTGATGGGCGTACCGAAGATACAGGATGGACCATGATCCACCTCCCTGAACAATCTTATTATACCGTTCACGACCGCTCGATCTGGTATCTTTTGATAATGTCGAAAATGGTTGTAGGTGCTGAACAGGACATTCCTTGCAGATGCGACCTGTTGGTGGTGATTGCATGTTGGGGCGCACCCATGACGAAAAGCATCGCCAGGGTCATGACAGCTGTGCGCCCCTACAATTGATTTTGCATCCCAAATATGCGAGCTGAAGAAGATGAGGGGGTTCGACTCCAATGTAGGGTTTCGGGGATGAGACGCTTTCGTCCGGGAAAACTTTAATTCTTCCCCTCAACCCAACCTACTATGCCACTCTGTGTTGTCCAATGTGCGAATCGGGCAAGATGGAACGGAGATAAATCAATCGCTTATCTCAACAACAGTCGTTCTTGAACCGGTCGTGGTTTTTGGCCGTGTGGCACCATGGGATTCGTGTACCGAGGTTGGGAGTTCTTTCCAATATTATTGAATATTTCTTCACTTGGTGAAGAAGCGATCAATTGGGTCATTTCGTCTTCATATTGATCATTGTTGATCATCCAGTGATTATTAATCTTGATCAGCGTAATAACATGCTTCACCAGTCCCATCTGCGAGGCTATTTCTGGACTGGATGAATACCAGACCGAATTGCTTTCGTACAAATTAACGGTTGCCCAAGCGCTGCTCATTTCCACACTTTGGAAATCCAGTTTAAATTCATATTTCAGTATCGATTGATTGAAAGACTTGGCGATAGCCCGTTCAATTTCCTGTCTTTCTTTTTCCCTGGCAAGCCATCCGGGATTTGCTGAATACTTTGTGGTCGCGATCTGGGAAAAGTCAGATGCCACCAGGGTCTTTCTTGCTTCGTACAGCATTTGGAAATAATCCTGAACGACCCCTTTGATTTGTTCATCGTCAGTAGTTTCGCCCAGAACCTGGACAGGGCTTGACATGTTGCTGAAGGCAATTGCGATCACCAATACCGTGATTATTGAGCTCCAGGAAAAACGAATGGTATTCATTCCTTCCCCTTGTAGAACTTACTCCCCCGCCTCTCCGTTGAGTACAAAGCTATCTTTGATAACGGAAGAGCTTGTAACTAGGCACTTTTCCCCCCAATTTGATCAGGGCTTCTGGTACGCCAAGCTTTTTAAAAATTATAGCACGGCGGATTTTGAGATTTCGATCAACAGTACAAAAAAGACGCCAGATCAGGTCTGGCGTCTTTAGCAGCAATCAAACGCTTAGTGCAAAAAGTCCAGCGGGTTCACCTTGCCGTAGGTGAGGTTGAGAAGCTCGAAGTGCAGGTGAGGACCGGTGGAATTGCCGGTGCTGCCCATCAAACCGATCACATCGCCTTGGTAGACATACGCGCCGCATTCCACATTGCGCTGGCTGAGGTGCCCGTAGCGCGATTGCCAGCCATTGCCATGGTCGATGACGATCAAATAACCGTAACCGTTGTTGTTCCAACCGGAATACACCACCACGCCCGAGTCAGCAGCGTAGATTGGCAGGCCCATTGATCCGCCAAAGTCGATGCCGTTGTGAATGGGCGGACTCCAGTTGTAACCCGAGATCCAGGAATTGCCGGTGGGATAGATAAAGCTGCCGCTGCCAATGGGTCCTTCGTCGATCGTACCGCAGTAACCCGGGCCGAGGATACCGGCATTTGCAGCAGTGCCGCGGGTGATGTGCGGCAGCCAGTCAGTGATCTCCCCCTGGCCATCGGGGATGAAGAGCTGGGTACCCGCTGGAATGTTGGGGAAGGAAAGATCGCCCAGGGTATTGCGGTCGAGATTGTTGCCCGGCCAGTCGATGATCGCATCCACGGTGACCTTGTAGTACTTGGCTACGCCGTTAAGACCGTCACCGGTATTCCACTGGTAAATGGCGCCGTCCTGGGGCGGTATATTGATCACCACCCCGGGGACCAGGTTATCTGGGTTATCACCGAGGATGTAGCGGTTGCTCCAGAAGAGCGATGTGGGTTTGAGACCGAACTTGTCGGCAATATCAAAAAGATTATCGCCCTGTGCAACCGTGTACGGACTGACCTTGTCTCGCGGGTGGCTCGGCAGGTTGGTATGCAGGTTCACCAGTCGCGAGATGCCCGCAAATTCGGGCGTGACCGCAGTGCTTGTGGCAAGATCACCTCCCGCAGCCGGCAGGCTTACTGGAGCCGTGGGGGTCACCGTTCCGGCAGAAGCAGCCGCTTCAGGCCGTGAGTTTTTGAGGAAGAAGTTACTCATCACCCAAACAACTACCAGGATGAGTACGATCGAGATGATTCCAGTGCCAATTCGCAGCGTTGTTTCGCCCAGGCCCATTTCCAGCAATTTGCCCCATACCTTGCGGAACGTCCCCTGGGAGGGTGTCTCATTCTTGAGTTCGTTGTTTTCGATCGGACGATCTTCCCCTGCATTCTGTTCAGAATGTGAAGTTGGGATTGGGTCCATGTATTGGTTTACTCCGTGGCAAAAATCATAACAGAAAGGCAAATATCGGTCAAGAAAGAGAAAACTCACCCTGTCAACCCCTTTTATCTGGAAATTCCATCCTTTGAGCGGGAAGGCTCAAATTCAAATGTGATTGTGTTAAAATAATCCCATCTAGAATGGAATCCCGAGGTGTATTGTGACTGATCCCGTATTAATTGCCGTTGCCTGGCCTTATGCCAATGCTGAGATCCATGTGGGCAATCTCACCGGCTCCTATTTACCGGCTGATATCTTTGCCCGCTATCAACGCTTGAAGGGCCGCAAGGTGCTGATGGTCTCGGGGTCCGATTCTCACGGTACGCCGATCACAGTCCGGGCGGATGCCGAGCATACCACTCCTTTGGCGGTGTACGAGCGTTATCACAAGGGCTTCCTGGAGCTATTTCAGAAGCTGGGACTCACTTACGACCTGTTCACGTCCACTCAGACGGAAAACCACTGGAATGTGGCGCAGAAGATGTTCCTGGCGCTCAAGCAGAACGGCTTCCTGTACAAGGAAAGCCAGATGCAGTGGTATGCACCCAGCCAGGAGCGCTTCCTGCCAGACCGCTACGTGGAAGGCACCTGCTACATCTGCGGGTACACCAATGCCCGCAGCGATCAGTGCGACAACTGCGGCAATTTGCTCGACCCGGCGCTGCTGATCAACCCGCGCTCAAAGATCGACGGTTCCACCCCCGAATTACGCGCCACCGAGCATTTCTTCCTTGACCTGGCGCGGCTGCAGGATGTGGTGGTTGAATTTTTGAAGCTGCGCGAATCCTACTGGCGTCCCAATGTGCTGCGGCAATCGCTCAGCCAGATTCTCACCGAGGGGCTGCGCGGCAGGGCGATCACCCGTGACCTGGACTGGGGAATCCCATTGCCCAAGGATGGTTTACCGGAAGGCAAAGAGTGGGAATCCAAACGCCTGTACGTGTGGTTCGAGGCTGTCATCGGATACCTTTCCGCATCCATTGAATGGGCGCAAATCCACGGAGATAAAGACGCCTGGCGCGAGTGGTGGCAAAAACCCGAAGCCAAGGCTTATTACTTCATCGGCAAGGATAATATTCCCTTCCATGCCATCATCTGGCCGGCAGAGATCATCGGAGCCGATACCACCCTGGATAAGCTTCTTGGAAGCCAGTCACCGGCACGACTTAATTTGCCGTATGACGTCCCCGCGAATGAATTCATGAATTTGGAAGGGCAAAAGATCTCAGGCAGCCGCAACTGGGCGGTGTGGGCGAATGACTTCCTCTCGCGTTACGACCCCGATCCGCTGCGCTACTACCTGACCGCCAACATGCCTGAAAGCAAGGATACCGATTGGGATTGGGAAGAGTTCTACCACCGCAACAATGACGAGTTGGTGGCGACCTGGGGAAACCTGGCTAACCGGGTGCTCAGCTTTGCCAACAAGCACTGGGAAGGCAGGGTGCCCGACCCTGGCGTATTGACCGAGATCGATCTCGACCTGCTGCACACTGTGGAGGATGGGTTCAAAACTGTGGGCGGCGAACTCGAAGCGGTGCACCTGCGGGCGGCACTGGCAGAAGCCATGCGCATCGCCTCGGAAGTGAACAAATACCTGGACCAGACAGCACCATGGCAGGCTGTTAAGATCGACCGCCAGGCGGCTGCCCGCGCCATCTTCACCGCCATCAAGGCGATTGATTCGCTGAAAATAATGTTTGCACCTTTCCTGCCCTTCACCTGTGAACGCCTGCACGGGTTCCTCGGATATGCCACGCCCCTGTTTGGCACGCAGAAGACCTCAAACCAGGCAGATGCCCTGGGATCGCACGAAGTCCTCGAGTATGATCCCGCTATGGCTACCGGTTCGTGGACGCCGAGCCAGCTCGAAGCCGGACGCGGGCTGGTCAACCCGCAGCCGCTGTTCAAGAAGCTGGATATATCGATCGTGGAAGAAGAAAGAGCAAAGTTGGGCCACCATTAACTGAACGGCGGCGGCACCCATCAATTTGTGAAAAACCAGAATGACAGTCCTCACGGACTGTCATTCACTGAGTAGCAAAGAATCCGAAAATCGTCACACCGTTGCACACCTGATCCATGCTGGCAGGGAGTCGAGCAGGCGGACCATCACCTCTGACGTGCGGTCGTGGAACAGCTTGAGATTGTTATAAGCCTCACCGTGTGTTGGGCTGACCAGGTCAGTCACGCTGCGCAGGATAAGACAGGGAGTATCATTGATCGCCGCGATCCAGGCAATCGCCCCCGATTCCCAGTCTGCTGCCACTGCGTTGTACTTTTCCACCAGCATGAGCACGAGTTCGGCATCGATATCCTGATCCGCAGAAAGCATCCTTCCCCGCTGCACTGCATGGGGAAAGGGCTCATACAGGAAGGAAATATCCAGCCGGGTTGAATACCTTTCCACAGCCTGGGCAGCATCCCCCATGCGTTCATATATGTCGTACACCAGTGTCTGGTCCACCAGTACCGTCTCGCCCACTGCAATTCTGCCTTCAATACCGCCGCAGGTGCCCAGGTTGATCAGCAGCCGTGGGTGGAAGGTCTGAATGGCGTACTGGGTGGAGGCAGCCGCAGAGATCTTGCCCCAGCCGCTTTTAACGAAAATGACCGGGTGCGATTCAATCTCGTGTTTGAAGAACCCGCCAAACGGGGATTCCTTCAGCGCAGGACGATCGAAATAAGCCATCACTGCCCGCCACTCGGAATTGGCAGAAATCAAAACGACGATGGGCGCTTCTGAAACGTCCATTAACTCTCCGGACCTATTTGAGCAATGTCTGAGGCCAATTCGGAGGGGGATTTGCTCTCATGAGACTTGCGTCTGAGCCGGCCTTGTTTGAGCGGTCGGTGAGGTTCCCGGCGGTGGTGGACCGGTGCAAGCTCGGCATTGGCCGCCTTCCAAAGGATATCGGCAATGGTGAAAGAAGAATTCGGCATGCCGATCAATTTGGCATTGGCTGACCGCTTTTTATACAGGCTGCCGTTATTGCGCATCCAATCGCTGAGCACCTCCAGCAACTGGATGGGCGTTTCCGACATGTCCCCCGCGCCGTACGCGCGAACATATTCAGCATTTCCTGTTTCCTGCCCGGGAAGCACGTCGATCAGGATCAGCGGCAGGCCGCATGCCAGCGATTCGGTCACAATCAATCCACCGGCTTTGCAGAGCATGATATCGGCCGCGTGCATGAGTGTGGGCATGTTTTCGACGAAATTAAAGATTTTCACCGGAATGTGCCATTCCATTTGAGTGGCAGTGTTGTAGAGCTGGTCATCCTTGCCCGCGACAAGGATCAACTGAAGAGGTGCACCAAAGTGGTTGATCACATTCAGGGCATCGAGCATATGCTCCACCCGGCGGCTGCTCACTGCCAGGATGGTGGGGGTATCCAGATCAAGACCAAGTTCTTTGCGGATTTCAACTTTTGTGCGGGTCTCGCGGACAAGATCGGGGTGAACCGGAATGCCGGTAATGCTGATCTTGGCAGGAGCGACACCATTATCCATTGCCAGTTCAGCAACATGGCGGTTCGGAACGAAAAGACCGCTCACCTTGGTGTTGAACCAAAGCCGGTGCACTGTGGAAAGATCGGTGATTGCGCAATAAGAAGGTAGACGGTTCTTTTGCCGCACCAGGGCTGTATGAACTGCGGATTGATAGAGCGGGTAGGTGGAGAATATCACATCCGGTTCAGACTTCTTAATCTGATCGCGCATCACATCCAGCAGCAGGGTGGCGAGGGTCTGCTCCATCAATACCTTTGGAACGGGTGAATCACTGGCTTCATAACCCAGCTTGTAGAGTTCGGGGAAGTTCTTGATCCATTGATCATAGTCTGATTGTGAATCGCGCAGGAAAAAGGGAGCGCGCTTGTCATCCAAAGGATTAACGATCTCGGTCTGGACTGCGCTGCCATATCTGTCGCAAAGGGCTGCATCCACTGCCAGCGCAGCGCTGCGGTGACCGAAACCGGCGTCCGCAGTCAAAATGAGGATTTTCTTGGTGGATTCCATGAGCCATCCTTATCCAAACGCGCACTTCATTGCTGAAGAGCTGATTACGGTTCCGGCGGAAGTTGTCCTTCAAGGTAATCCACCACCAGTTGCAGGACAGCCTGGGCCGATTCTTCCTTGTTTTGAATGCGGTCGCCGTGCCAGTGGTACTTCCATGCCCACGCTTCATTACCGGCGCTAAGCCCCACCCAGACGGTACCCACCGGCTTCCCGGGTAATCCGCCGCCGGGGCCGGCGATGCCGCTGACCGATACCCCAATCACCTTCTCCAGCGGAAATCCGCCGGAAAGGGCCTTCCGAACACCTTTCGCCATCTCGATGACGGTCTCGCGACTGACCGCGCCAAATTTCTGCAGGGTCTCGTGCCTGACCCCCAGGAGACTTTCCTTCACTTCATACGCATAAGCAGTCACGCTGCCCAGATAATAATCGGATGAGCCCGGTATGTTCGTCACACGATGACCTACCAATCCACCGGTGCAGGATTCTGCGACGGTGAGGCGCATCCCTTTCTCCCGCAGCAAACCTCCCAATTTTTCTTCCAACAATTCTTCTTTCAAGTGAGCTCCGTTTTTCATATTATAACCTTTCGCAGGAACCCGATCAGTTTTCCAATTTGCTGAAAAGGCTCATGCAAAGGAAATGATTCGCGGCAAGAATCGCTTGACGAAAGCAGGACGAATGATAAAATGAACTTAATCAAATACATGCTGTTTGGGTGCCTCAATCATGATGAGAGGGCTCAAAGGCGAAATCGGTCAAAGTCCGATGCTGTTGCGCAACTGTAGGTCAGTGAAAGCTGACAAGCCAGGTCGCCCGCCCAAATCAGCGGAACCACAACCTCGCAAAAAGGAGGTGGAACCCTCATCAGCGCTTGCCCCACTGAAGACATTCCCCTGCCCCCGCGACAGGGGCTTTTGTTTTCACGACAGTTTTTGCTTTTATCATTGATTAAAAGGATTATTTCATGAAAAAATTCGCACAAAAGATGCCTGTTTTACTGGTACTGATCGCTTTGATTGCTGCCTGCGCTCCTGTACAGCCGGCAGCCTCCCAGTCTGCGCCTACGCCAACTTCCATCAGCTTTGTGGATGGTTTGAAGCGGACGGTTGACCTCCCCCAACCCGCGCAGCATGTCGTCGCCATGGCGCCATCCCTTACCGAAGTGCTGTTTGCGGTAGGGGCTGGCAGCCAGGTGGTGGGCAGGGATTCATTCGCCAATTATCCCGAAAGCGTCAAATCCCTGCCGGATATTGGCGGCAGCAACGGCGTTTACAACTACGAAGCCATTGCCGCACTCAAACCCGACCTTGTGCTTGCTACCGAGATTAATACCGTTGACCAGGTGAACGCGATCGAGAAACTGGGTATCAAGGTGGCGTACCTTTCCAATCCCGTCAAGCTTGAAGACACCTATACCTTGCTTTCCGATGTCGCCTTGCTCACCGGTCATACCCCGGAAGCTGACACGCTGATCGCCTCGCTCAAGACTCGTGTGGCTGCGGTGACCGAGAAGGTCAGCCAGGCTCAGGCTCAGCCGGTGGTGTTTTACGAGCTGGACGGAAGCGACCCTGCCAAACCCTGGACGCCGGGTCCGGGAACCTTTCTGGATCAATTGATCACCATGGCAGGCGGAAAGAACGCCGGTTCGGTGATGCAGGATGCCTGGGGACAGCTCAGCCTGGAGCAACTGCTCGTTCAGAACCCCGATATTATTCTGTTGGGAGATTCGATCTACGGTACCACGCCTGAAGCGGTCGCTGCCCGCACCGGTTGGGGAGACCTGAAGGCCGTGAAAGAGAACCGGGTTTACCCCTTTAATGATGACCTGGTCAGCCGCCCCGGACCGCGCCTGGTGGACGGGTTGGAAGAACTGGCAAGGCTGATCCACCCGGAGCTCTTTAAGTAACCATGAAAAAAACCTCCCGCCCCTTCGTGATCCTGGGTGTGCTGCTATTGATTGCGCTGATCTTCAGCGTGGCAGTGGGCAGCGTGACCATACCCCTCAAGGAGCTTTTTTCGCTGGTTTTGACCGGCAGGACCACCGGGGCGGGACAGGCTCAACCGTTCGCTACCATCCTGTTTCAACTGCGCATTCCCCATGCAGTGTTGATGCTGCTGGTGGGGGCTTCGCTGGCTGGCAGCGGCGCAGCCTATCAAGGTTTGTTTCGCAATCCTCTGGCTGACCCGTACCTGATCGGTGTGGCTTCAGGGGCGGGGCTGGGCGCCATCGCTGCCATGGCAGTACGATGGCCGTACACCACTCTGGGCATGTTTGCCGTTCCCATGGCTGCACTGGTTGGCGCTTTGCTTTCTGTGCTCATCGTGTACCAACTGGCGCGCATCCGCCGCACGGTCCCCACTACCAATCTTTTGCTTGCCGGAGTGGCGGTCAGTTCCTTTACCACTGCTCTCACCTCCTTTCTGCTTATTCAATCCACCGGCGAGCTTCGACGTGCACTGGTGTGGATGATGGGTGGATCGACCATGACCGGTTGGCAGCCGGTCATCGCCGTCCTTCCGTATGCGCTGATTGGTTTGACCATCCTGCTGGTCAATGCCTACCCGCTCAACGTGATGCAATTTGGAGATGAACAGGCGCAGCAGATGGGTGTGCAGGTGGGACGTGTCCGCCGTTGGGTGGTGATCGCTGCCTCCATGTCAGCGGCTGCCGCGGTCGCTTTTGCCGGGGTGATTGGATTTGTTGGACTGGTCGTGCCTCATGTGATTCGCCTGATCTGGGGCGGCGACTATCGCCGGTTGCTGCCCCTTTCGATGCTCGGCGGAGCAGTGCTGCTCCTGCTGACTGATCTGGCTGCGCGGACGGTCATCTCGCCCCAGGAACTGCCTGTAGGCATTCTCACAGCCTTGTTGGGAGCACCATTCTTCCTCTGGGTGCTCAGGCGCTCAAAATCGCAAAACTACTGGTGATGCCATGCTGAACATTCGTTCACTGACCTGTGGATATGATGGAAAGATGGTTTTGCATGAGATCAATCTGGCGCTGGACGCTGGAAAGATACTGGCGGTCATCGGCCCAAATGGCGCGGGCAAGTCGACCCTGGTCAAAGCCATCAGCGGAGTCATACCGGTCACCGGTGGAACCATTGAATGGGCTGGAACCAACCTGTTCACGATGAAGCCTGAAGAACGCGCCAGGCAGGTTTCAGTGGTCGCTCAGGCGCGCAACCTGCCGCCTGCTTTCACCGCCTGGGAGGTGGTGGCTCTTGGTCGTACACCTTACCTCAACTGGCTGGGACAGGTTTCCCCAAGGGATGAGGAAATCATCTCCTCTGCCATGCGGCAAACAGGAACGTTGGAACTCGCCAGCCGTATGACCAGCGAACTCTCCGGCGGTGAACAGCAGCGGCTTTTCCTGGCGAGGGCTTTGGCGCAGCAGACTCCATTGATGCTGCTGGACGAGCCCACGTCGCATCTGGATTTGCAGTATCAAATCCAGTTGATCCATCTTTTACGGAAGATCATCCCCGGAACGGACAAGGCAGCAGTCATCGTCATGCACGACCTGAACCTGGCCGCCCGCGTTGCTGACCAGGTGGCGCTGCTGGTGGATGGACGCGTGGCTGCCAGCGGAACCCCTGACGAGGTGCTCACGGCAGAGCTGTTGGGCAGGGCATACCGGGTACCGCTGGGCATCTTTCGAGATCCGGAAACGGGAGCAAATGTGATCGTACCTCATAATGGGGTTCCAGATCTTTAACGGCCAAAAATTCAGAAGCGAAACTAATCTATACGCATATCAGGTTGAAATCCTTCCTTTGTTTCCCCTTTTTTATGGATGCTTCAAATACATAACAAAAGAACCCTTTCGGGTTCTTTTTGGTGTCTAAATGACCTTGGTGTACACGTTGAAATGCGGCGGGTGCTCGAGGTGCTTCTTTACCTTGCATTGATCC
Organism: Anaerolineaceae bacterium; assembly: GCA_039683035.1. Classification (GTDB taxonomy): domain Bacteria; phylum Chloroflexota; class Anaerolineae; order Anaerolineales; family Anaerolineaceae; genus UBA6107. Next base: position 122,888 of record JBDKSE010000020.1, read on the forward strand.
GCCGAACGGATGAGTGCGTCATAATATTTCGCAGGAAAACTCTCCGGCACCTGGATTTCGAGGTCGATATTTTCCACCATGCCATTGGCAGGATTGGAATGATTTACCTGACGGATATGGATCCCGTCCGCGGATATTCCCCGCTGTTTGCAAAACCCCAGCACATAAATCCCGGCGCAGGTGCCAATGGATGCCAGGAAGAGCGAAAAAGGCGCCGGATCCCGCGGCATATAACCTGGGGCTGGCTGGTCTGTCGCAACATCAAATGGCCCAAAGTGTGCGTCCACCCGGTCTCCACCGGGAAAATCAATCAACATTTCCATGATTCCACCTCAAAGGTTTGTTTCTATGATGGATGCTTCAGCGTAATAAAAGTTACTCCGCGCGCAGTTCTTGTTTGACTTCATGCCTGCCAGCTTTCCAGAAATACCACCAATACAAAAAAGTGGAAACGCAGTAAAGGAGAATGGTGCCGGTGAATGAAGGTCCGAACCCATATCTCACCTGCAGCATCCCGCTGACGGTGGGACTGAGCGCCCATCCGAAATTGCTCGCCATGCTGGTGAGGCTGGCAATGGTTGCCCGGGCTTCAGGTTTCACCCTTTCCAGCACGAAGGTCTGGTAAACCGGACCCGACATATTCATCAAGCCCACCCGGATGTAATAAGCTGCCGTGACCAGCGGGAACCAGGAGGAGAATCCCAGGATATAGAGGAAGGGGATGGAAAGTGCCTGGCTGATGACCACCAGTTGGATCTTTCCGATCCGGTCCGCCAGCGGAGGTGCGAGGATCAAACCCACCGCCATGGCAAGCGAGCCCAGGGCAAACATCAGGCCGATGGCGCTGTCAGTTTGGTGGTGTACGGTGCGGAAAAAGACGTTCATGAAGGGCATGATCAGTCCCGCGCCCAGTGAAGTAATCAGCATGGGCAGGATCAGCTTGCCCACCAGGGCAGGTTCAGAGCGGAAGAAGGCGACGGGTGCGAAGATGGAGCGCTGCGAGCCGTTGATTTTTGGCATGCGCATGAGCAGCAGCGGAATCACACCCAGCCCGGCGCATAGGGCTACCACCAGCAGAGACGCACCGTATGCCTGGGTGGAAGTGGCAGATATGTTCTGGGCAGATCCCAGCCAGGTGGGCATGCGGCCGCCCACCCAGTTGCCGACGAAAGAGGAAGCGGTACTCAAACCGGAACTGAAGCTGAAGAGATACACCCTTTCCTTTTCGCCGCTGTTTTCCATCAGGAAGGGTCCCATGGTCACGCCCGAAAGGCTCTGACCAAGACCGATCAGTACATTCATGGCAATGAACACGCTCGATGTACGGAAGGCAACCATCACCAGGATGGCGCTCACAACCGCACCTCCGCCGAGCACAAGCGAGCGCTTGCGCCCAATGAGGTCTGCCAGGTAACCCATGGGCAGCGCAGCGATCAGCGCGGTGAGACTGGTGGCGGTGGTCAAATTGCCCACCAGGGTCTCGTCATAACCCAGGCTGAGCACATAGAAGTTGAACAATAGGCGGAAGACGCCCAGCGCAGCCCCGACGATGACCGCATTGACCAGGTAGAGGCGGGCATTCGGTGAGAAAGCCGTCAGGTTGGAAGCATAACTGGCAAGTCCGTTCTTAATCCGAAGCGACATTGATGAGAAGGGCGGCATGGATGGCCTAGTTTCCACTGATGTATTTTTCCAGCAATTTTTGCGTGCCTTTTAAGGCTTCAGCCCGCAATGCGTACTTCTTCTCGCCGTCAGGTTCGAGAATGATCTGCACCAATCCTGCCAGCCTCAACTGCTGCAGGTGATGTGTAACGGTGGGAGGACGCAGCCGTAGTTTGCGTGACAGGGCGGATGCGGTCATCGGCTCAGCTTTCAGGTAGCGCAGCATCTGCAGACGGGTGGGATCTGCCAGGGCTTTGAGCGTACCCAGGATCTGGTCCGGTACTACATCACCAGGGATGAGCGTTTGATCGGAGGGACGGCAGCCGAACAACATCAGCACCTGATCGCTGCGGATGGGACGGTAGATGATCAACGGCGAAGACCAATAGGACGGCACCAGGATAATGCCAGGCTGCGTGAAGACTTTCTCCAGCTTAACACCGTGGCTGAGTTCATCCAGCAGGTCTGGCAGAGGCACGTTTTTTGCTTTTTGCTGCGCATTATTAAGCGCATCAGAAAGGATGGGTTGGATTCGTGCTTCTTCTTCAGCAAAGAAACTCTCATAATAGGAGGTCAGCATGGCTTTAAACCCGTCACCAAAAGCCGCAACGTCTTCCCAAGCTGTGATGAGCCGATTGCGGGCATCCTCGGTCAACATCTCGCCGGGGAAATAATTCTTCTGCAGCAAGGCTCGTTGAGATAAAGTGGCCTGATGGGATTCTGCAATCCCGGTCAACGTTCTGACCACATTCGCGGGGGTATCCCCTGTGAAGGTGAACCTCGCAAGCAGCTCGGTAGAGGGCAGCGCATTGATATACCTCACGGCTTCACCGGCTGCTTTTGCAGTGGGTGGAAGATTGTGGATCCACTCCAGGGGAGTGTAAAAGAAACCCGAAAGCGACTCCATGAACTGGCGTTGAGCCACAGGCAGCCTGGAGCGCACTCCCGCGGCCCAGGAAGGTCGAAGCCCGAATTGGACTGGACGGTTCAAGACGTTCAGGCTGACAAACAAATCATAGGTGGTGCCAATATCCCACGCGAGTTCTTTCAATGCCCACTCCGGATGTTTAGATATATATCTAATGATGTAGATAATAATCTAACTAACAAATGCAGTCAAGGCAGACGATCACCTGAGAATGAATGAGTTTTGACAAGGGAGAGATGATTTAAGCCACTATTTGGGAATCGGGTGCAGCCGCTAAAATGAGGACATGCTAAAAGGGGAGATTGCACCCGTCTTTATCTTTCAGGGCTTGAATAATGACCAGATGGAATTGCTCGCGCCGCTGGTCAGCATCTGTGCCTTTGCGCCGGATACGGTCATCTTCAAGCAGGGTGATCATGCCAGCCATCTTTTTCTGGTGATCCAGGGGCAGGTGGAGATCCGTTTCAAACCTTACGATGGACCGCCGCTGACCGTCTCCCGCATGCATCCCGGCGATGTTTTTGGCTGGTCGTCCACTCTCGGGAGAGACGTCTACACCTCCTCAGCAGTGTCGGTCACCGAGAGCAAGGCGTATTGCATCAAGAGCCAGGAACTGCACGATCTCTGCGAGCAGCACCCTGATGCGGGTGTGGTAATATTAGAGAAACTGGCATCAGCAATTGCCGAGCGGTTGGAAGCGACGCACACCGAAATCATGAACATATTGAGTCAGGGAATGGAATTGGGAGGGCAGACCTCCGGAAAGGTCTCCTGAAATGACCGACCAGGTGCCATCATTTTCAACCATTGAGCAAATAAAGGGGTTGATCGAAGGATTGAATTCCTACATCACCACCTACCACGGCGGCGCGGTGGACTTTGTGTCGTTTGATGGGAAGATCGTCAAAGTGAAGTTGGGGGGTGCTTGTCTGGGCTGCCCGCTCTCGCCGGTCACGCTCAAAGGCTGGGTGGAAGGGACGATCCGGCAGTTTTTTCCAGAGATTGAGAAAGTTGAAGCGGTAAACTAAAAGCAGTGGTCTTTGACCACTGCTTTTTATTCGAGATAGATCTCCACGTGTTCGCCGTCTTCCTCGTCCTGAATGTCCACCACCTGACCGGTGACTCCAGCTTTGACGAATCGCATCAGTTGGTCGGAATCCAGCCCCTGAACTTCGGGCGAGAATTTGGCCCCCATTTTGAATCCGGCATTGATGACGCTGATCGGCAATCGAATATTGACTCGCGTACGTCCGGTGCGTGTATCTGTGATGTAGATGCGAAGGAACCTGGGCTCCCTGCCCGGAACCACCTGCGATGCACTTGGTCTGGAAGGAGGCACAGGAGTATCGATCGCTTTCAGAAGTTGGATCCCTTCTTCTGCGGTGATCTTGTTCTCCTGGATCATCTTCAGGATCTTCAAACGCTCTTCTTCTGTGATCATGCCCTTGGTTCCTCAGGATTCATTTTACCTTAATGCCTGAAAATGAACCCTGCCGGCAGGTTAGCCTTTTCTTAAGAAAGAAGCCGTCATATTCCCTGGGAACCAATGGCATTTGCGGGCGTCTTAAGGTTGAAGGAAGACATGATGATGAAAATTCCGATCCTGATACTTACGTTGATCGTTTTGATGGTCCTACCGGCAGCATGTGCTGTGTCACCTTCGATTCCAGCGGCGGTCACGACTCCGCCTGTTGGAACGAACCCCACCGGGGCAGAAACCCCAATTCCCATCGAAGTGTCGCCGCTGCCGGATGGCGGAACCACCGTTCCGCTGCCAGTTCCTTCTTCAGAACCGCAGATCACACCGGGAGGAGCCATGATCCCTGCAGTTGAAAAAGTCATCCAGAACTACGCCAGCCAAAACAACCTTGAAGTTGCCGCGATTAAACTGATTTCGACCCAGCTTGTGGATTGGCCGGATGGCTGCCTTGGAGTGGTCACTCCGGGGATGGCATGTATCGAGGTGATCACGCCCGGATACCTCATTTTGCTGGATGTGAATGGTACGAGTGTGGAGCTGCATTCCACCCTGAGCGGCGATTACTTCCTGGTGGCGCCTGTTGGGGGCAGCGGAGGTTTTCCGGTAAAGTAGCGCAGCTCTAACCGGAATTGTCGGAATATAGGGGAAATTCTTTACCGAGTCTCGAATGAAGTCATTTGTAGGGGCGATTCATGAATCGCCCCTACGGTTGTCATTCGAATGGAACCACCGCAATCTTGCAAGGCTGCGTACGTGGAAATGATTGTGGTAAGATATTTCTGGAAAGGAATCCCCCACTTTGACTTATTATGCGTTTCTTCTCGGGATGGGAGCAGTGGTCAGCCAGCTTCGGCTGGCGCGCGTTTCTCCCCGGAATGAACGCAATTCCTGGCTTGCTGCCGGGCTGGGCATTCTGCTTGCGGCTCTTGCAGGAGGCAGGCTGGATTATTGCCTGGAGCGGTTTTCATATTACAGTTACCGCCCGCTCGAGGTACTTGCCTTTTGGCTGGGCGGGTTCGCATGGCAGGGTGCGGTTGTCGGGGCGTGGCTTGTCATCATCTTCCTTTTCTTCGCCTGGCAAAAACCTTTTGCCAGCCTGCTGGACCGGACCGGCGTAATGCTGCTGCCCATGGCTGTCACCTGCTGGTTGGGCGCATGGACGGAAGGTATCAGCTACGGGGCAGTTCTTCCTGCAGACACCTGGTGGGGATTCCCTTCAATGGATGTGAACGGTGAAGCAGCTTTGCATGTGCCGCTCCAGCTGGGTGCAAGTCTCGGCTTGCTCCTGTTGATCGGCGCGGTCGAAGTATTTTCTCCCCGAATTCGAAAAGATGGGGCGCTTGGAGCTCTGACCTGGCTGGTCTTCTCGCTGGCCATGATCCCTTTGACCTTCTTACGATCGGATCCCTCTCCGCTGCTGCTTCAATTGCGGGTGGAAAGCTGGTTCGCAGTTTTGTTCAGCGCGATATCGCTCTTTGTATTCCTGGGGGTGCTCTTTTCTTCAAAGGTCAAGCCAATCAATCCCATGCCAGTACCGCTGGTAGAAATGAAGGATGGGCTTTCATGAAACTGAATCTCGCGCTTGCGCAAATCAATACCGTCCTGGGCGGAGTGGAACAAAACCTGGAAAAACATCTCAAATATATTGAAACCGCCCGCCAGCAAGGTTCTGATCTGATCCTCTTTCCAGAGCTTTCACTGACGGGTTATGTGCTGCAGGACCTGGTGCCCACCGTGGCGCACCATCCAAACGACAGCGATCCCGTTTTCCACGAACTGCTGGAAGCCAGCCAGACCATTGATATCATGACCGGCTTCGTGGAGGAGGACGAACGCAATCGCTTCTATATAGCCGCGGCGTATCTTTCAGGCGGCAAGGTGCTGCATGTGCACCACAAGGTCTACCTGCCCACCTACGGTTTGTTCGATGAAGGGCGCTTTTTCGCCAGGGGTGATTCGGTGCGCGCTTTCGATACTCGTTTCGGTCGGGTGGGCATGCTCATTTGCGAGGATTTCTGGCATGCTTCACTGCCCTACCTGCTCTGGCTGGACGGCGCGGATGTCTTTCTGTTTGCATCTGCATCACCCGGGCGCGGACTGCCCTCCAGCAGTGAAGGCAACGGCGGCGGAAAACTGGCTTCCTCGCGCTGGGTGGATGACATCAACCGCGCGTATGCGGGATTCTTTACTTCGTTCGTCGCCCACACCAACAGGGTGGGGTATGAAGACGGGCTGAATTTCTGGGGCGGGGCGGCGGTCTTTTCACCGGACGGAGAACCTTTGATCCACGGACCGCAGCACCAGGAAGCCGTCTCTTACGTCACATTGGATCTGAACCAGTTGCACCGCACTCGTGCCCGCCTGCCTCTGCTGCGCGATGAGCAGCCTGACCTGATGCTGAAAGAACTGACGCGCATCACCCAAACCCGCCGGGAATAAGTGTGCGGAACAGCGAATTATTGTAGAATCCAGTGAGGAGCGAGCATGGCTGGAGAAAAAATGAATGAGCTTTCGATCGATACTGAACTGACGAAGAAGATCCTGACCGGTTTCATCCAGACCGAGATCACCCGGGCAGGATTTTCACGCGCGGTGATTGGGCTATCCGGCGGGCTAGATTCGGCGCTTTCTTGCTTCCTGGCTGCCGAGGCGCTGGGTGCGCAGAATGTGCTCGCGCTGCGTATGCCTTACAAGACTTCCTCGCAAGATTCGCTGGATGACGCCCAGCAGGTGATCGACGCGCTGGGGGTTCCCAGCCTGACCATTGAGATCACCGAAATGGTCGATCCGCTCTTCAAACGCTTTCCAGAAATGAGCAACCGCCGCAAGGGCAATATCATGGCGCGTGAGCGCATGATCGTCCTTTTCGACCAATCGGAGGAGTTCAAGGGGTTGGTGGTGGGCACAGGAAACAAGACTGAGATCCTGCTCGGATATTCCACCTGGTACGGGGATGCTGCCTGCTCGCTCAATCCGCTGGGCGACCTGTATAAAGCCCAGGTTCGCCAGCTCGCGCAGTCCATGAGTGTGCCGCAATCGATCCTCAAGAAAGCCCCTTCCGCTGATCTCTGGCAAGGTCAGACCGATGAAGGCGAACTGGGTTTCACCTACGACCAGGCAGACCGCCTGCTCTACCTGCTGATCGATGAGCGATATACACCCGAGGAGTGCGTGGAAGCAGGCTTCGATGAAACTTTCGTGCGCCAGGTGATCCAGCGGGTGCGCCGCAACCAGTTCAAACGCGTGCTGCCGCCCATTGCCAAGGTCAGCAACCGCACAGTGGGTTATGATTTTCTATACCTGAGAGATTGGGGTACCTGAGTCCTTGCTTTCCACAATAAAGAAGATCCACATTCCCCCTGCCCTCCGCCACCGTGACTATGCTCTCCTCTGGGCGGGGGTTATGATTTCCAATGCCGGCAGCCAGATGGCGCTATGGTCGATTTTCTGGCACTTGCGTTTACTGAGCGACCAGCCCATTGTGGTCAGCGGTATCGGCATTGCCCGTTTCGTACCCATTCTGGTATTTGCATTAATTGGAGGGGTGGTTGCGGACAGTTTCAGCCGGAAAACAGTGGTGCTTGTCACTCAGACGACTTTGCTTCTTGTTTCTACAAGTTTGGGGACTCTTACTGCCAGCCATCAGATTAACATCTGGTGGATCTACGCCATGGTAAGCATCCAGGGTGTTTGTATTGCCTTTGACGGTCCTTCGCGCCAATCGCTCATACCCAACCTGGTGCCGCGGGAAGATCTGCCTAGTGCTTTTGGACTTCAGTCCATAGCGGTAAATGTGGGTTCTCTGGTAGGTCCTGCTTTAAGTGGATTGGTAATCGCCACAATCGGAATCCAGTGGTCCTATTGGCTCGACGCCATTTCCTTCCTTTTTGTGATCGCTGCGGTGATAATGATGGGACCCATCCAGGGCGATGCAGCCCGCGGGCAGGACAGGATCATCGAAGGGCGGGTGGTGCCGCGATTGGATCTTTCCGGGATCCCGGAAGGCATCCGCTTCATCCTGCACCAGCCGATCATCCTTTCCAGCATGATCCTGGACTTCTTCGCCACTTTCTTCTCCTCCGCCAACACGCTGCTGCCCTTTATCGCCCAGGACGTGCTGCACGTGGGTTCAGTGGGATACGGCTGGCTGGCTGCGGCGCAGTCCATCGGATCGGTGGCTGTGGCGTTCATTATGTCTCAAAAGAAGCAGATTCTGCGTCAGGGGAGGCTGCTGCTGGTTGCGGTGATGGGATTTGGTGCCGCCACCATTTTGTTTGGTTTCTCGCGGACATACTTTATTACCATGGCGGCGTTGATCCTCATCGGCGCATCGGATACCATCAGCACCGTGCTGCGGAACACCATTCGCCAGCTTCAGACACCCGACAACCTGCGCGGACGGATGGTGAGCATCAACCAGATCTTCTTTGCCGGCGGCCCGCAGTTGGGCGAAGTGGAAGCCGGGGCAGTGGCGCAGGCATTTGGCACGCCGGCAGCCATCATCACCGGTGGTATTGGGTGCATCCTTTCGGTGGCGTTCATTGCTGCGCGCTACCCTCAACTGCGGCGGTATAACGGCGATGAAGCCGTGGCAGCCGGTCAACAGGCGTAAAGAAAAAGAGAAGCGAAACAGAGAAGAGTAGGGGCGCCATAAATGGCGCCCGATTGAATCGCTCCTATTCCCGGTCGCGATGGATCGCGACCCTACGCTGCTAGAATTATCCGGAGAGTGCTGGTGACATCAGAACACGGATACCTTCGCGAAAGGGAAACAGTAGTTTCTCTCTGCGCTTGTAGTAGCTACTTTTCTATTGATTGTGAAATCACGAAAAATGGGGGTTGGAATTCAATTCATCCACCAGCTTCGACCAATCTTCCAGCCGGCCTTCCAGTTCCTGATGCAGGGTGGTGTATTCACTTCCCAGCTTCTGAACCCGTAAAGGATCAGCGGGCGGGTTTTCCAATTGACCTTCGATGACCTTCAGCTTTTCTTCCAGCCGGGTAATTTTTTCTTCCACCAATTCAATACGACGCTGGATTTTCGCCTGCTCTCCCTTGCTTCGTCCCAGGTGTACTTTCGGTGTACCCGTGTCGGGTTTCCGGGAAGGCGTAACCGGTGCAGGTACCGGCTGCGTCCTGGATGCTTTGTACTCGCTGTAGGTGCCCTCAAATACCACCAACTCCTGGCGAGCGGGGATCACCTCCCATACCTGGGTTGACAGGGCATCGATCAGAAAACGGTCGTGTGAAACCAGCAGAATGGTCCCCCGGAAATCGGCAAGCACGCTTTGCAGGATTTCCTGCGAGGGCAGATCGAGGTGGTTGGTAGGCTCATCGAGGAGCAGCAGATTGGCGCCCTTTAGCGCCAGCAGCGCCAATGCCAGTCGGCCCCTTTCGCCACCTGAAAGCAGGTTCACCTGCTTGAATGCGTCTTCACCGGTGAAGAGGAATTTTGCCAGGTAATCGCGCACCTCCGCCGGCAGCATTTTGGGTGCCTGTGCCTGGATTTCCTCCATCAGCGTCCACTCGGGGTGCAATCCTTCGTGCGCCTGGGCAAAATAGCCGATCTGCAGGCTTGATCCAAGGCGGGTTTCACCGGCATAAGGGGGGATTTGCTCCAGAATGGTCTTGAGGAACGTCGTCTTCCCCGCGCCGTTGGGTCCGATGATGGCGGCACACTCGCTTCGTACCAGCGTGAGGTTGGGCACACTGAAAAGCGGTTTGCCTTCATCGGCATAACCCACCTGCAAATCGTAGGTGCGCAGCACCAGGTCGCCGGAGCGGGCAGCGCTGCCAAGATTGAGGTGAAGTTTGCGTTTCAGAACTGGCGGAGCCAGGCGGGCTTCTTCGAGCATGCGCTCCAGCCGCTTGCGCCTGCCCTGTGCCTGTCGGGTGTTTTGACCGGCGATATTGCGCCGGATGTAGTCTTCCTCTTTTTCGATGAACTCCTGCTGATCCTGGAATTCGATCAGACGGCGCCGGTAGCGTTCCTCGCGCTGCATCAGGTAGGCGCTGTAATTGCCGCGATATTCTTCCAGGGCTGGATTCATTTCGAGGATGGTTGTGGCAACCTGGTCGAGGAAATAGCGGTCGTGCGAGACGATCAACACAGCTCCGCGCCAGTCTTTGAGATAGGATTCCAACCATTCCACGGCGTCGATATCCAGATGGTTGGTCGGCTCGTCCAGCAGCAGCAAATCGGGACTGGAAAGCAGGAGTTTGGCCAGTAGAGCCCTTGTGCGCTGCCCACCAGAAAGCTGTGAGAGCGGGCGGACTTCATCCTCGCGGGTAAAGCCCAGCCCGGTGAGGGTCATTCGTGTTTGCAGTTCAAAAGTGTAACCGCCCAGGGCGTCAAATTCAGCCTGCAAATGCCCATAAGTCTCGATCAAATCATTGTCGGATGGGTTATGGGTCATCAAGCCTTCCAGTCGGGAGAGCTCGTGCTGCTTTTCGATGAGCGCTGAGAAGACCGTCATGCATTCAGCCCACAGGGTGCGGTCTGAATCGAGCACCGCTTCCTGGGGGAGGTAACCGATCTGAATACCGCGGGCTTTGCTGATCTTGCCGGAGGAGGCTTCATCGTCGCCGAGGATGATCTTGAGCAGGGTGGTCTTGCCAATACCGTTGGGACCCACCAATCCAATGCGCGCCTTGTGGGGAATGCTGAAAGTCAGGTCGCTGAACAGGTCGAACGCGCCGAAGGATTTGGAGAGGTTATGTATGGTGAGAAGCGGCATGATGATAATTCCGGGTGGAGACTCGGTTTTGAGTATACCATATGGGATTTGAGCATCGGATGCGACAAGAGCTCTTTAAGCCGTACGGGCGCCAAATTTGGCGCCCGTTATGAACTGATTACGTGCTTTCCACTTTATCGTAAACCTGATCGCAATTCAGGTAAATTACGTCTCTATGAGCTCTCACTTTGTTGGGAACAACATCCAAGCGAGCGGGCGCGACGTATCGCTTTCCTACCCGATGAACTTGTAGAGAACCATTTCATTTATTTTCCCACTGCCCAGAGGATGAGCTCGTTGTCGTTGCCTGAACTGGCGAGCATTTTCCCGTCTGGAGAAAATGCCAAGCGGTAAACCGGGTTGGGGTTGTCTCCAAGACTGGTGATGACGGCTTCATTTGCCACATCCCAGATCTGGATCACATTCCCCTCAGCCACGGCCAGCAGTTTGCCATCTGGCGAGAAACTCAACGCAGTGGCAGCATTTTCCAGGAGAAGATCGCGAATGGGAGCGCCGCTTTCAACGTTCCAAATGGAAACCACCGGCTTAAAAACACCGCTCAGTGTTTTTCCTGCTGCGCTGGCAAGCAAAGCGCCGTCAAACGAGACAGTAAATGCACTCACGGAATCCTCTTGATTGATTGCTATTCCCAGGGTTTTGGTCTCAGCATTCTGCACCTGCAGCGTTCCGCGGGCGTGCCAGACGATCCACTGGTTGTTCCCTGCAAACCCGGCGTCAAAAACCGGAGCGGCGGTATCGAATCCGGTAAGCGTAGCTTTTTCCTCGCCGCTTTCAACCAAGTATAATTTGACCTTCCATTCTTCATGGGCTGTTAGTGCCAGGGTTTTGCCGTCCGGTGAAAACGACCCGTATTCAACCAAAAATCCGGGATTGATATCCTGCAGGGTTTTTCCGCTGGTGCCGTTCACCAGGGCAACCGTGTTCGAATCATTCGAAAGCACAGCCAGCGTGGTTCCGTCTGGTGAGGCTTCCAGGATCCTGCTGCCAGAGGGCGCGGCCCAAACATACCCAGGGTTGAGGGTGGGCACCTGCAAACTGGCGGCACCGAAGACCTGGCTGCCGCTGTCATTCGAGTTTTGACTGATGAGGGTAATGGATTGACTATCAAGAGACCAGGTCATCATTTGCACATTGCTGTTTGCCGAACGGGCAATCGTCTTCAGGCTGGCTGCATTTTGCATTGTAATGACTTCATTGATGTAAACGCTTGTTTCTGTGGGCGGGATGGCGGTTGGAACCACCGGCGCAGTGGATGTGGGCTGGGAGTCAGTTGAAGGAGATGGCAGGGGGGTGACTTCTGGAAGTGTGCAGCCCGTCAGTGCCAGGACAAGGCAAAAGATCAGAGGTGTTCGGAGGAATGACTTCACAGTGAATACCCTTTCTGACAGCATCCGCTGTCAAAATGAATTATACCCATCCCTCAGTTCAGGATTTCGTTGAGTTTTTCTTCCCCCCAGTTAATCGCCTGGTCTTTGGCGCTGTCGAACAGCGATGCAATCCACGCCTTCAATGCTGCCTTTTGATCGTTCGCGATATGCCTCAGGGATTGCTTGACCTCGATTTGAGCCAATTCAGAGGCATTTTCCACCTGCTGCCTGATTCCCACCGTCAGGTCAGAGGTCTTCCCTATCAGAACCACCGGACGTTCGTTCACCAGCATCAATGCGTTTTTGCTTTCATCCACCGGAATGGCAGTGCCTCCCGATGGATCGAATGAAGGAGCATCCACCGGAAACGCAGCGAGCGACTTTGTGTCGATATTCGCCAGGTTGATTGGAGCCGCGGTGTCGCCTTCGATGGAGCGCCAGACAACGATGATCAATTGATCACCTTTCGAGAAGCGGTACTCGAACAGGGTCCCTTCGGCGCCCTGCACCTGCCCCACCGGTTTGGCATCGACCAGCAGCTTTTCCAGATTTAGCAGGGCGGCAGAAGCTGCCGGTTCACGTGCGGGATCAATGGACCAAATCACCGAGGGGATTCCGTTTTGTGCCAATAATGGAACCGACGCGCGGGTGAACAGGTCGGCAGCCAGTTGATCCTGCGAAATATTTCGAGAAGAAATTAACCCTGCCAGATTATCGCTGGTCCATCCCGGCAGACTGATGCGCACCTGCTTGCCGCCGAGCTGGCGGATGAGGTCCTGCACAGCCCGGGTTTCGCCGGTCAAGCTGGTGTCTGTAGTGCCCAACCCTGAGGCGCATTCGGGCGTGACTGTGCCCTGCGCTTCAGGTGCAAGCATGCCGCGGTCGGGAGAGTAATCCACACCATCCAGGGTGTTCCAGGCTTTGGAACCGTGCAGTTCGAGCAGGAAGGAGAGCGGGTTCAAGGCGCATGCTGGCGAGGTGAATCCCACCAGGGTGCCGGTCCACACCTCTGCGTTGGCATCCGTGTTCTTGATCACTGCGCTGGCAGTCTTGATCAGTTTGGCGTACAGCACGGGGTCGGGTTTGACCGCGGTGCGGCTGTTCTGAGGGTAGAGGAAGGGGCTGAGACCCGACCAGGTGTTGATCTGCGAGCCAATTTCCCAATCGTGGATCTGCTCACCGTATCGGTCAACGGCTGCCTGGACAAATGCGACCCAGCGCAGCAAAAGCTGGGTCTGATCCACGGGGTTTTCGATGTTGGACACGAGGTAAACAGGTCGGCCGCTGAGCACACCGATGATTTTCCTTTTGGATCCGGCAAGAGAGGCGATCTGAAGGTCAAGCGCGGTATTGCCGGACCAGTTGTACTCGCCCTGGACAGGCTCGATCTGGCTCCAATCCAGCGTTACCCGTACCACAAGCATTGGATCCTCAGGAAAGGCTGCCTGGCTGACCTCAGTGGATGAGGAAGCCCAGGTAGAGGCATCCATGCCGAAAGAATCCACGCGGTTGGTGGCGACAGGGGCAAGAGAAGAAAACAGGAACAAGCCCACACCCCCGATCAAACCGATGGGAAAAATCCTGCGGAAAAGGTGAAAAAGAAGATCCATGGGCGGTGACCTCCTGCAAATCTCGTTGCAAGAACAGCGCCATTTGAGATCAGATAAATTGGGTCGTGATCAGGTGGTGTGTTGAGTCGTGCGCCTGGCGGAGGTAACCGTGGTGGTTAATGAGATGATCAGTGCGAGTGAAACCACCCCAATCACAACCAGGAGTGAGTTGTGGAAACCGCCGATTTGTGCGGTAAACGGTGCGGATGTGGCGCCTGAAGCGGGAAGCGAACCGGCAAGCGCCAGCACAAATCCTGTCCAGGTAGCTGTGAGGATGGCAATTCCTGTAGTCTGACCAATGGTACGGGTGAGTGAAAGCAGCCCCGATACCACGCCGAGCTGGTCTCTGCGGGCGGAACCCATGATGGCGCTGTTGTTCGGCGCCTGGAAGAGACCGATACCGAAGCCCAGCGGCAGGCAGCGCAGCAGGTAACCTGGCAGGGTGGTGGTCAGGGTCAAGCCGGAGATCAGGGCATATCCCACGATTTGCAGAGCCAGACCGAGGGAAGTGATCAACCTCGAGCCAAAGCGGTCGGATAGAGACCCGGAAATGGGGGCGATTAACCCCGATGCGACCGGGATGATCGCCATCAACAGTCCAGCTTTCTCGGGCGAAAATCCGCGCATGTTCTGCAGGTAGAATGGGATCAGCAGCACCGTTCCTGCGCTGCCGATGAATGCCATGGACCCGGTGAGCAAGTTCGAGGAGAGGATCCAGGACTTGAAAAGATTGAGGTCGATCATCGGTGTTGCAGTTTTCAATTCAGCCAGGACAAACCCGCCCAGGCTGAGCGCTGAAAGTGCGAACAAGATCAGAACGATCGGCTGGGCGAAGGAGGAATTCTGTCCGATCGTGAGCGCCAGGAGGAATGAAATCAGGGTGAGAAACAGGATGGCGGCGCCGCGAAAATCAAAGCGCTGCTGCATGCCGGCATGATCGGAGGGAATGAATTTCCAGCACAAGATCAAACCCAGGATGCCGACAGGGATGTTGACGAAAAACAGCCAGTGCCAGGTGAGTACGCCCAGGATCAAACCGCCCAGGGTTGGACCTGCGATGACGCCGATGGAGACGATGCCGCCAATGATACCCAGGGCTTTGCCGCGTTCAGCAGGCGGGAAGGCATCGGTGACGATAGCCGTGCCGAGCGCCTGTGTGGCAGCCGCACCCAATCCCTGCAGCACGCGGAAGCCGATCAGCCAGTACACGTTGGGGGAAAGTCCGCAGAGCAGCGATCCAATGGTGAAAATCGCCATGCCGGATAGATAAAGCCGCTTCCTGCCGATCATGTCCGCCAGGCGGCCGACTGTCAGCATGAGTGTGGTGATGACCAGGAGGTAGGCAAGCACCACCCACTGCACCACGGCAAGCGGCTCATTCAATTCAGTCACCAGGCTGGGCAGGGCGATGTTGACGATGCTGCCGTCGATCGTTGCCAGGAAAACCCCCATGGCAACGGCTGACATGATCCACCACTTGCGGCTGTAATCCGGGTTTTGCATGACGCACCTGTATCACTATGATAAGTCGAAAATTATATCATGCGGGGGGAATCGGTTCAGGATCCTACATGAATCTTCGACGCTAGGGTCTATCCTGGAAAGGGACTCCCAATTTTTTCAATGAGACGTTTTTTCGACTTTCGTGCTTGAGTATAATATTCGGGGTTTGTGAGTAATTTCGCCGCAGAGCGGCGAAATTACTCACTTAAAACCATTTCCCCTTCCCATTTTGGGAAGGGGGCAGGGGGATGGGTGTTATGCCTATAAGAGATGTCGGTACGGGCAATTCATGGATTGCCCGTGCTCGTTCATTTGAAGCACCCTACTTGACATTCCCGGCTCTCCCGTTCAAAATGGTGAGACCAACGAAACCGGGAGGTTTCCATGACCGAAAAAACCACCTTTGATGTCCTTCTATTGCTGGCACGTCCAGCCGCCGGCAAAAGCGAGATCATTCACTACCTCAAGAACACGCCCCTACCCGAACGGGAAAGACGCTTTCACGTGGGAGAGCTGGCAGAGATCGATGATTTCCCCATGCTGTGGACCTGGTTCGAGGAAGATGCCCTGCTGGAGAAAATGGGACACCCGCGCCTGCATACGGACACCGATGGGTATTTCCTTCACCAATATCTTTGGGACCTTTTGATCGAGCGCATGGGGCTGGAATTCATCAAAAAACAGCGCGATATTCCCGGTTTTACCGAAAAATTCACCACCCTGGTTGAATTCAGCAGGGGCAGCGAGCATGGCGGCTACGCCGGCGCCTTCGATCATCTCAGCCGGGAGATCCTCAGCCGCGCAGCAGTGCTTTACGTGGATGTCTCCTGGGAGGAATCGCTGCGTAAGAACCGCAAACGCGCCAATCCCGACAAACCCGACAGCATCCTGGAGCATTCGCTTCCCGACCGCAAGCTGGAGCGCTTGTATAAGGAAATCGATTGGCAGCAGGTGAGCGCCGGGGATGCGGAATATCTGCACATTCAGGGTTTCAAAGTTCCTTATGTGGTTTTCGATAATGCGGATGACGTGACAACCGGGCAGGGTGGCGCCCTGGGTGAGCGTTTGGAAGAGGTGCTGCTAAAACTATGGGGCTTTACCGCTCGGCGGGATGAATCAGCGGGTTGAGGAAATCGATCTCGGGGAGGATGCCCTTGCGCGGCAGAGGAACGATCACCTGCACGCAGCGCGGCAGCACATTGATCTCCACCGGGGTGGTGCCGATAATCTCGCCATCTGCCTGGACCACGGCAGGCGATGAAGATGTGATCTTGATAATCTCGCAGCCGGGGAAGATGCGCACAATGGGAGCACGTTTTTCGCGTTTGATGAAAACCCGCCAGACCAGGTCGGGCAGGTCGAGGATCGTACGCGCCCGCACCACGAAGACATCGGCTTTGCCGTCGTCCGGATGGATCTCCAGCAGCTGCTCGAGATAGCGGAACCCCACCAGCCCGTAATTGGCGACGATAATCTCAGACGCCCGGGTCTTGTAGGTCACACCGTCGATGGTCAGGCGGTAGCGTTTGAGTTTCAACCCGAAAATCTGTGAAAAGATATTTCCGATGTAGGCAAAAATGCCGAATTTACGCTTTTCCTGACGACCTGTATTCTGGATCATCGCGGCGGAAAACCCGATGGTCAGGTTCATGGCATGGGTGCGGCTGCCTACCTGCATCAGGTCAAGGGTGTTGATATCATGTTCCCCCAGGATCAGAGCCAGGGCGCGGCTGGTATTTAACGGAACGAACAGGTGCCGCGCAATGGCGTTCCAGGTGCCGGACGGTAGGATCCCCAGGGGTATTGAAGAATTCGCCAGCCCCGCAGCGACCTGGGCGATTGTCCCGTCACCTCCGGCAGCAATCACCAGGTCGTAGCCGTCTTTGACCAAACTGACGTACTCCGAAAGGTCTTCATCCTGGGTGGTCTGATGAAATTCTGCCTGCCAGCCATTCAACTCTGTCTCGCGGCTGATAAACTGCTCAAGTACTTCAGGGTTTCCGACACCGGAAACCGGATTATGTACGACCAGAACTTTCCTGCCAGATTGAGATTCCATGCCGCCCCCGCCAGTGATGGCTAGCCCTAATCATAGTACGGATTTTGCCTCAAAGCGATGCAACTGCTCCGCAATTGGTGAATAAACGTTAGAAATAATTCACCAGAACCGGTAGAAAAGTTTCGGGGTTCGTCTTTTGAAGAATGACCTTTGGCGTATTGTGCCAGTCCGCACAGGATTTCAAGGCGGCCGCGAGGTCAGCACCAAGATGATTGTCCGGATCCACACCAGGCTCCAAATGAACCGAACGGACTTCGAATTCACCCTTCTGACGGTGCGCCTTGGCATCCACCCGGCCGACCAGTTTCCCGCGGTGAAGAATGGGCAGAGTGTAATACCCGTAAATGCGCTTGTGCTGCGGCTGGTAAACCTCGATGGTATAGTCAAAACCGAAGAGTTGCTTGGTGCGTTTGCGGTCCCAGATGAGCGCATCAAATGGCGAAAGCAGGGTGGTATGCTGCGCTTCAAATTCGTCCCGGCTGGCGGCTTCTGCCAGGGGCAATTGATCGGCGGAGATTAACGCTTTTTCATTGAATCCCTCGATCTCTATCTCGAGGATGCTTCCTTGCTGAATGAGATCCTTCAATGTTTTAGCCACATCACGCTTGGGCAGCCGGAAATAATCTGCCACCCACGAGGGCAGGGCAAAACCCAGCGCGCGTAGGGTTTTCAGGCAGAAAAAGGAGAGGGTTTCCTCCAGCGAACGCGCATCCGAGTCTTTCCAATCGGGTAGAATGCGTTCGCGCAGGTTGTACACGCGCTGAAAGCGTTCGCGCCGCGAAATCATCAATTCACCCCTGGCAAGCCAGTATTCCAGTGCGACCTTTTCGATCTTCCAATCCCACCAGGTGCCCTTTTTTCCGTCCTGGCGCTTGAAGGTGGCTGATTTGACCTCTCCGTTCTGCCGGATATGATCGAGCACCCGGTCGCAATCCTCCTTGTGGCGCTCGTACCAGTTTTCCGAAAAATAGTTCCGATACCCTTCCAGGCAAAGCCTGCGGTCATAGGGGAAATTCTCCATGGGTAGAAAACAGGCAGCATGCGACCAGTATTCAAAGATCTTCTTTTCCCGGAGGAGATCATCCAGCCAGTCGGGGTCATAGTTGCCCAACCGGCTCCAGAGAGAAAGGTAAGGGCTGCGTGCCACGACATTGATGGTGTCGATCTGCAGCGCGCCCATTTGCTGGATCGTCGTGAGAACATCTTCAAGGGAAGGCTGAGACGAAGGCGCAGAAAGCAGGTTCTGAGCCTTCAGCATGACCATTCGCGCCTGGGGGAGGGTCAAAGTGAGCAATGAAACAAGCCTCCTGTCAGAAAATAAGTTCTATTTATTATATCGAAGGGAGGTAAAATACACAACCCACTCGCCTTGCCTAGCATCGTTTTTTTTGTAACTGTTTTGTAACCGGTGTTTGTTATGATGTGAGTATCCTTTGGACAAAATCAAAATGCGGGATGCTGCCTTGTTCTGCATCATTCATCAACATTGAGGAGGGGTTATGCGCCTGAACGGGAAAGTTGCTATGATCACCGGCGGAGCAGCCGGGATCGGAAAAGCTACAGCGCAGGTCTTTGCCAGGGAAGGGGCAAAGGTCGCCATTTGCGATGTCTCTGAAGCTCTGGGACTGGAAGTGGTCAAAGGTCTGGGACCGGATGCCATGTTCACCAAAGTGGATGTCACCAACCGCGCCGAGGTTCAGAAATGGGCTGAGGAAGTAATGGCGAAATACGGACACATCGATATCCTGGTGAACAATGCGGGTATCACCCGCGACGGTCAGTTCATCAAGATGAAAGACGGCGAGCTCGTCAAACAAATGAGTGAAGAAGCCTTCGACATGGTGGTTTCGGTGAACCTGAAGGGCGTTTTCAACTGCACCCAGGCGGTTTCTCCGTTCATGGTCAAACAAAACAGCGGCGTGATCCTCAATGCGTCTTCGGTGGTGGGACTTTACGGTAACTTCGGGCAGACCAACTACGTGGCGACCAAGGCGGGTGTCATTGGCATGACCAAGGTATGGGCGCGCGAACTTGGCAAATACGGCATCCGCGTCAACGCCGTGGCACCCGGGTTCATCATGACCGAAATGGTTGCCAAGATGCCCGAGGAAGTTCTGGCGGGCATGCGTGCCAAGACCCCCATGGGGCGTCTCGGCGAACCGGAAGACATTGCCAACACTTACCTCTGGCTGGCATCCGATGAAGCAGCATACGTCCACGGTACCACCATCAGCGTTGACGGCGGCATCGTGCTGGGCACCTAGTCTCAAATCAATTTCGGAGGATTTATGAGCAGATACGCAACGATCATTTCCACGGGAGCCTATCTTCCTGAAATCGAGCGCACCAATGCGTCGATGGCGGAAAGATTTGGCGATGTGGTGAATAAATTTGAAGCTTCCTCGGGTATCCGCACCCGTTTTTACGCACCAGATGATTGGGCGACCTCAGACCTCGCTGCGGAAGCGGGCAAGAAAGCCCTTGAGAAAGCGGGACTCAAACCCGAAGATCTTGACCTGATCATCCTGGGCACCGACAGCCCCGATTACATCACCCCGGCAACTTCGGCGGTGGCGCAGTACAAGATGGGCGCAAAGAATGCCGGCACATTCGATGTTGGCTGCGCCTGCGCTTCCTTCCCCACCGGCTTGAACATTGCCTCCGGCCTGATCGCCTCCAATGCCAACTTAAAGTACGTCATGGTCATCGGGGCGTACATGATGCACAAGCTTTCGGACTGGGAGAATGACGTGATGTCGTTCTTCTACGGCGACGGCGCCGGGGCGGCCATTCTCACTGCCAGCGATAAACCCGGATTCGTATCCTCCACCTTCTCCGCCGACGGTTCTTACCACAAACACTGGGGTATCTACTCCGGCGGTACATTTGAACCCGCCACCGAGGAGAGCGTCAAAGCCGGGCGCACCAAGGTCAAACTGGTTACCCCCTTCCCGCCAGAGGTCAACCACGAAGGCTGGCCTGCCCGCATGCGCGAGCTGGCAAAGAACGGCAACTTTGATCTCAAAGACGTCGACCTGGTGATCTATACCCAGGTGCGCTTGAACAGCATCAAGCTGGTGCAGGAAACGCTCGGTCTGCCCATCGAAAAAGCCCACTGGGTGATGGACCGCTTTGGATATACCGGGTCAGCCTGCCTGCCCATGGCGTTTGATGATGCTGTGAGCCAGGGCAAGGTCCATTCCGGCGACCTGGTGTGCTTCGTTGGTTCAGGTGTGGGCTACAACCAGGCAGGTTCCGCGTTCATCATGCCTTAGGAGCACACATGATCCCAGGCGACCTCTACAAGCAAAAACTTATCAGCATCCCTGAAGCGGTGGGCAAGATCCAATCACATCAAACGGTGGGCGTGGCGATGGCAGCCGCAGAACCCCCCGGTTTGCTGGGGGCCCTTTCATCGCAGCGCGACCGCCTGGAAGACGTGCACGTGTGGGTGTGCCTGCCCATCGGAGCGTACGACTTCGTCCTTGATCCGAGCATGGAAGGCCATTTCTTCGTCGAGAACTGGTTCTACGGTGCTGCTGACCGCAGAGTTCACAGCCAGGGACGCACCTCCTACACGCCCAACAACCTGCACCAGGCAGCCACAAGGAAGCTGTATGCCGGCAAGGATAAGGTAAATGTGTTCATCGGCTCGGCTACCCCGCCGGATGAACGCGGTTACATGTCGCTTTCGCTGTGCCTGGTGATCGAAAAACAACTAATCGAAGCAGCGGATCTGGTGATCCTGGAGATCAACGAAAACCTTCCGTGGACGCTTGGAGACACGCAGATCCACATTTCGGAAGTGGATTATGTGGTGGAAAACCATGTACATCTGCCCCAGGTTCCGGGAGAAGTTCCCACGGCAGCCGAAGAAGCCATCGGCGGCTACATCGCTGATCTCATCCAGGATGGTTCCACACTGCAGCTCGGCATTGGCGGAATTCCCAACGCCATCACCCCCTTTCTGATGCACCGCAAGGACCTGGGCATCCACACCGAAATGTTTACCGACGGCATGGTGGACCTCTACAATGCGGGCGTGATCACCAACCGGCGCAAGACCCTCTGGAAAGGCAAGATGGTGGGTGCTTTCGCCCTGGGGACACAAAAACTGTACGATTTTGTGGATAACAACCTCGGCGTGGAGTTCCAGCAGGGCAAGGTGACCAATAATCCGGTGGTGGTGGGTCAGAACTACCGCATGATCAGCATCAACACCGCCCTGCAGGTGGACATGTTCGGGCAGGTGTGCTCGCAATCCATCGGCATGAAGCATTTCTCCGGCACCGGCGGTCAGCTCGATACCCACCGCGGTGCCCAACTTTCCGAGGAGGGACGCGGGATCATCGCGCTGCGCTCAACTGCCAAGAATGGCACGATCTCGACGATCGTCCCGGTACTGAGCGAAGGCGCCGAGGTGACCGTACCCAGCCAGGATGTGGACACCATTGTCACCGAGTACGGCGTGGCAGACCTGAAGGGCCTTTGCGTGCACGACCGGGCTTTGGCGCTCATCCGCATCGCCCATCCCGATTTCCGGGCGCAGTTAAAGGACGACGTGATGCGCCTGGGTATCGTCCCGCATTTTCTGATCCAGGTTCCGTAAGGAGGATGAAATGAATCCACTGATCGGTCAATGGCAGCAGCCTGCAGGACAACCGTTTCCGGGTCTCTGGTTTGAGTTTCACACTGACGGCACATTCAAGGCAGATTACAGCGAAATGGGAATTACTTCATCTGGCACTTATTCGGTGAGCGGCGATTTGATCTCCATGGACCAGGTGGAGCACACCCTGGGACTGGTGGGGAAATTCGAAGGGCGATTCGCCATCGAAGGCAGCACTTTGAAGATGGCGCTGGGTAACCCGGGAGAGAAAGCTCCCGAAGATTTAAGCAAGGCGCGCATCTATCTGAAGATTTAGAAAGGATTGAGATCCGATGTCATCACCAAAACTAGCCAGAGGAGTGGCTCTCGTCGGCGCCGGGATGAGCAAATTCGGCAGCTTCAAAGGGAAGACCTCACGCGATTTGTTCGTGGAAGCCTTCGTCGAAATGCTCGAATCGGTGGACAAGGGAATCGATCCGAAAGAGATCGATGCGCTTTATGTTGGTAATTACAGCAGCGACCTGTTTGAAGGACAGGGTCATATTGCCCCCATCATGGCGAGCTGGACGGGGTTGAACCCGCTGCCGGCTGTCCGCGTGGAGGATGCCTGTGCCAGCGCCGGCGTGGCTGTCCGTGAAGGCATTCTGGCAGTCGCCAGCGGGATGTACGACATTGTGGTGGTGGGCGGCGTGGAAAAGATGACCGATCTGCCAACGGAAAAGGTGACCGACACCCTGGCGACCGCTGCAGATGTGCAGTATGAGATCCCCGCCGGCTTCACCTTCCCGGGTTTTTACGCTGCCATGGCGACCGCCTACATGAACCAATACGGCGCCACCCCTGAAACCTTCATGAAGGTGGGTATCAAAAATCACAACAACGGTGCCCTCAACGAGAAGGCCCAGTTCGGTGCAAAAATCACCACGCTCATGGAAGCCCGCAGAGCCTCAGCGATCAAAAAGGGCTTGCCGGTACCCGAGTGGGAAACCGAATTGGAATTCCTGCACGATGATAAAGCCAATCCGGTCATCGCCTGGCCAATGCGCCTGTATGACTGCAGCCCGGTTTCTGACGGCGCCGCCGTGGTGCTGTTGGTGAGTGAAGACCTGGCGCAGCGCTTTACAGACAAACCTGTTTTTGTGGCAGGCATGGGGCAGGCCAGCGACGGCGCGCTGCACGACCGCGAGGTGTTGAGCTCCATCCCCTCTGCCAGGATCGCGGGCGAGCAGGCGTACAAAATGGCGGGAATTACCGCAGCCGAGATCGATTTTGCTGAAGTGCACGATTGCTTCACCGTCGCCGAGGTGATCGCCTCGGAAGACCTGGGCTTTTTTGCCCGCGGAAAAGGTTGGATCGCCGCGGAAGAAGGCGAGACCAGCCGCGACGGCAGCAAACCGATCAACCTTTCGGGCGGATTGAAATCAAAGGGACACCCGGTAGGTGCTTCGGGTGTGGGGCAGGTGGTGGAAGTATTCAAACAACTCCGCGGGCAGGCTGGACCAAGGCAAAAAGCAGGCCAATTGAAATACGGCTTGACCCACAATGTGGGCGGAACCGGTCAGACCTGCGTGGTGCACATCTTTGAGCGGAGGAATTAGCATGGAAAACCAATTCACCAACGCCGCATTTACCGCTCACCTGGCAGAGCATCGTTTGATGGGCAGCCGGGATAAATCTTCTGGTGCAGTGTTCTGCCCTCCGCGCCCCATTGATCCCATAAATCATTCCTACGATATGGAATGGGTGGAGTTCAAGGGAACGGGCAGATTGGAAGCCTACACCGTGGTCTACACCGCGCCTTCCGCCATGCTTGCCGCAGGTTATGACCGCAAGAATCCTTACTGCGTGGGCATCGTCAAATTGGATGAGGGTCCCATGATCAGCGGGCTCATTCTGGGTGTGGACGTGGCGCATCCTGAAGCGATCAAGATCGGTAGCACGGTAAAGGCAACCTTCGTCGACCGCGTTGAAGCGGAAACCCCAAAAACATATCTTGCTTTTGAGCCTGTATAAAGGAATTTGAAACGATGCCGAAGATCAAAGTCAACGACATCAACCTGTATTACGAACTTCACGGTCCCGAGGCGGCGGACGTGGTGGTGCTTTCAAACGGCATCTTCATGTCCACTGCCTCCTGGGGGTTCCAGGTGGCTGCGCTGAAGGAGCACTTCAGGGTGCTGACCTACGACTGCAGGGGAATGTGGCAGTCAGATCACCCCGAGGGTCCCTACTCGATGGAGCAGCACGCTGATGACCTGGCGGACTTGCTTGGCGGGTTGGGGATCTCCAAGGCGCATATTGCCGGCATCTCGTACGGCGGTGAGATCAGCATGACCTTTGCTGCCAAGTACCCCCAAATGACGCAGAGCCTGATCCTTTCCTCCACTGTCAGCCAGATCGATCCGCTGCTTGAGGCGATCGGTGAGAGTTGGGCGGCTGCCATGCGCACCGGCGATGCGGGGATGCTTTTCGATGTTACCTTCCCCTACAACTTCTCGGAGGATTACATCCGGGAAAATGCTGCCATCTTCCCTGCCACACGCAGGCGATATTACGACATGGACCTCAAGTCGGTCGGCGAGTTGATGAGCGCATTCATCAAACTTGACATCACCCCCAGCCTTTCGAAGATCATTGCACCGACCCTGGTGATGGTGGGCGAAGAGGATATCCTCAAACCCCGCAAGTATGCCGAGATCATTGCTGCTGCGATCACCGGCGCCGAACTGGCGATCATCCCGCACGCCGGGCATGCCGTCTGTCTGGAAAAGCCGGGGACCTTCAATGATCTGCTCCTGGGTTTTATTCTGAAACACAGCATAAGGTCAGCATGAGCATTCACATTCCGCTCTTTTCAGTACCGGGCGCTCATGAGACCTTCCGCCACCATATTACCGAGGAAGAAACAGCGGCATTTGCGGCTTTGATCGGCATGCCCTCCAGCGAGAACCAGTGCAGCGGAAGGTATTCTTCGATTTCCAACCATTTTATGATCGGGATCATCAGCGGACTCCTGAACACCCGCTTCTCATCCCAGGGGTTGGAATGCCTGAATTTGCATTTTGAATTCCTGTCTTCCATTTCGTGCGGGAGCATCATCGAAACTACCGTTGAACTTGTCAACTCGGATCCCGCAAAAAACCTGGCCACCTTCAAAGTGGATTGCTTCAACCAGGATGGAGATCAGGTCATTACCGGACAGGCGGTGATGATAGGGCAACGATAACCAGACCCGTTTGACCTCGCGTCAAGAGGTGCAATCAGGAGGTGAATAGGAATCATAAAACATGAAACTCTGGCAAGTTAATCAAATGAGATCAATAATCATATGGAGGAGAGACAAATGAAAAAGTTTTTGACCATCGTAAGCGTACTGATGATCATGTCCTTTGTGCTGGCAGCCTGTGCCAAACCCACAGAAGCGCCTACGGCTGCGCCGACCGAAGCCCCGACCGTTGCGACCACCGAAGCTCCCACGGCTGAACCTACCCCGGCGGGCTTGACCTGCGCTGAACCGATCAAGGTTGGCTTGATTACCGACATGAGCGGTGTCCTTGCCAGTTACGGCGCCATGGTCGTGCGCTCGTTCATGCTCGGCATGGAATACGCTGCCGGCGCTCCCGGTTCTGCCGGAGAGGTCTTCGATTTCGCCACCACCCAGGAAAACACCTTCAAGATTGAGAATTGCGAAATCCAGGTGTTCGTGCGCGATGATGCCAGCACCCCCGACACCACCACCACTGTGGCCAATGAACTGATCGATGTTCAAAAGGTGAAAATCCTCGTCGGCACTGCCTCATCTGGCGCTGCCGCCACCCTGCAGGGTATCGCCCTCGCGAACAAGATCCCCCTGATCGTTGCACCTGCTGCTGCCAATGACATCACCGGTGTGAACTTCAACGAGTACACCTTCCGCGTCAGCCGCAACAACTACCAGGACGCCATCAACGAGTGCTCGGCACTGACCAAGAGCTACAAGAAACTCATCCAGATCGCTGCCGACTATGCCTTCGGCAAGGGTTCTGCAGCCGCCTTCCGCGATGCCTGCACACTGCAAGGCGCAACCTTTGTTGCAGATGATATCTTCGCCCCGCTGACCACCACCGATTTCACCCCTTACATGGAGCAGATTGCCAAGTCAGGGGCTGAAGCCTATATCGTCACCTGGGCTGGCGCCGGCTTTGTCGCTTTGATGAAAGCAGCCAGCGATCAGGGCGTGACCGGTAAGATCGCTCTCGGTACCACTTTCGTCAACAATGCAGTCATGCCTGCCCTGTACTCCAATTACATCGGCACCACCGCAGGCATCATCTACGCCTACAAGGCTCCAAAGAATGAGATCAACGACTTCCTGGTTGCACAGGAACAGGCACGCTACAAGACCGTGCCCGATCTGTTCGATGCTGATGGCATGAACGCTGCCTTGATGATCGCCGCCACCCTGAAGAAGACCAACGGCGATGTGACTGGCGACGTGCTCGTCAAAGCCATGGAAGGGCTTTCCTTCGATGGTCCAAAGGGTAAGGTCGACATTCGCCCCGAAGATCATGTGGCCATCCAGGATATGTACATTCTGACCCTGAACAACCTCACCGATCCCAACGCCGACTACTACACCCTCGTTGAGACCACCCGCCCCGAACCGCCCTGCCTGCTTCCCGAAGCTCTCAAAGCACGCTGTGGTGCACTGCCCTACGGTACTTTGACCGGTAAGTAATCCACCCATGAACAACCTTCCCTGCAGGCATATTTGCCTGCAGGGAAGAACTATCTTTTTGTTTTAAATTACATCAGTTTGGAAGGTATGATGGAAAACGACGTCATTTTCGAAACATTCGACCTGACAAAGCAATTCGGTGCGCTGGTGGCGGTCGATCATGTCAACATGAAGGTGCGCGCAAACACATTGCACGCCATCATCGGGCCTAATGGGGCTGGAAAGACCACATTCTTCAATCTGTTGAGCGGCAACCTAAAGCCCACATACGGAACGATCCATTACAAAGGCCGGGATATCACCCGCCTCCCCATCCACCGCATGATCCATAACGGCATCGGGCGCTCATTTCAGATCACCAATATCTTTCCAAACCTGACCGTCTTTGAAAACATCCGCCTGGCTTCACAGGTGAAGGAAAAGGGTAACTTCAAGTTCTATATGGATGTGCGCCGGATGGAGAGCTGCGACCAGCACACCTGGGAAGTAGCGGAGAGGGTCGGACTGAAGGACAAGGCGCACCTGCTCGCCCGCATCCTACCTCACGGCGACCAACGCAAGCTGGAACTGGGCATGATCCTGGCGCCTGATCCTGAAGTGCTGCTGCTGGATGAACCTACAGCGGGCATGGCAGCCGAGCAGGTGCCGGAACTGATTTCACTGATCCAGGATATTCAAAAAGCAGGCAACAAAACGGTTTTGCTCGTGGAGCATAACATGAATGTGGTCATGCGCATCTCCGACCGGATCACCGTGATGCACCTGGGAAAGATCCTTGCGGAGGGCACGCCTGCTGAAATTTCAGCCAATAAGGAAGTGCAGACAGCCTACCTCGGCGGATTGTACGAGCTCGCAAAATGAAAAATCTCAAGCTTGAGAGCGCACGGAACATCGGTAATTCTTCTTTGAGGTCAGCATGAACAGCATTCTTGAGGTCCAGGGAATTCATTCCTATATCAAGCAATATCACATTCTGCAGGGAGTGGATGTCAATGTACCTGCCGGAACTATTACCGCCCTGCTGGGGCGCAACGGTGCGGGAAAGACAACCACCTTGAAGTCCATCCTCGGGCTGGCTTCTGTCCGTTCAGGAAAGATCATTTTTGAAGGCAAAGAAGTGCAGGGGATGGCGCCCTTCGATATTGCCGCCATGGGAATTGGTTATGTGCCGGAACATCGCGCAATCTTCCGGGATTTATCGGTAGAGGAGAACCTGAAGATCGCGGAACGTAAAAAAGGGGACTACACCCGAAAACGCGATTTTATCTTTGATCTTTTTCCTGATCTTCAGAAATTTCTGGGTATTCCTGGAACAAGCCTTTCAGGCGGGCAGCAGCAAATGCTGGCCATCGCCCGGGCATTGATTGCTGACAACCACCTGCTGCTGATTGACGAACCCAGTGAGGGGCTGGCGCCCGTGATCATCGAGCATATGATGGCAGTCATCCGTCAGCTTTCCCAAACCATAACCGTGGTGCTTGTGGAGCAGAATTTCCTCGTCGCGAGCCTGTTGGCTGAGTTTTATGTGATCATCGAAGAGGGACGATCCGTCAAATCCGGCAGGATGCAGGATTTGGTCATGGATAAGGAAGCCATTCACCGATATTTGGGCGCAGCGTAGGGTTTGATCATGAAATCATATTTCCGGAAGCACTCGATACTTCTCATCACATTTGCCATCATCCTCGTGTTCTTTGCATTTGCCGAACGCGGGATGGGGACCAAGGATTTTCTGATCACCACGCTGCGTGGATTATCGGTAGGGTCGGTCACATTCCTGGTGGCTGCGGGTTTCTCGCTGATCTTTGGGCTGCTGGATGTGCTGAACCTGGCGCAGGGCACCCTGTATATGATCGGCGCTTACATCGGCTGGACGGTCTACGTCCGCCCGGATACATTTGTCGACCTGCTGACGCCCCTGGCACTCATTTTCTGCGGATTCACGCTTGCAGAATTTTGGAAGTGGCTTTTCGCAAAGATCACCCTATCGGAAAGAGTACGCCGCTTTCTGCCCTGGGCGCTGATTGCAGTCGGCATTGCCTTTTTTGCAGTCATCCTTCCGAAATACCCTTTGGCGATCTGGAACCTGGATAATTACGCCCAGAGCCCGGTCTCTTATGCATTTGCCGCCGACCAGGGCACCCGCCTTCCAGTGGTTCCCGCTGTTTTTGAAAAGATCGCGCCGGGATTGGCTTTGACGGGGCTGGCGCTGGCAAGCCTGTTATTTGCCGCGGGAATGGCGCTTTTTGGTGCGAATCCATCAACCCAGAAAAGACTGAAGTTGAAGGATTTCATCCCGTTTGCTGCGGTGCTGGTATTGGGGTTGGCGGCCTTTTTCCTGAACAATACAGCCACTGAATTTTTGCTCGCTCTCGATACCACATGGCTCTTTGTGATCGCGCTGGCAGTTGCTGTGATCGGCGGCGCCGGTTTGGGTGCGCTAATCGAATCGGTGCTCATTCGTCCGCTTTACAGCCGCCCCATCTACCAGTTAATGTTGACCATCGGGTTGAGTTATGTTGGCATTAAGCTGGTCCAGACGATCTGGGGACGCAATGAATTCACAATGCCCACGCCTTCGCTGTTCCGTCCTGCCCCAGGTGCAACCTGCCCATCTACCAGCCTGTCTGCCTGGTTCCAGGATCACTGTTCGACGATCCTCGTGCTGGACGGCAGGGTGCGGATGTACGACGAGGTTTTTATCCCTCTGGTGGGCATCACCGTGCTGGTGGCAGTGTGGATCCTGCTCAAACGCACCCGCCTTGGAATGATCATCCGCGCCGGCGTACAGGATCGCCAGATGGTGGAAGCGCTGGGGATCAACGTGCGCCGTGTGTTCACTTTGGTGTTTGCCCTGGGGGTGGGTCTGGCGACTTTTGGCGGCACCCTGGCAGCACCCTCGACAGGTCTTTCCAATGCCATGGGAGAAAGCCTGCTGCTGAGCGCGCTTATCGCGTTGGCGATTGGCGGTCTAACCAGCTATCCGGGCGCCGCTCTAGGAGCGCTGCTGGTAGGCTTGATCCAACAATTTGTCATCAAGTATGGTCAAATCGGTATTCCAATTCCCTTTACCGATATCGTGTTCAAACCTTCCCCGCCGCTGGTCCCCGCCTCGACTGTGCTGTTGATGGTCATCGTGCTTTTGATCCTGCCGGGCGGCTTGTTGGGGAAAAAGGAGTAGACATCATGATTGCAAAGACCTCTTTTTTCCGTAGAAATGCCGGCGGTCTAATTGTTGGATTGATCCTGATCCTTTTACCTTTTGTGATTGGACTTTTCGAGGGTGCTTCCCCGGCTGTGGTATGGGCGAACAAGGGCGGCATATCCAAGTTCATCGAAGGCATTGGCATTGAGATCTTCATCCTGGCGTTGTTTGCCCTCAGCTTTGATCTGCTATTCGGGGTGACCGGGCTGCTTTCCTTTGGGCATGCCATGTTCTTTGCAGTGGCTGCTTATCTGACGGGGATCCTGCTCAAGAATTTTCAAACTCCGCTCTGGGGGGTGGTGGGTTTTGTCATCCTGGCGTCCATCGTCCAGGCGGCATTGTTTGGATTGGTGCTGCCGCGGGTGAAAGGGATCACTTTCGCCCTGGTGACCCTGGGACTGGCATCTGTATTCCATATCATCGTCATGTCGAGCGACGCCGGCAAGTACACCGGCGGTGACGTGGGTCTGCAAGGGGTGGTCGTGCCCGCCATCATCAACCCTGCTGCTGAACGCCTGCGCTTTTACTTTGTCGCGTTGATTATCCTGGTGGCTTTCTTCCTGATGTACAAAAGGTTCGTGAGTTCACCTACAGGACATGTCTGTGTCGCGATCAGAGAAAATGAAGACCGCGCAAAGATGTTGGGGTACAACACCACACTCTTCAAACTGATTGTCCTGTTCATCTCATCGCTCACCGCAGCCACAGCGGGTATGCTGCACGCCCTCTACCAGCCGATCGTCAGCCCGGGCGTTGCCGACCTGGGATACACGGTGACCGCACTGCTGATTGTTTTGATTGGCGGAGTGGGTACCTTGAGCGGTGCGTTTGTGGGGGCGCTGATCTTCCGGCTCCTGGATATTGGCTTGCGCAGGTGGATCGGGGAAAGCGCCGTGTTGGTGACCGGTGCCATCTATATCCTGTTTGTGCTCTTCATCCCTTATGGAATTGTTGGTACCTGGCGGCTGCAGGGGCGCCAATGGAAAGAGGGAGTTCAAAACCTGCTGCGGTTGTTCAAGATCAAACCATCTGAAAAATGACCCAAAGAAACGGCTCGCAAGAGCCGTTTTATTTTGTCAATTGCTGCCACAGACGGGTGGTTTCGGGGCTGGGTTCCACATCCAGGTCGGCACGCAGTGCAGTAACGCAGCGCTGATAAACGGCATTCACCGTGGAACGATTCCCCCTGGCGGCATGGCACTGCATCAGCACCTGATAGGCAAACTCATTGGTGGTATCCAGTTCGAGCACGTCATGACTGACCTTTATCGCGAGATCCCAGTGTTCCTTCAGCAGGCACGCCTTCAAGTAGCGTTGGGATGTGGTGAGATAGACGTCCCGAAGACGGTTGCGATAATCCACGCACCACGGCTCGTCCAGGCATTCGTCGAGGTAATCCGCCTGATAAAACGAGAGCGCTTCCGCCCAGTCTTCTTCCTGGGGTGATGCGCTGAGCTCCAGGAAATCATCAGCATCCACGCAAATTTGCGCTGCCGGGTTCAGGCCGTAAAGGGTTTCACGACGGGCAACGAAAAACGGCGATCTGCCGGTGTCGCGGGCAGGATCAAGTGCGTGATTGAGCGCATTCAGCACCACCTTGATATTCTGGGCGGACCCTTCCGAATCGAGTTGAGGCCACAACCGGTCTGACAATTGTTCCCGGGTGAACCACTTGCCGCGGTTGGTGATGAGAAACTGGAAGACCTGGCGGGCTTTTTCACGCTGCCAGTCGTGCGCCGCGACCGGAGTTGTACCGCGCCTGACTTCAAATGGTCCAAGCGTGCGGACCTGCAGCCCATAGCCGGGATGGAAATCCACGCCCTCGAGTCCATTCTCGCGCAGGAATTGCTGAATCCAGGCATTTTCCAACCCCTGGTGCTGCGATTCGATCAACAGCGGGAGAAAAGCCTGCGGATTCTGTACGCCCAGCATGCTTGGACGGGTAAACAGGAAGCCGTAGTTGCCGCTCTGCAGTACCGGCGCCACCTTTTGAAGCTGCTCGATTGCCATTTGATGAGACCCATTAAGCCATTGGTTGAGCATGGCAGCGCAATCGGTGGTTGCCTGACCGAAAAGATCGGCAACGGTGGTAAAACCTGCCCTTCCTTTGGAGAGCCATTCGTCAGCTTCGGCGGCACGTCCCGCAAGTGCGTAGGAAGTACCCATGGTGGTGTACAAAAGGGCGACGAACCAATGGTCGCCCGAGGACTCGGCAATCTCAATCGCCTGATCGGCATACAACCTGGCCTGGGGGAGATTCCCCTGGTAGCCGTAATACCGGCTCAACCCCCAGAGCGGTTCGACGTGCACGCGCATGACATTGAACGGGCGCACCAGTTCAATGGCGCGTTGATAATACTCGACAGCCTTTTGGGTGCGCGCAGCCCGCCAGGGTACCTGGGCATGGATCTGGGCGGCATGGCCCAGGCGCATCCATCCCACCGCCTCGACAAATGGCGAGTCCAATTGACGTCCAAGTTCAATCCCCTTGGACGCGAATAGCTCGCCCCGCCTTGCGTGTCCGAGCATCAGGTGGATCAGGGAAAGCAGCAATGACATTTCACGATGAAAACGCTGGGGTCTGGCTTTGCGTGTTTCATCGTCCAGCAAACCGGAGGATTCAAGCAGGCTGACCCCTTCATGAAGCCTGCCGGTGCGCAGCAGCGATCGAGCCTCCAGGTAGATGCTATCGGTTTCCGATTCGGTATGCAGCAGGCTGGCTTCCTGGTGCAGGGCGAACGCTTCCTGGGGTTTTCCCAGGTTGAGCTTGTTTTCAGCCAGCGCATCAAGCAGCTCTGCCACTTCAGCGGGAAACTCCTGGGGTTCCAGAAGTACCACGGCTTCCTCGAGAAGGCTGGAGGCTTTCAATGGACGGATGGTATCGAGATACACCTGGGCTTTCCCCCGCAGCGCTTTGCTTCTACCGTGGGGATCTTTTCGCATCACGTACAGGCGGTCAGCCCGGTTGTAACTGTTGAGCGCATCTTCAAAATT
Source organism: Anaerolineaceae bacterium (assembly GCA_039683035.1). Classification (GTDB taxonomy): domain Bacteria; phylum Chloroflexota; class Anaerolineae; order Anaerolineales; family Anaerolineaceae; genus UBA6107. Next base: position 155,780 of record JBDKSE010000020.1, read on the forward strand.
CGACATCAAGCGGAGCACGTCGCCTTGCAGCAGGAAGAGTGACGGGTAATTCTCGCGTTCACGGAGTGGAATTTGATCGATCCAGGCGGCGAGGGTGGTCAACCTGCCCTGATCCAGCATCCGCCTGCCAACAGACTCGATCAACCTGGCTGCTGCGGGATGATCCTCGCCGCACAGGTAATGAAAGATGGCTTCCTCGTTATCTCCTGCTGCCAGGAAAAGCCGGGCTGCCTTCTCATGCAGGCTCCGGACGAGGTCCGGTGTCCGCGCTGCCTGGGCTTGAAGAAAATCCTGGAAAAGACGCTGGTAATGGTAGTGCAAATTATCCGCCGTAGAGATAAACAATCCCATGGCGACCAATTGCTCAAGAATCTCCTCGCTGTTGTTAATATCCAGCAGGGCATTGCATTTGGCGGCATCCATCTGGCGCAGGATGGAACCCTGCACCAGGAACTGCTGCACCGGTTCAGGTTGGCGCATCAAAACTTCCTGCGCCAGGAAGGTGAACAAATCAGTCAAAACGGAGGGGAGCGCGTTGAGGATCTTCTCCAGTTTCCTGGAATGGCTGGCTTGAATGCGCTGCCAGATCATCTCAAGGGCAATGATCCAGCCGCCGGTATAAGAAAAGAGGGCAGCCGCTTCTTCATCGGAAATTGGGTATTGGTGGTGAACCGAAAACAATTGCTGGATTTCTTCCTGGTTGAATGAGAGATCGGTTTGGTCGATCATAAGCACGTTTCCCTTGACCCGCCAGCGAACAAAGGCTGGGGTTTCGGGCACCTGTCTCGAAGAAAGTGCGATATTCAAGTGAGGGGGCTGGTGGTCCACCAGCTCCTCGATCCATTTTTCGATCTCCGGCATCTTAATGATGTGGTGAACGTCATCCAGGATGAGAACGGCATCCTCTTCCAGGTCGGTGGTCAACTGGTTGATCACCGAAGTGATGATACTGTTTGCGCCGCTGAGGCCGTTCTGCTCCAGCCGGTCGAGCAGCGGTTTGGGGTTGGGAAGAAGCGCGGAAACCAAATGGGAGATGAAAACCGTGGGGTCACGGTCGGGTTCTGAGATGTCGTACCAGAACACGCGCGGATAATGGCTGCCAAGCTCGATTAACGCGGTGGTCTTTCCGAACCCGGTGCCGGCGTGCACCACGGTCAGCGGGTAGCTGGTGGATTGGGACAGCTTTTCGCGCAGGCGCGGGCGTTGAAAGATCGCCCGCTGCGCCTGGGGCGGGATAAGTTTGCTTCTGATGACCATGTCGGACAGGGGCATATTCCTATTCTATCCGAAAGATGAGAAAGTTCAATTCATCTTCCCAAACAGGGACCAGCTCGGGCAATCATTGAAAAGATCCAGGGCAGCGTGATATGGTTATTTTCAGGTAAATCAATAGTTGCCGCTTCTTAATCTACGTTAATGTTTTATTAAGGTATTGTTAATTGCTTGACAATGGCAATTAATATCACTATATTTATCTTAATTGTAAGAATAATTAGTGAGGGATGGATACAAGAGGCAATTATTCCAGGACGCTGATTCTGATCCAAATCATCAAACATTGTTGCCTTACATTACTTAATTTTTCTCTGCAATAACAACTTGATCTTTGTATTCGTTAAGTTCCAGGAGAGCAAGAAATGGAACCTTCTATTCGTATTGCTACTTCCAAAGACCAAACCCGTTTGAGCGATGCCGCACCTGCTCTTAGCGTGGTGATTCCCACACGTAACGAAGCGGGGAATGTTCTGCCCCTGTTGTCCCATCTTCAGGAAGCGCTAAAAGAAGTTCCGGCAGAAGTGATATTTGTGGATGATTCCACCGACGATACCCCTGCCATCGTGAATTCCGCCGTGGATCAATTCGGAAGCCTGCAGGTGCGCCTGCTGCATCGTGAGCCCGATCAACGCACTGGCGGACTGGGCGGCGCTGTGACGCTTGGGCTGCAAAATGCCCGGGCGGAATATGCCTGTGTCATGGACGGTGACATGCAGCATCCCCCTGAACTGGTACCGGTCATGCTGCAAACCGCCCTGGAGAAAAATGCCGATATCGTGGTTGCCACCCGCCGCTCCAGCGAGAGCAAGGTCGATGGTTTGAACCTGGCGCGCGACCTGGTCTCAAAAGGATTGGATCGGATCGGCAGGATTTTCTTCCCGCGCCAGCTCCGCGGGGTGAGCGACCCATTGACCGGCTTCTTCTTGGTGCGGATAAAGGCGCTTGACCTTGAGGCGCTTCGACCGAAGGGATTCAAGATCCTGCTGGAGATATTGGTCCGGAATCCCCGACTGCGCAAGGCGGAGGTACCGTTTGTTTTCGGCGAGCGGTTGGCGGGTGAAAGCAAAGCCTCTGTGAAAGAGGTTTTCCGCTACCTCAACCTCCTCTGGACGCTGCGGTTCGGACAGGGTTTTGGGCGATTTCTCGGCTTTGCCCTGGTGGGCTTGAGTGGGATCGCTGTCAATTCAGGCATCCTGTACCTGGCAACCGAGCAGCTTCGAATTTATTACCTCATCTCTGCAGCGGTTGCCACGGTGGGTTCGACTTTGTGGAATTTTTTCCTAACCGAGGCCCTGGTTTATCGAAAGGCAAAGACCTCAGATGGAAGATTCAAACGGTTGGGTTTGTTCTTCGTGATGAATAGCATCGCCCTGGCTGGACGAACTCCCTTGATCTATGTTTTGACTCAAAACTTGGGGATGCATTACGTGTATTCAAACCTGATCTCGCTGGGCATTTTAACCGTCTTGCGGTTTGCCCTGGCAGACAATGTGATCTGGAAGAAAGCAGGGGATGACCCTCAAAACCATGCAGCATCAGAATGGAGACGTCGTATGAAGCAGCAGTACACCTATAACATCCACAATATCATCTCGGTGGTTTCCGAGGGGCAACTTCCCGAACTTGAACCGTTCCGGGTTTCATATGAAATCGTTGACCCAACAATCATTCTCCAATTAGGCATTCCCCCAAAGAATATGCCCAAATCCGACCCCAAGGACCGTTATATCCATTTCAAAGAGATCTTTGGTCACATTGGCTTTGAAGTGGGGATTGAATTCAATGACCGTGTGCATGTCACTGCCTCACGCATGCTGGGACATTCACCGCATGTGCTGTACACCAATGTCATCGAACCCATCCTGCGCTGGACATTCGTCAAGAAGGGCTATGCCCTGGTGCATGGAGCGACGATCGCATTTGGCAATGAGGCTTACATGATCACTGCGCGGACCGACACCGGAAAGACAACCACTCTGTTGAAGATCCTGGCTCGCCAGCGCCGCGGAAATGACCGGGCTGCCTTCCTTTCAGATGACATGACCATTGTTTCACCGGACGGCACTGCGCTGACCTACCCCAAGCCCATGACCATCAGTGCCCATACCCTGCGGGCGGTCAATACCGATACCCTTTCGTTCAAGGAAAGGTTGATCCTGCCGTTCCAGAGCCGGGTCCATTCGCGCTCGGGACGCAAGGCTGCCTTCCTGATCAGCAAGACGAAACTTCCGGCTGCCACGATCAACCTGCTGGTCCAGATGCTCATTCCGCCGCCCAAGTACTACGTGCAAAAGCTTGTGCCGAACGTGAAGTTGAGCCAGAAGGGTAATTTTGCCGGCATGTTCATCATCGAACGCGGAGAGGGCGGCAACGAAGCCATGGACAGTGAGGAAGCGCTCGAGGTATTACTCAAGAATTGCGAGGACGCCTACGGATTCCCGCCTTATGAATCCTTGAAAGAATTCCTCTACATGGACGACGGACATGATTTGAGAGTAACGGAACAAAACATCATCCGCCTGGCGATGGGTGAACTTCCGGCAACCCGCATTCGCTCGGAGAATATGGATTGGTGGTGCCGCATCCCCGAATTCGTGGATGAACAGATGGCGCGCGATTGCACTTGCGAGCCGCGCTCTGCAGCGCTGAAGGTGAACCCGGCAATGGCGAACGCAGGCAGATAAGATTGCGGTATGCCTTTCTACAATCCTCCCTGCGCCGTTTGGCTCTTGGTGCAGGGAGGATGGACAGGGCGGAATTCCTGGGTACCAGGAATTTCATGCTAAATAAGAAATAGTTGATCTGGAGTCTGGACGAAAGATGATTTTGAAGGAAGAAATCGCCAAACCGCTTGCCAGTATTCGTGAGAAGGTAATGATCAATGAAGCCCTGATCAGCAGCCTGATCTTGATACTTGCCCTGGCTATGGGGGCATTCTTGCGCATCTGGCAGATCAATGCCATGGGATTCAACACCGACGAAGCGGTCTATTCCGGCCAGGCTGCTGCCCTGGCAGGCGTACCCATTTTGAAGGATATTTTTCCGGTATTCCGTGCCCATCCGCTGCTATTTCAAGTGCTTTTGTCGCTCGTCTATCGGATCCAGTTCAGCGATCTGGCCGGCAGGGTGCTGGCCGTGATCATCGGTATGGGAACCGTTTTTCTGACCTACCAGACTGGCAAAACGCTTTACGGCAGACTGACCGGAGCGTTCGCAGCCTTTTTCATGGCGCTGATGCCGTATCACGTGGTGGTTTCAAGGCAGGTACTGCTTGACGGGCCGATGGTTTTCTTCACCACGCTCGCCCTGTACTTCCTGGCGCTTTTTGGAACCTCTCAAAAACCTGTCTGGCTGTACCTGACTGGTGCAGGCATGGGGTTGGCAGTACTTTCCAAAGAGACCAGTATCATTCTGATGGGAGCCATTTACGCCTTTCTGGCGTTGGCTTCTGACCTGCGCCTGAAGGTGAAGGATGTGATACTCTCTCTGGCGGTTTTTGCGCTGGTTATTTTGCCATTCCCGCTTTCGATACTCCTCGCCGGGGTTTCGCATATCGGCAGCAATTACCTCTCCTGGCAATTGTTCAGGCGTCCCAACCACGAATGGTCCTTCTACCTCACCACGGTTCCTCAGATGCTGGGATACCTGGTGATCGCTGCTGCTATCGCCGGTATCATCCTCCTCTGGCGCAGCCGGTCTTGGCGCGAGAAGCTGCTGCTGGTATGGGTCGGCGTTACCTACCTCTTTTTCCAGTTGTGGCCGGTAAAGGGATTCCAGTACCTGCTGCCTCTGGCACCAGCAGCAGCAATCCTGGCAGCGCGGTTTTTCGGTAAGCTGCTTTCAGATGATTCAATGCACCTTTTACCCGCCAGAATTGCGAAATTCCGTTTTATGAACCTGGCAGTCTGGTTTCTGGCGGCAGCAGCGGTGTTCAGCCTGGGCTGGTCTTCATGGCAGCGCATCCAACCCAATATATCAAGCCGCTTTCTGGCCGGCACGGGAGGAGTTCCGGGCGGTCGCGAAGCCGGCGCCTGGATCCGGGAGAATGTACCTCAGAATGCAACCTTCATGACCATTGGACCTTCCATGGCCAATATCGTTGCCTTCTACGGTCAGCGTACAGCATACGGACTGTCCGTCAGCCCCAATCCGCTGCACCGCAATCCATCCTATACCCCCATCAACAACCCTGATGCGCAGATCCGGCGCTCGGAACTGCAATACCTGGTCTGGGATTCATTCTCCGCCGCCCGTTCTTCTTTTTTCTCTGAAAAAGTGCTTTCGTATGTGAGCAAGTACAACGGGCGCATCGTGCACGAGGAAACGATTACAGTGATTGACGAACAGGGCAGGCAGGTCGTCAAACCCATCATCATCATCTACGAGGTGCACCCATGAAACGCATGAGACTGCTTGCCTTACTGCTGGCCTTGATGCTGGCGTTGACGCAAGTGCGGATGGCTTCTGCACAGTCGGATCCCCAATCCACCAAAACCGCCACGCCCATCAAACACCTGGTGGTGCTGATGCAGGAAAACCACACCTTCGACAATTATTTCGGAACGTATCCTGGTGCCAACGGATTTCCCGCAAATACCCAAATACCTGTGGATCCTGCCAATTTGGCTGCGGGGTACGTCACCCCCTGGCACCTGGGCAACAGCACCATTTCAGACTTAAGCCACAATGGCGCCACATACAACGAACAATACAACAATGGCTTGATGAACGGTTTTGTATCCGCGCTCAATCGCCGCAACCAGAACGGACGCCAGGCGCTTGGATACTATGACGGGACAGACATCCCGTATTACTGGAACCTGGCAGACAACTATGTGCTGTTTGACAACTTTTTTAGTTCTGCCAAGGAAGGCAGTCAGGCAAATCACCTGTACTGGGTGGCCGGGCTGGCACCGGATGTGGGCAAGGGTCAGACCCTGGCTGAGAAATTCACCAGCCTGCCCACCATCTTTGACCGTCTCGAGGCGGCGGGCATCAGTTGGAAATTCTATGTCCAGAACTATGATCCTGCGATTACCTATCGCGACCTGGGACCGATTGCCAACCGGGCATCGCAGGTCATCTGGGTGCCTCTGCTGACCATAGACCGCTTTCTTGACGACCCCAAATTAAGCAGCCACATTGTTGATTTGAGCGAGTACTACACCGACCTGCGCAATGGAACACTGCCCGCGGTATCGTATATCGTTCCTTCAGGTGCCAGCGAGCACCCGCCTGGCAGCCCGGCAGCCGGCCAACGCTTTGTGAAATCACTTATCCAGGAGCTGATGCGTTCGAGCGCCTGGGATAGTTCGGCGTTTCTGCTCACCTACGACGATTGGGGCGGCTGGTACGACCACGTGAAACCTCCGCAGGTTGATGAGTACGGCTACGGATTACGAGTTCCTGCCATCATGATCAGTCCCTATGCGTACAAGGGCAAAATCGACAGCACTCAGCTTGATTTCACCTCGATCCTCAAATTTATTGAGGACAATTGGGGCGTGGCGTCACTGGCTTCCCGCGATGCTGCAGCCAACAGTCTCATTTCAGCATTTGATTTCAATCAACTGCCCCGCGTGCCAGTGTATCTGCCGATCACCCGGGTAACTCCTGTGGCGGCTCAAGCCCATCCCGTGAGTATCATTTACATCACCTACGGGATCGTATTTTTGACTTTCGTACTTGCAGTGATATTCGTTCTTTTGAGGCAAAAGAGAACCAACAAGGGGATGGAAAAATCGGGCATCGAATGAAAACACCGTTGAAACTTCACCTTCTTCTTTCACTGATCATCGCCGCGGGTTTACTTGGCGGTCTGACTTCGCCTGCCCATGCTGCAGATACAACACCGGTTGATAAACTGCGTGTCATCCTCACCATTGACCCATTGCAGCCCATCCAAATGGGAATGCCAATTCAGATCACCGGAACCATCCGTGACAGGCTCGGTACACCGGTTGCCGGAAAATCGGTCATGTTCTATTTGGACAACGAAGTCATCGGACAAATCTCATCTGACGCAAGCGGCCAGTTTTCAAAAACGATTTACAAGGATTTGAATGCCGGGGAATACAAGATTACCGCGGTGACTCGCGACTCCCGCACCCTGCTGGGAACGGCTACAACCATGACACTCAAGGTGCAACCGGTGATGCTTTTTGTTCAAACCACTCCGGCGATCGAAGGCGTGGCTTTTGCAGTCGGGGGTAAGCGGTTCTACTCGGATGCTGAAGGACTGGCGCGTATCAGCCTCGACAAAGTAGGTCATTACAATCTGCAGGTCCTGACAGACGAATACAGGAATCCCACACAAAGGATCGAATTCGGGCGCTGGTTGGAGGAAATCTACATTCCAAACCGCGATCTGTATATTCCAAACGACACCTTCGTCCAGGTGGGATTGAATGTCTACCAGGTGATGGGTCAGAAATTTGTGGATCTGGAAGGCTTCCCGGTGGATCCTTCCAGGATCACGCAATTCACCTTCCGGAGTTTGCAAGGAGATTCGTTTACCTTCTCTGACGGCCAGCCGCGCCTCATACCGGCGAGCCGGGTATCGCGTTGGACATCCATTCTGTCTGAAACAAAGATCTATTACTCAGTCACCGGCGTGATGATCAATGGGTCGAACGTGGTCAACCAGTCGCAGCAGCGTTTCTATACCACGCCGGACGGTACATGGAAAATCTCATTGATCCTTTACTCGCTTCAGGTCAATGCCCGCGACGGCTTGTTTGGTTTTCCAGTCGGCAAGTCGATCTCCCTGGAATATCCTGACGGGCATGGAGAGACCATTCCCCTCGACGCCAACGGAAGTGCCACCATTCATTCACTGGCGCGGGGGACGTACTATATCACCGTCAATGGTGTGAGTGGGATGAAAAACCGCCTTCCGGTGGCGCTTTCAAAAAACCAGGTGGTGAACTCAAAAATCCTCACTTCGCTGGATCTTTCACTTGCGGTTGGCCTGCTGGCAGCGGCAGCTCTTGGGCTGCTCTGGATCGGCAGACCCTGGCTCCTCACGCCCCTGCTTCAGGCTCCAAAAACCTGGGAGTCGCTTCGGTCCAACACGCAGAGTTGGATCAAAAATGTGAACTTCACGACTGACGGAAGGCGGAAGGAAGCTTCTGCAATTTCCAACTGGATGATGAAGGGACGATCCATGCGGCAAACGGGGCTCAGCCGGGAGGGTTTTGACCGGCTGCTGCATTACCTCGAGGGCAGCGTTCCGCCGGCGGGAAAGAACGCCAGACTGGCTCTTTCTGATCAACTGACCATGACCCTCAAACATTTGAAATTGAATGCCAGCGAAACGGAATTGGCAGCCGCCTACGGGGTGAGCCGCTCCACGGTGCACCGCACCATTCAGCGTATCGAAACTGCCCTGGGCACCTGCGAGGATTTCAAGCATCATCTGACCGCTGAAGTTGAATTCTCAGGAGACTCTCATTCTCCCGACAAACTGGTGTTGGAACCTGCGGTTTCCCACAATGACCAGAGAGGAGCCTTCCAGTGAAACGGTTCGGATACTCCCTGGTTCTCTTACTCTGGGTCTTTCCAATGATCTTTGCTGGTGTCACTCCTGTGCATGCCCAAAGCACTGCGTCGCCGGTGCCCATGCTGGCGTACTACTACATCTGGTTTGACCCCGGTTCGTGGGACAGGGCAAAAACAGATACCCCGCTGCTTGGCAAGTATTCAAGCGATGACGCTGCAGTCATGCTTCAACACATCCGCTGGGCGAAAGCTGCCGGTATCACCGGGTTCATCGTCAGTTGGAAGAGCACAGATGTGCTCAACCGTCGCCTGGAACAGCTTGCGAAACTGGCTGAACAGGAAAACTTCAAGCTGGCAGTGATCTACCAGGGTCTTGACTTCGACCGTAATCCCCTGCCGGTGGGCCGCATCAGCTCTGACCTGGCATATTTTGCCGATCATTTTGCCTCCATGCCTGTGTTTGACCTTTATTCCAAACCCCTGGTTATCTGGTCGGGTACATGGCAATTCAGCGTGAAGGAAATTGCAGGCGTCACCCAGCCCCTGCGCGACAGGTTGCTGATCCTCGCATCGGAACGAAATCTCAACCGGTACAGCGAATTGATCCCGTATATCGACGGCGACGCCTATTACTGGTCATCGGTCAACCCTGATACCTACACTGGATATGCAGACAAACTCGCAAAAATGGGCGCTGCAGTGCATGCCGCCAAAGGGTTATGGATCGCTCCGGCAGCACCCGGATTCGATGCCCGCCTGGTGGGTGGAACCTCGACGGTGGACCGCAACAGCGGAGATACCTTCCGCACGCAGATCAACACTGCCCTGGCGTCGGAGCCCGATGCGCTGGGTATCATCAGTTGGAACGAGTTCAGCGAGAATTCGCACATTGAACCTTCGGTCAACTTTGGATCCACCTACCTGGATGTGCTCAGCCAGATCAATCAACTGCCTGCTCCGACCATCGGCGAGTTCGACTCGAGCGAGCAGGCAGCCGTAATTCCGACCAACATCTTTCAATCCCGTACTGCAGCCCTGGCTGCGGTTGGCATCCTCTTTGTGGGATCCGTTGTTTTGATCCTTTTCAGAAGGAAAAGAAATTAACAGGAGGGGTGGTTTGTGTTCGGGCATCTGCCCGGGTAAAGAAGGTGTGAAATGAAACAGATGAAGTGGTTTGCGATGATTGTTCTCAGCCTGGTCTTTGCGCTGGCTCCGCTTTCGAATGCAGTTTCTTTCGTACAGGCAGCAGCGGCGTGCAGCACCAGTTCCCCTTCCAGCGTGTATAGCGTGACCGTCTGCATCACCAGCCCGGCTGGCGGTGCGTCACTGACGGGTGACGCTTCTGTCACCGCAACAGTGAGCGTCAGCGGCACCAATCCAGGCATCAGGCGGGTGATCTTTAACTTAAACGGCAACTACCTGCTGACCGATTATCAAAGCCCTTACGCATTTACGCTGCCCACCACCAAATGGACTGACGGGAGTTACACGCTTGCCGCGTCAGCTTTGATGCGCGATGGGTTTACCTCCAGCCAGGCCACGGAACCGGTCAACTTTGCCAATGGTATCAACAAGCCGTATGTAAACAAGAATACATTCACTCCCTCAAGTGGAACGACCCCGGCAAGCGGATCGCCATTTGTGGTGGCTGCCGGAGGGGATGGAGCCAGCGGCGAAACCGCATCGACGAATGTCTCCAATCTGATCAACACGCTTCAACCCAACCTGTTCCTCTACCTGGGGGATGTATACGAGAAGGGCAGCGTATCTGAGTTCTATAACTGGTACGGTACCAGCACGACCAATTTCGGCCGCCTGCGGGCGATCACCAATCCGACGGTCGGCAACCATGAGTATGAAAAGGGGGCTGCTCCCGGATACTTTGACTATTGGAACAATGTGCCCAATTATTACAGCTACAACGCCGGAGGCTGGCATTTTATCAGCTTGAATTCGAATTCTTCGGTCGTGGCCACGAGTGCCACTTCCGCCCAGTATGCCTGGCTGCAGCAGGACCTGACAGCCAATAGTCAGGTTTGCACCATCGTGTATTACCATCACCCCCTTTACAACGTCGGACCGGAGGGTCCTGCCACCTCGATGACCGATATGTGGAAATTGATGGCTCAATACGGGGTCTCAATCGTCGTCAACGGGCATGACCACGATTATCAGCGTTGGGTACCCCTGGACGGGAACGGCAATCCATCACCCAATGGCATCACAGAATTTGTTGCCGGTGCTGCGGGACACGGTGTGCAGACGATCGTCAACTCTGACGCGCGGGTGGCTTATTCCAATTCCACCAACCCGGGCGGGTTTGGGGTACTTCTTCTGAAGCTCAATGCCAGCGGCGCAAGTTTTCAATATATCAACACTGGCGGAACGGTGCTGGATTCGGGAGTCATCCCCTGCGCGAAGAGCGGGCCGGACACCCAGGCCCCCACCGTACCAGGCAATTTCTCAGCCAGCGCAGTCAGCGCCACGCAGGTCAATTTGAGCTGGACCGTTTCCTCAGACAATGTCGGAGTGGCGGGATATACCATCTACCGCAATGCTGTTGCCCTTGCCAGTGTTAACGGCAGCACGCATGCCTACAGCGATAACTCCGCCATGCCCGGTCAAACCTACCAGTTCAGCGTGGATGCCTACGATGCTGCAGGGAACCATTCAGCGCAAACCGCCGCAATCAGCGTGACCATGCCCCCCATGCCGGCTTCCATCACCATCTACCCGGTGGCAGATACGTACGTGAGCTCGTCCAGTCCCACTTCAAATTACGGCAGCGCCACCACCATCCGTTTGGATGGATCGCCGGATTTACACGGTTACCTGCGCTTCAATGTGCAGGGAACGGCGGGAACACCCATCACCAGGGCGACCTTGCAGCTTTATGCCAACAACACTTCGAGCCTGGGGATTAGTGCGCTGCGGGTGGCAGATAATACCTGGGATGAGAAAAAGGTGACCTATAACAATGCTCCTATCCTGGGGAGCCTGATTTCCTCCTCGGGATCTTTTACATCAGGAGGTTGGGTGAGCCTGGATGTGACCGGCTATGTGATCGGCGACGGCGTTTACAGTTTCGGCTTAACCACACCCGGTACGACAACCCTGAGTTTCCCCAGCCTGAATTCGGGAGTCAACTATGCCCAGATCATTTTGAGTTTTTTGGCGGGTGACTTGACGCCTCCGTCCACCCCAACCGGGTTGACCGCATCAGCAACCGCCACCCCGCTGCAGGTCAGCCTGTCATGGACTGCGTCCACGGACAATGTGAGTGTGACAGGCTACACGGTCTACCGCGGCGGCAATTCCATAGCGACTGTAAACGGAACGACCACGACGTTTACCGACATGGTTCCTGCACCAGGGATCTACAGTTATACCGTTGACGCCTTTGATGCAGCGGGCAATCATTCCAGCCAATCCACCGCTGCTCCCATTACTTTCGCTGATGTTACTCCACCCAGCGTTCCGAATAATTTCTCTGCTGCGGCAGTCAGTGCCACACAGGTGAACCTGGCGTGGACGGCTTCAACGGATGATGTGGGGGTTGCAGGGTATACCGTCTACCGCGACGGAGCCGTTCTCACATCGCTTGCTGCCTCCTCCCTGTCGTTTTCTGACACCAGCGTTTCCGCCAGCACTTCCTACTCCTATGCCGTGGACGCTTTTGATGCTGCTGGAAATCACTCCGCAGCCACAACAGCAATCACGGTGACCACGCCCAGCCTGCCGGCCAGCCTGACCTTCACACCGGATGCGGATGCTTATGTCAACTCAGGGTCACCAGACACCAATTACGGATCATCCACCTCGCTGAGGGTGGATGCCTCGCCCACGGTGAACAGTTATCTGCGGTTCACCGTCCAGGGGCTTGGAGGTCGTACGATATCCAGGGCGCGACTCTTGATCTATGCCACGAGCAGTTCCAGCCAGGGGCTGACCGGGTGGAGCGTGGCAGACACCACCTGGGGCGAGAAGACCATCACCTTTAACAACGCTCCTGTTTTGGGAACCAGCCTCGGAACCACGCCAGCAGTGGTGGGCGGCACCTGGATGACTTTGGATATCACTGGATACATCACTGGCGAAGGAACATTCAGCTTCGGAGTATCCACGCCCGGATCCACAGCCATCAGCCTCGCCTCGCGTGAATCCGGCGCCAATTCGCCGCAGTTGATCATCGACCTGAATTGAGTTTGTTTTCTCTTTTCCGTCCCGATCTTTCCATCAAAAGGTTGGGAGAGGTTATTTCATGAAAAAATTGCTGCCGTTCATTGTCATCATGATGCTGCTGGCAGGGTGTGTACAGGGTGCGCAGCTCGCTCCTTCTGGAAGCGGGGCAGCCAGTACCCTGAACACGCCTGCATCTCCATCCATTGGAGCAACGCCAACTCCGACCACGGGTACACCGTCAGTCGGGAGCAAGGTTCCTGCCTTTGACCATATTGTCCTGATCATCCTGGAGAACCAGGACTTTCAGAACATCATCGGCAATTCCAAAATGCCGCAGATCAATGCACTGGCACAGCAGAATGTGCTTCTGACCAATTATTATGCCGTCACCCATCCCAGCCTGCCCAATTACATTGCCCTGGTCAGCGGCAGCACCCAGGGGATCACCTCCGACTGCACAGATTGTTATGTCAACCAGCCCAACCTGGCAGACCTGATTGAAGCCAGCGGGCGCACCTGGAAAACCTACCAGGAAGATATGCCCGCCCCCTGCACACTGGGGAATGCCGGAAATTACGCCCAAAAACACAACCCCTTCATTTACTTTGACGCCATCCGCAACGATAAAACCCGCTGCGACCGCAGCATTGTCCCGTTGACACAACTGGAATCCGACCTTGCTGCCAACCTGTTACCCAACTTCTCCTTTATCATGCCCAACCTGTGCAATTCAGGTCACGATTGTTCCATGGATGTGGTGGACAATTGGGTGGGAGCCATGGTGGGTAAATTGCAGACTTCTCCAGCTTTGGGCAAAAACAGCCTCATCATCATCACCTATGACGAGGGAGGCAAGGACAGCACCGGCAGCTGCTGCAGTATCGGTAAAAAAGGAGGCGGTCAGGTGGCGACCATCCTGATCTCTCCGGAAGCACGAGCGAAATTTGCAGATTCCACAGCGTATTCGCACTACTCGCTGCTGAAAACCATCCTTACCGCATGGAATTTAAAGCCCCTGGGGGAGACTGCCAAAGATGCCAATCCGGTCATTGAAGCGCCATGGAACAAACAAACGGGAGCCGTCCAACCCACGCCGGCAAAGCTTAATCCCGAGGTTGCTTCGGCCTATCAGACTACGGATCCCCCCAAGGGATCGTCGCTCGCCTTTCCCATTCGGGCGGCATTTTACTATCCCTGGTTCCCGGAAGCCTGGAAGCAAAGCGGCATGGACCCTTTTACTCATTACCAGCCCACGGCCGGTTTCTACAGCCAGGATGATGTGGCAGTGTTCCAGGCACAGATCAGCGCCATGCAATACGGCAAAATCGAGGCTGGCATTTCCTCCTGGTGGGGGCAGGGCACACCAACTGATAAACGCTTCCCTTTTCTGTTGGCTGAAGGTGAAAAAACCGGATTCTACTGGGCGGCTTATTACGAGCAGGAAGGGTACCAGGACCCACCCGTAACCGCCATTCAATCGGATCTGGCATACCTGCAGAAACAATACGCCTCGTCCAAAGCCTATCTCAAGGTCGATGGGCGGATGGTGGTCTTTGTCTACGCGGACAGCAACGACCGCTGCAGCATGGTGGACCGCTGGGTCAAGGCCAACACGGTCAACGCCTACCTGGTTTTGAAAGTCTTTCCTGGTTATCATTCCTGCACCAGCCAACCGGACGGTTGGCATCAATACGCACCAGCCACAGCGGAGAAACCGGTTGGCAAAAGCAGTTACACCATCAGCCCCGGCTTTTGGAAGGCGGGTGTGAGCCAACCGGATCTACCACGAGATTTGCAGCGCTGGAATTCCGATATCCGCGCCATGATGGCTTCCGATGCTCCCTGGCAGTTGGTCACCACCTTCAATGAGTGGGGAGAAGGTACGGCGGTTGAAGGCGCACAGGAATGGCAAAGCCCCTCGGGGTATGGACTCTACCTGGACGCGCTCCATAATGATGGAAAAACACCTTAGGGGGATTCTGGGCTAATGGTACGCTAGAAGTTATTTCCTTTATACAAGTCTTCGTAGATGAGAATTTTTGTTTTGTGGCACAATGAAAGGAGCGGGCATTCTTTTTCCGCTCCTTGCCTTAAGTTATCTCGTCTACCTCAGGGAACAGGATTCAGGGATGGACAAACCTATCAGGAAGATCATACTCGCACCGGATTCCTTCAAAGGCACGCTATCTGCCGCGCAGGTTTGCGGTTTGCTTAAGGCGGTCGTACTGAAGTATTTTCCTGAATGCGAAGTCAAAACCTTTCCAATGTCGGATGGCGGAGAGGGATTCCTGGATGCCATGCTGCTGGCTGCAGGCGGCAAAAAGACCAGGATCCGGGTGACCGGCCCCCTGGGCAGCGAGATCGATGCTGACTACGGCGTGCTGGCGGATGGCAGGGTAGTGATCGAAATGGCGGCTGCCTCGGGACTGACATTGTTGGGAGAGCATAACCGCGATGCGTTCAATGCCACCAGCTACGGTACGGGTCAGCTCATGCGGCAAGCTTTGCTGCAGGGGCACCGTGATCTGATCATCGGGCTGGGGGGCAGTGCCACCGTGGATGGCGGCGCAGGGGGGGCCGCTGCGCTCGGGGTCAGTTACCGGGATACAAAGGACAACGAGATTCGTTCGGGAGCCGGTTTGATTTCTTTGACCCACATCGACCTTACTCAGATGGAGCCCGGTTTGAGAGATGCGAAGATCACATTTGCTGTCGATGTCACCAACCCGCTGTACGGTGAAAACGGTGCTGCGAGGATCTTCGGACCCCAGAAAGGAGCTTCCCCTGACCAGGTGTTCCTGCTCGACAGGGGATTGGAGAATCTTGGCAGGTTGTTGGAAAAGAGAACCGGTTTGGATCTTCAGAAGTTGCCGGGGTCGGGCGCTGCGGGGGGCCTGGCATCGCCATTTGTGGCTTTTGCCGGAGCAAAGATTGAAAGTGGAATTCAAATGGTGATGGATGCTTATCATCTCGATGCCGAACTGGAGAATTGCGACCTGGTGATCACGGGTGAAGGATGCACAGACGCTCAGAGCGTGATGGGCAAGGTCCTTTCAGGTATTGGAAACAGGGGGTTGAGCAGGAAGGTGCCGGTGATTGCCATATCAGGAATGATTGCTGACGGGTACCAGGCAGTCTACGGTCAGGGTATCAGCGCGGTGTTTTCCACGGTCCGCAGCGCTGATGATTTGATAGATATTTCAGAAAACGTGGAAGCCAGGTTGCAGAGCACCGCAGAGGATGTACTGCGGTTGATCAAAGACCTATGGGGAAAATAGATGCTATACTTAAGGCATACGGGGGGAAAACGCATTTAAACCTGCTGCCATTTGATCCTCAATAAGACACCCTCATCCTTTCAATGGGAGGATCAATCGTCGACTCATCTGGAGGAATAGGAAGCACATGAAAGTTCTTGTGACCAACCAGAGCATTAAGTACTACTCCGGTTCTGAAATAAACGCAGTGCAAATCTGTGAAGCATTGAAAAGTCGGGAAATTGAAGCGGATATCGGGACTTTTATTTTTGGAAGTCCCTTGAGTCAGGTTGTGTCCAAAAAGGGGATCAAGGTGATCAATCTTCTGGATGCTTTTGACGAACCCCTCAATTACGACCTCGTTTGGGCGCATCATGCTCCTACACTCGCAGAGCTGCTTTATAAAAAGAACATTTCCGACACGAAGATCGTCTTCAGCAGCCTTAGCCCGATTGTTCCTTTGGAATGCGTTCCTGTTTTTCATCAGGATATTCACTACTTTCTTTCCCATAGCAACGAGAATTTCAAGGTGATGATCAGGGACGGAGTTGCAGCAGAAAAGATCCACTACTTTCCCAATTATGTGCCGGAAAAATTCTTTTCAATGGCGAGAACCGCGCACAACCCGGTCATACGCACGGTTGCGGTGATTTCAAACCATGTCCCCGCCGAGGTGAGGGATTTTGCAGGCATTGCGCGGAGCAATAATATCCATGTGACTTTCTACGGATTCGAAGATAAACAGGCATATGTAGACGAAAACTTGTTGCTGAAATATCACCTGGTGATCAGCATTGGAAAGACTGTTCAATACTGCCTCGGATTGAAGATCCCTGTTTATATCTATGATCATTTTGGCGGTCCCGGTTACTTGACTGGGGAAAACTATGAATTCTCAGAAGTGAACAATTTCTCAGGGAGAAAATCTGAAATTATCCGGAATGGAGCAGAACTCTTTGAAGATATTGTTACGGGTTATCCGAAAAACCTGGGCCTCCTTGATGAGCTCTTTGAGCGTTGTCATAGGGACTTTTGCCTGGAGAGCAATCTTGACAAATTGTTGAGCGACGTTAAGGGTATTCCAGTGACCAATATAAAAACGTTCAGGAGCAGGAACACCCTTGCAGAAAGAGTCTATGCTTCATATCTTGAATTGCAGCGGAAAAATCTTCATCTTCATAATGTTGTGAAGGCAAAAGATGAGGAAATAGACAACACGATCTCGGCATACACCAACACTGTAAGCTGGAAAATTACGGAACCCTTGAGAAAGGTGCGAGTCCTTTTTCGAAAGAAGGTATAACCCGCAGGTATTCTCAAAAACCTGTAATGCTTTGAGTCTTCATTGAAAGTGCAACTGCCTGCTTTTTATGCAGGCAGTTTTTCTATGAATTTTATTGTAGCAAATCCAGCCGTTTTACTTCAATCCCAGTTTGCAGGCGGTGCTGGAACCCTCTTTGCGCAGATCCTTGCCAATGAGCACGCGTTCGAGGTTGGCCGGCAGGCTGCGGATGCGGCGTCCTGTGGCGTTGGTGATGGCGTTGAGAATTGCCGGTGCAGCCGGCACCAACCCGGTCTCACCCAGGTTCTTTGCACCAAAGGGCCCAGGAGAAAAGGGCTTTTCGACAAACGCTCCGGTGATATCCGGCACATCCAAAGCCGTGGGGATGAGGTACTCGTCAAAGTTTGTGGCCTGCAGGTAGCCGTTGTCAAAATCCACCCGCTCCATCAACGCGTAACCCAAACCCTGGGTGATGCCGCCGTAAAGTTGACCGTAAGCGCCTTGCGGGAAGATCACCTTGCCGGTGTTGTGCACTGCCCAAAAACGGGTCACTTCCACTTTGCCGGTGCCGGTATCCACCGTCACCTCTGCCACCTGTGCGCCGTAATGGTAGGCAAAATAGGGTTTGCCCTGACCCTTTTCCATGGACCAGCGGATTTCTGGAGCGCTCCAGCGTCCGCGGCTGGTGAGGGTCAACCCTATCCTGCGAGCGTGGTCCACCACGTTCTCGAAGCTGACAGGCTCTTCCCTGGGGCTCACAAAGAGTTCGCCGTCGCGGATCAGCGATTCGGGTGTACACCCAAGCAGGTCTGCTGCAGCCTCGTTGAGCAGGTTTGCCAGTTGCTCGGCGGTCACCCGGGTGGCGTTGCCTCCCAGCACAGTGGCGCGGGATGCCACCGTAGGACCTGAATCCTGCGAATTGTCGGTATCCGGCCGCGGCATGACGATTCGGCCGGGGTTAACTCCCAGCACCTCGGCGGCAATGAGGGTGAAAGCCGTGCGCGACCCGGTGCCGTAGTCTGTCAGCCCAGAAGTGAGGGTAATGCTGTAGTCGGGGTTGATCTCGAGTGTACCCACGGCAAAGTCAGCGCCCTCTGCACCGAGCGAAATGCCGTGAAAGACCGCTGCCACCCCCATACCCTTGCGGATTTCGCCAGGGTGGCTCGGGTGAGAATTCTGTTTCAGGTATTCGGGGTAAAGCACATCCCAGTTGGAGAGCCTGCGCACCTGTTCCAGGCATTCCGCCAGGGCAACGTCGTCTCCCAGTTTTTGACCGTGAGCGGTGGTGTCGCCGGGGCGCAGGCAGTTTTGCAATCGCAGGTCGATTGGGTCGCGCTTCAGCCTGAGGGCAAGCTCATCCATGGCTTCTTCGATGGCGAAACACACCTCGGCATTGCCGAACCCGCGGAAGGCGCCGGAATAGCCGTTGTTGGTGTAGACCACGTCCGTATCCACAGTGCAGGCATCGTAGCGGTAGGGTCCCATGGCGTGAATACTGGAGCGCCAGGCGGTGAAGGGTGTGATGCTGGAGTAACCGCCGCTGTCGACAGTGGCATGTATCCGGCTGGCGCGCAGTCTGCCGTTGGTATCGGCGCCGATTTGCAGGTGCATTTGCATAGCATCGCGTTTGTAGGAAGCGATCATCGACTCTTCACGCGGGAGCACCATTTTGACCGGACGTCCCGTGACCAATGCCAGTTTCGCTGCCTGGGCGGAGAGCTGATACATGGTGTCGTCCTTGCCGCCAAAAGCGCCGCCCACCGGCGGCTGGATGACCCGCACGTTGTCTTCGCTCAAACCCAGGGTCTTGACCATGTTGGCGCGGTTGAGGAAGGGGCTCTGGCAGCTTGCGTAGACCGTCACCCCCGTCTTTTCCGGCCAGGGCACGGCAAAGACGCCCTCCGGTTCGAGGTAGGCGTGTTCCTGGTGCATGGTGGTGTATTCCTCGTCGAGGATCACCGGGCATTGCGCCAGTTCGTCCTGTGCATCCCCTTTGCGGACGATATATTGGGTCAGCAGGTTGCCGCGCGGCATTTCAACGGCATCATTCGGGGTTTCACCAATGACTGGAGCCTTGGGGCTGAGGGCTTCCTGCATGTTGAAGACCGCCGGCAGCTCCTCGAGTTCGACAATCAGCGTGTCCATGGCGAGCTGCAGCGCGGTCTCGTTTTCTGCGGCGATGCTGGCGATCCCGTCGCCCACATAGCGCACACGGTCATATGCCAGCATGAACATATCCGCCAGGGGATATCCGAACCGGCCGTGGTCGATAAAATCTTCGCTGGTGATCACTGCCAACACGCCGGGTATTTTGAGTGCGGCAGAGGCATCGATGCGCTTGATGCGCGCATGCGGCAGAGCGCTGCGGAAGGTACGCGCCACCAGCATGTCTGGCAGCGAATAATCAGCCACATACTTGGCTGTGCCCAGCACCTTTTCGAGGGCATCCACCCGGTCGGCAGGCTTGCCAACAAAGGCATAATCAGGCATGGGATTTCCCCTCCTGACGATTCTTGGCGGTTACCTCGATGGCGTCCACGATCTGCTGGTATCCCGTACAGCGGCACAAATTACCGGCAATCGCCTCGCGGATTTCGTATCTTGAGGGTTGGGGGTTGTTTGCCAGCAGGGCTTCACCTGCCAGTACCATGCCTGGCGTGCAGAATCCGCACTGGACAGCCCCGTACTGGATGAATGCCTGCTGCAGATCGCTGGGACTGCCGTCGGGTTGGCAGACACCTTCGATGGTGACCACGCTGCGTCCGTCTGCCTGGGCAGCCAGGACAAGGCACGAATTCACCAGCCTGCCGTCCAGCAGCACCGAACAGGCGCCGCATTCTCCAATGCCGCAACCCATTTTGGTACCGGTCAAACCCAAAAAATCCCGCAGCAATGTAAGAAGCGGGGTATCGGCGGGGGCTTCAACCTCAGTCCATTGGCCGTTAAGCGTAAAGTTGATCTTCATACCGCCTCCCCCATTTTGAAGACCTGCCCCAGCACCCGTTCAGTCATGGCAGTGAGGGCGGGTATCTTGAATTCGGAAGACCAGCGGTACCCCGAAAGCCGGATCATTTCTTCAACGGTTTTCTGGGCGGCGGCGGCAAACAATTCAGCCGCGGGATTTTGATCCAGGAGAATGGCTTCCACCGCAGCCAGCCTTTCAATGCGCGGAGTAGCCGAGCCGGTAACGAATCGCGCTTCGATGATCCTTCCCTGCGGGTTTTGTCTGCCCAGGGCGGCCACCGTCAGCCGCGAAATGGCCATGGCATTGCGCCGCCCGAGCTTGAGAAAGGCACTGCGGCTGCCTTTGGGTGGAATGGGATAGCTGATTGAAACAAGCAACCCGCCCTGGGGAAGGATGGTGCGGTTGGGTTTGACCACCAGGTCACTCACAGGGAGGATCATGTCACCCTGCGGGGTAAGTATGTGAGCGGCAGCATCCAGGCAAATGAGAGCAGGGAGTGAATCGGCGCAGGCAGCAGCGTTGATCACATTGCCGCCCAGCGTTCCCATGTTGCGGATCTGTACCGCCCCCACGCTGCGGCAGGCTTGCGTCAGCACTGCGGCTGTCGAAGCAATCAGCGGCGATTCGATCACTTCACTGAAGGAGGCGGCTGCTCCGATGAACACCCGTTCATTCTGTTCCTCAATGGCATGCAGTTCTGGAAGGAGCGAAACATCCACCAGGCGGTCGCAATAATGCGGGTCGTGCCGCAGGATAAGCAAAATATCGGTGCTGCCCGCCAGGACGCGGTTCTTCAAACCGGGTTCATTCAGCAGATGGACTGCCTCATTCACCGATCCTGCGCGGATATAACTGAATTTCTCCATGGGCTCTCTCCGATAACTTCTTTCTACCAATAATTCACGGCAAACTCAAATCAGTGCTGCATGGCTTCGCTCATTGAGATGCCGGCCATCATCAATCCAATCTGCTCCTGGGTTGCCTGGTTGCGTTCGACGATGCCCATGATGCGTCCTTCATAGAGCACGGCGATCCGGTCTGAGAGTTCGATGATCTCGTCCAGGTCCTCGGAGATGAGCAGGATCGCGGTTCCTTCTGCGCGCTGCTGGAGCAGGCGCTGGTGAATGTACTCTGTGGCGCCGATATCCACCCCGCGGGTGGGCTGTGCAGCCAGCAAGAGCTTGGGTTTACGCGAAAGCTCGCGAGCCATGATCAACTTCTGGATATTACCACCGGATAGGTTCTTGATGGGGGTATCCAGAGAGGGGGTTTTAACGCTGAAACTCTGTACCAGCGATACAGCAAAATCCTTCATCCTTGCAAAATCCAGGAATATGCCGTGGGTGAAACCGGGCGAAGCATGATCGTGCAGAAATATATTTTCTTCTACCGAAAATTCACGTATGGCGCCGTCGCGCATACGCTCTTCTGGAATGTAAGCCAGACCCGCATCAACGCGATCTTTGACACCCATGGATGTGGTATCCATGCCGTCTATCAGGATCGTACCTGCTGTGACTCTGCGTACTCCTGCCAGGCATTCTGCCAGTTCGCGTTGCCCGTTGCCCGAAACCCCCGCCAGTCCGACGATTTCGCTGGAGTGGATCTGCAAGTCGATACCGCGCAGGGCTTCAGTGCCGCGGTCGCCCATTGCCTTCATGCCTTGTATTTCCAGGCATACGGGACCGCTCTTCAAAGGTTGGGGTGCAAGCGGACGGACCTCGCGTCCGACCATCATTTTGACCAGTTCATTTTTGTTGACTTCGTTTGTATTACGGGTGCCAATCACCCGTCCGTCGCGCAGCACGGTCACCCGTTGGCTGATGGCAAGTACTTCGTTCAATTTGTGCGAGATGAACACGAGAGCATGGCCGTCTTTAGCCATTTGTTTGAAGGTGTTGAAGAGATCATCCACTTCCTG
Organism: Anaerolineaceae bacterium; assembly: GCA_039683035.1. Taxonomy (GTDB): domain Bacteria; phylum Chloroflexota; class Anaerolineae; order Anaerolineales; family Anaerolineaceae; genus UBA6107. The sequence goes on from JBDKSE010000020.1 coordinate 178,162, forward strand.
CGGGGTGAGCACCGCGGTAGGCTCATCCAGGATAATCAAACTTGCACCGCGATAGAGGGCTTTGATGATTTCCACCCGCTGCTGCTCGCCCACTGAAAGCTGCCAAATATAGTTGGAGGGATCCACTTTCAAGCCGTAAAGTTTGGATAGTTGGTCAATCCGTTTGGATACCCGATCGAGATCCTTGAGCGGTTCACGGGTGGATTTCAATCCCAGGGCAACATTTTCGGCGACGGTCAGCGTGGGAACCAGCATGAAATGTTGGTGGATCATGCCGATACCGGCGGCAATGGCGTCAGCCGGGGAATTGAAGGAAACGACCCTGCCATTGATCTTGATCTCACCGCCGTCGGGCTTGTACAACCCGTAAAGCTGACGCATGAGTGTGCTCTTACCGGCGCCGTTTTCTCCGAGCAGGGCATGCACCTCGCCCTGGTTGATATCAAAGCAAACGCAGTCATTCGCCAGCACGCCGGGAAATGTCTTGGTGATATCGCACATTTCCATGCGCTGGATCTTGATCGCTGCGTTTGCTGTGATATCAGATGTCATCCATAAACCTCAAACAAATGTGCAACAGAATTCTCAATCAGGGACGTGCTGTCCCAAAAGATCAAATTCAGGCAGGGGCGATTCATGAATCGCCCCTGCTTCGTGACGATCACAAACGTTGATCTATGGTTCGACTTTCACAGCACCCGAAATGATATCGGCGATGGCTTTGTCACCCACGGCTTTGACATCCGCGGGGAGCGCATACCCCGAATTGTAGGCAATCTTCAAGCCGTCATTTGAAAGATGCAGGGTATAGGTCTTGCCGCCCAGCGTGCCCGCCTTGTTGGAGGCAATGATCTCGCGCAGCATGCCGGTCCAGTCATACACCTGGCTGGCGACCACCAGGTTGGGAGCCAGGGAGGCCTGATCCTGCTGGGTGCCGAACCAGAGCACATTGCCAGCATCCTTGGCAGCGCCGATGGAACCGACCACCGATTGCGATGAACCAGTGAGGATATCTGCGCCGGCTGCAATGTGGGTTTTCGCTGCTTCGGTCATCAAGGCGACATCCGAGAAGGAGCCCGTCCAGGTCTTGGAAACCTTGATGGTTGGATCGACAGCAGCCACGCCCTGCACAAAGCCGTCGATATAGGTCTTGGCATCGCCCACTTCCACAGGTCCGGTCACGCCAATGGTCTTGGACTTGGTCAACTTGGCAGCCAGCACGCCGTTCACATAGCCGCCCTCTTCAGCAGCCGCGGTGTAGGCATACACATTCGGCATGCCAAAAGTATTGACGTCAGTTCCCCAGGCAAATGTGGTTTTGGGGAAATCCTTGGCAATTTCCTGCACCGAAGATCCGTATTGCGAACCGTGGGCGATGACCACGTCAAAGCCCTGGCTGGCGTAATCGCGAATGGCGGTGGCAGCATCCGGGACATTGAACATGTTCTCGGAGTATTTGATCTCCAGGGCAGCTTCGCCCCCCATCTCCTTTTGGATGGTGACCAGGGCGTTCCACATCGACTGGCTGAATGCCATGTCGGTGGTGGCGCTGGGCATGACCACCGCAATTCGGAAAGCCTTGGCCTGGGTCGGCGCTGCTGTGGGTGCCGCGCAGGCGGAGACCAGTACAGCCAGCAACAACAAGACAACCAACGATCGTTTGAACATTTTCTTCCTCCTTAATAGATGGATGGAACCGGCAGGATTTAACTTTCACCTCTTTCAAACGGTTTGTTCAACGCCGCTGGCTGTCGGCCGCGATTGGTGGTAATGGCCAGGGCAGCGATGGTCAAGAGATAGGGTAGCATGATTGCCACATCGGAAGGAATTTTGACGCCCAGCACCTGAACCCAGAGCTGGAAAGCGTTCACGATGCTGAAGAGCATCGCACCCCACAGAACACCCACCGGACGCCAGCCGCCAAAATATACCAACGCCACGGCGATGAAGCCCTGTCCGGCAGTCAGATTATCCTGGAAAAGATTAAGCAGCGAAATGGAGAGCGATGCGCCGGCAATTCCTGCCAGTATTGCTCCCAGGCATACGCTGACGTAGCGCACACGGTCCACACTGACACCCAGCGAGTCGGCTGCGGCAGGGTTCTGACCGACGGATTTGATCTTCAGCCCCCAGGTGGTTTTTTCCAGTACCCACCAGGCAATGGGCACCAACAGGAAGGCGCCGTAGACCAACAGGCTTTGATTGAAGAAGATTTTTCCCAGGAAGGGAATGTCGCCCAACAGCGGGATCTTGACCGGTTGAAAACCTGTGACAGTCTTGACTGTGCCAATGGTCGTTTTGAAAAGCAGGCTCGAAAGCCCCAACCCGAACATGTACAACCCGATGCCGCTGATGCCCTGCTCAGCCTTGAGCGTGACGCTGATAAAGGACATGAGCAAGCCCATCAGCAGTCCCACAATGATGGCAGCCAGCAGCCCCAGCCAGAGATTGCCAGTATGTAGAACGACAAAAAAAGAAGCATAAGCGCTGACCAGCATGATGCCGTCTACACCCAGGTTGAGAACCCCGGAGCTTTGGGCAAAGGTCTCGCCGATGGCTGCATAGAGGTAGGGCGTGGCCAGCCGGATGGCGGATGTGAGGATGCCGACGATCACGCTGACTTGAAGGAGCTCGCTCATAACTGCCCTTCCCCCTTCTTCATCGCTGCGATCTGCCTTTTTGCCGTCCAGCGTCTCGTCCAAAGCGCCGAACCGACCACGAATAGCACCACCAATCCAAGAATGGCGCTGATGAGTGAATTGGGCACCTGCACTGCGCGCTGCATGCTGTCACCGCCCACCAACAGGGCGCCAAAAAGAATGGATGCCGGGATCGTACCCAGGGGGTGAAGCCCACCAAACAGAGCAGCCACGATCCCAGAAAATCCGTAACCACCAGTAATCCCTTCCAACAGCCGGTGCTGCACTCCAAGCACCTCGATCGCACCTGCGATACCGGAAAACCCACCCGCAAGGGTCAACGCCAGCGCCTGGTTGAAAGGCACGTTGATACCGGAAAACCGGGCTGCTTCAGGATTGAACCCAACAGCGCGAATGCGGTAACCCAGCGTGGTGCGCCAGAGAAAAATATAAACCAGCACAGCCAGCACCACTGCGATCAACGAGCCGGCGTGCAGCAGGGTTTGCGGTACGAGCCGCACGAGCCAGACCTGTTCTGGCAGACGCTCAGATTGGGCGAGATAGGTCCCGGCAGTCACTCCGGCTGGGTCCATCAGAACCGAACGGATGAGCAGGTTCATCGTTTGAATGGCGATGGCGTTCATCATCACCGTGCTGAGTATCTCATTGACTTTCAAACGGGCTTTGAGAATGCCGGGGATAAAACCCCAGGCTGCGCCGGCTGCAAACCCAACGATGAGGGTGGTGGGGAGCAGGATCCATCCTGGCCAGGTACGGAAGGTCAGCGGCCACCAGGTGGCCGCGATGGCACCGGCGATAATCTGGCCTTCGCCACCGATATTGATCACGCTGGCGCGGAAGGCAATGCAAATACCAAGCCCCACCAAAAGGAGGGGCGTGGCTTTGACAAGAGTTTGGGTGATTCCTGAAGCGCTGCCGAAGGCACCTTTGACCAGTTCGGCATAAGCGGTCAGCGGGTTGACCTTGAGGATGATCAACATGATTGCGCCGATCAGGAGCGCCATGAGTATTCCCGCAAGCGGCAAAAGGAGATTCACGAAAATGCCCGCCCAATCGATGCGGTGGGTCCTGGCTGTTTTCTCGTTCACCTCAAGCGGCATAAACGGAACTCCTGCGGGCGATGCAATCAGTTATAAATATTCTGAGTTATATGCTTGATTCCGATCTTGAAATGGAAGATGATGACAAATTGAACAGGAAAAGATGTAATAAGAGTATACAAACAAATCTTGAGATGTCAAAACCCCAAGGCCATGAATTTCGGAAGATTGGGTTTGCGAAACGAACACAATTGCATGTGAAACGTCACACTGAGGGTATCAAAAGAATTGCCCCGATGGTCAAAACCGACCACCAGGGCAGCACTGAATCATGGGTAGATGCGATTTTAGTTGGAGCCAAGTGTAACGTTCACCGTCTGTTGTTTTCCATCTCGCAGGATGGTGAGCGCGACTTTCTGGCCGACCTCGGTGGAATTGAACAGGTACGAGACCAGATCTTCGTAGGTTTTCAATGACCGCCCGTCCACAGCAGTGATCACATCGCCCGCGGTGACGGTGACCAAACCGGGGCGCGCCATTTGCTGGCTGCTGCTGATGATACCAGCCTTGTCTGCGGGTCCGCCAGGGGTGAGATCAACCACCAGCACGCCTTGCAGGGTGGTATCCAGCCCAACTTCACTGGCTACCACCGGTGTGAGGGTGGTACCTGTCAAACCCAGGCTGGGATGGGCATAACTACCCTTACTGATCAAAACCGGAACCACTTTCTGGACGATTTTTGCGGGAATGACAAACCCGACCCCCGAATTGGAATTGGTGTTGGATTGGATGGCGGAGGTCACGCCAATGACCTCGCTGTTGCCGTTGACCAGTACCCCTCCCGAATTCCCCGGATTGATGGCAGCATCGGTCTGGATGATATCCGGAATGGTGTACGAGCTTGAGGAGAACGGGTTGGAAGCATCGACGGTAAGGCTGCGGGAAAGCGCGCTGACGATCCCCTGGGTCATGGTACCCGAAAGCCCGTACGGGTTGCCGATGGCGATGACCAGGTCACCCACCTGCACCAGGCTGGAATCTCCAATGGCGACCGGGCGGAGCGCCGCTTTCGATGCATCCACCTGGATGACTGCCAGGTCGGAAGCAGGATCGGTGCCAATCACCTTTGCAGTGAGAGCATCACCCGTGGCAAACACCACCGTGATTTGGGACGCGCCATCCACCACGTGGTTATTGGTGACAATATGTCCCTGTAGGTCCCACACAAAACCGGATCCTTCACCAGTCACCAGCGATCGACCCACCGATTGGACGGTCTGGATATTAACCACAGAGGGATTCACATTTTGATAGATTTCCTGGAAGGTGGTTTGGATCTGCGCAAAAACAGCAGAATTGACCGTTATGGTGGGCTGATATTGCGCCTGCTGAACGGATCCGGAGGGGAGTGCGGCCGCCGCAGACGCGTTTGATTGGGTGGAGGAAGTGCTCGAAGTTTGACTGGCGGGTAACGCCATGCATCCAGCCAGAATGAGAATCAGGAATGGAACAAGCGCAAATGAAGCTTTTTTCATCTTAAAGACCCCGGAAAGCTCTGGGGTTTCCGGGTCATCCTTTTCTTTGTACCATCCAGGGCACAAGACCCGATCACAGCTTTCCAAGCCTTATTCTAGGAGGCAATTTTGCAGAAATTGTGGTCTTTCTGTGCATAAATGTTACGGAGCCCCCGCCTGATGTGAAACGAGGATGGAACACAACCAGGCTTGACTGGAGAAAAATCCCGGGAATGACTCCCGGGATGGATTCTTATGCTTGCTGATGGATGGAAACACAATCCTGCCATCCAGGCTTGCGCCTGAAAACAACTGATTTATGGGAAAGACACTTATCCTTTTTTCGATCTGCGCTCAGCCAACGCTTGTTGAGCTTTCTTGATATTCGCGAGCCGGGCTTTGACTTGAGCTTCAGTGGGCTTGCTTTTTTCGGGGACATTCGGTCGGTCTTTGGCTTCGAAAACATCACCCAGTATGTGGCTGGGAACCGAACCCAGCGATTCAATCAGGTTGCGGGCATCTTCAGTATCTGCAACCAGATTATTCCCTTCAATGTGGGCATCCGTCTTGGCAATCAGCCAGGCCTGGGTATCCCACGATCCGCTGCTGCGTTTGCCTGCCAGCCGCAGGATATGCCCCGGTTCGCCGACATCCTGGTAGCGAAAGGTGACGAAATCATATTTCGCCCGCACATCGATGCGGAAGTAATCCCCTTCGCCTGTGGTACCAGGCTTGGCGCGTTTTCTACCCTCTGGCTGGGCTTTTGCCCTTTCCCTGGGGGTCATCTCCTGCCACTTTTGCTGCGCCTTTTTGATGTTTTCTTTTGCTGCTGCCTTTTGCTTGTCTGTCGCCATCTTGTTTATCTCCTCTGCCTGTGATTCTCCTTGTGGAGATGAATTGGATCGAATTTTCTGGGCAAAGACCAATAATCAGGACGTTCTTTCAGACGTATCTACTTTTAGTGTACAGCAAAAGGAGTGTCAAAGTACAGCATGTTTTTTCGGTTCAGATCGAATTCGACAGCCTTTATCTATTCTTGAATGGTACTCCCCTGAAAGCGCAGGATTGCCTGCCGGGGGTGAATGATTCGCAATTCATTGGCGGACCTTTTTCCAATCTACATAGACCTTTCATTGCACCTTCACAAGTTCTTCATATCCGGCGGTTAACATCGTATGCGTAACAAAAAACAGTTCAAGGAGTAAAAAATGAAAAAGATTGTGGTTTTGTTAGTGGTTGTTGCTGTTTTAGCCCTGGCTTTCACTCCGGCGAATTCGGTGTTTGCCAATTCGGGCAACGGTAATGGATTTGGCGGCAACGGGGCAGGATTGGCTGGACAGACCGGCTCGACCACCCCGATCAATGGAACCCTTCATGATTACGTTATTGCCGCATACGCAGAAGCCCTGAACCTCTCCATCGATGAAATTGAAACCCGGCTGGCCAGCGGCGAAACTCTTTCGTCAATTGCCCTGTCGACCGGTTTGACAATCGATGAATTCAGAACCCTGGTTGCAGACGCGCGAACCTCAGCGCTTGCCGCTGCGGTGTCCGATGGTGTGATCACCCAGGCTCAGGCAGATTGGATGACTTCACATATGGGCGGCGCCAATGCCCGCAGAATGGGTACCTCCAGTCAGTTTGGTGGTTTTGGTGGTGGAATGAGAAACTCGGCCCAGTGCCCCTATTATCAAACCGCCCAATAACTGATCCAGATATTGCAATGAAAGGCACCCTTCGTGGTGCCTTTTCAGCTTGTGAGAATCCAGGGTGTAAAGGGTTGGGGTCACCTAATTGCTGATGATACATCCAATTAATGAAGAAAAAATCCGGATGCAATTGATTGAATGTTGCTTTCGACGCCATTTACAGATATCCTGAAATCACATTGAAAAAGCAGGTGTCATGACGAAAAAGATCCTTGTGGTGGATGATGAACCGCAGATTGTGAAGGTACTGCAGCTTTACCTGGATCAGGCAGGGTTCCAGGTGGCGACTGCGATGGACGGCGACGAAGCGCTGGCGGTTTTTCGTCGGGAAAAGCCCGACTTCATCATTCTTGACCTCAACCTTCCGGGAATGGATGGACTGGATGTGTGCAAAGCCATCCGCAAGGATTCGAACGTTCCCATCCTGATGCTTACTGCACGCGTCGAAGAGGCAGACCGCCTGGTGGGACTGGAGCTTGGTGCCGATGATTACGTGGTCAAACCCTTCAGCCCGCGTGAGGTGGTGGCTCGTGTGCGCACCATTTTCCGCCGCTCTGAAGCTTCTCCTGTGGAGGGGGAAGTCGTGAGAGTCGGAGATCTGGAGATTGATCTTGGTTCGCACACGGTGCTTGAAGCAGGAAGTGCGATCGATCTGACGCCCACTGAATTCAACATTTTGATCACTCTCGCGCGAAACCCCCGAAGGGTTTTCTCGCGGCTTCAAATCATGGAACAATCGCAGGGCGATGCATATGAGGGATACGAGCGGACCATCGATGCCCATATCAAGAACCTGAGGATGAAACTGGAACCCGATCCCCGCAAACCCAAATATATCCAAACTGTTTTTGGCGTGGGGTACAAGCTGGAAGTGGCGGGCGATGAAAAATAGTCTGCTCTTCAAATTGCTCGGTGCGTTTCTAATTGTCATCGCCATGGGCGCACTGGTAATGACATGGCTCACCAGCCGTGCCACGGAAAAGGCTTTTTCCCTGTATACCACCCGTAACGGGCAATATTGGGCTGAAATCCTTTCACCTTCGCTTGCTGACTTCTATCTCAATAAGAACAGTTGGCAGGGGGTGGCAGCTTACCTTCAAACATTTTCCGGCGTGAATATGAACATGGGCGCCGGGGGGATGATGGGACAGGGCAGGGGGTTTGGAAAAGGCTCGACAAACGGGAACGCGGTCATGTCGATGTCCGGCCAAAGGTTGATCCTGGCAGATGCCGCAGGAACAGTCATTGCCGATACCGGGGGAAGCCTGATTGGAAATCTGCTTGAGCCGGGGACGCTTTCGAGTGGCGCGCCGATTCTCGCCAATGGAGAGCAGGTGGGCACCCTCGTTGTCACCCCCGACACACTCGTGGCAGGCACCCCCGCCAGTGACTTCTTAACTTCCGTGAACAAGGCGATCATGAGTTCGGCAGGAATTGCTGCCGTTCTTGCCTTGATCATCGGGGCACTGCTTTTCTTGCAGATCATTTCTCCGGTGAGAAAGCTGAACCAGGCGGCTGCTGCCATTACCGCGGGTGACTTGGATCAGCGTGTGAGCATAAAGAGTCAGGATGAACTGGGCGATCTCGGCAGCTCATTCAACCGCATGGCGGAAAGCCTTTCGAAGGCGGAAGATCAGCGAAAGAACATGATCGCCGACGTGGCTCATGAGCTGCGAACCCCCCTGGCAGCAATGCAGGGAACTCTCGAGGGAATCCAGGACGGTTTGATGCCTTTCGACCGGGAGCAGGTCGATTCACTGCTGGCTGAAACCACCCTCCTTACGCGCATGGTTGGCGATTTGAGGTTGTTATCGCTGGCTGATGCGGGTGAACTTGTGCTTGAAAAACGCATGACATCCCCCGGCAGTCTGTTTGAGTCAATCGTCGAGCGCGCCGGGTCTCTTGCCCAGGTCAAAGGAATTAGCCTCAACCTATCTCTTCAACCTGATTTGCCCTCCATTTGGGTCGATCCCGACCGCATCACCCAACTGGTGAACAATCTGATCACCAATGCGTTGCGTTACACCCCCAGGAACGGCGAGATCAGGCTCAACGTGGCACACGCCGAAGGCGATTCCTCTCTTCAGGTTTCTATCACCGATACCGGGCGCGGGATCGATGCCAGGGATCTGCCCTATGTCTTTGACCGGTTCTATCGGGCTGAAAAGTCACGCTCGCGGTCAAGCGGCGGCTCAGGCCTGGGTCTGGCCATTGTCAGGCAACTCGTCGAAGCGCACGGGGGAAAAGTGACAGCCGAAAGTCCCGTCTTCACCAGAGAAGACGGAACACGCTATGGAACAAGGATCAGCTTTTCGTTGCCATTGGGCGGAAATTAACCGCCTTCATATCGAAATCCGTAACAAACTTTGATCAACCCCGCATCTTTCTCAGACATGCAGGGTTTTTGCATCATATGAACGATTTCCATTTTGACCATTTCGTTACTTGATGTTACTGGAAACCTTATTGGTAAACGTGTAATCCCGCCCTGAAAGAATTGAATAGCTGCACACATCCCGGGAGGATAATTGCGCCTCACCGGAGGGTATTTCTATTTCTGAAACAGACACGGAGGTTCTTTGAAATGAAGAATGGGAAAATGATTGCGATCGTTGGCATGGGCGCCCTGCTGCCCGATGCTTTTGATGTTCCTTCATTCTGGAACAATGTCGTCAATGCGAGATACTCGGTGACAGAGGTCCCGGCTGATCGTTGGAACACGGACCTGTATTATGACCCCGATCATTCCGCAGTGGACAAGACTTATTCGAAGATTGGCGCTTTTGTACGCGGCTACCAGTTTGATCCTCTGAAGAACGGTTTGATCATTCCTCCAAAGCTGCTTTCAGCGATGGATTTTACCCAGCAATGGGCGATCGCGGTGAGCCAGCAGGCGCTCAAGGATTACGGCTACCCTGAGCGCAAGCTCAACCCTGAACGGGTGGCGGTGATATTCGGCAACGCCAATGCCGGTGAATACCACTACCGTTCCACGTTCAGAATTCTCCTGCCGGAATACATCCAGGCATTGAAAGCCATCCCCGATTTTGAAAATCTTCCCGAACCGGTCAGGGAAGGGTTGATCAAGGGCTTCACCGAAAACATCCGCGCCAAGTCCCCTGCCATCAGCGAAGATACAATGCCGGGCGAGCTCTCGAACATCATCGCCGGGCGCGTTGCAAACATATTCAATTTCACCGGCCCCAATTTTGTCACCGACGCAGCCTGTGCCTCCTCGCTGGCAGCCATTCAAGCCGCCTGCCAGGGGTTGCTCGAGGAGAAATTCGATGCTGTGCTTACCGGCGGCATTGACAGGCATATGGGACCCGAGTCCTATATCAAATTCTGCAAAATTGGCGCGCTCAGCGCCGACGGCAGCCGGCCGTATTCCGACGGGGCAAACGGCTTTGTGATGGGCGAAGGCGCCGTGGTCTTCCTGATGAAACGCCTGGAAGATGCCGAACGCGATGCTGACCGGATCTACGCGGTCATCCGCGGCATCGGAGGAAGTTCCGATGGCAAAGGCAAGGGGATCACCGCGCCCAATCCGGCTGGTCAGCAACTGGCGATTTCACGCGCCTGGCAGGATGCGCAGGTGGCTCCGCAGCAGGTTGGACTGGTGGAGGGGCACGGTACGTCCACCAAAGTGGGTGATGTGGCAGAGGTTGCCAGCCTGGATGCGATTTTTGGCCCGCTGGGTCTCAAGAACTCAAGCGTGGTGCTGGGTTCCATCAAGTCGAACATCGGGCACCTGAAAGGTGCTGCTGGTGCTGCCGGCTTGCTCAAGACGGTACTCGCCCTGCACCATCAAACCCTTCCCCCCACCGTCAATTTTGAGCGGCCGAATCCAAACATTGATTTTGCCCACCTGCCCTTCCGGGTGATCAATGCTGCCCAGGAGTGGCAGGTCAAAGAAGACGGGCACCGCATCGCCGGGGTGAGCGCCTTCGGCTTTGGCGGTACCAATTTCCACGTGGTCATGGAAGAGTATTTCCCCGGTATCTCAGGCGATGAAACCGCTTCCCATACCGTGCCGGCGAAGATCGAAACAATGAGCCAGGCATCAATATCGCAGCCGTCTCCGCTCCCCCAGTCGACAGCACAAAGTCGCGAGGTTTCCGGTGTGGACGTAGACGCCGTCAGGGAATTCGTTCTTTCTGTGGTGGCTGAAAAAACCGGTTATCCCGTTGAAATGCTCGAGCTGGATCTGGATCTGGAAGCCGACCTGGGCATCGATACGGTCAAGCAGGCGGAGCTTTTCGCCACTGTCCGCACTCACTACGATATTCCGCGGCGCGAGGACCTGAAACTCTCGGATTACAACACGCTGGCCAAGGTGGTGGGCTTTGTCACCGACGCACATGGCAGCGGGAAAACTGACGCAACCGTGAATGTGCAGGTCGAAAACGCAACCGCTGAACCTCCCTCGACTTTACCTGCGGCTTCACCCGCAATGACCGACGCTGTGCCGGACGAACCGCTCAAGCCCTACCAGGGTTTGTTCTTCGCCTCGGCATCAGACATTCAGGCATTGCAGGCAATGGTGCAGCATCAGATTGCCGTCTTGAAATCAGGCGGCACCTATGAATCGCATTGTCCGTCCGGGCAGGAATTGGCCGGGCGTGAAAGGATCGCCATTGACTATGCCGCTGACGACGAACTGGTCAAGCGGCTGGAAAAGACACTCGAGGCGTTCAAGAACGATACTCCCAGCACCTGGAAAGCCATGCAGGCGCACGGCGTTTATCGCGGAAGCGGCAAGCCCGGCAAAGTGGCGTTCCTGTTCCCCGGGCAGGGCTCCCAGTATGTGAATATGCTGTTGGATCTGCGCGACACGGAACCCCTCGTCCGCGATACCTTTGACGAAGCAGACAGGATCATGACCCCGATACTGGGGCGGCCGTTGACAAGCTTCATTTACACCAATGGAACCGATGAAGAACTCAAAAAAGCAGAACAGGAGCTGAAGAATACTGCCATCACCCAGCCGGCTATGTTGACTGCCAATGTGGCAGTGATGCGTGTGCTCAACAAATACGGCGTGCATCCTGACATGGTGATCGGCCACAGCCTGGGAGAATATGCCGCGCTGGTTGCCGCAGGCGTGCTCAGCTTCGCCGAGGCGCTGGAAGTGGTCAGCGCCCGCGGGCGGGAGATGAGCAAGATCAAAGTGGAGGATCCGGGCTGCATGGCAGCCGTCTCGGCGCCGCTGGAAAAGGTACAGGAGATCATCCAATCCATTGACGGTTATGTGGTGATCGCCAATATCAACAGCCCTCTGCAATCCGTCCTGGGCGGCTCGACAGAAGCGATTGACAGGGCGATCGCTCTGTTCACTGAGGCGGGTTTCCAGGCGTCCAAAATCCCGGTCTCGCACGCTTTCCATACCAAAATCGTTGCACCCGCCAGTGAGCCGCTGCGTTCAGTCATCGCGCGCATGAACGTGCGGCGCCCGACTCTGCCGGTCGTCGCCAACGTCACCGGCGAACTCTACCCGGCGGACCGCGAAGCGATCCTGGACCTGTTGGCTGACCAGGTAGCTTCGCCGGTGCAGTTTGTCAAAGGCATGCAGACCCTGTACCGTGAGGGTGTGCGGGTCTTCATCGAATCGGGTCCGAAGCGTGTTCTGAATGCATTAGCCCAGGACAACCTGAAGGACCTGACAGACGTGGCCATTATCGCCACGAATCACCCGCGCAAGGGAGGCAAGGCCAGCTTCAACGAAGCACTGTGTGGTATCTATGCTGCCGGAGTCCCTGCCACCAATGTGGCCAACGAATCCGCTCAGCTTGCAGAACCTGCCCGGGCAGATGAAGCTCATGCCCAACCGGGTTCATTCGACGGGACGCTCCCAATCACCGGCTCGGTGGTCATCACAGGTGCAGGTCTTGGTTTGCCTGGGAAGAAGAACCATGTCTTCGATGATGACAACATCAATAAAATTCTTCGCGGTGAAATGCGGATTGAAGGCATCGATGACAATTCGCGGCAGGCGATCCTGGAAAAGCACGTAACGCGTCTGGTTAAAAGCGACGCCGGAGCGGTCATGGAAGAGATTACCGACCTCGACAAGGTTGTCAAGCTCGCTGGTCAATCTGGTGAATTTGACCTGGCGGACGAGTTTGGGGTTCCAGAAGACAGAGTGGAAGCCCTGGACATATCTTCAAAGCTGGCGATTGCTGCAGGAATCGAAGCCTTGAGAGATGCAGGAATACCGCTGGTCATGTCCTATCGCAAAACCACAAAAGGCACGTGGCTTCCTGACCGATGGAAGCTGCCTGTATCGATGCGTGATGATACAGGGGTTATTTTCGGATCAGCTTTTCCGGGTTTGAACCGCATCGTTGAAGAATCTGACCGCTTCTACCAGGTGAAACTGCTTGAGCGGCAGCTCGAAGAGGTCAGATCATTGATGGAGGCCGTCAAGGCATCCGGGATATCTTCCGGAACCTCACTTCTTGAATATATGGAGTGCCATGCGGCAGATCTTGAAGCAAGGATTGGCGAGTCGGTCTACCAATTTGACCGCAGATATGTATTCCGTATTCTTGCGATGGGTCATTCGCAGTTTGCCGAATATATCGGCGCGCGTGGACCGAATACCCATGTCAACGCAGCCTGCGCGACGACTACGCACGCTTTATCAGTGGCGGAGGATTGGATCCGAACCGGACGCTGCCGCCGTGTCGTGGTCATTTCGGGAGATGACGTAACGAAGGAAAATTCACTGGCGTGGATTGGCTCTGGCTTGTTTGCCAGCGGTGCTGCCACTAGTGAGGGAAACCTGCGTCTTGCTGCAATCCCCTTTGACAAACGGCGCAACGGCATGATCGTTGGTATGGGCGCTGCAGCTCTGGTGGTGGAGAGCGAGGATGCAGCTCGGGAAAGGGGCGTGAGAGGAATTGGTGAAATCCTCTCCTCCGTCACCGCCAACAGCGCTTTTCATGGCACAAGGTTGGATGAATTGCATGTCAGCGAGATGATGGACCGACTTTTGCAAACTGCCGAAAGAAGGTTTGGAATCGACCGGCATGCCATTGCACACGAAACCGTCTTCATGTCGCACGAAACCTACACACCGGCACGCGGCGGCAGTGCCAGCGCTGAAATTCATGCACTGCGCGCCTGCTTTGGCGAGCAGGCCAACCAGGTGATCATCGCCAATACCAAGGGCTTTACCGGGCACTCGATGGGGGTGGGCATTGAAGATGTGGTAGTCACCAAAGCCCTGGAAACCGGCATCGTTCCGCCCATTGCCCATATCCAGGACGGCTTTGAGCCGGATCCCGAACTGGGTGATCTGAACCTGTCAAAGGGCGGGGCTTATAACCCCCAATACTCTCTGCGGTTGGGCGCCGGCTTTGGATCACAAATCGCCATGACCCTGGTACGCAGAATTCCGGGCGCCGGAGAGCGGATCGACCGCGAAAGGTACTCAAAGTGGCTGGCGAGCGTCAGCGGTCATGATCATGCGGAAACCGAGCGCGTCAACCGCACGCTGCGTATTAAAGATCAGGGTGTTCCGGCAAATGAGCCAGCGGCGTCCACCTGGCAATACGGGTATCTGCCCTCGCAATGGGCAATGTCTAGAATTACGGCATCTGAACCGAACCCCGTTGTGATGCCTGCCAGCGTACCCGTGCATTCCACGGAAGTTGAACCGAAGCCTTCTGAGACGCAAAGCATGCCGACCCCGGCAAGTTCGAGCCCGCAAAGCGAGGAGATCAAACGGCATGTGCTGGCAGAAGTCAGCGAGAAGACGGGTTATCCCGTCGAGATGCTGGATCTCGATCTGGACCTCGAAGCCGACCTGGGTATCGACACGGTCAAGCAGGCAGAGTTGTTTGCTGCCATTCGCACGCATTACGGTATTCCCCGCCGGGAGGACTTGATACTCGCCGATTACAACACGCTTTCCAGGGTGATCGGTTTTGTAGAGGAGAACCTGGGTGGTGCAGGGCAAGCCTTAATCGCTGAAGCAGCCCCTTCACCGATTGTCGCCCAGGATCAAGAGGTTGCTCCAACACCATCCGCCGAGACCGAGGCGATCAAAGCGCACGTGCTTTCCGTGGTCAGCGAGAAGACGGGTTATCCCACCGACATGCTGGATCTCGACCTTGATCTGGAAGCTGACCTGGGCATCGACACGGTCAAGCAGGCAGAGTTGTTTGCTGCCATCCGCACCCATTACGGCATTCCCCGCCGCGAAGATCTGATCCTTGCAGAGTACAACACACTGGCCAAAGTGATCGGCTTCGTGGAAGATGCTTTGGCTGCAACCAGCCAACAAGCCACTGACGCGGCAGACGGCACGGCAGCAGAGAACTCAGAAAAAGAGACTTCTGCAGCTGGTGAAGCAAGTGGGTCGTTGGCTTTCAGGGCCCCCGCACTGGTTTTGCTGCCCAAGACAGAACTCTGCCAGAAAACGGACGTGTTGCTTGCCAACCGGGAAGTGCTGATTGTCGCCAATTCAACCAAGACAGGCAGCTCGCTTTCGAAAAAGCTGAAAGCTGCCAAAGCCAACCCTGTGATTGTGGATATTTCCACTGTGAAGGAAAAAGTGGAACAAATGGCGAAGGCCGGAACGCTGGCCGGAGTTTACTATCTCGCGGGGCTGGAAAGCACGTTTGATCTGCAATCCTCTCCCCGCGAGGCGTGGGTTCCACAGCGCTCACAACTGCTCGACCCGCTGTTCGACCTGGCAAAGGTGCTTCCGGAATCCGCTTTCCTGGTCTGCGCTACATCGATGGGTGGTTTGCTGGGGTTCATCAATAGCGAAAATCCGTCAGGTGGACTGGTCAGCGGATTCACCAAAGCCTTGAAGCGCGAGAGACCCGGTCAGTTGATCAAGGTGGTCGACTTCAGTTCCGCGGAGACACACCAGAACATCGCCGAAATCCTGGTCAAGGAGACAATGAACGATCCGGTGACCGTGGAAATTGGCTATGAAGGCGGATCACGGTTCTCGGTCAAGCTCAACGAAATGGATATGCAGGCGGTCAAAGAGACTACCCTGCCAAAAGGCTGCACCTTCGTTGTCAGCGGCGCCACCGGCGGCATCACTGCCCCCGTTCTGTTCGATCTTGCAAAAGCAACGCAGGGATCTTTCTACCTGTTGGGGCGGACGAAGCTACCCTCAAAAGAAGATGCCAACCTGCAGATGCTGAAGAATGACCGGAATGCTTTCCGAAAGGAATTGCAGAAACGATCGCAGGAAAAGGGCGAGAAGGTGACGCCTGTGCAGCTCGATCAGAAGATCACGGCTCTGGAACGCGCGGCATCCATGATCGACTTGCTCGACTCCCTGCGTTCGACGGGGGCGGCGGCAAAATACATCCTCTGTGATGTGACTGATCCGCAGGATGTGGATGCGGCGGTCGCAGAAATCAAACACGCAACCGACCATGTGGATGTCTTCATCCACGCCGCGGGCATTGAAAAGAGCCGCAAGGTGGAAAGCAAGAGCGCAGAGGAATTCGAGCAGACTGTTGCAGTAAAAGTGGACGGTTTCCAATTCCTCTTCAAGGCATTGGAGAATGCCGGCAGGCTGCCTGGGTCAATCGTTTCCTTCTCTTCGGTGGCTGGCAGGTTTGGCAATGCAGGACAGACGGATTACAGCGCCGCAAATGATGCGCTTTCCAAACTGGCTTTCTGGCTGCCCTCACAGTATCCTGCGCTTCACTCGGTTTCGCTGGATTGGGGCGCCTGGGCTGAGGTGGGCATGGCGAGCCGGGGGAACATCCCGGCGTTGATGGAGCGCGCTGGCATTGAGATGCTCAAGCCGGAAACAGCAGCTCCGATGGTCCGGCAGGCTCTTGAGCTGGGTCTATGCGGCGAGTATGTCGTCGCGGGCTCGCTCGGATCGCTGGATTCAGGCTGTCAGAACAACTGCGGCGTGGATGTCGAGACAGCCAACCAGGCGCTGCGCGCCGGAGATCCCATCCACAAGATGTTCAGTTCGGTGACCGCGTTCAGCGTGGAGCAGGGCATCCGGTTGGAAGCCGAGCTTGATCCCGCCCAGGAATTCTACTTGCACGATCACATGATCAATGGCATTCCGGTGCTGCCCGGAGTGATGGGCATCGAGGGGTTCTCGGTTGCCGCAAAGCATATCGCTTCGGTGCTGGGATCGAATCACGCTCCCTTCGAAGTAAGCCGCCTGGAAAACGTGCAATTTCTGGCGCCCTTCAAGTTTTACGGCAACAAGGCGCGCACCATCCAATGGAACGCGGTCGCCTTCCGCACCCTCGAAGGAATCAGGGTCGAAGCCAGGCTGGAATCGGATGTGACCCGCAGAAATGGCGGAGTCGAGCATATGCTGCACTTCACCGGAACGGTCTTTCTTACTCCAGACGTACCGGCAGAAGAGCAGATGGTCAAACCGCCGAAGTGGAATCAAAAGAACTCTGTCTCATCCGACGACATTTACAAGCTGTTCTTCCACGGCCCGTCTTTCCAGGTGCTGGAATCGGCCCAACTGAGCAACGGGAAAGTGCTTGGTAAATTCAACAAGAAGGTGGTTGAAATTGCCGCCGATGACCCCGCGCTGTTTGCAACCCCGCTGCTCATCGAAATGTGTTTCCAGACCGCAGGCTTGTACCAGGCAGGAGCTACCGGCGTGCTGGCGCTTCCGCAATCCGTTGGGTCGCTCAAGCTCTTCAAACGACCGCTCAACGGCGTGGCGATTTTCGCCGAGGTGAACCCGCGCATGGAAGGCGAGTCTTATGTCTTTGACGCCAGGGTGGTGGATGCAAAGGGAAATGTCTTCCTCGAGCTGACGGATTACCGCACCTCTGCGCTGCCGTACCCCGCCGAACAGCAACTGGTGGAACCGCTGAAGAAGCTGGTCCCGCTGGCTGGAGACTGAATCAGAATTGGAGGCTCTCCCCGGGGATGATTCCATTTCCGGGGAGGAAAAAATATGACAATCTATTGGACATACACATCCATTCAGTCGATCTTTGACTTGTTTCCGGCAGGGGAGTTGCGAGACCTGCTGGGAAAAGACGAGCAAGCCTATCTTGATCATCTGCGGTTTGAAAAACGCCGCCGGGAATGGCTGGCGGGCAGACTGGCGCTCAAAGCCTTATTGATTGAATCCTTCCAAAACCTTGCTTCGAGAAGATTCAATCAATTGCAGATACTGAAAGAGGAAGGGGGGGCTCCGCGTCTCGCATTGGATGAGGGGGAAACTCCCATCCCGATTTCGCTCAGTCATTCCAATGGATCTATCTTTTGCGCCTGTTCCACCGGCCAGTCCCCCATAGGTGTGGATTTGGAGCTGATCGAGGAACGCTCCCAGGCGTTCATCAGCGATTATTTTACGCCTGAAGAAATCAGCCAGGTCGAACGGCATACACCGCAAAAACGATCCCTGTATTCCACCCTGGTTTGGAGTGCCAAGGAAGCTGTCTTGAAGGCCCTTTCCATTGGCTTGAAGATGGATACCCGCAGGATCAATGTGAATCCGGAATCCACTTCGTTTGAAGCAGGGTGGAAAATTCCCTGCAGCCCGGTTTTGATTCGGCAAAAAGAATCTCTGCGCCTTTTGTGGCGCAGAGAGGGTTCCTTCGTTCTGACGGTGTGCTTCGATGGTGCTCTATCCGTTGATTTTCGCCGGATCCTTATTTAGCCATATTTTCTGACGGCTTAATGTTGGCGATCTGGCTGGCAAAGCGGATCCCCTGGGCTTCGAGGGTTCGAATGCGCCACAGATAGGCTGCGCCCTGCAGAAGCTGCATGGATACATCCACAACCTGGCGGTTCTCAGGTTTTTCCAGATAGGTGTTCCTTGCCCAGTCGTTGAATGCGCCCATGGATGGACCGCACCAGATCTGGTAGTCCATCTCGCGCCCTTTTTCACCAATGCTTGCCCAGCGCGAAGACAAACCCAAATACCAGCGGAAGATGAGCGCCATCTTGTCTTTGGGCTTTTTATTCGCGCGTTCGATCTGCTTGGGGTCGCGCTCGCTGAAGAATTTCACGCATTCGTTCCAGACGGAGTCCAGGCTCTGCTTGAAGATCGTTGATTCCAGCTTTTCACGCTCGGCAGGGGGGATTTCATCGATGGATTCGTATCTTTGATAAATCTCGTACAGCTTCAGACCGCGCATGGCAAACATGGTCCCGCGTTTGAGCACCTGCACCTTGACGCCCATTTCGAACATATCGCTGGCGGGAGCCATGGCAACGTCGGTGGTTTCCATCTGCGAAAGGAGAGCTTTGCTGTGAGCCGAGGCTCCAGATTCCACGCACCCCTGATTGACGGACCCGGTGGTGACGTAGGCCGCCCCCATCATGAACGCCGCCAGCGCGGCTGCCGGGGTCGCAATCCCTCCGGCTGCGCCGATCCTCGTCATTTGGGCAAACTGATACTTTTCCTGCAGGGTATCTCTCAGCTGGATGATTGCGGGCAGGATGCTCACCAGCGGGCGGTTATCGGTATGTCCGCCTGAATCGGCTTCAACCGTCACATCGTCTGCCATGGGCACGAATTGGGCGAGCCGGGCTTGATCGGCGGTCACCTTGCCCTCTGCCAGGAGTTGATTGACCATATTTTGATCGGCAGGCTGAAGGAATTTTTGCGCGACTTCCTTGCGCGAGACCTTGGCGATGATGCGGTGGTTGATCTTCACTGTACCGTCAGCGCCCTGCGATAATCCGGTCAGGCGGTACCAGACCAGGTTGGGGGTCAGGGTCAGGTAAGCCGAAGCTTCGATGGCGCGGATGCCGTGCTGGATGTACAACTCCGCGGTTCTGGCTTCCAAAGCCGGTTCAAAGGGGCTGTTGATCAGGTTGAACAGGTAGGGGCTGTCGCCCAGTTCGGTCCGGATGCGGTCGATTGCTTTTTCCACGCGGGTTGGAAGGCAGCCGCCTGCACCAAAGGATCCCATCAAGCCTGCCCTGCCAAGCGCGATCACCATCTCTTCCGAGGAGATCCCATTGGCCATCGACCCGGCGTAAAGCGGGTATCTTGTTCCATAGGTTGTCTTGAACGCTGGATCCCCTAGATCAGTGGGCTCCAGTTCAGGGCAAAAACCGAACATTTGAAAACCATTATTTGACGTCGCTCCCGCCGCTCCTTCATGGGCGGTGAAATATTCGCCGTTTTTTCGCAAAAGGTAAAAAGGCCTGTCCAGTCTCAACAGGGCAGCGCACAACAAATCGGCGGTCGCTGGTTCGGGTATACCGTTATTTGCCCATCCAAACCCGGCAGTCTGACCAGGATGCAAAGCCCTGACCAAAGGTTCTTGTGAATTCAATCGACACCTCCATGCTGATATAGGTTAACAACCCTGAAGGCAGCGTTTTGTTGCACGTTTTGCATGAAGAGCAACCATCAATTTTGTGGACCGGGAAACCGGACAGGCATAAAGAAAGCCGGGAGATGAGTGATTCTCCCGGCATCTCAAGAACGGATCTGGCTGAAGGACTAAACGCCCAGGTACTTCAACAGCGCCATCACCAGGAATACGGGCCAGACAAGGGCTTTGAGCAATCCCAGCACCCCCAGGCCGAAGGTCGTTGCCTGTCCGATGAAGTAAATGGCTGCGCCGATGAAGCCAAGCCCGTAAACGGCGTCGCCGCCGCCGCGATGATGAATTGTTCTTACCGGTCGAACTACAGCGGGTTGTTCAGACATTTCATTCTCCTTTGTCGATTTCTACATTCATATACGTATGAACGTATGCGGGGTTGTGCGAACCCTCCGCCGGAGAATGACCGGATAGATAGACTGAAATCAATGAAACTGGATCGCCCGGTAAGTATCTACTCCTCCCATTCGAATCTTCGCGGCTCCGGGCAGATCTCGATCTGCTGATCCGCTTCCAGCGAATAAATCGGAACTGAATCAGGGAAGAGGATCACGCCGCCGGCCGGCAGGCGTTTTTCCCTGAGGATGGCAGCGAACACCAGCTGCTCGTCTTCTGAAAGCACCGGGTCCAGCCCGCGTCTCCGGGCAATGAACTTCGGCGCGATCGGAAAGCCGTCCAACTCAATTTTGGCGGGCAATTTCCCATTGGAGCGTATGTATTCTACGATTTGAGGCCTGGAGGCGTAAACCACGGCGGTGAATCTCAATTCCTGTTCGGTGTACTTGTGCAGTTTCATTTTGAATCTCCTTAAGATGCATGAATCCGGCTTGCGAGAAGCCAAAGGTGCGCTGCACCAGGGGAGATTATTTTGGGGGCGAAAAGGGAAGGAAGCCCGGTTAAAACAAAAACGGAGCTGTTTTTCGAGAGGATCTTCTCGCGCATCGAGACGCTTGCGTCTCAGGCACCGATGCCGTCTCCAGGCCGGTTGCCAGTCCGCCAACGGCGGACATTCCTGATGTACTTTTGTTTATACGAAAAAGGAGGGGGGAAGTCAAGAGGGGAGGGATTTGATGTATTGATAAGCAATTGTTAAGGTTTGAGAACAAAAGGTTCTGTATACTATATGACATGGGGGATTAATTAGTAGACCTCGTAATTACTAATAGAGCCTATTAGAATCCAACTATTTTGTTAAATTGTCATCAAGGAATAATATTTTGTTTACTGTACTAAAGGATTCACAAATTGCCATTGAAGCTAATTCAATTTAGGCTGGCTTGAATTTTCGAAATTGCTTAGCCTGTATACAAATAAGTGAATGATTATAAAAACTTCTATGTTACGGAACGATCTTAAAAGACTCAAAAGTATCATTGGATTAGTAATAATAAGCCATTCTTTGTGAAGATTTCCAATGAATATATGCTCATTTTCGAATTTTTGAGAGGAAGAAAGTCAAGACTTCGCCGTTGTTCAACAAATGCAAAGTCTGATTTTTGAGCTCTCCAAACCTTCTGCAACTTAACTATTGATCTAGCCCCAATTTACTCCGCGAGAAAATTACCATATCAAGAGGATTATCCTAAATATGACTGATGAGAATTTCTTTTCAAATCCAGAGCCACTACTCGCAACGCTCGCCAACCTTTTTGCTTCCTCTGGAGCTGCGCGTGAAGTTGCTGTTCTAGCAAATTCAACAGCGAGAATCAAACAAACTAGTTATGATAATTGGAATGGCGGGACCTATGGGTATTCATTATTCTTGCAGATACCTAATTGGCTCTACAATCAAGTAATTAGCGAAATTGAGAGTATCGAGAAATCTCTCTCTGAGAAGGCAAATCTGCTCTCAAGAGGTAATGAGAATGAGTTTTTAGAAAGAGTATACGTAACTCCGCAAATTGCAGATGATAATGAATGGAGGGAAAAAGCAAAAGCTTGGTTATCAGGTGATGGGATTTCTAATCAAGGACGTGTTCATTCGGACAATATTCCATCAAGGACAATGGATGGCTTGTTATTTAGATCCCAACCAGAAATATTTTTATACATTGCACTTAAATCATCTGGAGTTTCATTCGCTCCATTAGCAGTATTTATTCGCGGGGGAGAGAGCTACAAAAGAATTGAACCTGACTTCTTTATTGTAAAGGATGGCATTTCCTTGGTAGTTGAAGTTGATGGGGACACTGTCCATCATGAAACCCCTGTTGAAGCTCACTCAAGAACATCCATGCTTGTTTATGAAGGGGTTCATATTGAGAGGGTTAGGGCAAGCGAATGTGAATCACAGTTTTTAGCAAACGCTTGTGCGAAGAAAATTATGACCGTAATTGAGAAATTAAAATCTACTCGCTAAAAAATTTTTTGCAACAGATGTATTACTACACTACATCAGGTTTGTTTTGACGTGTCACCACTGTTGAAAATTAAAGCACCGTAAGCCAAATCTTAAATTAGGAAAACGGGAGCATTTATGATCGAGAGGAAATCACAAAATAGAAGAAGAATCTTCATACGGGCCAAAGATAAGGTATGCCAGATTTTCAGTTTTAAACAATCTGCTGATGGATCAATATATTGTTCATCATCGGATTTCGATGATGCGAATTGGTTTAGTGCAGTATTAACAGAAATTGGACCTCAACTAGTAACAACTGAGCCAGTTGGGGAGGGAAAGATAAGCTTTCACGGGTCTGGCATGGTAGCGATCCGACCAAATGACGATCCAAAAGGACACCGATTAATAATTAAAGGTAATAATTTATTTAACAAAATGGAGGAAAAAGTTGGCATCCGCCATCTCTTTACAATTTTCTCGAAAGAACCGAAGTATCAACCGACATCTTCCCCCATTTTTAATCGTGATGGTGATTATTGCATAGAAGCGAACGAAGAATTAAAGCCATTCGTGTTAGTTTTCTTTGCTGCACCACAAGGGCTATCGATCAGTTTCCAATTCAATCTGCACATGGATGACATGATAAATATACCAAACGATTTTTTGGGACTTAATGGTTTTAGTCTTCGGTACCATGATATTCTTTGGTTTGCATATCGGACAAACCATATGGAAAAGTGGCCCAAACAAGCTCAAGTAGTCTATCATGATGGTTATTCATTTCCAATTTTTATTGGAACTGGATTAGGTATAGGCAGATGGGAGTTCCGACAGCCTCTGTATTCCTTAAACGGTAATAATCTTGAAATAATATGCAATCGAAATTACTCTGATGATTATTCAAACCCTTGAAATTACTAATCATTAGAATTAATCCTTAGCGGAGTACGTAGGGTTCGCCGCTGACGCACCATTTTGCCAGGCACCGTTCAGGTGGTGCGTTCACTTTTGAACGCACCCTACGGCTGCCTGCACTCGACTTTCCTTACCAATTCAAAGCAATTGTCTATACATTTGGGAACCCAAGGACCCTATAATGTTCGTAACGTAAGCCTTTCCTCAGCGAATCATGGAGGTGTTGGATGAATCTGCAGGCGGTTTTGCCAGAACTCAACATTTGGGCAATCCTGGTGGCCATGCTGGTGCATACTGTAATAGGATTGGCCTGGTTTCAGAAGGGGATATTCGGCAATGCATGGTCTGCGCTGACGGGAGCAAGTTTGAATCCGTCAACGAAGTGGATCCCTGCCGGTTTGATTGGGCATCTGATCATGGTTTTTGTGCTGGCGATCATCATTCGACTGGCAAATGCCACCACGCTGCTTGAAGGCGCACTCATCGGCGCCATCGCATGCATCGGTTTTATGGCTACACTGGAAGCCGGCGAGCTGATCTGGGAGAAGATACCATTCAAGCTTTACTTGATCCGGATCGGGAATCAATTGATCGGGATGATGGTCAGCGGAGCGATTTTGGCTGTGTGGAGATAATGCGCGACAATACAAACGACGATCAAAGCGGTAAAAAGCAAACCTCAGTTGGTCTGTCCCTTCATGTGAGGCTACATCTCATTTTCCCCCATTAAATAAAAAAGTGATCCACCAGGGACTTGAACCCTGAACCCACTGATTAAGAGTCAGTTGCTCTGCCAATTGAGCTAGTGGACCATTGCGCAATCGATTATAACCGAAAAATCCCGCACCTGCCAGAGTTTTTCTACGGGCAGGTGACCGTCATATTTGCCACGCTCGGGAAGAGCTGGTGGTTGGGGGCATCGATGTACACTTGGATGGTGCCTGCCGTGGTGCCGGGCACCTGCAGCGAATAGGACGGGGTGGTCTTGGTGCCGGCTTCGCTGAAGCTGAGTTCCAGCGTGGGCGAATTGCCCAGTGGGGTGACGAAGTAATAAGTCACCTTGCCGGCTGCGGTGGCGGTGATGGTCGCCGCCAGGTCGATGGCTACCGGGCACACACCCGACCAGGTGGCGGGGTAGGCTGCCGGGACGGCGTTGGTCACGGCAAAGGTCTGCTGCACCACGATGACCACGGTGAACGCGGAACTCGATTCGGGTCCGATGCCGAAATTGGTGCCGGTGGCGGTTTGCAGCATCCAGTTGCCCTTGTAGGTCTTGGGAATGGAGGGGGCGGTCAAATCCACCGAAACGTCAATGGTCT
Organism: Anaerolineaceae bacterium; assembly: GCA_039683035.1. Lineage (GTDB taxonomy): Bacteria > Chloroflexota > Anaerolineae > Anaerolineales > Anaerolineaceae > UBA6107. The sequence continues at coordinate 202,976 of JBDKSE010000020.1, forward strand.
GACCCGGCGCCACGGTCTCGTCGAGTGTCTTGGAAGCCGGTCCGCTCATCGAATCGCCGCTGACGAACACCAGTTTGAAATTCGACGCCCAGGTACCCGTGCCGTCATTGCGCAGGCGCCAGGTCTTCTTGAAGGTCTTTCCGGGCTCGATGACCGTGTTATCCGGGATGGTCACATCGGTGATGAAACCCACCTTGAAGGTCGGTTGGGGGGTATTGGTCGCCTGGGGGGCGGTTTCGGTCGTCCCCGCGGTGGGGGCAGCCAGGGTAAGCGTGGGGGTGGGTGCGTTGGGTGACAGGTTGGATGCAAGCTGGGTCTGCATGGCAGAAACGGTCTGCGCCACGGCGGTTTGATTGTTGCCCACGGCGGGAGTCACATTTTTGCCGAGCGGCAGGTTGCAGGCGGCCAGCAGCATGATGACGACCAGGAATACCGTAGAGAACTGGATGATTTTTCGCATGAATCTCACCTGGAATGATGCGTTTTCTTAAGAGGGTTCACACCCCCATTATAGGAGGGTTTGGAAAGCTGCACAATAGACCCCCGGACAAGTGGCAGGAAACTGGTTACTTATATCTGGAAAACCACTTCTTGAAAGGCGGCAGGCGCAGCAGCATCAAGATTGCCCAGATGATCAATCCGAGCAGGGGAAAGAACACCTCGCCTCGCAATTGAAACAGATTGCCCTTCTTGAGCAGCGCAAAATGCAGCAGCGCCAGCAGCGACGCCAGGTAGACGAAGCGGTGGATGCGCCTCCAGTTGCGCTTGAGCCGCAGCTTCCAACCGTCGGTGGAGGTCAGTGCCATGGTGCCGAGGATCAACAACGAGATCGATCCCAGCCACAAAGCCTTGTTTCCCAGGATGGTCCTGACGACCAGGTTGAAATCAAAAGCATAGTCCAATCCCAGGAAGATCAGGAAATGAGCCGCAGCGTAGTAAAAGGAGTACAACCCGGTGATACGGCGGTACTTGACCCCGCGGTTGAACCCGGTGATGATCCTGAGCGGAGTGAATATGAGCGAAAGCAGCAGCAGCGCGACGGCGATATCCCCGGTGCGCCGTTCGAGGATCTGGACGGGGTCCGGACCCAATTTTCCCTGTATGTAAAGGAATGCCAGGATCGACGCCGGGACAAGGCAGAGCAGGTTCACTGCCAGGCGGTCAAAGCGGCGCAGATCCTGGAACTTCATCTAGAAATTGGCTTTCAGATCCATGCCTTCATACAGCGGCGCCACCTCGGAGTAACCGTTGAAGAGCAGGGTGGGACGGCGGCCAGCTTCGCCCAACCTTCGCTCGGAGTACTGCGTCCAGCGCGGATGGGGAACATCGGGGTTGACGTTGGAATAGAAGCCGTATTCATCGGGGGCGGTGGTATTCCAGAAGGTGGGCGGTTGATCTTTCACCGCTTCGATCTTGACAATGGATTTGACGCTTTTGAAGCCGTACTTCCAGGGCACGACGATCCGCAGCGGGGCGCCGTCCTGCTTGGGCAGAGGCTGACCGTACAACCCGCTGACCAGCAGGGTGAGATCGTGATTGGCTTCGTCCAACCGCAAGCCTTCATCATAGGGCCATTTGAAGAACGAATCGTTTTGTCCAGGCATCTGGGCGGGACGAAGCACGGTGGTAAACGCGATGTACCTGGCTTCCGGCTGCACGCCCACATCTTTCAGCAGGCGGTTTAGCGGGAATCCCTCCCAAGGCACCACAATGGACCAACCCTCCACGCAGCGCATGCGGTAGACGTGTTCTGAGGCGGGGTAATTCTGAATGATCTCATCGGCGGACAGTGTGACAGGTTTATCGACGAGACCGCCAATTTCCACCGTCCACGGTTCGGTCTGGAAACCGGATACCAGGTCTGCCACGGCACCCTTATCCTGCGAAAACTCATAGAAGTTGTTGTAGTGGGTGATGGTGTCGAGGGGGGTCTCCACGTCGGGAGGGGGTGTTGGCGTAAGGGTGGCCGTTTCGGCGCCCGTGGTGGGATTTCCCGGGGGAGTCACGCCGCAGGCTGCCAGAGCAGCGGTGACGCCCATCATTGCAGAGAGGCGCAGGAATTTGCGCCGCGAAAAATAAAGCTTTTCAGGTGTAATCTCATCTTTCAGAGGAGAAACCAAATTATCCTTCATGGCAACTTCCCTGTCTGTTTTTTCAGACAATATTGATCATAATATAGCACGGCAGCGGGGGGAATGCATGAAGGAAGATTAATAATCCATCAAATGGACGGTCAGGCGATTTTCCGCATGAAGGGTTTGAACAGGTAAATGGCGATTGCCAGCACCCCGAGAATTCCTGCGCCGATAAAGGCAGCCACGGGTTCGTTGATGCGGTCCGCGATCAGACCCATAAACAGGCTGCCCAGGGTTTGACCTCCAGCCAGGATCAGAGCGTAAATGCTCATGACCCTGCCGCGCATCTCGTCACTGGTGTTTGCCTGGATGAGACCGTTGGCGATGTTAACCACCATGATCAAGCTCAACCCCATGAAGGCGATCATCAACAGAGAGAATGGCAGCCAGCGTGCCATGCCAAAGAGAAGCACCGAAATGGGAAGCAGGATGGAGCCCAAAGTCCAGATTTTCCCCCTGTACCCTCTTGAGGCAACGGTGGCAAGAACCAGTCCGCTGATGAGTGAACCTACGCCGCGTGCTGAAAGGAGCAATCCATTGGTGGTTACATTGCCGTGGAGCACGTCCACCGCCCACGCCGGTGCAAGCACCAGGATCCCAAAGCCAAATGCTGAACAGATAAATAAACTGACGAAAAGAAGCTTCATGGAATCGCTGGAAAACGCGGCTTTAACGCCCTCTTTCAACTCAATGATGGGAGACATGTGATCGGTACGAAGCTGCACTTTGATGCGCATCAACAGCAATGCCGCGATCACTGCAATGAATGAGATGGCATTGATGGTAAAACACCAGGCAGGACCCAGCCAGGCGTAGACCAAACCTGCCACGGCAGGTCCTGTGACCACACCGAGGTTGAACATGGTGGCGTTCAGGGCAATGGCATTGGTGAGATCTTTACGCTCCACCAGTTCGGCGACGAACGCCTGCCTGCCGGGCATGTCGAAGGCGTTGGCGATGCCCAGCATGAATGCCAGGGCGATGATATGCCACGGCTGCACAGTATGGGTGAAGGTGAGCACTGCCAGGATGGATGCTAGCACCATCATGGTGGATTGGGTGATGATCAACAGCGTGCGCTTGGGGATGCGGTCGGCTATGACCCCGCCGTAGAGGGTCAGCAGCCAGGTGGGAATACCGGAAGCAAAGCTGACATAGCCCAGAAAGGCTGCGGAATGGGTGAGGTCGAAAATTAAAAACCCCTGCGCCGTGGATTGCATCCAGGTGCCGATCAAAGACACCAATTGCCCCATGAACCATAGACGGTAGTTGGGGTGCTGAAGCGCGGCAAAAGTATCTTTGAGGTGGCTGGCGATCATGCAATGACTTCCACAGAGGGATCATTTTGTTATATCACAACTCCAGAATCCAGCCCAATCAGGTTAAATTCCGAATGAGAGCATCCTTACAAAATCCTTAAATTGCTTGATTTTGTCGCGGAAGCTGTCTACACTGCAAATATGCTCAAAAAGCGCTTTATCGCGGCGTTGTGTTTAGTCTTGGTGATTGCCGGATGCACCACCAAAACACAGACGCCACAAGAAGGTCTGACCACAACGCAGCCCGCACTCGCGGAATCCGGCAGCAGTTCAGGGAATGCGTTGAATCCGCCGGCAAACACGCCGGGTCAGGATACCGTCGAGGTCCTACCCCAAAGCCCGCTTCAACTGCTCATTGACAACCCCAAAGATGGCGACACCGTCACATCACAAGATGTGACCATCACAGGTCGAACCGCTCCAGGCGGCGTGGTGAGTATTGATGATCAATTCACCGTCGCCGACCAGAACGGGGCTTTCAGCCTGGCTGTGCATCTCGATTCGGGACTGCAGATGATCACAGTGGAAGCGAGCAACAATAGCGGGGAGGATGTAATTGTCACGCTCAGTGTCGATATTCAACCTGAGTGAAAAGGAGTAAAAAGATGAAGAAAAGCATTCTGTACATGGGTTTGTTGCTGGCCATTGTGTTGGCGATGACGGCTACCACCGTTCTGGCGGCACCGGATATTTCCATGAAACCCAAGAAAACACCGGCCCCCCAGGGAACGGAAGTGACTGCCACCGAGGTGACTCCGGCACCGCACGGCAATTCGGAGCAACACCGCAATAACCAGAACAATCAAAATGAGAAAAACGGCAAGGCGAACTTCCGCGGCGTGGTAGTGACATCTGATGCCACCAGCCTGACCCTTGAACTCAAGGACGGCACGCAGCAGGTGATCATGATGGATGAGAATACGGTCATCAAGTATCCCACCCATTTCAACCCCGCGGCGACTGAAGAACCCACCGCCACTGAAACAGCCACGGCTACTGAAGCCGCCACCGAAACCGTAACTGCGACCGTAACCCCCACGGGTCCGCTCGCCGGACTGCAGGTGATGGTGAAAGCCGTCAAGCAGACCGATGACAGCTTCCTGGCGCTGAAGATCATGGTCATCCCCGGCAAGCCCGTAAAACAGCAGCATGTTGGCGAAGTGACTGCCTACACTGAGGGCAGCTCCATCACCATCAAAGCCAAGGACGGCAAGGAATACACATTCGAGATCTCAACCACCACCAAGATCCTGCCTGAAGGCTCAACGATCAAAGTTGGCGATATGGTCACCGTGATCATGCCGCGTGTTTTGACCGGTCAGCCAATGGTAGCAGCCGGGATCGTTCTGCATGGTGTTGAAACCGGTACTGAAAGTGAATCTGGCGATTAGGATCGTAACTGCGTAACTGGCAGTTAATTTTGAAGTTCAATTGAGCATAATCGACCTGCTCCCGGTGATTTTCACCGGGAGCAGGTCTGTTTTCGCTGAGATCGCTTGACTATCTGTCATGGATTGTGTAGAATCTCTTTATCTAATTCTTGAAAGGAGGTAACGGTGATGAAGAAACTTGTATTTGCCCATGTCTGGGAACTTTGCCGCGCGCCTCTTGAGGGAAGGGTATTGTAGGTTTCATACCCGATGATGATCCTGCCACAGGTGCGCTGCATCTGTGGCTTTTGTTTTAAGCCTGTTTGTTCATTCGTTTTTGAAATGTGATGGAAGAAAATGAATTCTTTGTTGAACATAGATTTTGATGATGAAATGGATTTCGAGCACGATCTGCCGCGTGTACGCAATATGTCCAAAGGCCGCAAAACCGCGGATCATTTTGTACACAAGGCGGTGATGGTCAACCGGGTACGGAAAGTCTCGATTAACGACGATCTGGATAAGTTCACCTATCAACCTTCGCGCCACGAGAGCCAATGGTTGATGAGCTCGCTGGGCGAGTTCTATGAATTACGCTGGTTTGATGACATCCTGCGGATGGTGAAGGGCGGCAAAGAAGCCTCCGTTTACCAGGTAAGAGCCAATACCAATGTGGGCGTTCCCTACCTGGCGGCCAAGGTATACCGGCCGCGGCAGTTCCGCAATCTGAAGAAGGACCACCTGTACCGCGAGGGAAGGTCGCAGTTGGAGAACGACGGCAAGGTGATTCTGGATGACGGCATGCTGCATGCCATGCAGAAGAAAACCTCCTACGGCATGGAACTGCTCCACGAATCCTGGCTGGGCAGCGAATTCAAGACTATGAAAATCCTCGCCGAAGCTGGAGCCGACATTCCAAAACCTTACGCGAGCGGTAAGAATGCCATCCTGATGGATTTCATCGGTGATGAGGACGCTGCAGCGCCTTCGCTGAATTCGATTGCGCTCTCCTTTACCGAAGCCAGGGAACTCTTCCAGCGGGTGATCTTCAATATCGAGATTTGCCTGGAGCATCGAAGGATCCATGCAGATCTCTCTGCCTACAATATCCTTTACTGGGAGGGGAGGATCACGTTGATCGACTTCCCCCAGGCGATCGACCCCGACGAGAACCACAACGCTTACGCCATCTTTCAACGCGACGTGCGGCGGGTTTGCGAGTACTTTACCGCCCAGGGGGTGGAGTCGAACCCCGAGAGACTGGCAAAGTCGATGTGGCTTGCGAGAGGCAGGTCCACCGCTCCTGAGGTCGATCCGCATTTCCTTGACCCTGAGAAAGCGGAAGACCGCAAAGCCTGGGAAAAACAGAAGCAAGCTTAATGCAAATGCCCGGTGATATCCCCGCCGGGCATTTTGGATATAATACACTCAATCTTAACCCCTCAACAATAAGAGGCGCGTTTTTCATTGATTGGAAGGATGATCCAGCAATCATGTTCAGCAGGTTCGCAGCCCAATTCCTGGGTTTGATCTTTTCCAAAGCGGACTTTTTGGTGCCATTCAGAAAGCATGCCTCCAATGAATTCTGGCTGGCAATCCGGCACCCGAAGCCAGTTTATCCGGTACATTTCCTGATTCTTCCCCGGAAGGGCTGGAAGGATGTTTTCCAAATACCCCTGGAAGACCCGCAAATCGCGGCGGCGCTGCTGCAAATCACTTCTTCATTGATCCGGAATGAACGGCTGGATGAAAACCAATGCCGGCTGGTGATCAACGGGGGCGGCTTTCAAATAGCACCGCTGGTGCACGCCCACCTCATCAGCGGATGAACCAAAATCCAATGCGGGCAGGACCAGATATGACAGAATCCCTGGATTTTATATTCAAACGCCGCAGCATCCGCAAATTTACCGACCGACCCATTTCTGAGGAAGATCTCACCCTGCTTCTTCAGGCAGGCATGGCAGCTCCCACTGCCATGAATGTGCGTCCCTGGGAGTTTGTGGTTGTGACCGACAGAGAAATCATCCAACAGCTTCGCGACAGCCTGGTCTTCGGCAAGCACGATCCGGCTGCGGTGATCGCAGTATGCGGCAACACACGGTTCTCAAACGCAAAGGCGGCGAACCGCTTTTGGGTGCAGGATTGCAGCGCAGCCATGGAAAATATCCTGCTTGCGGCAACCGCCCTGGGTTTTGGCTCGGTATGGGTTGGGGTTCACCCGGTGACACTGTTCGTCAAACGCGTGTCTGAGGTGCTCAACCTGCCCGCTAGCATCACCCCGCTGGGATTGATCTACCTGGGGTATCCGGCCGAGCAAAAAGAACCCCGTACGCAGTATGATGCCCGCAAGGTTCACTGGCAGCAATACGGCAAGGGCAATGGGGGCAGCAATTGATGTGTACCGTGGACAAGGAGTCCGGCGTGGAAATTACTTATTCGGAAATGAGAATCTTCGATTTCGAAGAAATCCTGGCGCTCTGGCAGCGCTGCGAAGGCATCGGGCTTTCTAAAGCGGATGAGCGCGGTCCAATGGAATTGTTTTTGAATCAAAATCAGGGGCTTTGTCACGTTGCGAGCATGGATGGCAGGATTGTGGGTACTGTGTTATGCGGTTGCGACGGACGCCGTGGGTATTTGTATCACCTGGCGGTGGAAGCCGCAGCCAGGCGCAGGGGAATCGGCAGGGCGTTGGTTGACCTCAGCCTGGCTGAACTCTCCCGAAGGGGGATTCAGAAGTGCCACCTGATGGTGTTTGCGAGCAACCTGGAAGGTCAGGCTTTTTGGTCGCGGATTGGATGGATTCACCGGCCGGAGATCCTGCCCATGTCCATCGATACTGTTGCTGCTTCCAGTTCAGGGTCATGCCCATGCTGAACGCGTTTTTTCACCGTTTGAAAAGATGGTTGCCACTTCTGATTTTGCTGACAACGCTGGCAGGTCTTCTTTCCGCCTGCGAGCGGCCTGCCACCATCAGCAGTTGGCAGCCCATCGAAACAGCGCGTGCATTTCGGACCCAGACAGCAGCAGCCACCGGTGCCTTCCCAACTCCTACGGTGCCGGAAAGCACGACCACTGCAGAACCTCCCCTTCCCACGCCTTCCGCCCTTCCTTCAGTGCTGCCCAAATCTGCAAAAGGCTACGAGCTTTATTCCTGGCAAAACGGCTCCGATTGGAACTTCACCCTGATCACCGGAACCAACCGTACCAAGTCGTTTGATGAGATCATCGCGCCCGGAAACACGCTTTCCAGCGACGGCTTTATCAAACTTTCTGTCACCGGTATCGAAGAGATAAAGATTGTGCTTTCGCTGCTGCCTGCGGGTGAGCAGGTTTTTTGGGTGGGCATGGACCTCGCCGGGCAGGTTCCCAGCGGCACGGTCTATCTCACTTTTCCCGCCCAAAGCGTGATCGACGATCTCTCCCGGTTTTGCGCGAAACGCAAAATTACCCTTCAGCTCTTAAAAGAACCCTGAAAGGACGCCATGATCTCAAGTGACCTTCCCCTGATTGACCTGCACCACCACCTGGACGGCAGCGTGCGGCTTGAAACCATCCTCGATGTGGGATTGAAATACAACCTGCCGCTGCCCGCCACAACCCTGGAGGGACTGCGCCCGTACGTGCAGGTCTCGGTGCCCAAGCCGGGAGTGATGGCGTTCATCGAGAAATTCGAATGGATGGTGGGTATCCTGGTGGATTACGATATTTGCCGCAGGGTAGCCTATGAGGTGGTCGAGGATGCCGCTCGAGAAGGCATGGATTACGTCGAATTGCGCTACAGCCCCTGGTTCATGGCATCGGCGCATGGGTTGGATCCGCGCGGTGTGATCGAAGCAGTGACTGACGGGCTGCGTTCGACTGAACGGGCGTTCAACATCAAGGTCAACCAGCTTGGTATTCTCAGCCGGCATTACGGACCTGAAATAGCCTGGAAGGAACTGGACTGCCTGCTCGCATTCAAGGATGAGATCACCGGGCTCGACCTGGCAGGGGATGAAGCCAATTTTCCCGGCAGTCTTTTCATGGAGCACTTTACGAAAGCCCGGGATGCCGGCTGGCACATCACCGTTCACGCGGGTGAATCGGCGGGGGCACAAAGCATCTGGCAGGCGATCGACGGGCTGGGGGCGGAACGCATCGGTCACGCGGTACATGCACCTGAAGACCCCGCCCTGATGGATGCGCTGCGAGAGCGTGGCTTCGGTATTGAATGCAATCTCACCAGCAATGTGCAGACCAGCACGGTTGCCGATTACGCTGCCCACCCGTTGAAGCAGTTCCTGGAACAGGGTTTGCTGGCGACGATCAACACCGATGACCCGGGGATCAGCGCCATTGACCTGCACTACGAGTACGAGCAGGCGGCACCGCGTGCCGGTTTGACCCCCGCGATGATCCGCCAGGCGCAGATGAATGCCCTGGAAACCGCTTTTCTATCCCCGGAGGAGAAGAGAATCCTGCTGAACAAAAAACAACATCAATGATCGATCCTGTCTGGCGGCGTTCCGGCACCAGACACCCGTCGACGGGAATCGTCAGCACCTCCGCTGTGCTATAATGCAAAAAGATTCATACAAATTACAATATGAAATTTCTTATAACCGGTGCAGCAGGTTTCCTCGGATCAGCTCTCGCCAACAGACTGGCGGGAGAGGGGCATGCCGTGGTGGGCCTGGACGATTGCTCCACGGGCGACCCGCGGTCGCTGGATGCCAGCGTCAAATTCGTCCGCGGAGACGTAAATGACCGTCCCAGGCTGTGGACGCTGCTGCAGGATGTGGATTGTGTGTATCACCTTGCGGCGAGGGTAATCGTGCCGGAATCGGTGCTTTACCCCCGTGAATACAATCAGGTGAACGTCAGCGGCACAGTAACGCTCATGGAAGCCATGCGCGATGTGGGCGTCCACCGCGTGGTGTTCATCTCCTCGGGTGCTGTTTACGGCAATCAGGAGCAGCAGCCGGTTCGAGAAGACGCCATCCCCGATCCCCGTTCGCCTTATGCAGTGTCCAAACTCGCCGCAGAGTACTACGTCAAGACTATTGGCTCGTTGTGGAACATCGAAACGGTGTGCCTGCGGGTGTTCAATGCGTATGGTCCCGGTCAGCGCCTGCCGCCGGTGCATTCCCCGGTCATCCCCAGCTTCCTAAGGCAGGCCTGGGAAAATGGCACCATCGTCATTCACGGCAACGGCTCGCAAACCCGCGATTTTGTCTACCTCGAAGATGTCATCAATGCCATGCAGGCGGCAGCCACCGCTCCCGGCATCGACCGCATGACCATTAATATTGCTAGCGGCACCGAGATCAGCATGCGCGAACTGGCGCGCCTGACCGTCGAGGTGACCGGAGGACACCCGGAGATCATCTACAATCCGCGCAATGCTGGCGGGCTGGCGCGCCTGTGCGGAGATATCACCCTGGCGCGTGAGAAATTGGGATACCAACCCCGAACAGGATTACCCGAAGGGTTGAAGCTGACCATGGAGTACGAACTCAATCCCAGGGCGCTTGATCAAAAAGAAGAAGTCTAGGCAGAATCCTGGTCACCCATCCAATCCGGCGAGAGCCGGATTTCCATTTATGTATAATAGCGGTATGAATGTCCTACCCTGTGATTTCTATCTTCCGTCCGCTCCCGATGTGGCGCGGAATTTGTTGGGAATGATCCTGGTGCGGGAGATCGGCGGGCAGCGCGTTTCAGGCAGGATCATCGAAGCCGAAGCATACAATGGAGAAGCTGACCTGGCCTGTCATGCCCGCAGCGGAAAGACCGACCGAAATGCGGTAATGTACGGTCCGCCGGGCAGAGCATACGTGTATTTCACTTACGGCATGCACTGGTGTCTGAACGCTGTTACCGGCGCAGAAGGCAGTCCGGCAGCCGTGCTCATCCGTGCGCTCCAGCCTTTGGAAGGGTTGGAGATCATCGCCAGGAACCGGCCGGGAGTGGCGGAAAAGGACTGGACGAATGGACCCGCAAAGCTGTGCCGGGCATTGGAAATTGACAGGGCAATGTACGGTGCGGTGATGTGTTCCGACGCATCCTCCTTGCGCATCGAACCCGGCGAACCCGTTTCAGATGCGCAGGTGATCGTTTCTCCGCGTGTGGGCATTCAGTATGCACCGGAACCCTGGCTCAGCATGCCCTGGCGGTTTCGCACCTTGCCGGAATGAACCTACTTTGACTACGGACGCCGGTTTCTCCCATATCAGCAAAATCGCGGACGAGAAAGATGGTATAAACAAATCATGAACAATCCCACCGAAATTTCCAATTCACGCCAGTCGGTGATCATTTACGGAGGAGGCGGTCACGCCAAATCTGTGATCGATCTGATCCATGCGGAAGGCAAGTGGTCGATTGCGGGCATTGTGGATGACAGGCTTGACCCCGGGAGTGCCATTTTGGGAGTGCCTGTACTCGGTGGAGCATCCATTCTTCGCTCCCTGCATGAGCGTGGAATTCAGCACGCGGTAAACGCGGTTGGCGGAATTGGGGATCCTGCCTCGCGGGCGTCAGTGTTTGAGCGCCTGCGCAGCGAGGGATTCGCTCTTCCCACCGTTGTACATCCTCACGCATTCATCGAACCCAGTGCCAGGGTGGCAGACGGCTGCCATCTGCTTTACGGCGTCTATGTGGGCAGTGATTCGCGTATTGGCTTTGGCTGCCTGCTCAACAGCGGGGTGATCCTTTCGCATGATTGTGTGCTCGGAGACTACGTCAATCTCTCTCCGGGCGCCATTCTGGCGGGCGCAGTCACCATTGGCGACCGGGCTCAGGTGGGTATGGGGGTCACCATCAACCTTGGGCTGCATATCGATGCGGGTGCCCGGCTGGGCAACAGTGCGGTGATCAAAGCAGACGTTCCCGAAAATGCCGTAGTGCACGCCGGCGAGATCTGGCCGCATCCCGTGCACCTGCACGAATAAATTCTCCCATCAAACGGCAGGACTCATGGCGCCAAAGACCAAACCATCCTCTACTCCTGAAACGCGGGATTCACAGACGCTCAAAGACGCCCGGGCGGTGCTGCGGGGAAAAAGCAAGAAGGGCAAGTTAGCCAGTCTGTTGCCTTTCCTGGGACCGGCATTTATCGCCAGCGTGGCGTATGTCGATCCGGGCAACTTTGCCACGAACATCGCAGGAGGCGCCCAGTTCGGGTATACCCTTCTCTGGGTGATCGTCGCCAGCAACCTGATGGCCATACTCATCCAATCGCTCTCAGCCAAACTGGGCATCGCCAGCGGCATGAACCTGGCAGAGCAATGCCGGGCGCACTTCAAACCCTGGTTTGTGAAATTCCTGTGGGTGCTGATGGAACTGGTGGCCATGGCGACCGACCTGGCGGAATTCCTGGGGGCGGCCATTGGATTCAACCTTCTGCTGGGCATTCCCTTGTGGGTGGCGGGTATTTTGACAGGGATCACCACCTTTATCATCCTGGGTTTGGAACGCAAGGGGTTCCGTCCGTTGGAAGCAGTGATCTCGGCGATGGTCGGGGTGGTGGCGATCAGTTATGTAGTGGAAACCATCATTGTCAAGCCGAACTGGGGGGATGTGCTGTATCATGCTGTTGTCCCATCCTTTAGTGGATCGGAAAGCGTACTGCTGGCAGCAGGTATCCTGGGTGCGACAGTGATGCCGCACGCCATTTACCTGCACAGCGCTTTGATGCAGGGCAGGGTGGTGGTCAAGAAGCCGAAGGAGATGAGGCGGCTCTTTCATTTCGAACAGATCGATATCCTCATCGCCATGGGCATGGCAAGCCTGATCAACGGCGCCATGCTGGTGATGGCAGCATCCACTTTCCACGCCCAGGGAATGACGCATATCGGTACGCTCGAGCAGGCATTCATCACCCTTCAACCGTTGATGGGCAAGGCATCGCAGTACGTCTTTGGTATTTCGCTTCTGGCTTCCGGGCTATCCAGCGCTTCGGTGGGTACCATGGCGGGGCAGGTGATCATGGCGGGTTTCCTGCACTGGGAGATCCCGGTATGGATCCGGCGCATGGTGACGATGGTGCCGTCGATGATCGTGATCGCGGTTGGCCTGGATCCCACCCGGACGCTGGTGATCAGCCAGGTACTTTTAAGTTTTGGACTGCCTTTTGCGGTGATCCCGCTGGTCATGTTCACCAGCAAGAAAGAGATCATGGGGGTGCTCGTGAACCGCAAGTTCACCACATACCTGGCGTGGGGAGTAACGCTGGTCATATTGGTGTTGAACCTATATCTTCTCTACTCCACTTTCTTCGGAGGTCGATAATGTTCAAACATCTCCTCGTCCCATTGGACGGTTCAGTTTTAGCGGAAGCTGCGCTGCCGCTGGCGGTGGAACTCAGTCAGAAGCTGGGTGCAGAAGTGACCCTGCTGCATGTGATTGAAAAGAATGCTCCGCAGGAAGTGCACGGTCAACGGCACCTGACACATGAGGAAGATGCGAGGGCGTATCTTGAGAACGTGGCGGCATCCAAATTTGCTCCAGGGACCAAAATCAGCTTCCACGTTCATACCGACGAGGTCAGCCGGGTGGCAGCCAGTATTGTTGAGCATAGCGGAGAATTTGCCCCCGACCTGATCATCCTCAGCGCACACGGTGAAGGCGGGATCCATGATTTCATGGTCGGAAGCATCCCCCAGCAGGTGATTGCCGGTGCGCCCATCCCTGTGCTGCTCTTGCAGCCGCAGGAAAACGAGGTCATGGAACCGCATGAGATCAGGAAGGTGGTTTCAGCGTTGGACGGCAAAGCGGATCACGACGCCAGCCTCGATGTCGCTGCCGCGCTTTCCAAAGCACTGGGAGCAGATCTTCACCTGGTTCGGGTGGTGCCGACGCTCGCAACCCTCAAAGCCCGGGAGGCGGCTTCAGGTACGCTGCTGCCCGCCACCACCAGTGCCATTCTCGAGATCGAGGAGGAGAGCGCGGTGGATTACCTGGATGAAAAACTGAACCTGTTGAAAACCATGGGGATCCTTGCCAGTGCTGAAGTGGAGCGCGGCGACCCTGCCCAGGAAGTAGTAAAATCAGCCACAAACCAAAAAGCTGACATGATCGTATTGGGAACGCATGGAAAGAAGGGAATGGATGCCCTTTGGGCGGGCAGTGTTGCGCCGCTGATCGTAAACCGCACCCATTTACCCATCCTGCTTGTCCCGGTTCGGAGGGATTGATGTTCAAAAAACCTGCCACACCTGCACCGTCGGTTAACAACGCCCCCATTGAACGGGTGACATCAGTGCTTGGACCCGGCATCCTTTGGACGGGCAACCTGGGCGGCAAGGGCGGCATCCGCATTGAAGGCACTTTTGAAGGGGAGATCAATATCCGCGGGTTGGTGGTGGTGGGAGAGACCGGAAAAGTCACCTGCAAGAATTTGCGCGCCAATACCGTGGTGATTGCCGGATCTCTCAAGGGCAATGTGACATCCGAGAAACTCGAGATCCGTTCCACCGGCAGGGTTTGGGGGGATGTGGTCACCATTGCCTTTTCCACCGAGGAAGGAGCTTTCCTGCGCGGACAGGTGCGTATGGAAGAGAAAGTGGAACTCGAATCACCTTTGGAAAAAGAAACTCCTGGGGTTGATTTGGGGCAGGACTTATCCACCCCGGGGGGAGAGCCGCTCAATCCGCTGCCTGATCTCAAGGACAAGGGCAGAAAAGTAGCCCGAGAGGAAGACCGTGGATCTTAAATTCTGGTTGGGATACCTGAGTGAGTGGCTGGGTGCGATCGCTGTGGTGATGATCGCAGGAATCAGCCCGTTGTTAAAGAAGGTCCGCGCGTTGGGCTTTCGCTACCCCAATCGCGAGGCGACCTATGCTTTGTCGATGTTTGCGGTGGTCTATATCATCGCGTTTCAGTACTTTTCGGGGGAGCTGCTGCGCTTTCTGCGAGAGTTTGCCGCTGTATTTCCCGGCGGCGAAGTTGCCCAGCGCATGCTGCTGGCTGTGATAGCGCTGATTCCATTCGTTGCCGCAGTGGCATTCCGAGGTCAACCTTTGCGCAGCATGGGGTGGCAAAAGGAAAATCTACGCGGCGGGTTGATCGTGGGATTGCTGCTGATGGTGGTGGTATTGTTCCTGCGCGGCAAATTCGGTCCGCTGCTCAAAGGCGTCTCTCCGGAGCAGGCGGGGCTTCTGCCGGTATGGCTGATTTATGCTTTCGCCGAGGAAACCATTTTTCGCGGGTACATTCAACTCCGGCTGGATGCCTTTTTGGGACAGAAATGGGGCTGGCTGGCTGCGGCAGGGTTATTTCTGCTCTGGCAGTTGCCCGGCCGATTGTGGCTCTTTCCTGCCGCACAGATCTGGCAGCCGATCGTCATTGCAGCCGTCCAGGGTCTGCTTTGCGGTTGGGTCATGAAAAAGACCAACCATGTAGCTGCCTCTGCGCTTTACCGTGCATTTGCCGGCTGGCTTCTCGTGATTTAGCAATTCAAACCATTCCGGAGTAAGAATATGCGCCTTTCGCGGTTGTTCAGTCAAACTCTGCGTGAAGCACCCGCAGATAGCGAGGTTGCCAGTCACCAGTTGCTGGTGCGGGCGGGGTTTATCCGCCAACTGGGGGCTGGAATTTTCACGTCGCTTCCCCTGGCGCAGAAATCGATCCAGAAGATCACTGCCATCATGCGCGAGGAGATCAACGCCATCGGCGGGCAGGAAATCAGCATGCCTGTCGTCCAGCCTGCCGACGTGTGGAAGGAGACCGGACGCTGGTACCAGATCGGCAGCGAAATGGGGCGCTTCGTCGACCGCGCCGGACACGATATGGTGCTGGCGATGACCCACGAAGAGGTGGTCGCTGATCTGGTGCGCGGCATTGTGCGCAGCTACCGTCAACTGCCCGCTTTGATCTATCACATTCAGACCAAGTGGCGCGATGATCCCCGTCCGCGCGCGGGATTGATCCGTGTGCGCGAGTTCACCATGCTCGACAGCTACAGCCTCGACCGCGACAATGCCGGATTGGATGCCCAATACCAGGCGCACTTTGATGCCTATTTTCGCATCTATCAGCGCTGCGGATTGCCCGTGGTGGCGGTACAGTCGGATACGGGCATGATGGGCGGCAAGATGGCGCACGAATATATGTACCTCACCCCCATTGGTGAAGACAGCCTGCTCTTTTGCAGTAATTGCGGCTACAGCGCCAACCGCCAGGTTGCCAGGACGCGAAAACCTGTTACCACAGTCGAATCCATGCTGCCGGTGGAAAAGGTTCCCACACCCCATGCCAGCACCATCGATGAGCTGGCGGCTTTCCTGAGCATCCCCGCTTCCCGGACAGCCAAGGCCGTATTTCTGATGGCGACCATTGAAAATGACCGGGGGGAAGAAGAGAATTCCCTGGTTTTTGCCGTTGTGCGCGGCGATTTTGAGGTCAACGAGACCAAGCTGGCAAATCTGCTTCACGCCAAAGAGCTGCGCCCGGCGGTCGAGGAGGAAATCCGCGCCGTGGGTGCGGTTCCCGGATATGCTTCCCCGGTTGGGTTGAACGGAGTGAGGGTGATCGTGGACGAATTGGTACCCCTCAGCGCCAACCTGGTGGCGGGAGCGAACGAGGAAGGCTTCCACCTGCGAAACGTGAATTTTAGGCGCGACTTCACCGCTGAAACTGTTTCGGATATCACCTCGGCGAATGAGGGCGATGCCTGCCCCAATTGCGGACACCCCATGCGGTTGAGCCGCGGCGTGGAAGTGGGAAACATCTTCAAGCTGGGCACCCGTTATTCCGACGCGCTCGGCTGCACCTACCTGGACGAGAACGGTTCCAGCCTGCCGGTGGTGATGGGTTCTTACGGCATTGGCGTGGGTCGTCTGCTGGCCTGCGTTGCCGAGGAGCATCACGATGAACGCGGCTTGATCTGGCCGGTGAGCATCGCGCCGTACCCGGTGCACCTGGTGATGCTGCAGGGCAGGACGACGGATCTTGCCCCTGTCATGCAAACTCTCGAAACTGAACTCAATGACCGAGGACTCGAACCGCTGGTGGATGATCGCGCGGAATCCGCCGGGGTGAAATTCAACGACGCAGACCTGATTGGACTGCCGCTGCGGATCGCGCTCAGCGAGCGGGCGCTCAAGCAGGGGGGCGTGGAATTCAAACTTCGCGGCGGCGGAGATTCCTTCATTGTTCCGCTGGAACAGGCGGCAGAACGTGCAGGTCAGATCCTCAGGGAGCTTGAAACCCTGGACCCGCAGACACCAACAATCAAAGGTACAATCTAATTTATGGCTGAATCCGATCTTTTCGATGTTCCAATGTCGTCCCCCGATATCACCGACGCAGAGCGTGAAGCGGTGATGAAGGTACTTCACACTCCCAATCTGAGCATTGGGCCGCAAATCGGTGCCTTTGAAAGAAGTGTGGCTGATTACGTCGGCGCGAAGGAAGCAGTGGGGGTGAATTCGGGTACCGCCGGGCTGCATTTATGCGTGCGCGCAGCAGGCATCGGCAGCGGCGACCTGGTGATCACCACGCCCTTCTCCTTTGTGGCTTCGGCAAATGTGATCTTGTATGAGAACGCCATCCCGGTATTCGTCGATGTCGATCCGCTCACCGGTAATATCCGCCCGGATCTGGTTGCGGAAGCTGCCCGGGACTTTGCGGCGGGCGGAGAGGCAGCCATCAAATGGCTGCCTGCCAAGGGCGCTGAACATGCGGGCAGGCTCAAAGCCGTACTGGCGGTGGACGTCTTCGGTCAGCCGGCTGATTTTGACGCCCTGCGCAAGACCACAGATCGGTACGACCTGACCCTGATCGAGGATTCCTGCGAGGCGCTGGGAGCAAAATACAAGGACCGTTTTGCCGGCACTTTGGGTGACTACGGCGTGTTCGCTTTTTACCCCAACAAGCAGATCACCACCGGCGAAGGCGGCTTGATCGTGACCGACCGGTCGAAGGAAGCTTTATTCATGAAAGGCCTCCGCAGTCAGGGGCGCGCACCGGGAGATACCTGGCTGCAGCACACCTACCTGGGTTACAACTACCGACTGGATGAGATGAGCGCTGCCCTGGGTGTTGCCCAGATGGAGCGCATCGAGGAGCTGCTTCAGAAACGCCAGCAGGTGGCAGACTGGTACGGCGAGCGGTTGTCAGAGATCCAGGGAGTCATGCCTCCGCAGTTGGTTCCTGAGACCACCCGGGTGAGCTGGTTCGTTTATGTTGCCCGCTTTGACCCCGCGCTTAACCGCGATCAAATTGCCAGACGGCTGACCGAAAAGCGCATTCCGGTGCGTCCGTACTTCCTGCCGATCCATTTGCAGCCGTATATGGTTGAGCGATTCGGTTTTCAGCCCGGCGACTTCCCGGTGACCGAAGACCTGGGCAATCGTGGACTGGCGCTGCCGTTCTCCGGCAAAATGACTGAAGGACAGGTCGATTTTGTGTGCCGGGCTTTGCGCGAGTCCCTTCGCTAATCGGGATCAATGAACGCCATCAGAAGATTCACGCCGAACAAACGCCGCGGGACGATCCTGCACTCCGTCCTGCTGGCGTTTTTGGCGGGGGTGATCGGGTTTCTCTTCTGGCTGGCATTTCAACAGGCTGCCCGCGGACTGCTTTTTCTTTACCTCATCATCGGCGTGGTTTTAATGGTGCCATTTGGAGTACTGGGGTATAGGCTCTATGCCTTGTTGAACGCCAGCTACACCATCGATCGCGACCGCCTGAGCATCCGCTGGGGGCTGCGTGTCGAAGAAATTCCGCTTCCCGAAATCGAATGGGTCCGCCCGCTGGATGAGCTGGGAGAGCCGCTGTCTGCCCCGCTGTTGTCGATGCCGGGAGCCTTTCTGGGCTCGGTCCGGAGCGCCAACCTGGGTGAGGTCGAGTTCATGGCTTCCGAGATGGCGGAAGCGGTTGTGGTTGCATCGAATCGCATTATCGTCGTGGTATCTCCTGAAAAGCCGGCAGAATTAGTACGCGCCTTCCAGGATGCCGCCGAAATGGGCAGCCTGATCACACCGGAACCGCGGTCGTCACACCCGGGGGCATATGTCTTCAACGTTTTCAAGGACCGCCCGGCGTTGATGCTGCTGATCGGCCTAACGGTCAGTGCAGCAGCTTTGACCGTACTCGATGCTCTCCTAGTACTGGGACGCGAGACCATTTCGCTGGGGTTCGCCTCTAACGGCAGCCTGCTGGAACCCGTCCCTGCCTCCTACTTGCTGCTGCTCCCGGTGCTGGGGCTGATCATCTATGTGATCGACCTGGCAGCCGGGCTGTTCTTTTTCCCCCGCAGCAACAAACAACTGGCGGCTTATGCGATATGGGCAGCCGGCATCCTGACCACGCTTTTACTCATCGCCGCTTCCCTGATCCTCTATTTTTCCGCAGGATAACCGGCATGAGCCCTATCCCAGATCTTCCGCAAATCGTCCTGGGGGCCGCCCTGGCGCTTGCGGTTGTGATGGGGGCTTTTGCCGCCCGCGCATTGACCTTTTCCGGTGCGGCTGCGGCGTTTATTTTGGGCACGCTGGTCTTCGGCTTCGGCGGACTCCCCTGGGCGGTTCTGCTGCTCACTTTCTTTATCAGTTCAAGCCTTCTTTCGCTGCTCTTCAAACGTCGCAAGTCGGCGGGCGGAATGGAGAATGAAAAGGGATCCCGAAGGGATGCCTGGCAGGTGCTTGCCAACGGGGGGATCGCCGGTTTGATGGCGTTGATCAGTTGGCGGTTCCCGAATTCGATCATCCCCTGGCTGGCAGGCGCGGCCGCACTGGCAGCCGCCAATGCCGACACCTGGGCGACAGAATTGGGCACCCTGAGCCGAAAGGATCCTGTTCTCATTACCACGGGTAAAAGTGCTTTGAGGGGTACTTCTGGAGCGGTCAGCCTAATTGGTATTGCAGCATCCACCGCAGGAGCGGTGCTGATTGCAGCGGTTTTTTGGATTCCGGCTCATTTTTTTGGCAGCAACTGGTCCGCAGGGCAGTATCTTTGGCTGACGTTCGCGGTCTGCATGGGAGGGTTGGCAGGCAGCCTGGTGGATTCACTCCTCGGGGCGACCCTGCAGGCGGTTTATTACTGCCCGGTGTGTCAGAAAGAGACGGAGCAGCATCCGCTCCACCATTGCCATACGCAGACGACCCTTGTCCGCGGGTTGAATTGGTTGAATAACGACTGGGTGAACTTCTTCTGCACTTTGTCTGGTGCGCTGATAGCTCTTATTTTCTACATTCTCATTTAGCTCAAGGGTCTGATATTGAAATCCTCACCATTGCGGCTTTACCTGATCTACAGTTTCAGCTCCTCCCTGTTTTATCAACTGATCTTCACCGTGAACATGCTTTATTACATCCTGGTCGCCAGGCTCGACCCGCTGCAGCTTGTGCTGGTTGGGACGGCGCTTGAGGTTTCAGTTTTCCTGTTCGAGGTCCCCACCGGAGTGGTTGCCGACAGTTTCAGCCGAAGGATGTCAGTGATTATCGGAGTCTTTATCATCGGAGCGGGGTATATCCTGAACGGTCTATTTCCTGTATTTGGTACGATCGTGCTGGCACAGGTTCTATGGGGACTGGGATACACCTTCACCAGCGGTGCGCTTCAGGCGTGGATTAGCGATGAAATCGGGGAGCAGGAATCAGCGCATGCATTCCTTCGGGGAAGCCGCACGGAACAATGGGGAGGTTTGCTTGGGGTGGTGCTGAGCATTGGACTGGCCGCGTTCTCGCTTCGCGCACCCATTTTGATCGGCGGTGGATTGTTCGTTGCCCTGGGGATTTATCTTCTGCTGCGCATGCCTGAGACCGGGTTCAAACCCCTTTCGATGGAACAGCGGAATGGGTGGAATCACCTGGCGTCCACATTCAAACAGGGGCTTGCGATGGTGAAATTACGCCCCGCGCTGATCGCCATTCTCGGTGTTGGATTTCTTTTCGGCATGTACAGCGAGGGCTATGACCGCCTGTGGACGGCGCACCTGGTGGATTCATTTACCTTCCCCATGATTCCGGGACTGGATCATTTGGCGGATCCAGCGGAATTCAACCTGGTGATCTGGTTCGGCGCTTTGAAAGCAGCGGTAATGATCCTTTCCGCATTGGCGCTTTCTTTGATTGAAAAACGCCTGCACCATCCCAGGATGAACGCATTGATCACCAGCCTGATTCTTTGCAGCGGGGTGCTCGTTTTGTGCCTGCTTGGTTTTGCCCTGGCACAAAATCTGACGTTGATGCTGATCCTGGTGGCGTTGATCGGGATGATCCGGGAAGTCATCAACCCCATTTACACCGCATGGGTTAACCAGAAGTTGGATTCCTCAGTGAGGGCTACGGTCATTTCACTGAGCAGCCAGGTGGATGCGATTGGACAGATTGCCGGGGGACCGGTGGTGGGTATGATCGCCAAAAGCGCTTCCATTTCCTCTGGGTTGTTGGCTTCTGGACTAATTCTTGCACCCGTTTTGGTATTGCTTGGTTTGCAGCGGAATCGGGAAGAATTGTCCGACTAAAACCTTACCCACACATTACAGATTTGAAATGAAGGTTTACTGCAGATCAAAAGACGTATAATTTAGATCATGTAGAGTCCGGTTTCGGGGGCTTTATTCTAGTTTTTGTTCTCTTAATTGCATTGGAGTTCTAAATTGAAGGAACAGCGGATGCTATTTCACGGTAAGGGGCGCCAACGCGGTCAGGCGATGGTGGAACTCGCCATGGTCCTGCCCCTTTTCCTGCTCCTCCTGGTGGGAATCATGGAGGTCGCCAGGATTGTATTCATTTATAACGCTGTATATACTGCCAGCCGGGAAGCAGCCCGATATGGAGCCTCCACCGGCCCAAACGCGAGCGGTGTGCCCCGCTACAATGACTGCAATGGTATGCGCGCTCAGGCAAAGAAAACCGGGATTCTCGCGCAGCTCACTGATGCGAATATCACAATTTCATACGACGGCGGTCCGGACAGCCTGGGCAATACCGTGTCCAAGGGCGGCTGCCCTGCCGCGCCCAACACCTTGACGTTGGGTGACCGGGTGGTGGTAAGCATTAGCAAAACCTACACCACCCTGGTCCCGATTACCGGATTCAGTTTTCCAATCACCTCCACCACCGGCCGTACATTGATCAAGGACCTGGATGTCAACTGGAATCCACCGAGTCCATAAAGGATTAAGGCAGTCATCCATGAAATCCACCGCATTTCAAAAAAGGGAAAAGGGTCAAAGTCTGATGGAGCTTGCCATCAGCCTGATCCTGTTGCTGCTCATTCTGGCCGGGATCGTGGACCTGGGGAGGGCTGTTTATACTTTGATGGCGCTGCAGGATGCTGCAGAAGAGGGTTTGGTCTATGGCGTGGCATTCCCCCGCGAATGCGCAAACATTGAAAACCGGGTGCGATATAACATTTCGGGGGTTCACCCGGAAGACACCGTCGTAACAATTTATATCAAGAATAGTTCTGGAGTACCTGTAACATGTTCCACCATCGGCTCCGCAGATGTGGTTGCGGGGCGCGAAATGCTGATCGAGGTGACGCAGGCATTTCAGATTACCATGCCATTCCTGGGTGCGGTCACCGGTCAAACTATTCCATTGAAAGCAACTGCAAACGGCGTGCTGCTCAGACCACAGCCGTAAGGTGCAGGAGGCGGATATGAAACAAAAAACAAAAACTTCTGCTACCAGGGAAACGGGACAAATCCTGGTGATCCTTGCCCTGGCGATTGTTGCCATTATTGCTTTCGCAGGGTTGGCGATTGATGGAAACCGGATTTATCATTCACGCCGCGTAAATCAAAGCACTGCAGATTCTGCCGCCCTGGCTGGTGCCGGAGCGGCTGCTCAATACGTCAAAAGCCAACAATACGCGATTTTCAAATGCGAAGTGCCCATCAACACGCTTTCGGCCCAGGCATCTGATCGCGGGATCACCGCCGCGGTGGCCTCGGCGTTGCAGGATAATGTCACCCTGCGGCGTTATGACCTGAGCACGAACAACGGCGTCACGTCCGTTTGTGCTTCCGATGGGAAACGCGTTTACCTGGATATTATCGTTCGAGTGACGACCCAAACCCCCACGACTTTGATGACGCTTCTTGGTATCAATTCGGTCAAGACATCCGCGACTGCCACTGTCCGCATCTACCCCGTGCAATCAGCAGCCTACGGTAATGCGTTGGCATCACTCAAGCATACTTGCGGGCCTGATGGCGGTATTGCCTTTGGCGGTACCAGCAATGTGGATATCAAACAGGGTGGTGTTTTTTCGAATTCTTGTATTGTTCCCAACGGTGGTCCGACCGTCAAAGTGGAGAATGGGGAAATCTTTTATTATTACACATTCGGGTATACCCCCATTGCCAGTATCACGCCCAATCCCTCCCCGACCACGGATCGGCTCGGCGACGACTTGATTCCAGCGCCTGTATGCCCGAACACGTCTTACAGTAACGCCTCGGGCTCTTCAGGAACAAAAGACCCTGGCAATTATACCGATCTCTCGGTCAAATCCAATGATACCCTGACAATGAAACCGGGTTTGTATTGCTTGAAGGGAACATTCTCGGTCAATGCCAATGCCAAAGTCATAGCCAACGGCGTAACACTGTACTTTATCAACGGTGCGCCAGACTTCAACGGTTCTGCCATCCTGACGCTTTCTGCACCTCCCTCGTGCCCCAGCAAGAACTGCCCTGCCCAGGGTGTGCCGCCAGCGGTTCCCGGTTTGCTGATCTACGTGGACAAGACGAACTCCAGCACCATCACCCTCAACGGTACTTCTACAAACGATTACCAGGGCACAATTTATGCACCTTCGTCACTGGTAAAAATCAACGGTACCTCTGATTCCAAGACCATGTACACCCAGATCATTTCGCGCGAGATCCTGATTGACGGCAAGGCAAACCTGCTGATGGATCAACTCAGTGACGACCAATTCAAGTATGAATCCTCAATGGAGTTCTTGAAATAATACCCATAAACAGAAAAGAGCTGGCCGCAAAGCCAGCTCTTTTTTTGTGTTGTTACGTCAGGACCAGGTCACTAACCATGGTGACCGTTCGAACTGTCGACATCCAGCCGGTAGCCAACACCGCGGATGGTCTTGATATACCTGGGGTGCCGCGGATTCTCTTCCACTGCCTGCCTAAGCCAGCTCATGTGTACATCCAGAGAACGGGTATCCCCGGTATAATCCGTTTCCCAGGCTTCGCGGAATAGTCTTTCACGCTCGATCACTTCACCTGGATGTTCCAGAAGGATCTTGAACAAAATCATCAAGCGGGGAGTCAAGCGGATCTGGTGTTCATCCACCATCACCCGCCGTTGTTCCACGTCCAACTGGAAAGGTCCGGCAGCAAGTGTGGCATTGTTTTCCACAGGCAGCAGATGGCGTATGCGGTTGACCAGTTTCTGCATGGTGAAAGGAAGCGGCAACACGAGATCGGCGCCGTAATTACCATTGGGGTCAACTTCCGGTCGAATTACCAGAATGATCGGCAGGTTTGTAGCTTTTTCGTGAAGTGATTGGCAAATGCGTTTCCCCGAGGTTCGCATGGAGGAGGAATCGATCACAGCCAGGTCTGGAATTCCCATCTCAAAGTGAGCCAGTGCCGCTGAACCGCTCGGAACACTTTCGACCATAAAGCCTTTCTTGATCAATCCAGCAGTGAAAGATTGATGGTCGGCGTGTTTACCTTCGATTAAAAGAATTCTAGGTTTCATCGCTTGAATTTTTCCACGCTTTTCAAGAAATTGTCAACTTGCAAAAATGATGTTCGATTGTACAGAAAAACCAATGCCTAATTAATGTTCGTGAGTCAAGCAACGCCAGCCTTGCCGATCGAGATCTCCTACGACCCCGCTGAGTGTGATCCATCATATGCTGCAGTTGATTGACAGTGACTCTTTTCCGATGGTCTGGAACGATGTTCGCTTATTATACACCATCTTAAAAAACGCAAGACTCAAATTTACGCAATTCAAAATATTCTTAAAAACTCGCTGAAATTCGGTAAATCTCCCCTTTGTTGCATCCACTTTCTGCCCGTGTTAGAATTATGCAGAGTACCGAAAGAGGTGGCTGAGTTGGGAGATACACATGCCTGAAATGGTCGAAGTCATGATCGATAGCGTACGGGTCAGCCTGACCAATCAACAGCGGATCATCCTGCTGCGTGAGTTGGGGGGCGAAACCTTTTTGCCGATCTGGGTTGGACCATACGAAGCGGAAGCCATCACCATTGCGCTTCAGGAAATTGAGATCTCCCGCCCGCAAACTCATGATCTGTTGATCTCGGTATTCAGTCATCTGAACGCGCGTTTGGTCCGAGTGGAAGTGACCGAATTGCGCGGCGATGTGTTCTATGGAAATCTGGTGCTTGAGGTCAATGGCGGGCAATTGAATATCGATACACGCCCATCGGATGCCATTGCGCTGGCAGTGAGGGCACACGCTCCCATATTTGTCAGCAAGAGCATCCTGCTCGAAGCGGGAATAACGCCTGAAAAGGAAATCAAACCTGAAAATCAAAAAGCTGATAAAGGCGGAGATTCCACATCTGCCCCGCAGGCTGAAGAGCCGGAATCCACAGAAAGACTTTCAGTGTTTGAAGATTTCCTTCAGAATCTCGACTTGGGTGATATGAGCGATACGCCGGGCGATGAGGATTCACCCGACAAACCGCAGGATGAACCGCCGGATTCCGGCGATACCCCGAAGAAAAAGAAATAAATTGGAGACTTTTGTACGACCTTTTACCCTCTTCATTGACTGCCAGAAAAGATCGGATGAAGGATGATGACTGATTTTCCGCCGTTAGATGATAATTCCACCGCTGAAATCCAGACCCAGCCTAACAGCCGCGAGGCGGAAGAGGCGGTGTTGGGTTCCGTATTGATCTACCCCGAGGCTTACCTCGACGTTGCGCAGATCCTGCAATTGGACGATTTTTATATCATCCGCAACCAGTGGATCTGGGAGACCTTTACCCGTCTGCACGAAACGCGTTCACAGATCGATGTGCTCACGGTATCCAGCGATCTGGAAGAACACAACCGGTTGACCGAGGTGGGGGGGCAATCCTACCTGCTCTCCCTGGTCAATCAGACCCCCACAGCTCTTCACGCCGAGGCTTACGCCAAGATCGTTGCCCAAAATTCGATCCGGAGGAAGATGCTCGGCGCGGCCAACGATCTTGCCAAACTGGCCTACGACCAGGAAAAGACCGTTGAGACGATCATCGACGAAGCGGAAAAATCCATCTTTGGGTTGAGCGAACGGCGAGTGCGGCATGACATCGAACCCATTGCCACGGTATTGTCGCATTATTATGACCGCATCGGAGACCTGTCGCAGCGCGATGAAGAGATTTTCGGCGTTCCCACTGGACTGATGGACCTGGACCGGCTTCTGGGCGGCCTGCAAAAATCGGATCTGCTGATCGTTGCCGGCAGGCCAGGCTCTGGCAAAACTGGTTTTCTGCTTTCAGTTGCCAAGAACGCTGCGCAAAAACACAAAAAGCATGTCGCCATTTTCTCACTGGAAATGTCCAACGAACAACTTGTTCAGCGCTTGATCGCCCAGGAAACCTCCATAGATACACAGCGTTTGCGCACCGGCAAATTGAATGATGACGAGTGGCCGGTTTTTACCCATGCCATGGATGTGATGAGCAACACCCCCATCTGGCTGGACGACACCCCGGCGATCACGCCGCTGCAGCTTCGCACCAAGTGCCGGCGGCTGCACATGGAGTATCAGCTCGACCTGGTGATCGTCGATTACCTGCAGTTGATGGGCAGCGATATGCGCATCAGCAACCGCGTCCAGGAGGTCTCGTTGATCTCCCGCAGTCTGAAGGTGCTGGCCCGCGAGCTGAACGTTCCGGTTCTGGCGGCAGCACAGCTTTCGCGCGCGGTGGAGCAGCGAGAAGGCAAAAAACCGGTACTTTCCGATTTGCGCGAATCGGGCTCTCTGGAGCAGGATGCGGATATCGTTATGTTCATTCACCGCCCCGATATGCTTGAAAAGGATGCCGAGCGCTCAAACCTGGCAGAGATGATCGTCGCCAAACACCGCAATGGTCCCACCCATCCGGGAATTGAAATGATTTTCCGCAATAACCTCGCGAAGTTTGAAAATGCCGCACAGCAATACCGCCCGGCCAGTCATGAAAGCAGGGGAAAGAAGAGTCAGGATTGAAAAAGCCTTCATTTGGCGGTTTCCCTGCAGGCAAGCTGCACACCATTCCGGTTCCTGAAGACTTTTTCACCGAGCTGCTGCCAGAGATCGATTCGCTTCCTGAACTCAAAGTAACCCTTTATGCCCTGTGGCACCTTGATCATCAGGAGGGGGTCAATCGCCGCTTGTTGACGGAGGATTTTCTGGGTGATGATAAGTTCGTCGAAGGTTTTGGAACCACCAGGGAATCCCGGGAGGAAGCGGTTCGCGACGGCATCGAACGGGCCTGTCTACGAGGCACTCTTCTCCGCGTTGAAGTTGGCTCGACGCCGATCTACTTTCTCAATTCAGAGCGCGGCAGGGCGGCTGCCGAGGGGTTGATCAAGGGCGCATGGACCTTGTCGGACCAGGCGACAGGAGAAATTTCACTGGAGATGGTCCGTCCGAATATCTACAACCTGTACGAAAAGAATATTGGACCCCTGACGCCCATTCTTTCACAGACGCTGCAGGAAGCTGAACAGCTCTATCCCGCAGAATGGATTGAGGAAGCTATTCACACAGCGGTCGTTAAGAATGCGCGCAGTTGGCGCTATATCGAAGCAATATTGCGGTCATGGAAAGAGAAAGGCCGGGATGAAAAGGATCGACGAAACCATCAAGAAGATGGGCGGAAATATATCGAAGGGGAATATGCCGACTTCATCGAGCATTGATACCAGCGTTCAGAGCGAACCCGTTTGCCCCATTTGCGGCGGTGTGGGCTGGCTGCACCAGGATTTGCCGATCACCGATCCGAATTTCGGTAAGCTGGTGCGGTGCGTTTGCAAGCAGGGTGAATCTGCCCGGCTTGAGCAAAAGCGCCTGTACCAAACCTCGAACCTGGATGCCTTCAGCGGGATGACTTTTGCCTCCTTCCTGGTGCAGGGCAGACTGGGGCTGGGTGACGAGCAGGTGCGATCGCTTCAATATGCTCTCAGCCAGGCGCAGCAGTTTGCCGCTGCCCCCAAGGGCTGGCTCGTCATGATGGGCGGTTATGGGTGCGGAAAAACCCACCTGGCAGCCGCCATTGCCAATACCTGTGTGGAATACGGCATGAGCACAATATTCCTCACCGTACCCGATCTTTTGGATTGGCTGCGGGCATCCTATGCTTCAACCGATACGAGCTTCGAGCAACGCTTTGAAGAAATACGCAATGTCGGACTGCTGGTTTTGGATGACCTGGGGACGCAGAATTCTACGGGTTGGGCAGCCGAAAAACTCTTCCAAATTATTGATTACCGTTACAACCACAAACTACCGCTGGTGGTGACTTCCAACCTGTACCTGGAAGACCTGGATGACCGCATCCGCTCGCGGCTGCAGGACCCCGACCTGGCCACCCGTGTGAAGATCAGCGCCCCCGATTACCGTTCCCCGGTCAAGGATAGCAAAGACCCGCTGGTCTATTCGCTCAATCTGCTCAGCGACCGAACCTTCGGCAATTTTAGCCTGCGTGAACCTGAACACCTGGCATCCGAAACACAGTTGAGCCTGGAAAAGGCATTTCGCGCCGCTCAGGAATTTGCCGAGACTCCCAGGGGCTGGATCATGTTTTTGGGCGGGTACGGCTCTGGAAAGACCCACCTGGCGGCTGCGATTGGCAATTACCGCAAAGGTATGGGTGAGGAACCCATTTTTGTGGTGGTACCCGATTTGCTGGATCATTTGAGGGCAACCTTCAGCCCCACGAGCAACATTTCGTACGATGACATGTTCAACAGGGTGCGTTCTGCACCGTTGTTAATCCTGGATGACCTGGGAACCCAGAGCGCCACTCCCTGGGCAAGAGAAAAGCTCTACCAGATCTTCAATGAACGCTACAATGCCAAACTACCCACGGTCATTACCACTTCGGGTTCATTGGAAGAACTGGATGCGCGTATCCGCAGCCGGATGATGGACAGCCGTTTGTGCACCATCTACGCCATCCTTGCGCCGGGTTACCGCGCGGCGGCCAAGACAACCAAACCCAGACGTTCCACAAGATAAGCGCCCCCAAATGATGGTCAAGAGATGTGCCCGGAAGGGAAATCCTCCGGGCATTTCCATTGTAAATAATTATGATAATATTGACAAAAATAGTCAATAATAATAAAATCATGACCATCTACCAAAATCACCAGGTTAATCAGGGAGTATCCATGTTACCTGCTTTGTTATTGACTTTACGTGAAGGGATCGAAGGGGTTCTTGTATTGACGATTGTGCTCAGCCTTCTGACCAAGGCCGGCAAACCGGAATTGAAGCGATATGCCTGGTACGGAGCTGTGGCTGCTCTGGTGCTTTCCTTCGCCGCTGCCGGGCTGCTCACCTGGCTGGGTACCGAATTCGAGGGCCGCGGGGAGGTCATCTTTGAAGGTACCACAATGCTGATTGCAGGAATATTCCTGCTTTGGATGGTATTCTGGATGAAAAGGCAGACTGCCTCCACCCGCCAGACCCTGGAGGTGAAAATTCTGCAGGGTTCAGGGCAAAAAGGTTCAAGATCGATTTTTGGCGTAACCTTTTTTGCGGTGCTCCGTGAAGGGCTGGAACTGGCGCTCTTCCTGGTCGCCATCGGATTTGGTGCACAAAAGGGGATGATTTTCGCCGGCGCGCTGGCGGGTATTACCGCTGTGGCTTTGATCGGCATACTGCTTTACAACTCGATGCGCAAGATACGCATGGCGGTGTTCTTCACTGCCACCAACCTGATGTTGACCTTCTTTGCGGCAGGGCTGCTCGCAGGAGCGGCGCGCGAATTTTCCGAATTGGGGATTCTGCCTGTACTGGTACCAAAGATGTACGATATTACTTCATTGCTGGGAACGGACAACTTCGTCGGAGGTACGCTCAAGGCACTGTTTGGCTACAACCCGGCGCCCTCGCTGACGGAAATTCTGGTTTATCTGGGTGTGATCGCGGTGGTGATCCTCAGCACCTTCAAGCCGCTGCGTACCGTCCGGTCCAGGGCATGATAAAAGACCTGGAGTTCGCAACTCCAGGTCTTACCCTTTTTTTCCCGCTAATTAATTGGTTCGATCTGGCTGGTGCAATTCGGGCAGCGGTCCGCTTTCTTTGAAATGCTGGTAAAGCAATGCGGGCACTCGCGGGTGGTGGGTTCAGCAACCGGTTCCGGTCTTTTCATTCTGTTGATCTGCCGCACGATCAGGAAAATGACAAACGCGATGATGATGAATTGGATGATAGTGTTGAGGAAGATGCCGTAATTGATGGTGGGGGCGCCCGCCGCCTGCGCATCTGTCAGACTGGCATAACTCTTCCCGCTGATATTCCAAAAGAGGCTTGAAAAATCCACCTTTCCTAGCAGCAGACCGATGGGGGGCATGATGATGTCATTCACGAGCGACGTGACGATCTTGCCAAAAGCTGCACCGATGATCACGCCGATGGCAAGGTCAAGCACACTTCCCTTCAGTGCAAATTCCTTGAATTCTTTTAGCATCTTCATCTCCTTTCGAACCAATCTTCCTGTTTTCTCTTTGATCGTTGACGACTTGTCCATGTCAATCCCTGGTTGAAAGACTTGCGGTGGAATAGTTGAGGGCTGCTGATGCAAATCTCTTCACAGGTCACCGCTGATTTTCATTGTAGATGACCCCGACCGTTTGTCAATACTGCAAGCTGAGGTTGGAGTTTTCGATTTCTTCGGCTAAATGAGATGGCTGCGTGATAGAATATTTCGCATGCAAATCCCGGTAAGGAAGATAATCGACGCTTACCCGCGCCAGTTCTGGCTGGTGACGACGGTCATGATGCTATCGTACATGTTCCACTCGATGCTCTGGCCGTTCCTGATCATCTATGCCAGCCAAAAACTCGATCTGGCGTTGACCACGGTGACCGGGTTGCTGACCCTGCATTCTGTCGTTGGGTTGGTGACCACCTTCCTGGGCGGGGCGATAGCTGACCGGTTTGGGCGCAAATGGGTGATGGCGTTGGCACTCTTTATGTGCGGAATTTCGTGGTTCTTATTCCAATTTGCCGACCATTTTTCCATTTTCGCGCTGCTCATGGCGTTCAACGGCGCCACCACCCCGCTTTACCGCCTGGCTGCCGATGCCATGATGGCAGATGTGGTTCCCTCGGAGAAACGTATCGATGCCTACTCCATTTTGCGCCTTGGCAACAACCTGGGTGTGGCTCTGGGACCGGCAATCGGAGGGTTTCTTTCTGCGGTTTCCTATGACATTTCCTTTTCCACTGCCGGACTGGGGATTTTTGCCTGCGGCGTGCTGGTCACGATTTTCTCTGTGGAGACCATCCCTTCGCGCAATCAGAACTCGTTCGCGGAAGCTCCAAAGGGTGGTTATACGCGTATCCTGCGGGATTCAAAATTCATGGGGCTGATCGGTTCCTATCTGCTAAACCGCATTTGTTCCTCCACCCTGTGGATGCTTCTGGCGATTTACGCCAAACAAAACTACGGAATTTCTGAACGGATTTATGGGTTCATTCCCACCACCAACGCGGTGATGGTAATCCTCTTTCAGATGCTGGTCACCTCAAAAGTCAAAAAGCACCGTCCTGACCGGAGCATGATCATCGGAGCGCTCTTTTATGCGGTGGCGGTATTCGGTGTCGCCTTTGGACGCGGCTTCTGGGCATTCTGGTTGTGCATGG
This sequence comes from Anaerolineaceae bacterium, assembly GCA_039683035.1. Lineage (GTDB taxonomy): Bacteria > Chloroflexota > Anaerolineae > Anaerolineales > Anaerolineaceae > UBA6107. Next base: position 234,593 of record JBDKSE010000020.1, read on the forward strand.
TTGTGGCTACCATCGGTGAAATGATCCTGGTACCCACATCCACCACCTATGCTTCGCTGCTCGCCCCCGAGGACATGCGCGGCAGGTACATGGGCATTTATACGCTCACGGGCGGACTGGGTCCGGGGTTGGGCCCGTTGATCGGCGGGGTGATGAATGATAATTATGGACCGCGCACCATCTGGTACACCGGTGGGGCGATCGGCGCATTGAGTGCCCTGGCATTCTTCCTGAATTCGAGAAGGTTGACAAGGCAGCAGCAAAAGCAAGCCACCTCAGTGGAAACGTAGGAAGGCATGCTCAACTCATTACGTAGTGCAACCAAAACCTACCCTCGCCAGTTCTGGCTGTTATTCATTGGGATGCTCATCAGCACCACCGGCGCCTCGATGATCTGGCCGTTCCTGATGCTGTACGTTTCCAAGAGGCTGAATCTACCGCTCACCCAGGGTGCTTCGCTGCTGACCATCAGTGCAATCACGGGGTTGATCTTTTCCTTTGTGGCAGGACCCATCACCGACCGGTTTGGACGCAAATGGGTCATGGTCATCAGCCTGGCAGTGAACGGAATTTGTTACGCATTCATGGGCTTTGCCGATACATATGCCGCATTTGCCATCCTCCAGGCGTTGATGGGCGCATTCAACCCGCTCTACCGTGTGGGTGCTGACGCCATGACCGCAGATCTCATCCCGGAAGACCACCGCCCTGAAGCATATTCCCTTATGAGAATGAGCAACAACGTGGGAGTCGCCATCGGACCCGCCCTGGGCGGCTTTTTGGCGACACAGTCCTACAGCACTGCCTTCTTCCTGGCTGCCGCCGGAATGATTGCCTATTCCCTGCTCATCCTGCTCAACGCTCACGAAACCCTTCCGGCACATTCGGCTGCTGGCATGCCTGTTGGGCAATTGCTCTCTGGTTATCAGCGAATCTTCAAAGATAACAGGTTCATGGGTTTCATACTGGCATTTACATTGACTTCGATGATGTCTTCGCTGATGTGGACGATACTGCCGGTGTATTCCAACACACAGTTTGGTTTGCCTGAAGATCTTTACGGACTGATCCCAACCACCAATGCGGTGATGGTGGTGCTGCTGCAGTATCTTGTTACGCAGCGTACGCGCCGCAAGCCGATGATCCCCATGATGGCTTTAGGCGCAGCGTTTTACATGCTGGGTACGACATCCGTGTCATTGTTCACCTCCTTTTGGGGATTCTGGGTCGCCATGGTCATTCATACCCTGGGAGAGTTGATCCTTGTTCCCACCGCAACGACATACACAGCGAACCTCGCTCCAGCAGATATGCGAGGGCGTTACATGAGCATTTATGGGCTTACCTGGAGTGTCGCTTCGGGCATTGCCCCGCTTTTCGGCGGTTTTCTGAGTGATCGCTTTGGACCTGTCACCACCTGGTACGGCAGCGGTTTCATCGGTCTGCTGAGCCTGGCAGTTTACGGAGCGCTCTTCCTTCGCAGCCGATCCAATTCACCCAGGGCTGTAGAAGGCCATGAATAGAAATCTGCCAATCTGGCTTCTTTCAAGTTCGCATGATCGGGATCATTGCGAATAGCCATCAAAACTTGTATACTTTATTTGGAATGAAGCCGTTTCGCATCGTCCTTGTCCTTCTGCTTTCCGCCGGCTTGATGGCAGCATTGATCCGCCCGGCGGCTGCCCAATCATCGGATTCACAAACAACCGATTCTGTCTACGTCACCGAAACCGGTCACTGGATCTGGGGGGAATTCCTGCGCACCTACAACAGCGTCAGCGATCCTCTTTTGTATTTCGGTTATCCCATCACCGATGATTTCACTGACCCTGTAACCCACCAGCATGTGCAATACTTCCAGAAAGCGCGCTTCGACCTGGTGGATTCAGAAACAGGAGCCCAGGTGAAAATCGCGCCGCTGGGCTCGCTGCTGCACGAAAACGGGGTTCCGCTGGCGGATATACCCAATGAAGGACCCACCTGCCGGGCATTCAGCAGCGGATATTCGGTGTGTTACGCATTTCTGCAGTTCTACGATGCTTATGATGGTGTGAATCATTTTGGCAGCCCGATCTCCTCCCTCGAGGTGGTAAACGGGCGCTATGTGCAGTATTTTGAATATGCGCGCATGGAATGGTGGCCTGAAAAGGCGGCTGGACAGCGTGTGGTTTTGAGCGACCTGGGTAGGATCTATTTTGACCAGGTGGTGGCAGACCCGCAGTTGCTCAAATCCAGCCCGCCGGCGAATATCGCCGGGAGCCTGCTCAAACCCCAGGTGAGGGTCTTTGCACGGAACGCGCTTATTGGCGCGGGCGAATCACAGGTAATCTATGTGGTGGTTCAAGACCAATACCTGCGCGCCATGACCAAGAGCCAGGTGGGTGTGACCTTAAAGTACCCCGACCAAACCCAGGAATTTTACCGGCTGCCAGAAACAAATGAATTCGGCATCAGCCAATTCAGCTTCACGGTGCCGGAATACAAGGTGAAAAGCGTGATCGAGGTGGAAGCGGAAGTGACCATCCGCGGAGAGACGGTAAAGGGCAGCAGTTGGTTCAGGTTGTGGTGGTAAATCGGGATTGTGGGATAACTCCTGTTTTATTCATGGGAAATACGGCTGTCTTAAAAGGTCGATTTACGTGTTATAACTCATAAAACTGGGGGATAACTCCAGAATGAATATCAAAATAGGGGCGATTCATGAATCGCCCCTATTTTTTGGTCAATTCCCTTTTTGTATTGAAAGCTTGGAGCAGTTTTTATGCCGAGGCTTTCAGTTGATCATACAATCGCCGATAGTCTTCAATGTTTGCCGGACGCAGATCAATGATGGACTGGATTGCGCCAAGAGAAGCATCCTTGTTGCCCTCGCCCAAAAGCCGTTCCGCCAGACCATCCAATTTCTCAATCGCCTTGGCCAATGCGTTGTGGCTTGCGTAATAAGAGATCATCCGTTTTTGAATGGCTGTGTTTTCAGGGCGGTCCTTCATGACTTCATCCCAGAAGCGGGCGGCCTTTTCGGGCTGCCTGGCAGTTTCCAGTATCTTCAGGTAATCCTCAATCTCACCCATGGCTTTATCCGGCTGCCCGAGCCGGTAATGCAGATCGATGAGCGATATCCTGGGTCCAATTTCCTGGGGTTGGAGGCTGCGGATTTGCTCAAAAATTCGTATTGCAGATTTAAAGTCAAGACTCTGCAGGTCCAGGTCGGCCATTTTGGTCAGGATTTTCACCACCCATTGGCGGGGTGCACTGGCATTCTTGGAAAGTGCCAGCGCCTCTTCATAAGTGCGCCGGGTATTTTCGAGGTCTGCCATGAGATAGGAGACGTTGGCAAGATCGGTCAGCTCCTGAATCGCCTCATCCACCCTGCCGCTGGTTTTGAACAACTCAACCAGGCTGCGCCGAATGGATGCATCCATGGGTGCCAGCTTGGAGATGCGCTGCAGAAGACGGATCGCCTGAGCCGTATCGCCGCGCAGATTGTAAAGGTTGGCAACCAGCAGGAATTTCTCAACCGCCTCGGTGGTGCGTCCCTCGCTGATCAGCAAATCGCCCATTTGAATGTGCAGCGGGAGGTAAGTGGGCGCAAATGAGAGGGCGTGATACGCCTCCTCCATGGCGGTTCGGTAGTGCCCCTCTGCTCCGAGTTTGCGGATTTGTCCCAGCGATTCCACTACCTGGCTGTTGGAGGTCTCAAGCATCAATTCTGCCAGGGGCAGTGGGGGACTGCCTTCGGGTTGGGCGGGTAGTTGTTTGCGCGCCGCCTTGATATATTCTCGCCAGTCAGGTCGTTCCAACTGCTTGATGATGACCTCGTAAAGGTATTTGAGGTCATTTTCAGAGGTGATGTGTGAATGCCCCTCGAAGATGGGCTCATAAAGCTGGCCGAGCTCCTCCGCCTGGTCGACAGGCACGGCTTCGATATCGGCAATTTTGAGGGCTTTAAGAGCAGATGCGCTGGCTTCCTTGAATTCTGCCACGCTGGCCATGGTGTCGGCGATCAGCAGGTAGGATGCCAGTTCGTACCCCGGGACTTTTGCTGAACGCTCGAGGTGCTTGAGAGCTTTTTGGGGACTCCTCGTCCGCAGGATCAATCCCAGCACATAACTGGCTGCCGGTTGGTCCAGACCCAGGTCCATGGCACTTTCCAGTTCCACTGCTGCCAGATCGTCCTGTCCGCTGGTTTGATAATCGATCGCCTGGCTGAGGTGGAGCTGGACGCGCGTCTTTTTTGCCTGCTCGGGAGAAAGGCTGTCTGCACCCCGTGCAAGGGTATTGATGGCGCGCTGACCGCCTTGCGGGTTGGCAGGGTTATCCTCGTTCTGTTCGAACAGGTATCCAGCCATTTGCTTTAGCGCCTTCAACCGGGTTTCGGTAATGGGATCATAAAGCGGCATGGGTTCCTGAACGGGTTCCTCTTCTGCAGCTTCGACGTGTTCCTCAAACGGGGTATTCGCCAGTACAGCCGATTGTTCGAATGCAGCCAGGGATTTTTGTTCGTTAAGCAGCGAAAATGCCTTACGGGCATCTTCATTCCTGGGGCTCAAACCCAGGGTATATTGCACGACCTGGTGAGCCTTTTGAAGGTCGCCTTTTTTCTGCATCAACGCTGCGGTGACCAGATATTCTGTCACTGCGTCATCTTTGCGGCCCATCTTGTCAAAAACCATCGCCAGGCGGGTGTGAACCGTGAGGTTTGCCGGGTTCAATCGGATGGCGTTTTTGAAGTCATCGATCGCGCGGTCCACATCATGCATCTTGAGCTGCATTTCAGCCCCCTGCATGTACGCTTTGACCGCTTCCGGTTGCCTGCCCATGCGCTCGTAGATCAGAGCGCTTTTTTCCAACGGCATGGGATCGGTGGTTGAAATGGCAGCACAGCGTTGATATTGACGCAGCGCATCATCGTATTCACGCAGTTGAAAATTAGCCAGTCCAAGGCTTGATAAAGCTACGGGATGATCCGGTATCTCCACCAGCGCTTGCTGATAATAACCGGCGGCCAGAGACCAATCCTGCTCCCATGCGGCGGCGTGACCTTTGGACATCAATGTTTGGAACGTTGCAGACTCATTGGTCATTCAGGCACCTGTCATTTACCAGTATATTGTTCTTTCAATGGTGTCATATTCCCCCAGTTTACACCGCTTTTAGCTTCAGTTAATAGTGGAATGGACAGGGTCAGGGCTTCGCTCATCACTTTTTGCACCAGACGAGCAGTGGTCTGCAGTTCTTTTTCCGGTACTTCAAGCACGAGCTCATCGTGCACCTGCAGCATTAATTTTGCATTGAGAGAGGCTTTATTCAAAGCAGGCGGAAGGTTGATCATGGCGATCTTCATGATATCGGCAGCCGTGCCCTGGATGGGTGCGTTGATGGCCTCGCGTTCCTCCGCGCGGCGCACAGTTACATTGGTGGTGCTGGCAAGGTTGGGAAAATACCGCCTGCGCCCGAGTATCGTTTCCACGTAGCCCTGTTTTGCAGCTTGCACCTTGAGATTATCAAGAAAGCTTTTAACCCGTGGAAAATGTTCAAAGTACTCGCGGACGAAATTCTCTGCCTCACCCAGGGTCAGACTTGTTCCGCGGCTGAGACCAAACGAACTCATGCCGTAGATCAGACCAAAGTTGATGGCTTTCGCATGGCGGCGCTGTTCGCGGGTCACTTCCGAAAGGGGAATGTTCAAGATGGCCGCAGCGGTGGTGGCGTGAATGTCCTGACCTGCGCGGAAAGCATCCAGCATGGCTTCATCACCGGACATGTGGGCGACAATGCGCAGCTCGATCTGCGAATAGTCCACCGAGAGCAGCACTGACCCGGGGTCGGAAATGAAACCGTTGCGCACCAGTCTTCCGGTATCCGTGCGGATGGGGATGTTTTGCAGGTTGGGGTCGGTGGATGCCAGCCTGCCGGTCACCGAACCGGTCTGGTTGTAGCTGGTGTGCACCCTTCCGTCACGGGGATTGATCGATTCGGGCAGGGCATCCAGGTAGGTGGATTTGAGCTTAGCAAGTTCGCGGTATTCAAGGATCTTGTCCACCACAGGGTGCTGACCGCTTAATTCTTCCAGCACCGATGCCGAGGTGGAATAATGTCCACTGGAGGTTTTCTTTCGGGCGTCAGGCGGGGTCAGTTTAAGGGTCTCAAAGAGCACCTTCGAGAGCTGCTGGGTGGAATTCAGGTTAAAAGAATATCCCACCTCATCCTGGATCTCTTTGACGATCCCGTCCAGGCGCTCACCCAGTTCCTGTCCCATCTTCTTGAGATAAGGTTTGTCCAGCGCAATGCCCACCGCCTCCATTTGCATCAATACCGGCACCAGGGGCATTTCGATCTTCTCGAAAACGCCAGTGGCATTGTTGGCTTTCATCTTTTCCTGCAGGATGGATACCAGGCGCAGCGATACTTCGGCATCTGCTGCAGCGTAGGGGGCGGCATTTTCAACCGTCACGAAATCCATGGTGGTCTGGGTCTTGCCTTTGCCAATCAATTCCTCGATATGGGTCATCGAAAGATCGAGGTAGGTACCGGCCATATCCTTCAAACCAAACGCTCGGGAGGCCGGGTCGATCAGCCAGCCGGCGATCATGGTATCAAAGGTCATGGGGGTAACAGGCAATCCGTTTTGTTCGAGCACCAGGCCGTCGTACTTAAGATTGTGGCCCACTTTTTGGATCGACGGGTCGCTCAGCACGGCTTGAAGGGCATCCACCACATCTTCGAGGGGGAGTTGGGGGGCGCCTGTTTTGTGACCGATGGGGATGTAGTAGCCTGTACCTTCCTTCACCGCGAAGGACATGCCCACGAGCTTTGACCTCAGGGGGTCGGTGGATGTGGTCTCGGTATCCAGCGAGATCATTTTGGCAGATTTCAACACCCGGGCGAGGTCATGCAGTTTCTCACTGTTGTCAACAACGATGGTTTCGAGGGTGTAGGAAGAAGCCAAACCGATCTTTTTTACCTCTTCACCGAACAGATTTAGCTGCGATCCGCCAGTTCCAGCGCTTGTAAGAGGTGTCAGAACGGTGTGCAGGCGCGGGATGAGCGACCTGAATTCGAGTTCGCGGAAGAGCTTTTCAATTGCAGGAGCGTTGATATGATCCGTGCGCGCGTCCTGGATGTTAAGGGTGATCTCCACATCGGTCCTGATTGTAGCGAGGTTTTGGCTCAGGTACGCTGAGTCTTTTCCGCTTTCCAGCTTGGAAGCGAAACGTGCAGGTATTTCAGCCAGGTGAGCATATACCTCGTCCAGTGTGCGGTATTGTTCCAGCAATGAAACGGCAGTCTTCTCGCCGATACCTGGAACGCCGGGGATGTTATCCGAATGGTCGCCGACCAGCGCCTTGTAGTCCACCACCTGGTTGGGGTAAACCCCCAACGAATTCTTCACCTCTTCGGAGGTAAAGTTCTTGGCTTCGGAAAGTTTGTTGCCGGCCAGGTTGATCACCACCCGGTCGTCCACCAGTTGCAGCAGGTCCCGGTCACCGGTAATGATCTTGACACCCAACCCCTGTGCCACAGCCTGTTTGGCAATGGTGCCCAAAATATCATCCGCTTCGGCGCCTTCCTTTTCCAGCCTTGGAACATGAAAGGCATCCACCATCTGGCGAATGCGCTCGATCTGGGGGCGCAGTTCATCAGGCATTTTGGCTCGGGTTGCCTTGTATCCCGGGAAAAGTTCATTGCGAAATGTCTTGCCAGTATCAAAAGCAACTGCCAGGTATTCGGGTTTTTCCTGTTCCAGCAGGCGCATCATCACCGAGGCAAATCCGTAGATGGCAGCCGTTGGTTCGCCGCTGGCTGTGGACATGCGGTTTGTCGATTGCCCTGCGGTGATGGCGAAGTAGGTACGGTAGGCAAGAGCGTGACCGTCTATCAAATAAAGGATGGGAGGCATTTTCAATCTCCGGGAGTGTCAACTGGCAGTTTCTTGGAATCCTGCGAATTGAGCTTGTTGAAATTGAGAAATTGCTTGATCAGACTGCCTGAAGGCGGATGCTGCCCCGACAGGATCCAGTAACCGGCAGCCCAGAATGATTCGCCTTCAGATAAACTGTTTTCAGCCGGGTTCAAAGTCAGCAGCATTTCAGTGGTTTCGTCTTTGATATCCTCCACCAGTTTGACCGGGTCCACCGACACTGGCAGGTTGACCGTCCACATGGCGTACTGAGGGCGAATGGTCATATGCGAAAGCTCCCAGCCGTTCATTTGGTGATGCCTGCGGAGAATGGCAGCGGTATGCTCTCCCAATTCGCGGGTGAGGAAATGACGAGGGCTTTGGGGAATGATCACACAATGGTAAAGAGTACAGGGTTTCTTGGGCGCGGCTGGCAGATCACGCAAAATGGCATCCTGTGCTGCCATGACAGACGAAAGAACGTTTTCGGCAGAGGAAGCGGTGTTCGAACTGGAAGATTTTGATGCGCCTTCCTCCCAGGGAAGTGTGATCGAGGTGTCCAGTAATCCAGCAGCCTGGGCTTGCTCAGGCAGGTTGGGGGCATTTTGGTCAGGTGCAGCGGGACTCATAGGGAATGAGGCGTGCTCAACTGGTGCAGCAACCGGACGAGTTGATTCACCATCCAGAAGTTCTGCACGAGTTCGAATGGGCTGGGTATCCGCCAGGGTGACTTCCCCGGTTTGTTCAGATATTACCCCGATTGGCGCACTGAATACCTGCTCCATTGCAGGCGGCAGCGGTTCCGGCACAGACTCGTCCAGTTCCAGTACCCACTGCGATTCATTTTCTTCGGGAACTGGAAGATGCGTTGAATCCAGGTCCTCCATGTATGAATCGGCGACCCTTTGAAATTCATGGTCCTCAACAGGCGGCTGCTGTGAAGCCGATATTCCGACCCGCTGCGAAGAAAAACGATTGATCATGAAGGCATCGCGTAGATGGATTGTTTCCTGGCGGATCAGCCGCAGATCTGATCCGGCCGGGTAGGTGAATGCAAGGACCACTTCAGGCGTTACTGGCAGGGAATAGACCAGGCTGGCATCGACACCATCTTCAGCTTTGAGATAACGGCAGAAATCACAGCCTTTATAGTTCGGCCATACTGAAGAGATCATTTCGGAGATCTTTTGCGCGATGACCGGGCTCATACTGCTGGTTTTGGAGGTTGTTTTGCCGTTAACGAAAATCATGGCAGCACCCGCGCTGGTGTGCTCCAGCAGCGAGGATAGTTCGGCAAAATCTGATTCAGGGTCCTGCAAGAAAATGTCAGTTCCCGCAGGCTCAATTTCAGGCATGTTTTTGGGTGTGCGGGTTGGGTCGGCTGGATTGAAAAGGGATCGCAGCCGGTCCGAAAGCTCTGGAGCGAAAAAGGGTCTCGCCAGGAAACCATCCACGGAGACTGTTTGAAGGTTCTCCAGCAAATCAGGGTCATTGTGATCGTAGACCAGGATCTTGATTTCAGGCTGGATGGCTTTCAGGTTATGGATCAACTGCGCGGCAGAGGGATCAGCCTGCTCCAGGTCCAGGATGGCGAGATCGAAAGAACGGTGCCTGACCATCGCCAGGGTGCTGTGCACCGACGTCACCCCCTGAACATAATAACGCCCACCTTCTTCAAGGTTGGAGCGTATGATTTCGACCAGGGAGGCGTTCTTCGAGAGAACCAGGATTGCTCTTTGCATCTTAAAAAGTGTATCACGTGCAGTACATCGGTGCAAGCAACCTTACGAACGCGAAAACTTCGTCTTTACTCCACAAGGTTCCATTCCTGTGGCATAATCATATCCATCACGGCACCGAAAGGATCTCTAGTGAAATTCAACACGATCTGTGTCATTGGTCTTGGATATATCGGTCTGCCGACCGCGAGCACGTTTGCCACGCATGGTTTGAGAGTCCACGGAGTGGACAGCAACCCTGCCGTGGTCAAGTCCCTGCAGCATGGTCAGGTGCACATCTTTGAACCAGGACTGCAGGAAGTAGTCACCCGGGCAATCCAATCCGGAAATCTGCAGATCTTTGATGCACCTTCTGCGGCAGATGCGTTCATCATTGCAGTCCCGACGCCCTTTTATGGCGAAAAAAAGGCGGACATGAGCTTTGTCACCGCAGCGGCAGAATCAATTGTGCCGGTTCTGCGCGAAGGCAACCTGGTGGTGCTCGAGTCCACCTCGCCACCGCAAACCACCCGCAACCTCGTCCTGCCGATTCTCGAACGCTCCGGGCTGAAGGCCGGTAAAGATTTCCTACTGGCGTATTCACCAGAACGCGTACTGCCCGGACAGATCATGCGGGAGTTGATCGAGAACGCCCGCGTCATTGGCGGCATTAACCAGGCTTCAGCCGAAGCCGGGCGCGATCTCTATGCCACGTTCGTGCGCGGCGAGATCGTGATGACCGACTCGACCACCTCTGAGATGGTCAAATTAATGGAAAATACCTATCGCGATATCAACATCGCGGCAGCGAACGAGTTTTCTCGACTTGCAGACCGCTTCGGGGTGGATGTTTGGGAAGCCATTCAGATCGCCAACCGCCATCCGCGCGTCAAGATCCTCAATCCCGGTCCGGGAGTGGGTGGTCACTGCATCAGCGTGGACCCCTGGTTCTTTGTCGAATCGGCGCCGGATATCACTCCACTGATCCTGACCGCCAGAAAAGTCAACGACAGCCAGCCCGAATTCACCACCCGTTTGATCGAGAAGGCGCTGCACGAAACGAATGGAAAAAAAGCGGCATGCCTTGGATTGGCCTATAAACCCGATGTGGATGATCTTCGCGAAAGCCCGGCTGTGGATGTGGTCAAACTGCTGGCTGCAAAAGGGGTGGAAGTCTCCTATTTTGAGCCCTTCAAACCCGATTTTGTGATTGAAGGCGCCAGGCGAGGCAATTCACTCGCCGAAGCAGTTAAAAATGCTGATGTTGTCGTGCTGCTCGTAGGTCATTCACAATTCAAATCACTCCTTCCCGCCGACCTGTCAGCGTTAACCGCTGCCCGGACGGTTGTGGATACCGTAAATGGCTGGGATCACGCTTCCTTTTCTGCGGCAGGGTACAAAGTCTTCCGCCTGGGGGTGGGCAAGAGCTAGTTTCAAAACCGGAGGGTGAATGGAAAAAAAAATGCGGGTGCTCTCGATATTTGGCACACGCCCCGAAGCGGTGAAAATGGCACCGGTCGTCCAGGCTCTGGCGCGTGAACCCGGGATTGAATCGAAGGTCTGTGTCACCGCCCAGCACCGTGAAATGCTCGACCAGGTGCTCGATCTGTTCAACATCAAACCCGATATCGACCTTAATCTCATGAAACCGAAGCAATCGCTTACGCGGTTGACTTCGCAAATTCTTGACCATCTCGAACCTGTGCTGCGCGATGAACATCCCGATTGGGTGCTGGTGCAGGGAGATACCACCACCGTGATGGCTGCCGCACTATCAAGCTTCTACCAGGGCATCCATGTGGGGCATGTGGAGGCGGGCTTGCGTACGGGTGACAAACGCCAGCCTTTCCCCGAGGAGATCAACCGGCGCATGGCGGGGGTGATCGCCGACCTGCATTTTGCCCCCACCGAACGGGCGCGCAGGAACCTGCTGGCCGAAGGGGTGGAGGAGTGGCGCATCAAACTGACCGGGAACCCGGTGATCGATGCCCTGAACCAGATTTCTGAAATGCCTGTTCCGGAAGAAGTCGATCAGTGGATCAAAACCTGGGGGCTGACCACTGGCGGCAAGCGCCTGGTGCTGGTGACTGCACATCGGCGCGAGAACCAGGGGGAACCGATCGAGCAGATCTGTACCGCGCTGCGCGAACTGGCAGAGAAATATGCCGGCAGGATCAATATTGTCTACCCGGTACATCTCAACCCCTCCATCCAGGAACCGGTTCACCGGCTGCTGGATGGTGTTCCAGGAATTATGCTGCTGCCCCCGTTGGAATATCTCAGCCTGGTGCACCTGGAAAAGCAGGCAGCCATTGTGCTGACGGATTCGGGCGGCATTCAGGAGGAAGCCCCAGCTTTCGGAAAACCCACCCTGGTACTGCGGGAAAAAACCGAACGCCCCGAGGGGGTAGCTGCAGGTGTGCTGCGGCTGGTGGGCACAGATCCGCGGCGAATTGTGGCGGAAGCCTCAAGACTGCTCGATGATCCGGTGGCATACAATGAAATGGCGCACGCCGCAAATCCCTTCGGAGATGGGCATGCTGCTGAACGCATCGTCAAGGCGCTGCTGGAGTATGCTGAACCGGTCAGTGACACCTTTTAATCACCCATCCGACCATGACATCCGAATTCGATTTTCACCCGTCAAAACGCCTGATCTGCCTGATGCCTCAGAAACTGGGGCTTGGGGGTCCGGCTTCGTTTCAAGCCAGGCTGATTGCAGGGCAGAAAAAAAGCGGCGTTGAAGTCACCTTCGATCCGGCTGACCCCGCGGTCAGTGCAATATTGGTGGTGGGCGGAACAAAAGAGCTCGGTCAGCTTCGCCAGGCAAAACGGCGGGGTGTGCGCATCGTCCAGCGCCTGAATGGCATGAACTGGGTGCACCGCAAGCGTTATACCGGTATCCGGCATTTCCTGCGTGCTGAAACCGGCAACTGGATTCTATCGACCATCCGCAGTCAACTGGCGGATGCCATCGTGTATCAAAGTGAATTTTCTCAACGCTGGTGGAATGATGCCAGAGGAGCGGTTAAGGCTCCCGGGACGGTAGTGCACAATGGCGTCGATCTGGCGGTTTATTCACCCGCAGGAGCAGAGCAACCGCCGGCTGACCATTACCAGGTTCTGGTGGTGGAAGGGCACTTGGGCGGCGGCTACGAACAGGGATTGAAAACTGCGGTCAGGATGACTGAGCTTCTCAACCGCCGCATGGACAAACCGGTGGAGTTGACCGTGGCCGGGGATGTGCCCGTGGAGCTGCGCAAACATTTTCAGCATGCCGGTGCCCGCATTCATTACCTGGGCGTCATCCAACGGGGCGCCGTTCCGGCGCTCGACCGATCATCGCATGTGCTCTTTTCGGCGGATGTCAATGCTGCCTGTCCGAATTCGGTGATCGAAGCGCTGGCCTGCGGGCTTCCTGTGATCGCATATGATACCGGCTCGCTTCGCGAGCTGGTCACACCAGAGGCGGGCTGCATTGCCGATTACGGGGGCAACGTCTGGAACCTGGACGAACCGGATATCTTTGCCCTGGCGGATTGCGGACAAAAGGTTCTCGAGAATCAAGAAACCTTCCGGCTGGGCGCACGCCAGAGGGCTGAACAGGCGTTCAGCCTGAATTCCATGGTCGAAAAGTACCTCAAGGTCTTGTTGCCTGAATAGATGATGCAAGGACCCGTCGCAATAGGACGAACTATTTCCATGAGTCCGCTGATTCGCCGATAGCCGTAGGGGCAATTCATGAATTGCCCCCTATTTTTCGATACTTTTTTTCGATGGTTAGAGTCAGGGGTTGTTGAGAGAGATGCCTTCAGGCCCGCGTGCCACTTCCCATGGATAGACGATGTAGGCGTCTGTGATGGCAGCGTAGTAATCGGGCCGGGCGGGCGAAAACAGATTGCGGTGGGGGTTGAAATGGAGCACGCAAGTGAAGGGAATGGCTGCCATGCCAGTCAGACGGCTGCGCACAGCGTTGATGGTCCTGCCCGATCCCCAAACATCATCCACCACCAGCACCTTTTTCCCGGCGACCAATTTCTCATCGGGGAACTGAAGGTAGAACGGCCATGCAGCGAGCTTGCGCTTCTCAGCGCCGGATGGGGTGTGCAGTTCAGAAGGAAAATCGACTGAGGCAGTCAGGATCTGATTAAGATGCAGGGCTTCTGCCAGCATGCCGCCAGGAACGATTCCGCCGCAGGTGATCATGAGCAGTGCGTCGAACTCCTTGTCCAGTTGGGGAATCAGGTGATCCACCAGTTGGTCCACCTGATTCCAGGTGATCGTCTCGCGCCTCATAATCCGCTCCTGCTCATGGCTGTTTTTTCTTTAGGGTGGGTGCCAGGCTGATGCCGGTACCAATCAAGAGGATGGCCAAAACGGTGGTCACGCCGATGATCACGCCATCCGTCTGGTGCATCTGCACCGGCTTGACTTGTTCCTTGACCACTGGTGAGAGGTTAAAAGAAGTGGGAATGGGGGTGGGCGTGGGCGGAACTGGGTTGACTGTGTCGTCAGTCGGTCCGGTGATGATGATGGCAATTGCCACAGCCACCAGCACGACGATCACCAGCGCGATTTGCAGCGGCAGCCCGATTTTCTTTTTTGAAGAATTGGAGGAGGTTTTCATTCGATCATCCGCCGGGTGTTGGATTGACAAGCTGGAGATCTTTCAGACTGTTTTCCAGTGCTTGCAGGTAATTGATCTGTCCGCGAATCATTCCCAGGGTTCCCTGTTGCAGAATGGGGCTGATAGAGGAGCTGAATTCGTTCGAAGGAATAAGACGGGCAGAAGATGCCACCTCATTGATTGTAGCCGCATCCGTCTGGTTTTTCCATTGTTTCAATACAGATTGGCTGGTGGGCAGCATGTTTGCAGCTTCCGTCCAGGGACCCAGGAACTTGTCATCCATCAGCGACTCTGCCAGGGACGCGATGATCTGACGTTGATCCTCGGAAGAGTTGGTCAAGACCCACATCCAGCCATCTGCCAGGGTGAATGGCAAAGCGTTGACTGCAGGCAGAGATGCCATGGACACGTTCTGGGGCAGACGGTTCAGTACGCTGGATGCCCAGACCACTGCGTAATTGGCTCGGTTATCCAGGAAAGCCTGGTACCCCTTTTCAAAGGAATCATAATCAGCCAGCCAGTAGGGGAAGGTGCCAGACCTGGCACCGTCGTTGATGACGTTGTAAGCCTTCCTGAGCGATGCCTCGTCCACCTGGGGCATTTCAGGTGGTTTTTGTTCCACCTGCTCCAGCGAAAGCAGCATCTGTGTGGTGACCAAGGCCTCAGGGTCACCGGCCGGGAAGATGACCGGAAATTCGCGGGTGACGTACTCGTTCCACGAAGTGGGCGCATAGACCACCTGGAGAGGACGGTAGACCATCACCAGGGCATTACCAGCAAAGGGCAATCCATAGGATGTGCCCTGCACCTTGCCGAGGTTGAGAGCGTAAGGGTAGGCGTCAACTGTCAGCCCCTGTTGTACAAGATCGTTCCAGGGGTAGATCAAGCCCTTCAGAGCCGCGGTTTCCATTTCAGCACGCGGGAGTGCGACCAGTGAAGGAATGGCGCCGGGGGCGGCTGCGCTGGTGGTGGAAAGCGAATCAAGCAATCCTCCAGGACCGGCGGCAGCTTTGATGCGCACATCTATGGTCAAGCCAGGGTGAGCGTTGATGAATTCGTCGAGGCGTTCATGGAGCAGATCGCCGGACGCCGTGCCGGAATTTGGATCAAAATCAGGAGGTATCCAGAGGATCAGGTGATTTGTGCTGGTTTGAGAGGTGACCGTGGGTGCCTGGGGGGGCGCGGTGGGAGTAGCTGAACCCTGAACCGGCAACTGGTTGGATGGGGTGGGGGTGGAAGTGGCAGCGAAAGGGTTCAACTGCGTCAGGACAGCGCAACCTCCCAGCAGCAGGAGTATCACCAAGCCTGCTGTGATCAAAAAGACTTTCTGGTGGATCCCCTTGCTGCGCTTGATTGCGCAGGTTTGCGGGGAGGTTGCATTCAGTCTCATTTCAGGTAAACTGGCTCACTAATCAGTGCTACCAACAATTGTACCGAATTTTCAAGATCGCGGATATCTGCCATTTCGGAAGGTGAATGAATGTAACGGCAGGGAATGGAAATGGCGCCAGTGGGCACACCAGCGCGGTTGACCTGGATCTGGTAGGCATCGGTTGTGCCGCCGCGCAGGATCTCCATCTGGTGCCGGATCCCGGCTTTTTCAGCCGTGGTACGCATCCAACGAACTACCTTGGGGTCGCAGAGCATTCCCTGGTCGCGGATCTTGATTGCCGCACCGTTCCCGAGGGCTACCTCCATCTTCTCATTTCCGGGAGTGTCTCCTGTGCCGGTCACGTCAATGGCAATACCCAGGTCAGGATCCACTGAATAAGAGGCGGTAATCGCCCCGCGGACGCCGACTTCCTCCTGAACGCTGAACAAAAACACCAGTTCATTGGGTGACTGCTTCACCTGCCGCAGGGCTTCGATCAGCACCGCGCAGGAAGCGCGGTCATCCAGAGCCTTGGATATGAATCGGTCGCCATTATCGATGAACGGGCGTTCAAATACCGCCAGGTCGCCCACCTTGACCGGACAATCAGCCGGCGAGGAGGCACCTACATCGATAAAGAAGTCTTCAATCGGTGGAACTTTGCCCGGTTCTTCAGCGGGTTCGTGATTGATTGCTCCGCGCACGCCGTTCAGGAAGAGCACACGGCTGCCTGCCAGGTAGCGGATGAACACTCCGCCGATGGTGGTAAACCGGACGAAACCCTTTTTGTCGACATGCGTGACAATAATACCAAGCTCATCCATGTGAGCAGACATGAGGATCCGCATGCCGTCTTTACCTTTTTTGCCTTTGCGGACGATCAGGTTGCCCAGGGCATCCACTTCCATCGAGTCTGCATGGGGGGCAACTTCCTTCATGATGGTTTCGCGGATGGCATTTTCGTGACCGGATGGACCCGGGATTTCGCAGAGTTTTTGGATGAGTTCTTTCATTACAGCTCCTGTGATCGGTGTGGATTTGTTGAGTACCGGGTCATTTGCGTACTGAGGCCAGGATTTCGGGGGTCAGATCTTGCAGCGCGGCATAGACTAGCTGAAGGGTATTTTGCCAATCGGAAATGCGCGACATCAATACCGCGGAATGGGCGTACCGCCCGGGAATTGAAATGGAGACGGTTGGAATGCCGCTCAGCACCTTGTGAATGGCACCCGCATCGGTGCCTCCTCCTCCGGGCTGACGGAACTGGTAGGGTATGCCGAATTTGGCAGCCGTTGCTTCCAAAAAACGGATCAGACGCGGGTCGGAAATCGTCCCGGCATCCGCCAGGTAAATTGCCGGTCCTCCGTCAAGTTTGCAGTTGTAAACCGTGTTCTCTTTCTTCGCTGCAGAAGGCAGGTCGAAGGCAGGCGTAGAATCAATCGCAAATGCCAGGTCAGGATGCAGGGTTGTGGCGGCGATCTTCGCGCCGCGCAGCCCGAGCTCTTCCTGTACGGTGAAGGCGGCTGCCAGTTCGATATTTTCAGGGTGGTGTTTGACCAGCTCGATCAACGTGGCCACTCCCAGGCGGTCGTCCAGTGCCTTGCCCATCAGGCTCGCGCCTGCCCGTTGGAAACGTGTGGCGAAGGTGCCCCATTCGCCGGGAGATACCTTGCCAGCGCCGGCTGGGCCGAGGTCAACCCTCAGGCTGGAGATAGAAATGGGAGAATGCAATTCGCCTTTTTCCGCCAGGTGAATGGGTTTTGCGCCGATCACCCCTGGGAGGCGTTCTTTGCCGACGAGTACGGGTTTGCCGGGGAGCTGGCGCTCGTCCACACCGCCGATGACCTCAAACGAATAAAGACCGTCTCCGTCATCTTCGGTGATCATGAAACCCACTTCGTCCATGTGTGCATCCAGCATCACCCGAAGTGGATTCCGGGCGGTGGATTTACAGATGACCAGCACATTTCCCATGGCATCCACGCTGAGGTCGTCCGCATGGGGTTTGACTTCCTTGATCACGATCTCGCGTACTTCGCGTTCATCGCCGGAGACTGAAATGGCATTGCTCAGGCGCTCCAGGAGCGCGATTTGAGCGGGTCCTATTTTGGGCAGGGAGGTGGGTGAGGATGTGCGTGGACTCATGCTTTTGACTCCGCAAAGATTTTTTCCATTGAATCCGCTTCAAGCCGGGTGATGATGCGTGCGAGCAGCCTGCCAGCCCGCTGAATGTCCTTGAGGGCGACCATCTCAAGCGGGGTGTGCATATAACGCAGCGGTATGCCGATCACCATCACAGGAATACCCTCTGCAGTCACCTGCATGCCCATACCATCGGTTCCTGAACTTTTGGGCATGGTCTCGATTGAATACGGCATATCCATTTCGTCTGCAGCTTTTTTGAAATGCTCCACCAGGGCGGGGTGAATGTTCGCACCCACTCCAATGGTGGGACCCTTGCCCAATGGGAAAGCGCGGTGGTCGTTGCTTCCAGGACCTTTGCCGAAGGTGACGTCAATGGCTACTGCAATATCCGGCTGGAGTTCAAAGGCGCTGGTTTTCGCGCCTGCCAAACCCGTTTCCTCCTGAACGGTGGCCACCGCCCAAACATTCCAATCCAGGGAGGTGCGGTGGATTTCATCCAGGCAAACCGTCAGGGCAGCTATTGAAGCCCGGTTGTCCAGGCTGTGACCGGTGAGCACGCCCCCGGGCATTTCAAAAGGCAGTTGGGCAAAGGAGATCAAATCACCCAGCTTCACCAGGCGTTTCAACTCGCGGGCACTCAGCCCGGTATCAATGAACAGATCGGTGATCTCGGGAGGGGAGCCAGCGCGCGATTTCTTTTGCAGTCGGTCAGGGATCATTTGCAGGATGCCGGGCAATTCGCGCTGCCCGTGCACCGTTATCAGTTGACCCGGGAGAATGCGTGTGTCCAACCCGCCGACCTGCATGACACGAATCCAGCCGTCCTCGACAGAGGTGACCATCAAACCGATGGCATCCATGTGAGCGGCCAGCAAAATGGAATGATGTTTTCCTGACCCTGCAGCGCGGCGCAAACCGTGCAGACTGCCCAGTTTGCTCTCGCTTATTTCATCGACGAGCGGCTGCCAGGTTTCGCGAATGACGTCACGAACCGGATCTTCGTATCCGGAAAGGCCGGGCAGCGAGATCAGCTTTTTCAAGAATGGGGTGAGTTCTGTCATGAGGGGCAATATCCTATGGATTGGGAGGTGCTGCCTGAGTTGCGGTGGTATCTGTTGGCAGGGGCGTATGTGTGGGGAGCGGTGTGACTGAAGGGGTGGAAGAGGGAATGAAATACGTGGCCGTCACGGTAAATGTCGGCGTGGCGGTGGGCGTTTGGGTAATTGTGGGGGTAAAAAGTGTGGGGGTGGCGGTGTGCAGCGTGGGCGTGATACTCGGCTGGATGACTTCTTCCAGGGTGGCGGTGGGTGTTTCAGTGGTGCGGGCGGCGATAGCAGTCCTTCCGATCCAAAGAACGACCAATCCCAGGAGATAGCAGGGGATGGTCGCAAGGATGATCGCAAGAAGCGTGGTTTGGAGACGAGATCGCTGAGGTTTAGCTTCCGCCATGATGTTTCGGACACTCCGGTAACATCATAACACGGGGGTGAACTCGTGGCAAGGAAAGGAGATTTGACGCCTTTAGATTGTGAGACTTGGAATTGTCCGAATAGGTCATCAATAAATGAGACCCAAATATATGGGGATGAAATATGATTAGTAACCACAATAAGTAGGGGCGATTCATGAATCGCCCCTACTCTTAGGGCTGCCCGTTGCTTTAGGAGGTGACCAAACGGAGCTTTACTTCGCGGTCTTGCTGAAATCGAGGCCGGTGGCGCTTTGTACCTGGCGAATTTCCTGCTGGACGGTGACGAGCAGTGATTCAGCTTTCAGGTCGGTGATGGTGTAGCAGGGAGAGTCCAGGTGATCTGCCAGGGTCTGTGCGAAGCCCTGATCGAACGCCGCGTGCTCCATGTTGATCACCACTGCGTGAATGCTCTCTTTACAAATCAGCTCGGCAATGTAATGCGCTTCGTCCTGCGGCGGCATGTGTCCCATCGACACGTTCCCGGCTCCGTCGGTGAGCACGATCAATAACGGCATGATATCGGGATGGAGCAATTTCTCCCGCCTCAATACCTCATAAGCCATCATCAACCCGGCACTGAGCGGCGTTTTACCGCCCACGGGAATATCCGAAAGGGCTTCCTGTGCCAACAGCACCGAATTGGTGGGCGGCAGCACCAGGGTCGCCTGGGATTTTTGGAACACGATCAGACCCACGCGGTCGCGGCGTTGATAGGCGTCGGTGAGCAGCGAAAGGATGGCGCCCTTGGTGGCTGCCATGCGTTCGGCAACTGCCATTGACCATGAAGCATCCACCAGGAAGAGAATCAAGTTCGCAGCGCGGCGCACGCGGATCTTCTTCATGTAATCACCCGGGCGGATGGCAAAAGCCACCTTGTTGCGGTGCTTGATCTCGCTCCGTTCGCGCTGGAATGGGGCGGCTGCGCGTAGGGTGGCATCAAACGCCAGATCGTTGGTCTTTCCGGCAGCAGGACGCGCCTGGATGTACCGTCCGCGCTTGCGTTCGGTGTGTGTCACCGAGCGGCGTCCGGCATAGGAACGCATCATTTTGTCGAGTGGGGTATCCAGCTTGCGGGGAGTAAATTCCTCGCCGTTGGGCATACGCTGTCCGCCTGCCCACCAGTCGGGATTGCTCTGTTCAAACACATTTTGGGGAGCAGGCTCGGGAGTTCCCTCGTCAGGCCGTTGCTCGCCGGACTCTTCCGGCGTTACACTTTTTTTGAGGAGGAACCCTCTTCATCTCCCAGTTCTGACTGGGATTCCTGCCTGGTTTGAGAGGCTGCCTGCTTCTGCAGTTGATCGATCCGTTCCTGCAGTTCTTCCATGCCCATTTCTTCACGCTGGAAGGGACCGCTCTTCAAGCGGTGCGGCAAAGCAAGTTCAGCCGCCAGGGCAATATCGCGGTCGGTGATGGAGGTGCGCCCTTCAAAGGCAGCCTGCGCCCGTGCGGTCTTGAGAATGACCAGATCGGCGCGGTGACCATCGACGTTCAGTGACGAGGTGAGCCCTGCGATGGAAAGCAGGTTGCGGTTGTCGTAATGCACCTGATCCACCAACTGGCGCCCTTTATCAATCTTCTCGGATAATTCGTCTTCACGGTTCATCCACTCATCGCGGAAGCGGGTTGAGTCACTTTCGTATGCCAGGTTGCGTTCCATGATCTGAACCCGCTCGCGGGCATCGCGGATGCCGCGGATCTCCACGGAAAGCGCAAAACGGTCCAGGAGCTGCGGTCGAAGATCGCCCTCTTCGGGGTTCATGGTGCCAACGAGAATAAAGCGTGCCGGATGGGTAAACGAAATACCTTCGCGCTCGACAATGTTCATACCCATGGCAGCGGCATCCAGCAGCACGTCCACCACGTGATCGTCCAGCAGGTTTACCTCGTCGATGTATAGCATGCCGCGGTTGGCGGCAGCCAGTACGCCTGGCTCAAAGGCGCGCACGCCTTTTTGAATGGCTTTTTCGATATCCAGCGTACCCACCACACGATCCTCGGTGGCGGATACGGGTAGGTTGACAAATGGGGTGACCCGCATCGATACGGGCAAAGTCTCTCCGCGTTCATGCCGTTCCTGGCATTCAGTACACCATGTTGCAGGCTTGTCGGGGTCGCATCCAAAACGACAGTCAGCCACCACCTTGACTCGCGGGAGCAGGGCCGCCAGCGCTCTGGCAGCCGTGGATTTGGCTGTTCCGCGTTCGCCGCGGATCAAAACACCCCCAATACGCGGATCCACTGCGTTCAAAACAAGAGCGCGGCGCATCCGTTCCTGTCCGACAACTGCGGTAAATGGATAAATAGCGGGCATATGCATTCCTTGATTCGGTTTTTACCAAAGCAAGTTTACCACAAGTGGCAATTAGGAGTGTTAAGGTGCTATTTGAATTTTGTTAATAATCAACACGGCGCAATCGTCTGCGCCGTGTCGCCTGGTGAATCAAATGGAGATGAGGACTAGAAGCCCGTCGATTGCCGGATGGCTGGAAAAACTGCAGCGCCAAATACCAGCAGGCAGAGGATTCCAAGAACGAGGATGCCAATTTGCACGTACCCCAGGATCAGGCCAGCCAGAGCCATGCCGTCGCCTGAAAGGGTATTGTTGCTCTCGCGGATCTCTTTCTTTGCCAGATGCCCGGTAACAACTGCAGCAATCGCGCCAATCACCGGCAGCACAGTCCAGCCCAGAAGACCGGAAACCAGGCTGATGATGGCAAGTGTACTGTCTTTCTTGAGCATGGGTACCGGGTTGGGAACCATGTTTGATTCAGGAATGGTCATTCTTAACTCCTTTTCAAAATGATCTTCTTTACTACATTCTATACCTTTATACGTTGAATGCACCCAAATAGTTTTATCTTCAGACAGACGGGTTTTCTCATTGGATACTTAAAGGGCTTCGGCAAAGCGGTGCAGGTTCAAGAGTATAATGAAGGAACACCAATCAAGATGGGAGCGGAGAGAAATATGCCAGAAAAACGTATACGCGTGCTGATCGCCAAACCGGGTCTGGATGGTCATGACCGGGGGGCGAAAGTCATTGCACGGGCGCTGCGCGATGCGGGCATGGAAGTGATTTACACCGGGCTGCGCCAGACCCCCGAAATGATCGCTGAGGCGGCTTTGCAGGAAGACGTAAACATGATTGGACTTTCCATTCTCTCCGGCGCACATATGGCACTGGTCCCCAGGATAATTGACCTGGTAAGGGCGAATGGACAGAATGAAGTGGGTATTTTTGTAGGCGGCATTATTCCGGAAGAAGATGTGTCCGCATTGCTCGCAAAAGGGGTTAAAGCGGTTTACGGACCTGGAACCCCTACCTCCAAAGTAGTGGAAGATATCCGCAGCGAATTTGCCGCGGGTTAGGTTGGATTTGAACCGAGATGACTGCCGCTGAATCCATCCTCGCCGGTGACAGGCTTGCGCTTTCAAGGTTGCTGACGCAGGTCGAAAATGGCACCCCGGAAGGAAGATCAGCGCTCGATATGCTCTTTAAGAATACAGGTCATGCCCACCTGGTGGGCGTGACGGGCGCGCCGGGAACTGGCAAATCGTGCCTGGTCGGTCAGATTGCCGCTGTGGTGCGCAAGGCACCCAACGGGGTGCTGCGCAGTGTGGCGATCGTGGCAGTGGATCCATCCAGCCCGTTCAATGGCGGAGCGATCCTGGGAGATCGGGTGCGTATGCGCGACCTGGCAGGTGATCCCGGAGTCTTTATCCGCAGCATGGCCTCACGCGGGGCATTGGGCGGACTAGCTACAGCCACTGCCGGCGTGGTGCAGGTGCTGGATGCTGCAGGGTTCGACCTCATCCTGGTGGAAACGGTGGGCGCAGGTCAATCGGAGGTGGATATCGCCCGCCTGGCGCATACCACCATCGTGGTGGAAACGCCGGGCATGGGTGATGACATCCAGGCGATCAAAGCCGGGATCCTCGAGATTGCCGACATCCTGGTGATCAACAAGGCGGACCGCCCGGGCGTGGAAAACACCGAGCGTGCTTTGCGGGTGAACCTCGAACTGGGCTACCCTAACGGCGGGTTCCATACATTTTTGGAATCGGGGCATATTACTCCTGAACCGCCTGTGCGAATGGAAGAAGACAGTCTGTGGACGCCGCCTGTGTTGAAGACCGTGGCGATTGAATCCCTGGGCATTCCCGAACTGGTACACGCCATCTGGGCGCACCGCAAGTACCTCGCCAGGACGGGTTTGCTTGAGCAGCGCGACAGGGAGCGCCTGGAACATGATTTTGAGATTCTTCTTCAGGAGCGCTTGAAGGCAGATTGGTTGGGCAGCACAGACGAAGCGAAAAAGGAGCAAACCCTGGACCTGGTTTACCAGAGGCAGCTCTCGCCAGGCCAGGCAGTGGATCGCCTGGTAAGGTAAAAATGCACTATTGATTTATTCATTAAGCCTTTGTATTATTGAAGGATTCTTTGGACGGATGGAGACGGATGATGGAACGGACGCTTATCAGTGATTTGAGAGAGAACATCGGCAAAACTGTAAAGATCGAAGGTTTTCTACAGACCCTGCGGGATCAAAAGAAAATGCAGTTCCTGATCCTGCGTGATCCAACCGGACTGGCCCAGGTGGCACATTTCAAAGCCAGCAACGAAGACCTTGCAGCCAGGATTTCTCAAATCAATGTGGAGTCGTCACTGGTGGTCACCGGCATGGTTGTCGATAACCCAGTGGTCAAACTCGGCGGGCTGGAATTGCAACTGGAAACCCTCGAGCTGAATAACCTGGCTGAATCGCCGCTGCCATTTGACCCGTTTGGCGAGACCCTTCCGATGCTCGACTACCGTCTCGACTGGCGCTACCTGGACCTGCGCCGTCCCATCAACCAACTTCTTTTCAAGGTGGAAACCCTGGTGGAGCAGGCGATGCGTGAGTACTGGACGAAGAATGATTTCATCGAAATCCATTCGCCCAAGCTTGTCGGCGCCCCCAGCGAGAGCGGTGCAGAACTGTTCACCCTCCCTTATTTTGAGCGGACAGCCTATCTTGCCCAGTCGCCCCAGTTCTACAAGCAAATGGCCATGGCGGCGGGCTTCGAACGCATCTTTGAAATCGGTCCGGTCTTCCGCGCGGATCCCTCTTTCACCGCACGCCATATGACCGAATTCACCGGCGTGGATGTGGAAATCTCCTGGATCAAAAGCCACGAAGAGGTAATGGAGTTCGAGGAACGCTGGCTGCAATATGTCTATCAGCGCGTCAAGGATACCTTCGGCGAGGAGATCAAGGAATACTTTGGTGTGGACCTGGTGGTGCCTGAAGTACCGTTCCCGCGCATTCCCATGGCAGAGGTCATCCGCATACTCAAGGAACGCGGTTATTCCATCCCCGCGGACAAGAAAGGTGATATCGATCCCGGCGGCGAGCGCGAAATTGCGGCGTATGTCAAGGAAAAGTACAACCACGATTTCGTGTTCATTACCAACTGGCCCGCGACGGTGCGCCCGTTCTATCATATGCGGCTGGAAGGCGATGAAACCCTCACACGCAGCTACGACCTGATCGCCAACGGTCTTGAAATCACTACCGGCGCCCAACGCGAACACCGCCCGGACGTGCTGGTTAAACAGGCGCTGGAGAAGGGTCTGCATACCGAGCCGATCCAGTTCTACATTGATTTCTTCCGCTTCGGCTGCCCCAGTCACGGCGGTTTCGGGCTTGGACTGGCACGCCTGATGATGGTGATGCTCAATTTGAATAATATCCGCGAGTCCGTGTATATCTTCCGCGGACCCACCCGTTTGAATCCGTAATCCGGGAGGAACCGGTATGCTGGTTGGCAACAGGGTTCGATTACGCGCCATCGAGCGCAGCGACATTCCCTTCTTCGTAAGGTGGTTGAATGACCGCGAGGTGACGGATACATTGCTCATCCACTCGCCGCTCTCTGCCGCAGCCGAGGAAGGCTGGTTCGAGCGCCACCTTGCTGCAAACCCGGATGAGGGAGAAATCCTGGGAATAGAGATCCTGGTTGGAGATGACTGGATCCATGTCGGCAACACCGGCTTGCACAACATCGAAGCGGTGAACCGCGCTGCTGAGTTTGGCATTTTCATTGGCGAAAAGCAGTACTGGAACCAGGGTTTTGGCCGTGAGGCGACCCGCCTGATGCTCAAGCACGGATTCGAGGATCTTAATCTCAACCGCATCTACCTGTATGTTTATCAAACCAATCCGAGGGCGATCAAGGCTTATGAAGCCGCGGGATTTGTTCGTGAGGGGGTGTTACGTCAGGCGATTTACAAAAATGGAAGGTATATTGACGTTTTCCTAATGAGTGTGCTGCACAGTGATTGGTCACGGGAAAACGCTTAAAGGAGAATCAACATGCCAATAATCCACTCCGGCCGCCATGAGCGGATGAAATACGGTGACATCAAATTGTACGCAGGCACCTCCTGCCCTGAACTGGCCGGACGCATTGCCACTCATATGGGGCTGCCCCTCTGCGACCGCGATATCATTACTTTCCCCAATGACAACCTGTTTGTGAAACTTCATTCAAGCGTACGGGGTCAGGATTGTTATGTTATCCAGACGACCTCTGCCCCGGTGCACCGCAATTTGATGGAACTTCTGATCCTTATCCAGACCCTGCGCCTTGATTCGGCAGCCCGCATCACTGCTGTGGTGCCGTACCTGTGCTATGCCCGCTCTGACAAGAAGGACCAGCCGCGCATTCCCATCACCGCCAGGTTGGTGGCAGACATGATCGAAGTCGCCGGTGCAGACCGCTACATGACGCTCGACCTGCACGCCGGTCAGATCCAGGGATTCTTCTCCATCCCAGGGGATGTGCTCTCGGCATTTTATAACATCGTGGACTATCTCAAAGCCAAACGAGCGATGATGAAGAGCCCCGTGGTGGTGACAGCCGATCTGG
This sequence comes from Anaerolineaceae bacterium, assembly GCA_039683035.1. Classification (GTDB taxonomy): domain Bacteria; phylum Chloroflexota; class Anaerolineae; order Anaerolineales; family Anaerolineaceae; genus UBA6107. The sequence continues at coordinate 260,738 of JBDKSE010000020.1, forward strand.
GCTTTGCCAAGAAAGGGCGTAATTATGCCGTTGCGCTGGATGCTCCGCTGGCGTTCATCGAAAAACGCCGCATCAACAACGACTCAAAAGCCATGGCGCTCTCCCTGATTGGAGACTGTAATGACCGCGACGTGATCATCGTCGATGATGAAGTGGATACGGGGGGGTCCATTGTCCAGGCGGTCAATCTGGTCAAGGAACGCGGGGCGCGCAATGTCTATGTTTCGTTTATCCACCCGGTATTTTCGGCCAATGCTGCAGAACGGCTGGCATCACTGCCGGTGAGCGAGTTTATTACCACCGATACTGTGCCCATTCCACCTGAAAAGTCGAGCCTTTTCTCCAACCGCCTGACCGTTCTCTCCATCGCTCCGCTGTTGGGCGAAGTCATCGCCAGGGCGAATGCCGGACGCAGTGTGGGAGAGCTTTTCAACGAGTAGATTGCCCTGCTGAAAGTAGGCGCCGCGTTTGCCAGAATTACCTGAAGTCGAAACCATCGTCAGAGCTTTACGGCATCCCACCCACTGGCCGTTCCAGGCTGGAGGCGATCTTGCCTTACAGCCAGGTGTGATAGGCAGGCAAATTAGCACGGCAAATGTGCTATGGGACAAGACGGTGGCTTTTCCATCTGCTGAAGTCTTCAAACAGCAGATTCAGGGATTGCAGATTACCGGTGTGTCTCGTAGGGGAAAATTCCTCCAGATCTATCTCAATGCCATGACTTTTCTTGTTCATCTGCGCATGAGCGGCGATCTGCGCGTGGAACCCGATGTGGAACCGCTGAAACTTCACGACCGGCTGGCGATTACATTCACAGACGGCAGCCGGCTTGTGTTCAACGATACCCGCAAGTTTGGCAGAGTCTGGTTGGTGCAGGATCCGCAATCCGTCACTGGTGCGCTGGGACCGGATCCGTTTGATGAGGATCTTACCCCTGGAATGTTTGCCGGAATGCTCAGCAGCAGCCGCAGGCGGATCAAACCTTTGTTGTTGGATCAGACTTTTATCGCGGGGGTGGGCAACATCTACTCGGACGAAGCCCTTTTCAAAGCCGGCATCCATCCGATGACTCCCGCGAATCGCATCGATGAGGATGGCAGCGTGCGGCTATTGGCGGCAATCCGCAGTGTTTTGAATGAAGGAATCGAACGCAACGGAGCCAGCATCGACTGGGTCTACCGCGGGGGAACATTTCAGAACCAATTTAACGTTTATCAGCGAGCAGGGCAGCCCTGCCCCAGGTGCTCAACGCCTATCCAGAGAATGCTTGTCGGACAGCGCGGGACCCATTTTTGCCCGCATTGTCAGGTAATGAATTTGTAAATCCACCAGTTGCGCAAGTACGTCTTTTTTTGTATAGTTAGTAAATAACCTTGGTATTCCATAGGGGTTTGAATTCATGCCTGGATTTTTCATTTCGAGGTGAGCCATGACATTATTCTCAAGTCCGATCGTTCTTGTGCTGGTGGGGGTCATAGGACTGTTGATTGGTTTGCTTGTCGGATTCCTGTTCATCGACCGCGACGCCAAGAAATCCAGGGCAGCCAATATTCCAGAAGAATTTACCAGGGATGGCTTTTTGGAAATTTCCCGCATGCTTTATTCGCCCACCAAGAAACGCATTGTTACCGGGTTGGATGGCGAATTCTTCAAGGAAGCCAAAGATATGACCGCTGACCAGCACACCCGGCTGAGCAAGGTCCTCCGAATTTGGTCGGAGTGGAATAATGTCCCCGGGTCTCCTGCAGAGGAAACCGAAACCCCGGCTGTGGAGACCCTTGAACCGCCCAACCCTGAAACGAAGGAAAATGCTCCGGCAGAAGGTTTGGCTGCGACTCCCGCCGAAGTATCACGCGCAGAGGTGCCCGATGAAGAGGCACCGGCAGAGACGCCTACTCCCGAAGCAGAAGCCGCGGTATTTTCCACGGATGTTGTATCACCTGCGGAACCGTTGGCCTGGGCGCCATTTGTCGAAGAATCCGCGACTCCCGAAACTCCCGTTCAGGAAGCGCCCGAGGAACCTGCAGCGGAACCCGCGCCTTTGGAAGCCCCAGTGGTGGAGGAAAAGAATCTGACCATTGTGGAACAGATCAACCAAACGCTGCAATCTATGCTGCATGGGACTGCGTATGAGTTTCGCGGGTTGACTCTGGAGGATGACAAGCAGAACGGTGTTCTGGTGTATGCAGGCAGTGAGAAATTCAATGGAATTGAAGCGGTGCCCTATGCCGATGCCCAGGAACTGATTCGAAACGCGGTCACCGAGTGGGAACGCAAGTACGAATCGGAGCAAAACAAGCCAGTCCAAGGCTAAAAAAAGTAAAGTTTTGAAAACGCAATGAAGCGATTGGGGAATCTGCCGGTCGCTTACATCGCCATGGTAATCCCTCAACTGAATAACCCCATCAAGGCTAATTTCAATGCAGACCGCCGAAGGCTACTATTACACTGACATGACGGGGGGGATGAACCGCGACCCGATCGTTTTGATCCACGGGATCGGCGGGAACCATTTGGTTTGGCCGGCTGCCATGCGCAGGGCGGATGGCAGGCGTGTGCTTGCGGTGGATCTGCCCGGGCACGGCCGGTCAGAGGGTTGCGCCTTCCGGTCGGTAGAAAGTTATTCAAGCAGCCTGAATGCTGTTTTGAAATCCGCAGGAGTCTTCCGCGCAATATTTGTGGGGTATTCACTCGGGGGGCAAATTGCTTTGCAGTACAGCCTGGAGCATCCGGATCAATGTGCCGGACTTGGCTTGATCGCTGCGTCCGCGGAACCTGCGGTTCCATCCATTCTGACCGATTTGCTCAACGATCCACTTGCCGGAGCGGAAGTCAATCGCATGATCAGGACGCTTGTATTCTGGCCGGAGCTCTTACCAAGCCAGATGTTCGACTTGGAGAAATTGCTCTTTACCGCCCGCAAGGGCACGCTGGTCTGCGATTGGCAGGCGTTCAAAACCTACTCGCAGCCGCATCTTCAAGAGGGTTTGCCGCAGGTTCCGCTGTGGGTCTGCGCTGCCAGCGGAGACAGGCTGGTTTCGCAATTTAAAGCAAGGCATCTGATGGCGCGCAGGAAGCACGCCAGGTGGGACTTGCTGAATGACTGCGCTCATGCCTTGCTCGTGGAAAGACCTCGCGAGTTGAGTAATGCGTTCCTCTCCTGGCTTGCTGGTATTTGAAAATGGTTCGGTGCCATAAGGCAGCATTGTTTCCTCGAACAGTGGGTAATTTCTCTGCGAAGCAGTGAAATTACCCACTAAAGGAAATTCCCCTTCCCGGTTTGGGAAGGGGGGCGGGGGATGGGTTTAGGCAAAAAAAGCACAAGGTTTCAACGCTGTCCGATACATTGGGAGGAGAAATGAAAGCGGCTGTCCCATTTGGGACAGCCGCTGTTTGATTACAGATATTCCCGCAACTGGCGGGAGCGGCGCGGGTGACGCAGCCGGCGCAGCGCCTTGCTTTCGATTTGGCGGATGCGCTCGCGTGTCAGACCGAATTTCTCGCCCACTTCTTCCAATGTGTAGTTATGCCCGTTTTCAAGCCCGAAGCGCAGCCTGAGAATGCGGGCTTCACGCGGCGGGAGAGTATCGAGCACTTCTTCAATCTTTTCTCGCAGCAGCTTTGAGTAGGCGCTCTGGATGGGAGTGGGAGTAAGCTGGTCCTCCACGAACTGCCCCAGTTCCGAATCTTCTTCGTCATCGTTGATCGGGCTTTCCAGCGACAATGGCAGCCAGGAGACCCTGGTCATCCAATCCACCTTCGAGGTGGGAACTTCCAATTTTACTGCCAGCTCTTCACTGGTGGGCACACGCCCAAGCGCCTGTTCCATCTCATGAGTCAGCTTGTAAAGCTGGCGGATGCGGTCCACCATGTGCACCGGCACACGGATCGTACGGCCCTGGTCAGCAATGGAACGTGTGATTGTCTGGCGGATCCACCAGGTGGCGTATGTGGAAAAGCGGAAACCGCGGTGATAATCGAACTTTTCCACTGCCTTCATCAAGCCCAGGTTGCCTTCCTGAATGAGATCGAGGAAGGGGACACCGCGCCCGATGTAACGTTTGGCGACACTCACCACCAGGCGGGTGTTGGCTTTGATGAGGTGTTCACGCGCAAGAATGCCGTCTTCGATCTCGCCTTCGAGAAGAATGTGCCTGTCCGCGGGTGTGTTGCCATTGGAACGGTCGAGTTCCTTCTTGCTGCTGCGGCCCAGTTCAATCCGTTTCGCAATATCCAGTTCTTCTTCCATGTTCAACAACGGAACCCGCGACATTTCCTTGAGGTAAAGGCCTATGGTATCGTCACTGGATATGTTTTCGAGATTCGAAAAGGTGTCATATTCAGAAGGTTCGAGGGAGGATTCTGATTCCGAAAAGTCAGATTCAGTCTCACCATCGTAAATATCCACACCATGCCGGCGCAAAGCAACAACGACGGCTTCGATGTGTTCGGCGTCTTTGCTGACGTCAGGATAGAACTCCATCAAGTCTTCGGTAGTCAGGTATCCCTGAACATCTGCCTTCTCGAGGAGCATGCTCAGGATTTCGGCATTGCGTTTCCGCCTTCCAGGGTTCGCCACGTGCGATTCTCCTTATTTCTGAAAGCGTATTCTTTTGGTTGAGTTCCGGGTTTTCCATTCACCGGAAAAGCGTTACTGAACTATTCGATCGAGATACGTGCCTGGTGTTCGCAAGTCGCCAGGTTGAGATTTTCTCCGCAGACGATGCACAACCCCTGACAATCCTGTCGGCAGAGAGGTTTGATGGGCAGAGCCAGCATCAGATATTCCCTCATCACCGGACCCAGGTCGATATTACCATCTTCAGGAACGAACAAACCCGACTCGGTGAAGTTGCGTGTCTTGTAAGCATACACTTCGTTGAATTCCGTTTCCAACGCTTGAACATAGGGTTCAAGACAGCGTACACACTCCAGCGGGGTATTGGCGGTGATCGTACCTTCAAAAAGCAATCCCTGCGGAGTGCGGGAAATGTGGACGGTCGATGAAAAATCAGTCAGACGAAGATCTGGGGGGAGCTCGAGCGTCGGATAATCAAAGTGGATATCGCGGTAGCTACCAATGGGCAGGTTTTGGAAAAACCCGACATTGATGAGTAATGGTAAACGTTGGTTGCTCAAGGTAATTTTTCTTTTATAAAGATATAATCTAACACGTGGATTATAGCATACCGACTTATTGAAGTCAACTTTACTTAATAAATAAGATAAAAATATAAAATATGACCGTCCAACTATTGATCGCCACCACCAACCGCGGAAAACGCGCAGAAATCACCGATCTTTTTTCCAGGCTGGACCTTGAACTTGTCTTTCCAGACCGGTTGGATCACGAACTGGATGTAGAGGAGACCGGGGACACCTATGCCGAAAATGCTTTGCTCAAAGCACGGGCGTATGCCAGCGAGTACGGATTGCCTGTCCTGGCGGATGACACCGGGCTGGAAGTCGAAGCGCTCGACGGTAGACCTGGGTTGCATTCCGCCCGATACCTGCCCACCCCCGGTGCCACCGATGCCGACCGTCGCCGTAAATTGATTGCGGACCTATCCGCTAAGCCGCAGCCCTGGAAAGCGCGCTTTGTTTGCGTTGTGGCGGTCGTTTTACCCAACGGTGAGGAGCATTTGACTTCAGGAGCAGTTTACGGTGAAATTCAACCTGAGGAACGCGGAGAGGGCGGCTTTGGTTATGACCGCCTGTTCTTTATTCCAGAGCTCGGCAAAACGATGGCAGAGTTGAACATGGAGGAAAAGAATATCGGCAGTCACCGCGCCAGGGCGGTGAAGGCTGCTCTTCCTTATATTATTGACCATGTTGTCAAAGGGGCATAAGGTCAGGTGTTGATTTCCGGCTGCCAGTTGAGCTTAAGCAGTTCGTTACGTTTGCTGCCCATTGAAAGAACGCTGATACTTCCTGTCTCAGCAGCGAGAGAGTGAAAAGCGTCGATCTGGAGGCCGATCAAGCCTGCGATCGCCAGACGGATAATGTCGCAATGTGAGAAACAGGCCAGCGCAGTGTCTCCTGAAAACTGGGCTGTAAACCCGGTCAATGCAAGGATCACCCTTTCCTGTGCTTCGCGATAGCTTTCCCCGCCGGGAAAACGCACCAGCGAAGGTCTTTCCTGAGCCTGTTTGAATAATTTGAGCCGCTGCATCTTACGCGCGCTTAATCCCTGCCAATCGCCAAAATCCACTTCCTGCAGGCCCGGGTGAGGTTGGATGGAGAGATTCAGAGCCACGCTGAGGGGCTCGGCGGTTTCCATGGCACGTTCAAGCGGACTGCTGAATATCGCCGTGATCCTTTTGCCGGTCAACGCCTGTGCCACCGCTTCTGCCTGTTTTCGACCGGCGTCGTTTAGATGGATACCCGGGGTGTTTCCGATCAGCCGTTTTCCCGTCCAATCGTTCAATCCGTGCCGCACCAGGTAAAGGAGGGTCATTTGGATTCCTTTGTTTCAGGCGGTTTTTCCGCTCCCAGCGCCTGGTCCTGTGCTTTACGCCAGCGGGCGACCCTTTCAGCAATTTGCGCCTCTGCGCCTTCTTGCGAGGGTTCGTAGAAATGCTTTCCCAGCACCGAGGTGGGCAGGTATTGCTGGGGAATGAAGTGTCCCTCAAACATATGCGGGTATTGATATCCCTTGCCGTGACCCAGTCCTTTGGCATCACGGTTGGCATCCATCAAATGGGTGGGGACGGGGCCGCTGCCTTCATTCTTGATGTTTTCCTCCGCCTGGAAATAGGCGCCCGTGGAGTTGGATTTGGGAGCGGTCGCCAGGTAGAGGGTGGCTTCGACGATGGGATAAATGCCTTCAGGCATGCCGATATATTCATAGGCATAGGCGGCCGAGGAAGCGAGCATCAGACCATGGGGATCCGCAAGGCCGATATCCTCACCGGCCAGCACGATCAGGCGGCGCAGTATGAAACGGGGATCTTCGCCCGCCAGGATCATTTTCGCCAGCCAGTAAAGCGCTGCATCGGGGTCGGAGCCGCGTACGGATTTAATGAACGCCGAAATGGTATCGTAATGCGCATCGCCCATGCGGTCGTAGAGGATCGCCCGCCGCTGGATGGATTCCTGGGCAACATCCAGGGTGATATGAATGGTGCCGTCTGCTGCGGGCGGGGTGCTTTCCACCGCCAGCTCCAGTGCATTGAGAAGGTTGCGTCCGTCGCCGCCTGATATTGTCACCAGGTGGTTGCGGGCTTCCTCATCCAACACGATTTTTCGATTCCCGTAGCCTGCTTCTTTGTCGTCCAGGGCGCGCTGCAGGATGGTATCCAGGTTCTTTTCTGTGAGGGGTTTCAGAACGAAGATGCGCGAACGCGACACCAGTGCCGGGATCACGTCAAAGTGGGGGTTCTCGGTGGTGGCGCCGATGAGGGTGATCATGCCGCTTTCAACATGCGGCAGCAGTGCATCCTGCTGCGCTTTGTTCCAGCGGTGCACCTCATCAACAAACAGGATGGTGCGCCGGTGATACATCTTGCGGCGCTCTTCGGCGTCATGGATCACCCGCCGCAATTCCGCCACACCGGCGAGGACTGCGGAAATATTCTCAAAGTAAGCCTGCGTGTGAGCGGCGATCAAACGCGCCAGGGTGGTTTTGCCGGTGCCAGGCGGGCCGGTGAAGAGGATCGAGGAAAAAAGCCTGTCGGCAGTGATGGCGCGCCGCAGCAGCTTGCCTTCGCCGATGATCTCTTCCTGCCCGACAAATTCATCGAGGGTGCGCGGACGCAGCCGGGCAGCCAGAGGCGCCTCGCGGGTCAGGTCCTGCTCCATCGAATAATCGAACAAATCCATAGGAAGATTGTATCACAACGCCTATAAAATTAGAACATATATACGAATTTCCTTCTTGAAACTGACTCATAATCTGTCTATACTAAGAAGGAAAGCGGATTCCCAATGGGATCATCGAAAGGAGCCTCCGATGTACCTGGATGACAAGGAATTCTCCCAGTTCCTGGTGCTGGCAAAACAGCGGACTTATGCTGGCGGGATGGCAGCCCAACAGGGCCTGCCCTCGAATGCCCGCATCCTGGAATTCTCTGAGGGTGATTTCATCTACGTGGACACCTATTTTGGCGGATTTCACTTCATCGGTGAAGAAGTGGTCTCGCATGAAGGTCATTCCATCTGGGGGATGAACTATTACGGCAAGATGCTGGTGGACGAAGTTCCTGAAGGTTTCAACCAGTGTCTGCGGCAGGCGCTTCTGCGTGTCTCAAGGGAGGCTCCTTACAGGGGTCCCGAGATCTACCGCTGCGGTTCCCTGGTATACACCTGTACCTGGAGCGGAAAGCTCAAAGGCTTTGAAGGCTATGAGATCATCTCGCAGAATGGCAGGGATATCTACAAACTTCTTTTCCATGGCGGCGAAATCGTTGAATGACGCCTGATCTGCCCCGGGATTTTCCAACTCAATCAACCAAGGAACCATCATGACGATCCCCATATATCACGTTGATGCCTTTACGCATGAACCGTTCAAGGGCAACCCGGCTGCGGTCTGCATTCTGCCTGTATCAGGCAACCCAATCTGGATGCAGCACATCGCCCGCGAAATGAACTTGTCAGAAACGGCTTTCCTGCACGGCGAACAGAATGAATATTCCCTGCGCTGGTTCACGCCCCTGGTAGAGGTTGAATTATGCGGGCATGCCACACTGGCATCCGCCCACGTGCTCTGGGAGAGCGGTTTGGCAAAAAAAGGAAAGCCCATTGCCTTTCACACACTTTCCGGCAGGTTGACTGCCGCTGGAAATGAGGGTTGGATCGAGCTGGATTTTCCAGCAAATGAACTTGTACCCGGAGACTTGACCGATACCACGCTGGACGCCCTGGGGGTGACCCCGCTGGCGATACTCCGCAGCGGCGAGAAAGTCCTTATCGAATTGGAAAGCGAGGAGGAAGTGCGCAGGGTCAAGCCGAATTTCGCCGCGTTGCGCAAGCTGCCCGGCAGGGGAATTGTGATCACCGCCCGGTCAGAAACGCCCGGGGTGGATTTCGTCTCGCGGTATTTCGCCCCGTGGATCGGCGTCAATGAAGACCCGGTCACCGGGTCTGCGCACTGCATGCTGGGACCCTACTGGCAGAAGAAACTGGCAAAAAATCACCTGAATGCATTGCAGGTATCCAGGCGCGGAGGCGCGTTGAAGGTGCGCCTGAGCGGAGACCGGGTGTACATCGCGGGTCAGGCGGTCACCATCAGCCGCGGAGAAGTCACCACCCCCTTTATCGCGGAGTCCTTATGACCTACGACGTGGTGGTGGTGGGAAATGCCGGCATCGACACCAACATTTACCTTCCAGGTGAGGATATCGACTTTTCGCATGAGGCGAATTTCACCCAGGATCTGGATTATGTGGGTCAGGCAGGCGGGTATGCCAGCTGGGGATATGCTTCATTGGGGTTGAGGACGGCATTTATCGGCTCATACGGCGAAGACGTACTCGGTCAATGGGTTCGCCAAACCTTCTTTAAGCAGGGCATCGGCACCGAGGGCATGTTCATCGACCCCGCCGGCACCAGCCGCAGTGTCAACATCATGTACCAGGACGGCAGGCGCAAGAATTTTTACGACGGCAGGGGTCACATGAGCCTGCACCCGCCGCTGACCATCGCAAAATTGATCCTCTCGCAGGCGAGGCTGGTGCATTTCAACATCCCCAATTGGGCGCGCGAGCTGCTGCCCCTGACGAGAAATGCTGGAGCCGTTATCGCCTGTGATATCCAGGATGTAGTCGACCCGGATGACCCTTACCGCCAGGATTTCATCCTCAGTTCGGACTATCTCTTCTTTTCCGCAGCCAACCACGGTGAACCTGAACCGATCATGCGTCATTTCTGGCACAAGAATCCCCGCGTGGAGATCGTCGCCGGGATGGGTGCAGAAGGCTGCGCAGTGGGCAGCGGAGGTATCATCCGGCGTTTCCCCGCGGTCGATCTCGATTTGCCAATCATCGATACCAACGGCGCGGGTGATGCCCTGGCCGTGGGCTATCTCACCGCCAGAGTATTCAATGGCCTGCCGGTCGAAGATGCAGTGCTGCGCGGGCAGATCGGAGCGCGCCATACCTGTGCGCAAAAAGCGACCACTGATACCCTGATCACACCGGCGCTGTTGGAAAGGTATCTCAAGGAGGTTTCGTGAAAACGGATTTTACATTTCCTGGACTGGTCGGGCGCATCGAGCGGATCGATCCCTTCGAGTCAAAGTTTGTTACTCCCCGCCGGGTCGAGATCTGGCTTCCGCCGCAGTACGATGCGCAGCCCGGTACAAAATTCGCCGTGCTTTACATGCATGATGGCGAGAACCTTTTTGACTCTTCCACTTCAAAATTCAGCCACATGGACTGGGGGATCGACGAAACAGTCACCCGTTTGATGGAAGAGCAGAAAATCCGCCCCACGATCGTGGTGGGCATGTGGTCCACAGAGAAGCGTGTGATTGAGTACATGCCGCAAAAGCTCAAAGAGACCAAAAGCCGCGACAAAATGTATGAGTTAATGGAAAAGGAATTCGGGAGCACGCCAGTTGCGGATCTCTACCTGAAATTCAAGGTGCAGGAGCTCAAACCGTACGTTGACAGCCATTACCGGACCCTGCCTGATTTTGACAACACTTTTGTCATGGGTTCGAGCATGGGCGGGTTGATCTCGCTATATGCCGCCTGTGAGTATCCCCAGGTCTTTTGCGGGGCGGGTTGTGTCTCCACGGCTTTTCCCATTGCCCGCGGCATCGCGCTGGGTTATATGAA